>NZ_JBWKVN010000002.1:685000-1829799 GCF_059421725.1 Agrobacterium sp. GW821-FHT02D03
CCGGTTCGCAGTCTTTCGCCATAGGCATGTGCGAGAACGAAACCACTCAGGGCGAAGAACAGATCGACGGCCAGATAGCTGGATGCTTCCGGCCTGCCGAAAAAGAATTCCGCGTGGCGGTGGACAATTGCGACGGCTGCAACGCCCCGAATTCCATCCAGTAAAACGAAGCGTTCGGGCTGAGGCGTCGCAATCATCAAAATTCTCAGAGGTCAATAAAACTCACAAACGCGACAGCCTCTCTGCGGTTCATCCTTTCGAGCAAAAAACTCAGACGATCAGGCCGCGCGCCGCGACAGGCCAGACTTCCGGCTCGGACATGTCTTCGCCAATCACCGTCAAGCTATCGACTAGGTTGGTGACGACGCAGGCGTGATTTGGGACGATGCGAAGCTTGTCGCCTACCTTCAGCCCGATCGGTCCTTCGGTCACAAGACGTCCGTGCTCCTCCGACAGCTGATCGATCGTGATGTCCTCACGGCCGAGAACATGGCCATAGCCCGTGAGACCGAGAAGGTCCGACGTCAGCGCTTTCGAGCCGGCATCGATGATGGCGCGGTTTTCCGCCGGAACCGAAACGACCGTGGCAATCACGTTCAAGGCGCATTCGTCCCAGCCACAGACGCCACGGGTCACAAGCGATCTGTCGTTATAAACGTATGTTCCTGGGCGATATTCCGTCACGACCGGTGCCTTCGCCGCATGCATCATCGACGGCGTGCCGCCGGAGGTGATGACGGTAACAGCAATCCCCTTCTCCTCGATCAGTCGCTTGGCCTGCGTCATGAAGCTCTGAACCGCGGCCTCACCTGAAGGTGCCGGGTAGGTCATCAATCCGCCGAACACCAGTCCCGGCGCCTGATCGATGATGACGGCCAGTCCGGCTGCGGCTTCCGGCGTTGGAACGCCGCAGCGGTTCGCACCCGTATTGCACTCGACCAGAACGTTGAGCGGTTCGGCAGCATCGGCGAAGGCCTGCGAGAGACCCTGCACGACGTCGGCACTATCGGCAACGACCGATAGCCGAACCTTGCCGGCCAGGGCTCGCAGCTGCTTCAACTTCGCAGCACCGAGAATGTTGTAGGTGATCAGTACGTCCTTGATCGCATCGCTTCCGGCGATCATAGCCTCGGCTTCCGATACTTTCTGGCAGGTAATGCCCACTGCCCCTGCAGCGAGCTGTATTTCCGCAACAGCCGGGAGCTTATGCGTCTTGATATGCGGCCTGACCTTCAGCCCGTGGATGTCGGCATAATCCTGAAAGCGGGAGATATTTTTCTTGGCGATATCGAGGTCCACGACAACGGCGGGCGTGTTGAGCTCGGCAATCTGCTGGTCGGATAGGGGCATAACATCCTCAGGGGCAACGCTGGTTTGGCGGCGGGACGCTATATCCCTTTCTCTCCCATTGCTACAGGGAGATGGAGAAATAGCGCCCGCGGTGAGTTCGCGCGGGTTTAGCCCTTGGAGTTGCCCCTCACGCGGCCGCGGCTTCCCGCTCGTCCATCGCAGCGAAGACATCCTTGGCGGCAAACAGGCCGTTCAGCGCTGCTGGAAATCCGGCATAGACGGCCATCTGCGTGATGATTTCGGTAATCTCGTCACGCGAGAGCCCGACATTCAGACCCGCTTCGATGTGCACCTTCAACTGTGGCGCGGCATTGCCCATGGCTGTCAGTGCGGCGATGGTTGCGATTTCCCTTGCTTTGGTATCGAGTCCGGGCCGGCTGTAAATGTCGCCGAAGGGAAACTCGAAGAGATAAGTCGCGAAGTCCGGTGCGATATCGGCGAGCGCCGCAATTACCTTTTCTCCGGCCTCACCATCAATCTCAGCGAGTACGCGCTTGCCGCGCTCCAGCCGGCTTTCGTTTGGATTTTCCTGTGGCTGCGTCATCATCTGTCATCCTCTGATCTTCGCCGGCATATCCGGCGATCTTCTGGTCGAGGACGAGGAGGCACTGCTGAAGTTCGGCAACCCGATCGCGAACTTGGTCGCGATGCGTTTCCAGCATCGCCTGCCGTTCGGGCACGGTCGTGTCGCCCTGCTTTCGCAAGGCGGCATAGCGCAGCATGTCCCGGATCGGCATTCCTGTCGTTTTCAGCCTTCCGAGAAACTCGATCCAGATCAATATCTCGGGATCGTAATCGCGCCTGCTCGAGCGGTCGCGATCGGCATAGGGCAGCAAGCCGATCCGCTCGTAATAGCGGATCGTAAAGGCCGAAAGGCCGGAGCGTTTTGCCAGTTCACCGATCTTCATCAGCACCTCATCGTCATGACGCAGAGGAAGCTACAAGTTAGAGCACACTCTAGGTCAACAGCCATTCAGGCCTTTGAAGAGAAATATTTCAGCGGGTGCCAAAGCTTGGCACCCGGCACCGCGCCGGTCATTGCGGCATGGTGATCTGCAACTTCACATCGGTTTCGCGCGCCTCCACCGCACGATCGAAACCGGCGATGCTGTCTTCGAAGGGGATGGTGGCCGAGATCAGCGGCTTTAAATCGACCTTGCCAGAACCGATAAGCGCGAGCGCGCGGTCATAGACATTGGCGTAACGGAAGACGGTCTCGACTCGCAGTTCCTTGGCCTGCAATCCGACGATATCGACCGGCACCGGATCGACCGGCATGCCGACAAGCACAATTGCCCCGCCTGGACGAGCAAGCTTTGCCATGCCGAGAATAGCAGGAGCCGCCCCTGAGCATTCGAACACGATATCGCAGCCCCAGCCATCGGTTGCTTTGGCGACAGCATCCGGAAGGGATGTTTCTCGGATATTGACCGTCTCGATACCGTCATAGGCACCTATGATATCAAGTTTGGGCTGAGCAAGATCGGCAACAATCACCTTGGCGCAACCGCCCGCAAGGGCTGCAAGCGCCACCATCATACCGATCGGTCCGGCACCCGTGACCACAGCCACATCGCCCGGCTGGATCCGTGCTCTCAGTGCTGCCTGCATACCTATGGCGAAGGGCTCGACCATGGCGCCCTCGCCGAAGGAGACGTTGTCGGGCAGCTTGTAGGTGAAGGCGGCGGGGTGAATGACCTCCGGCGTCAAGCAGCCATGAACCGGCGGCGTCGCCCAGAAGGTCACGGCGGGATCAACATTGTAGATGCCGAGTTTGGCGGCACGCGAGGTCGGGTCGGGAATGCCAGGCTCCATGCACACGCGGTCTCCGACCTTAAGATGCGTGACCTCGGCGCCAACTTCGTCAATCGTTCCCGCTGCCTCGTGGCCGAGCACCATCGGCGCCTTCACGACGAAATGGCCAATCTTGCCGTGCGTGTAATAATGCACATCCGAGCCGCAGATGCCGACGGTATGGGTGCGGATCTTCACATCTTTCGGGCCGAGCGTGCCGGGAATATCGAAGTCGCGAAGCGACAGCTTTCCCTTTTCCTCCAGAACCAGAGCCTTCATCGTTTCCTCCTTCAATCTTGATGCGACACGCGTCTACAGCATCGTGCTTTCCGAAAATCGGAATCGATTTTCGGAAAGCACGATGCGTAGATCCAAAAAGTTAGAGCGTCCTTTGTGCGTCCTAAAGGACGCACGGCGCTCTATAAGAAGGTGATGAAACGTCAGGCGGCGGAAAGCAACCCCTTCCTTTGTGCCATTTCTGTTTCTTGGAAGGGGTGATGTTGCTGTGCCTGAACAAGTAACGAAAAAGTATCAGAAGGCTTGCAAAAAGCGCAGTATAGCAGCGTTGAACGTATCCGGAGCCGTGACGTTGACAGCGTGAGCACCAAAGTCGACGAGCTGCAACTGGCTGTTTGACAAGCCCTCCGCCAGACGGATCGACCGCGTGTAAGGCACGAGAAGATCATCGCGGGTGGCGATGACCAGCGTTTCCGTTTTGATATCCCGTAACCGGTTATCGACATCGAAGGCACGCAGGGCAGCGATGCGGCGAAGGATATTGGTGCGCCCCTGAAAATGATCGATGGCGTGACGCTCCTCCGCCTCCAGCCTTTCCGCATTCTCCGACATCCAGACTGCCGGATAGAGGAACAAAGGCTGCGCCTTGACGAAAGCCGGAACGCCTGACTTTTCCAGAAGCTCGATGCGCACATCAAAACACCGTCCGGAATGCGGATCGGCCTTGCTCCAGGCATTGATGAGGACGAGCTTTCCGATCATTCCGGGCTTGCGAAGGGCAAGATCAAGACCGATCAGGCCGCCCAAGGCATGCCCCATGAAGTCGAAGCGTGTGAGACCCAGTTGCTCGGCAATTTCCAGCACATCATCCGCCATGGCCGCGATGCCGCCATCGGCTGGCACCTCGCCACCGGTGCTTCCACAACCGCGATGATCATAGGTGACGATCCGATAGTCATCCGACAGCGCCGCAAGCTGCGGCGCCCAGTAGCTTGCCGATCCGCCGAGGCCCGATGACAGGATAATTGTCGGCGCATCGGCGTCTTGTCTTCCGTGCAGATCGAAATGCATAGCGCTTACGGCTTGCCGATATGAGCGACGGTTGCGATTTCCACCAGGGCATCCGGCTTCACCAGACCGCATTGAATGCAGTAGCGCGCCGGCTTGTCGCCTGGAAAGTACTCGGCATAAACGGCATTGACGGCCTGATAATTGGCCCAGTCGGTGATGAAGATATGGTTCATCGTCACGTCTTCCATCGTGCCACCGGCAGTTTCGATCACCGACTTGATGGTCTCCAGCACGTGGCGGGTCTGGGCGCTGGCGTCACCCACATGAACGACGTCGTTGTTCTTGTCGAATGGCAGCGTTCCGGAGACATAGACGATCCCATCTGCCAGCGTGCCGGGCGAAAATGGTGCAATCGGCTTCGATGTGCCTTCTGGAACGATGATCTTCTTCGGCATAAGTTTGTCCTTCTACAATCAGGAATTGGCAGGCGCAGCCTGGCTGATGACACCACAGAAATCATTGACGGTCGCTACCCATCCGAAAAACTTTTCGACGTTGTAGACAGTCGCCTGCTGAATGAAATCGGGGCCGAGATGATGGGTCGCGTCTTCCAACATGATACCGAAATATTCCAGATGGAAGGCATCGCGAAGCGAGCTTTCGACACAGACATTGGTGGCAATGCCAACGAAGACGAGGTTTCGGATGCCGCGGGCGCGCAGGATGCTGTCCATCTGCGTATTGAAGAAGCCACTGTAGCGGGTCTTCGGCACAAGGATGTCGCCGGGTTTCGGCTGAAGCTCATCAACGATGGCGTAATCCCAGGTCCCTTTGGCAAGCAGCTTGCCCTGAGCATCCGGATTGGCGCGCATATATTTCAGCGCATTGGATTTGTGCCAGTTGGGAGAGCCCGGACCGCCAGCCTCGACATAATCCTTGTCCCAGCCATTCTGGAAATAGACCACCTGAACGCCGGCAGCGCGCGCCGCATCCAGGGTTTTACGGATATTATCGATCGTACCCTTGGCACCGGAAATGTCGAAGCCGGCGAGATCGACATAGCCGCCTTCCGTCGAATAGGCATTCTGCATGTCGACGACGACGACGGCGGTTTCTTCCGGCTTTAGCATGATCGGCTCCGGACGGGCCGGCAATGTGACGCTCTTGCTGTGAACGGCGGGTGCCTGGTATCCTGTTGTCATGGTGCTCATTCCGCCGCCTCGAGAAGGGGCTTTACATGTTTGCGGCATGCCATCAGCGGCTGGATCTTGGTTCCGAAATCTTCGACGCCCTTGACGAAATCATCGAACGTCAGAAGCACGCCGCCCGTCCCAGGCACGGTCGGCACCTCATCAAGCAGTCGCGCTACGGTTTCGTAAGAGCCGACAAGCGTTCCCATGTTGATGTTGACGGCGGACACCGGGTCGGCCATCTGCCGGACATTGGTGTCCGAACCGGATTTGGTATCGGCAGCACCCTGGACGCCAAGCCACTTGATTGCTTCTTGGTCGGCACCGGCCTTGTAATGCTCCCATTTCGCCCTGGCGGCCTCGTCCGTCTCGTCGGCGATGATCATGAAGAGCACGAAGGACGATACATCGCGGCCCGTCTTGGCTGTTGCTTCCCTCAACCTCTCGGCGGCGGGCGCAAACGCGGTGGGGGTGTTGACGCCGACACCGAAACAGAAATTGTAGTCTGCATATTTGGCGGAAAACTCCATGCCGGCATTGGAGGAGCCCGCGCAAATCACCTTCATATCGGCCTGAGGCTGCGGCGACAGCCGGCAGTCGTCCATCTGGAAGAACTCGCCCTTGAAGTCGCTCTGCCCCTTTTCCCACAATTCGCGCAGGATCGTGGCGTACTCGGCAAGGTATGCGTAGCGCTTGCCGAAATACTCGTCGCCCGGCCACATGCCCATCTGCGAATATTCCGGCCGCTGCCAGCCAGTCACGAGATTGATGCCGAAGCGGCCGTTGGAAATGCTGTCGATGGTGGAGGCCATTCTTGCGACGATGGCCGGCGGCATGACGAGTGAGGCGGCTGTGGCAAACAGCTTGATGCGGGTGGTGACGGCGGCAAGACCTGCCATCAGCGTGAAGGATTCGAGATTATGATCCCAGAACTCGGTCTTCCCCCCAAAGCCGCGAAGCTTGATCATCGACAAGGCGAAATCGAAACCGTATTTCTCTGCCTTGAGAGTGATCTCTTTGTTCAGCTCGAAGCTTGGCTTGTATTGCGGCGCATTCTCCGACAACAGCCAGCCATTGTTTCCAATCGGGATAAAGACTCCAATTTCCATAAATATGTCCTTCTTCGAACTCTACCGATAATGCTCTGTGACTTGCAGCACCGGGGACGGCATAGATGTGGCATCAGCCTCAAGCCCCGGCGGATCGACTATTTCGACGACAGATTGTTTAAGTCTTCTCGTTCCCCTCGGCTGAAATAGATCAATGAATCGTGGGCCAATGGGCCTATCGCGCAATCGGCAAATCGGCCCGAAAGAGGGATGCTCACCCGACTGGACGCAAAGATCAACCGAAAATATTGCATGCTTGACTATCGGTATTGTCGATTGCAAGCCAAGCAGGTTCGAGGCAGCGGAGGCTGCTGCTTCACGGCCTTTGTAAAGTGGAGAATTGTCAGGCGTTAAAACCGCCTGACCTTCCTATCAAGCTGGCTGTAAGGTCCAGTGGACAGCCCATGGCGATATGGCCTTCGCGCTGATGGTTCCAAGGCTGAAAAGCTCGCCGCCTGTTGTCGCGTCGGTCTCGGTCTCACCGTTCTTTCCGGAAAGATTGGCGATCAGTCGAAGCGTTGCTCCGTCCTCCATTCCCCAGTCGACCGTAACAATGCCATCCCTGACATCGTAGTGCGTTGTATCGGGGACGATCTTCGTCAGCAGCGGCACGATGTGCCGTTTCCGCAGGTCGAGCAGCGTCTTGTAGAAGCTGAGCAGCTCGGTCGCTTTTTCATCTCCAACCTTCGACCAGTCGAGCTTGCTGGCTATAAAGGTTTCCCTTGCGGTCGGATCGGGCACATTCTCGCCGTCGAAGCCCGGCAGGCGAGACAATTCCTCGCGGCGCCCATCCCTCACCTTCTGGTTCAAGTCTTCGTTGAAGTCACAGAAATAGCGGAAGGGATCGCGCGAGCCCCACTCCTCCCCCATGAACAGCATGGGGATTTGCGGCGCGAGCAGATAGATCGCGGTGATCGCCTTGAGTGCCGCTTCAGGAGCATAGGTCTGCATCCTGTCGCCGAGCGCCCGGTTGCCGATCTGATCGTGATTTTGAATGAAGGAGATAAAGGCTGTTGGCGGCAGGTGAGCGCTCGGCTTGCCGCGCTCCTCGTCGCGGTAGGGCATATGCTCGCCTTGAAAGGCGAAGCCTTCGGCTAGGGCGCGACCGATCTTGTCGTCATCGCCCGAATAGGCCTTGTAGTAACCGAAGGTCTCACCCGTCGCTGCGATATGGAGCACATGGTGGATATCGTCATTCCATTGCGCGGTAAAACGCTCCGGCTTTCCCTCCTCATCACGGCTCAAGAGATCGCTGTCATTCTCTTCGTTCTCGACGATCAGATGAATGTGGCGGTCAGTTACGGCGGCACGAACACGGCGGGCAAGTTCGCTCAAAAGGTGTTCGTCGCTGTCGTCAACGATCGCATGAACGGCATCAAGCCTTAAGCCATCGAACCGGAATTGCGTTACCCAATAGACGGCATTCTGAATGATGAATTCGCGCACATGCTCGGATTGCTCATCATCATAGTTGAGGCCCTGTCCCCACGGGTTCTCGTGATGCGGCGAGAAGAGCGGCGCGTAATTGGGCATGTAATTGCCGTCCGGGCCAAAGTGATTGTAAACGACATCGAGGAAGACACAGAGCCCGCGCTCATGGGCGGCATCGACAAGCCCCATCAAATCTTCCGGACGGCCGTAGCTGCTGTCCGGCGCGTAGGGCATGACGCCGTCATAGCCCCAATTATAGCCACCTGGAAAATCCGCGACAGGCATTATCTGGATCGCCGTGACGCCGAGATCACGCAGATGATCGAGATGGGCGATCGCGCCTTGGAACGTCCCTTCTTTGGTGAAGGTGCCGATGTGGAGTTCATAGATAATGATCTCCTCCCAAGGTCGTCCGTGCCAGTTGGCGCTCTTCCATGGGAAGCTCGACAGATCGACGACCTCACTTTGACCATGGACGTCGCGCGGTTGAAAGCGTGAGGCGGGATCTGGAACCTCCAGGCCATCCGGCAGAGTAAAGCTGTATCGTAGTGCGGCTTCAGCTCTCGGCTTGCGCAGCCGATGCCAGCCCTCATCGTCCCGCTTCATCACCTCCGGCGTTGCGCCTTCGATGTTGAGCAGCACCTTATCATGCAAAGGTGCCCAAAGGCGAAACTCGATATCCTGATCGGAAATGGCTGGACCAAAATCGAATGCGTGAACCACCGAAGACCCTCATGCTGGTGTGCACTGCATCAAACCGAACTTCGTGAAAAAAGTTCACGGGCATTTCTTGAATTTCTCACTGCCTGTTCGACATCGCGCAAAGCGACTCGTCTGGTGGAACTACTCGCCCACAAGCGCAGTTTGCGCAGCGCTTCATAGATCTTCCGGACCAGAACGTCGAAGCCATCGACTGTTCTCTCGCCAGCTTTCACCGGCCAAAGCAGCGGCCACTTTTGGGATTGTCGCATGAAATTTCCGACCGCCACCTATCGCCTGCAATTCCGCAACGGCATGACCTTCGATCGGGCGAGCGCGCTCGTTCCCTATCTGAAAACGCTCGGGATCAGCCATCTCTATGCGTCACCGATCTTCACGGCGACATCGGCATCGACACATGGCTACGATGTCACCGACGCGAACGAAATCGATCCTGCGATTGGCGGCCGAGCTGGCTTCGACCGCATGGTCGGGACGTTGAAGGATGCGGGGCTCGGTCTCATTCTCGATATCGTTCCCAATCACATGGCGGCATCGCTCGAGACGCCCTGGTGGAAGGATGTGGTCGAGCATGGTGCGGAAAGCCGATATGCGCGCCATTTCGATATCGACTGGTCGCGGCGCTTGACCTTGCCGGTTCTCGGCGACGATTTTGAGGCTGTGCTGGAGGCGGGCGATCTGACCATCAAGCCCGATCCGAAGACGGGCAAGCCAAGTTTGGCTTACTTCGAATCGTTCTTTCCGCTGAACCCGGCGACATATGACGGGCGTGAAGACGAGATTTTGAAGATTTCGGACAAGGCTTCGATTTCGCAACTGCATGAGCAACAGCCCTACCGGCTGATGTCCTGGCGGGATGCGGCGCGTGACCTGTCCTATCGACGCTTTTTCGAGGTCACGGGACTTGCTGGCGTGCGGGTGGAAGACGAGGCGGTCTTCGAGGATAGTCATCGGCTGATCCTCGAACTGGTGCGCAGCGGTGCCGTCCAGGGCCTGCGTCTCGACCACATCGATGGACTTGCGGATCCGAAGGGATATCTCGACCGGCTGCGGCAGGCCGCAGGGCCGGACTGCTATATCGTCGTCGAGAAGATCCTGGGCGAAGGCGAGCAGCTTCCAGCCGACTGGCCGGTTTCTGGTACGACGGGCTACGAGTTCGTCGCCGCCCTCAGCCATGCCCTGGTGGATGGCGCGAAACTTGAGGTGTTGCAATCCGCCTATGCAGGTCTCGGAGAAAAACGAGTCGATGCGAAGGAGCAGTTGCGCGCCGCAAAGCTCTTGATGGCCAGCAGGAACTTCGAGGGTGAGGTCACTGTCCTGATGAAACTGGCAGCCAAGATTGCCGAGCAGGCAGGACGCCCTACGACGGAAGGCGAGCTGAAAGACGCGCTTAGCGAAATGCTGATCGCCTTCCCGGTCTACCGCACCTACGGAACCCCTGAGGGCATGCGCGCGGACGACAAGGCCCTCCTGGACCAGGTCATCGAAGGCATTGGGGACGCTGGCCATCCCGTGTCGATCGAGGCGCTTGCCTTGATCACCGGCATCCTCAAGGGCGATGTGCCAACCTCTGCGGCACAGGATGCACTGACTTTCCGTACCAAGTTCCAGCAATTGACCGGCCCGATCATGGCGAAGTCCATCGAGGATACGCTGTTTTTCCGTCACAACATGCTGCTTGGCCTGAATGAGGTCGGCGCTGAGCCTATCCAGCCTGACTTTTCTCTCGATCATTTTCATGAGGAAATGCGGATCCGCAAGGAACGGCAGCCCATGGGGATTTCAAGCACCTCCACCCACGACACGAAGCGTGGCGAAGATGCGAGAGCGCGCCTCTATGCGCTGTCGGAAGCACCTGAAGTCTGGATTGCAGCCGTTGAGGGGTGGCGTGCGATGAATGCCAAGGCTGTTCAGCAGCTTCCAGATGGCCCTGCTCCTGAGCCTGAAGTCGAGTGGATGATTTACCAGGCGCTCGCCGGCTTTCTCCCTCCGCGCTTCGACGCCGATGACGAAAACGCGGTCGAGGAGTTGAGAGAGCGCTTCCTTACCTATCTGGAGAAAGCGCTGCGTGAGGCAAAACTCAGGACCGACTGGGGTGACTCCAACGAGGAGTATGAAGAAGCTGTTCTGGCCTATGCCTCGCACCTTTTTTCGAAAGACAACAAAGACTTCCTGACGCGCTTTGCCGAGACCATAAAACCCTTCATCGAGGCCGGGCTTGCAAACGGCCTTACCCAGACGATCATCAAGCTCATGGCGCCTGGCATTCCTGACATCTATCAGGGCAGCGAAGGCTTCGATTTCAGCCTTGTCGACCCCGACAATCGCCGCGAACCGGATTACGACAGCCTGTCAAAACGACTGGCAGAAGGACGCAAGCCGGATGCGGCCGAAATCTCCGCCTGGTATGATGGCTCGCTGAAGCAATATGTCACCGCCGCGCTGCTCCGCCTCCGGCAATCGGAGCCTGACCTGTTCAACGACGGAGACTATGTGCCGCTTGAGGCCACAACCAACATGGGTGGGAAGCCGATCGCCTTTGCAAGAGTGAACGGTGAGAAAGCAGTGCTCGTCGTTCTCCCACGCTTTACGCTTGGCCATGGCGAGGATCGGGCTCTTCCGCCAACGCTTGGCGATACTACCGTAGACCTTCCGGCGGCGCTGAAAAACAAGCGGCTCCGAAACGTGTGGGCGGAAGATCAGGTCGAAACGAGCGATATTCTGAAATTGGTCGCGTCCGATGAAGGTCACCCTTTCCTGGTTTTCAGGACAGTTTGATCATCGAATCAATCGCAGCTTCGGCTTTCAAAACCGAAGCTGCGTTCGCGATCAGTCTGGCCGAAGAAAAAGCTGCCCTAGGCAAATCTTATTTTCCTAAAATACACGAAATCCGGAAATTTGACCTTGAACATGAGGGCCCGAACTCTCAGAAGAGGCAAACGCGTGCAAGCGCGTGTTTGGAGATCCCCTCATGGCCAGAGTGACCAATCCCGGCTTCACCCCCGAAGTAACGACCTTTTCCATCATCGCAGCGGCAAGCTTCTGCCACATGCTGAACGACATCATGCAGTCGCTGCTGACATCGCTTTATCCGCTGCTCAAAGCCAATTATGCGCTCGACTTCGGGCAGATCGGGCTTTTGACCTTCGCCTTCCTGGTGACGGCGTCGCTGTTGCAGCCGGCTGTCGGTGTCGCGACGGACAAGTGGCCCATGCCATTCTCGCTTCCAGCCGCGATGCTCTCCACCTGCACGGGCCTGATCACACTTGCCTATGCCCATAGTTTCCCGGTTCTGGTGCTTGGCGCCTGCCTGATCGGCGTCGGCTCGGCGATCTTTCACCCCGAAGCCTCCCGAGTGGCGCGCGTCGCCTCCGGTGGACGCCACGGTCTGGCACAATCCTTCTTCCAGGTGGGCGGCAATACGGGCACCGCAATCGGACCGCTGCTTGCGGCCTTCATCGTCATTCCGAGAGGCCAGGAGGTTCTCAGCTGGTTTTCGATCATTGCGCTGACCGGCTTTGCCATCCTGTCATGGGTCAGTATCTGGTACAGCCGCCATCGGCGCAGTGCGGCAGGAAAACGACCTGTCAGCCGTGAGTTGCCGCTGCCCCGCAACAAGGTGTTGATGACGCTTGCCGTTCTCGTGGTTCTGACCGCGACGAAAAACGCTTATCTTGCCAGCATTTCCAGCTACTTCACTTTCTTCACCATCGAGAAGTTCGGTGTATCGGTGCAGAATGCGCAAATCCTGCTGTTTCTGTTCCTCGGCGCTTCCGCTGCCGGCGTCTTCTTTGGCGGCCCGATCGGCGACCGTTTTGGCTCTCGCGTCGTTATCTGGTTCTCGATCCTCGGCGTCATACCCTTTGCCCTGATCCTGCCCTATGCCAACCTCCTCTGGACAGCGGTTCTGGTGGTCGTCATCGGCTTCATCTTCTCGTCTGCCTTTTCCGCGATCGTCGTTTTCGCTCAGGAACTGGTACCCGGTCGCGTGGGGTTGATTGCCGGCATGTTTTTCGGCTTTGCCTTCGGCTTCGGCGGGATTGGTGCCGCGGTCCTTGGCGTCTTCGCCGATCGGCAGGGCATAGAATTTGTGTATCAAATCTGCTCGTATCTTCCGCTTCTGGGCCTGCTGACCGTTCTTCTGCCGCAACTGCCCGGCCGCCGTATCTGACTTGAAGAAGCCGCCCGCTGTCTCTACTGCATCGGCCCGAAAATCGGACTCGATTTTCGGGCCGATGCGTCAAATCAAAGAGGTACAGTGCTGCGCGTCCAATCGAACGCGCGGCACCTTAAGCCTGCGGCATTTTTCAAGATCAAACCCTCCAGGTCTTGCCCCGGGTCCTCAGAGCCACATCGTCCGAAGTTAGCCAGATGATCAGGGTGTGAAAGCTGGCGACCAGCCTCTTTATGTTGAGGACTTCCTGGCGGTAGATGCTTGAAAATATTCAGATCGTTACTGCGACAAGCAACAGGAGAAGCTGTATTAGCGTCTACGGTTTATCCGTGACGGGCATGTAGACCGACGTAACTTCATGCTTAATATTGTGTTGACGACCGGCCTTTTGTTTCCCAGCCCTTGCGCCGTTCTCTTGTCAGCGTGAGATTTGCCTGTAATGAAGCTGTGAAAGCCGGACCTGCGGGGAAATATATGACGACGATCACGGAAGCGAATATCAGACTCGGTATGATTCTGGCTGAAGCGGAAGCACGACAGTCGTCCATCAGCGCCGAGAAGCTCGAAAGCCGAGACCTTATCCCGCCGACGATCGATAGCGCCATGGCCGTGCAGGCGTTGGCTGTCGGAACGATCGGCAAGGACGTTGCAGGCTGGAAGCTTGGTCTGAACAATGGTCGTCCGGTCGCAGCCCCTCTGCTCGATCTTTATGACGAGGTGCAGGACAGCACGCTGACAGTCCCGAAGCCCGGTGCCGTCGGCATCGAAATCGAAGTCTGCTTCGTGCTTGCCGAGGATCTACCCGCGCTGCCGCTCGGCGAGACCTATACGCGCGAGACGATCCTGGACGCGGTCGAATCCATTAATCTCGGCGCAGAGTTCGTCAGCTATCGGTTGACGGAAGAAAGCCGTGTGCCGTTTCCGCTGTTCCTCGCCGACAGGCTTGCCAACCATTCCTTCGTCCTCGGACCGGCGATCGACACCTCCGTCATGGAAGCGCTTGCCCTTCAGGATCCGAGCCTGCCGCCACTCATGGTCGAGGCGGAGGACGACGTTCTCTTCGGCGCCATCCCGGTGCATCCGCAAATGGACCCGGTCGCACCTCTCCTCACTTACGCCAATGCGCAGAACGATCACTTAGGCGGGTTGAAGCGTGGTCAGGTGATCACCACCGGAAGCCTGTGCGGGATGATCCGCCTTGGCGAAGCGACGCGGATCACCGCTCGCTGGGAAGGGATCGGCGAGATGGACATCCAGCTACCTGGCTGAGACCCCTACAGCATCCGCCGAAAAGCGGAGGCAGCTCTGGGAAAGCAGAATGCACTAGCCAAAAGCAGACAGAGCGCACCCGTTCTCCATGGGCGCGCTCCTAAGCCTTGATCTCAAACGTCGCCGGCTTTCAGGGCGATGCTGCGACGATTACCACAGCTTCACGTGACGGTTGACGTCCTTGTAGAGAAGATAGCGGAAACGGCCTGGGCCACCGGCGTAGCAGGCCTGCGGGCAGTAGGCACGCAGCCACATGAAGTCGCCCGCTTCGACTTCCACCCAATCATCGTTGAGGCGATAGACCGCCTTGCCTTCGAGCACGAAAAGGCCGTGCTCCATGACATGGGTTTCCATGAAAGGAATAGTCGCGCCGGGTTCGAAGGTGACGATGTTGAGATGCATGTCGTAACGACCATCCGCCGGATCGATGAAGCGGGTGGTTGCCCATTTGCCATCGGTGTCCGGCATGGCGGAGAGTTCGTGCTCGTCTTCATGCGTGAAGATGGCTGGCGGTAATTCGAGACCTTCGACCTTGTCGAACACCTTGCGAACCCAGTGGAATTTCGCAGCCGAGCCGCCCTTGGCCCGCAGCGACCATTGGCTTCCCGCCGGGATGTAGGCGAACGAGCCCGAGCGAAGAGCGTGCACTTGGCCTTCGAAGGTGATCGTCATCTCACCATCGACCATGAAGATCGCCGCCTGGGCGCGCGCATCCGGCTCCGGCTTGTCGCTTCCACCGCCCGGCTGCACTTCCATAATGTACTGCGCGAAAGTCTCGGAGAATCCCGTCATCGGCCGGGCGATGATCCAGGCGCGCGTATCGGTCCAGTGCGGCAACACGCTGGTGACGATGTCTGACATGACCCGCTTTGGAATGACCGCATAGGCGGTGGTGAACACCGCTTTGCTGGAAAGCAGCTCCGTCTGCCCTGGCAACCCGCCAAAATCAGAGTAGTAACGCTTCTTTTCCATCATGCACTCCAACGATTCCATATCGAGCCACAAGCATCGTGTGGCCTGTTCGCAGCTAGGATTACCCCGCAATCATTCCACTCGCCAGCGCGATTTCCAGACTTCTTTGATTTTTTGAAGCACCGAGATTGCGCCGTGCGATGCGATAGCGCGCTCGCTCGCTCGAAGTCAGGAATCTCGTTCCCTCAGACCTTGAAAGGCATGAGCTGCCGCACGCGGCTATCGCGAAAATAGAGCCCAGCCCAGGCGGCAACGCCCACCACCAGACACACGATCTGAGAAGGGCTCAAAATTTCTCCGACGCGAAAGTGGGTGCAGATCGCGCCGCCGAGAAAGGCTGTCGTCAGAACCGCGCCGATCACCGAGGTGGCCGGGATAGCGTAGAGGACGCCGCAAATCAGCGCGATGATCCCGATGGCGGGCACAAGATTGGAAGGAAAGCCCGTGGCATCCATCTCCGCCTTCAGCGTCTGTGCCGCAAACAGCCCTGTGTAAGCATCGACAAGCAAAAAAAGAACAACGAGCGCCGAAATGACGCGTCCCGCCCAAACCATCATGATCGTCCCCTCAGGAGATAATGTGCCCCGAGATGAAATCTTACAGATTATGGTGAGCGCGACAATCACCAATACTGGGCTTGGATAACAAACAAGCCCCGGTATTAACGCTAAAAGGCGCGACCATTTGGAATGTCGTTGAATTGGTCAGGGTCGATGGTTCAGATCGACGAACACCATCGCTCGTCGATCTGAACCTTGACGACTAAAATGACCTCAGCCTCTCTTCTCATCGAAACGGTGAGGTCATTTGGATGTTCAGAGCTTTCTGATCACGCCATAGACAATGTTGTGGTTCTCCCCATGGAAGACCTCGCTCTCAGCAAGGGACGGAGCGATGCTGGCATTGATGATCTTCCACATATCCGCCTTGCTGCGCAGAAGCAGCGTCCAGTTCATGAAGGATTCCATGTAGCCATCGACGGCAATGTCTTCGGCGAAATTGGCGAAGAGGAAGGTGCCGCCGGGTTTGAGCATATCGAGGCATCTCTTCGTCAGCTTGATTGCCACCTTATCCGTCAGATAATCATAAAGACCTGCGGCATAGACGAAGTCGAATTGTCCAAGATCGTGGGAGCGGGCAAGAAGATCTTTGACCGAACCGTCGACAGCTTCGACGCACGTGCCGGCAAAGTCGCGCGCAATGGAGCCGATGCTTAAGGGGTCCTGATCGAGAGCAACCCAGCGCTTGATCCCCTTCGAGGCAAGCGCTTGCGAGCGGTTTGCTTCGCGCAAATGACCGGCTGCGATGGTAAGAATCTCTGTCTCAGACCCTTTCTCCTGCGCAATGTCGTCGACGTAACGCGTCAGAATATCGCGCCGCTCGCGAACTGCGACGGAGGATGACGCCTCGCGGGTATAGTCATAGAGGGCGGTACCCAGAGGAGAAGCCGCTGCAAGTGGGTCGGCGACACTGTCGTGGCCGTAGATGAAGTCCAGAAGCTGCGCATCGCCGGAGTAACCGCGCGGCTTTTCGAAGGACCATCGGGTGAAGGGATCTTCGAGAAAATAATCGGCAACGGGATGATGCTGAATGAGCGGCAGAAGCTCAGTCCACACGCTATAGTCGTATTTTCTACGCATTTGATGCAGCCTGCCAGCAACCGCGTGTATTATGGTTGCAGGCGCACCACCGGCAAGAAACTGTTGGTGTGCTAGGTTGAGAATAAGTGCCACTTCTGCTTCCGCAACAGCAAGATCGCGTTGCGAGTTGCTTTCATTTTGCGTCAGCAGTTCCTTTGAAACTGAATCCGGTGTGACCAAGCTTTGCCCGTCCAGCGCGATACGATCGTTTCGAGCCACTAAGAAATCCCCTTATAAGCCATTGTTAATACTAGATTAATCGGCGGCGCGCCAGCGCGGCACCGACGATTGGAGAACCAGGGAAGAGGAATTCTTTTCTAGGACTTAACTATTAAGGTATGACTAATGACTAAAATTACGCGAGTGGGATTCAAACAAACTTAATCGGCATGCGAGTATGAATATTGCGCAAGCTTCCCCGTTTCCGCAAAGGGAGAGGACGGACGGTTGGGGGTGGAGCAGACCGAGCATTGGAATTTATCAGGTGAGCATGATCGCTCGCTAGAAATTCGTACAACTTTAGGAACGTGCATGAAGCACAGTTTGGCACATAGTGTGGAGCTCGATCTGCAGGCGGATGCATCTCGCACCGGCGCCGAGACGCTCGTGCGACAGCACTTCTTCGAAGAGGCCGACGTCAAACGCCGAGTGGCGATCCGTAAGGGTCTCTGGGTTGCCGTTCTGATCTATCTGCTGTTTTCCGTCACGGATGTGCTTCTCGTTCCTGATGTCTCCGTTCACACCACGTTTGCTCGCTTCGTCGTTGGCATTGCCGCCCTGCTGATCCTGGAAACACAGGTGAGAGTGGAAACGAGAACCGACCTCATGGATGTGACCTGCGCTGCGGCGCTGGTCTGCGGTTACCTCGGCTGGCTGTTGCCAGCGTTGATGACGGCCTACACCATCAACATGTCCTACTACATGGTCTTCGGCGCGATCTTCATGATGGGCGCCAACCTGTTTTTCACCTTCAACTTTGCACTCTCGCTGTTTGCGTCCGGCGTCATCCTCGTGATCTTTTTCGTGGCGCTGAGCTTCCTGCACAAGGACGTCTATTATCAGATCGCGTTCGGCACCTTCTATCTCGCCTGCTTCAGCTTCACCTCCTATGTGAACTGGCGCCTCAATCGGGAGCGCACCCGCGTCTTCGTAAGCACTGTCGAGGCGAAGGTTCGCCAGCGCGAGGCCGACGATCGCGGTGAGGCCTTGTTCAGGCTTTCCAATACCGACCCGATGACCGGCGTTGCCAACAGGCGTGCGGTCGACGCCCATTTGCGCCGCCTATGGAGCGACTGGATCACATCGAAGCGGAGTTTCGCGGTCTTTCTCATCGACGTCGATTTCTTCAAGAAATACAACGATTATTACGGCCATCAGGAGGGCGATCGCTGTCTCGTCCAGGTTGCCCATACACTCCAGGCAGCAATGAGCGACTACGATGCCGTGGTGGGGCGCTATGGTGGAGAAGAGTTCATCACGCTGATGCGCTACAAGACGCATCAGGAGATCGAACAGGTTGCCGAGCTTCTCTGTCGCACGGTCGAAAATCTTTGTCTCGCCCATGAACGCCGACGCGATGGCACCTCCGTCATCACCGTCAGCGTTGGGGCATCCTATGCACGCCCGATCCCGATGCCGAAACTGGAGCGCGTAATCCACGAGGCCGACAGGGCGCTCTATCTTGCCAAGGAAAGCGGGCGCAACCGGATCAAGCTCTTCGACCCCGACGATCCACTGACCAGCGACGATACGGAAAATGTCGCCGCCCTGTTGGATATTGCCATTCAGCAGGATCTCGTCTCATTGGTCTATCAGCCGATCCGCAGCCTCGTGACCGATCGTGTCCAGGCAGCCGAAGCCCTGATGCGCCTCAGACTGCTGGACGGCACGCAGGTTCCCCCCAGCATCTTCATCCCCATAGCGGAGCGGATCGGCAAGATTACCGATCTCGGGCTTTGGGCGATCCGAACCGCCTGCCAGCAGATGCTGCAAACCGGCAAGGTGCAGGTCGTCAGCGTCAACGTCTCCCCCATCCAGCTCAAGCGCCCGGGTTTTGCCACCTCAGTCGCTGCCATTTTGGGAGAACTCGGAATTTCAGGCGGACAACTGGCCCTCGAAATCACCGAAGGCCTCGAGATGGACATGGATTCGGACGTCCTGCGCTGCATCAGCGATCTGAGGATGCTCGGGATCAAGATGTGGCTGGACGATTTCGGCACCGGATTTGCCGGTCTCTCCTGGCTGAGACTGATCGATTTCGACACCGTCAAAGTCGACAAGTCCTTCCTCCACGATGGCGCGACGCCTCGGGGCCGGATCATGCTGAAGGACATCATCGGCCTCATCCGCAACCGCGGACCGAAAATCCTGGTCGAAGGCGTGGAGACCGTCGAGCAGTTGGACCTGATGCACCAGTTCCGGATCGACCACGTACAGGGCTACTTCGTCGGCCGCCCGGTACCTGCCGATGCCTTCGAGGTGTCGGGAGCGAATGGCGTGAAGGGTGCGCGATAGTCCGGATCTGTTTGCTTCAAACCCGTCATGCGGCCTTCATTATTGCAACGCCTATCGCCCTTGGTCCTGCACGAGCGCCTGGCTCCACTAAAGCAAAAGGCCGGTTGCCTGTCACGGCAGCCGGCCTTTTTATATTCTATCCGCTATTCTAGCGACCCACTCTCAGTCGCCAGCGCCGGGCACCTCGTGCGCATCCCGCTCCCCGATGATGATGGCGCGCTTGCCGACATGATTGGCAGGACCGACGATGCCCTCCTGCTCCATCCGCTCCACCAGCGATGCCGCGCGGTTGTAGCCGATCGACAGGCGACGCTGGATGTAGGAGGTCGAGCACTTCTTGTCGCGCAGGACCACCTTCACGGCCTTCTCGTAAAGGTCGGCCGTATCGTCTTCGGCCATCGCGGTCTTGTCGAAGACGGCGCTGTCCTCATCCTCGCCGTCATCGGCCTCGTCGGCATCTTCTGTCACCGTGCCCAGATATTCCGGACGACCTTGCGTCTTCAGATGTGCGACGACCTTTTCGACTTCCTCGTCGGAGACGAAGGGTCCGTGAACACGGGCGATGCGTCCACCACCCATCATGTGCAGCATATCGCCCTGGCCGAGAAGATGTTCGGCGCCCTGTTCGCCCAGAATCGTGCGGCTATCGATCTTCGAGGTGACCTGGAAGGAAATACGCGTCGGGAAGTTGGCCTTGATCGTGCCGGTGATGACATCGACCGAGGGACGCTGCGTTGCCATGATCAGGTGGATACCGGCGGCGCGCGCCATCTGTGCCAGGCGCTGGATCGCGCCTTCGATTTCCTTGCCAGCCACCATCATCAGGTCGGCCATCTCGTCGACGATGACGACGATGTACGGCATGGCCGTAAGGTCCATTTCCTCCTGCTCGTAGACTGCCTCGCCCGTTGCGCGGTCGAAACCGGTCTGGACGTTGCACATCACCGTCTCGCCCTTGGCGCGAGCAGCGGCAGCGCGCGCATTGTAGCCGTCGATGTTGCGAACGCCGAGGCGCGACATCTTGCGATAGCGATCCTCCATCTCGCGCACCGCCCATTTGAGCGCCATGACGGCCTTCTTCGGATCGGTGACGACGGGGGTGAGGAGATGCGGAATACCGTCATAGACGGAAAGCTCGAGCATCTTGGGATCGACCATGATCAGTCGGCATTCTTCCGGCTTCAACCGATAGAGCAGCGACAGGATCATGGTGTTGATGGCAACGGATTTGCCCGAGCCCGTCGTACCTGCCACCAGAAGGTGGGGCATCTTGGCAAGCTCGGCCACCACCGGCTCGCCGCCAATGGTCTTGCCAAGGCAGAGCGCTAGGTTCATCCGCGTATCGGCGTAGTCGTGGGATTCGATCAGTTCGCGGAAATAGACAGTCTCGCGCACCGGGTTTGGCAATTCGATGCCAATAACGTTGCGGCCAGGAATAACCGCCACGCGGGCCGATAGCGCCGACATGGAGCGGGCAATATCATCCGACAGGCCGATGACGCGCGACGACTTGACGCCCGGGGCTGGCTCGAATTCATAAAGTGTCACGACGGGGCCAGGGCGCACATCGATGATCTCGCCCTTGATGCCGAAATCCTCAAGCACGCTTTCCAAAAGCCCTGCGCTCTGCTCCAACGCTTCCGGCGTCATTGTCGTGGTCTGCTGCACCTGCGGTGGCTGCAGAAGGTCGATTGGCGGATACTCATATTCGCCTTCCCCGAAGACAGGTGCATCGAGGAACATTGGCTGATTGTTGCGAGCAACCGTGCGGATTTCGCGGCGCGGCGACGGCGCCTCAATCGCAACCGGCTCAACAACATCGACTACAGGGACGGCCTCATCGACCGGCGTCGCCTCAACGATCTCTGCCGGCTCGGATTGGGCCGGCTGATAGCCACGAACACCGACTTCGCGATAAAGCGAGACGGCCGATCCGTTCAACTCGGCCGCTGCCGGCGTGGCAGGCAGGCTTGTCCGGGGCTGCTGGCGAATGACGACAGGCTCGACCGCGCGTGCCTGGCGCAAGAGCGGAACACGGATGGGGGCCGGCTGCTGCTCAACTGCGGTGAGTTTTGTCGCGGCGAGACGCTGCGCCTTCAGCCTTGCCAGTTCAGACAGGCGCATGGGCTGACGGTCCGGTGCAATCGTGCCCTCGACGTCGAGGTTCATGACTTCCCAGAACATGTCGTCGGAAAGGTGGGCAGCGAAGGATGGCACGTCGAGCGTGGGCTTGTGCTGGTGCTCTGCCGGGAAGCAGGCGACATCGATCTGTTCGGCGGCACCGGTCTCGCGCCTCGCTTCGATCGCGACTGGCTGGACCGGGGCTTCCACCGATGTACCGGCTTCGGCCTGCTGCATTAGTTCCTGCTGCTGGCGCAATGCCAGTTCGCGACGCAGACGATAGCTGAGAGCCCTGGCACCCGTGGCACCTGGCGGCTGCGGCAGCACTGCAGGCTTTGCGATGCGGCGCTCCACCGGTGCCGACTGTTTCTCAGTCGAAGTCGCAGACGCCTGGGCGGCATCTTCAACCACGGGAGACTCTCCCTCGCCCTGTTCTGCTGATTGCTCTGCGACGATGTCTTCACCGGCAGCGTTCTTCCTGGAGAAGATGCTCTGCGGCGTGCGGGAAAAGCGGACATTCGGGCCGAGCGTGAACGCGTTCTGCCAGCCGGGCATATCCGGGCGGCCTTCAATCGCATTGGCAGCGATCTGATCGGCGTTACGACCCACGGCGGCGCGCTCAGCCTTCGTCAAGCTTTGCGCCGGCGCGGCCGGGATTTGGGGATGCTGAACCATGTTGTCTGCCGATTCAGCCTCTCCCCCCTCTATCGCATTGCCTGGATTATTAAAATTGGATCGGGGAAAACGCATGACAGCCTGTACACTCATCATAAACGGACAATTGGCACAGCAACTGAGATAAAAAATAAAGGTTAACCACCTATTGCTAAAGCGGCCGAACTCGCGAATTTCAACAGAGTTAAAGCTGGCTGTGGCGACCGTGCCACGCAATTCCAGCACTTTCCCGCTTACCGCTTTATCTTAAAGCTGAAACGGTTTTTTCTGCCATCCTCAGTAAGGGCGCCCTCCGGCCTCCCTCTCCCCAATTCATTGCGCTTCATAACAACAAACTAAACATTGGTGACTTTACAACTGACATGTTAATGTCTTATCACATCTCCATCAGTTTTGGAGGAGCATGGACGTGACTGGTAAATTCGGCCTCTCGGCAGCGTTGACGACACCCTTTATGCAAGATGGAACGATTGCCATCGATGCAATGATCAAGCAGGCCGAGCGTGCCTTGTCGTCGGGTTGTGACAGCATCACCCTTTTCGGCACCACCGGCGAAGGAAGCTCGATCGGCACCCGCGAGCGGGCCGATATCCTCGCCTCATGCCTGAGTGCCGGTATCTCTCCGAAAAATATCGTCGTCGGCGTTCTGGTCGATTCGGTGCAGGATGCTGCCGACCAGGCCTTTGCCGCCCTCGACGCCGGCGTGCGCAACATCCTCCTTGCACCTCCTTCCTACTTCAAGAATGTCAGCGATGACGGTCTGTTCGACTGGTTCGCTTCGGTGTTCTCGCAGATCGGATCAACCGCGCGCGACATCCTCGTCTACAATATTCCGTCGGTGACAATGGTGACGCTGTCGGTCGAGCTTGTCGGCCGCCTGAAGCAGGCTTTTCCCGGTATCGTCGTTGGCGTCAAAGACTCCTCCGGCAACTGGCCGCATACGGAACGGCTTCTGAAGGAAAATGGCGATCTGATCATCCTCATCGGCGACGAGCGTCATTTGGCCCAGGGCGTTCGTATGGGCGGTCAGGGTGCGATCTCCGGCTGCGCCAACTTCTTACCCGCTGAAATCCGCGCCATGGCAGTCGAGGGCAAGGATGACGAGCGTGTCCAGGACCTCGTCGTCGAACTGCTGAAGTTCCCGGTGACGCCTGCGGTGAAGGTGCTTGTGTCCTACGTGACCGGCGAGACGATCTGGCACACTGTGCGTCCGCCGCTGGTTTCCATTTCTGCAGAAGATCGTAAAAAGATCGAAGCGGCATTCGGGTCGCTCTTCAGTAAACAGGCGGCTTGAAAGGGATCATAAATGGACGATGTGGCCGAACAGACGACGTTGAGAGAGAAGGCGTATGAAAGCTTCACGCACCATCTCCTCGCGCGTGACGTCCGGCCCGGTCAGTTCATTTCCCAGCGTCGGCTCGTCGAGATGACAGGGCTGCCTCTCGGCGCAATCCGTGAGGCAATCCCGCGGCTTGAGGCTGAGGGGCTGATCAAGACCGTGCCACAGCGTGGCCTCCAGGTCGCCCATATCGATATCAACCTCATCCGCGAAGCCTTTCAGTTTCGCATCCTGCTGGAAAAGGAAGCGGTGGCGAATTTCACCCGCACCGCCTCCGACGACGCGATTGCGGCGCTGCTGAAAGACCATCGGGAGATTGCCGAACTTGCCAATAGCGGCAACGGCTCGACCGAACTCGATGCACGCGCCCAGGCCGTGGACTGGGGCATGCATGACGCCTTTATCGACGCGCTCGGCAACTCGATCATCTCGAACGCCTATCGCGTCAATTCGATCAAGATGCGCCTGATCAACCAGGAGCGCTTCCGCATCGCCGGCCATGTCAAATCGGTCATGGCTGAGCACCTTGCCATCATCGAGGCCATTCAACGACGCGATGTCGACGAAGCGGTCGAGAGGCTGGTTGCCCATATTCGTAGCGCGAGGGACAGAGCACTCGCGGTTTGAGAGATCACCATAAAGCCGGGATGAGGAGATCCCGGCGTCAAGAGGAGGAACTTCATGACACATTCATTTATCAGCCCAACGCGCCGCGCCTTCCTGGCCGGCACGGCGGCCCTTGGCGGCGCCGCCATGTTCGGTGTGCGCTCCGCGTCAGCCGCAGTGGACTGGAAGAAGCATGCCGGCACAACGCTCGAGGTCAATCTGGTCAAGAGCCCGCGCAGCGAAACGCTTCTGAAATACATCAAGGAATTCGAAGAGCTGACCGGCATCAAGGTCAATGCCGAGGCAACGCCGGAACAGCAGCAGCGCCAGAAAGTCGTCATCGAACTGTCCTCCGGCAAGCCGAGCTTCGACGTCGTGCACCTGAGCTACCACGTTCAGAAGCGCCAGTTCGAGAAGGGCAAGTGGCTCGCCGATATCAGTGGCTTCATGAAGGACCCATCGCTCACCGATCCGTCGCTGGTCGAAAGCGATTTTGCCACAGCCGGCATGCAGTTTGCCAAGGATAGCGACGGCGTCCTGCGCTCGCTGCCATTCTCGGTGGATTACTGGATTCTCTACTGGAACAAGGATCTCTTCGAAGCCAAGGGCCTCAAATATCCTCAGACCTTCGAGGAACTGGTCGCCGCTGCAGAAGCGATCACCGATCCGTCCACCAACACTTATGGTTTCGTTGCCCGCGGCCTGAAAAACGCCAACACCCCGGTCTGGACCACCCTGATGCTCGGTTACGGCGGCGAGCCGATTACCGATGGCAAGATCAACACCGAGTCCAAGGAAGCGGTGGAAGCGGCCAAGCTCTACCAGCGTCTGATGACCAAGGCCGCGCCTCCCGGCGTTTCCGGCTTCAACTGGGCCGAAGCGCAGTCTGCCTTCCTTCAGGGCAAGATCGGCATGTGGCTGGATGGCGTTGGCTTCGCACCGCCGATCGAAAACCCGGAAAAGTCCCGCGTCGTCGGCAAGACCGGCTATGGCGTGATGCCGAAGGGTCCGGCAGCGCAAGCGGCTGGTACGTTCGGTGATGGCCTTGGCGTCGTCGAAGCCAGCACCAAGAAGGAAGCGGCCTATCTCTTCTGCCAGTGGGCAATCTCTCACGACATGGGTGCGCGTCTTCTGCAGGCCGGTGCCGGCGTTCCGTTCCGCCAGTCCATCCTTGAGGACGCGAAGGTGCGTGAAGGCGTGAAGATGCCAGCCGAATGGCTGGATGCGGTGGTCGGTTCCGGCAAGGTGTCAAAGCTTGCGCTGCCGGTCATCATTCCGGTGACCGAGTTCCGCGACATTTACGGCGTCGGTCTCACCAACATGATCGGTGGCGCAGATCCCGCCGCAGAACTCAAGAAGGCGACCGAACAGTTCGCACCTGTTCTGGCACGCAGCGAGGGATAATGGTGTCTGTCAGCATCGAACATAATGCAGCGGTGACGAAGGTCGCGCAGGGGAGCAAGCCGCCGCGGCTTGCTCCAAATTACTGGCCTTTCGTCATTCCCGCTCTCGTCGTCATTGGCGCGGTGATCGTCTTCCCTTGGGTCTTTACCCTGTGGATGAGCGCGCAACGCTGGACGCTTGGGCAAGAGCAGAGTTTCATCGGTTTCGACAATTACATCCGCTTGGCAAGTGATGCGCGGTTCTGGGAATCGCTCTGGCACACGCTGGTCTATACGGTCCTGTCGGTTGTCGCGCCGCTCTTTCTCGGCACCTTGGCTGCCCTTGTGTTCGATGCGCAGTTCCCGCTGCGCGGTTTCCTGCGCGGCGTATTCGTCATGCCGATGATGGCGACCCCGGTCGCCATCGCGCTGGTCTGGACGATGATGTTCCACCCGCAGCTTGGCGTGCTGAACTATCTTCTGTCCTTCATCGGCATCGGACCGCTCGAATGGATCTACAACCAATCCACGGTCATCCCCTCACTTGTCCTGGTGGAAACCTGGCAGTGGACGCCGCTCGTCATGCTCATCGTTCTCGGTGGTCTGGCAGCCGTGCCGCGCGAGCCCTATGAAAGTGCTGAGATCGACGGCGCCAATGCCTGGCAGAAGTTCCGTTATCTCACCATGCCGATGATCGCACCCTTCCTGATGATTGCCGTCATCATACGCTCCATCGATGCGGTGAAGAGCTTCGACATCATCTATGCGATGACGCAAGGCGGCCCTGGCACGGCATCGGAAACGATCAACATTTACCTCTACAATACGGCCTTTGCCTATTACGACATCGGCTATGCCTCGGCCATGGCCGTCGTCTTCTTCATCGTCATCATCGCGCTCTCCTTCGTTCTTCTGATGGTTCGTGCGCGCACCCAATGGAACGAGATGGAGGATCGCTGATGTCCCGCAGAAACCTAGACCGCATCGGCCTGTTCTTCATTGCGCTGGTGATGATCTCCCCCGTCATCCTGTTTTTCCTCTGGATGATTTCGCTGTCGCTGAAATTCGAAATCGATAACGGCGCCTATCCGCCGATCCTGATCCCTGAGCGCTTCGCCTGGTCGAACTATGTGAAGGTGTTCGAGGAAAACAACTTCTTCCTCTATTTCTGGAACTCCGTGCTGGTCACGGGTGCCGCCACCATTCTCGCGCTGGTGATCGGCGTTCCGGCAGGCTACGGCATTGCGCGGCTGAAGGCGGAAAAAGCAGCGATCGTCATCATGATCGCGCGCATGACGCCTGGCCTTTCCTTCCTCATTCCGCTGTTCCTTCTGTTCCAATGGCTGAACCTGCTTGGCACGCTCTGGCCGCAGATCATCATCCATCTGGTGGTGACGGTTCCGATCGTCGTCTGGATCATGATCGGCTATTTCGAGACGACGCCGAAGGAACTGGAAGAGGCGGCGAGCATCGACGGTGCCTCGTCCTGGCAGGTGTTTCGGCTCGTGGCGCTGCCCATCGCCAAGCCCGGCATCGTGGTATCCTTCATCCTCGCCGTCATCTTCTCTTGGAACAACTTCGTCTTCGGCATTGTGCTGGCCAGTCGCGAAACGCGAACGCTGCCGGTCGCGGTCTACAACATGCTGTCCTTCGAGCAGGTCAGCTGGGGTCCGCTCGCAGCAGCAGCGCTGATCGTGACGTTGCCCGTGCTGTTGCTCACCATGTTTGCTCAAAAGCAGATCGTTGCGGGCCTCACCGCAGGCGCCGTCAAGGGCGGCTGATCCGACCGATCGCTGCAATGGCTTTTATTACAGGATAATCATCATGGCACCCGTCAATATCCAGAATGTCCAGAAGCGCTTCGGCGCGGTCAATGTCATCCACGGTATCGATATCGATATTCGTGACGGAGAATTCGTCGTCCTGGTCGGCCCGTCTGGCTGCGGAAAATCCACCCTGCTTCGCATGATCGCCGGTCTCGAGGAGCTGAGCGACGGCGAAATCCATATCGGCGCACGCGAGGTGAGCCACCTGCCGGCACGTGACCGCGATATCGCCATGGTTTTCCAGAACTACGCGCTTTATCCGCATATGACAGTCGCCGAGAATATGGGCTTTGCCCTGAAGCTCAAGAAGGTCGATGCCGCCGTGACAAAGGCGAAGGTAGACAAGGCCGCTGGCATTCTTGGACTGGAGAAGCTGCTGGATCGCTACCCGCGCCAGCTCTCCGGCGGTCAGCGCCAGCGCGTTGCCATGGGCCGCGCTTTGGTACGCGATCCGCAGGTCTTCCTCTTCGACGAGCCGCTCTCCAACCTGGATGCCAAGCTGCGCGTGCAGATGCGGGGCGAGATCAAGTCCATGCATCAGCGCATCGGCACGACCACGATCTATGTGACGCACGACCAGGTGGAAGCCATGACCATGGCCGACAAGATCGTCGTACTTCACGATGGCATCATCGAGCAGATCGGTGCGCCACTTGAACTTTACGACCGCCCGGCCAATCTCTTCGTCGCCGGCTTCATCGGTTCGCCTGCCATGAACTTCATTCGCGGCCGTGTCGAAGAAGGCGTTTTCCGCACCGCCAAGGGCCTGACGCTGCCTCTGCCGCCAACAGCCAATCCCGCGACGCTTGGCGGGCGCGACCTCGTCTACGGCATCCGCCCCGAGCACATTCGCGCTGCCGAAACCGGCATCGAGGGACGGGTGGAGCTGGTGGAAGGCACCGGCTCGGAAATCTATGCGAAACTGAATTGCAATGGCGAGGAAATTGCCTGCCTCTTCCGCGAGCGGCTGGATATCCGTTTTGGCGATACGGTTCGTGTTGCCATCGATCCCGCTTCGGTGCACCTGTTCGACAAGGAAACCGGCAAGCGAATCTGAGCATCGATGCAAAGCGAGAATAAAGAAGAGGGCCACGGCCGCCACGTACTCTGCGTCGGGGCGGCCGTGCTGGACACGCTGTTTCGCGTACATGACATGCCGACGGGCCAAGGTAAGGTTCTACCTTACGAAATGCTGCAAATCGCCGAGGGCATGGCATCGAGCGCCGCCTACACCGTCCATCGCATGGGTGGACGGGCAAGCCTATGGGGCGCCGTTGGCGATGACGAGACGGGCGCGCGCATTCTGCGCGACCTGTCGGAGAGCGGCATCGATACGTCCGGCATGACGGTCGCCAAGGGTGCGCGCTCTGCGCTCTCCACCATCCTGATCGATGACCAGGGCGAGCGACTGATCGTCCCCTTCTACGATCACAGGCTGCACGAGAATAAACGCTCCTGCACGAAAGCCGATCTAGCGGCCTTCGATGCCGTTTTGGTGGACGTGCGCTGGCCCGAACTCGCGCTCGATGTGCTGACCGTTGCGCGACAACTCGGCAAGCCCGCGATCCTGGACGGGGATGTTGCGCCGGTGGAAACGTTGGAGCGGCTTGCACCCGCTGCAAGCCACATCATCTTTTCCGAGCCCGCAGCGGAACGGCTGACCGGTCTATCCGATGTTTCGGCCATGATGCCGGTTTTACATGGGCGCTACCCGGAGACATTCATTGCTGTCACCGCCGGGCCTTCAGGATGCTATTGGACGGAAGCCGGCGACCCGACCATCCATTTTCAATCGACCATGGCCATCGAAGCGGTGGACACGCTCGCGGCTGGCGACGTGTTTCATGGGACCTTTGCCTTGGCTGTAGTGGAAGGGATCGAGAGCCGTGCCGCCATCCAGCTGTCGTCCGTGGCGGCAGCACTGAAGTGTCAGGTTTTCGGTGGCCGGACGGGCACGCCGACGCGGGCCGAAGCGGAAGCGGCGATGACCGCCTGGTTGTCTGAGGCCGCCCCTCAAAGCTGAGGAGCGGCCCGCTTCTTTCATATCAACCCGCCAGGACCGCCAGCAGCAGCAGCGCCACGATATTGGTGATCTTGATAGCCGGATTGACCGCAGGACCGGCGGTGTCCTTGTAGGGGTCACCCACCGTGTCGCCGGTGACGGATGCCTTGTGTGCGTCCGAGCCCTTGACATGGCGCACGCCATCCTTGTCGACGAAGCCGTCTTCGAAGCTCTTCTTGGCATTGTCCCAGGCACCACCGCCCGAGGTCATGGAGATCGCAACGAAGAGGCCGTTGATGATGACGCCGAGCAGCGAGGCGCCGAGGGCTGCGAAGGCAGACGCCTTGGAGCCGGAAATCAGCAGCACGCCGAAATAGACGACGATTGGTGCCAGCACCGGCAGCAGCGATGGGATGACCATTTCACGGATGGCGGCCTTGGTCAGGAGGTCCACGGCCTTACCGTAATCCGGTTTTTCGGTGCCCTGCATGATGCCCGGCTTTTCGCGGAACTGACGACGAACCTCCTCCACGATGGAGCCGGCAGCCTTGCCAACGGCGGTCATGGCAATACCGCCGAAGAGATAGGGGATCAGACCGCCGAAAATCAGACCCGCCACCACGTAAGGGTTGGCGAGGCTGAAGGAAATCTCGCCGACATCCTGGAAGTAGGGATAGGTTGCGCCGTTCGCCGCGAAGTAGGCAAGGTCGTTGGAATACGCCGCAAACAGAACGAGGGCGCCGAGACCGGCTGAGCCGATGGCATAGCCCTTGGTCACGGCCTTGGTGGTGTTCCCAACTGCGTCGAGCGCGTCGGTGGCCTTGCGCACATCCGGGTCGAGACCCGCCATCTCGGCAATGCCTCCGGCATTGTCCGTCACCGGGCCAAAGGCATCGAGCGCAACTATCATGCCGGCAAGACCGAGCATCGCGGTAACCGCAATGCCCGTACCAAAGAGACCCGCCAACTGGTATGTGGAGATGATGCCCCCAACGATGACGATGGCGGGCAGTGCTGTCGATTCAAGCGAGACCGCAAGCCCCTGGATGACGTTGGTGCCGTGGCCGGTGACCGACGCCTGAGCGATGGAGTTGACCGGGCGCTTATTGGTGCCGGTGTAGTATTCGGTGATGACGACGATCAGTGCCGTTACCAGGAGGCCGAGAAGGCCGCAGAAGAACAGGTTGGTGCCGGTAATGTCCATGCCGGCAACGGTTCCGATAGAACCCCAGCCGATGGTGAGCGAGGTTGCGACCGCAAGCCCGGCGATCGAGAAGATACCGGTGGCAATCAGGCCCTTATAGAGCGCGCCCATGATCGAATTGTTGGTGCCGAGCTTGACGAAGAAGGTTCCGGCAATCGACGTCAGTATGCAAACGCCGCAGATGGCGAGCGGATAGAGCATGGCGTTTTCCAGCACCGGCGCTCCGGCAAAGAAGATCGCCGCCAGAACCATCGTCGCCACGACCGAGACCGCGTAGGTTTCGAAGAGGTCGGCGGCCATGCCTGCGCAGTCGCCAACATTATCGCCGACATTGTCGGCAATGGTGGCCGGGTTGCGCGGATCGTCTTCCGGGATACCAGCCTCGACCTTGCCGACGAGGTCACCGCCAACATCCGCACCCTTGGTGAAAATGCCGCCGCCAAGACGGGCGAAGATCGAGATCAGCGATGCGCCGAAGCCGAGCGAGACCAGCGCATCGATCACGTCGCGCGAGCCGGTTGGGTGGCCGAGCACGGAGGTCAGGATGAAATAATAGATGGAGACGCCGAGTAGCGCCAGGCCAGCAACAAGCATGCCGGTGATGGCGCCGGACTTGAAGGCGATATCGAGACCGGCTGCGAGGCTATGGGATACGGCTTGCGCCGTGCGAAGATTAGCCCGTACCGAAACATGCATGCCGATGAAGCCGGCAGCACCGGAAAGAACGGCGCCAATGACGAAACCGACTGCGGCTTCCGGAGAGAGAAGAATCCACGCAGCGATCGTGACGATGATACCGACGATTGCGATGGTCAGATATTGACGTGCGAGATAGGCCTGAGCCCCCTCGCGAATATAGCCTGCTATTTCACGCATGCGCTCGTTGCCTTGATCGGCATCCAGAACGCTCTTCGTTGCCCAAATCGCATAAGCGATCGATAGGACACCGCATAAAATTACCAATGCAATGACGGTCATTCGCACTTACCTCCCATTGTGCCGGTTCGTCACATTTCCCCGGCGGGCGAAACCACATGCGGGGCGTGAGGCGCAGAACGCCTTACACCAGGATGAGCCATTTCATCCCCTCCCCGGGAAGAATGGCTTGCGGTGGCAAGATTGCGTTGCGATGACGCGTCGCGTCAAGCCCGAAGATCACGTGCTGGTGCGTATGGTTCTGATTCAGACCGCTTTTTGCGTCCGGCTGAAAATCAATGTCAGCACGAGGATGAGGCAAAAACCGGTGACTGGCCAGATGACGAGGTTCATCACCGACCAGCCCCAGGCAGTGAAGACCTGCCCTGATGAGAAGGACGAAAGCGCAACCGTGCCGAAGAGGATGATGTCGTGAAATCCCTGCACCTTATCCGCTTCATGCGGCCGGTAGCTGGAGGATACGATCGAGGTTGCGCCGATGAATCCGAAGTTCCACCCTGCCCCGAGCAGGATGAGTGCCAGCCAAAAGTTCCAGAGTTCGACGCCCATATGGGCGACGATGGCGCAGGCCATGAGTATGACGAGGCCCGCGGCCACCACCTTCTCTGCGCCGAAGCGGGTAATCAGGACACCAGTAAAAAAGCTTGGCCCGAACATGGCAAGCACGTGCCATTGTATTCCAAGCGTTGCCAGTTCGCTCGGAAAGCCGCAGCCGATGACCATGGCAAGCGGCGCGCCTGTCATCATGAAGGTCATCAGAGCGTAGGAGCCGATGCCGCAGATCATGCCGGTGATGAAACGGCGGGTGGCGACGATCTCGAAGAGCGGCCGTGCCGGAGCACTGGACACTGTCTGCTTCACCTCCGGCAGCTTCAGAAAACACAAGATCCCAGCCGCCAGAAGTCCAAGCGGCACAAGCGCAATGAATGTGCCTGCAAAGGTAACCGGCGAAAGAACATCCTTACCGAAAATGGCAAGTTGGGGGCCGACAATAGCAGAGACAACCCCGCCCGCAAGAATCCAGGAAATGGCCTTCGGCTTATAGAAGGAGGGCGAGGCATCGGCCGCTGCAAAACGGATTTTCTGAGTGAAGCCGCCAGCAAGACCGATCAGCATCAAGCCGAGCGTGAAGAGCCAGAAATCCATCCGAAAGAGTGCGACGGCAGCCAGCGCGCCGCCGGTCGAGCACAGAAGCGCTCCCAGAATGAAGCCTGCTTTGCGCCCGAGAAAACGAGCGGCAAGCGCAACTGCCACCGCGCCAAGGGCAACACCGATGTTGAAGCCGGTGAGCGGCGCTGTCGCCAGGGATTTGTCAGCTCCGAGGAGTTGGTAACCCGCAAGCGCACCCACCGAAAAACTCAACGGTCCGGCGGAACCGAGAATAGCCTGTGCGACGGTGAGGAGGAGAACGTTGCGCTTGGCCTCAGACAATTGGCCTTCCAGGCCCGCAACCGATACCGCGCTCATCTCGTCCCCACCTTCCCAATCGGAGTATGTCCCGCAAAGACTATAGCGTGACTTGCTGTCCAGCCTTGCGGGAAATCAAAAAGTGAGGGCGTGAAACTTAACGCTTGGTCTCGCCGCGAACCTGCTTTGCAATACGATCGAGAACCGCGTTGACGAGCTTCGGCTCGTCATTTTCGAAGAACGCGCGGGCGATCTCGACATATTCGGTGACGATCACTGCAACCGGAACGTCCTTACGCTCAAGGATTTCGAAGGCGCCGGCACGCAGGATGGCGCGAACGGTGGTATCGAGACGCGACAGCGGCCAGTCTTCCTGAAGTGCGGAACGCACCAGCGGGTCGATCTTCGTCTGGTCGCGCACGACGCCTGACACGATCGAGCGGAACCAGGACGGGTCGGCCTTCAGATAGGTCTCGCCATCCACTTCCTTGCCAAGGCGGTGCGCCTCATATTCGGCAACCACTTCCATGACGCCGGTACCGCCGACATCCATCTGGTAGAGCGCCTGTACTGCCGCAAGGCGCGCAGCGCCGCGCTGGTTGACGGGTTTGATGGAAGGCTGACGCGGCTCTGCGCCGTTTTCGACACTCGTCATCCGATCAACCACCCAGCTTCTTTTTCAACTCGATCATGGTCAGCGCGGCACGTGCGGCAAAACCGCCCTTGTCCTTGTCGGAACGACGAACGCGCGCCCAGGCCTGCTCGTCGTTTTCGACGGTCAGGATGCCATTGCCGATGGCGAGCGACTCGCTGACGGTAAGGTCCATGATAGCGCGGGAGGATTCATTGGCGACGATATCGAAGTGATAGGTTTCACCGCGGATGACCATGCCGAGCGCAACGAAGCCATCATATTCCGTGCCACCATTGTCTGCGCCATCGAGCGCCATGGCAATCGCGGAGGGAATCTCCAGCGCGCCTGGAACAGTGATGATGTCATAGGTGGCGCCAGCCTCTTCGAGCGCGAACTTTGCGCCATCGAGCAGGGCATCGGCCATATCGTCATAAAAGCGTGCTTCCACGATGAGAAGATGGGGCTGGGACATGGGGGTTTCCTGAAAATTTGCGCCGGATCATACCGGCTTTTGGGGCGGTCAAACCATGGCTGGCCCCGCTTGGCAAGCATTTTTAATGCAATGCTGCCGCGTGCGCGATGCCGCGAGCCGGTTTCGTGGCTACGATCAGCTTCTCTGCCACGCCAGATGGAGACCGAGGCCCATCAAAATCGCACCGGCTCCACGCCGGGCAACCGTTTGCGCCAAAGCCGACCGCTTCAACCGTCCAGCGGCAAGCCCCGCCACCAGCACGACGACAAAATCCGCCGAGGTGAAGATGATGTTGACGGCAACGCCGAGGATCAGGAACTGTAGCCAGATCGGAAACGCCGCGGCCGGATCGACGAATTGCGGAAGGAACGCCAGGAAGAACAACGCCGTCTTCGGGTTCAACACCTCAACGACAATGCTATCGATGAAGGCCCGCTTTGCAGACTTCTGAGAGATCGTGACGCTGCCCGTTGCTTCGTCGTTGAGCCGGGCTCTGAGCATGGAGAAGCCAAGCCAGATGAGATAGCAAGCACCGCCGAACTTCACCGCAAGATAGAGCCACGGCACCGCCTGAAACAGCACGGACAATCCTGCGACCGCCGCAATGATATGGACATAACAGCCAAGGTGAATGCCGAGCACGGCCATCAAGCCGGCAGCGCGGCCCCGCGCCATGGTCTGGGCTATTGTGTAAAGCATCGCAGGTCCCGGCACATAGGCAAACAGAGCCGTCGTAACCAGGAATGCCGCAAGTAGTTCATAAGACGCCATTGTGAGCTCCGTCGAATTTGGCGCTCACTCAGCGCCTTCATCACTGTGACGGAGCATCCTACTTCGACGGAAATTCCGCAAGCCGTGCTGCGTAACGGGCCATGGTATCGACTTCGAAATTGACGAAATCGCCAGGCTTGCGATCACCCCAAGTGGTGACGGAGAGCGTGTGGCGGATCAACAGCACATCGAAATCCGGACCGTCCACCGCATTCACTGTCAGCGAGGTACCGTCGAGCGCCACCGAGCCTTTGGGCGCAACGAACTTTGCCAGATGCTCCGGAGCGCGCAAACGGATACGGACGGCCTCCCCTTCCGGCTCGACGGCAAGAATTTCGGCCTTGCCATCAACGTGACCTGAAACGATGTGTCCGCCGAGTTCGTCGCCGATTTTCAGGGCGCGCTCGAGGTTTACGCGCGTTCCCTTCTCCCAAGCGGATATGGTGGTGAGGCGAAGCGCCTCTTCCCAGGCTTCGACCTCATACCAGCGCTCGTTGCTGCCCTCGTCCGGCAGTTTCGTCACTGTCAGGCAAACCCCGCCATGGGAAATGGACGCGCCCATATCGATGGTCTTCGGATCGTAATTGGTGGCGACGCGCAGACGTACGCCTTCGGCCAGCGGGTGAAGCTCGGAAACGGTTCCAACATCGGTGACGATACCCGTAAACATCAAAGCGGCCTTTCATAATCGAAACAGCGGTCGGGACCGTAGACGGTCTCACCGACGAGGGAATAGGTGTCAGGGATATCGGCGCGCTTCATCGGCGTTTCAATACCGCCGGTACCAATGACGGTCGGGCTTTCGAACAACAGGATGCGATCCACCAAGCCCGCCTCGAGGAAGGCCTTGGCGGCAACCGCACCGCCTTCGACGAGAAGCTCCGAAAGCCCGCGTGCGCCGAGTATGAGGAGCAGATCCTCAATGTTCTTGGCGCTCAGCACTTCAGCGCCTGCCGATGCCAGCACAGCGCGTCTCTCCGCAAGATCGCGTGCCTCTGCAGAACTTGGCATTTCCACGACGACAAGCGGAACGTCGCGCGCGGTCTTCACCAGCTTGGAATGGGTCGGCAATTCCAGTCGTCTGTCCAGCACGAAGCGAATGGGCGAATACTGTTCCATTCCCGATATGCGGACGTTGAGCTCGGGATCATCGGCGACAGCGGTCCCGATACCCACGAGAATGCCGTCGCAGCGGGCGCGCAATTCATGCACGGCGCGGCGCGCTTCCGCGCCTGTAATAGCAACCTGGCCAGCGCCCTTTCGGCCAATCATGCCATCGGCGGAGACAGCGAGTTTCAGGATCACGTGGGGGCGCTTCTTGATCTTGCGCGTGAGATAGGCGGAAAGCGCTCGCTCGCCTTCCCTTCGTAGCACACCTGTCTGGACTTCGATCCCCGCGTCGCGCAAGACCTGGTAGCCGCGGCCCGAGACACGTTCGTCCGGATCGTCCACGGCCACGACGACACGGGCGACGCCATGATGCGCTAGTGCGTTGGCGCAGGGCGGCGTCTTTCCCCAATGGGCGCAGGGCTCGAGCGTGACGTAGGCGGTTGCGCCACGCGCCGCTTCACCGGCAAGGTCCAGCGCATTGCGCTCGGCATGCGGCCTGCCGCCGACCGATGTGACGGCTTCGGCGACGATCACGCCATCCTTGACGAGAACGCATCCAACGGAAGGGTTGGTATCGGTAAAGCCAGTATTCTGGCGCGAAACCTCGATGGCCCGCGCCATGAATCTTTCGTCTTCGGCCTGGGAAGCCACAGTCTCAGGTTCCGGAGTCTGTATCGCGGGCGATCTTGGCGTTGATTTCCGCGATGACGTTTTCGAAGTCTTCCGCATGGGAAAAATCGCGATAGACCGAGGCATAGCGAACGAATGCCACGTCATCGAGACTCTTCAGCGCTTCCAGCACCTGCAGGCCGATTTCTTCCGATGCAATTTCCGTTTCGCCCGAGCTTTCCAGCCGGCGCACGATGCCAGACACTGCGCGCTCAATACGATCGCGATCGACAGGGCGCTTGCGTAGCGCGATCTCGAAGGATCGCACCAGCTTCTCCCGATCGAATGCCAGCTTGCGGCCGCTCTTCTTGATCACCATGAGTTCGCGCAGTTGCACACGCTCATAGGTGGTGAAGCGGCCGCCGCAATCCGGGCAGATGCGCCGCCGGCGGATGGAGGTGTTATCCTCCGCCGGACGTGAGTCCTTGACCTGAGTGTCTTCAGAACCGCAGAAAGGGCAGCGCATCCTATCGCCTTCTTACATGTAGGGATACATCGGGAAGCGATCGGTCAGAGCGACGACCTTCTCGCGTACCGCTGCTTCCACGGAGGCATTCCCTTCATCGGAATTGGCAACCTTCAGACCATCGAGAACTTCCACGATCAGCTTGCCGATTTCGCGGAACTCGGCTTCCTTGAAGCCGCGGGTCGTGCCGGCCGGCGTGCCGAGGCGGATACCGGAGGTGACGAAAGGCTTTTCCGGATCGAAAGGAATGCCGTTCTTGTTGCAGGTGATGTAGGCGCGACCGAGTGCTGCTTCCGCGCGCTTGCCGGTGGCGTTCTTCTTGCGAAGATCGACCAGCATCAGGTGGTTGTCCGTGCCGCCGGACACGACGTCGACGCCGCCTTCGATCAGCGTTTCGGACAGAACCTTGGCGTTCTTGACGACCTGGGCTGCGTAATCCTTGAACTCCGGCTTCAGCGCTTCGCCGAAGGCGACAGCCTTGGCAGCGATAACGTGCATCAGCGGACCGCCCTGGAGACCAGGGAAGACGGCGGAGTTGAACTTCTTCGCCAGATCTTCGTCGTTCGTCAGGATCATGCCACCGCGCGGGCCGCGCAGAGACTTGTGGGTGGTGGTGGTTGCCACATGCGCATGCGGGAATGGCGAAGGATGCTGGCCACCGGCAACGAGGCCTGCAATGTGTGCCATGTCGACCATCAGGTAGGCACCGACTTCGTCGGCGATCTCGCGGAAGCGCTTCCAGTCCCAGACGCGGGAATAGGCCGTGCCGCCAGCCAGAATGAGCTTCGGCTTGGTTTCCTTGGCCTTGCGTTCCACCTCGTCCATGTCGAGCAGGTTGTCGCCTTCACGAACGCCATAGGAGACGACGTTGAACCACTTGCCGGACATGTTGACCGGCGAACCGTGGGTCAAGTGACCTCCCGAATTCAGGTCGAGACCCATAAACGTATCGCCCGGCTGCAGCAGCGCGAGGAAAACGGCCTGGTTCATCTGCGAACCGGAGTTTGGCTGAACGTTGGCAAAGTTGACGCCGAACAGCTTCTTGGCGCGGTCGATGGCAAGCTCTTCGGCAATATCGACGAACTGGCAGCCGCCATAATAGCGCTTGCCCGGATAGCCTTCAGCATACTTGTTGGTCATGATCGAGCCCTGGGCTTCGAGCACGGCGCGGGACACGATGTTTTCCGAGGCAATCAGCTCGATCTCGTGACGCTGGCGACCCAGCTCCTTCTCGATCGCGCCAAAGATATCCGGATCGATTTCGGCAAGCGGCTTGGAGAAGAAGGCATCTGTGTTCGACATGATGAAGGCTCCTGAAACAGTAATGCGATGGCGTCTTAGCGCCCCACCCGTATAAGAGCAATAAGCGCAGCGAGATTTGACCGTCAAACTGCGACGTCGCGCGTAAAAAATGCAAAATGCGCGACACGCACAAAGAAAAAAAGCCGCGTCCGGTGGGGCGCGGCTTTTCTTGTCTGTCTGAACAGCGATCAGTTGCGCGGCAACAGATCCTCGCCGATGGAGCCGGATGGCTGCTCCTGCGTGTTCGTCGTATTGAGCGCCAATTCGGCATTGCCGTCATTGCCGTATATATCGTCACGGAACTGCACGACGCCATCCTTTGCCGACCATGCGGTGATGTAGACGAAGTAGACCGGGATTTCGGTTGAGAGTTTGATCGGCGTGTTCACGCGGCTTGCAATGACGCGCTCGATTTCCTGACGCGACCAGCCTGGCGTGTCGCGCAGCATCCAGGTCGTCAGGTCGCGCACGTTCTGCACGCGCACGCAGCCGGAGGATTCAAAGCGCATCAGCTTGTTGAACAGGCCCTGCTGAGGCGTGTCATGCATGTATTCGTTGTTCGGGTTGTGGAAGTTGATCTTGGTCGAAGACATGGCGTTGTTCTTGCCGGGGTCCTGACGGAACATGAGGTTCGGCGCCTTGGGCGCGAACCAGTCCACCGTCTGCGGAGACACTTCCTGGCCACGGCCATCCAGCAGGCGGATGTTGTTGCGCTCCAGATAGGTCGGGTCCTTCTGCATCAGCGGAACGATGTCCTTTTCGACGATCGAGCGCGGAGCCGTCCAGTATGGGTTGAGAATGATTTCGTAGATCTTCGAGTTGATGATGTGCGTCGGGCGGCTGGCGCGGCCGACAACAGCCGTGTTGCGCAGAACCACGCGGTTGTTTTCCACCGCCTCGATGGAGGCTGCCGGAATATTCACCATCACGTGGCGCTGGCCGAGATCTCCCGCCATCGTCTGGATGCGGATGAGGTTGGTCTGCAGCTGTGCCATGCGCAGCTGCGCCGAAACGTTCAGCGCCTTCAGCGTATATTCGCCGATCACACCATCTGCCGGAAGGCCATGGCGTGCCTGGAAGCGCTTCAACGCACCATCGACGTAGGAATCGAAAGCGCTGGAGATACCGGCTTCACGGGGAAGATCGCCCGAAATCATCAGACGCTGACGAAGTGCCTGAACGGACGGATCGCTGACGCCGATCTGCAGACGCTGCTGGCTTGGCGGCACTTCCGGCCATCCACCATTGGAGACGATCTGCTGATACTGCATGATCGCCTGCTGCATGTAGGTGGGGGCTTCAGGACCAAGAACCGGGTTGTTGGAAACGACGCCAACGGCCGAGCGCGAGGAGTTCGCATCGAACTGATCGTCCCAATTGCCGCGGCGCGAGGATCCGATCAGATCGTTGAACGCATCCTGCGCCAGCGCAGGTGCTGCCAGCGCGACAGCACCGAGCGAAACGGCGGAGCGCAGCATGGCGCGGCGAGAGAGCAATTCGGGCACGGATTTCTGAGTCATTCTACCTACCAGCCATTTCGTCAGGGCAACCTTATGGATGCCTAGAACAACATGATTAACAAACGTTTTCGGACGCCTGCCGGCAGGAAATACTTCATGCGAAAACAAAACTGACGCATCATGCGATGATGGAAGAGACCGCCGGCTCCCTCGCTCTGGCGGTCCCATACCAATATGGCCAATTCGTGTCACCTTGACACTGCTCACGAAGCTGTGTCGTCGGGCCTTTTCGGCGTGACCCGCACAAAAATGCAACAAGCCGGACGCGTTTTGGCATCCGGCTTTGCAAAAATGGATGGCGCTGCCCTTAGAGGCGATAAGCGATCGAGTCGTTCCAGAAGCGATCCAGGCGCTGCAGCAGCTTGTTCATTTCGGCGAATTCACCGGTGCCGATGCCGCCGACCTTTTCGATCGAGCCGATGTGACGCTCATAGAGGCGAGCGACCGTTTCGGCGATGTCCTGACCCTTATCGGTCAGAGAAATGCGGACCGAGCGGCGGTCGATGCGCGAGCGCTGGTGGTTGATGAAGCCGAGGTCGACCAGCTTCTTGACATTGTAGGAAACGTTTGAGCCGAGATAGTAACCACGCGAGCGAAGTTCGCCAGCGGTCAGTTCCGAGGTGCCGATGTTGAAGAGCAGGAGTGCCTGGACGGCGTTGACGTCGTCGCGACCCTGACGGTCGAACTCGTCCTTGATGACATCGAGAAGGCGGCGGTGCAGGCGTTCGACGAGATGGAGGGACTCCATGTAGAGCGAACGGATGGCTTCTTCCTGTACGTCGGTTACAACTGCCTGTGGCTTTGCTTTGCTATTGATCATGACTGCCTCACTGTTTTGTTTGGCGGTGTTGATTTTGTTTCCCGCCTTGAGAGCAACCCTAAGCAATGCGCATAAAATTCTACTTAAAATGCATCATTAACGAGTGGTTACCGGATGTTGGCGCCCAGGGGCTGAGGAGCGGCGGGCAGCGGCACGGAATTATCAGCGCCAATTAAATCAATAGTTTAGCCAATAAATTTCCGGAAAAACAGGCCGCAAGAGCTTTATTATTATGGTGAATCAATCCTTGCGCGCTCGTCATTTTGGCGCGCATCCAGCCAGAAAGCGACCTGGAATAGTATATAAACAGTTGCCACGATGCAGTGCATGACCGGGACCAGCGTGTTGCTGCCGAAGATATTGGGCCACACCTTGTACATGGCGATCTGCGCACCCGCGCCGATAACCCAGATGACGGCGCCCCACGACACGCCAAGCCACAGTCCAAGGGCAGCGACTGGAAAGACGACCGCCAGCCCGGTACCCGCAACCCGCCAGGGAAGATTGAGCATATCGAAACGCGCATGGCCGCTCAGCGTATAACCCGTCAGCATGGCCCAGTACTGCAGTCCGAACCAGAAACAGGAAGCCGCCACCAGTCTGAGAAAGACAAAGTAGAGGATTTCCGTCAGAGGCAGCTTCGGGTGCGGTGGAGAATCAGGTTCCATGGCGCGAAGATACGTTTCCGGCGTGGCTCCTGCCAATGGATAATTGCGGGAGGTCACAGCGCTCTTGAGCGGTACTGCCCGCAGTACTCCTTTTACGGCGCCCAAATGTCAGGGCATGGCGGATTGCCCGTATCGAAAAGCGCTCAGGATTTTCGAGCTGGCCGTGGGTCAGACCGTCGCATTCGCATACCACTTCTCTTATGTTATGCCATCATCGCACTCTGGCGTTCTATCGAAGCCACGTTCACGCGCAGCTTCCAATATACAGACGGAAACATCATAAGAGAGCATGGCCGAGGGACCCGATCCACCGGACAGGCTTTTAAGGAAAAGACATGACCGACAAGACCCATCTGGTAGATCACATTACTGGCCACCGCCGCATGCGGCGCATCCGCAAGGCCGACTGGACTCGCCGGCTCGTGCGCGAGAACCAGCTGACGGTTGATGATCTGATCTGGCCGGTCTTCGTCGTTCCCGGTACGAACATCGTTGATCCCATCCCCTCGATGCCCGGCGTCAATCGCATGAGCGTCGACAAGCTGGTCGAAGCAGCCAAAGAAGCGGCCGATCTCGGCATCCCTGCCCTTGCGACATTCCCCAATATTGAAATGGAACTGCGAGACGAGACAGGATCGCAGGTGCTGGAAGCCAACAACCTGATCAACCAGGCCACCGCGGCGATCAAGACGGCGGTTCCCAATATCGGCGTGATCACCGATGTAGCGCTCGATCCCTTCACCAGCCACGGGCATGACGGGATCCTGCGCGGCGACGATATCGTCAATGACGAAACAGTCGATCAGGTGGTGAGAGCCGCTGTCATGCAGGCGGATGCGGGCGCGGACATCATCGCCCCTTCCGAAATGATGGACGGCCGGATCGGCGCGATCCGCCGTGGGCTTGATGCGGCGGGCCATCAGGGCGTCGGCATTATGGCCTATGCGACAAAGTTCTCCTCCGGTTTCTACGGGCCCTATCGCGAGGCAATTTCCACCAGTGGCCTGCTGAAGGGCGACAAGAACAGCTATTACATCAGCCCGGCAAACGGCACGGAAGCGATGCGGGATGCCGCTCTCGACGTGGAAGAAGGCGCCGACATGCTGATGGTGAAGCCCGGCCTTCCCTATCTCGATATCTGTTGGCGGCTGAAGGAGGCTTTCGGTCTTCCGACCTTCGCCTATCAGGTCTCGGGCGAATACGCGCAGATCAAGGCGGCGGCGATGAATGGCTGGATCGATGGCGACCGGGTGATGATGGAAACCCTGCTCTGCTTCAAGCGGGCCGGTTGCGATGGGATCCTCACCTACTTCGCCGTCGACGTGGCGAAAAAGCTCGCAAAGGGCTGAGGAGCGGACTCATTGCATTTGCGGCGGTCCACACCATATCTTTGCTGAAAAGGAGAAACCGCCGATGAGCTACAACCCGAACCCGACCTACGTTCCGACAGAGGACTGGCGCGCCTATGAGGGCGTGCTGAGCCGTCGCGTCGTGGCGTTCATCATCGACTATGTGATGGTGCTTCTGCTGTGCATTCCGGCAGCCGTGATCGTGTTCTTTCTCGGCATCCTGACGCTCGGCTTTGGCTTCATGCTCTTTCCTGCGCTGTTCTTCATCGTCGCCATTCTCTATTTCGGCATGACGCTTGGCAGCGCCGCGCAGGCCACCCCTGGCATGCGTGTTGCCGGCATTCAGATGGCGCGCCTTGACGGCCGTCGAATCGACTTTCTGATCTCGACCGCTCATATCGCGCTCTTCTGGATTATCAACTCGATCCTGACGCCGCTTATCCTGCTGGCAGGCCTGTTTACCGAGCGCTCCAGACTGGTCCACGACTTCCTTCTGGGAACAGTGACGATCAGAACCCGCTAGGAATTCAGAGCGAAACGTATTGAAGCCGCTCCAGCGGCTTCAATTTTATTGACAGGTCTCTTCGAGAGTTGACGTTTTCCACCTTTTTGTCATTCTGACATAGAAGGTTGGCTTGCGAAGGGAGCGATTGGGTTCGATGAACACGCAGACGACGCCTTCCCCGCAATTTTATCTCACCGCACCGGCCACTTGCCCCTACCTTCCGAACCAGTTGGAGCGCAAGGTTTTTACGCATCTGGTAGGCCCTCGCGCGCCGGAGATGAACGACCTGCTGACGCAGGGCGGGTTTCGTCGCTCTCAAAACATCGCCTATCGTCCTGCCTGCGAAAATTGCCGTGCCTGCGTCTCCGTCAGAATTCTGGCCGATGGCTTCACGCCAACGAAATCGATGCGGCGAATAATGGCCACGAATAACGATCTTGTGGCGACGGTTCACCGGGCCGAGCCATCCACCGAACAATTCTCGCTCTTTCGTCGCTATCTCGACCGGCGTCATACATCAGGCGGCATGTCGGATATGTCGGCGCTTGATTACGCGGTGATGGTGGAAGACACCCATGTCAACACGCGCATCATCGAGTATCGAAAGCGAGAACCGGGTGCGAGTATCGATGACAGCAAGCGCGGAGAGCTGATCGCTGTTGCGCTTACAGACATGATGAGCGACGGCCTCTCCATGGTCTATTCCTTTTTCAATCCCGATCTTGAGAAGCGCTCGCTTGGAACATTCATGATCCTTGATCACATTGCCCGCACTCGCACGCTTGGTCTGCCCCATGTCTATTTAGGCTACTGGGTCGATGGCTCAGACAAGATGGGGTACAAGACGCGGTATCATCCCCAAGAGCATCTGACGCCGCGCGGCTGGGAATTATACACGCCAGAAACCGTTTGACCCTGTAATTGCCGCATCTCTCAAATTATGTTATAACAGCGTTATAACGGAGTGTTTGAGATGAATGTGACGGTTCGCAAGATTGGCAATTCGGAAGGGATCATCATTCCCAAAGAGGTTCTGGATCGCCTTGGAGTCAAGGCTGGCGATGTCCTGACATTGAGTGAAGACGGGCAGAAATTGGAGCTCGTCCCAGAGCAATCTGATCTTCAAGAGCAACTGGCAGCCGCTCGTCGCGGCATGGAAAAGTACAAGGTTGCCCTTCGGGAGCTTGCTAAGTGACAATCAAGTGGCTCACCAAAGCAGCCATAACTATCATTCATCAGGAGCAGATCGAAGCACATGGTGGTCTGCCTGGATTGAAGGATGACAACGCACTTGAAGCGGCGCTGGCGCGCCCTGTCAACAAAGCTGTGTATGGCGAAGAGAATTTAATGGCTCTCGCTGCGGCATATCTCTTCGGTATCGCTCGCAACCACCCTTTTTCTGATGGAAATAAGCGCACCGGCTTTCTGGCTGCCTATACGTTCTTACTGATCAATGGCTACGAAATTGTCGCCGATCAAAGCACCGTCATAGAATTCGTTCTGGCCGTTGCGGCGGGTGAAATAGATGAGGACGGTATCACCGCGTTCTTCAACGATCACACCGTAGCATTCCGCTAATCGATGACAGCTTCCGTCCCCGGAAGCTGTCATTTATCAACTTTTAGGCATGTCGCGCAAAAGTGGACACCGGTTTTGCGATAACGACATGCGGCAAAACAAAGAACGAAAGCGTAAGGCGCGAATCTGAAGGATCGCGACACGCTTTAGCCGCCGAATTTCCCACTGCGCGGAAAGCCCTTCGGAACGCTGCGGCCGACACCGGCGCGATCGCCCATCCATTCAAGCAGTTCGTCTCCGACCTTGGAGAAGGAGCGCCCGGCGCTGTCTTCCCACGAAAGACCGGTGGCGATCGCGAAGCACTTCACATCCGACACGCCGCCATCCTTGTAACGCTGCAGGCGGACACCCTTGCCGCGTGACATTTCCGGCACTTGCGACAATGGGAAGGTCAGCATCTTGCGGTTCTCGCCGACGACAGCGACGTGATCGCCGATGACGGGTACCACGAGCTTTGTCTCATCCGGCATGGAGACGTTCATGATCTGCTTGCCCTTGCGGGTGTTGGCGACCATTTCCGTTTCCGGGATGACAAAGCCATTTCCGCCGGTCGAGACGATCAGCAGCTTGCGGGATGCATCGTGGACAAAGGCGGTCAGGATGTCCTGATCATTCTCCATATCCACCATGATGCGTACCGGCTCGCCGTGGCCGCGGCCGCCAGGCAGCTTGTCGGCGCCGAGCGTATAGACCTTACCGCCGGTAGTCACGAGAAGCAGCTTGTCAGTCGTCTGCGCCGGGAAGGCCAGCTTCGGCCCGTCGCCTTCCTTGAAGGTCAGGCTCGACGTATCGGACATATGGCCCTTCAACGCTCTGATCCAGCCCTTCTGCGAGATGACGATCGTGACCGGCTCTTTCTCGATCATCGCCTGCTGGATGGCCTCGACATCGGCATTTGGCGCATCGGCAAACTGCGTGCGGCGCCGGCCAAGCTCGGTTGCCTTCGCGTATTTCTTCTTGACCTCGCCGATCTCCCAGGAGACCGCCTGCCACTGCTTCTCGTCCGATGCCAGGAGGGATTCGATCTCGCCCTTTTCCTTGCTGAGTTCGTCGAACTCCGTGCGGATTTCGAATTCTTCCAGCTTGCGCAACGAGCGAAGGCGCATGTTAAGAATGGCTTCGGCTTGGTTATCCGTCAGGCCAAATCGCGCCATCATCACCGGCTTGGGTTCGTCCTCTTCGCGGATGATGCGGATGATCTCATCGATGTTGAGATAGGCAATCAGCAGGCCGCCGAGGATTTCCAGGCGGCGATCGATTGCCGCCAAGCGGAATTTAGAGCGGCGAACCAGAACTTCCTTGCGGTGCGCCAGCCACTCGGTCAACACCTCGTTCAGCGCCATCACCTTCGGCACGCGGCCAAGCGACAGCACGTTCATGTTCAGCGGAATACGACTTTCCAGATCCGACAGACGGAAAAGCGATTCCATCAGCAGCGTCGCATCTACCGTGCGGTTTTTCGGCACCAGAACGATACGAACGTCTTCAGCAGATTCGTCGCGCACGTCTTCCAGAAGCGGCAGCCTGCGGGCCAGAAGCAGTTCGGCGATCTTTTCGATCAGCCGCGACTTCTGCACCTGGAACGGAATTTCGGTAATGACGATCTGGTAACCGCCCCGGCCGAGATCTTCCGTTTCCCATTTGGCACGGACGCGGAAACCGCCACGACCGGTCTTGTAGGCCTCGAGAATATTCTCGCGGCTTTCGATGATGATGCCGCCTGTCGGCAGATCGGGACCGGGAATGAATTCCAACAGCTTCTCGACGCTCGCATCCGGATGCTTGATCAGATGAAGGGCCGCGTCGCAGATTTCATGGGCATTGTGCGGCGGGATGGATGTGGCCATGCCGACTGCGATGCCAGAGGAGCCATTGGCAAGCAGATTCGGAAACGCGCCGGGCATAACCACCGGCTCTTCGTCTTCTTCGTTATAGGTCGGACGAAAATCGACTGCGTCCTGCTCGATGCCTTCCAGAAGCAGAGCCGCGACATCGGTCATACGCGCTTCGGTGTAACGCATGGCAGCTGCGCCGTCGCCGTCGATGTTGCCAAAGTTACCCTGGCCATCGACCAGCGGGTAGCGAATGGCAAAATCCTGCGAAAGTCGCACGAGCGCATCGTAGATCGACGCATCGCCATGCGGGTGGAATTTACCCATGACATCGCCGACGATGCGGGCGCATTTCTTGAACGCGGAATTAGGGCGAATACCCATCTCGCTCATGGCATGCACGATGCGTCGATGAACGGGCTTCAATCCGTCACGAACATCCGGAAGCGCGCGGTGCATAATGGTCGATAGCGCATAGGCGAGGTAACGCTCTTCGAGCGCCGCCTTCAAATCGACCGGCACAATATGATCGTCGTCTCCGCCCGATGGCGGATTAAGATTTTTTCCCATGGCGACTGCCTATCGGAAATAGGCGGTTACGGCAAGAAATCCAGGCTTTCTGCGCTGTGGATGACAAGCGTTAAGCCTATATTTTTATGCAACCTTGTTTTTGTGCCGCAATTCAGCCATTCGTTGCACAGTACCACTTCGGTCAATCGCGCTCGTGCTGCATATGTGGACGCGTGATGTGCCTATTCTTGTTGCGGATGTTCGCGCCTTAAGGGAAGAGACAGAATGAGACTTGAAACCACACGGAATTTCCTGTTTGCCAGCGCAGCCGTACTGGCATTTGCGTCTCCGGCTTTCGCCCTGGATGGCGCCGATGTGCTGAAGAAAATGAATGCTGCCTACCACGTGCAGGGCGCAGAAATCACAGCCAAGTCCGTCGCCACCAACGGCGACAATGTCACGCTGTCCGGCGTCGTCATTGGCAGCGGCATGGACCCAGCACAGCAGTTTCCGATTGGCAACGTCACGCTCGAAGGCGTTGAAGAAGACAATGGCGGCTATACCATTGAGAAGATGAGCTTCGAGAACGTCAACTACGCCAAGGAAAAGGTGGCGATCACCATCGACGACCTTTACATGACCGGCGTCGTGGTTCCGGCTGATGCAACGGCAAATACAGTCGATGCCATGCTGTTTTACGATGAAGCCCATACCGGTCCGGCCTCGGTCAAGATCGATGGCAAGGAAGCGTTCTCCATCGCCGAGAGCAATGCCACGATGACCAAGAGCGAAGATGGCGGCACGCTTAGCTTCGATCTCACCGCAGAGGGCTTCAAGGGCGATCTGAGCGGCGTTACCGATCCGAAGTCGAAAGAGGCGATCGACGCGCTTCAGCTGAAATCTCTGAGCGGCGACCTCACCGTCAACGGTTCGTGGGAAGTTGCACCCGGCACGATCAATGTCGACGAATACTCGATCGACGTCGAGAATGTCGGCCGCCTGGATATGAGCTTCAGCATCTCCGGCTATACGATGGCTTTCATCAAGTCGATGCAGGATGCCGTCAAGGCGCAGGAAGCCAACCCCAACAAGGAACAGGCAGATCAGGCCTTCGGCCTTGCCATGCTTGGTCTCATGCAGCAGCTGACCTTCAACAATGCCAAGATCAGCTTTGATGATGCCGGCATTACCAAGCGCGGTATCGATTACGCCGCCAAGGAGCAGGGCACGACGAGCGAGCAGCTCTCGCAGATGATCAAGGGCATGGCGCCGATGATGATTGCACAGCTCAACATTCCGGAACTGCAGAACGCCGTATCTGCGGCTGTGAACACCTATGTCGACGATCCGAAAAACTTCACGATCTCGGCAGCGCCGGCGAAACCCGTTCCCTTCCCGATGATCATGGGCGCGGCAATGGGGGCACCGAACACAGTTCCGAGCGTTCTGGGCGTGACCGTCACCGCCAACCAATAGTCTCTTCCACAAGCCCCGGATCAATCGTTCGGGGCTTTTTCCTGCTACGCAGGTTAGCAAGCGGGACCGCGTGAGCTCTAAACCAGCAAAGCTTGGGGTCATCCGTTCCTTCGAAACCATCCCAAACGTCCTGACCTTGCGCCCCTATGTAGCTCCCTCTAAAACCTAAAAAACTTCGATACCTCTGCTTAGGGTGAGAGAGTGTGTGCCTCTCCAATCCTTCAATGAAGGAATGACATTCGTGCAAGACAATATCAGCGGCTCCGTCATCGTCATTTCCAGCCATGTCATGCGCGGCTCGGTGGGCAATCGGGCTGCCGTCTTTGGCCTGGAGACGCTCGGTTTTCCTGTCTGGGCTGTGCCGACGATCGTGATGCCATGGCATCCCGGCCAAGGACCCTCCACGCGTCTTCGTTTCGATGGCGAGGCCTTCGATGCGGCCATGGGCGATCTGGCGGCATCGAAATGGCGTGGAGAAGTCAAAGCGGTCCTCACCGGCTATTTCGGCAGCGCCGACCAGGTGCGTTCGGTCGCGCGTTTGATCCGGGCACTGAGAGAGAACAACCCCGATCTGATCTATGTCTGCGACCCGGTCATGGGAGACAAGGGCGGGCTTTATGTCCCGATCGAAACCGCCGAAGCGATCCGCGACGAGCTTGTACCACTTGCGACGGTTTCCACGCCCAATCGCTATGAACTGGCCTGGATGAGCGGTGCTGAGCTCGACACCAATGCCGAGATCATGGATGCGGCCCTTGCGCTCGGTCCGCCGAAGATGCTCGTTACCTCCGCCGTTCCGATGATGGCAAACGGTATTGGCAATCTGTTCCTCAGCGGCCGTCACGCGCTGCTTGCCGAACACCGCGCCATCGACAACGTGCCGAACGGACTCGGCGACCTTCTTGCCGCAGTCTTTCTCGCGCGCATGCTTCAGGGCGTGGATGACGAAAAGGCGCTGCAACTGGCAACCGCCAGCGTCTTTGAAATTCTGGCCCGCACCATGAAGCGCGGCGCCAACGAGCTGACGCTCGAAACAGATGCGTCGAGCCTTTCCACACCCATGGCGATGGTTCAGATGCGCCATCTCTTGCATCCTTCCCGAAGCAAGGGCAAATAGCGGTCAAGTTTCATGCGCTTCATGACGAGGCGTTCCCGGTAGCGACCAACGGCACTGCGAGATCGAATGAAGGATTTTCCAGATTATCTTCTGAACGGCTACAAGAACTTCATGAGCGGCCGTTACGCCGGTGAACGCGACCGATACCGCACTCTGGCCGATAGCGGCCAGAAACCGCAGACCTTGTTCATTGCCTGTTGCGATTCCCGCTCGGCGCCCGAAACGATTTTCGATTGCGGCCCGGGTGAGTTGTTCGTCATGCGCAATGTGGCAAACATGGTGCCGCCTTTCGAGCCGGACGGCCAGTATCACGCAACCTCGGCTGCCATCGAATATGCTGTCCAGGTTCTGAAGGTGAAGGACATCGTGGTCATGGGCCACGGCCGCTGTGGCGGCATCCAGGCGGCACTCGACCCGAATTTCGAGTCGCTCTCGCCTGGCGATTTCATCGGCAAATGGATGAACCTCGTCAAATCCGCCGCCGAGCAAATCCAGAGCAATGATGTGATGACCTCGGGCGAACGGCAGACAGCGCTTGAGCGCGTCTCGATCCGCAATTCCATCCACAATCTGCGTGGCTTCCCCTTCGTCAAGGCGCAGGAGACCGCAGGCAAAGTGAAACTGCACGGCGCCTGGTTCGATATCTCGACTGGCGAATTGTGGGTGATGGACAGCAAGACTGGCGATTTCCGTCGTCCGGAAGTGTGATCCCCCGGCTACAGTATCGTGCGTCGATTCAAAAAGGCAAAGTGCCGTGCGTCCAATAGGACACACGGCACTTTAACTAGAGGATCATGTCACGTCAGCCGCTAAACGGCCTTGACCGCGACTATTGACCGTCGATCGCCTTGCCGATGTAGGCAATCGCCTGCTGATAGACAGTCGCTGCATTCCAGCCCTGGATCGCGGCAAAGCTTGGCTGACCCGGCTGATAGCCAGCGCCGCGCTGCCAGCCATGTCCAGCAAGGAAGTTTGCAGTCGAAGCCAGCGCATCGGCGCGCGAGCCGACGAGATCGATGCGACCATCGCGATCGAAGTCGACGCCGTAGCGCACGACGTTAAGCGGCAGGAACTGGGTCTGGCCGATTTCGCCATGGGCTGCGCCCTTGGCGTTGATGTTGAGCGAACCATTGCCCACCAGCTTCAAGGCTGCGTAAAGCTGCTCGGTGAAATAGTCGGAACGGCGACAATCATAAGAGAGCGTCGCGACGGCAGACAGTGTGTGCTGGTTGCCCATGAACCCGCCGAAACCGGTTTCCATGCCCCAGATCGCCAGAAGCGGGCCGGCTGGAACTCCGTAGGCGCGCTCGATATTGGCAAACAGTGCTGCATTGTTCTTCTTCATCGCCTTGCCGCGCGAAATGATGGCCTGGCCACCGCGCTTTTGCATGAACTGATCGAAGGAAAGCTTGAAGCTGTGCTGACCGCGGTCCGCGCGGATCGTCGCCTGGTTGTAGGTGACGTTGGAGAAAGCGCGATCAAGCACTGCCGGGCTGACGCCGCGGCCCGCCGCTTCCTGCTTGAAGGATTGCACCCAGTTGCCGAAACCTGCCGAGGTATTGCCGCATTGCGCCGCCTGCAGCGGCGTTGCCGCCAGCATCGCAACTGCCGTCGCACCAAGGGAAAAAGCCTTTATTGCCCGCATCCGTATCTGCCTTTGATAGAGTGAGGGACAGCCCCTCGCCATGTTCGCCTGTCTAATGGTCCGACTTCGACATTTGATCCTCAAGATCACCGCAGATGGGTATCAAACGTCAAATTCATTCCACTAGCGAGAATTGAAAGGCACAAATTGCCGTTCGTCTTCATAACCAGCAAATGAACTGGCTGTGATAGGCACGAAGATTGAAAACCCGCCCATTCTCGAAAGTAACGGACGGGTTATAGTTAATAGTTGTTAAAAAACCGTATCACGCAGCGGCTTTGCGTGGCTTGATGAGACCACGGTTGATCAGAAGTTCGGCGATCTGAACGGCGTTCAGGGCCGCACCCTTGCGCAGGTTGTCGGAAACGACCCAGATGTTGAGGCCGTTTTCAACGGTTGCGTCCTCGCGGATGCGCGAAATATAGGTCGCATCTTCGCCAGCGCACTCGACCGGCGTGATGTAGCCGCCATTTTCGTGCTTGTCGATGACGAGGCAACCGGGGGCTTCGCGCAGAATGTCGCGCGCCTGATCGGCGGTAATTTCGTTCTCGAACTCGATATTGACCGATTCCGAGTGGCCGATGAAGACGGGAACGCGTACGGCCGTGCAAGTGACCTTGATCTTCGGGTCCAGCATCTTCTTGGTTTCTGCGAGAACCTTCCACTCTTCCTTGGTATAACCGTCTTCCATGAAGACATCGATATGCGGAATGACGTTGAAGGCGATGCGCTTGGTGAACTTCTTGGTTTCGACCGGATCGGCCACGAAGACGGCGCGGGTCTGCTGGAACAACTCGTCCATGCCTTCCTTGCCTGCACCGGAGACGGACTGGTAGGTGGAGACGACAACGCGCTTGATCTTGGCGGCATCGTGAAGCGGCTTCAGAGCGACGACGAGCTGCGCCGTGGAGCAATTCGGGTTGGCAATGATGTTCTTCTTTCTGAAGCCTTCCACCGCATCGGCGTTGACTTCCGGCACGATCAGCGGAACGTCCTGATCGTAGCGCCAGGCAGACGAGTTATCGATAACGACGCAACCCTGCGCACCGATCTTCGGAGACCACTTCTTCGATACATCGCCACCGGCCGACATCAGGCAGATATCGGTATCGGAGAAATCGTAATTCTCGAGATTGGAAACCTTCAGCGTGCGGTCGCCATAGGACACTTCCGTGCCCTGGCTGCGTGCGGAAGCCAGAGGAACAACTTCATCCGCCGGGAAACCACGTTCCGCCAGGATGTTCAGCATTTCGCGCCCGACATTGCCGGTGGCGCCTGCGATTGCAACTTTGAAACCCATGATCAAGCTCTCTTTCTGCCTCTCCTCTTTTTGGTGAGGGGGAGCCGCGAAACTGCGGCTTCCTTTCCCCGGCCAAACCGGGGAGAGAGCGGCGGGCCAGAGACGTCAGACGGTTTTAATCGTCGTTTTGGCCGTAATTCGGATGGAATAAGAAAGGCGCGCAGGATCGCCGGCTGAACCCGCCGGGCTTTGCATGACAATCATGTGCTGGACATGCCGCATGAACAGTGCGCTCCTTTTCGTGCGAAAGCTATTAGGAGGTTTGTCTTTTCTGTCAAGCGCAAACATAACGCCTTGCAGACAGGTCTCGCGTCTTTTCGATGCCGGTGCGCCGAGCGCCGCGTGCGCCAGCTGGTTGTCGCACAGGCTGCCGCATTCACGACTTTGACCGCCACTGTTATACCGGCGCACTGAATCTCACCCGCATGTTCTTGTTTTATTCTCATCCCTGTGCCAAGTTGTGGGCGTGATCTGGTAGAGCCGTGCGGACGGCGATTACGGCTGTGGGGGCCATTTCATGGTAGCGCGCGTCAATACAATTGCGTTTCAGGGCATCGAGGGTGTGCCTGTCGAAGTTCAGGTCATGGTGGCACCTGGCAAGGTCGGCATGCAGATCGTCGGCTTGCCGGATAAGGCAGTGGCCGAAAGCCGTGAGCGGGTACAGGCGGCCCTTCACGCATCAGGTCTCGCCATGCCTGCCAAGAAGGTCACGGTCAATCTTGCGCCCGCTGATCTTCCAAAGGAAGGCTCGCACTTCGATCTCCCCATCGCGCTCGGCCTGATGGCGGCACTCGGCGCCATTCCAGCAGAGGCGCTGAACCGCTTCGTTGTGTTGGGCGAACTCAATCTCGATGGCACGATCGGCGCTGTTGCCGGTGCTCTTCCGGCAGCCATTGCCGCAAACGCTCAGGACAAAGGTCTGATCTGCCCAGCCGATAGCGGTCCAGAGGCGGCGTGGGCAGGTGCTGAGATCGATATCCTCGCCCCGCGCAGCCTGATTGCTATCGCCAACCATTTCCGCAGCACGCAACTTCTGTCGAGGCCGGTTCCGGCCATTCGCGCCAATCCTGACAACCTTCCGGATCTCGCCGACATCAAGGGACAGGAGAGCGCGAAGCGGGCGCTGGAAGTCGCCGCGGCTGGTGGGCATAACCTTCTGATGGTCGGCCCGCCTGGCTCCGGCAAGTCCATGCTGGCCTCCCGCCTGCCCTCCATCCTGCCGCCACTGTCTGCCTCGGAACTGCTTGAAGTGTCGATGGTACATTCGATCGCGGGACAGCTTTCCGGCGGCAAGCTCTCCGATCGACGCCCATTTAGAACCCCGCACCACTCCGCAACCATGGTTGCCCTTGTCGGCGGCGGCTTGCGAGCCAAGCCGGGCGAAGCCTCACTTGCTCACCATGGCGTGTTGTTTCTCGACGAGTTCCCCGAATTCTCCCCGCAGGTGCTGGATGCGCTCCGCCAGCCGCTCGAGACCGGCGAATGCATCATCGCGCGCGCCAATCATCGCGTAAGCTATCCCGCCGAAATCCAGCTGGTGGCCGCCATGAACCCCTGCAAATGCGGCATGGCCGGTGAACCGGGCTTCACCTGTGCACGCGGTCCAAGATGCGTTTCCGATTACCAGGCGCGTATTTCCGGCCCGCTGATGGATCGCATCGATATCCGGATCGAAGTCCCCGCCGTTTCGGCCGCAGACCTCATCCGCCCCATGGCAGCCGAAGCCAGCGCCGACGTCGCACGCCGCGTTGCGCGTGCCCGCAAGATGCAGGAAGAACGCTTCGCAGCCGCCGGCTTCCAGGGCATCCGCACCAATGCACGCTGCACCACGGCACTCATCGAAAAATGCGCCGAACCGGACGCCGCCGGCCTCCAGCTTTTGCGCGACGCCGCAGAGAAGCTGAAATTCTCCGCCAGAGGCTATCACCGCATCCTGAAGGTCGCGCGAACACTTGCCGATCTCGACGATAAGCCCGTTGTAGGGCGGCTGCATCTGGCAGAAGCGATCTCGTACCGCATTGCAGGCGAGCGGCTTTCGGCAGCGGCTTAAAGCTTTTCAGATGACGTTTCAAAAGTATTTGCTGATTAATCAGCACAAGGCATGAGAGATTATATAAGTATATATGCATATTGTAGACGAGGTCTTGCATGTATGCAGCAAGTATAAGCACTAGATTTAAGCATCTCGTCTTGTTCCGTCACTTAAGGGATGGAGATATTTCCAATTCAACATAATTTGTGAAGCTTTTGCTCATCCACCATTGCTACGATGTTAGCGATCAAGGTGGGGACCGAAGATGGTTGTTAAGATGATGATTGCGACCGCTATTGCGATGGCGTCGCGGACAGTGCCGCTCATGCCGATTGCTATGGGGCGGAGACGGACCCGGCCGGTGGTTTCGGCTGCTTCCGATCGGATGGAGATGAAGGCGGCACCCATCAATCCGGAGTGGATTATCGAGGGTGATCCGCAGGCGCGCATGGCGGATCATTCCCGCAGCGGCGACCGTGCTGCTTATACCGCGCTGTGGGATTGTACCGCAGGCACATTCCGTTGGTTTTTCATGTGGGATGAGACCGTTCATATCATCGAGGGCGACGTGCATGTGACGGCAGCCGATGGCTCCGTGCATCATCTTTACGCCGGCGATGTCGCATACTTCAAGGCTGGCACCTGGGCAACGTGGCGGGTGGACAATTATGTTCGCAAGGTCGCTTTCCTGCGCAGGCCCTTCCCGACCGCGCTGGCACTTGCCTATAGCGTCAAGAACCGAATTCTTCCGGCAAAAACGCCTTCGCTCTGAAAAACCCCGGGCGAGAATGCGCAAAGCACAATGCTGTAGATTTGAAGAGTGGGAAGCGTCCTTAGTGCGTCCAAAAGGATGCACGGAGGTCTATTGCACGAAGATGCGTACGCTTGACGCCCGTCCATCGGCGTCGATGACGGTAAGCGTGGAGAAGCCCTGGCCCTCCGGCGTCCACTCATTGCTGCGGCGGCGCGTCAGGTCCGGCAGCGGCTTGCCGTTGGCGAGCCAGCGGAAGGGCGCCCGACCGCCCTGAAGTTTGAGAACCAGCGGGGAGAGAGCGCCAAGGCTATCTGAAAGTTCAACGCGTGCGCCTTCCGGCGGGTACACGATCACAGGCGAAGATTCGCGTCGCGACGCTGAGAGAAGTCCGCTCGCGGTCGTGGTGAAGCGTCGCTGGTTGGCTGGCAGATCGCTGTAGCTCAAGCGCGTCACTCCGCTTGGTGTGGCTGCGAAGGGCGTGATCGCCACGCCGGATTTGGCAAAGGCATCGAAGAGAATGGGGGCGGCGGTGGCGTAGCCGGCAATGCCCGGGACCGAACCATTATCGGCCCGGCCGACCCAGACGCCGATCACATAGCGGCCATCGAAACCCACCGACCAGGCATCGCGGTAGCCATAGCTGGTACCGGTCTTATAGGCGATGCCGCGCTGCTTCATGCCAAGTGGTGGCAGAACGCCGGAAAGCGTATCCGTGATGTTCCAGATGGCGCTGCGCGAAAAGATCGGTTCGACATCGAGAATCTCCGGCTTGTTTCTCACGCCATCGCCGAGCTTCACCGGCTGCCCCTGGTTGGCGAGGCTGGCATAGAGCTGCACGAGATCGACAAGCGACACGCCAGCACCACCAAGAGCAATGGCAAGACCGGGTGGCTCAGACTTCGGCAGTGCGAGATTGACCGAAGCGCGTCTGAAACGCACCATCAGAGCGGCAGGACTGACGGCATTCAAAAGCTTCACCGCAGGGACATTGAGAGACAGTTGCAAGGCTTGCCGAATGCTGACGTCACCCTGATACTGCATATCGAAGTTGCGCGGCCGATAGCCGGAGAAATCTGCCGGTCGATCCTCGATGATGGTTTCCTGCGAAACCAGGCCATTCTCGAAAGCCAGCCCGTAGATGAATGGTTTGAGCGTCGAGCCGGGTGAGCGGATCGCGCGGCTCATCTCCACCCAGCCCCTGCGGGAGCTATCAAGAAAATCGGCCGAGCCGACTTCGGCGAGAATGTCGCCGGTCGTACTATCCGCCATGACAATGGCGACTGAAACCTTATCGCCGATCTTGTCTGCGGCATGCCGCGCCAGCGCCTCAAGCTCGCTCTGGATGCCACGCCGCAAGGTCGAGCCGATGACATGCTGGCGCGGAAACTTCGTCCGCGCGGCTTGCGCCAGGTGCGGTGCGAGGGCCGGGAGCGCCAAACGATCCCGGGGAACGGCGGCGGAAGATGCGCGCTCGGCCTCTCCCTCTCCGACGACGCGTGCCACGGCCAGTCTCTGCAACACGCGCTCGCGGGCCTCTTTTGCGGCATCGGGAAAACGATCTGGTCGGCGCTTTTCGGGGAGTTGCGGCAGGGAGACCAGAAGCGCGGCTTCCGCCGTATCCAGCCGCCGTGGCTCCTTGCCGAACCATGCGAGGCTCGCTGCACGCACGCCCTCGATATTGCCGCCATAGGGAGCGATGTTAAGGTAGAGTTCGAGGATTTGGTCCTTGCTGAGCCGGCGTTCGATCTGCACCGCGCGAAGCATCTGGCGAAACTTGGCGCTGAAGGAGCGATCCGCACGAGGCTCGATCAGGCGCGCGACCTGCATCGACAAGGTCGAGGCGCCGGAAACGATGCGACCATTGGTCAGCAACTGCCACGCGGAACGACCGAGAGCTTGAATGTCCACGCCATGATGGTCGTAAAATCGCTGATCTTCATAGGCGATCAGCATCTTGATGAATTGTGGATCGACCTCGGCCGCGGTCGTCTGCAAGCGCCAGCGCCCATCGGGCGTGGCGAAGGCGCGCAGAAGATTGCCATCGGCATCCACCAGTTCCTGAGACACGATACGCGCATTGTCTAGCGGCGGCGGATAGGCGCGATCCAGACGGTCAAGCCCGTAGATGGCGGCACCGGTGACCGACGCCGCCAGAGCAAAGCCGAAGAAGAAGCTGCGCCAACCCCTCATTACTGCGCTGCGCGAACCTCCATCTTACTGGTTGCCGTGCGAGCGGAGAACTGCGGACGGTACATGTCCTCCACGCTCGCCGCCGGGTTGTCATAGGTGCCAGGTGTCACGGCCCGAACCACATAGGCCAGCGTGATTTCAGAGGTGTCGCCCGCGGTTCTGTCGAATGCGGCCACGAAGCGGTCGTAGCGGAATTCCGTATGCGCCGCTTCGGTTTCCGGCAGCCAATCGAAGTTTGTGAGCGCCGCACTGTTGACGAGGCTCGGATTGTCGATTTCGAAACCGGCCGGCAGAAGATCGGTCACCAGAATGCGCGCCTGCCAGTCGTTCTGCGGAATGACCTTCAGCACCACGACATAGCGCTGGTTCTGCTCTACCTCGCTGACATTCACCTCTTCGCCATCCATCGAATAATAGGTCTTCTCGATGGTGAAGCCCTCACCGCCTGCCGGAAGCGGCTTGGACGGTGGCGCAACGGTGGTGACGACCGCCGTGACCGGGTCTGCCGAAGCGTTGGTGACATTCAGCGGCGCTTGAAGTAGCTCATCGCCGCTCATGCGTTGGCTGAAGCCGCCCTGCTGCAGGGTGCCGTTCACATCCAGACGAATATCCTTGTCCTCACCTTTCAAGGCGCGCGCCGCGAGAACCATCCAGGCCTGCTCCTGCGTGCTGGTATAGCTCTTGGACTCGAAGTCCTTGGACACGACACCCGCAAGCTGGGACACAACCGCCGGGACCGGACGGCTTTCCGCCGCCAGTGCCAGGGACGCAGCGCCGTCACGAAGAGCCGAACCGTAATCGGCACGCGCCAGCGTTACGTTCGTGCTCGAGGATGCCATGCTCAAGGATGCCCCGAACGCGGACTTGGCGCGCGCAGCATCGCCATAAAGCGAGAGGGCTGCCGCGACCTGTGCCTTGGCGAGCGGTGTCGGGAACTCGTTCAAGGCCGTATCGGAATAGTAGCGCAGATCGTTGATCGCAGCCTTTCGATTGCGCGCCAGCACATAGAGCGAATAGGCAATCTCGTTGCCTCGGTCCTTGACGTTGCTGTCATAGGCAAGGCCGTTTTGCAGATTGGTGAGTGCCTGGACCATCGCTGCTTCCGGCACATCGTAGGACTGCTCACGTGCCCGCGTCAGGAAATCGGAGATGTAGGCATCAAGCCACAAATCCCCTTCGCCGGGAGACCATAGGCCGAAGCCACCGGCGCTCGACTGGAAGGAGAGCACCCGGTAGATCGCGTCCTGGACCTGCTTGCGCAATTCCGGATCGTCCTTGCCGCCGCTGTCCTTCATCAGTTCGGATGCATAGAGCAGAGGTAGAGCCCGGCTCGTTGTCTGCTCGGCGCAGCCATAGGGATATTTGTCCAGCATCATCATCAAGGCGGGGACGTCGAACGCCGGAGAGCGGGTGACGTTGACAGAGACCGATGAGCCAACCAGCATGCTGTCGGCCAGCAGGTTGCCGTCCACCGTGAGACTGCTGTTGGGCGCAATCTTGATGTTGCGGCGTGTCGTGACCGGAAGCACCGATGGACGCACCGGGATGGTCAGCGCCTGCTCCAGCGAAACGCCGCTGCTATTGCTGACCTTGATCGCAATCTGCCCTTCGCCGGGAAACTCGCCCGTCAAAGGCACGGTCAGGGACGTCTTGCCACCCTTTTCCAGCCTCGTCGTTTGAGAAAACTCGCCCTGATCCACAGTCACAGCCATGTTGCTGGTGACATCGATATTGTAATCGCCAGCCTCACCATCGGTATTGGCGATATCGAGGCGCAGTTGCGACACATCGCTGGGGCTCAGGAACTTCGGCGCGCTTGCCGTCACAACCACCGGATCGCGAATGACGACATCCGAGACCGCGTGGCCAACGCCGGTCTTTGTCCAGGCAACGGCCATAACCCGTGCCGTGCCATTGAACTGCGGGATATCGAAACTGACCGTCGCCTTGCCATCGGCATCGAGTTCTACGGAGCCCGCAAAAAACGCGACGAGTTTCTCCTTCGGCGGGCTGCCCTGAAGCGCAACCTGCCCGCCATCGCCGCCGGTTCTCAGACGCCCTGTGGCGCCAAGCGAACCATCGATGAGGCGGCCATAGAGATCGCGAATTTCGAGGCCGAGCCTGCGCTGGCCGAAATACCATTCGTCCGGCTTCGGCGGCTCGTAGCGGGTGAGGTTCAGAATACCGACATCAACCGCGGCAATCGTCACATAGGCCTTGTCGCCCGCACCCGCACCGGAGACATGCACCGGAATCTGCAGTGCCTGCCTCGGCAATGTCTGCTTGGGAAGATCGAGCGCGATGCCAAGCTTGCGCTCGCCCGGATCGACCGCCAGCCACTTCACGCCGATGGCGCGCATTGGCATACGGCTTTCCTGCGCGTCGCCGGGGCGGAACAGGGTTGCCGTTACATAGGAGCCGGCGCCCCAATCTTCCGTCACTGGGATTTCGACTTCGCCGCCCTTGTCGCCGATCTCGACATTCTGCACCGAGATCAGCTTTTCGGAACCGGAGACAACCATCAACTGGCCGGCATAACGGGATGTGACCTGAAGCTTGGCCGTCTCGCCCACCTTGTAGCTCTGCTTGTCGAGTGCAATTTCGAGCGCATCCGGCGTTTCGGTCGAGCTTGCGGCTACGAACCAGCCGGCATCGAATTCCACGCTGGAGACGGCACCGTCATTCTGCGGCGCTTCCACCTCCAGCCGGTAACGGCCCCAGTTCACCGGCACGGAGATGTCTGCTCCATCCGGCGTGACCGAAAGCGTGCCGGTCTCCACCTGCTTGGTATGGACCACCGGCTCATAGCGCCAGGAATTACCCTGCCTGTACCACTGATAATTACGCTCCACCTTGATGAGCTTCCAGGTAAGCCCATTCATCGCCTGCCTGCTGCCGTCTGGCGCAAGCCCAATCACATGGAAACGCCCGATGGAGTTTTCCGCCAGATCGCCGGAGAATTGCGGCTTGATGCCGATCATGTTGCTGTCGGACTTGACCGGCAATGTCAGCGAGCGCTCCACCGCACGGCCACCTGCCTCACGCATGCGCACGGTGATGCTGGCCGAAAGAAACTGCGTGGTGGAGGGAAGATCGCCGAGTTCCACCGGGAAGCTTGCCTTGCCGTTTTCATCCAGGACGGGAAGATTATCGAGCGTGGTACGGCTCTCTTCTTCGGTCTCCTCATCCGCTAGGCCGAAGAGATATCCTTCGAAGGCCGGGTTGGTGCGCGACGGCTTCAGAGCAACTTCGCCCTCAAGCTCAAGCCCCGCTGCCGGCGCGCCGTAGAGATAGCGACCATCGACATCAATTGTCGTCTCGCCTGCCGGATCGATCTCTTTTGCCGCGCTGGAGAGGTCGAACACCGTGCGATCCGGCACGAAATCATCCACCAGGAAGGATTGTTCGCTGATCGCGCTTGCCTTCGGATCGGTATAGATGCGCATCGTCCAGGTGCCGCGCATGGCGGTTTCCTGCAGCGGCAGATCGACCGCGTGGCCTCCCAGCGCCTTGCCGTCGCTGACGAAGCGGCGGTCCTCGACGCCGTCAGGCCTCGAGAAGATGAAGGTCAGCGGCAGGTTCTCGATCGCATTGCCTTCGATGTCGCGCGAAAGTGCTGCGGCATGTACCGTCTCCCCCGCGCGGTAAATGCCGCGTTCGGTCCAGCTGAACACGTCGATGGCGCCGGGTGCGGCGCGACCGGTCACACCGCGATCGGAAAGATCGAAGCCCGCCCGTGTCATGTCGAGGAAGACGTAATCCTTCTCGCCATTGCGCGCCGTGATGATGGCAGGAGCCTGGCCGGCGGAGCCGCGCATCAGGCCGGCGGAAAACGTCGCACGTCCCTCCGCATCGGTGGTGGCGGAACCTAGCACCTCGTTGTTCTTGGCGAGAAGCTGGAGCGAAACGCCCTTCAGCGGTTCGGCATTGCTCAGCGCCCGTACGAACACATTCAGCCCGTCGGTGCCGGCATAGGTGGTGATGCCGGTATCGGAGACGAGAAACCATTGAGTGGCGCGCGCGTCCCAGTTTTCTGGCGCTGTGCCTGGCGGCACGGCGGTCATGACATAGATGCCAGGCTTGCGGTCCGGCAGTGCTTCGTCCACTGGGAAGCTGGTGACGACGTCCTTGTTCAGTTCCGTCTGAATGTCGATGCCGCCCTGCCAGACGAGTTCGCCCAGCTCGTTCTCGATCTTCTCCGCACCATAACCGTCCATCTGGGTCAGGAACTGAGAATTGGCCAAGAGCGCGGTGATATTGCGATCCCCCACGCGGTAGAGCTTCAGATCGGCATGATCGATATTGACCGACACGAGCGGGATGCCGCGGCGTGCGGTTCCGGGAAGCACAAAGTTGTCGCCGGTAAAGCGGACCGAGCCGGAGCGATCGCGCACGTAAATGTCGAGATCGACCTGCTTTTCCAGCGGCTCTTCCACGGAGGATGGCAGCCCGGCGCGAAGGGCGATCTTGTATTTCTGCCCATGCGTCAGACCTTCGACGCAGATTTCGCTACCCTTGGCTTCGAGCGCTTTCGGAGCAGCGCCGTCCAGCGTCACGAAGGACGAGTAGTCGGCATTCTTCACCAGCGGTTCGGAAAACTGGATGCAGGCGCGCGGTGTCACGCTGTCGGTGTCGACCGTGTTGTTGATGACGCGGAAGCCTTGGCGGGTGCGAAGGTCGTTATAAGCCGCCCGCGTCTTGGCAACATCCGAAAGGGCAAGGCTTGCCTTGTAGGCGTTCAGCGCCGCGCGATAATTCTGGCCCTTCTCGAAGGCTTGAGCCAACCGGTTGAGCGCAGCCAGGCGGGCGCCCTGTGTCCGGCTAAGCTGGTAGGCGTTGAGCGCTGCGGCCGGTGCCTCGCCCAGAATCTGGTAGTTGTTCTCGACCTTCGCCTCGACGGATGAGAGCTCCGCCCACAAGGCGCCATTCTCAGGATTGAGCGATAGTGCCGACTTGTAGATTTCCACCGCCTGGGGGATATCGAGCACCGCCTGTTGGCGTGCTTGCGATAGCAAGGCTTCGAGACCTTGCGTGTCATCCGCCTCAGGCAAATCCGCCTTTAGCTTGCGGGCCTGCTGGTAGAGGCTATCCTCGACGAAGGAGAGACGCTGTGGCGCGCCGAGATCAGGCTCGCTTGCCGCCTCCACAATCTTACCGGCAACGGCGCCGGGAAACGCATTGAGCTGATTATAGTCAGATTTGAGGAAGCACCACTTCACCTTGGGATTGTAGGTGAAGGCCTTGCAGCCCTTGTCATCGATGCAGATGGTCTTGCACTGGTCCAGGGACACATCCTGTTCCGTGCGCAGATCGAAACCGAAATAGTCGCCATTTGCGGTTGTTACCACCTTGCGCGTCGCATCCTCAGCCAGAAGAGGCGAGACGGAAAATGCTGCAAGAACAAGGGCAAAAGCGTGCGAAATGACGCGAAAGGACATCGGTCTCTCCCCGAAAACACAATGATCGGCGCGACTTTGGTCCTATTCAAGCTTCTTTGTCAACGGAGCCTTGCATCTGGTGCTGCCACTCCCGGCGCAAAAGTGCATATTGCATCGTATTCTCGTAAAGCGGGTGCCCGGCCTCATCCTTGGTGAAAGAGATGAACTCGAGAAAAAGCCCTTCGCGGCGCATTCCAAGCTTCTCGCACAGCCGCTGAGAGGCCAGGTTGTTGTCCTCAACATAGGCGTAGAGGCGGCGTATCTGCCTTTCATCGAAGAGCCAGCGGAACAGGGCGCGCGCCGCTTCATAAGCATAGCCACGGCCTGCATACTCACCGTTGAAATTCCAACCGACGGACAGCGTATCGCCCTCTTCATCGGCGGTGGCGAAAAGCTCGCCAATCATTCTGCCGTGCTCGCTTGAGTAAACGGCAATATAGTCATCTGAGCCGCCACGCTTCATCGCCTCTGCCTCGGCTTCGTCCAGATTTTGAAGTCGCTGGGAGAAAAAGCAACTCGGTCGCGGATCGTGCAGATAGGACAAAAGGTCCTGCGCGTCTGCGGCCTGAAAGTTTCTAAGCACCAGGCGCTCGGTTCTGATCTCTTCCATCTGCGTCTCCCAAGGATGTCCTGATTGTTACAGCGCAATCGTCGGAAGGGGCCATCTAATGAAAAAACAACCACATTATGTCGCCCGCAGTTGGTCAATGTCCTTCCCTTACGTCACCTCATCCATTCGTTGCCATGTTGCAACGGGATGACGGTTTCAGCTCGCGATCAAGTGCTAAATCAAAGCTGCGGCGTGGACATTGGAGGAGGTTGCAAGCAGTCTCTGGACAACGGCGGGGGCCGATTCAGAAAGGTTTTCTAATGCGAAACGTCTTCAAGCTTGCTGCACTCATGACAGCGCTTGCTTCCACCACCGCCTACGCGGCTGACCTTGCCGTTCAGACCGAACCGGCAGTTGTTGCCGATCCAGGCGGCTTCTACATCGGTAGCCTGAACAGCCTGACATTTCTTGACGACACGAACTTCTCGACTATCGGCGCTGGCGTCAACACCGATTACGATGTCGGATACTACAGCGGATTCCGCGTCGGTTACAGCTTCGGTTCCTACGACTTCGTTTCCCCACGCCTCGAGCTCGAAGTCGGTTACGGCCGCTCGGATGTCGACACGCATACGGTAAACGGCGTGGACGCTGCTGGTTCCTTCGGCTCGGCTCGCAACTTCCAGGGCTATGTCAACGGTTACATCGACGTTCCGACGGGAACGGCCTTCACGCCATACTTCGGTGGCGGTATCGGCGCGATGAACCTCAAGCTTCGTCGCCAGGGCACGGCTGCAGCCGGCGTGATCATGAACGACAGCGACACCGCATTCGCGTACCATCTGGATGCAGGCGTCGGCATCGAGCTGAACACCATTTCCTTCCTGCGTGACAACGCGCTGTTTGCCAACACCACCTTCGATATCGGCTATCGTTACACAGGTGCCGACAACTTCGACTTCACTGCTACGGACGGCACCGTCTCCAGCACGGATTTCAAGAGCCACGCCATCACCGCAGGCTTCCGTCGCCAGTTCTGATCGACGATTGAATATGACAAAAAAGGGGATCGCGTGCTGCGCGGTCCCCTTTTTGTTTCTACGGACGGCTTTAAAGCTTGGATAAACGGAAGAGCAGAAGCCAACTCCCGGAAGGCCGTATGCTTTACCGCGCCTTGCCTGAGAGTTTTCCGAACGCTTTCAGAAGACCGTTCTCGGAGATCAGCAGATAGTCTTCCATCTTCTCGCTTGCCTCTGCGAACCTGTCCTCTTCACACAAAGAGACAATCTCGTCATTCATATCGACGAAGGGTGAATGAAGCAGACGAGGATCCTCGATGAGGGCAAAACCCAGGCGAAGCTCGGCCGAGACCCTTTCGTAAAGCTCGCTCAACCGCTCGCTATCGGCAAGTGCGACGACAGCCGAGTGGAAGGCCATATTGGCGCTGCCGACATCGACCCAAAGCTCCTGCTCCCGCTTCTTCTTGGCTTCCTCTACGGCCTGACGCATGACCTTGACCGATTCATGCAGGCGCCACGCTTTACGCAACGCTCCGCATTCGAGCATGCGGCGTACCCGGTAAATATCCATGATCGACGCCATGGTCGGGGTCTGGACGAAGACGCCACGATTGGTTTCGTGGCGAAGCAGCCCTTCCTTCGTCATGATGCGGAAGGCCTCGCGCAGAGAGTTGCGGGACACTTCCAGATGCTCGCTGAAGGCTGCTTCGGATATGCGCTGGCCGGGTCTGAGTTCGCCCGAAATTAGCATGAGGCGGATGCGCTTGGCGATCCAGTCGGACAGCGGCATGCTTTCACGTGTGTCTGTCACAGGCTTCCTCGCTTCTTCTTGCGGCGTCTTCAGATAACAAAAGACTGGCGGAATCAAGCAATAGTTTCAACGGCTTTAACCACGCCTCTGCCGGGACGGCAAAGTCCTCTCCGAAGGCTGTTTTCGACGCCAAGAATATAAGCATGAATGAACAAAATAAAAAAATTGTTGAACAATATTGACATCACAAACAAACCATCCATGATGACCTCATAAGCATCCGCGAGGGGCGGGTGACGATAAGAACAGGAAAACTCTCATGCAGCAGACCGAGCAAACGCCCGGCCGCACGAACGCGGCTGCGTTTAACCCGAAGAGCCAGCGCTACGCGCTCCTATCGGCGATGTTCCTGATGTCCATGGCCGCCGTCGGCCCTGGCTTCATCACCCAAACCGCCAATTTCACGGTGAAGCTGGGTGCAGCCTTTGCCTTCGCCATCATCGTCTCCATCATCATCGACTTCGTTGTCCAGGCCAATATCTGGCGTATCGTCACCGTCACACAGATGCGGGCTCCGGCGATTGCGAACGCCGCCATTCCAGGCTCCGGATATCTTCTGGCAGTCCTCGTCATCATCGGCGGCCTGTTCTTCAACATCGGCAATATCGGCGGTGCCGGTCTTGGCTTCAACGCCATGATTGACCTCGACCCCAAGATTGGCGGTGCCATCGGTGCACTCGTCGCCATCGGCATCTTCCTGTCGCGACGCGCTGGTGTTGCCATGGACCGTGTCGTCTACGTCGCAGCCTTCGTCAAGCTCGCCCTCATCCTCTACGCGGCGATCGTATCCGGCCCTCCTGTGGCTGAAGCCTTCCACCAGACCTTCCTCCCCGACACGATCGATTTCGCCACCATCACCACCATTGTTGGCGGCACTGTCGGCGGCTACATCACCTATGCGGGCGCACACCGCCTTCTCGACAAGGGCACGGTAGGCGTTGAGAATATTGGTGCCGTCAATCGTGCGGCACTGAGCGGCATCGCGATCACGGGCGTTCTTCGCTACATTCTCTTCCTCGCCATTCTCGGCGTTGTTGCAAGCGGTGTCGTCATCGACCTCTCTGGCAAGGCGGCAAACCCTGCAGGCCAGGCCTTCCATGCGGCTGCCGGCGATATCGGCTTCAGGCTCTTCGGTGCGGTGTTCCTCGCCTCGGCACTCACTAGCATCATCGGCGCGGCCTACACCTCTGTGTCCTTCCTCACCGCGTTCAAGCCAGAAATGACCGAGCGCCAGCGCAATCTTTCGACCGTCGCTTTCATCTGCGTTTCGCTGGTGTCCTATATCCTGATCACCACGCCCCCGGCCGCCATGCTCGTCTTCGTCGGCGGATTGAATGGTCTGGTCCTGCCCATCGGCCTCTCCATGCTGCTGTTTGCCGCCTGGAAGCGTCCGGACCTGATGCGCGGCTACCACTATCCGCGCTGGCTGCTCATCCTCGGCGCGCTCACCTGCTGCCTGACATGGTACATGGCCTACAAGTCTGTCGGCCCGATCTTCGCTCTGCTTGGACTGTAAGAAGCACAAGCAAGCATTTATCGTGGCCACCTGAGCGTGGCCACGGAGATCAACCGCATTTGGAGAAAGACGACATGGCGCATATAGACCTCAACAGCGATCTCGGCGAAAGTTACGGTGCATGGAGCATGGGCGACGACGAGGCCATGCTTTCCATCGTCTCCAGCGCCAACATTGCCTGTGGTTTTCACGCCGGAGACCCGACAGGCATCTACAAGACGGTGAAGGCAGCCGCCGCAAACGGCGTTACGATCGGCGCTCATGTCTCCTATCCGGACCGCGTCGGCTTCGGACGCCGGGACATGGATGTGACGCCGGAGGATCTGATCGCCGACGTCATCTACCAGATCGGCGCACTAAAGGGCATTGCCGCAGCAGCCGGCACCACGGTGCGCTACGTCAAGCCACATGGCGCGCTCTATAACCGCATCGCCCATGACGCCAAACAAGGTCAGGCAGTCATTGATGGCATAAAAGCCATCGATCCGTCGCTGGTGCTGATGGGACTGGCCAACGCGCCGATCCTCGAACTGGCACGCAAGGCGGGACTTTCGATAGTGGCTGAAGCTTTTGCCGACCGGGCCTATACGCCGGATGGGCAACTCGTGTCCCGCCGAGAAAAGGGCGCCGTTTTGCATGATGCCGGTCAAATTGCCGACCGCATGGTGCAACTGGCCCGCCATGGAACGCTGGAAGCCATCGACGGCAGCATGATCAAGATCGAGGCGCAGTCCATCTGCGTTCATGGCGACAGCCCAGGCGCGGTCGATATTGCACGCGAAATTCGCCGCCGGTTTGAAACGGACGGTATCGCCGTTCGCTCTTTCACCTCTTGAACGATAGGAGCGGCTAATGACCATCCCTACATCGCACACCGCCAAGAATGTCGAGCTTGCCCAAAAAGCACGCGCCAGCTACCGCGCTGGTCTCGTGCAGCCGACCTCCGGTATCGCGCCGGGCTTCACGCAAGCCAACATGATCGTGCTGCCGCGCGACTGGGCCTTCGACTTTCTGCTTTATGCGCAGCGCAATCCAAAGCCTTGCCCTGTACTGGACGTCTCCGATCCCGGCTCACCCACCACGCTTCTTGCGCCGGGTGCCGATCTACGAACCGATCTGCCGCTCTACCGGATCTGGCGTGATGGCAAGCTCGCTGAGGAAACACATGATGCCACGTCGGCCTGGGCCGAGCGCGACGATATGGTCGCTTTCCTCATCGGCTGCAGCTTCACCTTTGAAACGCCGATGGTGGAAGCGGGCATCGAGATCCGTCACATGACGGACAAGAGCAATGTCCCCATGTATCTGACCAACCGTCCCTGCCGCCCGGCGGGGCGCTTGAAGGGCAACATGGTCGTGTCCATGCGTCCGATCCCGGCATCGCGGGTTGCGGATGCGGCGACGATTTCCGGAAGGTTTCCGGCCGTTCACGGCGCACCGGTGCATATCGGCATGCCGGAAGAGCTTGGTATTGCTGATCTCGCAAAACCCGACTTTGGCGATGCCGTGCGCATCGAGCCCGGCGAAGTCCCAGTCTTCTGGGCGTGCGGCGTGACCCCGCAGGCGGCGGTCATGGCGTCTGGCGTGCCATTTGCCATTACCCATGCACCGGGCCATATGTTCATCACCGACATTCCCGATTCTGCCTATCACGCGTGAGGACATGATGCGCTTTCTCCCCGTCAGTCTCACGACGATCCTTGTCGAACTTGCCGATCTGGACCAAACGCTCGCGCTTTTCGCCTCGCTCGAAAACGATCCCGTCGCGGGCATCGAGGAAACCGTACCGGCCGCACGCACCCTGATGATCCGCTTTCGACCAGAAAAGATCGACGGGCAGGCGCTTGCCGCAGAGCTTTCCCGTCGCGACCTGACGGCGAAGATTCCGCCATCCGACAAGCTGGTCGAAATCCCGGTCCATTATAATGGCGAAGACCTTGCCGATGTTGCGACGCTGACAGGGCTTAGCGTCGACGAGGTGATCCGTCGTCATACCGAGAGCGAATTTACCGTTGCGTTTTGCGGCTTTGCGCCTGGCTTCGGATATCTGGTGGGTGGCGATCCCGCACTCCATGTTCCCCGGCGACAGAGCCCCCGCACCCGCATCCCGGCCGGCTCTGTGGCGCTCGCGGGCGCCTTCAGCGGCGTCTATCCGCAAAACAGCCCGGGCGGCTGGCAGATCATTGGGACGACACCCCTGAAGATGTGGGACATCGACCGCGAGCCTGGCGCGCTCTTCCAGCCGGGCTACCGCGTTCGCTTCCTCGACATGGACAAGGCGTCAGGAAAGACCGGCCTGCCAGTCTCGAAGGCAAAGCCGCGTAAGGAGCCGTCGCGCGAAGGGTCGCATTTCGAAGTGCTGGCGGCGCCCATGCCGGCTCTCTTCCAAGATCTCGGTCGCTTCGGACAGACCGGACAGGGCGTTTCTGCGTCCGGCGCGCTTGATCGTGGCGCATTCAATGCGGCAAACCGCATCGTCGGGAATCCGCATAACACGCCCTGCCTGGAGCTGACGCTCGGCGGCTTTTCCTTCCGCGCTGCCAGCCGCACCGTTATCGGTCTCACCGGCGCGCCCTGTCCCGTCACCATCGAAACGGCAGAGGGGCGTTTCACTGCAAAGACTTACGCGCCCATCCCGCTTGAGGCGGGCGATACCGTCACGCTCGGCCAGCCGCCAAAAGGCATGCGCTGTTATCTCGCCGTGCGAGATGGCTTCGATGTCGAGCCCGTACTTGGCAGCTTCGCCACCGATACGTTGGCCGTCGTCGGTCCAGAACCGGTCACGGCAGGTACGATCCTGCCGCTCAAGGCCGAAACGAACGAGTTTTCGAGCGTCGCCATCGATGAGGTCCCCGCCTTCGAGCCACCGGCCATGGATGAGGTCGTCACGCTCGACGTTGTTCTTGGACCGCGCACCGACTGGTTCACCCAAAAGGGCATTGAGACGCTGACGAACCAACTCTGGCAGGTCACGCCGCAGTCCAACCGCGTGGGCATTCGCCTTGCGGGCGAGGTGCCCGTGGAACGGCGCGACAGCGCAGAACTGCCGAGTGAGGGAACTGCAACGGGCGCGATCCAGATCCCCCATAGCGGCCAGCCAGTTCTCTTCCTTGCCGACCATCCGCTGACGGGCGGTTACCCCGTCATCGGGGCAGTGGCGGAATATCATCTCGATCTCGCGGGTCAGATCCCCGTCAATGCCAAAATCCAGTTTCGCCCGATCGGGCCTTTCGCCGACATTACGGCCAAAAACACTTAAATCCGAGGAGAAAAGCGATGAAGAAAGTCCTGATTGCCAATCGCGGCGAAATCGCTGTCCGGATTATCCGCGCCTGCCGGGATTACGGGCTCCAATCAGTCGCCGTCTATGCCGACCCGGATCAGGATGCGGTCTTCGTTCGCATGGCAGACGAAGCCTATGCGCTGGAGGGCGTGCGTCCTGCAGAAACCTATCTCGATATTCCCAAGCTGATTGCCATCGCCAAGCGTTCGGGTGCGGATGCTATTCACCCCGGCTACGGCTTTCTGTCCGAACGCGCCGAATTCGCGCAAGCCGTGCTCGATGCCGGCCTGATCTGGATCGGTCCCGATCCGCAGGTCATCGAAGCGCTGGGCGACAAGGTGGAGGCACGCCGTATTGCGACCGGCGTCGGCGCGCCGCTCGTTGCGGGCAGCGACGGTCCGGTAGAAACCGCGGCCGAAGTCATCGCCTTTGCCGAAGAACACGGCCTGCCTGTTGCCATCAAGGCTGCCCATGGCGGTGGCGGACGCGGCTTGAAGGTTGCCTGGAAAATGGAAGAGATCGCCGATCTCTACGAGTCCGCCGTCAGAGAAGCGACCGCCGCTTTCGGTCGCGGCGAATGTTTCCTCGAACGCTTTCTCGACCGGCCGCGCCATATCGAGGCGCAGGTTCTGGCAGACAAGCATGGCAACGTGCTGGTGCTCGGCACCCGCGACTGCTCGCTGCAGCGCCGAAACCAGAAGCTGATCGAAGAAGCCCCTGCCCCTTTCCTCTCGGACGAGCAACGTCAAAAAATCCACGCTTCCGCCAAGGCAATCTGTGCCGCCGCGGGCTATAGCGGTGCCGGCACGGTGGAGTTTCTGCTGGGCGTCGATGGCACGATTTCGTTCCTGGAGGTCAATACCCGCCTGCAGGTCGAACACCCCGTCACCGAGGAAACGACTGGCATCGATCTGGTGATCGAACAGTTCCGCATTGCCGAAGGCAAGACGCTTCGCGTTTTGGAAACGCCGGAGCCTCGTGGCCATTCGATGGAATTCCGTATCAATGCCGAAGATCCAGGCCGCGGCTTTCTGCCAACGCCAGGAACGATCACAGTTTTCGATCCGCCGTCGGGTCCCGGCGTTCGTCTCGATAGCGGTGTCGTCAGTGGTTCGAGCGTGCCCGGCGTGTTCGACTCTCTCATGGCAAAGCTGATTGTCACGGGCGAGGATCGCCGGCAGGTACTGCAACGGGCCCGCCGCGCGCTGAAGGAATTCCGTATCGAAGGCGTGGCAACCGTCCTGCCCTTCCATCGCGCAGCCCTTGAGGCGGAAGACTTCACCGGCGAAGACGGTTTCAAGGTTCACACCCGCTGGATCGAGACCGATTTCGCCGCAATGCCTGACGCGATGGAGCGCCCTGCCCAGGCAGATGACCCTTCCATCCACCGCACCTATCTGGAAATCGATGGCAAGCGCGTTTCGGTCGGCCTGCCCACGCTTCTGCTCTCTGCCCTCGGCAGCGTCGGTGGCGGAGCACCGGCTTCGGCAAGTGGCACAGCCACCAAAAATGACGGCGAGATTGCCGCACCAGTTTCGGGCACCCTCCAATCCTTCAAGGTCGAAGACGGCCAGATTGTTTCCGAAGGCGATCTGGTTGCCGTCATGGAAGCCATGAAGATGGAAACCCAGATCCTCGCCACCAAGGGCGGTACGATCCGTCTTCTCGTCAAGGAAGGCGACTACCTTCAGGCTGGCCACGCGCTGATGACGATTGACTGATCGCCCTTTGAGAGCAGGCGAGAACTGCGCCTGCTCCGGTCATCCCGTTGGTGTCGCGATCACGTAGAGACGCTATCAGGTGCTCCAGAATGTCTGCTGACGGAACACACCTCCTGCTTCGAGGTTAGCTCATGAACCAATGGAGGTTCCCATGAGCTCTGAGAAAGACATCGACAAGATCCATGCCGACGCAAAGCCGCAATTTGCGCCGGGCAAAAAGACGTCCGACAATAATGGCGTCGCAAGCGCCAAACCCACCGTCATCACCGGTTCCGAAGACGCGACTGTCAACAAACTGCCGCCGGGCAAGAAAAAGCCCGAAAAGGATTGGGACGTGAATTACGACGAGCGCGACACGAATGAAGGCGACTTTAGAGGGTAACCTTCAAGACGCGACAGCGCTGAGGACAGCTGACAACCATTGAGGCGTCGATTAGAGAGTCGTTTAAATTTTCCGCATAGATTATAGCGCTCTATAACCGCTACCCCGTGGCAAGGGCTGATCGATGCGAATAAGAGAACCGGACGACCTTTATAAGGCACTTGTTGCCCAACTGGCCTACACGGTTGCACCGATGACCGTCATGGGTTTTACCATCGTCGCCATTGGCTACTTCGCCGCGACAACCTTGCATGACACCTGGATTTTTGTCGCCATGGTGTGCGGTGGCTTGGCGTCCTTCAGCAAGATCTGCGTGATGCTGCGCCACCGACGCTGGACAAAGACCGGGCACCCCACCTCTTTGACGCCGAAAGACTGGGAGCTTGCGCATGCTCTTCTCACATTTCTCGTCGCCGCCTCGGTCGGCGCGATCTCCGCACTGATCTTCCGGTCCTCCGATTTCTCCCTGCATGTGCTGGCAACAGCGCTGCTGTTCGGTTATGCGGCCGGCGTTGCCAGCCGCATGTCGGTTCGACCTCTCATATCAGTGACCGCACTCACTATCGCGGCCGTGCCAACCACGATTTCGGCCGCCTTCGCGGGCGACGCGGCGCACTGGTTGCTGGCCACGATGTTCGCTGTCTTCCTGCTCGCGGCGATGCAGAGCGTGTCGCATGTGTATCGAACGGCGTCACAGCAGATCCTGCTGCGACTTGAGATGGAGCGCCTTGCGCGCGCCGACCCTTTGACCGGCCTTGCCAATCGCATTGCACTTCGCGAAGGCTTTAGCGGTATTTTGCGCACGACGGGCACGATGATTGCCGTTCATTGCCTTGATTTGGATGGCTTCAAGGCTATCAACGATCGCCTCGGGCATGCCGCGGGCGATGACCTGCTGATCGGCGTCGGCGCCCGGCTTCGGGACCCCCTTGAGCCCCAAGACATCGCCGCACGTGTTGGCGGCGATGAGTTCGTCGTCGTTCAGACGGAGGTCCGCAACGCAGCAGATGTCGAGCGCATGGCCCATGACATCGTGCGGTCGTTGACAACACCATTCAACCTCTCAAATGAACCGGTCCGCGTGGGCGTCAGCCTCGGATATACGGCTGAAGCGGCCAAGGATGCGGAGTTCAGCACCATGATACGCCTGGCGGACGCTGCCTCCTACCGGGCAAAGCGCAATGGCGGTGGCGTGGAGAAAGAACTGCCCTCCTTCGAGGAGGAATTTCCCGTGGCAGCTGCCTGAGGCGAGAGCCCCTTATCTTTGCGACTTCCGGCCATCCAGTGCGACCAGAATCCCATCATGCTGCCCATGCTGGAACTTTCGTGCCTGTCTCGAATTTAAGGACGATGGCACATACTGCAAAAACCACACCTCGACAGGATCAACAGCCCGACATTCGCGACAGGCTAATCGTGGCGCTTTATGCGCAATTGAAAGCGGAACGGGAGACGCGTGAGGCCATGGAGTGGGTCGCGCGGCACGGTGGGCTTTCGCCGGATGTGATGGAGGCCATGGCGTCCGACCCTGTTCCGGTGTTTTCGCAGGAAGATGTCGTGGCCGTCGAGCGGATAATCGACCGCGAGCGTTCCAGTAAAAGTTAGAGCGTAAAAGGAGGCTGGCGATGGCGCCAAGAGCCGTGTGGAGAGGCACTATCAAATTCGCTGATTTTCAGTGCGATGTCGGACTCTACACAGCGATCTCATCGTCGGAAAAAATCTCCTTCAACATCATCAATCGAAAAACCGGCAACCGCGTCGAGAGACAGTATCTCGACAGCGAGACCGGTGACAAGGTCGAGCGCGATCAGCAGGTCAAGGGCTATGAGCTTGAGAATGGCGACCACATCGTCATCGAAGGCGACGAGCTTTCTGAGTTGATGCCGGACGGCAACAAGGTCATCCGGGTGAAAAGCTTTCTCGAATGCGATGAAATCGACAAACTCTATTTCGACAAGCCCTATTATCTATCACCTTCGACCGACGAGGACCGCGAAGCGCTTTCACTCCTGGCGCAGACACTGCGGGAGCGTCAGGTCGCGGCTCTTGCAGAAGCAATCCTCTTTCGCCGCAACCGAATGCTGTTGATCCGTCTCGACGGGGACGCCGTGATCGCCACGACCTTGAACTATGATTACGAGGTGCGCTCGCAGACCGCCGCCTTCAAATCAATTCCCGACATCGAGTTCGATGACGAGATGCTGGAACTCGCAGGCCACATCATCAAGAAGCGAGCCGGCAAATTCGATCCGTCGCATTACAGCGACCGTTATAATGATGCTCTGACAGAACTGGTGCAGGCGAAGATCGAAGGAAAGACGATCAAGAAGCGTGAGCCAGAGAAGCGCGACAACGTCATCGACCTGAAGGAAGCCCTGCGCCAGAGCGCCGGTGCCTCCGACAAGAAGGCGGCCAAGCCCAAGTCGTCCGGCACCGCCAAACGCAAGAAGGCAAGTTGATCCATGGGCCTTCAAACCTATAACCAGAAGCGCAAGTTCGATAAGACGCCGGAGCCGAAGGGCGAAGCGGCGGCGACTGCTGGCAACAGTTTCGTGGTGCAGAAACATGATGCAAGGCGGCTGCACTATGATTTCCGCCTGGAAATGGACGGCGTGATGAAAAGCTGGGCCGTGACCAAAGGCCCGAGCCTCGATCCGAATGAAAAGCGGCTTGCCGTCCACGTCGAGGATCACCCGCTGAGCTATGCCGACTTCGAAGGCATCATTCCCCAGGGCCAATATGGTGGTGGCACGGTTATCGTCTGGGACCGTGGCACATGGTCCCCCATCGGCGACCCGAAGAAGGCCTACCGCAAGGGCCATATGGAATTCGAACTCGACGGCGAAAAGCTGAAAGGCCGCTGGCATCTGGTGCGGATGAAAGGCAAGCCTGAGGAGAAGCGCGAAAACTGGCTGCTGATCAAGGCCCATGACAAGGAAGCCAGCGAAACCATCGACCTGATCGAAGAGGCGACCAACTCCGTCAAGACGGGGCGAAGCATCGAGCAGGTGGCAGAGCACCCGAAGGACACCTGGAACTCGAAAGACGTCTCGTCCAAAGCCAAAAGTGCGAAGACGACCGGCAAGCAGGTGCATGATTTTCCCAAGGGAAGCCATAAGGCGGCAATGCCGTCTTTCATCAAACCCGCTTTGGCGACATTGAAGAACAATGCGCCGGAGGGATCGCGCTGGCTGCATGAAATCAAGTTTGACGGCTATCGCCTCCAGGCGAGGATCGAGAAGGGAGAGGTCGTTCTGCTGACCCGCAGCGGTCTGGACTGGACGGAGAAATTCGGAGAGGCCATCCGCCAATCGCTCGCGGCACTGCCGGTGGAAACCGCCATCATCGACGGCGAACTGGTCGTCGAAAAGGAAAGCGGCGTTTCCGACTTCTCCGCACTTCAGGCCGATCTCAGCGAGGGCCGGCAGGATCGTTTCCACTACTACGTCTTCGACCTGCTCTATCTGGACGGCCGGGACCTGCAAGGCGCTGCACTTGTGGATCGCAAAGCGTTGCTGGAAAAACTGCTGCCCTCGAACGACTCTGTGCTGCGCTACAGCGCGCATTTTCAGGAGGACGGAGAAAAGGTCCTCCAGCATGCCTGCTCGCTTGGACTGGAAGGCGTCATCTCCAAGGTCGCCGAGTCTCCCTACGTCTCCGGGCGTAAGGGGCAGTGGATCAAGTCCAAGTGCAGCAGCGGCCAGGAATTCGTTATCGGTGGCTATACCCTCTCTTCCTCATCGGACCAGGCTATCGGCTCTCTGGCGCTCGGTGTCTACGAGAATGGCAAGCTTCGGCATGTCGGCCGGGTGGGAACAGGCTTCACCGGCGCGACTGCGGAGATGATCTTCGACAGGCTGAAACCGCAGACGCAGACAGAAAGTCCCTTCTCGCAGAAGCTGACAGCACTGGCCCGGCGCGATCTTCACTACGTGAAGCCAGAGCTTGTCGCGGAAGTCGAGTTTCGTGGCTGGTCCGGCGATGGCAACCTTCGCCATGCCTCCTTCAAAGAGTTGCGGGAAGACAAGGCACCCAAGGAGATCAGCCGGGAGGTGGAAGACGTGACAGAGCCCGAGACAGGTGACGCAGTGAAGACGCCGCAAACGAAGATCAAGTTCACCCACCCTGAGCGCGTCTATTGGCCGGATCAGAACATCACCAAGGCGGATCTTGCCGATTATTATGCACAGGTTTGGGAGCATATTGCACCCTACGTCACCAATCGCGCGCTTTCACTGCTCCGCTGCCCGGAAGGGATCGACGGCCAAACCTTCTTCCAGAAGCACCCGTGGCGCGGAATGAACAAAGCCATTGGTGCTATCAAGGATCCGAAGGATCGGTCGGGCGAACCGTTGGTGGTGATCAGCGATTTCGATGGCATGATGGCGCTCGTTCAATCCGCCGTGCTGGAAATTCACCCATGGGGTTCGACCACCAAGTCCTGGGAGAAGCCGGACCTGATCACCATGGACCTTGATCCGGGTGAGGACGTGCAGTGGGGCGCTGTCGTCGAAGCCGCGCTCGACCTCAAATCCCGGCTGGAAGCAGCGGGACTTGCCGCCTTCGTCAAGACGTCGGGCGGCAAGGGCCTGCACGTCGTCACGCCACTGGAGCCGAAAGCCGGCTGGGCGAAGGTGAAAAATTTTGCGAAGAAACTCGCGACCGACATGGGCAAAGATGAGCCGGATAAATATCTCGCTGTGGCAACCAAGGCCAAGCGCAGTGGTCGCATCTTCGTCGACTACCTGCGCAATGGGCGCGGAAGCACGGCGGTGGCCCCCTACTCCACCCGCGCCAGAGCGGGCGCTACGGTTTCCATGCCGCTCGAATGGTCGGAGTTGTCGAAGATTAAAGGCCCGGCGGAGTTCACAGTGAAGAACACACCCGCGCATATAAAGGCGAGGATGTCTGACCCATGGGCGGATTTCCGGGCTTCCGCCAAGCCGCTTCCTGGCTGAGGTGTTGAGAGCATCGCCCTCATCTTAGGGACGCGTTAGGACTGCAGGCTCTTCTTCAGCGCATCCATGATGTTGATGACATTGCCGCCCTGCTTTGCCGCGGCGGGCTGCTTCTTGGCTTTGGACTTCGGCGCGTCCTTGGCCTTCGTCTTCAAGAGCTTCTGAACCTTCTTCTGCACCGTGTCCTGGACGAGCGACGGCTTCCAATTCGTCAACTGCTTGTCGATCTGCTTGTCCAGCGCCGCTTGCAATTCCTTATCGGCCTTTGCCTTTTTATCGATCGTATCGACGGCATCGCGCACTTCGTCGCCATAATGCAGCGTCCAGAGGATGATGCCCTTGCCGGATGGTTCCAGCAACACGGCATGCTCGCGGCGATAAAGGACCAGCCGGGCGATGCCAACGACCTTGCTGGCCCTCATCGCTTCGCGAATGACGCTGAAGGCTTCGGCACCGATCTTGTCCTCGGGTTTGAGAAAATGCGGACGATCGTACCAGATCCAGTCGATGGAGCCCGCGGGAACGAAGGTCTGAATATCGATGGTTCTGGTGCTCTCCAAAGCCACAGCATCAATCTCGTCTTCCTCCAGCAGCACGAAATCGCCGTCTTCCTTGGGAAAGCCCTTCACCTGATTTCTATCCGCAACCGGACGATGGGTGACGCTGTCCACATAGCGGCTTTCGACGCGATTGCCCGTCTCGCGATTGATGACGTGGAAGCGGATCTTGCCGCTCTGGGAAATGGCTGGCGTGAGCGAAACCTTTGCCGTGACAAGCGACAGCCTCAGATGACCTTTCCAGAATGTCTGTCTCGGCATGGAAACTCCTTGAGGTGCGAGGCTGAGTGGCAGCAACCTCTTCTAATCCCCAGAGGAGACAGGAAGTTCCCGAGCGTCAGATCCAGCCATCTCCATTTTTTCGCAGCAAGGGTGTGGAGAAGGCCGCGCGCACGCGCGTCGGCCATTTGGAGTCCAGCCTTGCCAACGCGTCGCGCCAGCGTTCCGATTGCAACATCGCCGCACCGATAACAACCGGCTCGATGCCGGAGGCTTGCAGCAGGGAGAGCCCGGCGAGGATAGATGTTCCGCTGGAAATCACATCATCGATGAGCGCCACGCGCTGCCCTTCCAGAAGCGGCAACATGCGCGGATCGATATAGAGCCGCTTTTCCTGCTTCGTGGTGATGGACGACATCGGCACGGACAGCTCCTCCAGATACCAGAATTTTCGAGACGTCCCGAGCGGCACATAGCGCGAATGACCGAGGCGGCGGGCCACCTCGCTTGCCAGCGTCAGGCCAAGTGTCGGCAGTCCCACCACCACATCCGGCTCGAAGGACTTCAGCTTGGCCGCAAGATCGTCCGCCAGAGCGCCCAGCACCGTGAAGGAAGCCTGATTGATGATCAGCGAGGCGAGCGCATGTTCTCCATCGCTGAGCGGTCGGATCGGCAGCCGAAGCTGGCGGCCATCATCCAGCGTGACCGGGTAGAAGCCGACCTTGGTCCCCTCCTCGGGAAAGCTGCCTGGCTCATGCAGATCTTGCCAGAACTCGTGGGGCTTCATCGCGCGTCCTTCCTCATCACTCTTTTCCGAACCATCGTCCGATTCCTGATAAATGCCCTATTAAATCCAAAGCGCTTTTGCACTAGAAATGAGATCGACAGACGAGCCGTGTCCCTCGGCTTTAATGCACAGATCCCAAGGATTTCCCTTATGACCGCCTCGACCAAGACCGCCGACGAGCTCTCCCTTTTGACGGCGCTGCGTCGCGATCTGCATGCGCATCCGGAGCTCGGGTTCGAGGAAGAACGCACCAGCCAGATCGTCGCCTCTCTTCTCGAGGAGGCGGGCATCGCTGTCCATCGCGGCCTTGGAGTCACAGGCGTTGTCGGCACACTTCAGGTGGGAAACGGCACGCGCCGCATCGGACTGCGCGCCGACATGGATGCGCTTGCCATGCCGGAACTGGCGGAGAGACCTTACAAGTCGACGGTTCCGGGAAAGATGCATGCCTGCGGCCATGACGGCCACACCGTCATGCTGCTCGGTGCTGCCCGCGCGCTTGCTGCCGATCGCAATTTCTCCGGCACGGTGCATTTCATTTTCCAGCCTGCGGAAGAAGGTCGTGGCGGAGCGAAGAAGATGGTCGAAGACGGGCTCTTCGAGCTTTTCCCCTGTGATGCGGTCTACGGTCTCCACAATATGCCGGGTCTCGATGCAGACGAAATGGCGGTGGTCGAAGGACCGCAGCTTGCCTCGTCCGATAGCTGGCGCGTAGTCTTCAAGGGCGTCGGTACCCATGGGGCGAAACCGCATCTTGGCCGCGACCCGATCACTGCCGCGGCAAGCTTTCTCTCCTCGTTACAGAGCATCGTCGGACGTGTCATCGATCCGCTGCAGCCCGCCGTCGTCAGTGCCTGTTCGCTTCAGGCAGGAGACCCGAATGCCCTGAATGTCATTCCCGATCTCGTGCATATTGGCGGCACGGCGCGGGCCTATGCCGCCCATGTGCGCGATCAGCTGGAGGAAGAAATCGGCCGTCTGGCGCAAGGTACGGCGTCCATGTTCGGCATCGAAGCAAGCTACGAGTTCATCCGTCGTATTCCGCCTGTCGTCAACGATGCCCATGCGACAGAGCGGGCGCTAAACGCGGCGCGCAGCGTCTTTGGGGCGAAAGTCCGGACGGCCTTTCCGCCTTCCACCGCTGGCGACGACTTCGCCTTCTTTGCTGGCGAAGCACCCGGCTGCTATGTCTGGCTGGGCAATGGTCCTGCGGTGGACGGCGCGCTGCACCACAACACCTCCTATGACTTCAACGATGACGCGATCGCCTCCGGAGTTGCTTTCTGGAAGACCCTGGTGAAGCAGGAACTGGCAGCGGAATAGCCGGTCTTGCGCGAGAGCCTCGGGGACGAGCGTTGAAGAAAGAAATCCTCAAGCTTCTGCAAACGCAGCAAGACGGCGAGGTGCATTTGGAAGAAGACGTGGCAGCTTCGGCGCCCGCTGACGCCGAACCGATAGCAGCATATTGGTGGCGGAGCCTGAAGGGATGTAAGCTCTACAGGGTCGCACCGCATCTGTCATCGTGCAAAGCGCCGTTGCCGATCACCCTTCTGAGCAGACTATTTTTTGTAACGCGGCAGTTATCGTCTTGAACTCCAGGTCAGGAACGTCTCTGGTCTGACACCATCCGTCCGCGCTTTCTCGATCAGCGGTTTAAGCGTGTCCTTGACGAACTCTTCCATTGTCGTGGGCAGCACCGGGCGATCATCGCGAAACTTGATCCTCCCATCGTTAAGAGCCGCCGCGGTATTCTTGTCATAGACCCACCGATCGAGCGTGCCGAACCTCTCCCGGAAGACCGTTTCGACCTCGTGACTGGTGGGATCGACGAAGCGATAATCCACCTCTCGACCGAGCGCCCGACCGATCATCGCGGCGATCTCGGGCATGGTGTAATCGATGCCCAGTTGCTTTATGGACCGGTGCTGGTCAGTCGGCGTGTCGAACTCCCTGGCCGCAAAATCAGCGAGATCCGGAATGGAAACCCAAGGCGCTTTGACGTGGGGCGCAAGCGTAAAGCCGATCCTATCATGGTGGGCAATCGCCTCCGCCCATCTGGACAGGTCCTCCATGAACCAGCCACCTTGGAGGTGCACCAGCTTAATGTCCCGTAACCGGTTGAGGATCTGGTCGAGAATATGGAAGCCCTGGAAATGGCCGGTGTTTCCGGTGAGTTCGGATCCCATTCCGGTCAGGCTCACGGCAAATCTCACCGGGGAATCCCGAAGTGCGTCGAAGAACCTGAGCGCTACAGCGGGATAGTGCCCATGAAAATCCTCCGCCGTCCAAAGGGTTTTGACCATGAGAAACGCAGCGTCAGCATCTTCGAAGAACTTGGAAAGTTCACCATCACCCGTGTCGAAGCTGCCGATGAACGGTTCTGCGCCCTTTGCGACAAGCGCATCGAGGGTGGGCCCTCCTCTCGACAGGGCTTTGACGGAATGGCCTTTGGCCAAGAGGTTTTCGGTCAGTTTGGCGCCGATCCTGCCGGTCGCACCAACCACGGCAATACTCATGGCTTATCTCCTGAAGTTGTTTGACCACACTAGAGGATTGCGTGACGTGGCAGAATTGGAGATAATGCCATATGATATCGAAATCAGGCCAATCTCTGAATAAGCGACCTTCTTGTAGTACCGCTTGCGATCTCAACCTCGCGCATGGGCCGGCGATGGCAATGAGGATGGACTTCGCTGACTATGAGGCCGAGGCAGACCCGCATCAGCATCCGCAGGGTCAACTGATCCTGGCGCTCCATGGCGCGGTCACGTGCACCGCGGAAAGCGGGGTCTGGATCGTTCCGCCAGACTGCGGACTCTGGGTCCCCGGCGGCGTTCCTCACAGCTATCAGGTCACACCCAATGCTCGTCTGACATATCTATTCGTCGAGCCCGGCGCGGCCACGCTTCCGGACGAGTGCTGCACGCTGTCGGTATCGCCGATGCTTCGGGAGATGATCCATCGCTTAGCGGACCTACCAGAGCAGGATGGGCGCGACGCGCATGTCGAACGCTTGATGCGAGTGATGCTCGACGAGCTCGCGCTGATGCCGCGTCAGAGGCTGGAGCTCCCTGTTTCTAATCATCCAAAGATCGCCCTGATCGCTAGGGCGCTCCTGGCAAATCCGAGCGACCGCCGAACCCTCGGCCAATGGGCTGAGCATGTGGCCGTCAGTGAACGAACGTTAAAACGGCTTATGATCGAAAAGACCGGATTGAGCTTCGGCCGTTGGCGACGCCAGCTGCATCTGGTGATCGCACTACGGGAACTGGCCGGTGGCGCAACCGTCCAGAAGGTGGCGGGCGACTTGGGATACGAGTCCACGACAGCCTTCATCGTCATGTTCAGGAAGGCGCTCGGTACCACGCCATCGCGGTACCTTGGCGGCGCGCAGCAGCTCTGAGAATGTGGGCCGAAAAACTGTCGCCTAACCGACATTAAGTTGACAGTGGCTCCCGCACCGTTCCCATCAGCACATCGGCGATACCCATGTCGGTCTGGTGGGGACCTGTGTTGCAGGCGAGCGTTGCGCCGAAGCAAGCCTTGAAGACGAGGTAGGGCGGCTGCCATTCCACGACCTTGCCGACGGCTTCGCGCAACGCCTCAAAGCCCGCAGCCACTTCCGTAAGAGGTGCATCGGATACGAGGCCGGAAAGCGGCAGAGGCAATAGGGCTGTCACCTTTCCGCCCGAGGAGACGGCCATTCCGCCGCCTGCCTTGATCACGGCATTCGCGGCGAGCGCCATATCCGCTTCATTGTTTCCGAAGACGGTCAGGTTGTGGCTGTCGTGGGAGACGGTCGTGGCGAAGGCGCCATTCCACTTTCCCCAACCGGTCAAAAAACCAGTCCGCGTGACAGGCTCCGCCTTACCGTGCCGGTGTGTGACAGAAATCATCGTCGTACCATCAGGAGGCACGACAAAGCCGTCAGCCACGTCAGCCTCGATCTCGCCCCACTGCGTGAAGCGCGGCCTGTCGATGGTGGCGAGCCGAACGCGTTTGCCATTGCTCTTCACCCGAAAATCCTCAGGCGAGCGAAGTGGCAGCTTCATGGAGCCTTTCAAAGGCGCCGCGTCGATCTCCGGCATATCCACGATCATTCGGCCTTTCTCGGCAACGGGGGTTCCACTGACCAGCACATGGCGGGCGGAGAACTGCGTCAGATCGTCGAAAACCACGATATCGGCCCTTCGACCGGCGGCGATCAGGCCGAGATCATTGCGCTGAAGGCGTGCTGCCGCATTGAGGGTCGCCGCCTGCAATGCCCATTGCGGCCGAAGGCCGTAGCGCACCAGCCGGCGCACCACATCGTCCAGCCCGCCGCCCTTCAACAGATCGTCGGGGAAGACGTCGTCGGTGCAAAGCGTCAGCGTCGGTGGCAGATGGCCGAGCCTGTTCAAGGCCTCGACGAATTCCGGCAGCAGATGGTCGTGGGAGCCGCGCAGTTCGATGGTCAACCCGGCGCGCAGCTTCGCCATCAGGTCGTCCGCTGATGTGAGTTCGTGGTCGGAGGTGACACCGGCTGCCATAAACGCGTTGAGATCGGCACCTTCCAGCCCACGCGCATGGCCGCAGATCAGTTTGTCTGCATGCAGCCCTTCCTGGAGAATGGCGCTCATGCGCGGGTCGCGCTCGATCACGCCGCGCATATTCATGACTTCGGCAACGCCGCCGACTTCCGGCCAGAAGAGAATTTCCGCAAGCACCGTCGCATCGAAATCAGCACCCGCCCGTTCAAGCCCCGGCGCCGACGGCACGCAGGAAGGCGCGAGCAAGATTGTTCGCAGCGGCAGGTTTCGGCTTGCCCGCGATGCCCAGGACATGCCGTCCAGTCCATGGACATTGGCAAATTCATGCGGGTCCCAGACAATCGTTGTGACACCCTTGGCGACGACCGCCGCGGCATAGGACGCCGGCGTGACCATGGAGCTTTCGATATGCATATGCGTATCGATCAATCCCGGGGCGACATAGCCGCCTGTGGCGTCCAGGACCTGCGCGGCGTCCTGTCTTGAGCCGGTGGGGTGGACGCTTGCAATCAGCGGACCCACGAGGCCGATGTCGGCGGGACGCGATTCGCCCGTCACCACATCCACCAAAGTCCCGCCGGAAATCAGAACATCGAAAGGCGCATCGCCACTCGCGGCAGCAACCGCGCGGGTGCGGAGTGCGGCATCATTCATGCCGTCGCGATCGGCAATGATCGGCGTTTCCCTCATCGGCTTGCCTCTGCTTCAAGTGCGCCAAGGATGATCTTGCGCGCATATTCGGCATCGACGCTCTCGGCATAGTGGGCATTGCAGCGCTCAGCATGGGCAAGCCGCGCTTCCACGACCGTTCGTCCACGCGTGAGGCTGCCCTGCAGTTCGATATCGATGCGCGCCGGTCTCCACACGACCCTGTCAGGATCAACGACGGCCACCGCCGCGCAAGGATCGTAAAGCGCCATGGCGTCGCGCCCCCGGCTGACGGCGATGTTGATGAAGCCTTCCAGCATATCGGCCAGCAGCGTCGCGTTCTTTCCACCCGCCTGCCGGATAGGCGCCACATCCGCAAGGGAGGCGGTGACCTTGCGGCAGAAGTCGAGATCGACCATGCGCAGCGGAAGCCCATGGGCAATGACGATGGCCGCGGCTTCAGGATCGGCAAAGGCGTTAAATTCGGCAGAGGCCGTGTGATTTCCAAGCGTCACCCCGCCGCCCATCCAGGTCAGTTCGGTGATGCGGCCGGCAAGATCCGGTCTAGCGAGGCAGACTGCAGCAATGTTGGTCAGAGGACCAAGGGCCAGAATCTTCTTTTCCCCTGCCCCCTCCGCCAACCACTGGCAGAGGGCGTCGAAGGCATGCGATGTCGGCAGATCGTCGGATGCTGGAAGCGCTGCACCCACCGTCGGGATACCGGTTTCACCCAGAATGCGTTGCGCTGTTTCGATCTCTCCAAGCACGGGGTTTGCCCGCCCGGCGTGAATCGGGAAGCACCACGAGAAAGCCAAGGCCGCACCCGCGGCATTCTTTTGCACCTGATCAAGCGGCGCGTTACCGAAGACCAGAGAGAGCCCGTCGATGACGTGACCGGACGCTACCACCACCAGAACGGCAGCGATATCGTCGAAACCCATATCGGTGTCGATCCACAGCCCCATCTCAGTTGAACACCTTGAGAGATGCCGCCTTTTCGACGGGCAGATCGAAGGGCAGCGTCGCGCCGATCTCATAGGACGGCAGGCTCGCATCCACCTCGGCCTTGATGGCGCCAAGCGCGCTGTCGAGCAGATATTCCCGCGTGTTGCCTGCAAAAGACGTGCCGCGCACGGTGCCCTCGAAAGGACCTGAACCGAGGGTTACCATGCGCGGCCTCCATGCCAGTCCCGCCGTACTCGGAACCTGGCCAGAAAGCGTAACTCGTCCTGCATCCGTCTTCAGCTCTGCGCCTTCCAGACGGAAGATGTTTTCAAAGCCGACAAAGTCGGCGACGAAGGAAGAGACAGGTGCATTATAGATCTCTTCCGGCGTGCCGAGCTGCTCAATTGCGCCGTTCTTCATCACAACTATGCGATCAGCCAGCGCCAAGGCCTCGACCTGATCATGGGTGACGAAGATCATCGTCACACCGGTCGCCTTCTGCACCCGCTGCAACTCGGTGCGCATTTCCAGCCGGAGCCGGGCATCGAGGTTGGAGAGAGGCTCATCGAGCAGAAGAACCTTGGGGTCCATGACCATGGAGCGCGCAAGCGCCACGCGCTGCTGCTGGCCACCGGATAGTTCCGCCGGCTTGCGCGAGGCGAAGGTGGAGAGACCGACGGATTTAAGGCCTGACGCCACTTTTGCATCCAGCTCTGCACCCGTCAGGCCCTTAAGCCGCAGACCGAAGGCAACGTTTTCATAGACCGTCAGATGCGGAAAGAGCGCATAGGACTGGAAGACGAGACCAACGGCACGCTTGTTGGCGGAGACGCGGGTGATATCGGCGCCATCCAGATCGATCCGGCCGCCTGCAATCGGCATCAACCCCGCAATCGCACGCATCGTAGTAGTCTTGCCGCAGCCGGACGGTCCGAGCAGCGCCAGAAGCTCGCCCTTGCGGATATCGAGATTGAGCTTGTCGACGGCCATGATGGGGCCATAGGCGAGCGAAAGATTTTGAAGAGAGAGATACTGTGCGTCAGACATAGCGGGAGAACCCCAGGAAACGTTCGGCCATGAAAACAATGCCGATGGAAAGGAAGGCGAGGAGCGAGGAGAGCGCCGCAACGGACGGATCGAAGACGATTTCCATATAGCCCAGCATATCGATCGGCAGCGTGCGAACACCAGGGCCCGACAGGAAGAGCGATACCGGCACCTGGTTGAAGCTGGTGACGAAACCAAGAATGAAGGCCGACAGAATGCCGCCGCGGATGTTCGGCAGAACGACGCGGAAGAAGGCGCCAAGCCGGGATGAACCGAGCAGAACCGCCGCCTCTTCGATATCCGAGCGCAGATTGGTGAGGCTGGCAGAGACCACGCGCACCGCATAGGGCAGGATCAAGGCGGTGTGCGCGAGAAAGAGAGCGAGCGTGATGCCGATACCGAAGGGCACGACGAAGTATCGCAAAAGCGCCAGACCGACGATGATGCCCGGTACGATGATCGGTGCCGAAACGATGGTGCGGATCGTTTCGGAAAACGGCAGCTTGTAGCGCGACATGGCGTAGGCCGCCGGTATGCCGAGGAGGAGGGCCGCAAACGTGCCGCCGATGGCAAGAAACATCGACATGGCAAAGCTGTCGCGGAAGCTTTCCACGGTGAAGACCTTGGCGATCCATTTCAGCGAAAAGCCCTGCGGTGGGAAGGCCAGCGTGTCGCCGGCCGAAAAGGAGGCGGCAACAATGATCAGGAACGGCCCGATCAGAAAGCCGATGACCAGCATCAGCGTCAGGGGAATAAAGAGATGGCGGGTCATTTCCTGTTCCTTGCCGTTGCAATGCGCTTGAGCAGGATATTGGCCGCAAAGCTCATGACGATCAGAATGAAGGCAATGACGCTTGCAGCGACGAAATTGTTGGAGACCGTGACCTGCTGATAGAGCAGCGTTTCCAGCATCAGCACCTTGGAACCGCCGAGAATGGCGGGCGTGATATAGGCGGTGAGCGAACCGGTGAAGACCAGCGTGCCGCCGACGACGAGGCCTTCCTTCGTCAGGGGAATGATGACCTTCCAGAAGACCTGAAACCAGTTTGCACCGAGAACCCGCGAGGCGGCCACCACATCGCGCGGCATGTTTTCCAGCGCGCTGATCAGCGAAATGATCATCAGGGGCAGAAAGAGCTGCAACAGGCCGATGAACACAGCCGTCTCGCTGAAGAGAATGCGGATCGGGCTATCGGTTAGCCCAAGAAACTTCAGCGCTTCGTTGACAATGCCCGTGCGCCCCAGAATGACGATCCAGGCATAGGTGCGCGCCACCGGGGAGATCATCAGCGGCAGGATGACCAGATTGATCATATGCCCCTTCGAACCGGGCGGCAGGCTGACGATGGCGAAGGCGGCAGCATAACCGATGACGGCGGACACAACCGTGACCAGCGCACCGAGTTTCAGCGTCCGCAGGAATACCGCCTGGTTCAGCGGGTCGGAGAAGAAGGTGGTGTAGGCCTGCAGCGTCCACCCATCGGCGGTGCGAAAGCCCTCCGAGAGGAGAATGAAGACCGGCACAAGAAAGACCGCCGCCGCAAAGATTGCGGCGGGCAAGGCCAGCGCCAGGGCCTCGGTCCGATTTTGAAACATGGCGGTCTATCCTTCGACAGGCTGGTCGATCACAGATGAGCTGTCATCCTCGATCTTTGGGTCCGAGGATGACGCGCGACGCAAGATTACTGACCGACCTTGGCGTTCCATTCCGACAGCCACTTGTCGCGGTTGTCGAGCGAGACGGCGGACGGGATGAGCTGCAGGCTTTTCACGGTTTCTTCGCCATAGGTGATGTTGTTCGCCACCTCTTCGGAGACCTTGACCTCCTTGTTGGTGGGGCTATCTACCAACTTGTCGGCCAAGGCCTTCTGAACATCGGTCGAGAGCCAGAAATCCATGAATTGCAGCGCAAGATCCTCGTTCTTCGTCCCCTTCGGCACGACAAGCACGTTCATGCCGCCGGTCTGACCTTCCTTCGGTGTTGCCCATGCAAGTGGAAGATCGAGCTTGGTGAAAGGCGCCCAGGAGAAGCGACCGATGGGTGCGGCCCAGATTTCTTCCTGCTGCATCAACTGCACGAGCTGCGAAGACTTCACGTAGAAGGTGACGATATCGTCCTTCTTGGCACCGACAGCCGCGATCGGCGCCGCGAGATCAGGCGTGTCCTTGTCCATCGCCTTGCCCAGCATATAGAGCGCGGGGGGACCCTGATTGGTGGTGACGTTCGGGAAGGCGATGTGATCGACGATACCGTCCTTCAGGAGATCACCCCAGCTGTCGATCTTCATCTTGTCGGTTCGATAGACGATCGACGTCGCATAGAGATTGACGCCAACGCTCATACCATCGCCATTCGGATCCTTGGCAATGTCGTAAAGCTTCTCGATATTTGGCACCTTGGCGGTATCGATCTTCTGGATCAGGTCCTTGCGGGCGGCGGAAAGCGCATCCGCCATGGAGACGATGGCGAGATCGATGACCGGGTTGGTCTTGTTGGCCTCCATCTTCGCCAGGCGCTCAACGCTGTTGCCGGTTTCCACGACCAGCTTGCAGCCGCATTTCTGCTCGAAGGGGGTGTAGACGAGTTCCTTGAATTCATCCTGCGCGAAGGCATAGACGGAGATCGTCAAGGTCTTGTCCTGCGCCTGCGCGGCCCCGAGCGACAGCATCAGCGCCGTACCGGATGCGAAAAGGATCTTTTTCATGATGTATGTTCTCCAGCTGTGGGTTTTTTATCTTCAGTTTGCTTCTTGTTATTGGCGGCGGAGGAGCGACGAATGATGAGCTCCATCGCCACTTTGGAAATATCCGCGACAACGCCGCCCGCAGCGGGCCGGTTCGCAGGATCCTCGCCGTCGATTGCGCGAACAAGAGCGGTAACGGCGACTTCCGCAATGCGTGCCATATCCATGCGAATGGTGGTGAGGGACGGCGTGACCACGGATGCCCAGATGAGGTCGTCAAAGCCGGTGACACTTGCCTCATCCGGCACGGCAATACCCTCATCCTGAAGTTCGGTGAGAACACGCAAGGCATGCAGATCCGATGCAGCGGCAAAAGCGGTAAACCCCTGGCGCACCTTGTCCGCCACGCCGAGCCGGCAGCCTTCACCCTGACGCTCCTCAAGCGACGCGATCCAGAGCGTGTCTGTCCGGGCGGAAGCGGTCAGTCCGGCGCGAATGCCACCGATGCGATCGTTCTGCACATTGGAATCCGGATTTCTGGCGATCATCACGACATTGCTGTGTCCGAGCCCGGCAAGATGCCGACCGATCTGCACGCCGCCACCCCAATGGTCGGCAGCCACCGTGTTGCCGGGCGTGGAAGGAGAGTCGATCACCGCGACCGGGCAATCCACGTCGGCAATCCGGGTACCACGACGGGGGACGACGACCATGCCTTCGACCCCACGTTCGATCAGCCGGTTGATTGCATCCGTCTGCTTGGCAATCTCCCCATGGGAGTCGGCGATCAGAACGCCGTAGCCGGCATCAGCCGCGGCCTTCTCGATGGCTTGAGCGATTTGGGGAAAGAGCGGATTGCCGATATCGGGAAGCACGAGGCCAAGAACGCCACTGCGCCCCGTGCGAAGCGCGCGGGCGGCAGGACTGGGCACATAACCCATCTCCGCTGCCATCTTGCGAATGCGCTCACCAAGCTCCGCCGAAACACGCCCCTTGCCGGAAAGGGCGTTCGATACCGTCGCACTCGAGACACCGAGTGCCGCGGCAATTCCGTGCAGATTTGCGGCGGGCTTTTGCAAAGCCATGATCTTGCGCCCTTGCTTAATCGTTTAAGCAAGCTAGTGGAAACCGTCTCCAATGTCGAGTCCGGCTTGCGATTTTTCACGGTGTGGCGCGTGTCGACGATCCGCGACGATCCAAGCGCGCTATGACCCTTGCTCAGTAGTCGCGGCACGCAGGCGCTGTTTGAGCAACGACAACGCCAGGATCATTCTACAAAATTGATCAACAATAAAATCTTTTGGCTGTGGCGTGAGCAAAGGCATTGCTACGTTTGAGCTGCTTGGGGAACACGCGCTGAAAGGTGGAAACGATGACAGCGACAGTGACTTACATTCACGAGGAGCGGGAGAAACTCGCCCTGGAAGCTGCGGAATTGAAAACGGCCATGCGCCATGTCGCAGGCAGTGTCAGCATCATCACGGCTGGTCATGGCGTCCATCGCACGGGAGCGACCGTCACGTCAGCCACGGCGCTGTCGATGGAGCCGCCAACGATGATCGTCAACATCAACCGGTCGTCTTCGACATGGCCGGTCATCGCGCGCTTCAACCACTTCTGCGTCAACATCCTGTCCGGTGAACAGGAAGATGTCGCATCCCGCTTTGCAGGCATTGGCGGACTGAAGGGCGCAGAGCGCTATGAAGGCGCCGATTGGTTCGATCTGGAAAGCGGCGCTTCTGGCTTACACGGCGCGCTCGCGGTGCTCGACTGTGCCGTCGAGGATGTCGTGGAGCGTCACACCCACGCCATCGTCATCGGCCGGGTGCTCTCCGTTATCCGTGGAGAAGGACGCCCGCTTCTCTATCACGCCGGACAATATCTTCAGATCTGACAAGAGTGACGCTTACGCAGCGCGATTGCGTCACGCTGTCTTGTTCACCGGCTCTTCACCGGTGTTGGCCGCAAACTGCTCAAGCGTCATCGTGTCGAGAACGGCTGCCATGGCATCCCGGACATCCGTCATCGACCGGCGGACCTGACAGGCCGCCGGATCGGAACAGTCCTCGCAGGCTTCGAAGGCCGTACGGCTGGCGCAGCGAATAGGGGCGAGCGGCCCATCTAGCGCGCGAATGACCTGGCCGATATAGATATCGGATGCCGGCTTTGAGAGCGCGTAGCCGCCGCCCGGTCCCTTCTTGGACCGCAGCATGCCCTCATTGCGAAGCTCCAGCAAAATCGCGTCGAGAAACTTCTTCGGAATATTGTTGCGCGCGGCAATGTCGCTGACGAACGCGGTCTGCCCCTTATCGAGGCTCGCGAGGTCGATCATGGCTTTGAGACCGTATTTACCCTTTTTCGTCAGCATCGGCGTCTTTCACATCCAGCAGGTCGCGTTTCATCAAGCAGTAGCTTGACCCGACATACTGCTCGGCACCTGAACTTTCAATGAATTCCATGAAAATTATCGAATAGATCGGCCCCGGTAACTCGGAAATGGTCTATTCGAGCCAAACGGCTAGCCGCCCTGCGGGCCGCGGCTCGGCCGGGCATTTTGCGCCGTGGCGAGGCCCCGGATCGCATCCGCATTGCCGGTTGCGGCAGAAGCCTCGAAGACCTGTACGGCTTCGCCGTAACGCTTCATGTTGAGATAAGCGTAGCCGCGGATGACCATGAGATCGATACGCTCGGTGGCATATCTCGCCCGCTGATCAAGAAGGATCAGCGCCTCTTCGTAGTGCTTGCTCTCATAGGCCGCCAGCGCGCGGTCGGTGAGGATTGCCACTTGAAGCTCGGTTGCCTTCTGGCGATCCATCGAAGATTTTGTTGCGGAAACGGCCGCATTGTCCGTCAGACCCATGCGAAGATAAGCAAGGCTCTGGCCATAGGCCGCATCGCTGCGAACTGTCGAATCGCCGTTCTTGAGCGCTGCGGAGAAGGCTTTCACCGCCTCGGCAGGCCGGTTAGCCTCCATCAGACACCAGCCTTGCTGGAGTGCACTCTGCGCAGAAAGCGCTTCCGGATTAAGGCTCACAGAGCAACGGCCGGACTGGCGCGCACCCCGAACGGCGCCCGCTTGGCGCGGCGGTGAAGGCTCGTAAGCGACGGCGGTCGCTTGCGGCGAGACCATGCGCGGTGCGGTGGTCATTGCGCGAGATTGAGGCTGTACGGGCGCAGGTGTCGTGACTGCGGGCGCGGCAGCGATCACGCCCGCCTGAGCGGTCGGTCGGCCGATCTCCAAGATACGCTGCGACTGGTTACCCCATTGGCTCTGGAGCCGACGAACCTCCGCCAGATTGTTGAGCTCCTGGTAGGTGAGAGCCAGACCATAGGCGGATGGCTCATCCTCCGGCTTCCACTGCAATGCGGTGGAGAACCATTGCTGCGCCATCTGCGGCTGCTGGAAGGCGCGAGAATACCAGCCAAATTCCTGTGCTGTCGCGGCATCCTTCTGCGCTACGGTCTCTGTTGCAATGCGCTGAAGAATATCGGGCTCCAGCGCGACAGGCGGATCAAGTGCCAGGAGGTTGGCGGCTGCAGCGAGATAAGTTGCGCGCGCACCATCGGAGGAACTACGCCATTTGAACATGATGTCTTCGGCTTCGCGGGGTTCTCCACGCGCAACCAGCGCAAGCGCTAAGCCTTCCGAGGCGGAGGCAGAATCCTCCACATCCCTTGCGCGGCGGAACCACTTTTCCGCGTCGTCCATCTTCTCACGCCCGACATTGTACCACCCAAGCAGGAGCGCATCGCTTGCGAGCTTGTTGGTTTCCGCCAGCCGTTCCATGCGGGAGAGATAGGCAGGCGGTACTGTGACCTTGGGGTCTTCACCCGCCTTTGCAACGAATTGACGCGCGAGATCGTCCTTGACGGGCTCGAACTCTAGTTGGCCATCCGGTCCGGGTTTTTCCCGCGAGAGGAGGTCTTCCATGATCTCGATCGGCAGAAGCGTCGAGGCCTTTTGCACGGTTGCCAGACGTTCCGCCGGATTCTGGCAATTGGTCAGCACGTAGCCATAGGCATCGCGTGCACGCGCCGGCTTCTCCGTCCGCGCGAAGGCTTCCGCCACGCGCCAGAGAACATCGACTTCGCTGCAGGTCAGCAGGCCCGGGTTTTCGGCCGCGACGCCGAGCACAGCATTATACTGTTTCAGATCAGAGGCGTTCACCAGACGCTGGCGCGCTTCGGCAAGATCCAGCATCTCGGTCAGATTCGCGGGCGGCTGCCATCCGGCTTCCGCAGCCTGACGATCGGCAATGGCCTTGCGCGCCTCCGAATAGCGACCGGTGGCATAAAGTTGCCAGATCCCGTCCAACTGTGGATCACCGGTGGGTGCGGCAGCGGTAGGATCAGCAGGCGGTGTCCAATTTGGATAAAGCGCTTTCAGCCGTGCGATCTCAGCCTGAAGACGCACCGTGTCGCCGCGTGTGGCGAAGTAACGAAGAGCGCTTTCATCGACGACCGGTGCGGCATCGCCCGTGCCAGCCGGAGGGGCCGGAGTTGTGTTTTGAGGCGTCTGCTGCGGTGTTCTCGGTGCCTGCGAAAGATTGGTCGAGGGGGCAGCGCGCGATTGCGGCTCTCTGGTGCCGAGAGAAAGCGGGCTGTCACCCTTCTGGACGTCGGCATTGTTCATGCCCGCAGCGAACGCATGCGTTCCGACTGCCTGCATCGGGGCGGAATGAACGGCGCTGACGTGGCCGAGAAGCGCATCGCGCGACTGGAAGATGCCAGCGGCGCACAGTGCCAGGACGGCAGCGGACAGCAACAGTGGCTTCTTGTTCATAGGCACTCCTGATTCGCCTGCGCTACGAAAGACAAAGCCAAGAGATGCAACGTAGATGGATAATAAAGTGTTGACGCGTAGGTTCTCAGTTCCTGTGGAATGGGTTTTTTGCTGGCTTTGCAGGCCAGAAGTGCGGCCATGATGCGATAACCCGCATCCGAAAGCACATCCTTGGCTGCACCGGACTTCAGATCGAAGGTCGCGATATTGCCGTCCTCGAGCGACATGCCAGCTGCCATCCTGGTGTAGAGATCGGGAGAGCCTGCCGCCCCTCTGACCAGATAGAGCGGAATGCGAACGGAGTTGTAGCCGAACTCCTGCGCAAAGCCATCGGCCGGACGCGGCTTGGTGCGCACGGATACCCAGTCCGCCGGTAGCTTTCGCGGGCCGAAGGCAAAGCCGTTGATCGCGACGAGACCATCGGCCACAAGCTTGCCCCATAGAGGTGACGGCGAAAGCTCGTTGAGAAGCGGAAAGGCTTCAAAAATATAGTAGGATGGATTGACGACAGGCCCATCCGGCCGGTCGTTATCGGCAAAGCCGGAGGCGGCTGGGAGAAGCAGGGTTCGACCGCCGCGTTCCACCACCGCCTTGTCGAGCACCGCCTTGGCGATCGCGCGACCGGCGTCTGCAAGGTCCTGGCGTCCCCATTGTCGGGCAGCGAGCGCCAGCGCCTGCGCGATCAGAATATCGCCATCCGTGGCATTGTTGATGTCCGAGACATGGGGCGTCGATTGCGGATCCCATTTCCAGGCAGCAAGACCATCGTCTCGCACCAGAAGTTCGGTCTTGGTGAAGGACCAGATCAGCTCGAAATTCGCCTGGTCGTCGGCAAGAACGGCGAGCCACATGCCGTAACCCTGGCCTTCGCTGTGGCTGATCCCGTTATTGCCTGTATCGATGATACGCCCGGACGCGTCGAGAAAGGCGGCTCGATAGCTCTGCCAGTCCGCCGCGTTGATGGAGGCTGCCTTGACGCTCAGCGGGATCATCAGCACCCCCAGCAACAACACCATTCTTGTCAGTGATCTGGCAAATGTCATCACGGCTTGCGTCCCAACAGCCTCAGCAGGATGAAGGTAACCCATCCGAGCACTGACAAAAAGCCGATGAACACCAGCGCGTAGGAAAGCGTGTTGCTGGACAGCCAGTTGGCTGCAATCAGCCGCCAGTTGGAGAACGTCGCCGGCCCGGTGTCGAAGAAAGTCTGCTGTTGGGCAACGATCGTCTCAACCTTGTCGGCGGCAGGATCAAAGGTGGCGATACGTCCAGAGAGCCCGCTCCATCGCTTCAATTCCGTCATCGATTTGACGCCGGATCTCAAAGTGTCGATGGCCGGTGCCGTGGCAAGCGTCCACACACCCTCGCCACCGGGGCTCAACCCCTGCGCCAGCATGAAGCTGACATTTCCTGGCGGTGTGTAGACTTGTTCCGCGCCTGGAAGAAACCTGAGGGTCTCCCTGCTGATATCGAAGTTGCGCCTGATCCACTCCTCGAAGGAGGATATCTGCCCTTGCCAGACACCGCCATCCACGCGCTCGCGCCAGTTTTCAAACAACTGATCGGTCTGCTCGACGGGTGGCGTTGCGCGTCCTCCCTCACCCCAGCTCGTCTGGCTGGCAAGAGCAATGTTGAATTGGGCAGCCAGTGCTGGCGGTATCTGGGCCAGCGTGCCGATGAAGACGGCGTCTCTGTCTCCCACGGCGGCAATGGAACTGACGAGATCGATTGCAAGTGGCTGACCGGCGGCAAGTGACATACGGCCGAGAAGCGTCGCCGCTGACGACATGACGTCCGGATCGATCCGCTCCATATAGACCGCAACGGGCTGCTGCGAGGCGTGATAGGGCTGTATCACACCACGATTGGCGGCCAAATCCGGGGCGCGACCAATTCTTGCGAAATTGGGCATGTGGAATTCGGACGTGTCGAATAGCGCAAAACGCGGTGCCCCGCTTGCCGTCGTTCCCGGCAAGCAATCCGAATCCGCCTGCGTCTGTATGACGGCCTCAATGGCAACCGTGTTGGCGCCCGGCACGAAATGTCGCAACGTGACCTTGATCGGCAGGTGTCGGAAGATGCCACCGCCGCGGTTCGAAATCGGCACGGTGGAGGCAATATTGCCGTTCACATAGACATCGATATGGCTGCCAGGAAGCACGTCGCTGGCATAGGCCGCGTCCAGAAGCAGCGTCGCTTCACCATAGGCGGCAGCGTAGAAATCAGCCGGAATGCCGATGGTGAAATCGGTGCGGAAGCGCCGTCCTGAAAATTCCGCACTTTTGACGCCAAGCGACGAGAGCACCAGGCGGCGGTTTCCGACAACCAGTGGCGCATCGGGTGTGTGCCAGTTGCGTGTAGACAGAAACGAACGCACCGATCCGGCCGGACGCTCGGCCGAGGCAACGAGACTGTCGATCGCCGTTTGTAGCGCTTGAGGTGTCGGGCCTCCGACGATCAACGCTGAAAGATTGCTGACGATGTTGCTCTCAAAACCGGCATAAGGGCCAGCCAGGACTTCCGGCGGAACCGAACTTGCAACGGCGGCGATCTCGCGCGATGTGCCGGCCAGCACGACCAGCGAGCCCGCCTTACGCTCCTTCGGCACCGTCGTGTGGAAGGCGATTTGCTGATTGGGCATCTGCGTGCGCAGCGCCAGCGCCTGCGACAGCTTCAGCAACGACTCCGCCATCACCGGGTTCGCCAGGCCGGGAGCCACGATATCGATGGAGGTGAGGCCTTCGCTGCCAGCGCCGATCGCCTGGATGTCCTCGATCGTCTCGAAACGGTTGGCAACATCGGCGTTGAGCGTGATGAAGGTGCCGGCAGGATTGATATCGGTCCACAGATCATAGGTGGATTCGACCGTGCAGTCGGTTCTGTGACGCTGCTTGACGCCAAGTGTCACGACATTGGCGCCCGCCTGAAGCGTGCCTGGCGGGATGGGAATCGAGACACTCCCCTCCGCATCGGGAGATGCGATGCTCTTTTTCTCCAGCGGCACATTGTTGATCGCGATCTCCAGGCTCGAGCTTTCCGGCGCAACCACCACGGCGTTTTGATACGCGATCGTGACGGCCTGCGCTGCCTGCGCCTGCTGCTCTGTCAGGTAGATCGTCCATTGCCGCTGATCGATCTCACCCGACAGGCTGAGTTCGCTGAACGGCAATATGTAACGGCGGCGCGGATCGACGGATGTCTGGACGGGTAGCGGCGGTGCCTGCGTCGGCTGAGCCTGGGTCTGCGGTTGTGATGGCGCGCCTTGGGGATAAGATGGTGGAGATGGCGCAGGAGCGACGGGAACGGGCGAAGGCCGTGCCGGTGCCGGCTGCTGTGCAGGAGGCACCATTGCAGGCGGCGATACACTGGGCGGCGCAGCCGGGATTTGCGGCATGGACGGCGCCTGTGGCACTGGCTTTGGCGCGGGCTGCACCGGAACCGGCCTTGCCGCAGGCGGGTTTGCCGGGCGCTCTGGAGACATGTCAAACGGTGCGCTTTGCCCAAATGCGCTTGCCGACAACATGGCGTAAAAGCTTATGAGGAGGAGCGGCTTTTTCATCACTTGGCCACTCCTGCCGCAGCCTTCTGTCGCGCTCTCGTTCGGAAAGAACGCATGAAATAAAACAGGCCGCGTTGTGTCTGAAAAAGCGCGATGCCCATGAAGGTGATCGTGCCCCGGATCAGGCCGGGATTACCCCTGCGTGCGCGCTGAAATTCGGTCCATTGCTCTGAATTGGCGAAGATCAGATCCGCTATCAGGCGGTGTTCGATATTTTCCTTTGGCGCAAAGGTACAGCCGACCGAGGTAAAGCCCTGCTGCTTGACGGTCCGGACGATATCGATCGTCATCGACGAGGGCGCCCCAGGGCTATACGGGTCTACGCGAATAATCGCGGGGCGGCCCTTCTCGACGACATCCAGATCCTTTTCGAAAATGTTGATCAGCATGCCGTGGACGGACACGTTCTGAACCGTTGCCGGCAACCAGGGGCCGTCTTCCTGCAACTGCAATTCGCATCGGCGCTTGACGGTGATGCGCCGCGACGCGGATTTCTCTCCGCGTTCGGACACGACGCCGAGAGCACAGCCGGCAAAGATGATGTTGAGCAGGTTCCAGCCACCAACGACAAGTGTGACGTCCGCTTTATAGGGCTCGGCATAGATGCGATAGATCGCAAAGATCATGGCGATGACCAGCACGAAGAAGATGACGAAGAACGGTCGGCTGATTTCCGACAGGCGGGCTTCGCTGATGGACTCGTCCTTCGCCGTCACCTTGAAGGTCGGCTTGCTGGGGTTGAACAGCACCGAGACCACGGCAGGCAAGAGATGCACCGTCTGCACATATTCATAAAGCTCGGAAATCCACGGCCAGCGGAAACTTCCATAGAGGAAGTTCTGTATCATCAGGTTTACCAGCATGTAGGCGGCCGTATAGGCAAGGAACTCACCGCCGGATGCAACGAAGATCTGCAGGTCGAAGAAGAGATAGAAGAGCGGCGCAAAGAGGAAGATGGTGCGCGGGAACGGGAAGAGCCAGAACAATGTCGAAGACATGTAGCAGAGCCGCTGGGGGAAGGAGAGCCCTCGGCGGAAAAGCGGCTGGCGGAAGATCAGGATCTGCATCATGCCTTGCGCCCAGCGGCTTCGCTGGCCGATGAAGCTGGTGAAGGTCGCCGGCTGCAGACCGGCAATCAGGGGCTTATCGACATAAAGGCTGTTCCAGCCGCGCGAATGAAGCGCAAGTGCCGTCTCGCAATCCTCGGTAATGCTGACGCCGCTGAAGCCATCGGTTTCTTTGAGCGCCTCGCGCCGCAGAACCGCTGCCGATCCGCAGAAGAAGGCACCGTTCCATTTATCCAAGCCGCGCTGGATGATGCCGTAGAACATTTCATTCTCGCTCGGCATGGTTTCGAAGGTGCGCAGATTGCGCTCGATTGGGTCCGGATTGACGAAGAAATGCGGCGTCTGGACGAGAAAGAGCCTTGGATCTTCCTCGAAATAGCCAACCGTTTCGAGAAGAAAATCGCGCGCGGGCGCATGGTCGGCATCGAAAACGGTGACCAGTTCGCCCGTCGAATGATCCAGACCATTGTTCAGATTGCCAGCCTTGGCATGGACGTTTCGCTCACGCGTCAGATAGTTGACGCCGAGATCGGCGCAGAGCTTTTGCAATTCCGCGTGCCGCCGGGTCGCGGCTTGCGCTTCCAGCCCGTTTGGAGCATTGCGTTTCTGCACCGTGCCGCCATCATCCAGCAGCCAGACGGTGAATTTGTCCGCCGGATAATCCATGTTCTTCGCAGCCGCCAGAGTGTTGGCGAGAAGTTCCGCATCCTCATTGTAGGTCGGCACGAACACATCGACAGTCGGGACATAGCCGGGCGAACCAGGACGGCCCTTTCGCGACGGCAACGGCATAGAGACGATGACAAGGCTGAGTGCCAGCATCACCACGCTGTACATTTCGGCGAGATAGAGCAGGAAGCCCGGGATGAAGTTTTCGAGCTGGTTGACGGGCGGCAAGGTGCTGGTCGTGCGCCAATACACGTAGCGCAGAACAATGGCCGTACCGAAGCCAAGACCGATGAGCCGCCAGGCGCCTTTGCCGTTCAGAGACTTGATGGTGGCAAGCAAAGCCAGCGAAATCGCCGTGGCGATGAGATGCGTCTGTAAGCTGACGGGCAATGTGATGATCAGCAAGACACAGGCTGACACGAACAGCCAGAGGGTGAAAGCGATGACCTTGCTCATCAGCAAACCTTTACATCAAGTCGATAAGAAGCTGACCGCTCCCTGGCCTCATGCCACTGGCCCCTGACTGCGACGAAGAGACCAAGTGGATCAGTTACACCTGAAACAGTTAATTGCAGGTTTGTCCGTTCGCCTGACCGGCAACGCAAGTAGGCGAAGGAATGGCGACCTGTTTCGTTTCGATACGCCGCGCTGGCGGGGGCACGTCTGCCGGTCTGCTGCCAGCCGCCCTTGGCGCTGCCGGGGACGGGATGAGGACAGGCGGCCTGGAGGATGCGGTGGGCTGCGGCTGCAAAACGACGGGCGCCGCGGTGGGCGAGGCTGTCACCGCAGGTCGTGGCTGCGAACGAACGGGAGCCGAGATGGGCGTTTGCGTTCCAGGCTGCATCGGCACGGCACCCGTTACGGGATAGATAGGATTGCCGGCACGTCCAAGGCCCTTGTCTGGGTCCTGTGCGGTTCCGTAAGGGTTCCAGTTGGTGGACAGATAGTTGCCGGTAATCGTGTAGTTATACATCACCGCCAGGAGATCGCGCGTCGTGACACCCGACTGGCAGAGCCGCAGCGTCACATTGATGCGACCGAGATTCTTGAAGCTCTGGCGGGCGCTTTCCGGCGACCTGATTTGCTGCCATCCGTAAATGCAGGCGTCGTTGCCATAACCTCTGCCTGAGGCATAGGAAAACGTGCCGTAATTGTTCTGCAAATATTCGGCAGACGTCGCCATCGCCACACCGGGAAATGCGCTCCTGATCTCCCGCGAGATCGAAGAAACACGCAGACTGCTCTCCGACAGCCCACCCCGTCCGGTATCCTCTGCCTTTTGCGGCCCGAAAAGCTGCACCTTCAAATAGTTCTGACCAGGGGTCGCCGCATCCGAGCGCAGGATCACGTCCTGCTGAACGGCATTGGCATAATTGCGGTTGATAACGGTGAGGACTTCCGGGCCGCCGGGCGGCGGAAAGATCAGTGCTTCTTCCGGCGCCAACATCTTCGGCCCACCGGATTGCTGCACGCCGGCCGGCGTATTGCAACCTGAAAGCGTCAGCGCCATGCCACATGCCAATGCTGTCGCAGTGGCGGTGTTCATCACCCCACCACGCCCCTTTGACGGGGATCGAACATCGCGAATCACATGTGGCACACTCATAGTTACGAAATACGTGAGCGCCATGAATTAGCAATCCGAATTGTCGATGGCATAGAGTGATGCCGCAAGTCGCGGCGCGATCCTCGATCCGCTCACGGGAACTTTATCGTCTGACCAAGATTGGGCGGATGGTTCTCTACTTGGGCGACGACCGCTATGACGACTTGACGGACGGCGCGAGGGAATCAAAATACGGAAAGAGAAACAGTATGGAAGAGCAGACCTTGAGCGCCACAACACAACTGACGGACGAAATCACCGCATTGCGTCGATGGCTGGAGGAGGCTGCTTTGCCGCTGTGGTGGGAGGCCGGAGCGGCAAAACCCGACGGCGGCTTTCATGAAAGGGTCGATCAGGACGGAAAGCCGGTTCTTGGGGATAATCGTCGCGCCCGCGTGCAGCCCCGCCAGGCCTATTGCTACGCCGCAGCCGGCGAAAACGGATGGACCGGCGACTGGCAGCGCGCCATCAATCACGGTCTCGACTGGTTCGACAAAGTCTATCTTCTGGAGAGCGGACTCTACGGCAATCTTGCCGATGCATCCGGAAAGCTGATCGATCCGTCCTTCGATCTTTACAATCAGGCTTTCGCCCTCTTTGCTGCGGCCCAGACGGCGATGGCGTTGCCGCAGAGGAAGCACGAGATGCGCGAGCGAGCGCTCGGCATCCTCTCGCTTCTCAAAGAGCGTTATGCCCATTCCGAACAGGGCTTCGAGGAAGACAACCCGTCTCGCTATCCGCTCTGCTCCAACCCGCATATGCATCTTTTCGAGGCCATGCTGGCCTGGGAGACGGTCGATCCAACCGGCCCCTGGACGGCTGTCGCCGATGAGATTGCAAATCTCGCGATGACGCGTTTCATCGATCAGGAGAATGGCGGTCTGCGGGAATTCTTCGACAAGGATTGGACCCCAGCACCCGGCGGAAAAGGCCGCATCATGGAGCCTGGCCATCAATTCGAATGGGCCTGGCTTCTGGTCAGATGGGGACTTTTGCGCAACAGCTTCGACGCCATTCAAAAGGCAAAGCGAATGTTCGACATCGGGGAGAACCATGGCATCTGCCCACGCCGCAAAGTCGCGGTGATGAGCCTTCTCGACGATTTCAGCATGCATGATGGCCTGGCTCGTTTCTGGCCGCAAACCGAATGGCTGAAGGCCGCCGTTCGCCTGGCCAGTGCCACCGAAGGCGAAGAGCGGCATCGCTATATCACCTCCGCCTCGCGGGCCGTGATGGCGATACAGCCCTTCCTCGACACGCCGGTCAAAGGCCTCTGGTTCGACAAGTGGCCCGCCGATGCACCGATGATCGACGAACCGGCACCGGCCAGCACCTTCTATCATATCGTCTGCGCGATTTACGAAGCCGACAGCGTGCTTAAAGCACTGACAACCAAGACAGCGGGACCGCGATAAGGCGTCGGCTCCTTCGGCCATCAACCAACCCATGCCTCTTTGATGCCGCGAACGATTTTCGCGGGCTCTTGGATGGCGTTGAAAAGATTTGCCTCGCGCATTCCAGGCGGCGTGAAAACATTGCTGTCAATGCAATGACTTCCCATGGACACTGAAGCCGTCATGGTCCTAAATGGCACCATGACGCCGCCCACAATCCGAACCCGGAGTCCTTCATGCCGTCCCCCCTTTCGCGCCGCTCTCTTTTAAAAACCGCAGCCTTGCTCGCAGCCTCCACCACGCTGATGCGGACCGATCTGGCCTGGGCGGCGGGCAGCGGCGAACGACTGGTCGTGGCGGCAGATTCGGAGCCTAAGAACCTCAATCCGGCGATCGTTGCCTCCAACGGCGTGTTCTACATCTCCAGCAAGATCGTGGAGCCCTTGGCAGAAGCATCGTTCAGCGGCAGGAACGGTCTGGAACCGCGTCTTGCAACGTCCTGGGAAGGATCGCAGGACGGTTTGAGCGCGACCTTCAGACTGCGCGAGGGCGTGACCTGGCATGACGGCAAGCCCTTCACCTCGGCCGATGTGGCCTTCTCGGCCCTCTCCGTCTGGAAGCCGCTTCAGAACCTCGGGCGTCTGGTCTTTGCCAATCTGGAGAGTGTCGATACACCGGATGAGCACACGGCCATCTTCCACTTCTCCAAGCCGACGCCGTTCCAGTTGATCCGCAACGCGCTTCCGGTGGTGACGAGTGTGCTGCCGAAACACCTGTATGACGGCACCGATATTGCCACCAACCCATTGAACACCAAGCCGGTCGGTACCGGGCCTTTTGTTTTTGCCGAGTACAAACCCGGCGAATATTACCGGCTGACGCGCAACGAAAAATACTGGGGCAAGGGTCAGCCGAAACTGGACGAGATCATCTATCGCGTGCTTCCGGACCGAGCAGGCGCCGCAACCGCGCTGGAAGCCGGCGAGATCCAGCTCGCGGCCTTCTCCGCCGTGCCGCTGACGGATCTTGCCCGCATTTCCAAGGAACCCGGTATCAAGGTCATCGCCGATGGCTATGAGGCGCTGACCTACCAGCTCGTGGTGGAGATCAACCACCGTCGCAAGGAGCTTGCCGATCTCAAGGTTCGGCAGGCCATTGCGCACGCGATCGACAAGAAGCTCGTCGTTGATACAGTCTTCCTGGGCTATGCCACCAATTCCACCGGTCCCGTGCCGAAGAACGCGCCGCAATTCTATACGCCTGACGTAAAACTCTACGACTTCAATGTCGACAAAGCCAATGCCCTTCTCGACGAGGCAGGCTATCCGCGTGGTGCCGATGGCAACCGCTTCTCGCTCAAACTTTTGCCCGCGCCGTATTTCAACGAAACCAAACAGTTCGGCGCCTATCTGCGCCAAGCACTGTCTGCCATCGGCATCGATGCGCAGCTGGTGAACAACGATGCGGCCGCGCATCAGAAGGCGGTCTATACGGATCACGCCTTCGATCTCGCGGTAGCACCCACCGTCTTCCGCGGCGATCCCGCCATCTCCACCACCATCCTGGTGAAATCGGGAACACCCGCCGGCGTGCCCTTCTCCAACCAGGGAGGTTACGAGAACAAGGAACTGGACGCCATCATCGACAAGGCGGCGCAAACGGTGGACGAAAAGCAGCGTACCGAACTCTACAAGACCTTCCAGCAGAAGGTCAAAGAGGACCTGCCGATCATCAGCGTGGCCGAGTGGGGCTTCATCACCGTGGCCCGCGATACGGTGAAGAACGTCGCCAGCAATCCAAGATGGGCGGTTTCAAACTGGGCGGACACCGCCATCGAGGAGTGAGGTGGGAGGCGCAGGCCGCATTCTCCGTCGTAGGCTGATCAGCGCCATTCCGGTGCTGATCATCGTGCTTCTCTTCACCTTCCTGCTGCTGGAAAATGCGTCGGGCGACGCAGTCGACGCCTATCTGGTGTCGATCGGTGGCGGAGATGCCAGCCTGCGAGACAGCCTGCGGGCGCAATATGGGCTGGATCACTCGGCGCTATGGCGGCTGTGGCTTTACGCCACCTCCGTCCTGAAACTCGATCTCGGCTGGTCAGTCGCCTTCGACCGCCCTGTGCTGTCGCTGATTATGGAGCGTTTGCCCAACACGCTGCTTTTAATGGGGAGCGCGACGCTCCTGTCCTTCATTCTCGGCACTGCTCTGGGGATTGTCGCTGGAGCAAAGCCTGGAAGCCTGCTGGACCGGGCGCTGTCGTCACTGTCGCTGGCACTGTATGCCGTTCCGGGGTTCTGGCTCGGCCTCGTCCTCGTGCTCGTCTTCGCGGTAAAGCTTCGCTGGCTCCCCACGTCCGGTCTGGAAACGATAGCTTCCGGTAAGCAAGGTTTCGCACGCGCCCTCGATATTGCGCGCCATCTCGTTCTTCCCGTCGCGAGCCTTGGCCTGATCTATCTCGCTCTTTTCCTGCGCGTGATGCGCAGCGCCATGGGTGAGATCTGGCGGATGGAGTTCGTCACCTTTGCCCAATCGAAAGGACTGTCGCGCGCGCGGGTGGTGCTGCGTCATGTTGCGCGCAATGCCGCCCTTCCCCTTCTCACCGTGCTTGGCCTCCAATCCGCTATGATGCTGGGCGGCTCCGTTGTGATCGAGAGCGTTTTCGCCATTCCGGGCTTCGGGAGGCTGGCGCAAGAAGCAGTTGCCGGGCGGGATACACCCTTGCTGATGGGCATCATCCTCGTCAGCGCCGTCTTCGTCATCCTTGTCAACCTGATCGTCGATTTGCTCTACGCGCTTCTCGATCCGCGTATCGGCGCCGGGGAGGAAACGACGTGACGGTTCTTGGCCAAGTGTTCCGCAGCCGCGAAGGCCTGGTCGGTCTCGCAATCCTTTTCGTCGTGGCAGCCGCTGGCCTTTCGGCACCTTTTGTCTTTCCCAACGATCCGCTTTCCATCGTCGCCGCGCCACTCATTCCGCCATTCACCGAGCGCGCCCTGCCACTCGGAACCGATACGCTTGGACGCGATGTGATGGCCTGCCTGTTCCACGCTGCGCGCAGTTCGCTGCTCGTCGGTCTCTGCGCTGCCGCCGCAGCCCTTCTGATCGGCACCGTCATGGGAACGCTTGCGGGCTTTGCTGGCGGTATCATCGATGAGGCGCTGATGCGGATCACCGATGCCTTTCAGATCGTGCCGAGCTTTCTTCTGGCACTTGCCTTTGTCAGCACCATCGGTCCATCGCTGCCCATCGTGATTCTTGCCATCGCGCTCGGCGCCTGGGCCGACCCGGCGCGATTGACGCGCGCGCAGGTGTTGTCGATCCGTGAGCGCGACTATGTGGCCTCCGCCCGCACCATCGGCATGCACCCGATGGAAATTGCCTTCCGCCAAATTCTCCCCAACGCCTTGCCGCCGGTCATGGCGCTCGCCGCCATCATCGTCGCTGCGGCGATCCTGACCGAAGCCGCCCTCTCCTTTCTCGGACTTGGAGACCCGAACATCGTGACCTGGGGCGGGATGATTGCCGAGGGGAGAAACGTGCTTCGCTCTGCGGCCTACCTCTCCATTATCCCCGGCATGGCTCTGCTCGCTACTGTCCTTGGGGTCTATCTGCTGGGTGAGGGCATCAACAAGGCGTTCGCCGGTCAAGGGGCTGCGCGATGAGCCTTGCCCCGCTTCTGAAGATCGAAGGGCTCAGCGTCACCTACCACGGCGCCGCGCAACCTTCTTTGCGCAACGTATCGCTTCAGCTTCAGGAAAAGCAGCGCCTGGCGATCATCGGCGAAAGCGGATCGGGCAAAAGCACGCTGGCACGCTGCATCGCTGGCTTGTTGCCGTATGGAGCGAAGACCGACGGTCAGCTCATCTGGAATGGACATCCGGACAAGAGCCACCAAACACGATTTTCAACGCCAGGCCGCGATATCGCCTATGTGTTTCAAGACCCGAGCGCCAGCCTCAACCCGGTACTGAGGATTGGCGAACAGGTGGCGGAGGCTGCCATTCGTCATCTTCGCCTCACGCGAAAACAGGCGCGGGCTCACGCCCGGGATTTGCTGACAGAGGTACAACTGCCGAACCCCGATGCCTTGCTCTCGGCCTATCCGCATCAAATCTCCGGCGGGCAGCGGCAACGTGTGGCGATTGCGGCCGCCATCTCCGCAGCGCCCAAAATCCTGATTGCCGATGAGGCCACCAGCGCGCTCGACACAATCACGCAAGCGACGATCGCCCGGCTCCTCGACCGCCTTATCAGCGCCAATGGCATGACGCTGATTTTCATTACCCACGATATCGCGCTGGCCTCCAGCCTTGCGGACGAGATCGCGGTGTTCCAATCGGGCCGACTGGTGGAGTCGGGCAAGGCGCAGGACGTGCTCTTGAATCCGGCAAGCGACGACATCAAACGTCTCCTTTCTTCGCACCTTGATCTCACCACCCCACCGCTGATCCGGAGGGCCAGTTGATGGAGCCCTTCTTCTCCGTCAACCGCCTTTCCAAGCGATACCAATCGCAGGGACGGACAGTGCAGGCGCTCGACGATGTTTCCTTTACGCTGGCGCGCGGCGAAACACTTGGGCTGGCAGGCCCGTCGGGGTGCGGGAAATCGACGCTGGCGCGCATTATCATGCGGCTTTCGCCCGCAGATGGCGGCGAGGTGCGTTTTCAAGGCCAGAACTGGCTGACCCTTTCGGGTCGTGACCTGAGAGCAGCCCGTCGTCATATGCAGATGGTGTTTCAAGATACGCATGGCGCGTTCAATCCGCGTGCCACAGTGGCAGATGCGATCGGTGAACCGTTGCGAATCCACAGGATCGTCGCGCCCCGCGATCGGCAAGCCGAGATCGTCCGCCTGCTGGAGCGCGTAGGGCTTGGCGCGGACCACGCTGCACGTCCTGTTCTCCAACTGTCGGGCGGCCAGCGACAGCGCGTCGCAATCGCCCGGGCCATCGCCTGCCGCCCGTCCCTGTTGGTGATGGATGAGGCCGTTTCCGCGCTCGACCTCTCCGTCCGTGCCCAGATTCTCGAATTGCTGGTATCCCTTCAAAGCGAGACCGGCCTCTCTTGTCTGTTCGTCTCGCATGATCTTGCGGTCATTCGTGCCGTCTGCCATCGCGTTGCCATCATGGAGATGGGGCGCATCGTCGAGTGTGGAGAGACGGACAGCGTAATCTCGAACCCACAGTCGGATACAGCAAGACGGTTGATTGCCGCCGTTCCCACACTTCGTAAGGACCAAAGCCATGCCTGATCGCAACTGGAGCCATCTGCTCGACGTGCCCGCCTTTCCGCCGGAGCGTTACGCAAAGCTTGCAGACCGATTGGCGGCCCTGATGAGGACGCGTAACGATGTGCTTCTCATTCAGGCCGAGGCGGTATTGGCGCTGGAGGCCGTCGCCACCAGCCTCGCGCGACCTGGCATGAAAACGCTGAACGTCGTGACCAGCCCCTATGGTGCATGGTTCGGCGACTGGCTGAAGCGCGGAGGCAGCGATGTCATCAATCTCGCGGCTGAGCCCGGACGACCGGTGGCGATAGAGGCTGTGCGTCAGCAACTGGACGACCATCCCGATATCTCTGTGCTGTCACTGGTCCATGCCGAATCCGCCACCGGCATTCTCAATCCATTGGAAGACATCGTTCGGCTTGCAAGAGAACGGGGTGTGCTCACGGTGGTCGATGCGGTCGCATCGATTGGCGGCCATGCTCTGAATGTGAATGCAGACGGCATCGATATCGTCGTGATCGGTCCGCAAAAATCGCTTGCAGGGCCGGCGGGCGTCTCTGCAATCTCGGTCAGCGACCGCGCCTGGGCGATGCTGCAGCATGAGAGCGCCCCGCGCAACTCGATGCTGTCCCTTCTCGATCAGAAAGAGCAATGGCTCGAGACCGGCAGAGGTGCTTTGCCCGGTACGCCTGCGCCGCTCGAATTCTTTGCGCTAGACGCCGCACTCGAGCGTCTGGAAGCCGAAGGCATCGACGCGGTTGAAGCGCGGCATCGTCTGGCGGCGAAGGCGACGCGAGACGCTTTGCGCGCGCTGGGTGCGGAGCTTTGGGTCGACGATCATCTGGCTTCGGCACTGGTGACAGCCGTCAAGCTTCCCGCTGATATCGACCGCAGCAATTTTCTCCAGGCCGCGAGGCTCGATGGGGCAGATATTGGCGCAGCGGTCGGACCCGGCTCAGATCGACTGATCCGCCTCAACCATACCGGCCAGCGTGCCAGCAAGGAGGCGGTGCGTGCCAACATCAAAGCCTTCGCCCATGCCCTGCAATTCCAGGGCCATTCAGGACCGGTCGAAAAAGCCTTTGAGGCGCTGGATGCCGCCTATTCTTCGTGAGGGCGCATTGAACCGCCTTCCGGGCTCGTGAAAAAATGCTCTCACTGAAACGCTGCCATTGGAAGGATCTTCCCCTCCCGTCCACAGCAGTGACACAGGAATCCCTCCCGCAATCTTGACGAAATCGTGGCAACGCGCGAAACTTTACACATTGTTAAGTTTGGTGACAGGAGGAATGAAAATGGTTGCTGGTTTCAACATGCTTTCCTTCGATCTCTTCGGCCTTGGCCGTCGGGCACAGGAAGAAAAGCTCAAGCGTGAGAGCGGATCGAAAAAGGACCAGGTCACGCGCGACGAGTCCGAGCAGCGCGATCGCGATCAGGAACATGATCTGTTCTTCTGGTCGCTCTATCCGGTGATCTGAGGGACGCGTCCAAAACCGCGCGGTCTCACGTCCCTCAAAGGCGGTCCAGTTCCTCGCGATGACGATGCATTGCGAGGAATTTTTTGTAATCGCGCTCATAGATGGATGCGCGTGACCCGTCCGGCTGGCGCTCCTCACAGCCGGGATACATGGCAGCACCAGCTTCCGCCAAGCTATCATAGACGCCGCCCGCCGCTGCAGCGGTCATGGCCGTCCCAAGAAGAACGGCATCGCTGGTCTGTGGCACCACGACCCGTTTGCCCGTCGCGTCGGCATAGAGTTCCATCAGCAGCGGATTGTGGATGTGCCCACCCGCAACGTGAAGCGTGGTGGTGCGATATCCGAACCCTTCCATCGCATCCAGAACGTGGCGCGTACTGAGCGCGATCGACACCGCCGTGCGCCAGTACAGTGCACAGAGGCTGTCGAACGAGGTATCGAGTGTCAGGCCACTGATCACACCTCTGGCATGCGGATCGGCAAGCGGCGATCTGTTGCCATGAAAATCCGGCAGGACATGCAGACGGCTGGCAAATCCCTCGCCCTCCTCTGCCCGCAACGCCATGACGCGGTCGACGATGCGACGGTGAAGTGCCGCATCCGGCTCTCCCCCTGCGGCATGCATGCGCACGATATGGTCGAGCAGTGCACCCGTTGCCGATTGTCCGCCCTCGACCAGCCAGTGATCCGGCAAAACAGCTTGCCAGTAGGGCCCCCACAGGCTGCGACCATGCATGCGATTGGGCGTGAGCGCCACAAGGCAACTGGATGTGCCAGCGATGAGCGCGACGTTGTTTTCGACATGGTTGTCGAGGCTTCCGCCAAGCGCACCAAGCGCGCCCGCATAAGCATCGATCATGCCGGTCGCGACCCGGCACTGCGTATCAAGCCCCAATTCATCGGCAGCCTTGGCCGAGAGGGTACCAACGGCTTGACCCGGTGCTACGGTGCTTGCAGGAAGCGCGGCGCGTTCTTTCAGATCGCCTATCCCGGCAAGTTCAAGATAGTCGTTGCGCCAGCCTTGCTGTTCATGCGCCAGGAAATTCCATTTTGCCGTCAATGTGCAGTTGGAGCGCGCAGCACTGCCGCTCGCCTTCCATGTGAGAAAGTCGGCAAGGTCGAAGAAGTAAGCGGCTCTGGACCAGCTTTGAGGCAGGTGTTTCTTCAACCACATAAGCTTCGGTATCTGCATTTCGGGAGATATCGACCCGCCGGCGAAATCCAGAACCGGATGATGCGACGCGGTGAGAAAATCCGCCTCGTTGATGGCGCGATGATCGAGCCAGACCACCGTGTCGAACCGGTCTTCGCCTGTGGTCGAGACCGACACCTGCTCGCCAGACTTGCCGCGCGCAACCAGCGAACATGTGGCATCAAACCCGATGGCAGCCACACGCACCGGATCGATCGCCGCGTCCGCCATGGCAGACCGCACCGAAAGGCAGACAGCCTTCCATATGTTCTCGGAATCGTGCTCGGCGTGGTTTTCCCTCGGCCTTTGCATCAGGATAGGATGAGTGGCGCGGGACAGCATTGCACCATGACGATCGAACACCCCGGCGCGCGCGCTGCCTGTTCCGACATCGACCGCAACGAGATATTGGCGCATGAAGCTAGTTTCCCATCCCTGTTTTGCCGAAAACCGGGAGAGAACCGTTCCGTGTCTTCACCTGCACGTCAACCAGCCTCTGCTCTTGAGCCTTGGCGGCCCTTTCGGTCGCGCACAAGGTGGACCAAATCCGGCATCGCGTCAAACACGAGATCGGGCTCAAGCGCTGCGATCTGTCGGCGAAATGCGGGGAAGCGTGCGTGAGAGCCTCCTGTAAAAGCAAAAACGCACATGCCAGCAGCCTTAGCTGCCACAATACCGGCCGGACTGTCTTCAATGACGATGCAATTGGCGGGCTCCGCGCCCATTTCATGCGCGGCGTGCAGGAAGAGATCAGGTGCCGGCTTGCCGTTCTTCACCATGGTCGCGCTGAAAATATGCGGCTCGAATTTTTCGATGAGCCCCGTCAGGCCCAACGAATAGCGGATGCGTTCCGGCTGACTGGACGAGGCCACGCAGCGCGGTACGTCGAGCCGGTCCAACGTTTCGGCAATGCCTTCAATGGCCTTCAATTCGAGGCGAAAGCGTTCGAAAAGCGCGCTTCGCATGTGTTCAAGAAAGTCGATATCGGTCTCGATACCGTATTCTTCCCAAAGCGTTGCGGTCATATTGGCGAGGCTGCGGCCGAGAAACCGTTGATAGGCCTCTTCCTCGGTCATCTGAACACCCAGATGCGCCAGCATGTCGATCAGCACGGCGACTGAAACCGGCTCACTATCGACGAGAACGCCATCGCAGTCGAAGATCACCAAGGGGCCTGTTCCGGTTGGCATGATGTCAGCTTTCGATGAGTTTATCGTCCAGATAGAGCTGCAGCGTTTTTGCCGTTCCCTGCTGCCACAATGTCTTTAGAGCATGGGCAAAGCGCTTGCGGAAGAGGTCGGAGTCGGCAACGTCGCCGAAAATGTCGCTCAGCGCAAGGAACGCCATCGGGTCGTCCTTTGCCTTGATCGCTGCCGCCTGCAGGCGCTCGGCACTCGCATCGTTGAAGACGATCGCCTTGCCGCTGTCCGAGGTGCCGTAGAAGTAGCGGCACCACAATGCCGAGACCAGCGACAGGCCGACAATGTCGAGACCCTGTGCCAGACGGTCCGAAGTCGAGGGCAGGATGAATTTCGGTTGGCGGTTGGAGCCGTCTTGCGCCAGGCGCGGAATGGTGTCGCCAATCTTCGGGTTGAGGAAACGGCGCTCGATCAGCTCGAAATATTCGTTGAGATTGGTGTCCGGCACCGGCGGAATGATCGGGATGATCTCTTCCTTTTCCAGCTTCGCGAGGAAGGCGCGGATCAACGGATGCTCCATCGCCTCATGGACGAAGTGAACATCGAGAAGTGCTGCGGGATAGGCAATCGCAGCATGGCCGCCGTTCAGGATGCGGATCTTCATGTGTTCATAAGGTGCGACATCGGACACGAACTGAACGCCGACTTTCTCCAGCGCCGGGCGACCGGCGGGGAAATTGTCCTCCATAACCCATTGCTTGAACTCTTCGCAGAAGACCGGCCAGTTGTCCTCGATGCCAAAGTCGTCGCGGGCAATGGAGCGCTCGCGATCGCCGGTGGCTGGCGTGATGCGATCCACCATGGAATTGGGGAAGGACACATTCTCACCGATCCAGGTAGCGAAGGCTGGATCGGACAGGGCTGCGAGGCCGACGACGGCGTTCTTCGTGACCTTGCCGTTGTGCGGGATGTTGTCGCAGGACATGACCGTGAAGGCCGGGATGCCTCTGTCGCGGCGTGCTCGAAGCCCCGCAACGATGAGGCCAAACACCGTCTTCGGCGCTCCCGGGCTCTTGCCATCCTCGGCAATGGCTGGATGCTGCGGATTGAACGCGCCGGACGCATCGATGAAGTAGCCGCCCTCGGTGATGGTCATCGAGACAATGCGGATCTTCGGGTCGGCAAGTGCCTCGATAATCGCTTTGGCGTCGCCGACCGGCAGGATGTCGATCATCGGCCCGGTAACGCGGGCACCTGTTCGGTTATTGTCCTGCTCGACGACCGTCGTCAAGAAATCCTGATCGGCGAGTTTCTCGCGCATGACGGCATCCGACGGCAGCACGCCAGCACCGATGATCGCAAAATCATGATCGGCACCGGTGTTGAAAAGATCGTCGAGATAGATCGCCTGATGCGCACGGTGAAAATTGCCGACGCCGAAGTGAACGATGCCTGCCGAAAGGTCGCTCCGCACATAGGAGGGAACCTGGGCGGTGGCGTTTGCCTGATCAAGCGTTGCAAGCGAGAGTTTGCAGGTCATGAGACAATCCTCGAATAATTCGCAATCGAACCGGCGCGCGAAACGCGCTCAAGGTCCATGTCGTGATGGCTTTCGCCGAATGGCGACATCCAGGCACTATGGCCGGATTGCCAGACCCTTGGTGTCGAACCTGTGGACCTTGGTCTCATCCGGCGTGATGAAGACGATATCGCCATGCTGGCAGGCGAACTCGCCACCGGCGCGCGCGGTGATCATGCCGATATCTTCGACGTCGATGTGGAGGAAGGTATCCGAACCAAGATGCTCGGCCACGTTGACCTTGCCCTTCCACAAACCGCTTTCCTTCGACAGCAGCAGGTGTTCAGGCCGGATCCCGACCGTCTCCGCCGACTTTCCAAAGGCATAGGCACCCTTAACCAGATTCATGCGTGGAGAGCCGATAAAGCCCGCGACGAAGAGATTGGCCGGGCTGCGGTAGAGATCCAGCGGCGAACCGACCTGCTCGATATTGCCGCGGTTCAGAACCACGATCTTGTCGGCCATGGTCATGGCTTCCACCTGGTCGTGGGTCACATAGATCATCGTCGTCTTCAACGTGTTGTGCAGCTCGGAGATTTCCAGCCGCATCGTGCCACGCAGTGCCGCATCGAGGTTCGACAGCGGTTCGTCGAAGAGGAACGCGGAGGGCTCGCGCACAATGGCGCGACCAATGGCGACACGCTGGCGCTGACCGCCGGAGAGCTGCGAGGGACGGCGATCGAGATAATCGGTCAGATTGAGGATGGCTGCGGCGTCATTCACCTTCTTGTCGATGGCGGACTTTTCCATCTTCGCCATCTTCAGTGGAAAGCCGATATTGTTGCGCACGCTCATATGCGGATAAAGCGCGTAGGATTGAAAAACCATGGCAAGGCCGCGTTCTGCCGGTGCCTTTTCGGTCACGTCCTTGCCATCGATGATGATCTGACCGCCGCTGACATCCTCAAGCCCGGCAATCAGACGCAACAGCGTGGACTTTCCGCAGCCGGAGGGACCGACAAAGACGACGAACTCACCGTTCTGAATATCGAGATTGATGGATGGGATGACCTTGGCTTCGCCAAAGACCTTCGAAACATTTTTAAGCGAAATGCTGCCCATTGTTATGATCCTTATTTCACAGCGCCGAAGGTCAGGCCGCGCACGAGTTGTTTCTGGCTGAACCAGCCGAGCACCAGGATTGGCGCGATCGCCATCATCGAGGCAGCCGATAGCTTTGCCCAGAACAGGCCCTGCGGCGACGAGAAGGAGGCGATGAACGCCGTTAGCGGTGCCGCGTTTGTGGTCGTCAGGCGAATGGTCCAGAACGACTCGTTCCAGGCCAGAATGATGTTGAGGAGCAGTGTCGAGGCAATGCCGGGGACCGCCATCGGTGTCAGCACATAGACGATCTCGTTCCACAGCGACGCGCCATCCATCCGGGCAGCTTCCAGGATTTCGCCCGGAATTTCACGGAAGTAGGTATAGAGCATCCACACCACGATCGGCAGATTGATCATGGTCAGCATCAGCGTCAGGCCGAAGCGGGTGTCGAGAAGGCCGGCATTGCGGAACATCAGATAGAACGGCACCAGCACGGCAACGGCCGGCATCATCTTGGTCGAGAGCATCCACATCAGGATGTCTTTCGTGCGCTTTGTCGGCGAAAATGCCATGGCCCAAGCCGCCGGAATGGCGATGAGCAGTGCCAGGATCGTGGAGCCGACCGATAGGACGACCGAGTTCATGAAGGGCTTGAAGTAGTCGCGCTGCGTGTTCACCGTGACGTAGTTTTCCAGCGTCCCCGACGGCCAGAGGCTGAAGCCTGCAATGGCTTCCGGCTCCGTCTTGATGGAGGTGAGGAAGGCATAGAGAATCGGGAAAAACAGGATGAGTGCAACCACCCATGCCGCGATGGTAAAGCCGATCTTCGAACGGGTAGAGACTTTACGAGCCATGGGACGTCTCCTTAACGATCGAGGTTCTTGCCGACCGCGCGCATCAGGAAGATGGCGACGACGTTGGCGAGTACGATGGCGATGATACCGCCGGCTGAAGCACCACCCACGTCATAACCAAGCAGCGCGGTCCGGTAGATCAGGAACGGCAGGTTGGTAGAGGCATAGCCGGGTCCGCCATTGGTGGTGACGAGAATTTCCGCATAGACGCCCAGAAGAAAGATGGTCTGAATGAGGATGACCACCGTCATGGCGCGCGCCAGATGCGGCAGCGTCAGATAGATGAAGCGGTTAAAGAAGTTTGCGCCATCCATTTCGGCGGCTTCTCTTTGTTCGCCATCGAGAGACTGGAGCGCAGTCAGCAGGATCAGCGTCGCAAAGGGAAGCCACTGCCAAGCCACGATGATGACGATGGATAAAAGCGGGAAGCGCGAGAACCAGTCGATGGGTTGAAAGCCGAAGAACCTGTTCAGGTCCGCAAGCACACCATAACCGGGGTGCATGATCATGTTCTTCCAGATCAGTGCCGCGACGGGTGGCATGACGAAAAAGGGCGAGATCACCAGAATGCGAACGATGCCCTGGCCGAAGATCGGCTGATCGAGCAGAAGCGCAATCGCAACGCCGCCGATAATGGTGATCAGCAACACACCGCCGACGATGATCAGCGTGTTCCAGATGGACTGGAAGAAGGCCGGATCGGTGTAGAAGAATTTGTAATTGAACAGGCCGGCAAAGCTGACATTGGCCGGGTTCAGCAGATTGTAGTTCTGGAAGGAAAACCACAGCGTCATCGCCAGCGGCACGATCATCCAGATGAGAAGCAGGAAAACGGATGGCGCCATCATCACGCGCGCCAGGTTCCTGGTGTTCTGCGTTGCCATTCGCTGTCCTCCCAGTATCGCGCGCGGAAGTAATACCGCAGGCGGTGCATTCTTTTGATTATGAGACGATCGAGAAGATCCGCCGCCCGGCAATGGCCGGGCGGCAGGCTTCGGGAGGATTACTTGATGTAACCGGCGCGGGTCATTTCGCGCGTCGCGGTGGACTGAGCGCCTGCGAGCGCATCATCAACCGAAGACTGACCTGCAACGACTGCCGAGAAGAGCTGGCCGACCGTGGTACCGAGCGACTGGAACTCGGGGATCGCCACGAACTGGCCGCCGGTGTAAGGCACAGGCTTGACCGTTGGCTTGGTGATGTCGGCTGCATTCATGGCTGCAAGCGTCGTCTTGGCGAACGGTGCCGCCTTCTCGTAGTCAGCGTTCTTGTAGAGCGAGGTACGCGTGCCCGGAGGGACGTTGGCCCAGCCTTCCTTGGAGGCGACGAGATCGGAATAGTCCTTGCTGGTTGCCCAGGCGATGAACTTCTCTGCCGATTCAGCCTTCTGCGAGCTCTTCGGGATCGCAAGGTTCCAGGACCACAGCCAGTTGCCATGGTTCTTCAATTCGCCATGCGTCGGGAAGAGCGCGTAGCCAACCTTGTCCGCAACCTTGGAGTCCTTCGGGTTCGACACGAAGGAAGCAGCAACGGTAGCGTCGATCCACATGCCGCACTTGCCTTGCTGGAAGAGCGTCAGGTTTTCGTTGAAGCCGTTGGACGCAGCGCCCGATGGACCGGCATCCTTCATCAGATCGACGTAGAACTGCAGGGAGTTCTTCCACTCGGGCTGATCGAATTGCGGTTTCCAGTTTTCATCGAACCAGCGGCCACCGAAGGAGTTGGTGAGCGCGGTGATGAAGGCCATGTTTTCGCCCCAACCAGCCTTGCCGCGCAGGCAAATGCCGTTGACGTCGGCCTTACGGTCGGTGATCTTGCGGGCCGCATCGCCGATGAATTCCCAGGTCGGGTTTTCAGGCATTTTCAGGCCGGCTTTTTCAAACAGGTCCTTGCGATACATGATCATGGCAGATTCGCCATAGAAGGGCGCCGCATAGAGCTTGCCTTCAACCGTCAAGCCACCACGAATGGATGGCAGCATGTCGTTGACATCATACTTGTCGCCGAGCTTTTCCAGCGGCAGAAGCCAGCCTTGCTTGGCCCAGATCGGAACTTCGTAGTTGCCGATGGTCATGATGTCGTACTGGCCGCCATTGGTGGCGATATCCGTCGTGACGCGTTCGCGCAGGACGTTCTCTTCCAGTGTGACCCACTCGATCTGGATGTCCGGGTTCTTGTCGGTAAATTCCTTTGTCAGTCCCTGCATGCGGATCATGTCACCGTTGTTGACGGTGGCAATGGTCAATGTTTCTGCAGACGCGAGGCCGGAAAGGGCGAGAGCCGAGCATGCGCCCAGCAGAAGTGTCTTCAATGTCATGATCTTCCTCCCAGAAGAAAAATGAGCATTCGCTTTGCTCGAGGGCAATTACTCACTTATCCCGACACAAAGTCAAGCATCCTCCTGCGCTGCAGCGCAAAAGAAGGAGCTAATATACTGATTTAAATGAGATATTTTTGCTCAGTGCGTGAGCAGATATTCAGCCGATTGCTCATCGGTGATGACGCCGTTGAGCAACCCACCGCGCAAAGCGGCCAAAATGGCGGGCGATTTCTTTCGTCCCTGAGCGATACCGACCACGGTGCAAGTCTCCCTCGGCGGCACGGGAACGGAGGCGACGCGATCATTGATGGGATTGTTCATGATCTGCCCATCCCCATCGAAGAACCAGCCGCAGATTTCGCCTGCGGCACCCTCGGCGATCAGTTTTTTCATCTCGTCAACGGCGAGAAACCCGTCGAGACAGAGCGGCGCGTTTTCTCCCAACTCGCCAACCCCTACGAAGGTCACATTTGCGGCAGCACCCAAAGCCAGCGTTGAGCGAACCATGGGTTGGTCATGCAGCAAGAGGCGCTCTTCAGACGATGAGCAAAGAACCGGCAGCGGCATGGGAAAGTGGCGAGCCTTGATCGCATCCGCCATGGAGAAGATGACGTTGTAATAGGCGGCTGATCCGTCGGGGCCGATATTGCCGGTGAGTGAGACGATGCGATGCTGCGGACAGTCCATCGGCGGCAGTTGATCCACCGCCGCTTTCAGTGTGCGCCCCGTTCCGACGGCCAGCACGATCGGATCTGGCTGGCGCAACCAGCGCTCGATTTCCGCCGCACCCGCCTCGGCAATTCCAACGGTGGAGGAGGTTCCTGCCGGATCGCTCGGGACGACCTCGACATGCTTTAGCGAAAAGCGTTCGCGCAGCGCCTCTGCCTTCTCCAGACAGGCGGCAATCGGGTGATCGAGCCGCACCTTGATCAGACGCTCGGCCACCGCCAGCGAGACGAGACGCTGCGCAGACTGGCGCGAAATTCCCATGGCAGCGGCGATCTCGTCCTGCGTGCGACCGGCCACATAATAGAGCCAGCCGGCGCGCGCCGCATCGTCTAACCGTCCACCGCTATCGGATCGCCTGGCCATGTCTCTGCCCTAACTTGTCTGCTCCCCAAGTGCTGGCATTTTTTGCAGTAAAAAGTCAAACCATGAGACACGACAGACGGCTGTTGAGCCGCGGCGAGCCCTTAGCTTGCTTCCTGTACGAGATGACCGGCGGAGACCTCGCGGTAATGGCGCGGCGGCGGCACGTAACCGACAGGGCGGATCGGGCTTTTGATCTCGTCGGTCGCCATGTTGCGCCGAATATGCCGTCGTGAAGGATCCGGCACCGGAACGGCAGACATCAGCTTCTTCGTGTAAGAATGCTGAGGATTATCGAAGACGGCGGCGCGCGGACCAATCTCGACAATCTCACCGAGATACATCACAGCCACACGATGGCTGACCCGCTCCACCACGGCCATATCATGCGAGATGAACAGGAAGGCCAGATTGAGGCTCTGTTGCAGATCGAGGAGAAGGTTGCACACCTGCGCCTTGATCGAGACATCGAGCGCCGAGACCGCCTCGTCGGCGACAATCACCTTTGGGTCGAGCATCAAGGACCGGGCAATGGCGACGCGCTGACGCTGACCGCCCGAAAATTCATGCGGGAAACGCCGCATCATATCCGGGTTAAGGCCCACTTTCTCCAGCAGATCCGCAGCCTTGTCACGCGCCTGCTGCTTGCTGCCGAGGCGGTGCTCGATGAAGGGTTCCATGATTGCCGCACCGACGCTCATGCGCGGGTCGAGACTGGCGAAAGGGTCCTGGAAAATCATTTGCACACTGCGGCGCATGGCGCGCAACGTGACCTTGTCGAGCTGCATCACCTCATAGCCATCGAGCATTACATTGCCGGATGTTGGCTCGATCAGTCGGGTGATCGAGCGGCCGGTGGTGGACTTACCGCAACCCGACTCGCCAACGAGTGAAAGCGTTTCTCCTTCGGAAAGATCGAATGATACTTTTTCCACTGCGTGCACGGCACCGGATTTACGACCAAGAAGACCAGAGTGGATATCGAAGCGGGTCGTCAGATCCTTGACCGACAGAATGGGCGTCTTGCTACCCGAAACCGTGTCCTTGACCTCCACCGCAGGCTGGCTCTCGCCTGTCTTGATATCAATGATTGGGAAACGGGCGGGAAGTACACGCTCCTTCATCGAACCGAGCTTCGGGACCGCAGAAAGAAGCGCACGCGTATAGGGGTGCTGTCCGCGGTGGAAAATATCATCCGTGGTGCCGGTCTCCACCACATCGCCGCGGAACATGACGATGGTGCGATCCGCCACTTCGGCCACGACACCCATATCATGGGTGATGAACAGAACCGACATGCCCTCCTCTTCCTGCAACTGCTTGATGAGGTCGAGGATCTGGCCTTGAATCGTGACATCGAGTGCCGTCGTCGGCTCGTCGGCAATCAGGAGCTTCGGCCGGGAGGCAAGTGCCATGGCAATCATCACGCGCTGGCGCATGCCGCCGGAAAACTGATGCGGATAATCATTAAAGCGGCTTGTCGAATTGGGAATGCGCACCTTTTCCAGAAGGCGGATGACCTCTGCTTTTGCGGACGATGAGGAGATATTCTGATGCACGGTCAGCGCTTCGGCGATCTGCTTACCGATCGGAAAGATCGGATTGAGGCTGGTCATCGGCTCCTGGAAGATCATCGAGATCTCCTTGCCGCGAACCTTGCGCATCTCCTCCTCCGGCAGGCTCAAAAGATTGCGCCCGCCGAGCATGACCTCCCCTTCGATGCGGCTCATCTTCTTATCGAGAAGCCGCATGATGGAGAGCGACGTCACGCTCTTGCCCGAACCGCTTTCCCCAACGATTGCCACCGTTTCGCGCGGCGCTATCTCGAAACTCATATTTCGCACCACGGATTTCCATCCGCCATCGACGCGGAAGGATGTGGTGAGATTTTGAACCGATAGGACCGGGGTCACAGACCCGCCGGCTTCTTCCATGGACGTTCCGGCCAAAAGCATGCTGATCTCCTTAAAGTTCGACCGCACAATCGCATGTCGGCATCATGGTATTCCTCGTTTAGGGTGCCACGGCTCGGCTTGAAGCATCGCCCAGCACGCTAACGCTTGCAACCTCGTCACACGCGTGATCAGCCTCGCGCTTTTGGCTGCGGCCACTTTTTCACACCGCCGCTCCAGTCCTCGAACGCCTTGGACAACTTCAAAACAAAGAGATCCTCAAAGCGCGGGCCAACGATCTGCAGGCCGATCGGCATGCCGGATTTCGAGAAGCCGCAATTGATCGAGGAGGCCGGTTGTTCCGACATGTTCCACGGCACCGTGAAGGCAATGTGTTCGAAGGGCAGTTGCGGGTCATTGGTGGGAGAGGCCCAGTCTGCCGGATAGGACACGATCGGATTGGTCGGCGAGATGACGGCATCGACCGTCTGCATCAGCCGCCCGCAGCTCTTGCGCATTTCCATGGTCTGGTTGAAGCCGAAGACCGCGCGCGACCCTGACACGTCCGCACCCTTTCTTGCCCATTCCAGAATATAGGGCAGGATCAAGTCCCGGCGTTCCTCGCTGAGCGCCACCATGTCGCCCCAGAATTTCGCCCGCCAGAAATCATCCAGCCCATCCAGCATGTCGCGCGTCAGCACCGGCTCGACCGGAACGATGATGGCGCCCGCCGCTTCGAAGAGCTTGGCAGCAGAGATGACAGCATCACGCACCTCGTCATCCAAAGGTAGTCCGCAGCCCGCATCCAGCATCAGACCGATCTTCAGGCCCTTCACATCGGCGTTCAGGTCGAGCCAGTCGATTTCATTGGGTGGCAGCGATGTGCCGTCGCGCCAGTCCGGTCGCGACAGCGTTGCCATGGCGTAGGCTGCATCTGTGACGGTGCGGGTCATCGGCCCGGCGCAACGACCGGTGTAGAACGGATCGACCGGAATACGGCCTTGGCTGGGCTTGAAACCAAAGAGCCCGGTCCATCCGGCGGGAAGTCGCACGGAGCCGCCGATATCCGTGCCGATATGGAGTGTGCCGTAACCGGCGGCCCCCGCGGAGGCCGCACCGGCGCTGGAGCCGCCGGGGTTCTGTGTCGGATCCCAAGGGTTGCGGCTGAGCTTGTGAAAGCTGGAAAGGCCCGACGAAAGCATGCCGTAATCCGGGCAGGTCGTCTTGGCATAGAGGATCGCTCCGTCTTCACGGCAGCGCGCCGCCACCGGTGCATCCTCGCCGGCGGGAACCAGTTCGACCGCCTTTGTGCCAAGCGGCACCGGCTGGCCCTTGGTGGCGATGAGCTCCTTGAGCGAGACCGGAAGACCATCAAGCGGACCGAGCGTTTCTCCCTTGAGCCAGCGCTGCGTCGAGGCTGTGGCTTGCCTGCGTGCATCTTCCGGATCATAGGCGTAAAGCGCGTCGACGATCGGCTCGAATGCCTCGATGCGTGCCTCTACTGCCTGCCAATATTCCAGTGGGGACAGTGTCTTGTCGCGGTAAAGCGCCAGAATTTCGAGCGTGTTGAGGTCTATGAGATCGGTCATGGAATCGTCTCGTCAAAAATAACAGGAGATGAGGGTGATATCGTCTTCGGGCGATCAGCTCGTGTCGCGCGGGTCGAGGAGATCGCGAAGGCCATCGCCGAGCAGGTTGAGGCCGAAGACGGCAAGCGCGATGGCAAGGCCCGGCATGATGGCAAGCCAGGGGGCGACGCCGAGATAGGTCTGGGCATCGGCGAGCATCCGTCCCCAGGTGGCCGCGGGTGGCGGCATGCCGAGACCGAGGAAGGAGAGCCCCGCTTCCGTGAGGATCGCAAGCCCAAGCTGGATCGTCACCTGCACGATGATCTGGTTGGAGATATTCGGGACAACATGAAGAAGCGTGATCTTGGCGCTGTTCTGACCGATGCTGGTCGCTGCTGTAATATATTCTCTCGCCCATATCTGCAGCGCGGCACCCAGCGTGAGCCGGGCAAAGACCGGTATCATGAAGGTGGCGATGGCAATGATGGCGGTAAACCGGCCGGTGCCGATAAAGGCACCGAGCATCATCGCCGACAGGATGGGCGGCACGGCGAAGATGATATCGCAGATGCGCATCACCACGGTTTCGGTAAACCCTCTGACTGCTGCGACCGTGACGCCGATGGCGGTGCCGATGAAGGCGCCGATGGCGACGGCAGCAATCGCCGTGGACAGTGAGTTCCACGCGCCGGCCATCAACATGGAGAGCACGTCGCGGCCGAAGTGATCGGTGCCGAGCCCACCATAGACGAAGGGCGATTTCAGCTTCTGAACGATCTGCATTTTGGTGGGAGAGAAAGGCGTCCAGACCAGGGACAGCAATGCGACGGCGATCAGAAAGCTCGTAACAGCAATGCCGATGACGAATGCCGGACGGCGGCGGAGCAGTCGCATCATCGCGCACCTGTCCGCAATCTTGGATCGATGAAGAGATAGGCGATATCGACCAGGAAATTCATGGTGATGACGAGTGCTGAGAAAAACAGCACGACAGACTGCATGACGACGATATCCCGCTGGGTCAGAGCCTGATAGGCAAGCCGCCCAAGGCCTGGCAGGTTGAAGACATTTTCCACCAGTACCGCGCCGGCAATCAGAAAGGTGAATTGCAGACCGATCATGGTGACGACCGGGATCATCGCATTTGGCACCGCATGCCGCCACAGCGCGACCCGTTCGCTCAAGCCTTTTGCCCGGGCGGTGCGGACGAAATCCTCATTCATCACCTCCAGCACTGCAGAGCGGCAGACGCGGGTCAGAACACCGGCCTGCGAGACGGCCAGCGCAATGGCTGGCAGAAGGAGCGCCAGAAGACCGGCGGAAAGGCTGGGCGTCCAGCCGGGAAAACCGCCAGCCGGCATCCAGCCGAGCGTTGTGGAGAAGAGAATGATGAGGAGCAACCCGACCCAGAAGCCAGGCACGGCAATGCCCACATGGGAAAACAGCCCGGCGGCGAAATCCAGCGCGCCATTGCGGTTTCTCGCAGCCGCCACACCGAGTGGAATGGCGATCGCGACCGAAAGGCACACGGCAAGGAAAGCAAGCGGGAGGGTAACGGCCAGTCGCTCGACGATCAGGCCTGCCACGGGCACACCGTAGGTATAGGACTGTCCGAGATCGCCATGCAGCACGCCTATCAGCCAATGGACATAACGAAGCGGCAGCGGCTGGTCGAGGCCCATCTGTTTCTGCAACGCGGCGAGCGTATCGGGGCTCGCAGAGGTGCCAAGCATGATGGCCGCCGGATCGCCCGGCAGCAGGCCCATGATGAAGAAGATCAGGCAGGAGACCGCCAGCAGCGTGACGAACAGACCAAGGATGCGCTTGAGGATCAGGGTCGTCATGATCTGCAATCACTGGTGACGCGTTGTGAAAGGCGCGCGCCCTTCTGTCCTGTCGGACATCTCCCCCTTGAGGGGGGAGATTGGAAAAAACGATACCCATGCCCCATCTCGACCATCCGGGAAAAGCGAGAGGGTGACCGCCAATCGATTTCCCCCCTTGAGGGCGAGATGTCCGACGGGACAATGTGGGCTATGGGTACGCCTCGCTCCATGATGTTCAATCTTCCCAATGAACGTCCGTCAACACGTTCGACGGTATAGGTTCATCCTCCCAAAGTCCCTTGACCTTCTTGTCCCAGACACCGAGCTTCGGCATCACGAAGAGAAAGAGAGCCGGCACGTCTTCGGCGAGAATCTTCTGTGCCTCACCGTAGAGCTTTTCCTGCTCACCGGCGTCGGCCGTCTTCTCGACATTGGCGATGACCTCGTTGAAGGTCGGGTTCTTGTAATTGAAGTAATAGGGGTTACGGGAATAGATATCGATATCCATCGGTTCGGCATGAGCGACGATGGTCATGTCGTAATTGCCGCCCTTGAAGACATCCGCGACCCACTTGGCCGGAAACTCGGTCGTCTCGATGGTCATCGTCACGCCAATTTCAGCCAGCATGGCCTGGAGGACCTGCGAGGTGCGCTGCGCGTAGGCCATTTGCGGGGCCTTGATGGTGAAGCTGAAGCCATTCGGATATCCGGCTTCGGCGAGCAACGCCTTGGCTTTCTCGACATCGTAGGGGTGCACACCGGTCGTATCGATGTAGCCGCGGTCGTTGGGAGTATAGTGGCTGCCGATCGCGGTGCCGAGACCGGACCACGCGCCTTCGATGACGGTGGGGCGGTCGACCGCCATCATCAACGCCTGGCGCACCCGCTTGTCGTCGAAGGGCTTGCGGGCATTGTTCATGCCCGCAACGACCTTGAGTTCGGTGTTGCCGATGAAGGTGCCAAGACGTGCGTCACCCTCGAAGGAGGACATAAGCTCGGGCGCGCCGAATTCCGGGAACGCGTCGATATCGCCGGCTTTCAAAGCCGCCGCCTGGGCCTGCGCGTCTGCGACGAAGCGGAAGGTGGCCTTTTCCAGCTTTACCGCAACGTTCTTGTCCCAATAGGAAGGGTTCTTTTCAAGCTCGACCTTGTCACCCTTTGCCCAGCTGACGAATTTGAATGGGCCGGTGCCGATCGGCGTCGTGCGGTTGTTTTCCGCGCTCTTCGGCGCGACCATGACCGAGGCTGGCCAGCCGAGCCAATAGATGAGGCTGCCGGCGGGCTGCTTCAGTTTCAGCACCAAGGTCTCCGCATCCGGCGTCTCGATGGTATCGATGGAAGCAAAGAAGCGTTTCTGCGGATTGACCGAGCTTTCGCCTCGGGCACGATCCAGCGAAAATTTCGCAACCGAGGAATCAAAGGCCTCGCCATCGTGGAAGGTCACGCCATTGCGCAGCTTGAACGTATAGGTCTTGCCGTCCGGAGAGATCTGCCAGCTTTCGGCGAGCTGCGGCTTGACTTGCCCCTTGCTGTCAATGGTGACAAGGCCTTCGAAAATGTTCTGCCACGTGACCTGACCGATGGCGACCGGGGCTGCGATCGTCGGGTCGAGGCCGGTTGGCTCGATCGCCATTCCAAGTGTCAACGCCGTCTTGGGTGCAGCCTCAGCCTCGACAGCCGAAAGCGGCAGCCAGAGTGCGGTGCCCAAGGCAAGAGTCAGGGCGGTACGGCGAGAGAGCTTCGCCGCCTGCGAAAAATAAGTGCGTGGCATCATTATCCCCTGTCGGACGGCCCGGGCTTTTTGCCCTCTGAAAGACCATCTGTTGCAAAAAGAGTGGCACGGTGACGGCGCACACACAATCTGCATTTTTGTGTGCTCCGCGTAGCGGAAAACGCTACACGGTCTTGGGGAGGAAAATCAACCGAAAGACGGTGATCGAATGGACGACATGCGACAGAAGAAAGACGTAAAGCATCGGGAGCAAATCTGAAAGATCGCGGTGCGCCTTATGGTGAGGTCGTTGCCTCACGCATGAAACGTTCAATGAAGTCGGCGAGTTTGGAGGCTGCAAACGATAGCTGGCGATCCGGTGCGACGCATAGGTCAATCTGTGTGTGGATGCCCTTCTTGCCGGCCAGAGGCACGGCGACCATCTGGCCGCTGCGCAATTCTCGCGCCACCGAAAGGGCGGGCAAAAGCGTCGCGGCAGCGTTCCCTAGGACCAGTTCCTTCAGCATCTCCAGAGAGCTGGTGATAAAGACCGGATCGAGTTCGATGCCGGCATCCGCAAAGAGGGCATCAAAGGCCTGACGTGCGGCAAAGGTCTTGTCCGGCAGAGCAAGCGGAAGCCCGGCCAGTTCCTTCAATGTCACTTCGGCCTGGCCGGCAAGTGCATGCCCCGCCGGGAAGATGGCATCGTAGCTGATACGCGTGCGCGAGCGCACCTTGACGCCGGAGAGCTTCGGCGCAAACAGGCTGACGACAAGGTCGGCTTCTGCGGTTCCCAACGCCTCCATGGCCTGGCGCGCGCTGGTGATGTTGACCTCGAAACGCAGCTTTGGATATTTGAGGCTGAACTGCGCCAGGACGGGTGCCAGCAGATTGGCCACCGTGGCACCATTGGCATAGATCGTGACGCGGCCGCGTTGCAGACCCTTCAGATCGTCAATCAGCTGGTTGACATGGTCCAGCTCGCGCAATGTCTTTCCGGCACGGGCGGCAAGGAGCTCGCCCGCTGCCGTCAGCTTCACGCCTCGGCTGGAGCGCTCGACCAGCGGCGTGCCGAAATAATATTCGAGATTTTCGATCTGACGGCTGACCGCGGTCGGTGCAACATTCAAATTCTCGGCCGCCGCGCGCATCGAATTGGTGCGGACGAGTTCATCGAAATACATCAATGCGCGCAATTGCATGGAGCGATCATCCTCGATGTTCGATCAAAGGCTGTTGGACAGGCTCAACCAGCGGCCCCTCACTGCTGCGGTCATACACCAGGTGTAAGCTGGCCTCAATCGCGCCTGAAACCTTCACTCGCTACCATAAGCTGCCGCGTGTAATCGGCGGAAAACTCTCTGGTTTCCAGCTGGTGGACATCCATCGACTCGACGACCTTGCCGCTTTTCATCACCGCCAGCCGGTCGCACATGTGGCTAATGACGCCGAGATCATGGCTGACCATGACGAAAGTCAGGTTTCTGTCCTTGCGCGCCTGTTCCAGCAGATTGAGGATTTCCGCCTGGATCGATGCGTCAAGCGCCGATGTCGGCTCATCGAGAAGCAGGATCTTCGGCTCGAGGATCAGTGCGCGGGCAATGGCGATACGCTGGCGCTGGCCACCCGACAGCTGGTGCGAGTAGCGGAAGCGGAAACCTGTGCCAAGACCGACCTCATCGAGAGCGCGAGCGATCCGTGCTTCCTTGTTGTCCACCCCATGAATGACGAGCGGCTCCAGCAAAATGGCATCGACCGTCTGGCGCGGATGGAGCGAGCCATAGGGGTCCTGGAACACCATCTGGACATCGCGATAGAAGCTCTTGTCACGTGACTTGCGGCTATAGGTCCGCCCGTCCACCATAAGAGCGCCTTCTTCAAAATGGTTGAGGCCGGCGATTGCACGCAAAAGCGTCGATTTGCCGGAACCGGATTCACCCACGAGCCCGAAGGATTCGCCCTTCGCCACCTCGATGCTGACGCGGTCTAGGGCCAGATAACCGTCGAAGTCTACGACGATATTCTTGGCAGACAGTACGACCGTCATAGACGCCACTCCGCTTGGCGTTGAAGGACCGGCAGCGGATGCCGGTGCTCGCCGATTTTCGGCAGACAGTTGAGAAGCCCTTGCGTATAGGGATGTTTCGCGTTTTGCAGATCGGCGGATGGAAGCTCTTCCACCACGCGCCCCGCATACATGACGAGCACCCGGTCGCAGAAGGACGAGACGAGGCGCAGGTCGTGCGACACGAAGATCAGTCCCATGCCGCGTTCGCGCACCAGCTTGTCGAGAATATCCAGCACTTCCAATTGCACCGTGACGTCAAGTGCCGATGTCGGCTCGTCGGCGATCAGGAGTTCCGGACCGCAGACCAGCATCATGGCGATCATGACGCGCTGTCCCATGCCGCCGGAAACCTCGTGCGGATAAAGATTGAAGACACGTTCGGGATCGCGGATCTGCACCGCCTCGAGCATGTCGAGCGCGCGCTTCTTCGCCTCGGAATAGCCGATCCGCTCGTGCGTCTTCAACGTTTCGACGATCTGGCGACCGATGGTCATGACCGGATTGAGCGAATATTTCGGATCCTGCAGGATCATCGCGATCCGCTTGCCGCGGATCGTGCGACGCTGTTTTGCTGGTGCCGTCAGAAGATCGATATCGCCAAAGCGAAGTGCATCGGCCGTAATCTTCGCGTGCCCTGGTGTCAGGCCCATGATGGCACGACCGGTCTGCGATTTGCCGGAACCGGACTCGCCGACAATGCCAAGACGTTCCTTGCCGAGCGTAAAGGATACCCCTCTCACGGCTTCGACAAGGCCGGTTCTGGTCGGAAAGCTGACGCGCAGATTTTCGACCGTCAAAAGAGGCGTGGTGGAAGATGAAGTCACTGGCCAGCCTCCTTCGGATCGAGCGCATCGCGAAGCCCGTCACCCAAGAGGTTGAAGCCGAGGCTGACGATGAGGATGGCGGCACCCGGCATCGCGGCAACCCACCACTGATCGAGGATGAAGCGGCGGCCAGAGGCAATCATCGCGCCCCATTCGGGGAGTGGTGGTTGCGCGCCGAGACCCAGGAAGCCGAGACCGGCGGCGGTCAGGATGATCCCAGCCATATCGAGCGTCACACGCACGATGAGCGAGGAGAAACAGAGCGGGATGACGTGTTTGAGAACGATGCGCCAGGGAGACGCCCCCATCAGCTTCACCGCAGCGATGAAGTCGGAATTTCGAAACGTCATGGTTTCGGCGCGTGCAATACGGGCATAAGGCGGCCAGGAGGTGACAGCGATCGCCAGCACCGCATTCTCAATGCCAGGACCAAGTGCTGCCACGAGCGCAAGCGCAAGAACGAGCTTGGGAAAGGCAAGAAAGATATCGGTGATACGCATCAGCACCGCATCGATCCATCCACCGGCATAACCTGCGACGGTGCCGACGATCAGGCCGATCGGGGCGGCGATGATTGCCACCAGCACGACGACGAAAAGCGTCAAACGCGAGCCGTAAATCAGGCGGGACAGAATATCTCGCCCCTGATCGTCAGTGCCGAGCCAATATCCATCCGTCCCCGGAGGCAACAAGCGGGCATTGCGGAGATCGCCCTGAACCGGGGAATGCGGCGCGAGGACATTGGCGAAGATTGCGACGAACACCAGCGCCAGGATGATGCCAAGCCCTGCAAGCGCCAGACGGTTTTCGGAAAAGCGCCGCCAGATGACATAGGCGCGCCCGAGCCGCGCCTGCTTTCGCGAGGTCGGGCGGTCGGACAGCAGCCACTCGCGGCTGTAGGGTTTCACAATGGACATGGTATCCGTCATCGGCTGCGCGTCCTTGGGTCGAGCGTCCGGTAGAGCAGATCGGACAGGAGATTGATGCCGATGAAGACGGCACCGATCACGATGGTGCCGCCGAGGACGGCATTCATGTCCGCATTCTGCAGGGAATTGGTGATGTAGAGGCCAAGGCCCGGCCAGGAGAAGATCGTTTCCGTCAGAACCGAACCTTCCAGCAAACCGGCATAGGAGAGCACGATCACGGTGAGCAGAGGGACTGCGGCGTTACGCAGAGCGTGGAACCAGATGATGCGCGTTTCCGACAGGCCCTTGGCGCGTGCTGCGACGATATATTCCTGCGCCAGTTCGTTCAGCATAAAGGAGCGCGTCATGCGGCTGATATAGGCGAGCGAGAAATAGCCGAGCAGGCCGGCGGGCAGGATAATGTGACGGAAGAGATCCCAGAACACATCCCACTGGCCCTGCCAAAGGGCATCGAAGAGATAGAAACCGGTGGTTGGTGTGAAGGTAAACTCGTAGACGATATCCATACGACCGGGATAGGCGACCCAGTTCAACTTGGCATAAAACACCAGAAGCGCCAGGAGGCCGAGCCAGAAGATCGGCACGGAATAGCCGATCAACCCGATGACGCGAACGATCTGGTCGATGATGCTGCCGCGCTTGACGGCTGCCAGTACGCCAAGCGGAATGCCGAAGAGCGCCCCGATCAATGTACCGAGCGTTGCAAGCTCAATGGTTGCCGGGAAGACGCGCTTGATGTCGTCCATCACCGGATTGCTTGTCAGCACCGATGTGCCGAAATTGCCGGTCAGCGCCTGCTTCAGATAGATGAAGAACTGCTGCCAGAGCGGCAGGTTCAGGCCAAGCTCCTCGCGCACGCGCTCCACCACATGGGCAGGCGCGCGATCGCCGACGATCGCCAACGCCGGATCGATGGGGATGACGCGACCAATGAAGAAGGTTACCGCCAGCAAGCCTAAAAAGGTCGTGACGACGGTAACGATGAAGCCGAGAACGGCCATGCGGCGCCTGTTGGCACGGCGTTTGCCGTGCCTCAGGCTTGCGGGGGTTTCAACGATACTCAATGGACCGATCCTGCCGGATCATTCCTTGGAGATGTTGTAGACATAGTTGGTATCGAAGCTCGGGCCGAGCTTCAGACCCTTGAGCTTGCTGGAGTAACCCGCAACTTCCGTCTGCTGGAAGATGATGACGAAAGGTCCGGTTTCGAGAACTTTCTTCTGCAGGTCCTCATAAATCTTGGCGCGCTTGGCGCTGTCCTTCTCCAGAAGTGCAGATTGCGTTTCCTTCGTCAGCTCGGGAACGTCCCAGGCATTGCGCCAGGCGAGCGTCTTGTTCTTGCCTTCGTCGGAATTGTCGTAGTTGATGGTGAAGGTTTCGGCATTCGAGTTCGGGTCGAAATAGTCCGAGCCCCACTGACCGATATAGATGTCGTGCGTGCGTGCACGGTACTTGGTCAGCGTCTGCTTGCCATCGCCCGGGATGATTTCCAGCTTGATGCCGGCCTGCGCCAGCGTTTGCTGAACGTTCTCGGCAATACCGGTCACGGGCTGGGTGTTGCGCACGTCCATGGTCACGGTGAAGCCGTCTTTCAGACCAGCCTTGGCCAGCAGTTCCTTCGCCTTGGCGACATCCAACTTGTAAGGGTTCTCGTCAAGCGCGCCCAGCTGGCCCTTCGGCAGGAAGGTCTGGTGGATTTCGCCGATACCCTTGATCAGGGTCGCACCGATACCATCGTAGTCGACAAGATATTTGAAGGCTTCGACAACTTCCGGCTTCTTCAGATATTCGTTCTTCTGGTTGAGGCTGAAGTAATAGACGGTGCCCTTGGGAGCGGAGGTGACGGAAAGACCTTCCTTCTTGGAAACGGCCTCCATGTCGCCCGGCTCTAGGTTACGCGCCACGTCGATGTCGCCGTTTTCCAGCGCCAGGCGCTGACCGGAACTTTCCTTCATATGGCGATAGACGACGCGCTTCAGCTTCGGCTTTTCGCCGTAGTAGTTCGGGTTGGCTTCAAGGATGACGGCTTCGTTGGCCTTCCAGCCAAGGATCTTGTACGGGCCGGAGCCGGCATAGCCGGTCTTCAGGAATTCATTGCCGAAATCGGTGTCGTATTTGTAGTCGGCGGTCGGCGTCATCGCCTTGGCCTTTTCCATGACGAGCTTCTTGTCGACCACCGATGCGACGGTCGCGGTCAGAACGTTCAGGACGAAGCTCGGCGCATAGGGCTTGTCCACCGTCAGCGTGAAGGTATCAGGCGCGGTCGCCTTGGCCTTTTCGTTGACATTGTCGCCCTTCAGGCCGAACTGCGTGAGAAGGAAGGCGGGCGACTTGTCGAGCTTGACGGCACGCTCGAAGGAAAACGCCACGTCTTCCGCCGTTACCGGATTACCGGATGCGAATTTGAGGCCGGGCTTCAGCTTGAAGGTGTAGGTCAGGCCATCATCCGACGTCGTCCAGCTTTCGGCCAGATCGCCCACGACCTTGGAGGTGTCGTTGAGGTCGATCGAGACCAGCTTGGAGTAGGTGTTGCCGGTAACTTCCGCAGCCGACAGCTCGAACGCCTCGCCCGGATCGAGCGTTATGATGTCATCAATGGCAAAACCTTCCACCAGCGTATCGGCGGGCGTGGCGGCAAAGGCCTGAGGCGCGGACAGCGCGATCAGCGACAACGCGGCGCTGGTTGCCAGAATGCGGGCCATTTTATTGAGCGACTTCGTCATTGTTCTCCCCTTTATAGGTTCATATCACTCTTGATCAGGTCGGCTCATGCCAAGCTTGAGCCAGAACGCGCAGCCAGTTTTCCCGGCAAATTTTAGCAAGCTCTACATCAGAGTAGCCAGCAGCCTTGAGAGCGGCAACCAGATTCTGATTGCCGGCTGCATCGGCGATGTCCGCCGGAACGGTCGCACCGTCGAAATCGGAACCGAGCGCAACGCAATCGATGCCCATGCGCTCAACCATGTAGTCGATGTGGCGGACCATGTCGGAGAGCGGTGTCTTCGCATCGTCGCGCGCATCCGGACGCAGCATGGTCACGGCGTAATTCAGACCGACGAGCCCGTTTCTTTCCTTGATCGCGTCCATCTGGACGTCGGTCAAGTTGCGGGCAACACCGGTCAGGGCATGCGCGTTGGAATGGCTGGCGATCAGCGGCTGATCGCTGGTCTTTGCCACATCCCAGAAACCCTTTTCAGTGATGTGAGCCAGATCGATCAGAATGCCGAGCTGGTTGCAACGCCTGACGAGTTCGAAACCGGCATCGGTCAGGCCGGGCGCGCTATCCGGCGACATGGGAAAGGCGAAGGGCACACCATGGCCGAAGGCGTTATGGCGGCTCCAGACGGGCCCGAGCGAGCGAAGACCGGCGGCGTAGAAAACCTCCAGCGCATCCAGATCTTCATCGATCGCCTCGCAGCCTTCCATATGAAGGACCGCAGCAAAAATGTCCTCGTTCATGGCCTTGCGGATATCGGCTGTCGAGCGGCAGATTTTCCAGCCGCCTGCCCGCTCCACGCGATAAGCGATCGCCATCTTTTCCATGGCGATATCGAGAGAGGGCTGCCGCTGAAGAGGTGCGGCGAGCGGCGTGACATAGTGGCCGTTCTCGTCCGGCTCTTGCAAAATCAAATCGCCGGAAGGAATGTAGACGGCACACAGACCACCAGCCAGGCCGCCGGCCTTGGCACGCGGCACATCGATATGGCCTTGGGACGTTCCGTCGATGAATTCTGCGACTGGGTCCCCGCCTTTTTTGCCGTTGTGCCACAGACGCAGCAACACATCGTTATGACCGTCGAAAACCAATTGCATTTCAAGTTATTCCAGGATTGACGCAGACTTTTATCGTTATAAACCAGAGGCTTATCGACGGATGGGATGATACGAGCAAAGGGTGATCGGCATCGTGCCGCAATTCAACCAGTCCTCGTCGCAGGCGATCTAGGACCATATTCCAGGTCTTCGCAAGCTTAAAATTGATGCAGGATGAAATTCTCGCCACAAGCATCGGCTTGGCCTTGAAACTCTGCAAACAGAGCGAGAACTAGCCAGCTGTCTGCGCGCGAAACGTTTCACTTTCACTGAGCAGCCAGCGCCTGAAGAGGACGACGGGACCGTGGTTGATGCGCGACAGCGGAGCGACGGCATAATAGGAGCTGGGGCTTTTGACCGGGTGATCGAAGGCCTGGACGAGTTGCCCTAACTTGAGCTCGCTTTCGATCAGAAACAGCGGCATCAGGGCAACGCCGAGACCTGCGATGCAGGCTTGGGCAACACTGGAAAACTGCTCGAAGCGCATGGCGGGCGTCTGGTGTGCGACGATACCGACACTCTTGAACCAGTGATCCCACGCACCGGGCCTTGAGGCCATGTGCAGCAGAGCAAGACCGGCAATGTCGTCAGCCCTGGCGATTGGATGGCTGGCGAGGAAAGCCGGGCTGCAGACAGGCGCGACCATCTCGTCCATCAGAAAGACACTCTCTGCCGCAGGCCAGTCCGGCTGGCCGATATGGATTGCCATATCCAGCCCTTCCTTTTCGAAATCGAACTGGCCGATCCGCGTTGCAAAATTCAGCGTGATCTCGGGATGGGCAGCAACGAATTTTGGAATGCGCGGCAACAGCCACCGCGTGCCGAAGGTGGGCAGCATGGCGAGATTGAGCGTATTGGCATGCGTTTTGGTCATGACCTGAAGCGAAGCGGAGCGAATATCGCCAAGCGCAATACCAATCGCTTTCGCATAGGTTTCGCCCTCTCGCGTCAGCGAAACGCCCCGCGCTCCACGCTCGAAAAGCCTGACCCCGAGCTGCTCTTCCAGCGACATGACCTGCCTGCTGATCGCCCCTTGGGTCAGGGAAAGCTCGTCCGCAGCCAGCGAAAAACTGCCAAGCCGCGCCACGGAATCAAAGGCGGCGAGCGCGCTGGTCGAGGGCAGGAGTTTGCGGCTGAGTGACGTCATGGCGCATTCCTATCGGTAATAGCCGGATGAGTAAACATGGCTTGCCCGGCGACGATCGATTGCCAATAATCGCGGCAACAAAAGTGGAGACTTCATCGTGAGCGAACGTGCATCATTCAACTGGCAGGACCCATTTCTGCTTGAGGATCAACTGAACGACGACGAGCGGATGATCCGCGACTCCGCCGCTGCCTTCGCTAAAGCCGAACTTCTCCCGCGCATTCAGGACGCTTATCTCTCCGAAACATCGGAGCCGGAACTCTTCCGCCTGATGGGCCAGGCCGGTCTGCTCGGCGTGACGCTGCCAGAAAAATACGGCGCAGCCGATGCCAGCTACGTCGCTTACGGTCTCGTTGCGCGTGAAGTGGAGCGCATCGACAGCGGTTATCGCTCGATGATGAGCGTCCAGTCCTCGCTCGTCATCTACCCGATCTTTGCCTATGGCTCTGAGGAGCAGAAGGACAAGTATCTGCCGGGTCTGGTTTCAGGCGAGCTCATCGGCTGCTTCGGCCTGACCGAGCCGGATGCCGGCTCTGATCCCGGCGGCATGAAGACGCGCGCTGAGAAGATCGAAGGCGGCTATCGCCTACGCGGCTCGAAGATGTGGATTTCCAACGCGCCGATCGCCGATGTCTTCGTCGTCTGGGCAAAATCCGAAGCGCATAACAACGAAATCCGCGGCTTTGTGCTGGAGAAAGGCATGAAGGGCCTCTCCGCGCCGAAGATCGGTGGCAAGCTGTCGCTGCGCGCCTCCATCACCGGTGAAATCGTCATGGATGGCGTGGAAGTGGGCGAAGACGCGCTGCTGCCGAACGTCTCCGGGCTCAAGGGCCCTTTCGGCTGCCTCAATCGGGCACGCTACGGCATTTCCTGGGGTGTCATGGGTGCGGCGGAAGATTGCTGGTTCAGGGCGCTGCAATACGGGCTTGACCGCAAGCAGTTTGGCAAGCCGCTCGCTGGCATGCAGCTCTATCAAAAGAAGCTTGCCGACATGCAGACCGAAATCGCGCTCGGCCTTCAGGCATCGCTGCGCGTCGGTCGTCTCTTCGACGAGCATCGCATGGCACCGGAGATGATCTCCATCATCAAGCGCAACAATTGCGGTAAGGCGCTCGACATCGCGCGGCAGGCCCGAGACATGCATGGTGGCAACGGGATTCAGATCGAATATCACGTCATGCGCCACGCGCAGAACCTGGAAACGGTCAACACCTACGAGGGGACGCATGACGTTCATGCGCTGATCCTTGGCCGCGCCCAGACAGGCCTTCAGGCGTTCTTTTGAGCCACACACGTCCCCTCGAGACCCGGTCCCAAACCGGGTCTTTTGCACTGCGAAATAAATCATACTTTTAGAAGTTACCGGTTGAAACTGCGACCGGGCGAAATAATATAAGAGGCTCACCACCGTCTTCGGTTTTACCGAAGACATCCCGTTCCGCTTCAGGCGGCAATCGATTTGCTGATTGAACGAAATGCACCGGCGCCCTGCCGGTCGGTAAAATCGCGAAGGTCTTCACATGCACAGCTATCCCGACGTTAAACTCTTCATCAATGGTGAGTGGCGCGACGCGCTCTCCGGCAAAACGATCGCCGTTTCCGACCCCGCGACCGATGAGATCATCGGCTCCATCGCGCATGCGGAAAAGGAAGATCTGGATCTGGCACTTTCAGCCGCAGATAAGGGTTTCAAGGTCTGGCGCGATACCTCCGCCTTCGAACGTTCGAAGATCATGCGCAAGGCCGCCGATCTTCTGCGTGAGCGGATCGATTACATCGCCTGGCTGATGACCCGCGAACAGGGCAAGCCGATCGCCCAGTCCAAGGGCGAAATCAACAACGCTGCCGACACCATCGACTGGTTCGCCGAAGAGGCACGTCGTACCTATGGTCAGGTCATTCCCGCTCGTTTCGGCGGCGTCTCCAACCTGGCGATCAAGTTCCCCGTTGGCCCGGTTGCAGCTTTCACGCCCTGGAACTTCCCGATCAATCAAGTGGTCCGCAAGCTTTCCGCAGCGGTCGCAACCGGCTGCTCGATCATCGTGAAGGCCCCGGAAGAAACACCTGCCTCACCGGCAGAACTCATTCGCGCTTTCGCCGATGCGGGCGTTCCGGCTGGCGTCGTCAACCTCGTCTATGGCGTTCCCGCCGAGATTTCGGAATATCTCATTCCGCATCCGGTCATCCGCAAGATCTCGTTTACCGGCTCGACCCCGGTCGGCAAGCATCTTGCGGCACTCGCCGGCAAGCACATGAAGCGCGCCACGATGGAACTCGGTGGCCACGCACCGGTGCTGGTGTTCGAGGATGCCGATCTCGACAAGGCAGTCGAAGTCTCGGCTGCAGCCAAGTTCCGTAACGCCGGACAGGTCTGCGTCGCGCCCACACGCTTCCTCATCCAGGATAGCGTTGCCGACAAGTTCATCGACGGCATCGTCAAATATGCCGAAGGCCTGAAGATCGGAAACGGTCTGGACGCCGACACTGGCATGGGACCTCTGGCCAATGAACGCCGCATCCCTGCGATGGAAGAGCTGATCCAAGACGCCGTTTCGCATGGTGCCACGCTGAAGACCGGCGGCAAGCGCATCGGCAACAAGGGTAATTTCTTCGAGCCGACGGTTCTGACCGACGTGCCGACAAGCGCCAAGATCATGAACGAAGAGCCCTTCGGTCCAGTGGCGATCGTCAACCGCTTCTCCACGATGGACGATGCGATCGAGGAAGCAAACCGCCTGCCCTTCGGCCTAGCCTCCTATGCCTTTACCGGCTCTGTGAAGACCGCGCACGCTCTCGGCCAGCGCGTCGAAGCCGGTATGCTGACGATCAACCACAATGGCCTTGCCATTCCGGAAGTGCCTTTCGGCGGCGTGAAGGATTCCGGTTACGGCACGGAAGGCGGTTCGGAAGCGGTCGAGGCCTATCTCGAGACCCGCTTCGTCAGCCAGATGAACTGATCATATCGATCGAAGTTCGAAGGCCCGGCCAAAAAGCCGGGCCTTCGTCATTTTCCCCCATGCCACTCGGCCAACTCGCGTTCGGCTCTCTCCAGCGCGCTGTAGTTCAAAAGCTTGCGCAGGTAGGCAATGGTGATGGCGCGGGTGCGCAAATTATATCGCCCTTCCGCCTCGTCCTCCCCCGTCGACTGATGCACGTTCAGTTTCTCGTAAAGGCTCTGCAGGCGGTTCTGCACACTGCGCAGCGACAGGTTCCGACGCCGTGCAATGGCCTTGTCCGTCAACCCAAGCGCCATATCGATCAGAATTTCATATTCCGCATCGGAAAAGCCGTGCGCCTTTCCAAGGCTCTTTTCCTGCAGCCCCCGGACTTCGCGATCGATCACGCATTGCGCCTCGATGAAGATGCTGCGCAGCGCCAGCCGCAGGCGGTCGTCCGAGGCGGATTTCAGCACGTAACCATAGGCGGCCCCTTCGGGCACGATGCGGGAGACGCCGCGCACATAGGCTTCATCTGAATAGTTGGACCAGAAGAGGATGCGGGTATCCGGCCTCTCTTTCCAGATGGTGCGGGCGGCCTCGATGCCGTTTCGCTCGTTCATCTGCAGGTCCATCACAATGTGGGCGGCGCGATTTTCCCGCGCCAGCTTTTCACCTGCCCTTCCGTTCTCCGCCTCCAGTACCGTGCCACATTCCGGCAGAGCCGCCCTCACCGCTTCGTTGAGATAGGCGCGATGCAGAACGTCGTCCTCGATGATCAGAACGTCCATCTTATGCCTCCTCAGGCTTTTCGCCGAGCCCGGTCGGTAAGGTCAGGGTGATGCAGGTGCCGGTCCCCCGAGCGTTGGGGCCGAGATGAAAATGCGCCGAAATCAGTCGCGCACGCGTCTTCATGTTGCCGATGCCAAGGCCTCCACCGGAGCCGCTATCGTCGGGAACGCCGCAACCGTCGTCCGACACCGTGACACGCAGCGCATCATCCGCCTGCGATAGCTCCACCTCTATCATCGTCGGCTGTGCATGGCGGATGGCGTTGTTCACCGCCTCCTGGACGATGCGCAGCAATGAGACGGCGACCGAGTTATCCAGGTTGTCGACAAGCCCGTCCGTGGTATCGGAGACAGACCAGTCGATCGGCGATCCGCTGTCCCTCACCGACCTGTCTAGATAGGTTTCAATCGCCTGAACCAGGCCGAAAAGCTGCAGGATGGATGGCTTGGCTTCCTCGATGATGCCGCGCAAATCCTGCATGCATTGCTGCAGGCTGCGCATCACCGGCTCAAGCATTTCTCCCGACACTTCGGTCGCGTGGCTTATGCGTTCCACTCGACGTACAAGCCGCGTCAGATCCGCCAACGTCTGATCGTGCAAATCCATGCCGATCCGCTGGCGCTCGGCCTCCAGTGCTTCGGTCAGTTGCAGCGCACCGAGGCGCAAGCCCTCCTCCCGGGCATTGGCCTGCGCTTCTTCGATGGCCGAGCGCTTGGCCTGCTCGGCGGCGCGGATCGCATAGAAATAAGGCGCCAGGAGATCGGCGACTGCACGCGCATTGGCGACATCCTCCATCGTATAGGCATTGGACTGATGGCACGAGCAGCTGAGTGCCCCGATGATATCGCCATGCACCTTCATCGGCACATGCAGACGGCTGTGCAGATCGAGTTCGTGGATCGGGCTGGAGAACGCGCCGTCGAAATGAAAGCGTGGGTCGGCGCAGGCGTCCCCACTCAGGAGATAATCGACCTCGCCCGACAGAACCGAGCGTATGGGGCTGCCCGTCAGAAGCGCTGGCGGCTGGAGGCTCCACGCACTGGCGAGGCCACTTTCATAGGCAATATGATATTTGTCATCGAGCTGCTTGATGCAGACATCCATGTGGTCATGGGGGATGATATGGCTGATTTCCGTCGCCACGGCCTGGATGATGGCGTTGAACTCAAGCTGCCCGGCGAGCAGACGCGATATGCCCATATAGTGGTGAAACAGCGTGCTGCTCGGTTTATCCAGCATGTGCCGATGCCCTCCCAAGCATCTTCCTAACGGGCGGCGATCTGTTGAAAGCGCCCGTTTCGCATTCTGCGCTCCGCAACGCTCTTCGTCTTGCGGGAACCCGCAAGCTTTATGCGTAAGTCCGCACGAAGATTGCCGTGATGCGCCTATACAAGCCGGCCCATCTTCGTCATTTTAGCTCTTACTGGGGAAAGGAGCTCCAGTGCAACGGAATTGCGTTTCCGCCGTGGGGAAGGTTTGCGGCGAAACATATTCCAGGCTCCAAAAGAGCAAGCCACAGGGAGGAAAATCAATGGCTTTTAGAAAGATGCTTCTCGCATCGGCGGCTGTCCTATGCGCCGCGATGCCCATCACCGCTCACGCCGATACATCGGCGAAGAAAATCGCGCTCTCCAACAATTATGCCGGCAACTCCTGGCGTCAGGCGATGCTGACGAGTTGGGACAAGATCACCAAGCAGGCGGTTGCCGACAAGCAGGTCGCAGCCGCGGACGCCTTCACCACTGCCGAAAACCAGGCAACGGAGCAGGCAGCCCAGATCCAGAACCTCATCCTCCAGGGCTATGATGCGATCGTCATCAACGCTGCTTCTCCGACAGCGCTGAACGGCGCGGTTAAAGAAGCCTGTGATGCCGGCATCATCGTCGTGTCCTTCGACGGGATCGTCACCGAGCCTTGCGCCTGGCGCATCGCCGTCGACTTCAAGGCCATGGGCGAAAGCCAGATCGACTATCTTGCAAAGGCCATGCCGAAGGGCGGCAACCTGCTTGAAATCCGCGGCCTCGCTGGTGTCTCCGTCGATGACGAGATCCATGCGGGCATCGCCGCAGGCGTTGCTAAGAACCCGCAGTTCAAGATCGCCGGTTCGGTGAATGGCGATTGGGCTCAGGACGTCGCACAGCGCGCCGTCGCCGGCATCCTGCCAAGCCTGCCTGAAATCGCGGCTGTCGTGACCCAGGGTGGTGACGGTTACGGTGCTGCCCAGGCGTTTGCCGCGGCCAAGCGCCCGACCCCGACCATCATCATGGGTAACCGTGAAGATGAGCTGCAATGGTGGAAGCAGCAGAAGGATGCCAGCGGCTACAAGACCATGTCGGTCTCGATTGCGCCCGGCGTCTCGACGCTCGCCTTCTGGGTGGCACAGCAGATTCTCGACGGCAAGGATGTGAAGAAGGATCTCACCGTTCCCTTCCTGCGGATCGATCAGGACAATCTCGAAGAGAACCTGAAAAACACCCAGAAGGGTGGCGTTGCCAATGTGGATTACTCCCAGGCTGATGCGCAGAAGGTGATTGCCGGCAAGTAAGGCCGAACATCGCCTCCTATCCGCTGCGGCTGACTTGTCGCCGCAGCGGCCATCCCTTTTTTCATCATTTCAGATCGTTGGCGTTTTGCTCATGAATGACATCATCGAGACGGAAGAAGTCGTCGCCGCACGCGGCGTCAAAGTCGTCTTCGGCGCCGTCAAGGCACTGGACGGCGCCGATCTCATCATCCGCGCAGGCGAATGTCTTGGCCTCGTTGGCCACAATGGCGCAGGCAAATCCACCATCGTCAATGTCATCAATGGTGGACTGACACCGCATGAGGGCACGATCTCGTATGGCGGAGCACCGGGTCGACAGGGCATTTCGGCAGCACGCGCAGGCGGTGCTCGCTGCGTATTCCAGGAACTATCCCTCTGCCCGAACCTGACGATCAGCGAGAATGTGCGGATCATGCATCCCGGCATGAGCGGCCGGAACTGGCGTGGACGCGCGCTTTCCGCGATACGCCAAACCATCGACGACATCTTTCCAGGCCATGGGATCGATTGCGAAGCGACGATTTCCGACCTTTCCATCGCAGAACGCCAAATGGTGGAAATCGCAATCAATTTCTGCCGCACGCCGGATGCGCCCCGGCTCGTCATTCTCGACGAACCGACCTCTTCGCTCGATGCAGGTCTAGCGGAGCAACTCATGGCCTATGTGCGCCGCTTCGTGCGCGAGGGCGGCTCGGTGCTGTTGATCTCCCACATTCTCGGTGAGATCCTGTCGACCGCCACCCGCATTGTCGTGATGAAGGATGGCCGCGTCGTCGCCAATCGAATTGCAAGCGAATTCACCACACGGACGCTGGTCGAAGCCATGGGCAGTGTCGTCAAGGATCAGGACAGGCAGAAGACTGCCCGCGTCCGGTCTAGTGAAAAAGTTCTCTCCATGGCGCAACGCCGCGGTTCAGAGATCGCGTTTGAGGCCTATCGCGGCGAGATCATTGGTCTTGCCGGCCTTGGCGGTCATGGCCAGACGGAAGCGCTGCTCGATCTTTATCTGGCAAAGAACAGCAGCTGGCTGCCCAACCGCAAGGCCGACCTCGCCTTCGTCGCAGGGGACCGTAGCCTGAACGGCACCTTCTCACTTTGGAGCATTCTTAAAAATCTGTCGGTCGCATCACTGCGCGACATCTCGTCCGGTGGATTGGTGGACAGGTCACGTGAGAGCGAACTCGGCGCCGAGTGGAAGAAGCGGATCGAAATTCGTACCCCCGACATGGGCAACAAGATTCTCTCACTTTCCGGCGGCAACCAGCAGAAGGTGCTCTTCGCTCGCGCGCTGGCGACGACCGCCAGCACCGTGCTGATGGACGACCCGATGCGCGGCGTCGATATCGGCACCAAACAGGAGGTCTACGACATCTTGAGAACGGAAGCCGCGCACGGCCGGACCTTCATCTGGTACTCGACGGAGATGGACGAGATTCGCTTGTGTGACCGCGTCTATGTGTTCCGCGATGGTGCCATACAGGCAGAACTTGTCGGCGACGACATTACCGAACAGAATGTGCTGGCTGCATCCTTTTCCGGGGAGGCGCAGCCATGAAAGTTTCAGCCAACACCCTTCGCCTTGTCATTCCCGCCGCGTCGCTGGCTTTCCTGCTAATTGCGGTCTTCTACATGCAGCCGCGGGCCATGAGCTATACGGGCATGAACCTGCTGTTCAATCTGGCGGTGCCGATTGCACTTGCGACCATCGCGCAGATGCTGATCATGTCCGTCAACGATCTTGATCTGTCGATGGGCACCTTCGTCAGCTTCTGCGCCTGCGTGACCGCAACATTTCTTCAGGATTCTCCCGTCATCGGAATCGGCATTTTCGCAGCGGCGATCGCCGTCTATGCGGTGCTTGGCGCCGTCATTCACCTGCGCGCCCTGCCCTCCATTGTCGTAACACTCGGAATGAGCTTCGTCTGGGGTGGTCTCGCCGTTTTGATCTTGCCGTCCCCTGGTGGACAGGCACCCGCCTTCGTGCGCGCCTTGATGACGGCAAAGCCGCCATTCATCCCGGTCGCCATCATTGCCAGCATCGTGATCGCAGTGGTCGCCCATTACATCGTCATGCGCTCGTCCTTCGGCGTTCTGATGCGCGGCGTCGGCGGCAATCTGCGCTCCGTTGAGCGGTCCGGTTGGTCGGTGGTCGGCATCCGTGCTGCGACCTTTGCACTGGCGGGCTTCTTTGCCGTCCTCTCGGGGATAGCGCTCGTCGGACTGACGACGTCGGCCGATGCCAATATTGCTCTGCGCTACACGCTTTTATCGATTGCCGGCGTCATTCTCGGCGGTGGTGAATTCGTCGGCGGGCGTGTTTCCCCGATCGGTGCTGTGATCGGCGCTCTGACGCTGACGCTCGCGGGCTCTTTCCTGTCCTTCATGCGCATTTCGCCAGACTGGCAGATCGGTGCACAGGGCGCGATCCTCATCATCGTGCTTGCCCTGCGCATTCTGCTCAACCGTCTCGAGAAGCGGGAGAAAAACCAATGAGCCGCCTCGCTGCCTTCACCAAAAAACCGTGGATCTGGTCCTTTGCCGCGACGGTTGCTGTCTGGGTCATCACCGTGATGTTCACCGGCGGCGCAAGCTCCTTCGGGCTTTCCCATGCGGCGCTGACATTCGCGGCCTTCTCGGTCATCGTCGGCATCGGCCAGATGTTCGTCATCACGCTTGGGCCAGGCAATATCGATCTCTGCGTCCCCGCCACCATGACGCTGTCCGGCACGCTGGCGCTAAAGTTCATGGATGTGTCCGACAGTCTTATCCTTCCCGGACTGCTCGTCGCCATCCTCATCGGGATTGCGGTGGGTATCGGCAACTACACCTTGATCAAGCTTTTACGAATCCCGCCCATCATCGCGACACTGTCGATGAGCTTCATCGTTCAGTCGATTGCGATCTGGTCCAATCGCGGGCTGCGGATCAGACCACCTGAAACACTGGCTAACTTCGCTATCTCCAGTACTTTGGGCATACCGAATGTGGCGCTCGTTGCACTTTTCCTTTCGGTCATCGCCTGGGTGCTGCTTGACCGGTCCTTCTACGGGCGCTGGATTTCGGCCATAGGCCAGAGCACCTTTGCGGCCCGCATGACCGGCATTCCCGTCGATGGCGCGCGCTTCACCACCTACGTCTTCTGCTCCGTCCTCGCCGCCATCGCCGGATATCTTCTGGCAAGCTTTTCCGGCGGTGCAGCGCTCAACATGGGGTCGGAATATCTCCTGATGTCGATTGCCGTGGTCGTCATCGGCGGCACAGCCGTTGCCGGCGGCGATTCCAACGTGCCGGGCATCTGGGGCGCATCGCTCTTCATGTTCCTTGTGGTCTCGATGCTGAACACTTATGGGTTCGGTGCTGGCGCGCGCCTTATCCTCACTGGCCTCATTATCATTTCCGTGATTTTTCTGGCGAGCGGCCCCAAAGCCACCCGCTGAACCAACGCAACACTTTCAAGCCGATTGACGCCCATGACCAAAGATCAAAGCTCCGTTTATGACATTCGCGACGACCGCTTCCGACATCTGATCGTCGGCAACGCCGAACTGGAAGAACTCTATTCCGGCTGCCGCTGGAGCGAGGGACCGGTCTGGTTCGCCGACCTCAACTGCCTGCTCTTCAGCGACATTCCAAACGAGCGCATTCTTCGCTGGGTGCCGGATGGCGGAGTTTCCGTTTTCCGCCAGCCGTCCAATTTCGCCAATGGCAATACGCGAGACCGTCAGGGCCGGCTGATCTCCTGCGAGCATGGCGGCCGTCGCGTGACGCGGACCGAAATCGACGGCTCGATCACGGTGCTGGCGGACAGCTATAATGGCAAGCGGCTGAACTCACCTAATGATGTCGTCGTCAAATCCGATGGCAGCATCTGGTTCACCGACCCGACCTACGGCATTCTTTCCGACTATGAAGGCTATAAATCCGAGCCGGAACAGAAGACCCGCAATGTCTACAGGATCGATCCTGCATCCGGCGAGGTGGAGATCGCCGTCGACGACTTCGTGCAGCCGAATGGCCTGGCATTTTCCCCGGATGAAACAAAACTCTATGTTGCCGACAGCTCCTACAGCCATGATGTCTCACGCCCGCGTCATATCAGGGTGTTCGACGTGGTCGATGGTAAGACGCTGACGAACGGCAAAGAGTTCTGCCACCTGGATAGTGGCCTGCCCGACGGCTTCCGCCTCGATACGGCCGGTAACCTTTGGACGAGCGCCGGCGACGGTGTCCACTGCTTCTCACCAGAGGGTACGCTTCTTGGAAAGATAAAGGTGCCGCAGACGGTGGCGAACCTGACTTTTGGCGGTGCGAAGAAGAACCGGCTCTTCATCACGGCGACCAAATCCCTCTACTCCGTTTATCTCGCGACGACGGGTGCGCAAACGCCGTGAGGCCAGCCCGCGTCATCGACGTCGTTGGGTCAACTAGGGCACCAAGGGTATCTTTTAAGAAGTCGTCGCGGCCCTCAAATCGAGGGCGAGGTTCCTGGCAACAATTGTTGTTTGCCAAAAGCAGTAACGTTATTTTTACCACAAACCGATAAATTGATTCCATTCAAAAGCTACCCTTGAAATCCTTCAAGGATTGTCTTCCTCGCACGCATGATGCGCACGGGTCTCCTTTAAAGATGCCGCTTGATCCGAGAGCGCCGACCATCCTGGAAGGGTCGATGCGGAGTTTCTAACTCTCATGCGATGAGAAAATCATGCCGACCACACTGATCGAAACACGTCGCTTTGCTGCCTTAGCGTCTGTGCCCTGCGCAGCCGATAAGCCCGATCAACCGCCCTCCAACGCTGTTTCGTAAGCACCTAGAACCACCTTAACTGAATGGCTTTCCTCAGCACTTAGCTGCTTGGTGCCGGGTTACGGGCGCGGAATCTACGACTACCCTTACATAGTATTCATCCCGAAGCCCACTTAGCTGCGAACTTCAACATTCCAGTCGGCGCCACCCACAGCTCGAGCCAATGGCTCTGGCCTGGTGTCTTCTCGACAATAACCTCGCGTTCAAGGACGTCTGATATGCGGTTCACCATCAAAACAAAACTGGCTCTCGCCTTCGGTCTTCTCATTCTCATGCTAGCGGGCACCTCAGGATATGGGATCTATAGCCTGGGCATAGCAAGAGACGCGATGAACGAAGTGGTTGAAGGCACCGTTCCTCGTCTCGACAAGGTCCACCAGATAAATGCCTTGTCGCTTGTGACGATCCGGGCGCAGAAAAACATGATCCTGGCGAAGTCCCCTGCGGAAATGCTTCAACACAAAAAGGTGGGTGATGAAAGCAAAGCCCATCTCACGGAACTCTTGAATGAGATGGCGGCAACGGCAAGTTCTGAGACGCGCTCCTACTGGGCGGATCTGCAGACGATCACAACAGCCTTCGAAGCCAGCGACAATCGCGTGCGTGCTCTGATAGACGAAGGAAACACCGATGCTGCCGAGGCTTATTCTGCCGGAGAAGGACGCGACGCCGCCAACGCCCTGACGAAGAAGCTCGATGAAGGCGTCCAGATGAACAGGGCACGACTGCAGGAGTCTAAACAGGTAGCTTCAGACGACTATAATCAAACCAGATTTATGCTGATTTCATGCTCTGTAGCAGCGATTCTCATTGCAGTCCTCACCGCCTTTTGGATTGCCCTGGGTATCAGCTCGGGGTTGCGCAAGGTTATGACGGTAGCAGAAGCAATTGCTGTGGGCGACCTTGAGCAGAATGTTCAGATCCGTAGCAACGACGAGATCAAGGACCTTGTCGATCGCGTTAACACAATGACTCGTAATCTCCGTGCAACAGCCGATGTTGCTGGCACGATTGCGGCTGGCGATCTGTCAAAGGACGTGCAGCCTCTCTCCGAGAAGGACACGCTTGGCATCGCGATGCTGAACATGGTGACCAATCTGCGCGAAACCGCAAGTGTCGCGGATAAGATTTCGAACGGTGATTTGACCGTCACTCCGAAGCCTCTATCGGAGCGTGACACGCTCGGCATCGCTCTTCAGTCGATGGTCGAACGCCTGCGCGGCGTCGTTAGCGATGCGCTGGCCGCAGCAGACAATGTCTCCTCCGGCAGCCAGGAACTGTCTTCGTCTTCCGAGCAGCTGTCGCAGGGAGCAACCGAACAGGCATCCTCTGCCGAAGAAGCCTCGGCTTCGATGGAAGAAATGGCAGCCAATATCAAGCAGAACGCCGACAATGCGGCTCAGACCGAAAAGATCGCGCGTCAGTCCTCCAAGGATGCAGAGGCCAGCGGTGAAGCGGTTGGCCGTGCTGTGGTCGCCATGCGGACGATTGCGCAGAAGATCTCCATCGTTCAAGAAATTGCTCGTCAGACCGACCTTCTCGCACTGAATGCTGCCGTCGAAGCCGCGCGTGCCGGTGAGCATGGCAAGGGCTTTGCCGTCGTTGCTTCCGAAGTTCGCAAACTGGCAGAACGCAGCCAGGCGGCAGCCGCTGAAATCTCCTCGCTCTCCGGCGAGACGGTTCAGGTCGCAACCGAAGCCGGAGAAATGCTGAACCGTCTGGTTCCAGATATCCGCAAGACCGCGGAACTGGTGGCTGAAATCTCCGCAGCCTGCCGCGAGCAGGATATCGGTGCCAGCCAGATCAACGAAGCGATCCAGCAGCTCGACAAGGTGACGCAGCAGAACTCCGGTGCTTCCGAAGAAATGTCCGCCACCTCGGAAGAACTGGCCGCACAGGCCGAAGAACTTCAGGCCAGCATCGCCTTCTTCAAGGTCGAGCGTGCCCATACGAATGGTCGCGCCGCCCCGGCTCGCCCTGCGGCTCCATCGGTAGCGCACCGTCCTGCGGCAAAATCTGCTGCTCCGGTTCGTCGCCCTGCACCGTCGCAATCCGTCCACGCCCAGCAGGCCCGCGCCAACGGCTTCGCACTCGACATGTCGATGGGTGGCCCGGACGGTGCAGACGAGGAATTCCGACAAGTCGTCTGATCGGCAAGCGCGTGAGCCGTAGATGATTTTCGAGGATCGCTACGGCCTCAAAGCCATTGTCTTGAGACGAACCCGCGCTTGCGCCTGCATCCGGAGGCCCCCGGATGTGGGCGCAATGACGTTTTGAGCGATGTCACGTTCATATAGCCAAGGCGAGCAGTCCGTAGCAGTGAGCAGAACCATAACCGGCCCTAATCTTGTGCGGTCGGACGGACAACGACGCTGCCAATCTCGACATCCTCGGGCTGCTCTATGGCAAAGGCGATAGCACACGCGATAGCGTTCGGCGAGATCGCCAACCGCTCCTTCTGCTGGTTGATCATGGCTTTTACGTCCGGATCGGTGATTGATGAATCGGCAAAGCTCGTGTCGATGAAGCCGGGAGAGACTTCCGTGACCCGCAGCTTCGCGCCGGCTTCCTGCCTTAGCGCTTCGGTCGCGGTGCGTAGCGCGTTCTTGGTAGCGGCGTAAACGCCCATGGTCGGCACGATTTTCAGACCCGCCGTGGAAATGACGTTGATCACATGGCCTTTCCCTTGCTGCGCAAAGACTGGGAGCGCAGCGGCAATTCCATAGAGAGCTCCGCGCAGGTTGACGTCGATCATCGCGTCCCAGTCCTCCACCCGCAACGCATCGAAGCGGGAAATCGGGCCGATGCCGGCATTGTTGACGATAACGTCAACCCTGCCAAACCGGTCGCTGCCAAGACGGATGAGCGATTCAAGGTCAGCTCTCCTCGTCACATCGGTGCTGCGCAACGCCGCCTCACCACCCGCTCTTTCGATCTCCTGTGCCACGTCGAGGAGTTCTGTCTCGCTACGCGCCCCAAGCACCACGCGCGCACCGCGTGCGGCCAGATGAAGCGCCGTCGCCCGTCCAATTCCGCGTCCGGCACCCGTAATCGCGACAACCTTGCCCTGAATGGTCATGAGATTCTCCTTTCTGACTTAATAGCCGTCAGGATAGGATGGCATTCTTGGACGATCTATGCTCGATAGGTTCGATCTTTGTCGCAATCAGCCAAAATAGAAATGAATGATCCTCTCTCCGATGTCCTGACCGTCCTGGAACCGCGCAGGGTGCGTGGGACGAGCCTTGAGGCGGGTGGCACCTGGGCCTTATCGTTCGACGGAAGGCAGCGCTTGAAATTCGTCGCCGTCCTGACGGGACGTTGCTGGCTTGTGCTGCCTGGTCGTGATCCGGAAGCGCTGGTTGAGGGAGATGTCATCCTGCTCAGCAACATCTCCTACGCGGTGGCAAGCCACCCGGACATTGAGCCCTCCGATGGTATGGCGCTCTATGCTCCTCCCGGTCACAACACAGTGCGTCTAGGAGATTGTTGCGACACGATGCTGATCGGCGGCGGCAGCGGGTTTGCCAGTGTGAACGCGTCTTTTCTCCTCGATGCACTCCCAGCATTTCTGCGGGTCGATCCTGGCTCACCAGGTGCCCGATCAATCGCTCGGACCCTGTCCGCGCTGAAAGAAGAGGCCGATGCCGGTCAGATCGGCGGAGATCTGGTGGCTGGGAAACTCGCCGAAATCCTTATTATTGAGGCCGTCCGTTCCTATATCTCCAGCGCTCCGGTTGCGAATGTCGGTTGGATTACGGCGCTTGGGGACGCTCGTGTTGCAAAGGCGATCAGGCTTATGCATGCCGATGTGGCCCGCCGGTGGACGATCGATGCTCTCGCAAGAGAAATCGGCATGTCGCGCTCCGCCCTGACACTGCGCTTCTCACAGCGCGTCGGCCGCGCTCCGATGGACTATCTGACACGCTGGCGTATGGTCCTGGCACAGCGGCACTTGGCGAATGGGGGCAGCATCTCGGACGTGGCACTTGCCGTCGGCTACAGCTCGCAAAGCGCCTTCGCCCACGCCTTCAAGCGCGTCACAGGACATACGCCAAGAGGGGTATAACAGCTATGGCTCTCCGCACCGGTTCGAAGCATCACATGATAGACGCGATCAATCGATGGCGCGTTGGTTTGTTTGTATGTTAGCGGTCTATCATGGACGTGGTAATGATACCGACCAAAGGCTTCAGCACGTCCGGCAGTACGTTTTCACAAACTGCCGGAAGCGGCTGGCCGAAAGGAGAGTGAGGTGAAGATAATATTGCTGATCGCAGGGGCGCTACTCGTCTGTCTGACCTTCGTCTGGTTCTTCTTTTTTGTCCCGCTTGGCTGCGGCATGAACCCGACAGGTTGCAGGCAAGAGTTTCCCGTCTTCAGCGCGATCGGCCTCATGCACTTATGGCTGCCGCTCGCGGCCGCCTTCGTGCTAATCCTTCTGGGATTGAGGCGCTAAGATAGAATACCCCATCGAACCGGCTGAGACGGTCTGATGGCAGTTGCGTTGTGGTGGTGGCTTCAGCCCTGAGCGTCGCGCTTGCGCTCGATCGCATCCCAAAGAAGGCTGGCGACATCGGCGCCACCGAACTTCTTCACTTCGCGAATGCCGGTTGGAGAGGTGACGTTGATTTCCGTCATATAGGTGCCGATAACGTCGATGCCGACGAAGAGGAAGCCACGTTCGCGCAGAGCTGGACCGATGCGCTCGCAGATTTCCTTTTCGCGCGCCGTCAGTTCAGTCGGCTCGGGTCGACCGCCAGCATGCATGTTGGAGCGCGCGTCGTTTTCCGCTGGCACGCGGTTGATGGCGCCAACGGGTTCGCCATCTACCAGTAGGATACGCTTATCGCCCTTGCGCACGTCCGGCAGATATTGCTGCGCGATATAGGGCTCGCGGAACATCTGGCCGAACATTTCCAAGAGCGAGGAGAAATTGCGGTCGTCACGGGTGGAGTGGAACACCCCTGCCCCACCGTTTCCGTAAAGGGGCTTGAGAATGATATCGCCCATCTCCTGACGGAAGCGGGCAATTTCGGCAACGTCCTTGGTGATCAGGGTTGCGGGCATCAAATCCGCAAACTCCGTGACGAAAATCTTTTCAGGCGAGTTTCTCACCCAGGCCGGATCGTTGACGACAAGAGTCTTCGGGTGAATGCGCTCCAAGAGGTGCGTGGAGGTGATGTAAGCCATATCGAAGGGCGGATCCTGGCGCAGATGGATCACATCCATTGTCGATAAATCGACCCGCTCAGGTTCGGACAGCGAAAAATGGTCGCCGTTGATATCGCGCAGTTCCATCTGCTCGACGGTGGCGTAAATCTTTCCATCGCGCATCGACAGGCGGTCTGGCGTATAGTGGAACAGGCGATATCCCCTCGCCTGGGCTTCAAGGCTGATGGCGAATGTTGAATCCCCGGCAATGTTGATGCCGGAAACATGATCCATCTGGATCGCAACGTTCTTGATCTTCGCCATGCGCAATTCCTTTTCAAAAGCCCGTCTGATGTAGGATAGAGCACCTTTAAAGACAACCAGCGCTGCAAGCGTGATCTGTGAGTTTTATTCACACAGGTCTGCTCCGTCACTCAGACGTTTGGCAAGATGTTCTCATGATGATCGAAGCAATTTAAGCCATCATCTGACGGGCGTAATTGTGAACCGCGACGAAGGCGTCTTGCGCACCCGAAACGACACGGCGCTCCTCCTCTTCCGTCAGCTCGATCTCATCGAGCGCTGCGGTAAACGTACGCCAATGCAGGCCCCTGCCTTCCGGAGCACCGGCAAGGTGGCGTGCGCCGAACTCTTCTCCAAGTCCCAGTTTGGCAGCGTCTTTCAGCAGAAAAGCAGCACCGAGATTGGAACCCTCTACCACGTAGAGCCAGCCCATTGCCTCCGGCAGATCGAAATTTTGGTCATCCTGCTGGAAGCGAGCACCCTGATTTTCCGGGGCATCGAGGGACAAATCTTGAAGGTCCTGTTCGATCAGCCCGATTCGACGGCGTCCTTTCAGATCCGGCAGAAGACCGTCAAGCGTCGCATTGAAGAAGAGCGCGTCGAGATCTTTGTGAAAGAGATATTGCGTCTTTACGAACTTGCCGAAGTTTTCGCGGCTTTCGAACGGCTTGGCGGTCATGATGAAGCTGTCGAGCGCACCATGGGCGTCACGCGTGCTCGCTTTCAGACGCTTCGTGCGGCTGGGTTCGATTTGGCTCTCATCCACGATGGGGCTCACGCTGTTCATATTCTGTGATCGTCCTGTTTATAGATTTGCGCTTTCATCAGCGTTTTTGCACATAAAAATCTTTCCTTTTAAAGTCAAATTTAAATGCGCCATATACACGGCCTTGAGGCGGGAGAGCCCCGGGGACGCTCCCTCGCGATTGGTGAGACAATCCCGTGCAAAGTCAAGCTGTGGCGTCAAGAGCAGCGTTTCTCCTGAGGCTTAGCACTTTTTATGATCCCTACAGCATCGGCTAGAAGTTCGGACTCGATTTTTGGAAAGCACGATGCGTCGATTTAAAGACGATAGAGCGCAGTGCGTCCAACAGGACGCACTGCGCTCTAGACGATCGGAACTGTGGGAACTGATAGCGCCAGACCTGAGATGGCCGTATCAGAACTCCGTCCATTCAGCCTTCACCGCGGCATTGCCATGCGAGGCGAATTTTGGGCTGGCGCGCTGGACCGGCGGTCTGGCCTGAACGGGTTTGGACGTCACCGGGTTTGCCGGCGGGCGGTCATCGAAACGGAACTGCTCCAGCAAAGCGAAGAGTGCCTTCGCTTCTGTTGCAAGCCCGTGGCTTGCTGCTGTCTGTTCTTCGACCATGGCCGCATTTTGCTGCGTGCCCTGGTCGACGAGGTTGATGGCGCGGTTGATATCGTTGAGAGCGGTCGACTGCTCACGGGCGGACTCGATGATGGCACCGATATCCTTGTTGATGTCCTGAACATTGCCGGCGATTTCCTGCAGCGCTTCGCCAGCCTTGCCAACCAGCGTGACACCGTTAGCAACCTGTGCACCGGAAGCAGTAATCAGCGTCTTGATTTCTTTCGCCGCCGAGGCCGAACGTTGCGCCAATTCTCTGACTTCCTGGGCGACGACGGCAAAGCCCTTTCCGGCTTCTCCGGCACGCGCGGCTTCCACGCCCGCATTCAGGGCAAGCAGGTTCGTCTGGAAGGCAATCTGGTCGATGACGCCGATGATATTGGAAATCTCATTCGAAGACTGATTGATCCGGTCCATCGCCACCATGGCTTCGTTGACGATCTCACCGGAACGGTCCGCGTGGGCCTTCGCACGCCCGACCAGTTGGCCGGAGTCTTCCGCGCGTTGGCTCGAATCCTTCACCGTCGTGGTGATTTCCTCAAGCGCCGCGGCTGTCTCTTCCACCGAAGCTGCCTGTTGCTCCGTCCGTTTTGCCAGATCGTCAGCGGAGATGCGGACTTGATGGGCGCCGGCGGAAATCGTCTCGGCATTGTTGCGCACGGTCGCCATGGCATCCCGCAGCCTGGCCGATGCGGCATTGAAGTCACGGCGCAGTCGGTCTAGTGCCGCCATGAAGGGCTTATCGATTGTTTGCGACAGATCGCCATGCGCCAGGCTCGTCAGAGCATTGGCAAGTCTCTCGACGTTTTCGACGCGGTCCGTCACATCCGTTGCGAACTTGACGATTTTGATGACCCGCCCCTTGAAGTCGAAAACCGGATTATAGGATGCCTGAATGTGGACGTGGCGGCCGCCTTTGCCCACGCGCATGAACTCGTCGGCGATGAACTCGCCGGCGTTGAGCTTGCGCCACATCTCTGCATAGTCAGGGCTTGCCGCAAAGGCTGGGTCAACGAACATGCTGTGGTGCTTGCCCACAACCTCCGAGGCCGTGTAGCCAAGCGCCTGCAGGAAGTTCTGGTTCGCAGAAAGGATCGTGCCGTCGGTCTTAAACTCGATCACCGCCTGCGCTCTTGAGATCGCCTCGATCTTCGCACCCGTGTCGATACCATGCATCTTGGTTTGCGTGATGTCGTTGGCAAACTTGATGATTTTCAGCACTTTGCCGGAACTGTTCTTGATCGGATTGTAGTTGCCGCGAATGAAGATCTCGGTCCCGTCCTTGGCAAGACGGGTAAACTCGCTGCAAACAAATTCTCCGCCGCGAAGCTTGTTCCAGAAGGTCTTGTAATCGGCAGACCGCGCATAGTCATTGTCCAGGAAAATACTGTGATGCTTCCCCCGAAGCTCCGCTTGCGAGTATCCCATCAGGTCACAGAAGTTTTTGTTGGCTTTAAGGATGTTGCCATCCACGTCAAACTCGATGACTGCAAAGGAAAGGTCCAGTGCATTTAATATTTTTGCGGCATCGGAATTGAAGAAAAGCGCCATGGTCTTTGTTCCTGAAGTGCGGTTTGGACGAACCTCTCATATTGAAGTTAATAATTTAGTCGTGAAAAAATTGGTTCCTACTAATTTAGATCAGTACTTCAGCCTAAAGCATGTCGCGAAGTTTCAGATTACCTCCTTGTGCCTCTAGGCTTTTTTCTGTCGAATGTCGTTATTGCGATACTGGCGACCACAGTTGCGCGACATGCTTTGAAAGCGTCGTTGGCGCGAGAAATAGAAAATCCCGAGGTCTCGCTCGTCCGCCGGTGGAGACACATACCGCAGCATTCTATTTGCAGCGACAAAGCCTTTCCAAGTCGGTGGTCGCTATCGAATGGTGCGGCCCAGGGACGGGTCGAAACATCGTCCCTGGGCACAGAATAAATGTCGTCGGGTATCCTTAAAGTTTGTCGCGATTTCTCAGATTCGCTCATTACGCTCTAGGCTCTTGTTTTGTCGCATCGTTATCTCAAAACCGCTCTGCACAGTTTTGCGCGACATGCTTTAAAATTCTTCCCAGCTTTCAGCAGCGGCCTCTCCACGCAAACCGACACCACCTGCTACTTTGGCGAGGAGACGCCGCGCTGGCGATTGCGTTGCCCTATGGTCATAGCGGACTGCCTCGGGCCGGGCTGCGGCGGTCTGCCGGGATAGCGTTCCGCCTGTCTCGAACTGCGCGACCAGCCGGCGCAGCTTATCTGCTTCGTTGGCAAGCGAGGTACTGGACGCGCTTGCCTCTTCCACCATCGCGGCATTCTGCTGGGTTGTCTGGTCCATCTGGTTGACGGCGGCATTGACCTCTGAGAGACCGAGGGACTGCTCCTGTGCAGACGTTGCGATCGCATCCATGTGGTGATTGACAGTCGCCACATAGTCTTCGATCGCTTTCAAAGCGGCCCCGGTTTCCTGAACCAATCTGACACCGCCCTCCACTTCCATCGATGAATTGCGGATCAGCCCTTTTATTTCTTTCGCCGCTTGCGCAGAGCGCTGGGCGAGTTCGCGAACCTCCTGCGCAACCACGGCGAAACCCTTGCCTGCTTCGCCAGCACGAGCCGCCTCTACACCGGCATTAAGGGCCAGGAGATTGGTCTGGAAGGCGATTTCGTCGATCACACCGATGATATTGGATATCTGGCTCGACGACGTCTCAATGCGCTTCATGGCATCCACGGCGTCCGCCACCACAACTCCGGATTTGCGCGCTGCCTCATTCGCATCGATCGCAACGGTGCGCGCTTCCTGCGCTCGCTTGGTTGAGCTTGAGACGTTTGCCGTAATCTCATCAAGAGCCGCAGCGGTTTGCTCAAGCGCCGCAGCTTGTTGTTCCGTCCTCCTGGAAAGATCGTTGGCAGCTTGGCTGAGTTCACGCGATCCATCGTCGATTGCGGTGGTGGCCGCCGCGACGGAAACCATCGCCTGCCTCAACTGTGTCACCGCTGCATTGAAATCTCGCCGCAAGCTTTCGTATTCATCGGCGAAGGCTTCGCCGAAGCTGAAAGTCAGATCGCCTTCGGCAACCCGCTTGAGACTGATCTGAACCCTTCAAACTGGACCATTTTTGGCTAGAGTTTTCCGGTGCATTTTTCCTGGCTGTGAAAGGAACGGAAGACGATGAAGGCATCGCAGTTTTCGGACGCACAGAAGGCGTTCATTTTAAAGCAGGGTGATGAAGGCGTTACGGTTGCGGAAATCTGCCGGAAGGCAGGGATCAGCCAGGCGACCTATTTCAACTGGAAGAAAAAATACGCGGGCATGTTGCCGCCGGAGATGAAGAAGCTGAAGCAGCTCGAGGACGAGAATGCACGGCTGAAGAAGATTGTCGCGGATCTGACGTTGGACCGCGAGATGTTGCAGGACGTCATTCGCCGAAAGCTCTAAGGCCTGCTCGCAAGCGGGAGATGGTGAAAGGCATGTGCCAGGACTGGGCGATCTCGATCCGGCGTGCCTGTGGGGCGCTGGACTTCGATCGGTCGACCCACCACTACATCTCCCGCCGTGCCGATCAGGCCGGTCTTGAGCGTCGTATCCGTGAGATCTGCGAGACCCGTGTCCGCTATGGGTATCGTCGTGTGCATGTGCTGCTGGAGCGCGAGGGTTGGGGTACCAATATCAAGCGTACCTACCGCATTTACAGGGACTTGGGCCTGCAATTGCGTAACAAGACACCGAAACGCCGGGTGAAAGCCAAGCTGCGGGCGGATCGACAAATGGCCGTCGGGCCGAATGATATCTGGGCGATGGACTTTGTTCACGACCAGCTCGCCACCGGCAAGAAGCTACGCGTTCTGACCGTGGTGGATACCTTCTCACGCTACGTCCCGGTGCTTGATCCAAGGCACAGCTATCGCGGTGAAGATGTTGTGCAAACGCTCGAGCGGGTATGCCGTCAGGTCGGCTATCCCAAGACGATCCGAGTCGATCAGGGCACCGAGTTCGTATCCCGCGATCTCGATCTCTGGGCCTATGCGAAAGGCGTCACACTGGACTTCTCACGCCCTGGTAAACCGACCGATAACGCATTCATCGAGGCATTCAACGGCCGCTTCCGGGCAGAATGCCTGAACCAACATTGGTTCCTGACCCTTGCGGATGCCCGCGAAAAGATGGAGGATTGGCGTAGAGACTACAATGAGGTTCGGCCACATGGTGCGATCGGCAACAAGGTCCCGATCGCACTGATGAATCCGGGAAGCGTAACCAGCCCGCCTCCCTGACTGAAGCCGGAAAACTCAAGCCTCCGCTGGTCCAATGTCTGGGAGCAGTTCAAGACCCTTAGCGAGATTTTCGGTGGCGTGACGCATCTCGTCGTTCCGCTTGGCATCACGTTCTGCACTGCGACGCCGCTCCTCCTCGGTTTCACGACGATTGCTTTCAGTCTCCTTTTCCAGCGCCCGTGCGCGCAGGCCATTTTCCTTGAAGACCTGCACGGCTGCGGCCATCTTTCCGATCTCGTCAGGTCGTCCAATACCGGGAATGACGGCGTCGAAATTGTCATTTGCAAGCCTGCTCATCGCCGATGTCATGGAACTGATCGGGGCTGCGATGGAGCGGGCCACATACCACATTGTGGCGACACCGAAGAGCAGGACTGCGAGACCTACGGCCGCCAACATCCAGCCGTCACGCGTACTCATCTGCGCAAGCGTATGATCGAGGTCGGCAGCTTTGGCGAGCGCCACCTCGACGGGAACCTCGATCATGACGGACCAGGGCGTTTTTGTCCGTCCGATCATGATCGGCGCGATGGCGCGCAGTTCCTTTTCGTCGTTATAGACATTGGCTTCACCGGCCTGGATTTTTTGAAGGACGGCGCGAAGTTCAGGATCGTTGCGGTTAAATGGTTGACCGATGAGGTCCGGATTGCGGCTGGAGGCGACGATCAGGCCCTTGTGGCTGATAATTTCCACGACGGCCCGGCCACTGTAGATTCCGGCTTTTACGGACTGTGCCAGTTCCTGAACGGAAGACAGGTCAAAATCTGCGCCGGCTACGCCCGCGAAGCGGCCGTTGACCGTCATCGGCACCGACATGGTGGCAAGATAGACATTCTTGCCTTGAACGACATAGGGCAATGGATCGAGAATGCTCTCGCCCCCACCGCTCTGGGGACCGAGATACCAGCCCCCTTTCGTGACGCCATTGGGATGTAGATCCCGGCTGTCATATTCCACCAGAGGCTGGATATCGATCTGACCCGCGGCGTTTCGCGTCCAGTAGGGCAGAAAACGGCCCGTCGCGTCTGAGCCAGCCTTGCGATTGTCCTTGAAACGCTCGTCCATCCCATCCAGAGCACCCGGTTCCCATGCACTATAGGTGCCGTTGAACGCTGGATTGTCCTTCAGCACATTCAGCAGGATCTGATTGAGGCGACCTCTGCGCGTCTCTGGGGGAATAGAGGTATTGCCATCCGTCAGGGCTTCGAAGCTACGCGCCATGTTGCGGGCGGCATCGAAAGCTTCGTTGAGCGACCCCTGAATCTTACTAGCCTGTGCTGTGGCAAGGCGCTGCAGGCTTTCCTTCGTCAAGTCGCGCGTCAACTCCGACACGCTCTCTGCGACGACCGCTTGACTGTTCTGCGTTGCTATGAGGCTATAGGTCAACAGTCCACCCACGGCCGCGAGAACACTGAAGGCGGATAAGACTGCTATTTTACTTTTCAGGGAACGGAACTGCATGGGATTTCCTCTCGTTTGAATTCGAGACAAGTTCCCAACGAAACGTCTGACGAATGGTTAACGTCGAATATTACCGGTGAATTCCATAACTAGAAATTCAATATAAAAATCATTACATTGCTAAAATGATCGTCTGTTCGTCTCACAATTGCGTCTTTTACAGGGAAAGTATTTTATAAAAATTTGATAATTGTTATATCGGCATCTGCGCGTCTTTTTAGAAGACATTGTCTATCTGAAATCATTAGATGATTCACAACGGCGGTTAAACGCCAAGGTTTATTTAATGATTTCTTATATTGAGCTTTGAACAAGCGCTAGACGAGACATCGCCGGGGCACGCGATCCGAAGCAACCCCGTCACACATCGAGAAGCGCGATCCCCAGATCAGGCCTCTTGCGTCGACGCAAAGCGACGGCACTTTCGCGGATGATGATCTCCAATGTCGGATGAACGATGCCACTGATGAAATGCCCTCCTTTGGTTGAACCATCGGCAAAACCGAGGACAGCATGCATATGGAGGCTGGCTTTTCCTTCGTCGTCGACGGCCATATCCCCGATGGCGCTTAGAACTTCCGACTGGGTATCGACCGGAATGTCGATATAGCGTTTCTGGGCGAAGTCGAAAAAGCCGAGCTTAGCGCGTTTGAAAGCACCGATTGCGGTGAGTGATGCTCCGGTGATGTTCTGCTCCTCGCAGAATTTGGTGATGGCGCCAAACGCCTCTTCGCCATCGTCCAGGACGAGCACGAAGTTGCGTTCGCTCCATGGATCGCTTTTACCCAGTTCTTTGCTTTGCATGTGATTGTCTCTCTCTACCGATAGGACCTGAAGGAAAAATGGCCGTGTGCGTTCGAAGTTCCTTGAGAGGAACGATGTCATAGCGAAGCTCGTTGAGGGAGGATCGATCAGAGGAGGGCCAGATGGCACATATCGAAGACGACACCACCAAGGTTTGGGATCTGGCTGAAAAGATCGGCTTTTGCATGCTGACAACGCAGACCGGGTCCGACCTTCGCGCACGCCCCATGGCGGCGCATGCAGAGCGATTGGAGAATGCTTTTTACTTCCTCACCGATGTTGCTAGTCACAAGGATGAGGAGATCGCCCGACACCCGAATGTCTGCCTCGCCTTCGCCGACTCGAAGGGACAGAAATACGTCTCGATTTCCGGTACCGCTGAGGTTCAAAACGACCGTGAGCGGATCAGAGACCTGTGGTCGACGCCGGCGAAAGCGTGGTGGGACAGTGCGGAAGACCCGTCCATTCGTGTCCTGAAAGTCATGCCTTCCTCCGCTGAGTACTGGGACAGCCCCGGCACCGTCATTAGCTACATCAAGATGGCCGCCGCAGCCGTCAGCAACACGCGTCCAGATATGGGCGAAAACGCCAAAGTCGATATGTGAAACCATTATGGCCAGCGACGACCCGCTGGCCATTTTCTCGCGAGCCTGCAGATGGCTCTCAGCCCAGTATCACGCCGATGCCACCTTCATCTTCAGGCTGGTTTTCGGTCTCAGCGTTACCTTCATCAGCGGCTCGGGCGTGATGCCGTCCGTTCTCAAGCGCATCTTCTGCAAGATAACGGCCAAAACCGCGACGGCTTCCATCACGGCGAAAGCGTTGCCGATGCACACGCGCGGGCCTGCCCCAAAAGGCATATAGGCATAACGGTGCCGGGCCTTCGTCGCATCAGTCAGGAATCTGTCGGGATCGAATTTCTCCGGTTCATTCCAGATTGCGGCATGATGATGGACGGCATAGATTGGAACAAACATGACGGTGCCTTCCGGCACAAGATAATCTCCAAGCTTGAAGTCCTTTAGCGCCGTCCGCGTGATGATCGGAGCTGGTGGATAAAGCCGCATTGCTTCGGAAAACACCTGCCTCGTGTAATCGAGTTCCCCGATGTGCTCCGGCCTCACCTCCCCGCCTCGCGTGACCTCTTCGATTTCCGCCAACACCCGGGCCTCGCATTCGGGATTTCGCGCCAGAAGATCGAAGGTCCAGGCGAGACCAAGAGCTGTCGTTTCATGGCCGGCCGTGATGAAGGTCATGAGATTATCGATGATCTCGACATCGGTCATCATACGCCCGGTTTCGGGATCGCTCGCGGAGATCAGCATGGAAACGAGATCCTGACGATCCGACGGGTTACACCGGCGCTCTTCCAAAACGCTCATCAGGCTCGAGCGCAAAAATTCCACCGCCCTCATGGCCCGCTGTCTTCCCGGATAGGGAGTCCAGTCCGGTGCGCCGACGACACCAAGTGCAAAGGTCCAGCCGCTAGGGCGAAGATAATCGGTGATGCTGCGCTCAACCCGTTCAACATCAATGCCATGACCACCGGACATCATCGTTTCGACAATGATATCGAAGGTCGTCTTCATCATCTCGTGGCCAATATCGACCGTTCCACCTTGGTGGCCCAACAATCGGTCGCGCGTTTGTCTGGCAGCGTCGAGCATGGTGGGTTGAAGTGCCGTCAACGAAGATGGGCGAAACGCGCTGGCGACTGACTGGCGTTGCCATTTCCAGTGTGCCCCGTCGGCCGTCAATAGTCCTGACCCAAGCGCGGGGCCAAGTGCACGACGAACCTGATCCCCCTTTCCCAACACATCCGCATTCTTCACAAGCGCCTCATGGATCAGCGTTGGGTCGGAGATGTAGATGCTGACCCGCCCGGCGACTTTTGAAAACACCAGGGGTTCGGTGAAGACTGCAGGTGGCAGTGCTTCGAGTGGGTTGCGGATAAGCGCCAGCAGCGCTCTGGCCGTCGACGCTTCCGTCACAGGTCCCATGGGCTTCAGTGATACGCTCTGGTCGTTCAATGGGCTGCTCCGTGTCATTGCTCTTCTTGTTTCTGATATGGGAAGCCCAATGCAGATTGCGAAGGGATGGGGTGTCTACGGTACTCGTTTTGATCTCGGTCGTTGTCTTAGCTCTTGTGGTTCAGCGGGCCGAATATGCGTCATGGGAGGTGTTTTTCAGCAACGAAGTGATGCTGGAGCCAGGTTGGTTGACATTTTGGACCGGAGAAGCGCCATCAGCATCGGTTTCACACTGAAGCTGTTGGTATGCTTCTTTTTGATCAGGCTTCGCAGATAGCCACCGGCGGAATTGATCTGTCCAGATCTCTCCAGAATACACGCTATGATTGCACTGGTGGCTTGTGGGCCTACCTGTCTCTCTGCTTCATCATAAGCCGATTGACTGATAGAGAGCATGGTTTTCACCACATTGGCTGCAGTTTTGAGGTCCATCCAACTCCTCACAGTGCCATTGGGGCCGTAAAGCGCGATCTCAGGGCAGGCTCGTAGCACCGTCTGGAGATCATACTTCTCTTCGCTGAGGGTTCCCTCGCTTTTCGAGGATTGGTTTGCGTTGATCGCCAATGGATGTGCCTCTGCCATCTCCGCTTCCGGAGTGTTCGCGTTTTCCACAGGGCTGCCATCTTCAAAATAGGATTCGGATTCTGAACTCTGTATAAGCCGCTCATTTTGATAGGCATTGGCGCTTATTTTTTCGATTTCTAGCTGTTTTTCCAAAAGCTTAGCAATATCGTTCCGGATTTCGCTCAGTTCATCGAGAATAAGGTTGAGCTGCGGTGCCTTTGTCTTGCGATCCATCTTTGCAGTGACGACGATTTGACGTGCGTGAAAGACATCCAGTCGATCTTGGTCGGTGCAGTCGGCAAGAAGTTCGATGAGTTTGACAATGTCACGCCGGCACAGGCTGATCTTTTCACGCATGCGCTGGAGCTGAAGGTGCTCCTCGGCCAGCATGTCCGCAATGGCTTCGATCTCGTCAGAGCGTGCGATGAGAGGTGCGAGCGAGAATCCGAAAGCATCGCTGATACTTCCAGCGCGATTCTTCCTGGCATAGCGTTTTCCGTTTGGACTATCCTTGCGCAGAATGAGACCAGCATCAACGAGCGCTGCAAGATGCCGGCGCAATGTCTGCTCCGACATTCCATGGGCCCGCAGTGACAGTTGGTCATTGGATGGGAAGACCACCAAACCATGTTCGTCGGACAGTTCTGTTTTCGGATAGAAGCTGAGAAGTGCGTTGAGAACGGCCAGAGACCGGTCCGAAACGCCTAGGACGGTTCTTGCTTCACAGATCCGACGGAAAAGTTTCCACTTGTCGATGGAATGTTCCGTATTGATGCGTTGAGACGCAAATTGATGTGCGAGTTGGGCATAACTAACCCCTCGCCGCCCAAAGGGCGTCGTTACAGTATCGCTATTCATGTCTTTCACCTTCAAAAAGGCAAAAGAAAATCGCTCACCGAAAAGAATTCGATGCCAAGACTCTTGACTATGATTCGCGGAAATGAGATTCTTCGGGTGCTTAAATCAAAGAAAGGCTTCCGCGCGGCAACGTTCGGGGGCTTTTTTCTTTTGGGCCAGATGCTCCTGTTTCTGTTTCACTCGTTGGTTTCGTTAAAGCGCGTCGAATCTTGAGAAAGCCGTCTCGCGCTTGGATGTCGTGTTCGAACCTGTTGCTATCGCAAAGCCTTGGTTGACCTCGCGCAGCAGACGGGCTCTATTGTTTAGAGCGGTGCTCCTCAAACAGAGCCTGCAGGTGCTCCAGAACGAAAGACGCGAACTCAGGAGCTTCCTTGCGGTCGATGGAGATGTCGATCTTGCGGTCCGTCTCGACGATCTTCGCGAGTTTTTGACCGCTCTTCGACGCCAGAACACCGCTGCGCTTGGGTTCCACCTTCGGCTTGAGATATTCCAGCAGAGCCTTGAAACGTTCTTCAGAGGCGAGCCTTTCGATGCGATCGTCCTCAAGGAAGGACCGAGCGACATCATTCACCTTGGATGACGTCAACTGATCAGCGAGATCCATCCAGTTGCGGCGGCCGACGCCAGGAGCAGGACCAACCTTGTCCACGATATCATCGGGAATACGGCCTACGACCGACAGCATGTTGGAAAGATCGCTCTTATAGAGAGACATCGCCGCCATGATGGTCTCACGCGAAAACCTGAGCTGCAGCTTCTGTGCAAAGCGCGCTTTCTCGATGTAGCTGAGATCGCGGCGTTCGTTGTTTTCCTGGCCCTGTGCCACGACAAGCTGCTCGTCTGTCAGATCACGAACAACGGCACGAACAGGAATACCGATTTCCGCGACAGCACGCAGACGACGATGTCCGAACGCGACCTGATAGCGGCCGGGCCTATCTGGATGCGGGCGAACCAGGATCGGGACCTGTTGGCCCTGCTCACGAATGGCTTCGACCAGGCCCACATCTGCCTCACGCGATGCCGGCATGCGGTCGGGAATAAAGGATGGATCGATATCTGCAGGATCAAGCGCAACGATCGCCAGGCCTTCAGCCAGCTTCTTTTCGATTTCTTCGGCACGCTTGCTGCGTTCGGAAACCTCGTTGAGTGACTGACCGATCATTCCAACGGGCGAGTTCACGGTGTCGGTCACCAGATCCGGCGACCCGAGAATAGGACGAATGCGTGGGCGCGGACGGTCCGCAGCGGCTTCGTTGTTGTCGGCATTACTGCCGCCGAGATTGGCGAAGATTTGCTTTCTGCTCATGCGTTTCTACCCCACGCTTTTTTTATCAGGCCTTCAATTTCGGCATTTACGTTAGTCATGGCTTCCAAAGCACGGTCATAAGTCGACCGGGTGAAGAGGGTCCGTTCAACTTCAAACAAGGTCTGATTGGTCAAACCGGCGTCGGAGATCGCCGTGCTCTTCAGCATTGGATGGTTCAGAACGTTCTCACCGAAGATGGAACGTAGAAACGCCACCATCTGGTTCTGTGGTCCGTCGCTCGGTTCGAAGCGCGTGACCAGATAACGCATCCAATGATAATCCGAGCGCGCACCGGCACGGCCGATTTCAGAGAGAAGATCGCCGGTCATTGCCAGGAACTGGTTCATCGACATTACGTCGAGCATTTGCGGATGAACGGTCACGAGAACCGAGGTCGCAGCCGTCAGGGCAGACAGTGTCAGATAGCCGAGCTGAGGAGGGCAATCGATGACAACGACGTCGTAGAAGTTCTGCACCTGAGCGATTGCCTGACCGATGCGGGCGAAGAACAATGTGTCGCCAGGCGCGCGGCGCATCAAAGCACGAGGCGTGTCATGCTCGAACTCCATAAGCTCCAGATTGCCAGGAATGATGTGGAGGTCAGGGATGTAGGTGCCCCTGACAATTTCTGCGACCGGACGCTGTTCATCGTCGTAGCGGATAGCACCATATAGTGTTTCGTTTGGACCGACATCCAATTCAGGCTGGTGACCGAAGAGGGCAGACAGACTGGCCTGCGGGTCAAGGTCGATGGCGAGAACGCGATAGCCGCGCAACGCCAGATACTGAGCGAGATGCGCGGAGGTAGTCGTCTTGCCTGAGCCGCCCTTGAAATTCATGACTGCGACGACTTGGAGCGCCTCACCTTCACGGCGATGCGGCAGATAGCGGCGTGTACCGCGGGCACCCTGATCGAGGTGTTTGCGGATCGCGTGGATGTCGTCGACGGAATAGCTACGGCGACCGCCGCTCTGCGATGCGCTGAGGTCCGGCATCTCGGCGGCGATCTGGCGAAGATAGGCCTCACCAATACCGATCAGCTTTGCTGTCTCGGAAGGAGAGAATGTGCGCATGGTCTTTTCGGACAACGGCGCAAATGTGTGAGCATTGTGCGCCTGAAGCTGTGCAGACAAAGCTGCCGAATGCTGTAAGATGAGGCTCGTGAGATCGGGCGCTCTCTCAGCAATGTTGGGGTCAGCACCAGGTGTCATTTCTCTCTTTTCCGCTCGTTAGATCAGTTGCGGTTTTTTCCGTCGAAATCGGATTTTTCCGCAACTGGGATATAAGCGCCGATTCTCTTTTTGACGCAATAGGCATTTCTTAAGCCAAACATGAATCTTTTCAGCGTCATACAACGGCATTTTGAATCAGAAATAGAGTTTGGTGGCTCGGCAAATGCGCGAGGCGGAACCTCCATTATGCGTTCACCGTGTTAGCCGCGGCTAACCGATTTCTGGAGCGCTGCCGAGCGACCCCTATGTGTCGATGCTTTCATTTGCTTTTTGAGTTGGCGTGAGCTTTGTTGTTCATGCAATGCCAAGGAGGCCAATATGATCTATGACGTCGCGGTGGTGGGATCCGGATTTTCAGCGATCAGTCTGGTGACCAATCTTTTGCAATTGCTTCCGGCAGGGACATCGATTGCCATCGTCGGCGATGATGCGAGCTTCGGAAGAGGAACGGCATATCGCACTGAACTGCATCTTCATCGGTTAAATGTACCAGCAGCGCGAATGAGCGCATTTGTCGATCGTCCCGACGACTTTCTCAATTGGCTGAGTAGCCGAGGACGGGACGTAGACGGGTCTGGCTTTGCCAGCCGAAATGACTACGGACTTTATTTGCGCGATACACTCGCCGCCCTTCTTCGAGATCAAAGGCAGCGAATCCGAGTCGACTTTATCAAGGCCAAGGCGATGTCGTGTGCAGCCATTAGTGAGGGCCGTGTCACCTTTCGGCTTAGTGACGGAACGTCGCTGATTGCCGAAAGGGGGGTCCTGTGTCTTGGCGTCGGGACGGCAAGTTTACCGAGGCTAACTCGAGAAGCCGATATGGCGCTGCTGCGCCGCGTCGTCCGAAACCCATGGCGTCTCAACTGGCTCTCCAGAGTTCAGCCCGATGACACGATCTGTATCTTGGGGTCCGGCTTGACGATGATCGATCAGGTTTTGTCGCTCCGGAATATGGGGCATCGCGGAAAGATCCATGTAATCTCCCGCCGTGGCCTCGTCCCGCATGGTCACAGCACATCGCCCGTCACCCCTGTAGACCCGAAGCTGAATGCAGGCCGCAGCGAAATCAGTCAAATCCTGGCCGACCTTCGGCGCGTTGTAAGAGCGGGCGCTGAGTGGCGTGCCGTCATGGATGGTTTGCGTCCACAGACCCAAAAGCTCTGGCAGTCCCTAGATGAGCCGAAGCGGGCGCGGTTCCTTCGCCATGCCCTTGCCTGGTGGAATATTCACCGGCACCGGGTCGCGCCGCAAGTGCATGAGGTCTTCGATGGATTGCTGAAGCAGGATGTGGTCAAAGTTCACGCTGGTTTCGTACAAAGTATTGCCAGGGCGGAGGAGGGGCCTTTCCTGACCTACCGTAAACGAGGTGAAACGGGCCAGGTCTGTTTGCCGTTCGACTGGCTGGTAAATTGTACCGGCATGGAACGAGCTGGGATCGCTCACTCTCCGCTTCTGCAGCAGATGGTCACAGATAAAATGATCGATACCGACCCACTTGGATTGGGCATCAGGGTCGATGCGCAGTCCCATGTTCTCAAGCCTGATGGGCATGCGCAGTCTGACCTATTCGCTGTGGGTGCCTTGACAGCGGGGCAGTTTTGGGAAATTACTGCTGTGCCTGACATACGTGTGCAGACTCGCAAAGTCGCCGAATCGATCCAACAACGTGTTCAAGTCGAGGCATCGCAAAGCGATCAAAATCCTGCAAAAACAGCTATACGAAGTGCAGAAAGCAAAGCGTGACTTTGCTTTGATATGAGGATTTTTGTCGTTATATTACAACGGGATGAAAATTCTTAAATTTTGACTAAATCTGGTCAGATACGGTCCGGGGCGGGTTCCTCACCCCGGACCTTCTTCACACCTTGAGCGATCACGCAGCTCGCTGAAGTGCATCCTCGATCATGGAGACGATCGTATCGATCTGATGTTCCTCGATGATCAGGGGAGGAGAGAGCGCTATGATATCTCCCGTAACGCGGACAAGAAGGCCCTTCTTGAAGCAATCGACAAAGACGTCGTAAGCGCGTGTTCCTGGAGCACCGTCGCGCGGGGCAAGTTCGATGGCGCCGACGAGGCCGAGATTGCGGATATCGACCACATGTGGTGCACCCTTCAGTCCATGGAGGGCATCTTCCCATTTCTGCGCCAGCGATGCCGCGCGTGTCAGAAGGCCTTCTTCCTCATAGATCTCGAGCGTCGCGATGCCGGCGGCGCAGGCAACCGGGTGGCCTGAATAGGTGTAACCGTGGAACAGTTCGATCTGGTTTTCTGGGCCGTGCATCAGCGCATCATAGACATAGCGCTTCGCGAACACCGCGCCCATCGGGATCGAGCCGTTGGTGATACCCTTGGCGGTCGTGACAAGATCCGGAACGACGCCGAAGTAATCGGTGGCGAATGGCTGACCGAGACGACCAAAGCCGGTGATGACCTCATCGAAGATCACCAGGATGCCATGCTTGTCGGCAATGGCGCGAAGCCTTTCCAAATAGCCCTTGGGTGGCAGGATCACGCCGGCCGAACCCGACATCGGTTCGACAATCACTGCGGCAATCGTCTCTGCGCCGTGAAGAGCGACGAGACGCTCCAGATCTTCCGCAAGCTCCAAACCATGCTGTGGTAGACCCTTGCTGAACGCGTTGCGCTCCAAGTCGAGTGTGTGGCGCATATGGTCGGCGGGGATCTGCGGGAAAACGCGGCGGTTGTTGACGAGACCGCCAACCGAGATGCCGCCGAAGCCAACGCCGTGATAACCCTTCTCACGGCCGATGATGCGTGTGCGTGTTCCCTGGCCGATGGCGCGCTGATAGGCGATCGCAATCTTGAGCGCTGTGTCTACGGATTCAGAACCAGAACCTGTGAAAAAGACACGATCGAGTTCGGCAGCGGTACCGCCTGGTGCATGCGCGGCGAGCTTTTCGGCAAATTCGAAAGCGATGGGATGGCCCATCTGGAAGGTGGGCGCGAAATCCATCGTGGAGAGCTGTCGCTCGACAGCCGTCGAAATCCGCTTGCGGCCGTGGCCCGCATTCACGCACCACAAGCCTGCCGTGCCGTCAAGGATCCGGTTGCCGTCAATATCGGTGTAGTACATGCCCTCAGCACTCGCCAGCAGACGGGGTGACGCCTTGAACTGGCGGTTCGCCGTGAACGGCATCCAGAAATTGGCGAGGTTTGGCATATTGGCTTTGGTTTGATGGTCCATGAGGGTCCCCTTGACTTGGATGATGCATCCATCCGCGACTTTATGGCTGTAAACAAGTCCTTTTTTGTTCAGTCCTAACCTATTGTTTTAACTGAGTAGAAGGGTGTATGTTTGCGCTATACCGAACATGTGAAACGCGGAGATTTCAATGAGCGTCGATATTGGCAACAGATTGCGTCATCTTCGGTCGATGCACAAGTTGTCGCAACGCGAGTTGGCCCGCAGGGCAGGCGTAACGAACTCGACGATTTCGCTGATCGAGTCCAATTCGGCCAATCCGTCCGTTGGTGCCCTGAAGCGGATCCTGGACGGCATTCCGATTGGCCTTGCAGAGTTTTTCGCCTTCGAGCCGGACAAGCCGCGCAAGGCGTTCTATGCTGCGCAAGAGCTGGTCGAGATCGGCAAGGGGCCGATTTCCTACCGGCAAATCGGAGATAACCTGTTCGGCAGGAGCCTGCAGATTCTCAAAGAGTGTTATCAACCCGGCGCCAGCACCGGACGTGTGCCTCTGGTGCATGAGGGGGAGGAGGGTGGCATCGTGCTCTCTGGCCGGCTGGAGGTCACCGTCGATGACGAACGCCGCATTCTTGGGCCGGGTGACGCCTACTACTTCGAAAGCAGGCGCCCCCATGTCTTTCGCTGCGTTGGGCCGGTGCCCTGCGAGGTGATCAGTGCCTGCACGCCTCCGAGCTTTTAAAGAACCGATCAAGGCGCTTTTATTAGCCGACTAATTAACGGTATGATTGAGACCCGAGGTGTCACTCGCTTGATGCAGGAAGATATGAATACCCGTTCTCACGCTTCACCGGATAGGGGTTTTCTTTGGTCAGCCTTGCCAAATGCACGGTGTTGCGAGCCAGCATGTCGACGGCCTTCGTCACTGTTTCTGGGATATGCTCCAGATCGGAAAAGTTTGTGCTCCCCATCGCTTCGCCCACCCAATAGGCCACCGCGTTCGGGGCGATCGTAAAGCCGACATCGTTCAGGGCCTGATAGAGTTCGGCGCAAACATGGTGGGCGCCATCTTCATTGCCGACAACGGCTGCGGCAGCAACCCGCCCGTAAGATACCATCCTGCCCGCGTCATCGGTTTCTTCAAGAAACGCGTCCATTCGCTCCAACGCACGCTTCGACACGCTGCTGGGCTGTCCAAGCCATATTGGTGTGCCGAGGATGAGAATATCTGCGTCGAGAACCTTTTGACGAATTGCCGGCCAATCGTCTCCGTCGCCCTCATCAGAGGACACGCCGGGCTTTATGTTAAAATCTGCAAGCCGGATAGTCTCTGTCTCCACACCGACTTTTGACATCGCCGACGCAATGAGTGCGAGCATGCGATCCGTCGATGATGGCTCGCCGCCAGATGCCTTCAAGGTTGCATTAAGCGCGATTGCTTTCAAAGCCATTGTCGTCTCCTCCAAGGTGAACATCGTCTCGTAACCGCGACACGAAAGGCTTGTTCCCGTGTCGCAGATTGCTCGTGACGCATGGAGGCGCGTGGATTTGATTTACTTCGATTGGGGAACGATGCTGATCATCTCGTCTTCCGATGGTTGCTCAGCGGGGTCCAGGTGAAGCGCCTGGTCGGCTTCGACCCTGCGAGATCGTGAAGCTGCGGGTAACGTGATGGTCTCCCCAGTCTCAAGCGATCGCTCAACCGCAGCCAGGACACGCATGTCCATCAAGCCTTCCTCGCCATTGGCTTCTGGATCGCGGTCGTTCAGAATGCAGTCGGAAAAATACTGTGTCTCGTTACCAAACTGGTCTACCGGCTCGAAGACGTGTTCCTTCGTTCCCTCGTCGGTGATTTCGCGGTAAGCGATCCCCATGGAAGGCCCGAACATGTAGCAGGGCGAAGCCTCGACCGTCGCCTTTGTTCCGACCAGTGTGAAGTTTTCGGCCGATGCGGTGGCGTAACTCACCGTAAACTGCGCGGTGCGCTCTTGCGGAAACAGCAAAGTGACCGCGACTGTATCATGAAAGTTGAAGCCGCGATCTTTGGCCTTGGTTCCAACCGCGTGAACCGCGACGGGCTCGCTGCCAAACAGGTTGCGCACTGCATTGAGCGGATAGGCACCCATGTCTGGCACAGGGCCGCCCCAATAGCCGTTATGACCACGAGAGTTTTCTTCTGCGACATTCTGGGCGAAGGTTGAGGAGAAGCTGCGCAGATCACCAAAGTCGCCATTACGAGCGCGTGTGAAAAGCTCGACATTGCCGGGCTCGTGATGAAGACGATAGGCAATCATCAGCTTGGCGCCGCTTTTCTTTTGTGCTGCCAGGATCTGTTCAGCCTCCTCGACGCTCGACGCCATCGGCTTTTCCAGAAGCACGTGAATGCCAGCCTCGAGAGCGGCAACGGCGAATGGGGCGTGACGGAAGTTTGGGGTGGCAACATAAACGGCGTCGATTTCGCCGGACTTCAGCAGCTCATCATATTGCTCGTATGACAAGGGTTTTATTCCGTAAAGTTTTGCAAGCTTGTCCGCTTTCACCGGATCACCGGTTACAAGCGCTGCCAGCTCGGAATTGTTGGTTTGCTTGATGCCGGGCATGAAGGCCTGCTGTGAGATTTGGCCTCCGGCGACGACGGCGTAACGGATTTTCTTTTCTGGTGATGGCATTGCGCTCTCGAAATTCGCTTGATTGGGAGCAACGCAGCTGGGTGCGGCATTGCCAATGAGGAATGCCGAACCTTCAGCAATGTTCCGGATCAAGGACATGATGGTCTGCCCCAAGCGTGTCGGATTCGGACTCCGTTTGGCAGTCGGTTCAATAAGCGGGGTGCTGCAAATGGGGTGATGGCTGTTGGGCCAATGTGCTGCCTGCGCTTGTGTTTTGTGGCGCTTTGCTCGCATGCCATCATTGGTCGAATACCGGCGGCACCATTGGTGTGCGAGACATGTCCTTCAGCTTTCCGGCCATGCAAAAAAGACCTACTTAGAATTATTCTAAAACGACTTGCGAAGCACGGATCACAGGAGTAATTAGAATCATTCTAAAAGGATGGCACGATGTTCCGCAGTCTCTTCTCTTCCTCCAAACGTCCCTTTTCCTCTCTCAACGAGCAGGAAATCCTCGCTCTGGCCATCTCGTCGGAAGAGGATGATTCACGGATCTACCGGTCCTATGCGGATCATTTGCGCGCTCAATATCCGCAATCCGCCAAGATTTTCGACGACATGGCTGAAGTGGAGCACACGCACCGCAATGTCCTGATCGACATGCACAAGCGCCGCTTTGGCGATGTCATTCCACTCATTCGGCGCGAGCATGTGCGCGGCTTTTATGAGCGCAAGCCGGACTGGTTGATCAATACGCTGTCGCTAGACCATATCCGCGAGCAGGCCGAAGAGATGGAGCAGCAGGCCATTCGCTTCTATGATGAGGCAATTCGCCATGTGACCGATGCAGAAACCCGCAAGCTTCTCGGCGATCTGGCCGAAGCGGAGCGGGGGCATGAAGACATTGCCGGCATGCTCAGCGACAAGCATCTTCCCGAAGATGCGCGATCGGAAGAAGATGAGACCTCCAAGCGCCAGTTCTTGCTGACCTATGTACAGCCGGGCCTTGCGGGCCTGATGGACGGCTCGGTGTCGACGCTCGCGCCGATCTTTGCCGCAGCTTTCGCCACCCAGGATACATGGCAAACCTTTCTGATCGGTCTTTCCGCCTCTGTCGGTGCTGGCATTTCCATGGGCTTTACCGAAGCCGCTCATGATGACGGCAAGCTTTCAGGACGCGGATCGCCGATAAAGCGCGGCTTCGCGTCCGGTATCATGACGGCTGTCGGCGGTCTCGGTCACGCGCTTCCCTACCTCATTCCGCACTTCTGGACGGCAACGGCGATTGCCGCCGTCGTCGTGTTCATCGAGTTGTGGGCGATTGCCTTCATCCAGAACAGGTTCATGGAAACACCGTTTCTGCGCGCCGTGTTTCAGGTGGTCCTCGGCGGCTCGCTGGTTCTGGCGGCCGGCATTATCATCGGGCACGGATAAATTTCAGGACAGAGGAAGCAGCCGGCGTTTGACCGGCTGCAGCTTTACGATCGATGTGTTGGTTTCCGCCTTGTCGGCGATCCGGTCGAGGATCGTGTCCAACTCCTCGATCGAGCGGACATGCAGACGGGCAATGAAGCAATCGTCTCCCGTCACCTTGTCGCATTCCGAAATCTCAGGGATTGCCTCGATGAGTTGCTGAACAACATGCAGCTTGCCAGGCAACGGGCGAACACGAATGATGGCCTGGAGCGTGAACCCGATACTCGCCGGGTCGATTTCCACTGTAAAGCCGCGGATGACGCCCCGCTCTTCCAGTCGCTTGATCCGCTCGGATGTACTCGGCGCCGACAGTCCCACGTGCTGCGCGAGATCCTTGACAGACATTCTTCCATCATTCGACAGAAGCTCCAGAATGCGCTTGTCGACATCGTCGAGCATTTGCTTTGTCCTTTAAAGCGAAGGCCAATTCCAGCCTTCTTTTGATAGGATTTCTTGAGGTAACGCCTTTTAAAATTCAAGGCAATCTCCAATCAAGTCCATTAGGATCCCTGCATCACAATGAGGGCCTGACCATGACTGAAAAGATGCGCGGCGTAATTGAAATGGCAAGCGCGATGGTGATTTCCGGCACCATCGGCCTGTTTGTTGTCTTGTCCGGCCAACCTGTGACAAGCGTCGTATTTTGGCGCTGCGTTTTCGGCGCGGCGATCCTGCTGCCGATCTGCGCAGCAATGGGATTTTTCCGGCTCGGTATCATGTCGCGCAAACAGTTGGGTTTCGCAGTGCTCGGCGGAATGGCGATCGTCACGAACTGGCTGCTGTTATTCGCCGCCTATCCACGCGCTTCGATTTCGATTGCGACCGCGGTCTACAATACCCAACCCTTTATACTGGTGTCCATGGGCGCGCTCTTCCTGTCAGAGCGGCTGACGCTCAATAAGATGTTGTGGCTCGCCATCTCGTTTCTCGGCACGCTGGCCATCATTTATGCGAAGCCCGGTGCCGGATATTCTGGTGAAAACTATCTCGCCGGAATTGCGCTCGCTCTCGCCGCCGCCTTCTTCTATGCGGTGGCCGCCATCATCGCCAAGACATTGAAGGGCGTTCCGCCGCAACTGATCGCGCTAATTCAGGTGGTCACCGGCATTTTTCTGCTCATGCCATTCTCGGCAGAGGGTCCTCGCATCGAGGCGCAGGCTTGGATGATCTTGGTGACGCTTGGCGTCGTTCACACCGGACTGATGTATATTCTGCTCTATGGCGCAATCCAGAAATTGCCGACCAACCTCACCGGCTCCCTGTCCTTCATCTATCCGGTGGCGGCGATCATGATTGATCGTATCGCCTTCGGCCATCACCTGCAGCCACTGCAGATCATCGGCGTGGTTGCCATTCTTGTGGCCGCCGCAGGTTCGACATTGGGCTGGTCTGTTTTTCCCCGCCTGAAAGCAAAGCGCGACGCCTTGGGGTAAGACATCGCGTTCTGCGCTTCGATAACGCTATACTTAAGCGGCGTTTGCCAATGCTGTCTGTTTAGCGCAGTGCGCCAACCAGAACATCGCGGCCATCTTCGATGGAGACCCAGCGACCGGTGTTGAAGGAAGCCTGACGCTTCAAATAGGTGTAGTTGGTGTCGGTCCACAGCTTCACCTCGTTCGACAAATTGTCGAGGATGAAGTCGCCGTCATTGGTTCGCACGGTCAACACGGCGTGGCCTTCGCCATCGGGCTTGCGCACGACGGTGATGAGAAGATCGGAGACGGCAAAGCCCTTCTCGATCAGCTTCTTGCGCTTCAACAGCACGAAGTCTTCGCAGTCACCTGCGGTCTTGGGATATTCCCAATACTCGTCCTTGCCATAGACTTCCTGGTCGGTCATGGCGACGATTGTGGTGTTCACTTCAGTGTTGATGTCGCGAATGACAGTCCAGCCATAATCCGTCACGCGAGGAGCGGGTGTCAGCTTGCTGCGAATATCGCATTCGGATGCGTATCTCTGGCAGAATTCGTAATGGCCGATCGGCTGCGATGTAATGCCGCCCGTCACCATGGCCGGGCTGCCTTTGTTTTCAGCCTGCACGGAGGCCGCAGAAAGTAGTCCGGCCGCCACTGCAATGAGCAGCGCCCGTGCCTGCGATGCATTCATCATCAAACCCGTCCCTTGAAGTCTTAATAAAGTGTTAAGAGAGATCAGGGGTAAGTGTCAATCGGAAGCGGGCCCTCTATGAACGCAAGATGAATATTATGGTTAAGAGCGTTGCCGAAATGCTCAAAGCATAAGGCCCGAAAATCGAAATCGATTTTCGGAAAGAGCGGCCCATCGATTCAAAGGGGTAGAGCATACTTTGTGCGCCCTTAAGGACGCCCGGTGCCCTAAGCCACAAGGCTTTTGACCGCACCGAGCATTCTCTCAATGTCCTGGGGACGCGAAAGCCGATGGTCGCCATCACGGATAAGGCTCAAGACCACATCGTCGGCAGGCAGGTGTTCCATCAGTCGTAAGGCATGTTGGTAAGGCACGTCTTCATCACGCATGCCTTGCAGAATATGAACGGGGCAGCCGGTATCGATCACACCTGTCAAAACCAGATTGTTGCGGCCGTCCTCCATCAGATCGCGGGTGAAGATGTTGGGCTCGGGGCTGTATTCCGATGGCTCTTCGAAATAGCCGCGCTCGGTAAGCGACGCCTTTTCAGCTTCCGTCAGATTGGGCTCGATCAATTCCGCAGTAAAGTCCGGCGCTGGCGCAATAAGGACAAGACCTGAAACGTTCGGCCCCTTGCCGCGCTTGCGCAGTTCTTCGATCAGTCTGAGCGCAATCCATCCACCCATGGATGAACCGATCAGAATGACGCTTTCAGGTGCCTTGTCGTCCAGAACGGCAAGAGATTCCTCCAGCCATCGTGAAATGGTGCCGTCTCTGAACTCGCCTTTCGATGCGCCATGACCAGAATAATCGAAGCGGATGCAGGCGAGCCCCTCCTGTTGCGCAAAGCGATCGAGCTCGACGGCCTTCGTGCCTGTCATGTCGGAGCGGTAGCCCCCGAGCCAGACGAGGGCAGGGCGATGATCCGACGCTTGCGCCGATCGAGACAGGATTGCGATCTCGCGCGCGGCGTCACCTTCGCCGACGACAATATACTGTGGGGCTTCGTGTGGCTGCGTCATCTTATTCTCCATACGTTTCTTTCCCCTGTAGACCAGATTCGTAAAAACCACGACAGGAGGTGATTTTTTTGCAAAGCCATGCTATTGACTTCCCAGAGGCGTTCACGACATTTCAGCCATTTGCACCGACAAGCTGTTTTTGCCGACGCGATATCGAAACAGATCAGGAGAATACGACCATTCGCAGACCGTTCAAAGCCGATGCCCCCGTCAAGGAAGGCCCGCGCTCCAACAGGGAAATTCGCATTCCCAAAATTCAGCTGATTGATGAAGAAGGCCAGAACCTCGGCGTGATGCCGACGGACCAGGCGTTGAAGATGGCGGAAGAGGCCGGTCTTGATCTTGTCGAGATTTCGCCGAATGCAGAACCGCCTGTTTGCAAAATTCTCGATCTCGGTAAGCTGAAATATTCGACGCAGAAGAAGGCGGCCGAAGCGCGCAAGAAGCAGAAGATCGTCGAGGTCAAAGAAATCAAGATGCGTCCGAACATCGACACCCATGACTATGAGGTGAAGATGAAGGCAATGAACCGTTTCTTTGAAGAAGGCGACAAGGTGAAGGTAACGCTGAAGTTCCGTGGCCGCGAAATGGCTCACCAGGAACTTGGCATGAAGCTGCTTCAGCAGGTGAAGGAAGATACCTTGACAATCGCCAAGGTGGAAGCCGAGCCGAAGCTCGAAGGCCGCCAGATGATGATGGTGCTTGCACCGAAGTAATGCTTGGGCGCGCTGGCATCGAGGTCGGCGTCTTCCACTCTCGCAGGGGAAGTTTGGCTTCCCCGTTGCGCTTTCTCATAACTGCGGTTATAAGCGCGCGTCCGAACGGTCCGGCAGGGCATGCCGTGGCCGTTCTTGAATAGCTTGAAACGGGCTTCGTCTGCCTGTTTCGATACAAAATAACGGAGTAGCAAAATGCCCAAGATGAAGACGAAATCCGCTGCAAAAAAGCGGTTCAAGATCACTGGCACCGGCAAGGTTCTCGCAGCCGCCGCCGGTAAGCGCCACGGCATGATCAAGCGTTCCAACAAGTTCATTCGCGACGCGCGCGGAACCATGGTTCTGGCCGAAGCTGACGGCAAAAAAGTCGTCAAGAACTACCTGCCGAACGGTCTCTAAGACTCTTCCGCATTTTTGGACACTTTAAGGAGATCATGACATGGCACGCGTAAAACGTGGCGTAACTTCCCGCGCCAAGCACACCAAGACACTCAAGGCAGCCAAGGGCTTCTACGGCCGTCGCAAGAACACCATCCGCGCAGCAAAGGCAGCGGTTGACCGTTCCAAGCAGTACGCTTACCGCGACCGCAAGGTCAACAAGCGTAACTTCCGCGCTCTGTGGATCCAGCGTATCAACGCTGCTGTCCGCGAATTCGGCCTGACCTATGGCCGCTTCATCGACGGCCTGAACAAGGCTGGGATCGAAGTCGACCGTAAGGTTCTGTCCGACATGGCTATCCATGAGCCGGCAGCTTTCGGCGCGCTCGTCGACGCCGCGAAGAAGGCTCTTGAGTACCTCAAGGATGCAGGTACGGCCAACGAGTTTGAATCCGCTGTAAAGTAATTACGGCGCGGACAAATTGTTGTTCATTTGAAACCCGCGCCGGGCAACCGGGGCGGGTTTTACGTTTGAAAATGCTTCCTTTCCAGAAGGAAGCCCTCTGGGCGCTTTGGCGCCGACGGGACTATCATGCTTCAGGCTGCCAATGCGAGCGAGAGGGAAAAGGGCTTCCATGTTCATCTGGAAGATGCCGATATTGCTGCGCTCATGCAGACCCTGTTGATGAGCGAAAAGCGCATCCAGCGGCTGGAGCTGAGTTCCGGCGCCGTCTGGATCAAGCGTCAGGGCACCGAAGAACCACGGTGGTGGAGCAAGTTGCAGGGCTTCGCCGCCCGCCTTCTTCCATACGCGTTCCTCAGACCCTCCCCGGTGCTTTCGCCTGTCGAGATGATGGCGCGTGAAAAGCGCCGGATGATAGAGTTCGGCAATGCAGGCTTCACCGTTCCGGCGATCATCTATTCCTCCGATACCGCCATCGTGCTGGAAGACGTGGGGCCGACTATCCAGGGCATCGTGGCGCGCAAGGCAAGCGAAGGACATCCCGATCGGTTGCTGGTTCAGTCGGCGATCGAGCTCGGCGAGCTTCATGCCGCCGGTCTTTGCCATGGGCGCCCGCATATTCGCGACTTCTTTCTTAAAGGCGGCCGTATCGGCTTCATGGATTTCGAGGAAGAGCCGCAGGCGGTCATGCCGCTTGCCAGCGCTCAGGCGCGTGACCTGTGGCTGCTGTTCTTGCCACTGAGCGCCTTTGCCGAAAACACTGATGCAACGCTTGGCGCTGCCTATCGCGGATGGTCCGCCCATGCACCACAGGCGACCATCGATGAATTGCGTCGTCTGGTACGTGTGCTTGGCCGATTTTTGCCGCTCGCCCGGTTGATTGGCCGCGTGCAGATGGGTAGTGATCTGCGACGCTTTATCGTGGCGACCGACTTTCTAAAGAATGCTGTTGAAACCGATGTCGGGGCCAAGACCTCCGGCAGGGCAGGAAAAGATGACTGAACTGGACACTTTGAAATCGCAACTGATGTCGGAGATCGCTGCGGCGGCAGACGAGGCGGCCATCGAGGCCGTGCGCCTATCGGCGCTTGGCAAGAAGGGCTCCGTTTCCGAGCTTCTGAAAACGCTGGGCACCATGACGCCGGAAGAGCGCCAGACACGCGGCGCGGCCATCAACCAGCTGAAGAATGAGGTGACGGACTTTCTTACCGCTCGCAAGAGCGAGTTGAAGGATGCAGCCATCGAAGCGCGGCTGAAGGCCGAGACGCTCGACGTCAGCCTACCCGTCCGTCAGTCTCCTGCAGAACGCGGCCGCATTCATCCGATCAGCCAGATCGTCGATGAGATCACGGCGATCTTTGCCGATATGGGCTTCTCCATTGCCGAAGGCCCGGATATCGAAACCGACTATTATAACTTCACGGCGCTGAACTTCCCGGAAGGCCACCCCGCCCGCGAAATGCACGACACTTTCTTCTTCCAGCCGGATAAGAAGGGTGAGCGCAAGGTTCTGCGCACCCACACCTCGCCGGTTCAGGTGCGCACCATGGAAGCGCAGAAGCCGCCGATCCGTATCGTCATTCCCGGCAAGACCTACCGCCAGGATTCCGATGCCACCCATTCGCCGATGTTCCACCAGGTCGAAGGCCTGGTGATCGACAAGAAAGCGCATGTCGGAAACCTTCGCTGGATTCTCGAGGAGTTCTGCAAGACATTCTTCGAGGTCGATAGCGTCGTCATGCGCTTCCGCCCATCCTTCTTCCCCTTCACCGAGCCGAGCTTCGAAGTGGATATCCAGTGCGACCGCTCCGGCCCGATCATCAAGTTCGGCGAAGGCAAGGACTGGATGGAGATCCTCGGCTGCGGCATGGTGCACCCCAATGTGCTGCGCGCCGGTGGGCTCGATCCGGACGAGTATCAGGGCTTTGCCTGGGGCATGGGTCTCGACCGCATCGCCATGCTGAAATACGGCATGCCGGACCTGCGCGATTTCTTCAACGCCGATGTTCGCTGGATGAACCATTACGGCTTCCGCCCGCTCGACATGCCGACGCTGTTCGGCGGTCTGAGCGTCTGATCGGTCAAGTCGAGGAGTATATAGTATGAAATTCACGCTCTCCTGGCTAAAAGAGCATCTCGATACGGATGCCTCTCTGGAGCAGATCTGCGAACGCCTGACGGCAATAGGTCTCGAGGTCGAAGATGTCGACGACAAGGCGGCTTACAAGCCCTTCGTCATCGCCAAAGTCCTGTCGGCGGAAAAGCATCCGGAAGCGGATCGCCTGAAGGTGCTGTCGGTGGATGCCGGTGACGGTAAGCCGGTGCAGATCGTTTGCGGAGCGCCGAATGCGCGCGCCGGCCTCGTTGGCGCTTTGGCGCGTCCGGGGACCTATGTTCCGGGCATCGATGTGACGCTTTCCGTCGGCAAGATCCGCGGCGTCGAAAGCCACGGCATGATGTGTTCCGAAAAGGAGCTCAACATGTCCGACAATCACGATGGCATCATCGATCTGCCGGAAGATGCGCCGGTCGGCACGTCTTTCGCGTCCTATGCCGGGCTTGATGATCCGGTCATCGAGATCAACCTCACGCCGAACCGTCCGGATTGCACCTCGATCTATGGCATCGCACGTGATCTGGCGGCCTCTGGTCTCGGCACCTTGAAGACGCGGCCCGCACCGAGCTTCAAGGTCGAGGGCGCAACGCCGGTCGATGTCAAGCTGGAGCTTGATGATGCGGCTCTCTGCCCGGGCTTCTCGCTTCGCATCGTGCGCGGCGTGAAGAATGGCCCCAGCCCGAAGTGGATGCAGCAGCGCCTGCTGGCAATCGGCCTGCGCCCGATCAACGCATTGGTCGACGTCACCAACTACATGACCTTCGATCAAGGCCGTCCAATGCACGTCTTCGATGCGGCGAAGGTCAAGGGCGATCTCGTCGTGCGGCGCGCAAAAGACGGCGAAACGATCCTTGCCCTCGATCAGCGTGAATACAAGCTCGGTCCAAACAATGTGGTGATTGCCGACGACAATGGGCTCGAGTCCATCGGGGGTGTCATGGGCGGCGAACATTCCGGCTGCGACGAGAATACCGTCGATGTGCTGATCGAGTCGGCACTTTGGGATCCAATCAACATTGCCAAGACCGGACGTTCTCTCGGCATCATCACCGATGCGCGCTATCGTTTCGAACGCGGCGTCGATCCGGAATATATGGTGCCGGGCCTTGAGCGCACGACGGAACTGGTGCTCGATCTTTGCGGCGGCGTGGCTGGAGAAGCAAAGGTCGTCGGCTACAAGGGCTTCGAGCCGAAGTGGATTGATTTCCCACTCTCCGAGGTAAAGCGCCTGACGGGTCTCGAGGTTTCGGCGGAAGAATGCCTTGCGATCCTCAAAGGTCTCGGTTTCGGCATCGAAGGCTCCGGCGAGCGTGTTTCCGTGTCGGTGCCTTCATGGCGTCCGGACGTCGATGGCAAGGCGGACCTGGTGGAAGAGGTCATGCGCATCCATGGCGTCGATAACATCAAGCCGGAACCGCTTGAGAGCCTCGGCGCCATCAACGGGCGCATTTTGACGACGCTGCAGATCCGCACGCGTACCGCGCGCCGTGCACTTGCAAGCCGCGGCATGCTGGAGGCCGTCACCTGGTCCTTCATTCCGGAAGCGCAGGCGAAGCTCTTCGGCGGCGGCTCCTCCGCGCTCAAGCTCGCCAACCCGATCGCTGCCGATATGTCCGACATGCGGCCGTCCCTGCTTCCCGGTCTTTTGACCGCAGCCCAGCGCAATGCCGACAAGGGCTATGGCGATGTGGCAATCTTCGAAGTGTCGGGAACCTATGAGGGCGATACGCCGGAAGGCCAGCGGCGTGTCGCCGGTGGAGTTCGCCGCGGCACCGCATCGCTTGCCGGTGCAGGCCGCATGTGGTCGAACACAGCAAAGGGCGGCGGAAAGCCTGTCGATGTCTATGATGCGAAGGCCGATGCTCTGGCAGTGATCGAAGCCTGCGGCTTGCCGATGGCGAATGTGCAGATCGAGGCCGGTGCTCCGTCCTGGTACCATCCTGGCCGTTCCGGCACGATCAAGATGGGTCCGAAGGTGGTTCTTGGTTACTTCGGCGAATTCCATCCGAAGACGCTGGGTGCTCTTGATATTTCTGGTGCCTATTGCGGCTTCGAGATTTATCTCGACGCCATGCCAGAACCGAAGAAGAAGGCAACGCGCACCAAGCCGGCGCTGGAGCTTTCACCGTTCCAAGTGGTGAAACGCGACTTTGCTTTCGTGGTCGACAAGTCGGTCGAAGCGGGCGCCATCATCAAGGCGGCAACCAGCGCCGATCGCAAGCTCGTCACCGGCGTGAATGTTTTCGACGTCTTCGAAGGCGCGTCGCTCGGTGAGAATAAGAAGTCGATTGCGATCGAAGTTCAGATCCAGCCGATGGACAAGACCCTGACGGATGAGGACTTCGAAGCCTTGACCGCAAAGATCGTCGGTAATGTCGAGAAGACAACGGGCGGCGTGCTTCGCGCGTAATCCTTTACTCCATGTCATGATGCTGAAAAACCCGCTTTCACGGCGGGTTTTTTATTGCTCAGAATAGCCATCCAAATATAAGAAACGCGTCATGCGTGTATTTCATAACAAATTGACTCCTGGAAAAGCTTAGATCGCATGTAGAGGTTGCTACGGTCGTCGCTTTTAGTACTATGCCTCCCAGGCCGTTGGGCCGTGAGGAGGAGATTTTATGGCAATTGGGTATTTGAAACGCCGTGCAGCATTGATGCTTGCTGCATCGGCGGCAGCTTTATTAACGTTCAACACAGGCGCTCATGCGCAGGCTTTTCCCGAGCGCACGATCACGCTCGTCGTGCCTTTTGCGGCAGGCGGCTCCACCGACGTCGTTGCGCGCGTCATTGCGCAAAAAATGGGTGACACGCTTGGCCAGCAGATCATCGTCGAGAATGTCGCCGGTGCTGGCGGAAATCTCGGTGCTGACCGCGTTGCGCGCGCCGAGCCCGATGGATACACGATCCTCATGGGTACGGTGGCGACACATGCCCTCAACCCATTGATCCTCAAGACGAAGCCCTATGATCCTGAAAAGGATTTCGCACCGATTTCGTTGCTGGTCGTCGTGCCGAACGTGCTGGTTGTCAATCCGCAGCTGCCGGTCAACAATGTTGCCGAGCTGATCGCGCTCCTGAAGAAGGAGCCGGATAAGCATGCCTATGCCTCATCCGGCAACGGCACGCCGCTTCACCTTTCTGGTGAGCTGTTCAAGAGCATGGCCGGCGTCGACATGCAGCACGTGCCTTATAAGGGCTCCGGCCCGGCATTGAACGATCTGCTGGGCAATCAGATTTCGATCATGTTCGACAACCTGCCATCCTCATCCGCGCACATCAAGTCGGGTACCTTGAAGGCGCTGGGTGTGACGACGGCGGAGCGGGCGTCCTCCTTCCCGGATGTGCCGACTATTGCCGAAACCGTGCCAGGTTATGAGACCTATACCTGGAATGCGCTTTTTGCACCGGCCGGAACGCCGCCTGAGGCAATCGCCAAGCTGAATGAGGCTGCCAAAACGGCACTGTCCGATCCGGATGTGGCAAAGCGCATGGCGGATTTCAGCGCTAAAATCGTCGGTTCGTCGCCGGAGGAGCTGAAGACCCACGTGTCGGAAGAGATTGCCAAATGGGGTCCGGTGGTGAAGGAAGCCAACGTTCAGATGGACTAAGGCCAGTACAGCCTCGCGATGGATCGTCTTCCCCAGTATCTCCGCAGGGGAAGGCACCTCCAATCCTTACCTGTTGGTTAAGCCATGAAAAATGTGATCAACTGCTGTTACACCTGATCATCATTTAGGCAATTAAACCGATAATAAATTATTTTATCCTATTACCTTCATCCATGACGAAAGTCGTCGCAGGCGTTCAAGCGCCGTCGAAGAGTCTTCAGATGGATCGAGGCAAAAGTGAATTTTTTCAGGAACTTGAAAATCAGCACCCGCATCGTCGTGGTTGCCGCTATCCCTACAATCGCCCTCCTAGGCGCTGTGGTCCAAGATAATTTCCGAAGGCTGGACGTTGCCTCTCAAGCCAGTTCCGTCTCTGAGATCTCAGCCATGGCACCTCTGATCGGTGGTATGGTCCACGAAATTCAGAAGGAGCGCGGTGCCTCTGCCGGCTTTGTGGGTGCGAAGGGGCAGGGCGAGTTCGGACCTCTTCTCGAAAAACAGCGCCTCGTGACCGATGCCGCGATTGCGAGATTTCGAAAGCTTAATCTGACGACCGAAGAAGCCGCCGGCACTCCTGCTTTCATGCAGCTCGCCATTACCGCGCAAGCAAAGCTCGACAAGCTTGACGCCATGCGGCAGGACATTACCTCGCTAAAGGCATCTGTTGCCGATATTGGTGCTTATTTCGCCGATACGATCGGCAGCCAGATCAAGCTCATCGAATCGATGAGTTCTCTGACGTCGGACAGCCGCATTTCCAATCGGATAATCGCTTATTCTGCACTCCTGCAAGGGAAGGAACGGGCGGGCCAGGAACGAACAGTCGGAACCGCGGCCTTTACCACCGGAAGCATCACTCCCGAAAGCTATCAGAAATTCGTTCGCCTCGGTGCCATGCAGGGCGTCTATTTCTCGATCTTCGATTCCTATGCAGGTGCTGCTGAAAAATCAGCGCTGGAGGCTGCACTTGGCAGCGATGCCGCCAAGCTTGTCGATACGCAGCGCTCTGTTCTTCTACAGGCGCCCTTTGGAGGCCAGTTGAGTGGCATCAGCGGAGAAGCTTGGTACAAAGCGACCACGGACCGCATCAACGTTCTCAAGACGGTCGAAGACAAAGTCGGTGCGGAACTGAGTGCCTATGCTACAGGCGTTGCGACGTCTGAACAACGTGGCCTTACTGTATCAATTCTAACATCCTTAGGTGTCCTTGCCGTCGTGGCTGTTCTTGCCGCAATCATTACCCGCTCGATCACGGGCCCTATCGGCAGCGTGGTTGGCACCATGCGTGAACTCGCAGCAGGTCGCGCCGATGCTGCATTGGATGTTGAACCTGACTGCAGCGAGATCGGCGAAATGGTTCGCTCCGTTGCAGTCTTTAAAACCAACGCCCAGGAGCGTATCAAGCTTGAGGCCGAAGCCGAGGCCAACCGATCGCTCACTGAACGTGAACGTTTGGAGCGCGAAGCGCGGCAGGCCCAGGACGCAGCGGAAGTGCAGCACGTGGTCGATACGCTCGGTGCGGGTCTCGGCGCTCTTGCAAACGGCAAGCTGAACTACCGCATCCAAGACAGCTTCGCTGACCGTCTCGACAAGATCCGCGTGGACTTCAATGGTGCGATAGAGCGGCTTGAGGATACGATCATAAAGGTCAGCGGAAACGCGCAGGGGATTGCGGCGGGTTCCAACCAGATCAGAGCATCTGCCGACGATTTGGCACGACGCACAGAACAGCAGGCAGCGTCGGTCGAAGAGACCGCCGCGGCGCTGGAGCAGATCACGACCACGGTGGCGGATACGACGCGCCGGGCAGAGGAAGCCGGTCGCCTCGTGAGCGAAACGCGTGAAAACGCAGAACGCTCCGGCGTTGTCGTGACAAAGGCCATCGGCGCCATGAACGAGATCGAAGCGTCTTCAAGAGAGATTTCCAATATTATTGGAGTCATCGACGAGATTGCGTTTCAGACCAATCTGCTAGCACTCAATGCTGGTGTCGAAGCCGCACGCGCGGGTGAGGCCGGTAAGGGGTTCGCTGTCGTCGCCCAGGAAGTGCGCGAGCTTGCCCAACGATCGGCCAGTGCTGCAAAGGACATCAAGGCACTGATTGCAAAGTCAGGCGATCATGTCAAAAACGGTGTTGGCCTTGTCGGTGAGACGGGTGAGGCGCTCACCCACATCGTCGCGCAGGTGAAGGATATCAGCGTCAACGTGCTCTCAATCGTTGAGGCATCGCGTGAGCAGTCCACCGGTATCAAGGAAATCAATAACGCGGTTTCCCAAATGGATCAGGGCACGCAGCAGAACGCTGCCATGGTGGAAGAGTCGACGGCAGCCAGCCACTCGCTCGCCAGAGAGGCGGATTCGCTGTTTTCCCTCGTGGGCGCGTTCGAAACGGGTTCGCAGCGCAGCGCTCAGACGGCGGTCTCGGCACGTCCCGTCGTTCCATCCGCGGCACCTCAGCGCTCTCCAGTTCGTAGCCTCGTCAATCGCGTTGCGTCTTCCTTCAACGGGAACGCGGCGCTGAAGGCAAACAGCTGGGAAGAGTTCTGAAACTGCGCGATCAGCATCGCTGATGAAAGGCCCCGGACGTCGTCTGGGGCTTTTTTTCTGTCACCAATAGAGGTGTAAAAATCAGGCTTGAAATTTCGCAAAAATCACGATGCGCGTCTTCAAGAAGGTAAGGCTTTGTTTGTGCATCCAACAAGACGACGTAAGGCGCTCTGGGGGACAGCGAATTGAGGTCGGCCCGCATTTATTCGCTGCGGGAAGAATTTTCGATTCCCTTGCGGCCTCGAGACGTTAATGTGGAGCGGAACAGACGTCCTGTATTTGACGACTCTTTAGGAACAGTCGCTTGAGATGCGTATGTCAGATGGTGAGAAGGAAGCCGCAATGGGGATTAAGACTGCGGAAGAGCGCAGCCTGGACTACAGAAACGCGATGGCGCAGCTTGCCGGCGCAGTCAATATCGTCACCACAGATGGACCGGCAGGCAGGGCGGGGTTTTCCGCCACCGCCGTCTGTAGCGTATCGGACAATCCCCCAACCCTTCTCGTCTGCATCAATCGCAGTTCATCGGCGTACCGGATGTTGTTTGAGAACGCCGTCGTGTGCGTCAACACGCTCTCAGCAGATCAGCAGCCATTGAGCCAGCTCTTCGGAGGCAAGACCCCGATGGAGGAGCGTTTCGCAGGCGGTGAGTGGTCGTCGCTCGAAACCGGTGCACCGATTCTGAAAGGCGCACTCGCCTCCTTCGATTGCCGTGTTCGCGCAATCCATGATGGCAGTACCCACGACATCATCATATGCGATGTGGTCGATACTGCCGTAGGAGAAGGGGAAGAGGCGCTGCTTTACTTCAAGCGGGCTTATCGCACGCTCTAAACGCGCCAACGTCGCTTCAGCCTATGCTTTTGCCAAAACGGGCAAAGCTTTTTTCCAGCACGGTCGTGCCAGCGCCGGGGCGTTGCGGCCGCTTGTAGACGCCGCCCTGAACATCTGCCGGCTCCTCGAAGTGATCCTTGATCCAGGGAATGTATTCGAGGATCGTCGAGGCCGGGTGCCAGTAGCTCAAGTGGACATGGACCTGGCTCATCTCGCCTGCATGCGGCACGACGGGCAGGCGATGCGCCAGGGCCAGATCCGCCACCTGAATATATTCGGTAATGCCGCCAAGCCGGGTCACATCCGGCTGAACATAGGCGACCGCGCCCGCTGATATGAAGGAGCGGAAGGCATCGACCGTGTAGAGCTGTTCACCGAGCGCGATCGGAATTGCCGTGTTGCGGGCGAGTGCTGCGTGGCTGCCGACATCGTCATACCAGAGCGGTTCTTCAAACCAGTAGATATCCAGATCCCGTGCGAGCGCGCAGAAACGCTGGCAGGTCGGCAGATCCCATTTGCCATTTCCGTCGATGGCGATGCGCACCGACCCGCCAAGACGCTTGCGAACCGCCGTCAGCCGATCGATATCCACATTCGGATCGTCGTGACCGACCTTGATCTTTAGCCGGGTAAAGCCATCATGTTCGACGGCTCTTGTGGAGCCCTCGATCAAAGCGTCCTTCGTAAAAGAAAGCCAGCCGATATCGGTATTGTAGGCCTCGAGCTTGTCGGTGTGGGCTCCGCCCAGATAGCTCCAAAGCGGTAGGCCCGCCTTCTTCGCCTTCAAGTCCCAGAGCGCGACGTCTACCGCGGCAAGTGCCAGATGGGTGATGCCTGCACGGCCGACCCATTGCAGCGATGGATAGCGGGCAAGCTTGGTCCAGAGCCGCGAATGGTCATTGGCATCTTCGCCAATCAGGAGAGGCGCATAGCAATCGCGAATGCAGGCAGTGATCAGTCGGTCCGAGGCGAGATGTGCATGCGTGCCGGTAAAGCCGTAACCCTCCAGCCCATCCGTTGTGACGATCTTCGTGCCGACGACGCCCCAATGGGTGATGGAATGGGTCGAGTCCGAAATGGAATCGGACGTCAGTGGCAGATGAAGAATGAAGGGGTGGATAGATGCGATTTTCATGACGGATAACCCTCCTCCGGTTATCGGGTGGTATGTCTTGTGGAATCCTGCTGCTCAGCCGCCTTCCATCTTCTCGAGATAAGGCAACTCGTCAGGCGAAATGACCTCCGCGACGGCTTTGATGCGCATCATCGCGCGGCTTCTGGAGATTTGCAGGTGGCGTGTCAGCCCGGCTTTCGCCCCTTCGATATCGCCTGCCAGAAGGCTGTCGAAAATCGCCAGGTGTTCCGGCAGGAAGGGCTCGGTGTCGAAGAGCCCCATGGTCCAGTGATAGAGAAAATGGTGGGCGACGAGCAGCGCCTGCGGCAGGCTGATGGCACGCATCAGCGAGGCGTTTTCGCAGTAGCCGAGAAGCTCGACATGCAACTGTTGTTCGAGCGCATCGAGCATCTCGCCGTCGATCTTGTCGACCGACTGGATGGCGTCCGCGACGTTTTTGCGCAAGGAGAGCAACAGTCCGTCCGGAAAATTGGCGGCCGCCTTTTCCAGCGCGATCGGCTCGAGAATCCAGCGAAGCTCATAGAGTTCGTCGATATGCTTGGCCGTGAGCGCCGGTGCATACCATCGCCCGCTCTCGTCCTTGTGAACGATACCGCGCTGCTGCAGACGCGCAACGACATCGCGCGCCACGGTTCTGCTGACGCCATAATGCTTGGCCAGCATCGCCTCGTTTATTCGCCAATCTGCGAGCGATGTGCGCGAGACGATCTCGATCTCGATATTGTCGTAGATGAGTTCCCAACTGGATCTCGGCTGCATGCGCATCGTGTCGGTCGTGGGGACCGAACTCTCATCGGTTGTGCGTATCTTTGGCACCGATTTGCTTTTTGCCACGACATCATAGCCGCGGCTCTCGGCCTTGCGCACGAGATGAAGACGCTCCAGTTCAGCCAGCGCCTGGCGTGCCGGTGCGCGGCTGATGCCGAAGCGGTTGGCGACCATGGTTTCGGTCAGCCTCGTGCCGTGAACGATGACGCCATTGGCGATGTCCGCAGCCAGAAGGTCGCAGGCTCTGCGGTACAGGCGGGGCGCGATTCCGGTCGCGGCGCTCTTCATTGTTCTCCTCCCCCACTCTCGGTCTCGTTGCCGACCAGCGATCGTTTTTAGCGCTACAGGGATTGCACGGCCAAAAAACAATGTCTAGTGTATGCATAAGACATTTTGAAAAGGAGAAGCCAGGATGCTGCAAGACCAGGCGCGCGCCCATGTCCCGTTGACATTGCTGGACCGGTTCTGCCGCGCGGTCTTCGCAGCCTGTGGTGCGGATGCCCCAACGGCGGATGCGGCGACGCGCGCCATGATGCATGGAACGCGCTACGGCGTGGACAGCCACGGCGTCCGTTTGCTCGACCACTACGTGACTGCCATGCAGGGTGGACGCATCAACCGCACCCCTCGCCTTCGCAAGGTGGCTGGGCTCGGCGCTGTCGAAACGTTGGATGCGGATGATGCGCACGGGGCGCTGGCTGCCTATACGGCGATGACCCATGCCACCGAGCTTGCGACACAGTTCGGCATCGGGGCGGTTGCCATTCGCAACACTTCTCACTTTGGCCCCGCCGGGGCCTATTCGCTGGAAGCGGCGAGGCGAGGGTTTATCGCCATCACCTTCTGCAACTCCGATAGCTTCGTGCGTTTGCACGACGGCGCGCAGCGTTTTCACGGCACAAATCCGATTGCGGTTGGTGTTCCGTCCGCCGGAGACAACCCATGGCTTCTCGACATGGCGACGAGCTCCATCCCCTATAACCGTGTGCTGCTCTATCGGAGCCTTGGTCAGCCTTTGCCCGATGCGACAGCTTCGGACGAAGGCGGCCATGACACCAAGGATCCGCATGCGGCGGCCATGCTTGCTCCGCTCGGTGGCGAGTTCGGCTTCAAGGGCGCAGCACTTGGCGGTGTGGCGGAAATCTTCAGCGCGGTGTTGACCGGGATGAAGCTCAGCTTCGACATCGCGTCGATGGGTGGCCCGGATTTTTCCACGCCACGAGGTATGGGTGCCTTCGTTCTTGCGCTGAAGCCTGAGGCATTTCTGGAGAAAAGCGTCTTCGAGGGAGCGATGACGCGTTATCTGGACTCGTTGCGAAACTCGCCAGCACGTGAGGGCGCACGGGTGATGGCGCCAGGAGACCGCGAGTGGGAAGTCGCGGCCGAAAGGGAGCGTCAAGGTGTTGTCCTGGACCCGGCGACGCGGCAGTCATTCGCAGATCTGGCAAATCGGTTGGGTATTACGCAGCCATTTGCCTGATGTGACGGGGTCGGAGGCGCGATCCACGTTTGCCAATTGACTTCGTCAGCGAAACAGCCTTAATGGACATGATTGGTAAGACCACTTTACCAATGCCGCAGCGGGAGGGGACATCATGTTTGTGGCGCTTGAGCCGCGTCGCCTCCACAGGCAGGTGGCGGATCAGATCAGGACGTTGATAGAGGCAGGTGAAATCGCGGACGGAGCCAAGCTTCCGGCAGAACGCGATCTTGCCGAACGCTTTGCAGTTTCAAGGCCGACCGTTCGCGAAGCGTTGATCGTGCTGGAAGTCGAAGGCTACATCCAGATCCGCATGGGCTCAGGGGTATACGTCAACCAACGTCCGAAAGCGCACTCGATCTTGCCTGCGGACGACAGCGACGGGCCTTTCGAAATTCTCCAGGCGCGCAGCATCATCGAAGGTGGCATTGCCGAAGAGGCGGCAAAGCGCGCCAATGCCTCGCATGTCGCTCTACTGGATGAGAATTTGAAGCGGATGGAAGATGCCATCGGCGACGCGGTGAAGATGTTGGTTCACGACCGGGCGTTTCATCTGGCGATCGCCGACATCATCGGCAATGTCACACTCCATCGCTTCACCGGACATATCTTCGACCGCCGCATGACGCCTTACTTCGAGCGTCTTGCCAGCCATTTCGAAGGGCCGCGGACCTGGCGCCTGGCGCTTGAGGAGCATGTGGTGATCCGTGATGCAATTGCCGCAAACGATCCGGACGCGGCGAAAGCTGCCATGCAGCGACATCTCAGCCAGTCGCAAAAGAGATTTTCTCAAAGCTTCGGAGAGGAGGCTTGAGGGGAGGTAATGTGCTGTCGCGTTCGACGCGGCGGTAGAGAAGCAACATCTGACACTATCTCGGGAGGAGACAGAAATGACGTTCAGATTGAGAAGCCTGCTGGGTGCCACAGCCATCATCGTGGCCTCTGCGCTGTCTGCGCAGGCGCAGACCGTACTGAAATGGGCCCATGTTTATGAGACGACGGAACCCTTCCACACGGAATCGGTATGGGCGGCGAAGGAGATCGAGAAGCGCACGGAGGGTCGCTACAAGATCGATGTGTTCCCGGCATCGCAGCTCGGCAAGGAAGCCGATATCAATCAGGGCCTGAAACTCGGCACGGTCGATATCATCATCTCCGGTTCGAGCTTTGCAGCCCGCGATTCCAAGCCGATTGGCGTCACCTACTTCCCTTACATCTTCCGCAATCCGGAGCACCTGATCGCCTACACCAAGAGCGATGTCTTCAAGCGTCTTGCCAAGGGTTACGAGGACAAGACTGGCAACGTCATCACGGCGGTCAGCTATTACGGTACGCGCCACACGACATCGAACAAGCCGATCGAGAAGTGCAGCGACCTGAACGGCGTGAAGATGCGCGTTCCGGATGTGCCGGCCTATCTTGCCATGCCGCGCGCCTGCGGCGCCAACACCACGCCGATCGCTTTCGCCGAAGTCTACCTCGCGCTGCAAAACGGCACGGTCGATGCGCAGGAAAATCCGCTGACGACCATCGAAGCAAAGAAGTTCTTCGAAGTGCAGAAGAACATCGTTCTGACCGGCCATATCGTCGACCATCTCAATACGGTGATCTCCAAGTCGCGCTGGGCGAGCCTGTCTGACGAAGACAAGAAAATCTTCGTCGACGTGATGCAGGAGGCTGCCACCAAGACGACGAAGATCATTGAGGAGCGTGAAGTGGCACTCGTGGACGACTTCAAGAAGCGTGGCCTGACGGTGACGGAAGTCGACAAGGCCGACTTCGAAAAGAACGTGCTCGACAAGGTGAAGTTCGAAGACTTCGGATACAACAAGGCCGATTGGGAAGCGATCCGCGCCATCCAGTAAATTGCGCCTGGCGCGGGGCTCATCTCCGCGCCACCCTTCTCGTTTTCAGCACCGGCAGGTGAGCGCATCTTGACACTGCTGCTCGCGCCGATGCTCCAACCGGAAAAATTCAATGACGCAGGAAATCCATACTCAGGTTACGCCCGAGGAGCTTGCCCATACTTTCGACGAGGCACCGCCCGATACCGACCTTTCCGTTTATGCCTTCGAAGACTGGCTGACGCTCGCTCTGTTCTGGATGATGACGGGATGCGTCTTCCTCCAGTTCTTCACCCGTTACGTTCTCAATGACAGCTATGCCTGGACCGAAGAAATCGCCGTCAACTGCCTGATCGGGGTCGTCTTCCTTGGCTCGGTCATGTGCGTGCGCATGTCGCGCCATATCCAGGTCGATGTTCTCTACCACTACCTGCCACCGAATCTCACGCGCATCATGGCAATCGCGGTCGATATCATCCGCATCGGTTTCTTCGCCTACGGCTCATGGCTGATGTGGCGTTATCTGGAGATCGTTGCGGATGAGGAAATGGTCACCGTGGCGCTGCCGCGCAATATCGTTTTCTACACCGTCTTCGGCGCCTTCGTGCTGATGTTCCTGCGCGCGATCCAGGTCTTCGTGGCCAATCAGCGTCGCGGCTATTCGGTTCTTGAGCGGCCGGAAGAATTCCAGACGAGCGAGGAGATTTGAGATGCTGCTGCTGATCGGTTCTTTCCTCCTTCTGATGGTTGTCGGCCTGCCGGTGGCCATCTCCATGGCGACGTCGTCGTTGCTCTACATCGTCTTCTATAATGTCGCGCCGGATATCATCGCGGCGCAACGCATGATCGCGGGCGTCGAAAGCTTTCCGCTTCTCGCGGTCCCATTCTTCATCCTGGCCGGAAACCTGATGAACTCCGCCGGCGTGACGGGGCGCATCTATTCCTTCGCCGTGGCCCTCGTCGGCTGGATGAAGGGTGGCTTGGCACAGGTCAACATCATCGGCTCGGTGATCTTCTCCGGCATGTCCGGCACGGCCCTGGCAGATGCCGCCGGCATCGGCACCATTGAAATCAAGGCGATGAAGGATCACGGCTATCCGGTGGAAGCCGCTGTCGGCGTCACGGCCGCTTCGGCAACGCTTGGGCCTATCTTCCCGCCCTCCTTGCCCTTCGTCATTTACGGGATGATGGCCAACGTCTCCATCGGCGCATTGTTCATGGCCGGCATCGTGCCCGGTGTCGTCATGACGCTGTTGATGATGATCACGGTTGCGGTCTTCGCTTATGTCAAGCAATGGGGTTCGGACACGCCCTTCAGCCTGCGCACCATCTTCGGTGCCTCGCTGGAAGTCTTCATCGTCATGCTCGTTCCCGCCAGCATCTACGTGTTGACCCTATTCGGCATGTCGCTGAACCTCTCCATCCTGATCGTGCTGGCCGTACTGATCTTCTGCGACTGGTACTTTGACTTCTCCGCCGTGATGGCGCTGATGACGCCGGTCATTCTGATCGGCGGCATGACCATGGGCTGGTTCACGCCGACGGAAGCGGCGGTCGCGGCCGTGCTCTGGTCGCTCTTCCTCGGTCTTGTTCGTTATCGGACGATGACGTTCAAAACGCTGGCGAAGGCGACCTTCGACACGATCGAAACCACGGCATCGGTTCTATTCATCGTGGCGGCGGCTTCGGTCTTTGCCTGGCTTCTGACAGTCAGCCAGGCGGCCCAACTGCTTTCCGCAGCGATCCTGACGCTGACCGACAGCAAATGGATCTTCCTCTTGCTGGTCAACCTGTTGATGCTGTTCGTAGGTTGCTTCCTCGACACGATTGCGGCCATCACCATCCTCGTGCCGATCCTGTTGCCGCTGGTCTTGCAGTTCCATATCGATCCGGTGCATTTCGGTCTGATCATGACGTTGAACCTGATGATCGGTCTCCTGCATCCGCCACTCGGCATGGTGCTCTTCGTTCTCTCCCGTGTGGCGAAGCTTTCGGTAGAGCGCACGACGATGGCCATTCTGCCATGGCTTGTTCCGCTCTTCGTGGCGCTGATTTTGATCACCTTCATTCCGGCAATTACGCTGTGGCTGCCAACGGAAATGGGTCTGATCCGATAGGGTATGAAATCGGTCCGCGCAGGTTTAGGCTCGCGCGGACCTCCTCTGTCACGACAAGGAAAGTCGACTGGAAATGCTGACACGCGTCGCGCGTCTTTACGGCAAAAGAGACCTCAAGGTCGAAACGCAGGAGTATTCCGCGCCGGGGGAGGGCGAAGTCCTTCTGCGCATGGCATCCGGAGGGATCTGCGGATCTGACCTGCATTATTATCAGGATGGCGGATTCGGGCCTGTACAGGTGCGCGAGCCGATCATTTCCGGCCATGAAGCCTCAGGCTATGTCGAGCAACTCGGCGCAGGTGTCAGCGGTCTTGCGATCGGTGCGCTGGTGGCCGTCAATCCATCGCAGCCCTGTGGCCAATGCGCTTATTGCCTCAAGGGACAACCTATCCACTGCCTCGATATGCGCTTTATGGGAAGCGCCATGCGACTGCCGCATGAGCAGGGCATGTTCCGCGACCATTTGGTCGTGCCTGCGAAGCAATGTTTTGCCCTCGCCGAGGGCGTGAGCGCACATGAGGCCGCCTGTGCCGAACCGCTCGCCGTTTGCCTTCATGCCGTTTCGCAAGCGGGCAATCTTTCCGGCAAAAGCGTAATGATCACCGGCGCGGGGCCGATAGGCCTCTTGACCGTCGCCGCGGCAAAACACGCCGGTGCGGCCGAAATCCTCGTGACCGACCTTACAGATGCCGCCATCGCCCGCGCACCGGCCATGGGGGCGACAGGAACAGTCAACGTTGCCAGTAACCCGGAGGCGCTAGCGCCTTATCAGGAAAACAAGGGCAGCTTCGACGTGGTGTTCGATTGCTCGGCCGCCGCGCCTGCGCTTCGATCCGCCTTCAGTGCCATCAAGCCGCGCGGCACCCTTGTGCAGGTGGGAGTGACGGGAGACATCACGATCCCGCTCAACCTGCTGGTGGGCAAGGAAATCAACTGGCGCGGGTCGCAACGTTTCGACGCGGAGTTTGGTGAGGCCGTCTCGCTGATTTCGTCTCGCGCCATCGATGTGCGGCCGATCATTTCGCATCATTTTCCGCTTGAACAGGCGGTTGCGGCTTTCGAACAGGCCGGTGACCGCCAGGTGGCCTGCAAGGTGCAGATCACCTTCAGCGACCAGATCTAAAATTCAGAGGATAGGATCATGAGACATACATGGCGCTGGTTCGGGCCAGTGGACAGAGTAACGGTTCAGGACGCCGCACAGGCCGGTGCCGTCGGCATCGTCAGCGCGTTGCATCACATTCCAACCGGCGATGTCTGGCCTGTCGACGAAATCCAGAAGCGTCATGCGGAAATCAAGTCGGGCGGGCTTTATTGGGATGTGGTGGAAAGCGTCTGGATGTCGGAAGACATCAAGACTCAGACAGGCAACTGGAAGCAGCACATCACCAACTGGCAGGAAACGCTTCGCCGGCTCTCAGCAAGCGGGATCCGCACCGTCTGCTACAATTTCATGCCGGTGCTCGATTGGACACGAACCGATCTCAGATGGGAAACCCGCCACGGGGCGAGAGCAATGCGCTTCGACCTGACCGATTTTGCCGCTTTCGATATTCATATTCTCAAGCGCCCGAACGCCGCTGCCGATTATCCCGATTGGCTGGTGGACGAGGCCGCGCGCTGCTTTGCCGATATGCCGGACGCGAAGATTGCCGCACTTGGCAGGAACATCGGCGCTGGCCTTCCCGGCTCCGCCGATGGCTACACGCTCGACCAGCTTCTGGAGAAGTTGCGCAGCTATCACGGCATTGATCGGGCAAGGCTGCAACAGAATCTCATCGATTTCCTCTCCGAGGTCGTGCCGGTGGCAGAAGAGGTCGACATCAATCTTTGCGCCCATGGCGACGATCCGCCGTGGCCGTTGCTCGGTCTGCCGCGCATTCTCTCGACGGAAGAGGATTACGCGCATATGCTGAGTGCCGTCGATAGCCGCGCGAACGGCGTGACGCTTTGCACCGGCTCTCTTGGTGCGCGACAGGATAACGATCTGCCTTTCATCGCCAAGCGCTTTGCCGACCGCATCCACTTCGTTCACCTGCGCAACGTCACCCGCGACACCGATACCGTGCCGTGCTCCTTCTTCGAGGACGAGCATTTGGAAGGTGGAACGGATATGGTTGCCGTGATTGCTGCCCTTCTCGCAGAAGAGAAACGCCGTCTGGATGCCGGTCTTTCCGATCATCAAATACCCATGCGACCGGATCACGGACAGGAAATCCTGGACGATGTGACCCGTGGCGCTCAGCCCGGTTATCCGGCTATCGGCCGGCTGAAGGGTCTCGCGGAACTTCGCGGTATCGAACGTACCCTTTCTCATCCCAACTATGGAATCATTTGATTATGAGCAGATTGTCTTCTTCAACCCTATTGCCTGACGTCATTGCACAGCCTTCCTATGACCGCGCGAATTTGCAGCCCGGCGTCATCCATATGGGGCTCGGCGCTTTCCACCGCGCCCATCAGGCCGTCTATACGCAGCGGGCTTTGTCGGAACAGTTCGGCGCCTGGGGCATTGTTGCGGTCAATCTACGGTCCCCTGATCCGGTGGAAGCGCTTGCCGAGCAGGATGGTCTCTACTCGATCATAGTTCGCAATGCGGAAGGCGATACGGCGGAAGTCATCGGTGCCACGGTCGATTGGCTTTGCGCCGCCGAACGCGGCACGGATGTGCTCGATTATCTTGCCAACGAAACCATCAAGATCGTCACACTGACGGTCAGCGAGAAGGCCTATGGGCTGGACCCCGTCACGGGTGGTCTGGACCTGAAGCATCCTTCCGTCGCGGCCGATCTTGTCAATCCTCACGCGCCGGTCGGTGCGGTCGGTTTCCTTGTTGAGGGTCTTGCGAAGCGTCGCGAGAAGGGGATCGCGCCTTACACCGTTCTCTGCTGCGACAACCTCCCCTCCAACGGTCACGTGGTTCGTCGCCTCGTCCTCGACATGGCGGAGCGTCGCGATCCCGAACTGGCGCACTGGATTGCCGAAAATGGTGCATTCCCATGCAGCATGGTCGACCGTATCGTTCCAGCGGCAACGGCCGAGAGCCGCGCAAGGGCGGAAGCACTTCTTGGCGTTGAAGACAAGCTGTCGATCGAGACCGAGCCCTTCATGCAGTGGGTCATCGAAGAGAATTTCGTCTCTGGTCGACCCGCATGGGAAGCGGGCGGTGCCGTCTTCGCCAAGGCCGTCGAACCCTATGAGAAGATGAAGCTGCGTCTGCTGAACGGACCGCATACGATGATTGCCCATCTTGGCATTCTCAATGACCTTGAATTCGTGCGCGACGTGATGGCTGTGCCGGAATTTGTCGAGAAGGTCAGGCGGCATATGCAGGCAGCGGTCAAGACACTCGATCCGGTGCCGGGCATTGATCTGCCTGCCTATATGGATGAGCTTGTCGAGCGCTTTGCCAATCCGACGATTGCGCATAAGAATATCCAGATTGCCATGGACACTAGCCAGAAGCTGCCGCAGCGCGTTCTGGCGGCAACCGTGGAAACGCTGGAGGCGGGCCAAGATGCTGCGGCGTTTGCCTATGTGATCGCGCTCTGGATCGCCTCGATCCACAAGCGCGGAAATCTCGACGATCCGCGTCGCGAGGAGATCCTTGCCGCCGCGGGCAATGTCGATCCGAGCGACCCCTCGGCGTCCTTCTTTGCCATCGACGGACTTTTCCCGCCAGCACTCGTCCAGAATCGCGCCTGGCGCGATCGCGTCAATGCCGAATTGCAGAGCCTGAAGGTCTAGGCTTCCCATTCTCGAGCAACAAAAAACCCGGCGATCGTCTCGCCGGGTTCTTCTTTGGGATCTGAGGGTCCTCAATCCATCTTGTGGATGTCGCGGTCCTTCGTTTCCGGCAGGAAGAGCAGGCCGATCACGAGCGTGATGCCGGCAAAGACGATCGGGTACCAGAGGCCGTAGTAGATATCGCCCTTGGCAGCGCTCATCGCAAACGCCGTTGCAGGAAGCAGACCGCCGAACCAGCCGTTACCGATGTGGTAGGGCAGGGACATGCCGGAGTAGCGGATGCGGGTCGGGAAGAGCTCGACCAGAAGCGCTGCGATCGGGCCGTAGACCATCGTCACATAGATGACGAGAACGGTCAGAACCGCGATGATGACCACCCAGTTCACGGCTGCCGGATCGGCAACCATGCTGAAGGCGCCGCCGCCCGGAACCGTATAGACGGCCATCTCGGTTGCGCCATTGGCTTCCGCCGGTGTCAGCAGCTTGTCTGTGACAAGCTTGTCGACGGGTACGGTTTTGGCAGGCGTTGCCTGGATTGCATCGGCGTTGAGCGCCAGTTCAGGGTTTGCAGCAACAAAGGCGTCGAGCTTTGCGGCTGGGACCTGAGCGGCGCCGCGAACCAGCGGATAACCGCCGTCATGCAGGGCAATGTTGATCTGCTTCTGGAAAGCGCGATCCTTGGCGGCCGCGTCTGCACCTGCTGCCACAGCGTCGTAGCTGCTTACGGTGGTGTTGCCGATCTTGACGGTGGCGGGTTGTCCGGCAGGGCCTTCCACCACATCATAAGGTACGGAGTTACGGGTCAGGAACGAGGTTGCGATATCGCAGGATGTCGTGAACTTTGCCGTGCCCGTTGGGTTGAACTGGAACTTGCAGTCGCCGGGAGCAGCCGTCACGGTTGCCCGAACGGTCGCCTGGGCCTCAGCAAGGGCTGGGTTGCCCGCCCATGTCAGCGCTTTAAACAGCGGGAAGTAGGTCAGCATCGCCAGAACGAGGCCAGCCATGATGATGGGCTTGCGGCCAACCTTGTCGGAGAGCCAGCCGAAGAGAACGAAGAAGCCGGTGCCGAGCAGGAGAGCGCAGGCGACCATGATGTTTGCCGACTGGCCATCCACCTTCAGAATGCTCTGGAGGAAGAACAGGGCGTAGAACTGGCCCGTGTACCAGACCACTGCCTGACCGACGACCGCACCAAGAAGTGCGATGATGGCGATCTTGGCGTTCTTCCATTGACCGAAGGCTTCGCTGAGCGGGGCCTTGGATGTCTTACCCTCTTCCTTCATCTTCTTGAAGGCAGGGGATTCATTCATTTTCAGACGGATCCAGACCGATACGCCGAGCAGAATGACGGAGAGCAGGAATGGAATGCGCCAGCCCCAGGCTGCGAAGGCTTCCTTGCCGAGGCTGAACTGCACGCCGAGAATGACGACCAGAGACAGGAAGAGACCGAGTGTCGCGGTGGTTTGGATCCACGAGGTGTAATAGCCGCGACGTCCATTCGGCGCGTGCTCTGCCACGTAGGTCGCAGCACCGCCGTACTCACCGCCGAGTGCCAGACCTTGAAGCATGCGCAGCAGAATGAGGATGATAGGCGCTGCAATACCGATCTGTGCGGCACCTGGCAGAATACCGACCACAAAGGTCGAGAAGCCCATGATCAGAATGGTGATGAGGAAGGTGTATTTACGTCCGACGATATCACCGAGACGGCCGAAGACCAGAGCGCCGAAGGGACGAACGAGAAAGCCTGCCGCAAAGGCCAGCAGCGCGAAGATGTTGCGCGTCGTTTCCGGATACTGGCTGAAGAAGTTCGCGCCGATATAGATGGCGAGCGAACCATAGAGATAGAAGTCATACCATTCGAAGACCGTACCGAGAGAAGAGGCGAAAATGACCTTCTTCTCCTCCCCCGTCATGGGGCGGGCCTTTTCCACGCCTGTCGCTGCTATATTTGCCATTGGCTGTCCTCCACAGAAATCAAGAAGACGCATCGCAACAGCTCGACTCCCCTCGAACTGGCCCTTCCGGGCGCGATGCACCTGATTGCAAAGTGACAGAATTTTAACGAAAGGAAGAGCGATGCTTTTGGCTTATGACTTTAGTCTAATAGACGCGCGCTCTTCAGGACCGATTGACAGGGGATAGCAGGCACGAGCGGCGATCCGTTACGATCGCTGTCGCCAATCGCTCTGCCGCAGTGGCGGGCCGGGCCTCTCATCCTGCAGCATCGGCCCGAAAATCGGACTCGATTTTCGCAAAGCACGAAGCGTCGGTTCAAAAGGCAGAGCGGCTGTGCGTCCAAAAGGAAGCGCGGCGCTCTAAGAGGCCCGTGCCGAGATCAGGCCCACTCGCCCCTGCGCATAACGGGCACGACGGAGCCATCGGGCTTGATGCCGTCGATATCGACCTTGTCGGAGCCGATCATCCAGTCGATGTGAATCAGGCTGGAATTGCCGCCTTGCGCCTTGATCTGATCCTGGCTGAGCGTCGCCCCGTCGATGAAGCACTTGGAGTAGCACTGGCCGAGCGCGATATGGCACGAGGCGTTCTCGTCGAACAGCGTGTTATAGAACAGAATGCCGCTCGCCGAAATCGGTGAGGAATGCGGCACCAGCGCCACTTCGCCGAGGCGCCGTGCACCCTCGTCTGTATCGAGTACCTTGTTCAGCACCGATTCACCCTTCGAGGCCTTGGCTTCGACGATGCGGCCTGCCTCGAACTTCACCTGGATGTTGTCGATCAGCGTGCCCTGATGGGAGAGCGGCTTGGTGCTGGAGACATAACCGTCCACGCGCAGCGCATGGGGCGTGGTGAAAACTTCCTCGGTCGGGATGTTCGGATTGCATGTAACACCGTTCTTCGCCACGGAGGCGCCGCCGTGCCATTCATGGCCGTCTGCAAGGCCGATGGTGACATCGGTGCCGGGACCTGTGAAGCGCAGCGAGGCGAAATGCTCGCCATTCAGCCACTTGGAGCGCTTGGCAAGATTGGCATTGTGCTCGACCCAGGCTGCCACCGGATCGGCGACATCCACACGCGATGCTGCGAAGATCGCATCCGCCAGCTTACGAACGGCTTCGTCTTCGCTGACGTCCGGGAAGACCTGCTTGGCCCAGGATGGGTTGGGGTAGGAGATGATGTTCCAGTTGATGTCAAAGTTGGAAATCTTCTCAAGCGCCGGCTTGTAGGCCGTGGAGTTTGCCTTATTGGCGCGCGCGACTTTGGCCGGGTCCTGTTCGGACAAAAGCATGGGGTTGTCGCCGGAGATCGCCAGTCTTGCAGCGCCGTTGGCGTAAGCCTTTGCCATGCCTTCGTAGAGCCAGCTGGACGCCTTGTCGAAATTGGCGTCACTTGCATGGCGATAGCGCGCCAGCGTCGTTTCCTCATCGGAATAGAAGGTGGTGACCAGGCCGCTGCCTGCCATATAGGCGTGCTTGGTCAAGAAACGGACCAGCGGCAAGGCTGCCAGCGGCGCCGTGATCACCAGATCCTGATCCTTCTGGAGCTGAAGTCCAATCTTGACGGCGACTTCGGCCAGCTTTTCGAGTTTGACGGGATCGATAGGAGAAACGCTCATGATCTGCCTTCACATGTCTGCTTGAATGGGTTTGGACAATAGACCATCCATCGGGAAAGCCAACCACCTTCCCAGACGGCAATGCTCAATCTGCGACAAGCGGTGCGGCCTTCGCCTTCAAAGCAGCGAGCGCATCTTTGGGCGAAAGGCGCACCTGCAGCCCGCGCTGGCCGCCATTCATATAGACGTAAGGATGTTCCATTGACTGAGCCTCTATAGCAGTCGGCACCAGCTTCTTCTGCCCGAATGGGCTGATGCCGCCCACATGGTAACCGGTTGCCCGCTCGGCATCTGCCGGCTTCATCATATGGGCAGACTTTCCGCCAAAGGCTGCCGCCAGCTTCTTCATGCTGACTTCCCGGTCGGAAGGGACAGCAACACAGACGGCCTTGCCGTCCACCTCGGCCATCAGCGTCTTCAGCACCAGATGCGGCGGCTCGCCAATCGACTCGGCTGCCTGAAGACCGATGCGTTCAGCATTCGGATCGTATTCATAGGATACAGTGGTAAAGGCCACGCCGACCTTGGTCAGCATCTGCGTTGCACGGGTCGTCTTGGACATGGAGCCTACTTGCCGAAAATCGAAGCGTAGGTATCAGGCTTGAAGCCGACGGTGATTTTGTCTTCGCTTTCCAGAACCGGGCGCTTGATCATCGACGGCTGCTCCAGCATGAGCCCGATCGCCTTCTCTTTGGTGAGATCGGCCTTCTGCGCATCGTCCAGTTTCTTGAAAGTGGTGCCCGCCCGGTTCAGAACGGTTTCCCATCCCGCCGTTTCGCACCAGGCGTCCAGATGGGCGCGATCGATGCCTTGCGTCTTGTAGTCATGAAAGGCGGCGTCGATGCCGTGCGCTTCCAGCCAACTGCGCGCCTTCTTCATCGTGTCGCAGTTCTTGATGCCGTAAATGACCGTCGCCATGGTTCAGTCTCCCTTCCTGTCAACGAATTAACAAAATCTGGGCCGCAGTCAAAGCGCCACCACCCATGCAAATTTGCCGTGGCTGTCATCCGAAGGAGTTCGAGCTCTGCCGCATGGCTCCCCCGCTATATCATGAGTTGTAGAAACGGGTGGATTTGCCCATATTTAGGTCAACCCAAAAGGAGAAAGAAATGCGTTCGGTTGCAAAGACATCGCGTAAGTTTTTCAGTGAAACCCTTGCTGTTTTCGGCGCCGCCGTTTCGGTTTCCGCCGCTGTGCGCGCCCATCGCAAGCCTGCCGGTTCTGATCTTGATGCGCTTGGCATCGATCCCAAGGCCTTCGACAAGGTTCAGCTGTAACATTCGGTCGCGCGCCTTGAAGGGCTGCGCACCGTAAAGCTCGATCAAAAAAACCGGGCTCTGCTTGATGCAGAGCCCGGTTTTTCCGTTTTTGAAACTGAGTTGAACCTTTGCGACGGGGATGGAGCCTCGCCGCCGATGAGAGCGGCATATCAGCCGTAATATTCGGGAGCCTTCTTGAAGGTCGACCAAGCGTCGGGGTCATGCCCCGTCACCACGATCGCATCTGTCTTATCGGCAATTGTTCTGAGTTTCTGCACGGAACGCACGGTGTCCACAGTGGAGGCAAGGAAGCCTGGCAATGCCTTTTCTTCCCAGTGATCGAGCGTGTAGGCAGCGTCGATGGTGAGCAGCAACGGCTTGCTATCCGGCACTCGCACCAGGAAGGACTGGTGGCCCGGAGCGTGGCCGGGGGTGAATATGGTCGTCAGGGTGCCATCGCCGTAGATGTCGTAGAGATCGTCATCCGCGCCGTTGAGGAACTGCCATTTCAGGCCCGGCTTATCGAAGTCCTTTCGGATATAGCCGCCTGCCGCAAACCAGTCCGGCGTGAAGGCGTATTCATATTCTCGGCGTTGGACGATATGGGTGGCATTGGGAAAGCGACCGATGGCGCCGGTGTGATCGAGATGCAGGTGGGACTGGACGACGTATTTGACATCCGCAGGGTCGAAGCCGAGCGCCTTTATCTGATCGACGCAGCCCTGATCCTTGTCCAGAACCGGCCAATAGACATCGCACACGCCGCCCCAATGGCCGCGCGGGTCGGTTGCCACTTCGATCGCGTTGCCGCCATCGATGACCGTATGCCCGTCCGGATGGGTGATCAGGAAGAAAGGAACGGGAATTTCGTAGTCCGCGCCGTCTCCCTGGTTCATCTTGATGTTGTGCACCTTGCACTTCAAGGTTCCGGATTGAAGCATATAAAGCCTGATATCGGTCATAAACGTTTCCTCCCTGAGAGTAGATTTCTGAATGGTTTCGGTGATCAGAACGCTTCCCGATAAAGCGCCAGCGCATCCTCCTCGCGCACCTCGACGGGGTTGTTGACAAGCAGACGCGTCTGCTTCATGGCGTCCGATGCCAACATTGCGAGGCTGTTGTCGGTAACGCCGACATCTCTCAAACGGCGCGGCGCACCGCTCTCGTCCATCAGCTTTTCCATGTGCTGAACGAATGCGGTGGATCGCGTGGTCGCGTCACCTTCGCCCGGCACCTTCAATACGTCGGCAAGCTCCGCATAAAGCGGTGCTGCTGCAGCGGCGTTAAAACGAAGGATGGGGCCGAGCATGAGAGCGTTAGAGAGGCCGTGGGGAATGTGGTAGTGTCCGCCAAGCGGATAAGCGAGAGCATGCACGGCCGCTACCGGCGAGTTGGCAAAGGCTTGACCGGCCAGCGTGGCGCCGAGCAACATGGCCTCTCTTGCGTGACGGTTTTTGCCATCCTTGCAGGCTGCGACCAGATTGTCTCCCAAGAGACGCAGGGCTTCGCGCGCCAGGCAATCGGAGAGCGGGTTTTTCTTGTGCTTGCTGGTATAGGCTTCGATCGCGTGAACCATTGCATCGATGCCGGTGGCAGCGGTGTGGACTTGCGGCAGGCCCACCGTCAACTCGGCGTCAAGCAGCACGAAATCCGCATAAAGCTGAGGCGAGACGACGCCCATCTTGGTGGTCTCGCCGGTGGTGATGATCGAGATATTGGTGACCTCGGAGCCCGTTCCGGCCGTGGTCGGAACCAGTACCAGAGGCGCACGCGAACCCTTGACGTTGCCGATGCCGTACATGTCCGAGAGTGACTGATCGGAAACCAGAAGCACAGCCACAAGCTTCGCGATATCGAGCGATGAACCGCCGCCAAGACCGATGACGATATCCGCGCCGAAGGCTTTGGCGGAGGCGACGCATTCCGAAACCACATGTTCGGGCGGATCGGCAACCACCTTGTCGAAGGTCTCGACGGAAAAGCCGCTGACAGACAGCGCTTCGGCAATCGGTTGGATGAGCCCTGCCTTTACCAGACCGCTGTCGGTTATGAGAAGCGCTTTTCGCTGTAAGAAACGGCCAGCCAGAATTTCACCGAGCTTTGCTGCCCCGCCCCAGGCGGCCTGCATGGAGGGGACGGTTCGAAACTCGAACGGATTGATGGTCATAGTATCCTCCCGATCACGTCTCAGCTGAGAGCCGAGCAGAGATATTTGATTTCAAGATATTCATCGAGGCCGAAGTGGGAGCCCTCTCGGCCGAGGCCGGATTGCTTGACGCCACCGAAGGGGGCAACCTCGTTGGAGATCAGGCCGGTGTTGTGACCGACCATGCCGTAATCCAGCGCTTCCGCGACGCGCCATGTGCGGTTGAAGTTTTCGGTGTAGAAATACGCCGCCAGACCAAACTCGGTGTCGTTGGCCATGGCAATCGCCTGGTCTTCCGTCTCGAAGCGAAAAAGTGGCGCAACCGGTCCAAACGTCTCCTCGCGCGCGACCCTCATGGTCTGTGTCGCGCCCGCAATAACGGTCGGCTCGAAGAAGGTGCCGCCAAGTGCATGTCTTCCTCCGCCAGTGATGATAGCAGCACCTTTCGCCAGAGCGTCGGCCACATGTTCCTCGACCTTCTTGACAGCGTCCTCGTCGATCAAGGGACCGATCGTCACGCCCTCTTCGGTACCCACGCCAACCTTCATCGCCTTCACTTTTGCGGCCAATTTCTGCGCAAAGATGTCGAAGATTGCTGACTGGACATAGATTCGATTGCTGCACACGCATGTCTGCCCGGCATTACGATACTTCGATGCAATTGCGCCTTCGACTGCCGCATCGATATTGGCATCGTCAAAGACGATGAACGGTGCGTTGCCGCCAAGTTCGAGAGAGAGTTTCTTGATCGTCGGGGCCGATTGCGCCATCAGAACGCGTCCAACTTCGGTCGATCCGGTGAAGGATATCTTCCTCACTGTGTCGCTTTCGGTAAAGATCTTTCCGATCTCCCGTGCCTCGCCTGTCACCACCTGCAGCACACCAGGGGGAATGCCGGCTTCCTCAGCAAGGACGCCAAGCGCCAATGCTGTAAGCGGCGTCTGCTCTGCAGGTTTGACGATCATCGTGCAGCCCGCGGCAAGCGCCGGCGCGGCCTTGCGGGTGATCATCGCCGCCGGAAAATTCCAGGGCGTGATGGCAGCGCAAACACCGATCGGCTGTTTTAGGATGGTGATGCGTTTGTCGGTGGTGGGGGCAGGAATGGTTTCGCCGTAGACCCGTTTTGCTTCCTCTGCAAACCACTCCACGAAGGAGGCGGCATAGAGCGCTTCACCCTTGGCTTCGGCGAGCGGTTTGCCCTGTTCTGCCGTCATCAGCGCTGCGAGATCGTCGGCGTTTGCCACCATCAGATCGAACCAGCGCCTGAGTATGGATGCGCGCTCTTTGGCGGAGCGGGTTCTCCAACCGACCAAAGCCTGTTCAGCTGCCTCGACAGCGTGCGCTACCTGGTTGGACGTCAGTGACGGAACCTCAGCGATGACCTTCCCGGTCGCCGGATTTTCAACCTTGATCGTTTGGGAACTATCCGATTGAATCCATTTTCCGTTGATCAAACATGCATCTGTTAGAAGGCGAGGATTTCTCAACTTGAGCACTGTGCGATCTCCAGATAAGTTCATCTAATTGAACCGTGGTCTGTGTATTGAACTATGATCGCTGTTGCCGATCCTGTCAAGGAGACGAAATGCAAAATGACGAGCCCGGCTCTTCTTCCGCGCAAACGGTGCCGGCCCTGCGCCGGGCAGTTGGCATTCTCGATATTCTCGCCTCTGGCAAAAATCTGACGGCTGCTGAAATCGCCCGCGCACTTGGTCTGCCGAAGAGCACGGCCCACGGACTCCTGGCGGTGATGAGTGAGCTCGATCTTGTGGCGAGATCGCCGGATGGAACGTTGAAGATTGGACCTCATCCACTCAGATGGGCGAACGCCTTTTTGTCGCAGCTCGACATCGTCACGACATTTCAGGAAGTGCTTGCACGGGACCGGAAACTTGACCCCTACACTGTTACGCTGACGGTACGCGAAGGCGCAGAGGTCGTCTATGTTGGGTGTCGTAACTCAGATCAGCCTTTAGGCCAGACATTCCGCATCGGCATGAGACTGGCGGCACCGTTTACTGCGACTGGCAAGATACTGTTGTCGGATCTCAAACGTGAAGAACTCGATCATCTGCTGGCCGATTTTCCCAAACCTCTGACGCAACGGAGCGTCCGCACCGTCGAAGAGCTTGAGAAAGAGCTCGAGCTCACGCGAGAACGTGGCTTTTCCATTGACGATGGGCAAATCCGTGAAGGGATGATCTGTATTGGTGCAGCACTTCGAGATCACTCAGGTTCCGCGGTTGCAGGAATTGCGATCAGTATGTTGCGCAGCGAAGCAAGCGACGACAGAATATCCGAACTGGGAGCGCAATTGCAGGTGATCGCAAAGGGAATGTCCGAAGGGCTTGGCGGAGCCTGAAGATGTCGATTCGACGGTCGACCGAATGGAAAACAACGGGGCTCAAAGCAAGAACGGTTGTGATCAGACCCACTATTGTCAATCCACCCGCCGAGTTCTGCGCGATGCCAGCCTGACGCATGCCGCGCAAAACTGCGTGACGGCTTTGCGATAACGACATGCGGCAGGAGAAGGACCCACAGCATTTTGGAGCGAATCTGAAAGTTCGCGAGACGCGTCATAGCGCCGGCCCGAAAATCGGAATCGACTTTCCGAAAAGCACGATGCGTAGATCAAAAAAGATAGAGCGTCCTTTGTGCGTCCGATAGGACGCACGGCGCTCAGAGGTCGATTGTGCCGTTTTCTTCCCCGTCCCAGTACTGCACGCGAACGCCGCGCACCTTGATCAGGACCAAACCGGGAGTATCGACGCCTTCCGTGAACCAGCGATCAAGGTCGGACACCCAGTGGCGCTCGAAGGCGGCCTTGTCCTCTATGAGTTCTGCCGCGCCCTCGATCGAAATGAACATGCCGGGTTTGCCTAGCAGACTTGGCGGCTCGGTGAAGGAAAGCGTCACCTGAGAATTGCGATTGATGTGGGAGACCTTGTGCGTGTCCTTCATCGAGAAAAACCAGGAATCGCCATCGTAAGCGACATCGCCATTGTTGCTCATCGGGCGGTTGGTAATGGCGCCGGATGAGCCGTGCGTTGCCATCATGCAGAAGTCGATCTTCTTCATCGTTGAAGCAATGTCTTCGATTGTCTTGCTGACCATGGAAGGCTCCTTTTCTTGAGCGTTGGATCACTAGAAGGTGGAACGTCGCTGTCACCGCCCGGGCAAAGCGGAGCGCACGGATTGCGTTACTGCGCTTAAGGAAGGGCTCGGGATCGTCCGGTAGCGGGCCTCTATGAGATTGTAGATGCCGAAGGCGGCAAGCCCTGCGGCAACGCAGATATAAAGAGCGCTGCCAAATGGCATCTGCCTCAGCCACTGCATCGCATCGCCCATACTGCCGGCCTCCTGCGGATCGACCTTCATTCCCGCCGTGATGAACAGGATGCCGATGATGGCAAACACCAGGCCGCGTGCGACGAGCCCGTAGATACAAATCCAGGTGGCGATGGCGTTCTGATCCGGGATGCGAAGATAGCGCTCGAACTTTCGCGTCAGTCCCTTCGCAGCAGTCACACCGCCGCCGATGACGAAGCCTGCTCCAACAACAATCAAAAGATAAGATCCGAAGGGCTGGGACATGATCCATTGGGCGAGATCTTTCTCGCCAGATCCTTCATTGCCACCACCGGCAAGAAAGCTATGGCCAAGCGCAAAGCCGGCAAGACCGAGGTAGGTCATCGCACTGCCAATCAGCGCCGTTCGAATGACAAGGCCCTTGGCACTCGTGCCGTGGTCATCCGTATCGGCAATGGCTTGCGCCAACCGCCAGCAGACAAAACCGAGAAGCCCGACGCCGATGGCACCCACCCAGATGCGTCCGAACGGCTGGTTCAGAAGCGTTGAGAGTGCCGACTTCGTTTCGGCTTTCTCACCCGCGACACCGGACAGCAGCGCCAGCCCGCCGACGAGCATGAAGACGATACCGCGTGCGGCGTAACCACTCTTGGCGAGCAGATCGAATCGAAAGGTTGAGGGCATGACGGGTCCGCAGTGCTGGGAACAATGGGTCCCTAACGCGCCGCGCGGATGAATGGTTGAGCCGGGAGTAAAAAAAGTGCCGAAGTTGCCGTCACCTTTTCGCAGAGGTGGCGTCTTCGAGACCGATTTTCAGCGACTGCCGAGATAAAGGCTCAGGGCTGCGCGAGCCGTCCGGCGGCATAGTCGCGCGCCAGCGCGATGAAGGCCTGGAAGGCCGCCGAGGAATTGCGTCGATTATAATAATAGAGGCACAGCGGTACGAGCGGTGGCGTCCAGTCATCGAGGATGCGCACAAGCCGTCCTGCAGCGATGTCTTCGCGGACATCCATTTCCATGAAATAGCCGATGCCTAGACCGCTTGTCACCGCGATCCGCGCCAGGGAGGCTTCGTCGAGCGTGATCGGCCCATCGACGTCGAGTTGCAGGCTTTCGCCACCCTTCTCGAACCGCCACCGGAGCAATGTCCCATCGGGAAGCCGCGCCCGAACGCAGGGGTGGATAAGCAGATCCTGCGGCACTTGGGGAACAGCCTGGTTTTGGAAGAAGGCAGGAGATGCGACGACGGCCATGCGTCGCATCTGGCCCAGCGGTATTGCGATCGCGTCGCTAGGCACAAGATCGGCGCTGCGCACCGCCAGATCGAAGCCCGCTGCCACCACGTCGACAAGCCGCCCCTCAGTCACGATGTCGATATGCACTTGGGGATAGCGCTGCAGATAGTTCAGGACCAGCGGCGCCATGATCTCGCGCGCCGCCGTCGCGAAAGTATTGATGCGCAACGTACCGGACGGTGTCTCCTGCTGGGAGCGTGCGGTGTTCATCGCCTTCTGGATGTTTTCCAGCGCCGGCTTGATCTGTGCAACGAAGATGCGTCCCGCATAGGTGAGCGAGACGCTGCGCGTGGTGCGATTGAACAAACGAACGGCAAGCTCCCGCTCAAGCTTGCCGACAGCGCTGCTGATCGCCGTAGTCGACATGCCGAGTTCGAGAGCCGCTGCTCGAAACGAACCGCACCGAACAATGGCCAAGACCGCCTCAAGTTCAATGAGAGAGTGGCGCGCCATTGTCCCGATTTCCGTTACACCCCATGCGGTTTCATCTCGCTTATCGGGAGAAAAGTCCAGCGCTAAATTAGCCGCATCATTTAGAAGGAGATGAACATGTCACTGAACCTACCTCAACCGATCGCCGATTATATCGAAGCAAATGCGCGTCTCGATCTGGAAGGCATGATGAAGCAATTCACGAATGATGCGGTCTTCATAGATAACGGCAAGCATTTCGTGGGCCAGGCTAAAATCCGCCAGCTGCTTGAGGAGGAAGCGATCGCGGTCAAAGCGATCTTCGAGCCCGATAGTGTTCGGGAAGAAAACGGCGACGTTGTTCTCGAAGGTCCTGCTCACGGAGATTTCCCCGGCAGCCCACTCCGCTTCACCTATCGATTCACGCTGGCGCACAATGCCATCAAGACCCTGGAGACCACGATATGAGTGTCCAGGTACTTCCCCATGAATTTGCCGGCAAGCGTGTGCTCGTCAGCGGCGGCACCAAGGGTCTCGGCCGCGCCACGGTGAAACGCTTCCTCGCCGGCGGCGCTCGTGTCGTCACGGCTGCCCGCACGATCAAAGATAAGATTGAAGGCGTGGAATATGTCCAGGCGGACCTGACCACTGCTGAGGGTAGCGAAGCGGTGGCCAAAGCGGCGATCGAGCGGCTTGGCGGTATCGACATTCTTGCGCATGTTATCGGTGGCTCTGTTTCGCCGGCGGGCGGTTTTGCCGCGCTGACGGATGAGCACTGGCTCGCCGAACTGAACCTCAACCTGCTGGCAACGGTCCGGCTCGACCGACTGTTGATCCCGCGGATGCTGGAGCGCGGTCAGGGCACCGTCGTGCACGTAACCTCCATCCAGTCCGTGCTGCCGCTGCCCGAATCCACGACAGCCTATGCCGCTGCGAAAGCGGCGCTGAGAACCTACAGCAAGTCGATTTCGAAAGAACTCGGGCCCAAAGGTGTGCGGGTCAATTCCGTCTCTCCCGGCTGGATCATGACCGATGCCGCGGGCGACTTCCTCGACATGCTGCGCAATGCCAATGGCGGCACGATCGAAGACGCGCGTCAGTCCGTGCGCGATGCGCTGGGCGGGATCTCGATCGGGCGCGGAGCTGAACCGGAAGAGGTCGCCGACCTTATTGCCTACCTTGCCTCCGACCGGGCCGCTGCGATCCACGGTGCCGAGTTCGTCATCGATGGCGGTACGATCAAGACAGTCTGAAGCGGCCCGCAAACCCTTCGCGGCGAGAGAGTGTTCACGAGGTAATCGACCGCAAGGTACTGACCAGCAGGGCAAAGCGAGCCTCATGGACAGTCATTCAATCGCGTAACGCCGGGTCAACGCGCCATATCTAGAAACCTGAAAGCCCGCAATAAGCGGGCTTTCAGCACTTTCTCTCAATTGCTGCCGGTTTATAGCGGGAGCGGGATCACTCCCACTCGATCGTGCCGGGTGGCTTCGACGTCACGTCATAGACGACGCGGTTGATGCCCTTGACCTCGTTGATGATGCGGGTGGCCGCACGACCGAGGAAGTTCATGTCGTAAGGGTAGAAATCCGCAGTCATGCCGTCGACCGAGGTCACAGCGCGCAGCGCGCAGACGAAGTCATAGGTACGGTAGTCACCCATGACACCCACGGTCTGGACCGGCAGCAGAACCGCAAAGGCCTGCCAGATGGTGTCGTAGAGGCCAGCTTTGCGAATTTCGTCGAGATAAATCGCATCCGCCTTGCGCAGAATATCAAGCTTCTCGCGCGTCACTACGCCGGGGCAACGGATCGCCAGACCTGGGCCTGGGAAGGGATGGCGGCCGATGAAGCTTTCCGGCAGGCCGAGTTCGCGGCCAAGAGCGCGGACTTCGTCCTTGAACAATTCACGAAGCGGCTCGACCAGCTTCATGTTCATGCGCTCGGGAAGGCCGCCGACATTGTGGTGGCTCTTGATCGTGACGGAGGGGCCGCCAGAGAAGGACACGCTTTCGATCACGTCTGGATAAAGTGTGCCCTGCGCCAGGAACGCCGGAGCACCCTTGCCGTCGGCTGCGATCTTGGCAGCTTCGGCTTCGAAGGTTTCGATGAACAGGCGACCGATGGTCTTGCGCTTGACTTCCGGATCGGAAACGCCAGCCAGTTCCGTGAGGAAGAGGTCCGAGGCATCCACATGGACGAGCGGGATATTGTAATGATCGCGGAACATGCCGACGACCTGCTCGCTTTCAGCCAGACGCATCAGACCATGATCGACGTAAACGCAGGTCAGCTGATCGCCGATGGCCTCATGGATGAGGATCGCTGCAACCGAGGAATCGACGCCGCCTGAAAGTGCGCAGAGCACGCGACCATCGCCGACCTGCTCGCGGATCTTGCGGATCATCTCGGCGCGATAGGCGGCCATCGTCCAGTCGGATTTCAGGCCGACGATCTTGTGAACGAAGTTGGAAAGCAGCTTTGCGCCGTCCGGCGTGTGAACCACTTCCGGGTGGAACATGGTGGTGTAGTAACGGCGCTCTTCATTGACTGCGATGGCGAATGGCGCGTTTTCGGAGGTCGCGGCCACTTCGAAGCCGGCCGGCAATTGCGTGACGCGATCGCCGTGGCTCATCCAGACCGGGTAACGGCCGCCGAGTTCCCAGAAACCGTCGAAGAGCGGGCTTGCCTTCTTGATCTCGATATCGGCTCTGCCGAATTCCGCCGCATGGCCGCCTTCGACCGTGCCGCCCAGCTGGGTGCAGAGTGTCTGCTGGCCGTAGCAGATGCCGAGGATCGGGATGCCTGCATCGAACACCGCCTGCGGTGCGCGGGGGCTTCCCTCTGCCGTGACAGATGCGGGGCCGCCGGAGAAGATGACGCCCTTCGGCTGCATCTTCTCGAATGCCTCGCCGGCGTTCTGGAACGGGTGAATTTCGCAGTAGACCCCGGCTTCGCGGATACGGCGCGCAATCAGCTGCGTCACCTGGCTGCCGAAATCGATGATGAGGATGCTGTCGGGATGGGCTATCTGGGTCATGGCGAGCCTTTAAAGAATTGCCGGGCGTAAGGCAACCCGGCAGATGCCTTGAAAAGCCAGAAAATGGGCTTCAGTGCAAGCTTTAGAGCGGAATCTCTCCAGCCTTTATGGCGTCCTTCAGCCTGTCGACGGCCTCTGCCAGCCTCTCGTCGATGACGTGCAGATATTCGGTCCAATCACCGATATGGTGCACGTCGGCCTTGCCATCGGAGATGCCGCGTAAGCCGATCAGCGGAACGCCGAAACGCTGGCAGGCCCGCAGAACCGCGAAGGTCTCCATCTCCACCAAGTCGGCGTCGATCGCCTCGTAGGCACTTCCGGATACGACGTTAGCGCCGGTTGAAACCCGCGCAGTGGGAATCTGCGGGATGATGAATGGGAGCGGAACCTCCGCCGGAAGATCGAGAAAGGGCGTACGCCCCCTTTCGAAGCCGAAGGCGGAGGCGTCCATATCGCGGTAGGAGACGCTCACCGCCTGATAGACGTCCGCCTGTTCCAGTGTGCGCGAACCGGCGGAGCCGAGCGAAACGACGAGGTGCGGCAGGCGCGCCTGGCCGTTGAGGTCGCTTAGTGCCGCGGTCAAGGAGACAGCAGCCTCCACCGGCCCGACGCCGGTCATCAGTGGCCGGAAGCGGGCTTTCAGATGCGGGCCGTACTCGGCATCTGCCGCCATGACGAAGAGAAGGCGCTTGCCGTCGATATCGACCAGTTCATAGCTCATTTTCGTTGAACCCTTCGCGGCCCTTGAGAACCATCATCGTACCGGTCATCGACGCGATCAGTTTGGCTGGTCCGTCGGAGATCGCATAGGCGCGCCCGTCGGCAACGATGATGTTGCTGCCAGGCTTGGTGATTTCGCCGCGAAAGAGAAAACGCTCACCACGCCCCGGAGACATGAGATTGACCTTAAACTCGATCGTCAACAAAGACGCTTCGGGCTCGACGATGGTGTAGGCTGCATAGGTGCAGGCGGTGTCGAGCGCTGCGGCGATGACGCCTGCGTGCAAGATGCCGTGTTGCTGGGTCAGCTTGGGATGAAAGGGCAGTTCGATTTCGACCAGCCTGTGCTCGATACGCGAGAGCTCAGCTTTTATCGCCTGTACGACGCCCTGACGTGCAAAGCTCTTTTCAATGCGCTGGCGAAAATCGCCAGGATCGGTGAATGCCATTCCCCTGCCTCTCATTTTTACGCAAAAATGACATGGCGTCCGTTCACGCGCAAGACAAGGGTGGCTGATCCGTCGGTTGTTGCCAACCGACGGATCGAGGCCAGTTTCACATCATGCCAGATGATGGGGCTTTTGCAGACCATAGACCGGGGTTTCAAGCCCGACCTGGCGCGCCTTCAGCTGAAGCGACAGATATTGCGAGTAGTGGCGCGACTGGTGCAGGTTGCCGCCATGAAACCACAGCGCCTGTTGCTGGGTCGGCTTCCACATGTTGCGTTGCTCCCCTTCCCAGGGGCCGGGATCCTTCGTTGTGTTGGAGCCGAGACCCCAGCACTTGCCGACCTTGTCTGCCACCTCGCGGGAGATAAGATCTGCGGCCCAGCCATTCATCGAGCCGTAGCCGGTTGCGTAGACCACCAGATCCGCCGGCAGCTCGGTGCCGTCTTTCAACACCACGGCATTTTCCGTGAGATGCGAGACATCCACGCCCGATTTTAGCTTGATCGAGCCGTCGATCACCAGATCGCAGGCGCCGACATCGATGTAGTAGCCGGAGCCGCGACGCAGATATTTCATGAAGAGGCCGGATTCGTCATCGCCGAAGTCCAGCATGAAGCCGGCTTTCTCCAGTGCCGCGTAGAACTCGGCGTCCTTCTCGCGGATCCTGTCGTAAATCGGGATCTGGAACTCATGCATGATCCTGTAGGGGAGCGAGGCGAAGATGAGATCGGCCTTGCGCGTCGTCATCCCGCTCGCGACCGCGCGTTCGGAATAGAGGTCGCCGAGACCGATTTCCATCAGCGAGTCCGATTTGACGATGTGGGTGGACGACCGTTGCAGCATGGTGACGTCTGCGCCGGCCTCCCAAAGGGCGGCGCAAATATCATGGGCCGAGTTGTTGGAGCCGATCACCACGACCTTTTTGTCTGCATAAGCATCCGGGCCAGGATGTTGCGACGAGTGCTGCTGTTCTCCCTTGAAAATATCCTGCCCTTGGATTTTCGGCACGTTTGGCTTGCCCGACATGCCGGTCGCCAGCACCAGCTGTTTCGGCCGCAGCACGACGTCCTCACCGGCTCGGTTTACGACAACCGTCCATTCGCCTTTGGCCTCGTCATACTGCGCAGATTTGCACGTCGTTGAGCCCCAGTAATTCAGCTCCATGACCCTGGTATACATCTCCAGCCAATCGCCCACCTTGTCTTTCGGGGTAAAGACCGGCCAGTTTTCCGGAAAGGGAATATAGGGAAGGTGATCGTACCAGACGGGATCGTGCAGGCAGAGCGACTTGTAACGCTTGCGCCAGCTGTCGCCCGGCCGCTCGTTCTTTTCGATGATGATCGTCGGAACGCCGAGTTGGCGAAGGCGCGCACCAAGCGCAATGCCGCCCTGGCCGCCGCCAATAATGACGACATAGGGCTGCTCGGAGTAACCGAGTTCGCTGGCTTCGGCCTCGCGCTTTTCTTTCCAGGTCCGGCGGTTGCGGTCATGGCCGTGTTCGGCGCCCATGGGGCGGCGCGTGCCTTTCGGCTCTTCGTGACCTTTCAGCTCGCTCATCGTGGTCAGCAAGGTCCAGATCAGCCCGTCCTTCAGGCGGATATGGCCGTATCCACGCGCTGTCGCAGTCTCGAACTCAAACCAGCCTTCGGTGACGCCACCGCCTTCCGAGGCCGGCTCTTTACCGTCTTGCACAAAGCCCGAAGGCTTGATTGCGGCAAGCTGGCTCTGCAGCATGTCGCGGATCTCTTTACGGCCTTCCAGCGTCTTCAGGTTCCAGGTGAATGTTACCAGATCGCGCCAGTGGCAATCGGCCTGAAACAGGTGGATGGCAGCATCTATGTCGCCTGCTTCAAGAGCTGTGCCGAACTTGGAAAGAACAGTGTCGATTTTGGTGGCGGGACTGACGTCAAGCATATTCATCTCCTCCATGGTTTGCTTGGGTCTTGTGGCAAGCGGCGGTCTCTCCACTTGCCAGCCTATTGACCTGCCGCATTCCGGGCTCCTCTTCCCGGGCTGCGGCAGGGATGGGCTATTTGGAAAGATCGATGAGGATCTTCAGATGCGTGCCGGCCGGGTCCAGCAAGGTATCGAAGCCCTCAGACACGGCGGTATCGAGCGTGATGCGCTTGGTGACGATCTTCGTGGCGGGTAACAGCCCGGAGGCAATCAAACGGATCACGCGGGGCCAGTAATGGGTCGGGTAGGCCCAGGAGCCCTTGATTTCCAGGTCTCGGAAAGTCACTTGGAACCAATCGAGCGGATTTTCGTGTGGGTGGAGGCCCGTCTGGACTACGACGCCCTGCTTGCGTACCGCATCGGCACAGGCCTTGAGCGCATGTTCGTTGCCGACGCATTCGATCGCGACATCGCAGCCGACAAGCCCCTCGGTTGCCGCGCGTACGACATCGCCGACATGATCGCGCTTGGGGTTGATGGTGATCACGTCGGGAATGACGTTGCGAGCAAGTTCGAGGCGCGCATCGTTGAGATCGGAGACGAAAAGCTGCGCGGCACCGGCGGCGCGAGCGGCGAGAAGCGTCAGCATGCCGATCGGGCCGGCACCTGTTACCAGGACGCTGTTACCAGCGGTTACACCACCGCGGTCGCAGGCATAGACGGCAACGGCCGTCGGTTCTACCAGCGCTGCTTCCTCATCGGTCATGTCGTCCGGAATTTTCTGGACGTTGTATTCATTGACCAGCGCTGCCTCGGCCATGCCGCCGCCGTCCCAGCTCAGTCCAACGAGCGCCAGTTGCGGGCTCAGATGGAAGAGACCGCGATCGGCAAAGTAATCGCCGGAGCGCGGCATGATCAGTGGCTGGATCGATACGCGGTCACCGACGCGCACCGAGGTCACGCCCTTTCCGATGGCCTCCACCACACCGCCGAATTCATGGCCGAGGATCTGCGGACCATGCGCGCCGGTGAACGGGTGCGGCTCGGTGGGCACGAAGATCGGACCGTAGCTGTATTCGTGGAGATCGGTACCGCAGATGCCGACGAAGCGGTTACGGACGAGCACCTGTCCCGGTCCGGGATGTTTCGGATCTGGAACATCCTCGATCCGCAGATCCTTGGCCGCATGAAATCTAAGGGCGCGCATTTTTTTCCTCCATGGCGTCTGATGCCAGAGAAGGTGCAATGCCCATGCCAGACGCGTTCCTAGGCTGAGACGCCGGAGATTGCTGGGGTTTCGCGACAGGCCGGTTTTGCATTCCGCCACAGCTGTGGTGCTACAGCTGTGGCGCGTGCCTCACTCAGTGAGGCTTGCCGATGCCAAGCCTGCGCATCCGACGATGGAGCGTGGTGCGATCAATACCAAGCCTTCTGGCCGCCTCGGAGACATTGCCGTCGCATGCGGCAAGCAGCGTACGGAGATCGAGTTCCCGTTCATCGGCCACAGGCGTTGTCGAGGCGAAAACGAGATGCTCTGGGAGATCGTCCACCGTAATAAATCCGTCGTCGCAGAGCGCTGCCGCGAAGGCTATCGCATTGTCCAGTTCGCGAATATTGCCCGGCCAGCGATGATGCGCGAGCGTCAACCGCGCGGCGTCGGAGAGAGAAAGTGGGCGGCCCGGCACGCTGTGCTTCTCTAGGGTCCTCTCAAGCAGCCACGAGAAGTCCTCCCGCTCTCTCAAAGGCGGCAACGTCATGACGGCGGTATTCAGCCGATAATACAGGTCTTCGCGGAAATCTCCGGTAAGGACCATGTCCCTCAAAGGGCGGTGCGACGCGGAGATGACCCTGAAATCAACCTTCTGCGGTGTCGAGCCGCCGACCGGCAGAACCTCTCCCTCGGCGAGAACACGCAGCAGCCGGTTCTGTGCGACAAGCGGCATGTCGCCAATCTCATCCAGGAAAAGCGTGCCCCCATCCGCTTCCTCCACGAGCCCTTTGCGTCCCTTCGGCAAAGCGCCGGTGAAGGCGCCTGGAAGATAGCCGAACAACTCGCTTTCGATCAGTTGTTCGGGAATGGCTGCGCAATTGATGGTGACGAAGCGGCCGGAGAGCCCGCTTAAATCATGAATGATGCGCGCCAGATGCTCCTTGCCGGTGCCGGTCTCGCCCTGCAGCAGGATCGGGAGTTTCGAAGGTGCCAGTCTCTCCACCTTCCGCTGGAGGTTCTGGATCGCCGGTCCGCTATCACCAATTCGGGAAACCGTCGCCTGAGATTTCGACCGCGCGAGCGGCACGGTCGATCTGGTCTGCTGCGGCTCGATTGCATGCGCGTAAAGGATGGTCCCGCCTTTGACCACGATCCGCCTTTCCTGCGGAAGGCTGGAGCGGGTATGGGACGCAAGCTCATCAAGGTCGGCTTCGAAAAACGCCTCAACGCGCTGTCCGAGAAGTTCGTCCGGCTTTCGCCAGTCCAAACCTCGTGATGCGGCAAGGAAGCGGGCAGCGCCATGGGTCATGCCCGTGATCCGGCCCGCGCCATCGACTGAAAGGGCCGCCTCCGGATCGACATCCAGAAACTCCGGTGCGCTGGCAAAGCGCAGGACGAGATCATGTCGGCTGCTCGCCATCAGGTTTGCCAGTTCTATGCGTCGTACCGTCGAAGACACAAGGTGGCGGGCCATGTTCTGGCTTGTCTTGAGGATGGGAGAACTCAGAAGCGAGATATCCAACACGGCCGCGAGAGCGCCTTGCGTATCGTAGATGGGTGCGGCGGTGCAGGAGAGCGGCGTATGCGTGACATCGAAATGGTCGGTCTGGTGGATGGTCAGCGCTTCGCCCGTCGCAATACAGGCCCCCACAGCGCAGGTGCCGGCGCGGGGTTCGGACCACTCCGATCCGAGGTAAAGTCCTGCCTTGCGCAGATTGTTGTTGAAGGAGGGATCCCCCAGGAATTCCACCGTCACGCCCTGCCGATCGGAGAGAAGGAGCACATAATTCTGCTCCGCCACCTGGCGGTAGAGCGCTTCCAGGGCGGAACGGGCAATGTGCACCAGATCTCCGGATCGCTGCCGATGTTCGCGCAGCCGCGTGTCCGAAACGATCACCGCTTCCCGCGCTTTTGCGGGGTCCAACTGGTAGGTATCGAGGCAGCGTCTCCAGGATTCCAGGACGACGGCATCACGACCGGTGTTCCTGCCATCTGCGACATGCTCGATTTCTTTGATGTGATCCGAAACATTCATAGACTGCCGGCTTTCGATCGCCGCCTCCCATGGCTCTCGCAGAGAGCTTAACCAGTTTCGGTGTGGGTTTCCACTCCGGTGCTCCCGATGGTTGCCGGAAGCGGAGCAGACTTGCGACTACAGCATCATGCTTTGCAAAAATCGGCCTCGATTTTCGGAAAGCACGGTGCGTCGATTCAAAAAGGTCAGGCATCCTTTGTGCGTCCAGCAGGACGCACGGCGCTTTAGTTTAAATAGAGAATGCTGGCATTCAGAAGCGTGGCAAAGCCGACCCAGGCCGCGTAGGGGATGAAGAGCAACATGGACAGCCGGTCGCGGCTGGAGGTCAGAATGATGAAGGCGATGATGCAGATCAGCATCGGAACGATGATGATCAGACCCGCTGCCGGGCTCTGCATGCCGAAGAACATCGGCGACCAGAGGAAGTTCAGCAGCATCTGACTGCCCCAAAGCTGCATCCGTCCGCCCATACGGCTTCGCAACCATGTGCGCGCGCCGGCGATAGCGATCATCACGTAGAGCGTGGTCCAGACGGGGCCGAAAATCCAGTTGGGAGGATTGAATGGCGGCTTGTTCAGGGACTGGTACCAGTCGCCGGGAACGTTGTTGATGCCGATCAACGCGCCACAGGTCACGACGACAGCAATAAAAACGAGATAGACGACGAGCGCGTTCTTCATGCCGCATGAATGGTGGCGACAGGCTTTGGTTCCCGCGCCATTTCAACAAATTAGCGAGAGATGCGCGCGATGTGCTGGTCCCATGAAACAGCACTCATCCGGCCCGCAAAATCTCCGTCATAGGAGGAGGCGATGACGCCGCTATTCGATGCGGCGACGCCTGCCGCTTCGCGCAATGCGGTCTGCGTCAGCACCGTGCCGTGCTTCTCGTCGAGCGTGACGAAGGCGTTGCCATTGGGAGACGTCAATCCGACCACACCCGCCTTGCGGTTGACCGCGATGGCGCCGACGTAGTTGGCTAGACGCCCGGTCGTTTCATCTGGCAGGTCTACGAAACGCAGATCCTCGCCCTTGGAGAAATAGCCTGCAAGTGGGGGCAGGTCATTGCGCGGACCTTCATACTGGCACGCAAACCAGATGCGACCGTCATTGCCGAGATCGACGTGGCGGGTGGAAAGCTGCTTCAACTGCTCCGGGAGTGTGTGTTTCTGGATCAGGTTGCCGGTCGCAGCCTCCAGAAGCACCAGCGAGGGCTCCATGCGATCGATATTGAGTTTGGTGCGGCCAAAATCCGGGTGTGTCTCGATACCGCCATTGGCAATCACGATCATCGAGCCATCGGCGCTCACCGTCATGTCGTGGGTGCCGATCCCGTGGGCGTCATATTCACCGAAGCGGCGGAAGCCGTCTTGTGCGTCATAAAGGCCGATGACGCCACGATTGCCGTCGAAGTCGTTCTCGCTGGCATAGAGGATCGTACCATCCGGCGAAAACTGTCCATGACCGTAAAAGTGCCGCCCCTCGGGTGTGTTGATCACCACTGGAGCGCGACGACCGCGTGGATCGAAGGCGACGAAGAAGGTGCCTGGCCTGCGGGCGAAAGCGACCGTCATACCCGTCTCCGGGCTGAAAGCCATACCATGCGCGCGTGCCGGCAAGGCGACCCTGTCGATGATCTCTCCCGCCTCGCTGAGCGTCGCCACGCCATAGGCACCGTCACGACCGCGGAAGGCGGAGGCGAAGACGGCGTCGGTGCGCTCGAGCGCGAAAAGCGAACGCGGCGCAAGCGAGGCCAGAAAGGGGACACCGGCAGCCTTGATGAAGCTGCGTCTGTCGATAAGAAGCCGCCGGTCCTTGTCCACGTCAGTCTCCGTCCGAGAACGAAAAGCCGGAGCTCAGACCGATGGCGCCACCATACTGGTCGTTGATGCGGTAGATCAGGTCTTTGCCATTCAACAGCAGGTAATCGACCTTGGCGCGCTCCTTGTCGTCAGCCAAGGCTTTTTCGACATCGGGATTTATGCTGCCGGAGACGCGGACCATGGATTTGGCGATGAAGTCGATAGAGCCGATGATCGAGCGCTGATCCGGTGGCAGGAGATCGCCCATATGGGCAGTATGCAATAGATCCTGGACGGCGGCGATGTTGTCGCCGATACTCTTCCAGGTGAGACCGGAGCGCCAGTAGATAGCGGTGCGCGGAAATTTCACATTGTCCGGCCCCTTGTAGAAGGTCTCGATGCGCTGGTCGCGGATCGCTTCCGATGCATGAACGAGCACGCCAAGAAGCGCGACCAGTGCTTCCCGCTCATCGCGAAAGACGGGGTTGTCCGGGCCTGGCTCTTTCCAGTTCTTTGCGGTCCCGTCCGGTGCCGTCCAGATCGTCACCAGTTCGTTTCCGATATTGGCAAGATTGCCGGCGATCGCCGCGCCATAGCGGCAGCGAAAATCGTTCTTCTGGCCGGTCAAAGCCTCGGCGCCGGTGCCGTAGAGCACGAACTCCAGAGCACCGAGACCTTGTGCTGCGACACTCTTTGTCTTCAATCCGTCTGCCGTCGTCACGCTCTCATCCTTGTCGGCGAGATAGCGCTGCACCTGCTTCAGGCCCAGACCCTTCTTGTCCGGATAATAGAGAATGCGCTCGAAACGGTTCTGTTCGATGACCGGACCGACGCGGACGATTTCGATATGCGACCAGGCGTCCACCGTATCGGCAAAACCTTGCTTGGCATCGTTCATCTTATTGGCGGATGGATCGGCACAGAGCGCTTGCATCGTGCTTTCCAGCGCGCGTGCCTTGTCGCGGAATGTCTCATAGCCAGGGCGGATAAACCCGTCGACGGCCTTTTCCGTCGTCGCACGCACCTTGACGGGGTCGAGCGGCGGCGGTGGCATCAACTCGACATCCTGGGCCTTGGCCGTACCCATGAAGAGAAGGATCGTCAGCGGCAGGCTTGCCAGAAGTTTACGCATCGAAATGTCCATCAAAGAGACTCCAGAAATGTCAGCAATGCCTGCCGGTCGGATTTTTGCAAGGCAGCAAAGGCGTCGCGCGCTTTTTGTGCCTCACCCCCGTGCCAGAGAATTGCTTCGGTCGGGCTGCGGGCCCGCCCGTCACGCAGGTAGAACTCGTTGCCGTTGACGGCGCGCGTCAAGCCAATACCCCAGAGCGGCTGCGTGCGCCATTCCTTGCCTGTCGCGTCACCAACCTGCTGCCCATCCGCCAGACCGTCGCCCATGTCATGCAGAAGAAAATCCGAATAGGGCCAGATCAGTTGGAAAGAGTGAAGGGGATCGTCGGCGTTTCGTCTTGTGACAAATTTTGGCGTGTGACAGGTCGTGCAGCCGCTGTCGTAGAACATTTGTTTGCCGCGCAGAACGTCTGGGGCATCCACATTGCGTCGGGCAGGAACGCTCAGGTTTTCGGTATAGACCGTCACAAGATCGAGGACAGGGGAGGGTGCTTCGGTGTCGCCCAACCGCTTTTGCACGCCGGTCGGCATGGCAAGACAGTCCGTCTGCCTTTCCGTGCAATCCCCATAGGCAGTGGGTGCGTCGGGCGTCGATATGCCGAGATCATGCGAAAAGGCCATTGCGGCCTGATCCCGCACGGTTGCGTTCTGGGCTTTCCAGCCGAAACGACCGAGCGACAACGTGCCTGAACGATGGTCGCGTACGAAGGCGGGCTTGCCGGAAATCCCATCACCGTTTTTATCCTCAGGATCGGCATTGGCGAGAATGTCTTCTTGAGCGATCGCTTCGATCAAGCCAAGGCCAAGCGTCGGCTGCGCAATCCGGAGTGAGATGGAGGTTGTGGCTTCGAGAGGTCCAGCAGCCAAGCCATCGACGCGATAGCTCGGCTTGCGCAGTGACACGATTTCGCCGTCGCCAAGCGTAACCGTCCGCTCCTCGTAGGAAACGGTCAATTTGCCTTCCGCCTGCAAACCCGGCACGGCGAGGTTTTGCAGTTGGGCGCCGTAGGTCACATCGGGAAAATTGAGGACCCGATGATCCTGGAGAAGCTTGTCTTCTTCAGGCGTGCGCGGAGCGCGTGCAATTCGGGCGATCATCGAGACGGCGTCCTCGCCCTCCCGCGGCGGGCGCCCGCGTCCGTCATTGATATGACAGGTCTGACAGGAGCGGGCGTTATAGAGCGGCCCCAAACCATCGGAGGCCTGCGTTGATGAAGGCGAGGACACCCACAGCTTCTGAAACAGCGCATGGCCGAGCTTGAAGTCCTGGCGCTGCTCCAGGGCGATGTTGGCGGACGGTTGGGAGAAGGACGTATTGCCCGGCGCAACCCTGGTTGTCGCCCCACCGGCGGACATGGCTTCGAAAGGCTCGGCCTTGGAGAAATCGGTCGTAGGCCTAGTGACGGCGCGAACGCGATCGAGATCGCTTTGGGAGATGTCACGGCGTGTCGCATCGGCAGCCAGTGACGGCAGGCCGCATATGAGAAGGGCGAGGGTGGGCGTGACAAGCCGAACGAGATCAGTGCGCTTCATGTCCTCGGCTCACGATGACCCGGCTTGGAGAAATGGAAACGAGGTGATGAGGCCGTCCGGGATGGCAGCCTCATCTATTTTTCGGATCAATCTATCTTACTTGAAGACGGCGTTTGGATTGTCGAGGCTCTGGGACCCCTCAAGCTCGATCTTGCCGAGGTCGAGGGCGGCAATCACGCGTTCGATCGTCTTAGTCTGGTCGAGAAGCCCGTCGATGGCGGCCTGCACCACGGCGTTACCCTCCTTGTTGCCTTCGCCAATCATCTGGTCGTAGGCCTCAACGGTCTGGGCGCGCTTTTCCATCGCGTGCATGGCATCGAGCGTCTTGTTGAGCTTCGCTTTCATCTCGTCGTCCAGCTTCTTGTCACTGGCGGCAACGAGTTCGGAGAGTGAAGGTCCGGTCATCTTGGTGCCGTCGGCGCGGGTGTATTCGCCGGTATAGGCCGAAGCGATGCCGATCGCGTCGTTGAGATGAGAATTATAGGTGTTGTCGGAGAAGCAATCATGCTCTTCTTCCGGATCGTGCAGCAGCAGGCCAAGCTTCATGCGCTCGCCCGCAAGCTCGCCATAGGACAGCGACCCCATACCGGTGAGGATTGCGGACAAGCCCTTCTTGGGATCGGCTTCGACATTCTTCGCGGCTTCGCCGTCCGGTGCCCAGTTCGCGGCCATTTCCTTCAGGTCGGAGACCAGCAGGGTCGAAGCGGCTTTCAGATAATCGGCGCGGCGGTCGCAATTGCCGCCCGTGCAGTTCTTCGTGTCGTAGTCAGTATAGGGGCGGTTGCCCGCTCCCGGGCCGGTGCCGTTCAAATCCTGACCCCACAGCAGAAACTCGATCGCGTGATAGCCCGTGGTGACGTTGGCTTCCACTTCGCCAGCTTCTGCAAGGCTTCGGATCAGTTCGGGCGTGATCTTGGATGCATCGACCACTTCCCCGCCAACGGTCAGTTTCTTGTTGGCGATGATGTTGGCCGTGTAGAGTTCGTTCTCGTCGCTCTCCGTGCCGTAGGAACTATCGACATAGTCGATCAGGCCTTCATCCAGCGGCCATGCATTGACCTTGCCTTCCCACTCATCAACGATCGGGTTGCCGAAGCGATAGACTTCAGACTGCTGGTAGGGAACACGCGCCTTGATCCATGCTTCGCGGGCAGCTTTCAGCGTTGCGTCACTCGGCGCCGCAATCAGCGCGTCGATCGCCTTGTCCAGCGCTTGTGCGGTGGTCAGTGAATCCTGATACTTCGCCTCAGCCAACTCGGCATAATGCTTGACCACGGCGGCGGGATCGGTCGCTGCTCTTGCGGGCGCCGCGGTGAAGGCTGACGATGCAGCGAAAAGCGCCATGCTGGCGCTTAGAACGGTTTTGCGAAACATGCTCTCTCCTGTCCAGCACTGCGGTAACGAGGCTGTGAAGGCGAGTTCTGAACCAATCATAAACTGGTGTCAAATATTCTAGTTTAGAAGCTTTCCAACAAACGGACTGACACGGTCTTATCGCCTTGCAGCAGCGTTTATATGAGGAAATCCTTTCTAGCCCTTGCGGGTCATGGCGCAGAAGAAGAAGCCATCCGTATCCGTCGTCGCTGGCGTCAGAGTTACCGTTTCACCATCTGCAGAATGGGGCTTGGTCGCGGCAGGTCCAAAGGTCTTTGTCCACCGGTCAAGTGCCGACGTGATGGAGAATTCCGGGTTTTCAGCGCAGAAGCGACGAACCTGACGTTCGTTTTCTTCCGGCAGCACGGAGCAGGTCACATAGAGAAGTTCACCACCCGGACGCACAAAGGCCTTTGCCTGATCCAGAGCTTCGGCCTGTTGACCGACGCGCTCTTCAAGATTGCGTTGCGTGATGCGCCATTTTGTGTCGGGCCGCCTGCGCCATGTGCCGGTGCCCGTGCACGGTGCATCTACGAGAACGCGGTCGAACTTGTCGCGGAACGCGTTCAGTCCCGCCGGCCTGTCATGCACCTGGACGTTTCGCGTGCCGGCACGTTTCAGACGCTCGATGATCGGCGCCAGGCGTTTTCTATCCGCGTCGAAGGCGTGAACCTGGCCCTTGTTGTTCATGGACGCGGCCATGGCCAGCGTCTTGCCGCCGCCGCCGGCGCAATAATCAAGAATCTGCTCACCTTCCGTGGCACCCGCCAGATCGGCAACGATCTGCGAGCCTTCGTCCTGCACCTCGAACCAACCCTTCTGGAAGGAAAGCTCGGCTGTGACGTTTGGCAGGCGCGACGGACCTTCGCCCGCTGGAATGCGTATACCTTGACGCGCGATGCGGGTTGCGACCGCGCCGGTCTCTTCCAGCGCCTTGAGCACCTTATCTCGGTTCGCCTTCAGCGTATTGGCGCGAAGATCGAGTGTCGGGCGTTCATTCAGTGCTTTTGCCTGGCGAAGCCAGTCGTCTGCAAATGCCGCTTCAAGCGATGGCTGAACCCATTCCGGAATATCGCCCTGAATGTACAGAGGCGCGTCGGCCAGCGAGCGGCTTTTCAGTGCGTTGATTGAATCTTCGGAAAGAGGCGGGGGTGCGAACTTATCGCCATCGAACTCTTGCGCCAGTTGCTCCGGCGTTTTGCCCCATTGGCGCAGCATGACGGCGTAGCCCAGCGCCGTGGCGCTATCGTCATCCATCAACCATGCGTGGGACAGTTTCATGCGAAGGGCATCGTAGACGATGTTGCCGATGGCGGCCCTGTCGCCGGAACCAGCGAAACGATGCGCCAGTCCCCAGTCCTTCAGTGCGTCGGCGACGGGGCGTCTGCGCGCCTCGATATCTGCCAACACTTCGATTGCTCCGGCCAAACGCCCGCCCAAACGCATTGTCTACCTCATTTTGTGATGCCCAGTTGGTAGACGCGAATGGCGGCGAGGGCAAGGCTTAGGCTGGAATTCCCGAACAAGCACTTCGGAAATCAAAGCATGGTTCACGTTAAGCGTTTAAACGGCCTCGCGAGAACGACATGCGGCAAAACAAGTCTTACTTGGCGGCAACGATCTCGTAGCAGACTTTGGCGGTACCGGAGCTAACCATGCCGAGGTTCTTGGCTGCAGCCTTGGACAGGTCGAGAACACGACCCTTGATGAACGGGCCACGGTCATTGATGCGAACGACAACGGCTTTGCCATTGCGGGCATTGGTCACCTTGACCTTGGTGCCGAACCGCAAGGAGCGATGCGCTGCGGTCAGATTGGAAGGATTCATCCTTTCGCCGGAAGCAGTCTTGGAAGTGAGAGCATACCAAGATGCGCCGCCGCAACCATTTGCGGCAATGGCTTGAAGAGGAGCGATAAAACAGCAGGCGGCAATAGTTGCTGCCGCGATAGTCATGCGTCGGATAGTCGTCAAACTGTGCTTCCCTGATACTCGGCCCCGCGCCGAATGAATTGCGGAGAGTTTAGGGACGCGGAAAAATGGCAAAAACTTGCCTTCTTCCAATCACGAACTGTTACAGACTGTAACATTCGTGATCGGCAGCGTGAAAGTCAATTTTAGATAGCCGTCTATGGTTTCGGAAAAATTTCTTTAGAATCAAACCACAAGCGCAAAAGGATTGCGGCACCAGCTTACGAGTCACGACTTCACAAAAGTCGAGTGAAATAATTTTCTAAAAGCTGAAAAAATCCCCTAAATTTGCACATTAATAAAAGGTTAAAGACAAATTTGACGATGATAAACATTCTCAAAACGCCACTTGGATGGATTTTTCACCCTTTGAAGATGAACGTTCATTCATCTTTCCAGGTGCCGCTTTCCCACAATTGGCGCAGCGATCCGCGGTAATCGGGGTAGCGAAACGAAAAGCCCATTTGGCGGAGCTTGCCGTTGGAGACCCTTTTGTTCTCGCCATAGAAGGACCGGGCCATGGGGCTCAGCTCCGCGGTCTCGAAGGATTGTTCGGGAGGAGGTTCGATCGCCATCAACTCCGCGGCGAACGTTACGACATCTTGCGGCGGCGCCGGCTCGTCGTCCGTCACGTTGAAGATGCCGTCGGCGTTGTGCGACACAAGGAAAGCGCTCACTGCCCCGATGTCCTCGACGCGGATGCGATTGAACACCTGATCCCGCTTGATCAGGCGCCGGGCAGTCCCCTTTTCCAGGTTCATGAAGCCGTTGCGGCCCGGTCCATAAATGCCCGACAGACGCAGAATACAGAGCGGCACCGAGGCGTCGTTCGCCGCTTTGATCCACGCCTGCTCTGCCTCCACGCGCTCCAGCGAGCGCGCCGAAACGGGCTTGCAAGGCGTCTGCTCATCGACCCATGCGCCATCGTGATTGCCGTAAACGCCGACGGTGGAAAGATAGGCAGCCCATTTCAGCTGCGGCATGAGCGATTGCAGATCCCCACCGCACAGTCGCAACAATGGATCGCCCGTCTTGCCGGGAGCAATCGATTGGACGAGATGGGTGACGGTCGAGAGTGCCGCGCGCAAATCGTCATTGAGCATTTCGCCATCGAAGATGAAGGGGGTGATGCCGAGCGATTGCAGCTTGTCGGCCTGGTCTGCGCTTCGCGTGGTACCGCACACCTGGTCCATGCTGTCCTGAAGACTTTTGGCGATTGCTTTGCCGGAATATCCGGCACCGAAAATCATCAGCTGCGACATCTATGCTCCTGCGATACGCCACTCTTCCTGCACATCCGAATCGTCTTCGGTCGTGTGCGCCGCAGCGTAAGCATGGAAGCTATGGCTGTCCATCAACTGTGAGAGTGCCCAGACGGCCATGCCGCGCACCTCCGGTGATGCATCACTTGTCAGACGCTTGCACTGTTCGACCAAGCGTTGATCCTTTGAATTGCCGGCCGCGATCAGAACGTTGCGTATGAAACGATTGCGACCAATCCGCTTGACTGGCGATCCGCTGAAGAAGGTTCGGAATGCAGCGTCATCGAGCCCAAGAAGAAAGTCGATGGAGGGTTCCTTGAGATCGTCTCGCGCCTGCAACTTCATTTCCGATGCGCTGGCGGCGAACTTGTTCCAGGGACACGCAGCCAGGCAATCGTCGCAGCCATAGATGCGGTTGCCGATCATCGGTCTGAATTCGTGCGGTATCGGCCCTTTATGCTCAATTGTCAGATAGGAAATGCAGCGTCGCGCATCGAGCTTATAGGGCGCCGGAAAGGCGTTGGTCGGGCATGCGTCCAGGCAGGCGCGACAGGAGCCGCAATGATCTCTCTCAGCCTCATCGAGACAGAGTTCGGCCGTGGTGAACATGCTGCCGAGAAAGAGCCATGAGCCGAAAGAGCGGCTGACGAGATTGGTGTGCTTGCCCTGCCAGCCAAGACCGGCAGCGGCAGCCAGCGGCTTTTCCATGACTGGCGCGGTATCGACAAAGACTTTCACGTCTTCTCCGGCACGCGCCGCAAAGCGTGTTGCGATCTCCTTCAGCCGTCCTTTGATGACGTCATGATAATCGCGGTTCCGGGCGTAAACGGAGATTGCGGCCTTGTCCGGCTTTTCGAGGATTGTGCGCGGGTCTTCATCCGGTCCGTAATTCAGTCCGAACATCACGATCGAGCGGACATCACCCCACAGGGTCTTGGGGGAGGCCCGGCGCTCCTGCGTTTCCGCCATCCAGCCCATGGTGCCGTGGAAGCCGCTATCGAGAAATTCACGCAATCGCTCCGGCGCCTGCGGAACAGCGTCCGGCGAGGTGATCCGACAGAGGTCGAAGCCAAGCGCCGTTGCTTCCGCTTTGACGAAATTCGTCAGCTTGCGGGCGCGCAGCTCCTGCTTCTGCAAGACCGTGTCGATTGCTTTTCTCCTGCGACGCCAGCCGGCACCGCGCCGACTGAGACGCTACATATAATGCGTGGTGACAGGATTAGAAATCGAGATCGGCATAATGGGAAGAGGGTGCCAGACGCGGCACGCGTTCGGCCAGCAGCGGACGGAAGGACGGGCGCGACTTAACCCGCTGGTACCATTCCTTGGCAATCGGCGCTTCCAGCCAGTTTATCTCCCCGAGATAGTCAAGAATGGAGACCGATGCTGCGGCCGCGAGATCAGCATAGCTCAAGCGATCACCGGCGATCCAGGTGCGCGAACCCGCAAGCCATTCGAGATATTTCATATGCTGGCGAATGTTCGACCGGGCGGTCCGCAGAAGTTTCGAGTCCGGCGGGCCGCCACCTTGGGCAGCCGTCATCTGCAATTTGTAGACACGCTCGCGCACCAAGGGCTTGGTGACGTCGTTTTCCATCTTCTGAAGAAACCACTCGGTCAGACGACGGATTTCAGCGCGTTGAAACGGTTCTTCCGCCAAAAGACGACGATCGCGCTTCAGCACGCCATGCGCCTCATCCAGAAACTCCGCCAGTACATAAGGCCCACAGAGCGAGCGCATATTGTCGTCGAGATAGACGGGCAAGGTACCGGCAGGATTGAGCGCTAGAAATTCCCGCCTCTTTTCCCAAGGCTGCTCCTCGACAAGATCGATCTGGAAGCCATATTCGGCAAGGATCAGCCGGACGAACCGTGATGCTGTCGACATGGAGGAATGATAAAGAGTTGGCATTTGCGCTCAGAGTTTGTGTTTCTTGCGGTTGCTTATCTGTGGTGGAAAAAAGCTCAAAGTGCGGCTTCGGCATGAAATAATAGACGAAGTTTTTTTAACGTAACTTTAATGCTGCGTTGCACCACAGCATGGGCGCGAAAATCGGGACCGATTTTCGGAAAACGCAATGGGTAGGCTCGGATAAGATGGAGTGTCCCTTGTGCATGCAAGGATGCACGACACACTTTCTCTTTCGTGACGGCCTTGGCGGCTAAAATAAAAAAGCGCCCTGGATTTTCCCTCCGGGCGCTTAGCCTTTTCACGCAACGGCCGTCAGGGCCATCGACCTCACTGCGCAGAGATGGAGCTCGTTGCGCATGGGTCAACCCCATAGGCAGGAGAGCAACCGGTCTTGCCCGCGGCAACCGTGCCCGGAGCCATGAACGAACCTGCCAGAACAACCAACGCCGCACACGCAAAAAAGAGTGCGATAGACCTGCCCATTTCTCATTGCCTTTCAAAATTAAAATACGAGCGGTCACGCCGCTGCTTGGTTGTTCGATGGAGGATGTGTCGTGATTGTGGCGTTTACCAATAACTGACGTTGCTGAACACCGGGTTAATGTGAAGACTTTTCCACCGTTGCCCTTGCGCCACGCTTGCGGCATTCCCCACGCGTTTCCGCGACATTCCCACCCCTTGAACGTCGCGACGAATTCGCCGCCGAACGCTCGTTGGGGTCATAACGGGTGGAGTAATCTTTGGTTGCAGCGTGTTTTGAAAAAACCGCAGGCATCGTAGCGCAGTCGCAATCGACTTCATCAAAGCACGCGGCGCGTCAACTCAGAGAGTTGAAGCGCCGTTCGTGCTGAGAAGAGGAAGAGTTGTGCTTTAAGCGGCTTTTCCCGCATTGCTGAACTGGCCGTGCGGGCGGTAGCTGACCAGATAGGACGACAGCACCGAGGTGATGCGAACGGGGGTGATCCCCATACCTTCCAACGTCAGACCCGCCTTCTCAGCCTCAGCCGATACCACATTGTCATTCTTCAAAAGGGCAATCTGGTCGGAGGTAAAGGGAGGCTTGATCAGCGGAATGAGGGACGCCACCGAACCCATCAACGAGGCAATGCCGAACGGCAGGTTGACCATCGGGCGTTCGCGGTAGGTTGCTTCCAGTACCGCCTCGAGACATTGACGGAAGGTCAGAACGTCCTGGCCGCCAAGCTCATAGGTGGCGCCGGGCTTCAGCTGACCGTCGACGCTGCGGGCGACGGCTTCTGCGACATCTTCGACATAGACGGGCTGGAACTTCGTCTTTCCACCACCGATCAATGGCAGAAAGGGAAGCGTGCGGGCCATGCCGGCAAACTTGTTGAAGAAGTCGTCCTCAGGGCCGAAGACGATGGATGGGCGCAGAACGATGGCGTCTGGCAGAATGGAGCGGATCGCGGCTTCTGCGCGGCCCTTGGTGCGGGCATATCCAATCGAAGAATTTGCATCGGCGCCGATTGCCGAAATATGGGTCAGCGTCGCGCCTGCCGCTTTCGCCGCTTCAGCGACGGCGCGCGCACCAAACTCCTGCACGGCGTCAAAGGTGTTGCGGCCATTTTCGAACAGCAGCCCGACGCAATTGACGACGTGATCGGCATCTTCAACAGCACGGACGATCGAGTCCTTGTAGCGCAAGTTCGCCTGGGCAAAGGAGATTTGGCCGACATTACCGAGCGGCTGCAGGAAGCCTGCAAGATCCGGGCGGCGCACCGCAACGCGGATGCGATAGCCGCGCTTTGCGAGCGTGCGAACCACATGCCGCCCGACAAAGCCCGAGCCGCCAAAAACGGTGACGAGAGGAGGAAGGTTGGCCAAGGGCATGGGACGGCTCCTGCGAAGCGTTAATGGATATATTCTGGTGTCTTAGCCGAAAGCTCGGCGCACGGGAAGAGAGAACAGTATGAAGCAGAACGGCGACTGACAGAGCCGTCCAGTGCTATTCAAATTCCCTCGACGACAACCATTTCCGCATCGGCCACTTCCTGGCGAATTTTAGCTGCGGCCTGATACTCTTCGGAGTTATAGCAATCGACAGCGTGCTGCATCGAAGGGAACTCGATGATGACGTTGCGGGCGCGTGCCTGGCCCTCCAGCTCCGTGAATGCACCGCCGCGAGCGATGAACTTTGCCCCGTAGCGTTCGAAAGCCGGCTTGGCTGTCGCGACATAATCCTTGTAGCGCTCGGCATCGCGAACATCCACGCGGGCGATCCAATAGGCTTTGGTCATGGCTTTCGTCCTTATCGATTGGCTGGGAAGCTGGCGCGCAGCATTTCGTCCAGAATGGCGCGTGCCGCAGCCTTCGGGTCTGCCGCTTTGACGATGGGGCGGCCAACGACCAGATGGCTCGAACCGCCCTGAATGGCGTCGAAAGGTGTGACGACGCGCTTCTGGTCTCCGGCGTCTGCTCCGGTCGGGCGAATGCCGGGGGTGACCACCGCCATGTCGAGTCCAAGGATGTCGCGGACGGCTGAGGATTCTTCAGCCGAGCAGACAATGCCGCCCATGCCCGCTTCTCTTGCCTGTTCGGCGCGCTTGAGAACCAGCGACCGCGCGTCACCTTGGTATCCTGCCTCCACCAGATCGGCATCGTCCATCGAGGTCAAAACCGTGACGCCGAGAAGCGTAAGATCCGATCCCTTGGCCGCAGCAACGGCAGCACGCATAGCCTTTGGATAAGCGTGCAGGGTCAGCATCGACATGCCCATCTTGGCGATGTTTTCCACGCCGGAGGCAACGGTGTTGTCGATATCCAAGAGCTTCATGTCGAGGAAGATTTTCTTGCCGCTCTGGGCGAGCTCGCGGGCGAACTCCAGCCCACCGGCGAAGACCAGCTGATAACCGATCTTGTAGAAGATGACATCGTCGCCAATGGCAGTGACGATCGCCTCGGCCTCCTTGACGGTTGGAACATCCAGGCCAACGATCAGGCGCTCGTTCGTGGTCATCATCTTCACCCCTGCCAATTTTCGATGGGCGTCCAGTCGCATGTCACTTTCCGGTCCGCAAGATCGAATCTGAAAAGATTGCCACCGCCGGGCGGCTGGTCGGTGCTGCGGCGGATGACATCGTGGCTGAGGTGACATTTGAGAAGAGTTCCGACCGCGCCATGACCGATGACGGCAATGGGCTGGCTGGGATCGTGGGCGGCGAGTATGGTTTCGACCGATTTTACAATGCGAGCCTGTGCGTCGGCTGCGGTCTCCCAGCCTTTGTAGCTTGCATGCGGGTGGGCGAAGAACCAGTCAGCGGCCTTTTCGAAGAGGTCAGGCGGAAGAAAGCCGGTCGCGCTGCGGTCGTTCTCGTGCATGTCCTCAACAGTTTCAACCTCAAGACCGCTGGCGCGAGCAAGATATTGCGCCGTTTCGATCGCTTTCGTCTCGGTGCTGCTGACGATACGGCGCAAGTTGCGAGCCCAGGGCTGCGAAAACGCCCTTCTGGCTCTTTCTGCCCCTATATCCGATAGTCCCCATTCGGGAACGGGAACCTTCGGATCGATGCGAACCTGCGGATGGGTTATGTAGAGAGCGTACATCCCCAAAGATTAGACTAGGTGCGGGTATAGGTCCACAGCTGGGCGGGCGGAATGTTGCGCACAACAAAGTCGAAATGGCGGATGTGATAGAGGTGCGGCTGCGCCACGATTGGCGAGACCGGGCCATAGGAAATCTGAACGACGGGACGGCCGTGCGGGACGCGGTTCAGCAGCTCATCCAGCAACTTTATTCTCGCTGCCATCGGAAAATTCAGCATGGGAACGGCGGAAATGACGCAGTCGAACATCTGGTCCTTCTGCTCGCCCAGCGTCTTATCCAGATCGAAGGCGTCGCCATTGATGAAGTTCACGCCAGGATAGCTGCGCAGAAGCTGCTGATAGAAATCCGTCGAATATTCGATCGCCGTCACCTGATCGGGCCGGAGACCGCGGCCGAGGATGGCTTTGGTGATGACGCCGGTTCCGGGTCCGAGTTCAAGAACGGGAAGGCCTGAATGAGGGTTGATGACGCTTGCCATCCGCCGCGCGGTGATGCCGGATGTGGGAACGATCGCGCCGACTTTTTTCGGCTGATTGACCATCCCCTTGAAGAAGCGAATTTCTTCTTCGAATTTTCGGCCGAAGCGTTCTTTCAGGCTCAGTCCCATTTTTTGTCCCCTTATTTGTCGTCAAACACCATTTGTTGAAACTGTGGCGACATCTTGTCTCGTATGGCGCAAATCAAAAGCAAAATGTCGCAAGTGAAAAAACTTATCGCAATGCTGGAGCCAAAAAAAGCCGGAGGAAAATTCCGCCGGCTTTGTTCCAAGATTGTTGTTTTACACGCGCATCGGCATCAGCACGTAGAGCGCATCATCCCCCGCTGTATCACGTACCAGCGTCGGCGAGCCTGCGTCGGCCAGCAGGAAGATCGCATCTTCGCCGGACAATTGCGCCGTGATGTCGAGGAGATATTTGGCGTTGAAGCCGATCTCCATCGGATCGTTCTCATAGCCAACAGCCACTTCTTCCGTTGCACTTCCCGAATCTGGGTTGTTGACGGTCAGCGTCAATTGTCCGTCGGTCAAGGCAAGCTTGACGGCGCGCCCGCGTTCCGAGGAAATGGTGGACACGCGGTCCACGGCCTTGGCAAAGCTGCTGCAATCGACGCGCATTTCCTTGTCGTTGCCGGTCGGGATGACGCGCTGATAGTCCGGGAAGGTGCCGTCGATGAGCTTCGAGGTCATGACGATGTCGCCGATGGTCAGACGGATCTTGGCGTCGGACACTTCGACAGCGACTTCCAGCTCGGGATTGTCGACGAGCTTCTGCAATTCGCCAACCGTCTTGCGCGGAATGATGATGCCCGGCATGCCCTCGGAACCGGATGGCGCGTCGACATCGGCGCGTGCCAGGCGGTGGCCGTCTGTCGCAACTGCACGCAGCTTCAAATCGCCGCCGCTTTCGATCGTGTGGAAGAAGATGCCGTTGAGGTAATAGCGGGTTTCTTCGGTGGAGATGGCGAACTGCGTGCGATCGATCAGCATCTTGAGATCGGTGGCCTTCAGCTTGAAGCTGTGGCTGAAGGTGCCAGCGGTCAGGTCAGGGAAATCCGTTTCCGGCAGGCACTGCAGCGAGAACTTGGAGCGCCCGGACGCCACCGTCATCGACGAACCGTCGGGATTGGTCGCGAGTAGCACTTCCGACCCGTCCGGCAGCTTGCGGACGATTTCATAAAGCAGATGGGCCGGCACGGTCGTCGCACCCGCCTGTTCCACCATGGCCGGTGTCGCTTCTGTCACTTCCAGATCGAGGTCGGTCGCCTTCATGTCCAGATTGGCGCCGGATGCGCGCAGCAGAATATTCGACAGGATCGGAATAGTGTTGCGCCGTTCGACCACGCGATGCACGTGGTTCAGCGACTTCAAAAGGTTGGACCGCTCAAGAGTAATACGCATGGACGCTACCGCTTTCAACCGTTGCGATCCGGCGGTGCCGGATCGGCAAGATAGTCTTTCCCGGCCTGATGCCGGATAATGGGACAGGCAAAATGGCAGAGTTATCGTGTGAAATGCAAGAGGCCAGCATACGCTAGCCGTTGCTATTCCCCGCTAACGTGCGTGATCCACAGATAAGAGTGACATCTTGCGCTTGTTCAGCCGCGTCCGATTGCCCATAAGTGCTTCCTTGGAATGGCAAAATAGATTGGACTGACCCGTGACAGACGAAACCAACCACGACCAGACGGAGACGTCTTCGGGCAAGAGCTTTCGCATCGCGGGCGTTTCGGTTCCGGCACGTCCGCTCGAGAATGCCCTCTATCTTGTGGCCACCCCCATCGGCAATCTGGGCGACATCACATTGCGCGCGCTCGAAACGCTAAGCTCCGCCGATGTTCTGGCCTGCGAGGATACGCGCGTCACCCGCATCCTTCTGGAGCGCTACGGCATTCGCAATCGCCCCTATGCCTATCATGAGCATAATGCCCAGGAGGTAGGGCCGAGATTGGTTGCTGCTCTGGAGGCGGGCAAGTCGGTGGCACTCGTTTCCGATGCAGGCACGCCGCTCGTGTCCGATCCCGGTTATCGGCTTGGCCAGCTGGCGCTGGACGCGGGCTATCGCGTCGTGCCCATTCCAGGCGCCTCCGCACCGCTTGCCGCACTCGTCGGATCGGGCATGCCAAGCGACGCCTTCCTGTTTGCAGGGTTCCTGCCGGTAAAAGATCGTGGCAAGCGCGATCGCTTTGCCGAGCTTTCGAAAATCCCCGCAACGCTCATCTTTTTCGAATCCCCCCACCGCATCGGCGCATCCGTGCGCGTCGCCGCAGAGGTGCTTGGGCGCGAGCGTCGCGCGGTCGTCTGCCGTGAGCTGACAAAGACTTTCGAGGAGTTCCGTCGCGGGACGTTGGGCGAGCTTGCGGAATATTACGACGAAGACCGCACGGTGAAGGGTGAGATTGTGCTTCTCGTGGAGCCGCCATCCTATGATGACATCCCCGATATTGAGGATGTCGAAAAGCTGTTGAAGGATTTGGTCTCCACCATGCCGGCGGCCAAGGCGGCTGCCGAGGCGGCGAAGCTTACCGGCTTGCCACGCAAGGAACTCTATCAGCGACTGCTCGACATGAAGGGCAGCCATGGCGGCTGATGCGCGGCATGTGAAAAGACGCCGTGCGGAAAAACGCGGCCATGCTGCCGAATACTGGGCGGCGCTTTATCTCATGCTGAAGGGCTATCGCATCCTGGCGCTGCGCTATCGCACGCCGCTTGGCGAGATCGATCTCATTGCCCGGCGCAAGGACGTTGTCGCCTTTATCGAGGTGAAGGCCCGTCGATCGGAAAACGGCGCGGTTGATGCTGTCAGCCTTCAATCCCAACGGCGTATTCGCGCCTCTGCCGATCTCTGGCTGGCACGACGTAAAGATGCGCATCTGTTGTCTTTGCGTTTTGACATCGTCGCTGTCTTGCCGCGGCGTCTGCCAGTCCATTTCATCGATGCTTTTTGAGGACGATTTGATGTCGAGCGAACGTGAAAAAATGGCTGCTGGCGAATGGTATTGCTGTCTCGATGACGAGTTGGACGCGCTTCGGGTCAAAGCGCGTTTTGCCGTTCATCAGCACAATATACTGCCGCCGGACGAGCGTGGATCGATTGGCCCGCTGCTTGGCAAGCTTCTAAAATCGGCCGCGGGAAGCGCTTTCATCGAAGCGCCGTTCCATTGCAGCTACGGCCTCAATATCAGCCTGGGGGAAAGGGTCTATCTCAATGCAGGCTGCACCATCCTCGACTCCGGCACCGTCGAGATTGGTGCGGGCTCCATGCTCGGCCCTGGCGTTCACATCTATTGTGCCGATCACCATCGCGACATCACATTGCGCGGACAGGGGATCGAAAGGGCACGGTCGGTAGTGATCGGCAAGGATGTCTGGGTCGGCGGCGGCGCCATCATACTGCCGGGCGTGACGATTGGCGATGGAGCCATCGTCGGTGCCGGTTCGGTGGTGACGAAGAGCGTCGCGCCAGGTGACATCGTCGTCGGCAACCCGGCGCGCTCGACGGGACATAAATGATCTACCTGCGATTGCCCGGCGCGATCGGCCTGCAATTTCGAAGCTTCTCACGTAACAAATCTGACATGAAACTGTAAAATCCCCGTCACGGAACGTCCCTATTCGCATCCTCACCCAACAAGGGCGGTAGAGGATCGAAAGATGATCAAGAAAATTTCCATGGCCGTGATGGCCTTCAGCGTTTCCGCAACATCTTCCATGGCGGCAACCAACATCACCTTCTGGCATGGCATGGGCGGCCGCAATGGCGAAGTCATCAATGAGGTCGCGCAGAAGTTCAACGCCGCGCAGAGCGCATGTTCGTTGACGCCGGTTTCCAAGGGTTCTTACGAAGAAGCGCTGGCAAGCGGCATCGCCGCGTTCCGCTCCGGCGAGCAGCCGAACATTCTCCAGGTCTTCGATGCCGGTGCCGCCACCATCATCAACGCCAAGGGCGCTGTGATCCCGGCGGAAGATATCATCACCAAGGCCGGCTACACGTTCGATCGCGAAGCCTTTATTCCTGGCGTTCGCTACTTCTACGCTGCAGCTGATGGCAAGTTCGTTGGCATGCCGTTCAACTCCTCCGCTCCGATCATGTATATCAACACCGACGCCCTGAAGAAGGCCGGTGTCGAAGCGCCCAAGACCTGGGAAGAGTTTGAGACAATCGCGCCGAAGCTGAAGGAAGCCGGTTTCATCCCGCTCGTTCAGTCGCAGCTGACCTGGCAATTCACCGAGAACTTCTTCTCGCGTAACAACGTCCAGTTCGCCACCAACAACAACGGTTATGACAGCGTCGTCGACACCAAGCTCAAGGTCACCGACCCGAACCTCATCATGATGTTCGAAAAGCTGAAGTCCTGGAAGGATCAGGGCTACTTCGCCTATTACGGTGCCGGCTGGAACGACAACCAGAAGCCATTCGAAGAAAACAAGGTCGCTCTCTGGATCGGTTCTTCGGGTTCCTTCGGCGGTCTGCAGAAGACGGCGCAGATGCCATTCTCGGCAACTTTCCTGCCATACTGGGGCGCAATCAAGGGCGCTGGTACCAACTCCTTCATCGGCGGCGCAGCCCTGTTTGCCATGTCCGGCAAGCCTGAGCCTGAAAACAAGTGCGTAGCGGACTTCTTCCAGTTCCTCACCTCGCCTGAGATCCAGAAGTTCTACCATGAAGCAACCGGCTACGTGGCCATCACCAAGGCAGCCTACGAGCTGGCGAAGAAGGAAGGCTACTACGAGAAGCAGCCTGTTGCTGAAGTCGGCATCAAGCAGCTGTCGCTGCCAGGCGGCGAATGGTCCAAGGGTTACCGTCTCGGCTTCTACCCACAGATCCGCGCCATCATGGAACGTGAATATGGCCGCATCTTCTCCGGCGAAGTGTCCGTAAAGGACGCCTTCAATATCATTGAGAAGGAAGGCAACGACCTTCTGGCTCGTTTCGCCAAGACCGCTGGCTGATCATACCGTCACCCTATCGAAGGACCTCTCCTCTTAATCGAGGGGAGGTCCGTTCCAATTGCAAGGCGCTTCCGAGGCTCCGTCATCCTCGCCTCCAAGGCAGGGCATGACGCACAGCACACAAGCAGCGCTCTCTCAAAATTCAGGGACCGAGGTCTTCACAAGACGTCTGGTCCATAACCAAGGAAGGTTTGCGGACGTGACCTACGTTCCCTCCCAACCGAGTGCCACACAGGTTCTTCCCGGTCTTGCCGCGAAAGCGAAGAAGCCTGTCGTGGCGACAGAGACGGCCAAGCGCGTCCAGTTTTCCCCTTCGCTGCTGCCCTATCTCTTTCTCGCGCCCCAACTCCTGGTCATTTTCATTTTCTTCTACTGGCCGTCGGTCCAAGCGGTCCAGTCCTCCTTCTATATCGAGGACCCCTTCGGCTTCGGCTCGACCTTCGTCGGCTTTTCGAATTACTCAGATGCGCTTTTTAGCGTCGAATATCTGAGCATCGCCAAGTTTACAGGCATATTCACCATCCTCGTCACGGTGTTTTCTCTGGCCATAGGGCTGCTGCTGGCCGTGAAGGCCGACGCGGTCATCCGCGGTTCTTCGGCCTACAAGACGCTGCTGATCTCCGTCTATGCAATCGCGCCGCCGGTTGCGGGCCTGATCGGAATGATGTTCTTCGACCAGCATATCGGTCCCTTCGTCAAGATCGCCGGCTTCTTCGGCTGGCACATGCAGGTGGGCGTCAGTTACTTCGACACGGCTTTCGCCATGGTCTTCGTCTCCGTCTGGAAGCAGATCCCGTATAATTTCATCTTCTTCCTGTCGGGCCTGCAGAGTGTGCCGGTCTCGGTGCGCGAGGCGGCCTATCTTGATTGCCGGTCCGGCTTTCGCCGGTTCTGGACCGTCATCATGCCGCTTCTGGCGCCGACCGCTTTCTTTCTACTGATCATCAACGTCACCTATGCCCTGTTCGATACCTTCGGCATCATCGACGTGATGGTGAAGGACAAGGCGGCCAACAATCCGATCACGCTGGTCTACAAGGTGTTCCTCGATGGTTTCCGTGGAAACGATATCGGCGGCTCCTCGGCGCAATCCGTCATTCTGATGGTCGTGGTCTTCGTGCTGACCGTTATGCAGTTCCGCTTTCTCGAAAAACGCATCCATTACGGTTGAGGTGTTGACCCATGTATAAGACAAAGCCTCTCGACCATCTGGTGCTGATCATCGGCTCGCTGTTTCTGGTCCTGCCGGTCATCGTTGCCTTCATGACCTCGACGCACACCGCAGCCGAAATCCACATGAATGGATTGGCGCTGACGCCAGGCAACAATTTCATCGCGACCTATGAGAAGGTGCTGACACAAAAGGGTGGCTTCACCGGCCAGGTGACCGGCTTCAGCATGGTGATGAACTCGCTGATCCTCGGCATCGGCTTTGCCGTCGGCAAGATCGTGCTGTCGATGATGGCGGCATACGCCATCGTCTACTTCCGCTTTCGCTTCGCGACGCTCGCCTTCTGGATCATTTTCACCACGCTGCTATTGCCACTCGAAGTGCGCATCATGCCGTCCTACGAGGTGATGAGCAAATTGGGGCTTTTGAACTCCTATACTGGCCTCATCGTCCCGCTTCTCGCCTCTGCCACAGGCACCTTCTATTTCCGCCAGTTCTTCAAATCGGTGCCGGACGAATTGCTGGAGGCGGCGCGCATCGATGGCGCGGGCCCGATCAAATTCTTCATCGATGTGTTGATCCCGCTGTCGCGCACCATGGTGGCAGCGATCTTCATCATCATGTTCGTCTATGGCTGGAACCAGTATCTCTGGCCCATGCTGATGACCAATGATGAGAGCTTCTTCACGCTGATGCGCGGCATCAAGTCGATCCTGCAGGTCTGGGTCGGTTCGCAACTTCCCGATTATAACGAGGCTTTCGCGCTTGCGGTTCTCGCCATGCTGCCCCCGGTGATGATCGTCATCATCTTCCAGAGCTGGTTCATCAAGGGCCTCACCGAAAGCGATAAGTAAAGGATACCGACAATGGCCGAGATCGAAATCAGTCAGGTCTGCAAGGATTACTCCAACGGCATGCGCGCCGTTCATGATGTGGATATCTCCATTAAGGATGGAGAGTTCATCGTGCTCGTCGGCCCGTCCGGCTGTGGCAAGTCCACGCTTCTGCGCATGGTTGCTGGCCTGGAGGAAATCTCAGAAGGCACCGTCAGCATCGGCAATCGCATCGTCAATGATGTGGAGCCTGCCGAGCGCGACATCGCGATGGTGTTTCAGAATTACGCGCTTTACCCACATATGTCGGTACGCGAAAATCTCGAATATGGTCTGAAGAACCGCAAGACGCCAAAGGCGGAGATCGATGCGCGTGTGGCCGAGGCCGCACGCATGCTGCAGCTCGAGCCCTATCTGGAGCGCAAACCACGGGCGCTTTCCGGTGGTCAGCGCCAGCGCGTTGCCATGGGCCGTGCCATTGTGCGCAAGCCCGCGGCCTTCCTCTTCGACGAGCCGTTGTCCAACCTTGATGCCAAGCTGCGCGTCTCGATGCGCGGGGAAATCAAACGGCTGCAACGCCGCCTTGGCACCACCTCCATCTATGTCACGCATGACCAGTTGGAAGCGATGACGCTGGCGGATCGTCTCGTGGTGTTGAATGCGGGACGCATCGAACAGATCGGCGCGCCGCTCGATGTCTACCACACGCCCGCCTCCACCTTTGTGGCAAGCTTCATCGGTTCTCCTGCCATGAACCTCCTATCTGGCGAACTGCATGGTGATCGTCTGGCGATCGGTCCTGCTGTCTTGTCGCTGAAAGGTGTTGCGCCGACCTCCGGCCCGGTGACGGTCGGCATACGGGCGGAAGATTTGCGCATTGCAAATGGTGATGAGCCAGCCTTGCCGTTCCGTCTCGATTATGTCGAGGAACTCGGCTCGCAGCGACTGGTGCACGGCGTCGTTGGCGATCAGCCGCTGACGGTGTCGCTTTCCGCCGAACTGGAGCTTCCGGAAATCTTCGCGCTCACCATCAATCCCGGCAGACTGCATTTCTTCGACAAGGAGACCGGCAAGCGGATCGATGTCAGGCTCAATGAGCAGAGTGCGCAGCCGCAAGTCGAACGGGCAAGCGTCTGATCAACAGTGAGGAAGCCGGAGTGCGCGATGCGCCCCGGCTTCATTTTTGTCCATTGACTCCATTATAAGATCGAATATTCTCTTATCATGGAAAATCAAATTGACCCGCTTGAACCGGTAATCGCCGCAAGGCTCAAGCTTCTGCGAGAGCAAAGTGGACTAACGCTCGATGGACTTGCGACGGCGTCCGGCGTGAGCCGCGCCATGATATCCCGCATCGAAAGAGGCGAGGCGAGCCCTACGGCATCATTGCTTGCGCGCATCTGCGCCGCACTCGGCCTGTCTCTGTCGCAGTTTTTCGCCGAGGGCGAGGCGCCGCCATCACCGCTGGTAAAACGAAGCGATCAGCCGACGTGGAAAGATCCAGAAACCGGTTATGTTCGCCGCGCCATCTCGCCGCCCCGTACGGGCTCGGATGTCGACATCGTCGAAGTTTCGTTGCCCGCATCCGCGTGCGTCAGCTTCCCGCCCCACCCGGCCAGCAAGGGCATGACCCAATATGTCTGGCTGTTCGAGGGCGCACTCCACATGACGCTTGGAGAGCAGACCTACCGGCTAGAGCCGGGTGACTGTCTCTTCATGCCCGTTGGGGAGGGCCACATTTTTCACAATCCGTCCGATAGTCCCGCTCGCTATGCCGTCGTGCTGGACCAGAGAAAGCGCATATGATGGAAGAGAACATTATAAACATCCGGCTTTTAGACCGCCAGGAGACACTGGATGCGCTGCCGGATCTTTGCGACGTCCTGTCGGACTGTGTCAATGGCGGAGCCTCGGTTGGCTTCATGTTGCCCTTCGGGCCAGACGACGCATACAGCTTCTGGCAGGATGTTGCAGAAGCGGTAGGCCGTGGCACCACACTCCATGCAGTGGCGGAACGCGATGGCAAAGTGGTTGGCACGGTTCAGGTGGGTCTTGCCACCAAGCCCAACCAGCCTCACCGGGGCGACGTGATGAAGCTGCTGATCCATCGAACAGCGCGCGGTCTCGGTCTGTCACGCCGGCTGATGGCGCATGTGGAAGCTGAGGCGGCAAGCCTTGGTCGGACGCTTCTCGTGCTGGATACGGCAACAGGCAGCGAGGCCGAAGCCATCTATCCGCGCTTCGGGTGGCAACGCGCCGGCGTCATCCCGGATTTCGCGCTCTTCCCCGATGGGCGTTACTGCGACACGACCTTCTTCTACAAACGCATAGGTCCGGCCGAATGACCGGACCTGTTGTAGAAGGCATGCTCTCTTAAAATCAGGCTGCGTAACGGGTTGCAGCACTGTCCTTCGTCAGGCGGAATTGCTGCAGCAATTGCAGCAACTGGTCTGTCTCGGTGTTGAGTTGCTGCGTCGCTGCACTCGTCTCCTCCACCATGGCGGCGTTCTGCTGGGTGAGCACATCGACTTCTCCGACGGAGCCGTTGATCTGTTGCAGTACGACCGCCTGATCCTGGGTAGCCTGGGTGATCTGGTGCACCTGATCGCTGACCTTGGAAATCTGAACGCCGATTTCCGCCAGGGCGTCGCCGGTCTGGTTGACGAGGTTTGAGCCTGCCGAGACCTCTTGCGTCGAGACGGCAACCAGCTGGCGGATTTCCTTGGCGGCAGAGGCAGAACGCTGCGCCAGTTCCCGCACCTCATGGGCAACGACTGCAAAGCCCTTGCCGGCTTCGCCCGCGCGGGCCGCTTCCACGCCGGCATTGAGCGCCAGAAGATTGGTCTGGAATGAGATGGAGTCGATCACCTCGATGATATTGCCGATCGTCTGCGAAGCCGCCTCGATTCTCTCCATCGCCGCTATTGCGTTTCGGACGATAGCAAGGGACTCGTCTGTGTGGCGGCGCGTATTGTCGACGATACTGTTGGCTTGCCGCGCACGCTCCACCGCATTGCGCATGTTGGAGTTGACCTCATCCACGGCGGCTGCGGTTTCTTCCAGCGAGGCTGCCTGGCGCTCGGTGCGCCGGGATAGATCAAGCGTCGAGGCCGACATCTGTTGCACGTTGACGCGGATCGTTCCGACATTGTCCTGAATGCCGCCGATCGTCTGGCGCAGCCGCTGCATGGACTGGTTGAAGTTGAGGCGCAGTTCCTCCAGGTGTCCCGTAAAGGGCGTATCGATCATCGTGGAAATGTCCCCCGCCGACAGCCGTTCCAGGCCATCGCCCAGTGCGGACACCGCAAACTGGATCTGACGATCGAGTTCCCGGCGCTCCGCTTCGTTCATCTGCCGCTCCGCTTCGGCGGCAGAGCGCTGCTCTTCCGTCTGCGCTTCGAGGCGCAGGCGTTGAGCGGCATTTTCCTTGAAGACTTCCAATGCGCGCGCCATGTCGCCGATCTCGTCATGACGGGTGTTGCCGTTGAGCGGCACGTTGACGTCGCCGGTGGCAAGCCGCTTCATGGCGCTGACGATCGTCAGGATTGGGCCCTTGAAGGTCATGACCAGACCGATGCCAGCGAAAATCGCGATCAGGATGCCGGTGAGCATGGCAGAGATAGAGATGCCGTCAGCCTTGCTGCGTTCGCTATCTGCCGCAAGACGCTGGGATTCGGCAAAGCCTGTCAGCTGCTCCCAAATATGGCCGATTTCTTCTGTCGCCTTGGCGAAGGCAGCCTTGCGCTGGTTGAACATGGTCAGGAGATCGGTGGCATTCTTGTCGAGCTTTGTGGAAAGCGCATCGATCAGGGTCGCGCTTTTGATGGCGCTTTCGGACATCGTCTTGTCGGACATCACCGCACCCGCAGAGACGCTCAGACGGAAGGCCATATCGCGAAACCGTTCCAACCCGTCTTTTGTCGGGGCTGCGGCAAAGCCGGCCATCTCAAGCTGCATGTTCTTTGCGTCGTCGCCGATCTGCCGCGCCATCGTCAGGAAGTTGACGGCGGGCTCGATCTTGCCATCCAACTGTCCGAACACCTCGGTCGCCTGGCGCGACTTTACCGTTGCAAATCCTTGAAGGCGGATGGTTGCCGGGCGCATCATGTTGATCGCCTGATCGATCGTTCCAACCGTCATGTCGTTGACGACGCCGACATCGATCTGCTGGCGGATTTGCTTCACATTTTCGGAAATCTGATCAATGACCAGCTTCTGGTCGGCACTAGCGATGGCAGACAGCGACTTTGCCGTAGCCTCAAGCCCGCCGATCGAATCGCGAATGACCGCAATCTTTTCTTCCGGAACTGTACGCTTGTTGAATTCAGTAACGACGGTGGCGATCAGTGTCGCGCCGCGAACCAGCCTGTCGGCCTCGCGCAACATCTCCTTGGCCTTCGTCTCATCGGTTTCAAGCGTGCTGCGGATGTTGGTGGCGTTTGCCAAAAGGCCATTAAGCTCTTTGGTCACGCCCGCCATATCGCCATTCATTTGCGATCTGAGCGCCTGTTCTTTCTGGTAAAAGGACCACAGCTCATCCACCTGAACGCCGATCAGCGAGGTGCTTTTAATGGCGTCCTGAATGGCCGGATCGCTTCCGTCACCCGTCATCTTGAGAAAAGTGATCTGCTCATCGATTTGATGATGAAGCGTATTTCGCGTCTCTTCGGTGGTGTTGTGAAGAAACGAGGTCATGCTTTCATAGACCTGCTTGAAGCCGGTCAAGGATTGCAGGGTCGTGTTGGAAATATCCATGCGACCTTGAAGCAGCTTTGAGGTGTAAAGACCCGAGAGACCAACCGCAAGAATACTAAGAATGAATGGTGCAATGAAGACAATAACCTTTGTCTGGATCTTAAACCGTGCCAGAACTCTATCAATAAACATGCTGTCCCAGAGCCTCTATTACATTATGCCGTTGATTATTATCGGTTTTCCGGCAGAGGAGACTTTTGCAATCAAGCTTTGAAAAAGCGTTAAAAAAAGACCGTATTTTTTGCTGGTGCCATGAGCGATCAGTGGCTGCCCATTAAATGGACGACCAGAGCAATGTGCGTGATATTGGAAATTCGTGTTCGGTCTTCGAGCCGATGCGATAGGCCGCTTATTGACCCATCACTGTTATGGCCGCAACGTTCATAAAATTTGTGATCGCCGCGGCCAGAAGCCATACTAATACTTTACCTAAAGGTTAGCCCGCCCCGGGATTGACCTCGTTGTCGTCCTCGTCCGGGAGGGAGCCGGCACCTGGCGTCTTGCTGTTGTCGGTCAGATGCTTTTTGGCGTGCGGACCGGCAGCGGGAATATCTTCATTGCGCTCGGTCTTCACGTTTTTTTCTTCGATCGCCTCGCGGGCGTTTTTGTCTTCCATCGTTCGAACTCCTCATCGCAATGTGACGATTGTCGTCAAAGATCGAACGCATGGGGGGAATACCGGTTCCCGGGCGTGAGGCAAGCGGGTGCTGCGTGCCGCGGCGTCTATTGGATGCGTACTGTCAGTATGAAGGGGCGACTTGAGGTCGTCAGTCTTCGATCTTGCGCGCTTCCGAAATCAGCATGATCGGCACCCCGTCGCGGATCGGGTAGGCCAGCTTGGCGCGTTCGGAAATCAATTCGTGATGTTCTCGATCATAGGTGAGCCTGCCCTTGGTCAAAGGGCAGACGAGAAGATCCAAAAGCTTCGGATCGACCTTGCTCAGCTTTTCATCCATTGGTGTGGCTCATTGCAGGATGACACCACCCTCTGCCCCGCCCTGAGCCAGCACGATCTCCATGATGGCGATCAGTGCGTCCGCGCGGGATTTCAGGTCCGGAGCCTCCAAGAGAGCCTGCTTTTCCGCCGGTCCAAAGGGGGACATCATCGACAACGAATTGACCAATACGCGATTTCCCGCGCGCTCGACGCTGTCCCAATCCGCCTCCAATTGGTTCGATTCAAGGAAATTGCGGAAGATGCGCAAGAGATTGGCACGATCGATATCTTCCTCCCCATCTTCACCGGAGAGATCGGCAATGAACGGAGCTTGCTTGAACACGCGGTAAGGCGTCTTCTCTTCGATCTCCTCCAGCAGCCTGAAGCGGCAGACGCCTGTCAACGACACGACGTAGCGGCCGTCGCCGGTCTCGGAAAATGAGGTGATGCGACCGATGCACCCGATGGGGCTCAGTGCGCCACCCTCTGTTCCGGCTTCGAGAGCTTGCAGGGCGGGCTGGACCATGCCGATCAGTCGGTGGCTTGCAATGGCCGCGTCGAACATCGCCAGATAGCGTGGCTCGAAGATGTTGAGCGGCAGGTGCCCTTCCGGCAGCAGCAAGGCGCCCGATAATGGAAAAACAGGAATGGTCTCGGGTAGATCGCTTTCTTTCAGATATCTCGCATTTCCGACATGCATCGGAGGGATTCCTTATGTCTCATCGTTCCCGCTCCAGTTTAGATGAGGAGCGGGTCGGCAAAGCGCAAGACGGTTTTAGGAAAAGAGTATGGAGGAGAGCTTTCTGCGACCGGAAATGCTGGCCGGATCCTTGAAACCCCAGGTCTCGAAAAACTCCACCAGCTGCTTACGCGCGCCGTCGTCTTCGAAGGTCCGGTCCTTGCGCATGATGGTCAGCAACTCTTCAACGGCCTCTTCCCGTTTCCCCTGAGCATTTAGAATTTTGGCGAGCTTCAGCCTTGATGCGTGATCGTCCGGGTTCAATTGCAGGGCCTGCTGCAAGGCCAACGGATCGCCGAGCTTGCGGGCTTCTTCGAACTGCGCCAGCTTTTTCGATGCCGCCTGCACGGCTGCGTCCTTGGTAAGTTCTTCCGACAGGGCCGACAGAAGCTCGCTGGCGCGCTCATACTGCCCGACCGCGATCATGCACTCGGCAATGCCGGCGACAGCGGCGGCATTTTCAGGATCGGCCTGCATCACTGCGCCGAAGAGCTGGGCGGCATTCTGGAAATCGCCGGCTTCCAGTAGCTGTTTTGCCTCGGCGAGCGCCGCCTCGATTTCGGCCTCCTGATCATCGCCTGCCGGTCCTGCGAGCTTCTCGATGAATTGCAGAATCTGGCTTTCCGGAACCGCCCCCATGAAACCATCGACCGGTCTGCCGTCGACGAATGCAACGATGGCGGGGATGGACTGAATGCCGAGCTGTCCAGGGATGGCGGGATGATCGTCGATATTGAGCTTGACCAGCTTGACGCGTCCGCCCGCTTCATTGACCACCTTTTCCAGAACGGGCGTCAGCTGCTTGCACGGGCCGCACCACGGCGCCCAGAAATCCACCAAGACCGGCTGCCGGCGCGATTCATCCATGACGTCCTTGGAGAAGTTCGCGGTCGTCGTATCCTTGATATAGGAGCCTTGAGCGCCGGATTGTCCGCCGCCGAAGCTTGCCGAACCCGTCATCTGACCTCCGAGCGAAGCTCCGTAAGGGTTATCCATTCCGCTCATATCTTGTCTCCCATATCATCTCGTGCCGGTGCGCTCATACCGCACAGATCGTGGTTTATTCCGTGACTTTCAAGATCAGCGGCGTGTGCCCCGTCGCCTCCAGGAAGCGCACGAGATCGTCACGGCCGATCGTCGTCGTCGCGTCGTTGGTCAGCGGGTGGCCATTGATCAGGTCGGATTTCATCAACTCGCTATCAAGCACGAAGGTCACTTGATTGTCGGTATCGTTGATCGCGCCGAAGACGGTGACCGAACCGGGAACGACGCCCAGATAGTCCAGCATCTTTTCCGGTTTGCCGAAGGACACCTTGCTGGCGGCATCGATGGTCTTGTGAACCGTCTTCAGGTCCACCGTCGCGTTTTCTTCGACGGTCAGAACGAAATACTGGTCCTTCTTGTCCTTGACGAAAAGGTTCTTCGTGTGGCCGCCCGGGATCAGATCGCGCAGGGATTCCGATTCAGCGACTGTGAAGACCGGCTGATGCTGCGTAGTCGTGTGTTTTATGCCAAGGCCATCGAGAAAGCTGAAAAGATCCTGCGCCGTCTTGGGGGAATGCTCTGCAACCATCACTGCGTGCCTCTGCCGGATTTCGTCTGTCTTTGACAAAGTGAATAGGCCCGACACACCGCTTTTGCAATCCATTCTGCCGTGAAGCCCGCAAAAGATCAGCCTTTTCCGATGCTTGCGATGAGGCACAAATTTTTCTCCCGGTTTTCGTCATTTCCCTGTTGCATTTGAAAATCGGTTGAGCGATATAGCGCCCGTCGCCGCAAGACGGCGCCCACGGTTCAGCGATCTACCCCGAACCGTTGGATTTTTGAGCGGGTGTAGCTCAGGGGTAGAGCACAACCTTGCCAAGGTTGGGGTCGAGGGTTCAAATCCCTTCGCCCGCTCCAAATCTCTCTTTTCAATGTTCATTCTCGTTCTTCGCCATAGACCATGGCGCAATCCGCGTTTGTGGCGCAAACGGCTGGCCGCTGGCGTGCAAAAGATATATCGCACCCTCCCTGCATTTATCTCTTGCATTTGAAAGTCGGTTGAGCGATATAGCGCCCGTTGCCGCATGATGGCGACCCGCGGTTCAGCGATCTACCCCGAACCGTCGGACTTTGAGCGGGTGTAGCTCAGGGGTAGAGCACAACCTTGCCAAGGTTGGGGTCGAGGGTTCAAATCCCTTCGCCCGCTCCAAATTCTCAAAATCAAAAACTTTAGATATGTCTTTATTGCATATCAGCTTACATGCTCGGCCATCTTTGCTCAGGTGGCATCCGGATCGTTTAGCTGATATGGGAACCGCTTTTGCAAGACATTGGATATGCAGTAAGATGAAAAGACTGATCGGCTCCGTTTTGTTGGGATCCTTGTTTGCCGCGCCGATTGCTGCAAATGCAACTCCGGTGCTCGTGCTGGATGCCGATACCCATCAGGTGCTCGTTCAGGAAGATGCCGGCGTTCCCTGGTATCCCGCGTCGACAACCAAGTTGATGACGGCGTTTCTGACTTTCGAGGCCTTGCGTGATGGCGAGATTTCGCTCTCCACGCCTGTAACCATGACGAAAAAGTCCGTCAGCGAGGCATTTCTGGAGTCCGGTCTGTCTCAAGGTCAGGCCATGACACTGGAAGACGCTCTTTATGCCATGATCGTCGCCTCAGCCAATGATGTTGCGATGGCTGTCGCGGAAAGAGTGGGCCATGGCGAGGCACCTTTCGTTGAGAAGATGAACGAAGCAGCCCGGCGCCTCGGCATGACGGGGACGCATTTTTCCAATCCGAACGGATTGTTCGACAAGAACAACTACACCACCGCACGCGATCTCGCGATCCTGGGGCTTGCCATCGAGCAGCAGTTCCCGCAGTTCCAGAACTTCTTCCAGGTCTCTGCCGTATCGATCAACGGCAAGGAAATCCCATCCAACAATTTGCTCCTGACCCGCTACCGCGGCACCACCGGTATGAAGACCGGGTTTCTCTGCGCATCCGGGCGCAACTTCGTCGGCGTCGCCAGGCGCGACAACCGCCGCCTCATGGTGGTGGTGATGGGGGCGACCACCGAGCGCGAGCGCAACGAACGCTCTGCAAAATATCTGGACGAAGGCTTTGAAGGACGGCTGCCTCCGAGCTTCGGAACGGTGGAGTCGATCGCCAACAGACCCGAGGTGAAGCCGGAAGATATGAGAGTGCGGCTTTGCACCAATCAAAGCGTTCAATATGAAGCGACGCGTGAAGCCATGTTTCCGATGGGGCTTCCAGGCCAGCCAAGCTATCTCAATGATGAAATACCTGGCATCGTTCACCGCATCACAACCTGGCAGAATGAAGCCGCTGCCGCCGATGTTCCGTTGCCATCACCGCGACCGGTCGAGAATAATGCACCGCGGAACTGAGACCTCTTGAGCTACACCATGCTTTGGCGTCTTTAGCCGACGGCCACAACATCCGTCCGAACCTGCTGGTCCAGGAAGGGCTGAACGTCGATGGCTTTCAGCGGGCGGGAATAGATGTAGCCCTGGATCAGGTTGCAGCCCATTTCGGTCAGCATATTGAGCTGATCTTCGGTCTCCACGCCTTCGACGACGCAATCGAGGGACAGATCGCGCGACAGGGAGCTGACCGACCGGACGATCTTCTGACTGGCCTCGCTGTCGATGAGGTTGCGAATGAAGCTGGCATCGACCTTGATCTTGTCCAGCGGCAGGCGCTGGATTTGGCTAAGACTTGAGTAGCCGGTTCCGAAGTCATCCAGCGAGATGCGGGCGCCTGTGGCTTTGAGTGCGTTGAGACTGGCGATGCCCTGGTCCAGGTTCATCATCAAGGCCGTCTCCGTCACCTCGAACTCGACCCGGCGTGCAGATACGCCGCTCTTTTCCAGGATTGACATCAAGCCAAGGATTTTGTCCGGAGCTGTGATGTCGTGACCGGAAAGATTGAAGGAAATTCCGACCGTGTCCGGCCAGTTCCGCACCGCGTCCAAGGCCTTGCGCAGCAAGATCGGAGTCAGGGTGGAGATCAGACCGGACTGCTCTGCGACCGGAATGAACCGCGCGGGGGAGACAAGTCCAAGGGCTGGGCTCTGCCAGCGGGCAAGGCATTCCAGAAGGATGGTTTCGTTGCGCCCGGAATCGACGATCGGCTGGAAGGTCAGGAACAGTTCCTTCTCAAGGTCCGCTGCGCGCAGGCTGCGCTCGATCAGGGCGGCTTCGCGCACCGTTTCCTCATGCTCGGCGCTGAACAGGACGGTTTGCTGTTTGCCGGTTTTCTTGGCGTGGAAGAGCGCGTAGTCGGCGCGATCATACAGTTCCGTCGAGGTCGCTCCCGCCTGCGGGAACGTCGAGAATCCAACTGAGCAGCCAAGCGACAGACGCAGGTCGTCGACAAAGATCGGCGCTTTCACGGACTCGATCAGTCCATCCCCAAGGCTGATCAGTTGCTTAGGATCGCTTTCATCCCGCAGGAAGAAGGCGAATTCGTCACCACCCAGTCGATACACCTCGGCATGGGCTAAGAGAATGTCCTGCAAGCGTTGCGCCATGGCCTTCAGCAGCCTGTCACCCACGAGGTGGCCATTGCTGTCGTTGATGGCCTTGAATCCATCGAGATCGACGATGGCGAGCGCAAGCGGTTTGTCTGCTTGGCGTGCGTGATCGAGTGCCTGCTCCAGGTCACGGAAGAAGCGGCGTCTGTTGCCAATCTCGGTCAGCATGTCGGTATTGGCGATGCGGAAGTTGTCTTCGCTCAGTGCTTCGATTTCGCGCGTCTTGGTCTCGATCGAAAGCCGTGAAGAGACGAGGCTGGTGAAATCGCGATAATAGCCCTGAGCGACATAGGCGAGGCCCGCAACTCCGCCGACCAGAAGAACGACGATGCCGATCAGCGCAGAGCCGGAATGGGCGCCGATATAGAGCATGCCGAGAACGCAAAATGTCGCCGACAGAATGGAAGAGGTGCGCAGGTGCAAGAGGCCAAACAGCAGGAAGACCATCTGTCCGCCCATGCAAAGCGCCAAAAGCAGCAGCGACTCGCCCGTTCCCCAATGGGAGAGCCAGACTTGCCAGGCGACGATCATCGCCATCCAGACGGTGATCTCCATACCGAGAATGCGCACCGCGCGGGTACATTCTTGGGATGGTGGGATAACGTTGCGCTTGCGATGCCAAAGATAGGCCCAGATCAGCGACTTCGGCACCAGCACCGCCGGTAGAATGCCCCAGGCCCACCAGGGTGCGAGGGCGGAATGGACAAACGCCACAGCAACAATGTCGGCGCACAGCGCGATGTAGAGCGCCGGCCAGGTTCTGGCCAAGGCATGATATCTCGCCTGCTCTACAGTCCGTGCATTCGCAAAGCCGTCGCTCATCTCACCATCCGCATGTTGATCGTCCATGGTGAGACTGATAACGCAGAAGAGTAAAGTCCGGTCTTACGATCGAAGTTAATACATCATAACTGTTTTACATCGAAAACATACTTGAGAAGAACTGCATCTGCGATATCGCAACCACTGCAGACGCTTTCCAGCCGCATGGGTATATCGAATAAATCTTGCCGCCAAAGCGAAGGCTCTAATGCTGTGGTGGGCCCGGATACATCCCACTGGTGCGGAACTCGCTGGGATTGGTGCCATAGAGCCTGCGAAACACCTTCGAAAAATAGTTCGGGTCTTCGAAGCCGCAGAGCACGGAGACCTCCTTGATCGGAATGTCCGCCGCCGATGTCAAAAGTTTTGCAGCGCGACGCAGCCGCCTTTGCAAAACGAATTCCGCCGGCGGCACCCCTTCATTCGCCGTGAAGATCCGCGAAAAATGCGCGCGGCTCAGACCAGCAACGGCTGCGAGATCATTGACCGAGAGGCGTTCATTGAGATGCCCGTCGATATAGCTGAGCACCTGCTGCATGGTGCGATATTCGCCGCCGAAAGAGGGATGCGAACCGAAGACATCATCATAAAGCGTCATCGCCGCCTCGTAGGCGGCTGCGGACGCCGCTCCGGGCGTTTCTGCGCCGTTGACGAGGCGAGAGCAGCAGCTTGCCAGTTGATCGATCGTCTGCGTCTTCAACTTGAGGATCGGGCCGGTGACGGCGAGGATGTTGCGGTGAATACGCAGCGCCTCCTCGCCATTCATGGAGATCCAGAAAAACTCCCATTCCTGGCCTTCTTCCAACCAGTAACGGTGATTGTGGGGAATAAGAAGCAGCAACGTCTCGCCGGGCTTCACCAGGTAGCGACGATTGTCGTAGCGCAGATTGCCCGAACCGCTGATGCAATATTGCAGGACTGTGAACGGCGTCTGTCCACGCTTTCGCCCATCCCAGTCGTAATTTCCGCCGCGGCGGATCTCATACCCGCTGCTTGTCGGCATCGTATGAAGCGTCTGGCGGCCGCGCGGCAGGGATACGGCGCGCATGCAAGGGCCTTGGTCGATCAAATCTTGCAGCACAAAATTACCCATTAAAGCATAATCCTTCTCTGGCATTGACCATCTTTATACGCATAATCGCCCGCAGAGGAGACAGCCAGCAGGATTATTTAAAAACGATATAGTCAATAATTCTGATTTTCCAATAAGATGGAAGGTCATCTGAGTTTTTGTGACGCGAGAATCCTTTGGCCCGTTTCACCCTTTCCATTTGAAAAAGAGGTGGCGTTATGAGTTTCAAAATCGCTATAATCGGGGCGGGGAGCGTCGGCTTCACAAAAAAGCTCTTCACCGATGTTCTGTGCGTACCGGAGTTTCACGATATCGAGGTGGCGCTGACGGATATCAGCCAGCACAATCTCGATATGATCAAGGCCATTCTCGACAAGATCGTTGAAGCCAACCGCCTCAAGGTCAAGGTCACCGCGCACACCGATCGTAAACGTGCGCTGGAAGGCGCCAAGTACATCATCAGCTGCGTGCGCGTCGGTGGTCTGGAGGCCTATGCCGAGGATATTCGCATTCCGCTCAAATACGGTATCGACCAGTGTGTCGGCGATACGATCTGCGCAGGCGGCATTCTCTATGGCCAGCGTAATATTCCCGTCATTCTCGATTTCTGCCGCGACATTCGCGAAGTGGCTGCCCCGAATGCGAAGTTCCTGAACTACGCAAACCCGATGGCAATGAACACATGGGCGGCCATCGAATATGGCAAGGTCGACACTGTCGGTCTTTGCCACGGGGTCCAGCATGGCGCCGAACAGATTGCCGAAGTTCTGGGCGCAAAATCGCTTTCCGAACTCGACTACATCTGCTCTGGCATCAACCACCAGACATGGTTTGTCGACCTGCGTCTCAATGGTCGCAAGATCGGCAAGGAGGAGCTGATTGCTGCCTTTGAAGCCCATCCGGTGTTCTCGCAGCAGGAAAAGCTTCGCATCGACGTCTTGAAGCGGTTCGGCGTCTATTCCACCGAAAGCAACGGGCATCTGTCGGAATATCTGCCATGGTATCGTAAGCGGCCGGAAGAAATCTCCCGCTGGATCGACATGTCAGACTGGATCCACGGCGAGACCGGTGGTTACCTCCGTTACTCGACGGAAACGCGCAACTGGTTCGAAACCGAGTTCCCACAGTTCCTGGCCGCTGCCGACAAGCCGATTGATCCGGCCAAGCGCTCAAATGAACATGCCAGCCATATTCTGGAGGCGCTGGAAACCGGACGCGTCTATCGCGGCCACTTCAACGTCAAGAACAATGGTGTCATCAGCAATCTACCTTCGGATGCGATCATCGAGTCGCCCGGTTTCGTCGATCGCTTCGGTATCAACATGGTCTCAGGGATCACTCTGCCGGAAGCCTGTGCGGCGACCTGCATGGCGTCGATCAATGTTCAGCGCATGTCGGTGCACGCAGCGGTGACCGGCGATATCGACCTCTTGAAGCTTGCCGTGCTGCATGATCCGCTGGTGGGTGCGGTCTCCACGCCGGAAGAGGTTTGGCAGATGGTCGACGAAATGGTCGTGGCGCAGGCTCAGTGGCTGCCACAATATGCCGATGCCGTTCCAGCCGCGCGCGAGCGCTTGAAGAACGCGACGGTCAAGACCCGCGATTGGGAAGGGTCAGCGCGTCGCGCCGTTCGCTCCGTCGAGGAGCTGCGCGCCATCAAGCAGGCGAGCTGATCGCCGCAGAGAGATCAGACGGCCCTGAGGAGGACCGTCGGTAAAGACCGGGCGGGAGGCCCGGTTCAAAGAGCCACGGCGGGTATGGCCCGTTGTTCAAAAAGGGGAGTGAGGATGAGAAACCGATATCTTGTGAAAACGGCCGCCCTTCTTGTTGGCGTGTCCGCGTTGGCATATGGCGCCATGGCGTCGGAACTGACCGTCGTGCCGCAGCCGCCGGACTTTCCGGCGCAGACCAAGGTCCAATACGTGGATGGCTCGGCCATCCTCGAATACAAGGCGCTGCCGGAATATCATGAGCCTTCCTGGGTAACGAAGCAGTTCGTCGATCAGAAGAAGCTGCCTCCCGTCAAGGATCGCCTGCCGAAAGAGCCGATGGTCTACAAGACCGGCAACATGCCGGATGGTGTGGGCGTTTATGGCGATACGCTGCGTCATGTCATCGGTGGTCGTCCGGAAGGCTGGAATTATTGGGCCGGTCAGAACCAGGGATGGGGCGGCATCGATATCGGTCTCTTCGAGTGCCTGACGCGCACCGGCCCGCTCTTCCAGGTCAAGGCGGACGACCTCCAGCCAATGCCGAACCTCGCGAAAAGCTGGGAATGGTCCAAGGACGGCCACAAGCTGACCATGAAGCTCATCGAGGGTGCGAAGTGGTCCGACGGCCAGGATTTCACCTCCGACGACGTGATGTTCTACTGGGACGACAACGTCCTCGATCCGAACGTCTCGCCGCTGAACGGTGCCACCCAGGAGACCTTCGGCACCGGCACGACGCTGAAAGCCATCGACAAATACACGATTGAATGGACCTTCAAGGACGCGTTTCCGAAGCAGTTCATCTACAATATGGCTTATGGCACCTTCTGCCCAGGTCCTGCCCATATGCTGAAGCCGCAGCATCCTAAGTATTCGAAGAACACCTACGAGCAGTACAAGAACGCGTTCCCGCCGAGCTACATGAACTTTCCGGTCATGGGCGCGTGGGTTCCGGTCGAGTATCGCCCGGACGACATCATCGTCATGCGCCGCAACCCCTATTACTGGAAGGTTGACGAAAAGGGCAACCAGCTCCCTTACCTGGACGAGACGCACTACAAGCTCTCGACCTGGGCCGACCGTGACGTCCAGGCAGTTGCAGGCTCCGGTGACATTTCCAACCTGGAGCAGCCGGAAAACTTCGTGGAGTCGCTCAAGCGCTCCGCCCAGAAGGACGCTCCCGCGAGACTTGCCTTCGGACCGCGCCTGATCGGCTACAACATCGAGATGAATTTCTCCGCCAACGGCTGGGGCGATCCGGATGCCCGCCAACAGGCCATTCGCGAACTGAACCGAAACGAGCACTTCCGTCGAGCCATCACCATGGCAACCAACCGCAAGGAACTGGGCGATTCTCTCGTCAAGGGACCGTTCGTCGCGACCTATGCCGGTGGTATCCTTTCCGGCTCGAATTTCTACGATCGTCAGTCGACCCTCTACTACCCCTTCGATCTTGAAGGCGCCAAGAAGGAGCTTGCTGCAGCCGGTCTGAAGGACACCGATGGCAATGGCATCGTCAACTTCCCGGCAGGGACTGCCGGCGGCAAGGATGTCGAAATCTCGATGCTCGTCAGCAATGACTACACGACAGACAAGAGTCTTGGCGAAGGCGTCATCGCTCAGATGCAGAAGCTCGGCATTCGTGTGGTGCTGAACGCCCAGGCCAGCAAGGATCGCGATGCGGCAAACTTTGGTGGCAAGTTCGACTGGTCGCTACACCGCACCCAGGCAGAACTCGCGTCCGTCGTGCAGAACACGCCACAGCTCGCTCCCACCGGTCCGCGCACCAGCTGGTTCCACCGCGCTAACAACAAGAATGAGCTCGACTTGATGCCATTCGAGAAGGAACTGGCTGATACGATCAACAAGTTCGTCATCTCAAGCGACCCGAAGGAGCAGGCCGAACTGATCAAGCAGTATCAGAAAATCTACACGACCAACGTCAACACGGTCGGTCTTGTGGAATATCCCGGTGCTCTGATCATCAACAAGCGCTTCAAGAACGTGCCGAACGGTGCGCCGATCTACATGTTCAACTGGGCCGAAGACTCGATCATCCGCGAACGCCTCTATGTTCCGGCAGCCGATCAGGGTGACTACCAGCTCTTCAAGGACATGTTGCCAGGCAAGCCTGGCGGTGACGGTCCGCAGAAGTAAGCGTTTCCTCCCGGCTCTGCGCCCCGCAGCATCAGGCGGGGCGTGGAACCTACAGCATCGGCCCGAAAATCGATTCCGATTTTCGGAAAGCCCGACGCGTAGATTCAAAAAGTTAGAGCGTCCTTTGTGCGTCCTCCAGGACGCACGGCGCTCTAAGTGGTGGCGGTTTGTCGGCTATAACACCGCGGACCGCCACCGTCCCCTCGAGGAGAAGTTCTTATGTTGAGGTTTCTGGTTACCCGCCTTCTGTCCGCAATCCCGTTGCTTCTGATCCTGAGCATCGTGACATTTGCGATCATCCAGGCGCCGCCCGGCAACTATGCAGATTATATCCGGTCGCAGCTTATGAATCTCGGGGGCGCGTCCTTCGAGCAGGCCGATGCTCAGGCCAAGGCCTATGCCGTTGCCCACGGTCTCGATAAGCCGATCGTCATCCAGTATTTCAACTGGATCTGGAATATGGTGTCGAAGGGCGATTTCGGCTACAGCATGTACTACAACCGCCCCGTCGGCGAGATTGTTGCAGAACGTCTGCCGCGCACGCTGATCCTTGCGCTCGTCTGCCACATCCTGGCATCCATCCTCGGCATCAGCTTCGGTATTCTTGCGGCGACACGCCAATATAGCTGGGTGGATACGATCCTCTCCGGCATCGCCTTTCTCGGCATGACCATTCCGCGCTTTCTGATGGCGCTGATCATGGTCTATCTCCTGGTCTTCCATTTCAACATCAGCGAAATCGGCAACTTCTTCTCGCCCCGTTATGGCGGCGCGCCCTGGTCCTGGGACAAGTTCGTCGATCTGGTGAAGCATGTCTGGCCGGTGGTCGCCATCGCCACCTTTGGCGGGCTTGCCTATAATATGCGCGTCATGCGCGGCAATCTGCTCGATACGCTGAATGCGCAATATATCGAGACGGCACGGGCCAAGGGCCTGCGCGAAAGTGCCGTCGTCATGCGCCATGCCGTGCCCAATGCGCTCCATCCGCTCATCATGTATCAAGGCGTGGTTCTGCCCTACATGCTGACCGGCGAAATCGAGGTCGCGATCATCTTCGCGCTGCCGACCGTCGGACCAGCCATTGTTGGTTCCATGCACGTGGGCGACGTCTATGTGACAGCCACCTTCATGCTGGTGCTGGCTGCCACACTGATCGTTGGCAACATCATCGCCGACATGCTGCTGGCAGCGCTTGATCCACGTATCAAACTGGGAGGAGCGTGACCATGTTGGTTCCAGCCGAAACCACAATCGAGCCGACGGTAAAGACTGCACCAGCAGGCAACGAAAGCTATCAGGCTCTGGTCTGGCGCCGCTTCCGGCGGTCTTTCACCGGCATGCTTGGCCTCGTGCTCGTCTGCGCTCTTCTCATCATGGCGGTCTTCGCAGGCTTCTTAGCCCCCGTCGATCCGATGCTGTCGGAAGATTCCTTCATGCCGCCGGAATCGATTTCGATCCATGACCAGGAGGGCAACCTGGTCATGCCGCGTGTCTATCCGATCGTCGATTCCGACAAGCTCGATCCCATCACGTTCCAGCCCATCAGCGGACCGGATTATGAGAATCCCCGGGTCCTCGGCTTCTTCGTGACCGGCTTCGAGTACAAGCTCTTCGGCATCATCCCGTCCACGATCCACTTCTTCGGCTCGACGGATGGCAAGCCCATTCACTTCCTCGGTACGGACAAGCTCGGTCGAGACATTCTCTCCCGCGCGATCTACGGCTCGCGGATTTCGCTGATGATTGCGTTGACCGTCGTCACCATCGTCACCGCGATCGGCACGACCGTCGGCATGGTCTCCGGCTATCTTGGCGGTGCCTTCGACACATGGACGCAGCGATTTGTCGAGCTCGTGCTCGCCTTCCCGCAACTGCCGCTTTATCTGGCGCTGACATCGCTGATCCCGGTTACTGCACCCACCAATGTCTTTCTCGGCTTCGTCATCGTCGTCATGTCGGCGCTCGGCTGGGCGCAGATGTCGCGCGAAGTGCGTGGCAAGACGCTCGCACTTGCCCGCATCGAATATGTGAAGGCGGCGATCGCAATCGGGGCAACCGACCGGCGCATCATCTTCCAGCACATTTTTCCGAATGTGATGAGCCATGTGATCGTGGCGGTGACGCTGAACATTCCGACGATCGTGCTTCTGGAGTCCTTCCTTGGCTTCCTCGGCTTTGCGGTGAAGCCGCCGCTGATCTCCTGGGGTCTGATGCTTCAGGATACGGCCAATTATTCGGTCATCGGCTCCTACCCCTGGATACTCGCACCTGTCGGTTTCGTGCTGGTCACTGTCTTCGCCTTCAATGCGCTGGGCGATGGTCTTCGCGATGCGATCGATCCCTATTGAGCCGAGAAAGAGATCACGATGACACAAAATCTCATCCCCGAACTTCGTCTCGACGCAGCGCTTCATACCGACGAGCCGCTTCTCGATGTTCGCCACGCCGGCGTCAACTTCAAGACCGAGCACGGCCAAGTCTCCGCCGTTCAGGATATTTCGTTTCAGCTATACCGCGGCGAGACGATTGCCATCGTCGGTGAATCCGGTTCGGGAAAATCGGTCACGGCACGTCTGGTCATGGGGCTCTTGTCCAAGCGCGCCACGGTCAGTCCCGATACGCGGGTGAAGTTTCGCGGCGAAGACATTCTGAAATATTCGCGCGACAAACGCCGCCTGCTGCGCGGCAGCCGGATATCGATGATCTTCCAGGAGCCGATGAGCTCGCTCAATCCGCTCTACTCCATCGGCACGCAGATTGCCGAAGCCATCCGTGCACATCGCCGGGTGAGCAAGTCGGAGGCGCGCAAGCAGGCCATCGCACTTCTGGCCGAAGTGCGCATCCCGGATCCGGAACTGAGGATCGATCAATATCCCCACCAGCTATCCGGCGGACAGCGCCAGCGCGTGATGATTGCCATGGCGCTTGCCAACAATCCGGACCTGCTGATCGCCGATGAGCCGACGACCGCGCTCGACGTCACCGTGCAGGCGCAGATCCTCAATCTGCTGCGCGATTTGCAGCAAAAGCACGGCATGGCCGTCGTCCTCATCACGCATGATCTGACGGTGGTGCGGCGCTTCTCCGACTATGTCTATGTCATGCAGAAGGGTCTGCTGCAGGAGCACAATACCACAGCCGCGCTCTTCGAGGCGCCGCAACACCCTTACACGCGCCATCTTCTCGGCTCAGAGCCCCGCGGCCGAGCCAAGCCACTGTCGGACGACCAACCCATCCTGCTCGAAGGCAAGAATGTCCGGGTATCGTTTGGTTTGCGCAGCGGCGGCTTTTTCCGCCCGGTATTTCACGATCTCGTTGCGGTGGATGGCCTGTCGCTTGACCTCAGGCGGCATGAAACACTCGGGCTCGTCGGCGAATCCGGCTCCGGCAAGACGACCTTTGGGCAGGCACTGACACGACTGATCAGCAATGAGGGCGGGGAAATCTTCTTCGACAAGCAGCCGATCCATAACAAGGATCGCGATGGCATGCGCCCCTTACGTTCACGCATGCAGGTGGTGTTTCAGGATCCGTTTTCATCGCTCAATCCCCGCATGACGGTCGGCCAGATCATCGGTGAGGGGCTGGTCGTCAATAATATCGGCGCCAACAGCGCCGAGCGGCTGGATCGCGTGCGAGCGGCTCTCAGAGATGCGGGACTTCCCGACAATGTCACCAATCGCTTTCCGCATGAGTTCTCTGGCGGGCAACGCCAGCGTATCGCCATCGCACGCGCGATCGCGCTGGAGCCCGAGTTCCTGCTGCTGGACGAGCCGACATCGGCGCTCGACCTCTCTGTGCAGGCACAGATCATCGATCTCTTGCGCAAGCTGCAGGATGAGAAGGGCTTGAGCTACCTCTTCATCTCGCACGACCTGAAGGTTGTGCGGGCACTTTGCCACCGCGTCATCGTCATGCAGCGCGGGCAGATCGTGGAGCAGGGGTCCGTCGAGGAAGTCCTATCCAATCCCAAGACCGAATACACGCAGCGGCTGGTCCGGGCTGCGTTCGAAATCGCATAATTTCCGAGAGTGGAGAAAGAAATGACAAGAAATCCCAAGATCGCTTTCATCGGGGCAGGGTCCACGGTGTTCATGAAAAATATCATCGGCGACGTGTTGCAGCGCCCCGCTTTGTCCGGCGCCCGCATTGCGCTGATGGACATCAACCAGCAGCGGCTGGACGAGAGCGCCATCGTCGTCAACAAGCTGATCTCGACGCTCGGCGTCAGCGCCAAGGCGGAAACCTTCACCGATCAAAGAAAGGCGCTGACGGATGCCGATTTTGTCGTCGTCGCCTTCCAGATCGGCGGCTATGAGCCTTGTACCGTCACCGACTTCGAGGTGCCGCGCAAATATGGTCTGCGCCAGACGATTGCCGATACGCTTGGTGTGGGCGGCATCATGCGTGGTCTGCGCACCGTGCCGCACCTCTGGAAGATTTGCGAGGACATGCTGGCGGTCTGCCCGAACGCCATCATGCTGCAATATGTGAACCCCATGGCCATCAACACTTGGGCGATCGCGGAGAAATATCCGACAATCCGCCAGGTGGGTCTCTGCCACTCTGTTCAGGGAACGGCGATGGAACTGGCGCTCGATCTTGATATTCCCTACGAGGAAATTCGCTACCGCTCCGCTGGCATCAACCACATGGCGTTCTTCCTTGAATTCGAACACCGCCAGCCGGATGGCAGCTACAAGAACCTTTACCCGGATCTGGTGCGCGGCTACCGCGAAGGCCGTGCCCCGAAGCCCGGCTGGAACCCACGCTGCCCCAACAAGGTCCGCTACGAGATGCTGACGCGCCTCGGTTACTTCGTCACCGAAAGCTCCGAGCACTTCGCGGAATACACGCCCTATTTCATCAAGGAAGGCCGTGAGGACCTGATCGAGAAATTCGGCATTCCGCTCGATGAATATCCGAAGCGCTGTATCGAGCAGATCGAACGCTGGAAGGGTGAGGCGGCCGCCTATCGCTCGGCCGACAAGATCGAGGTCAAGCAATCGAAAGAATATGCCTCGTCCATCATCAACTCGGTGTGGACCGGCGAGCCTTCGGTAATCTACGGAAACCAGCGCAACAATGGCTGCATCACCTCATTGCCTTATAACTGCGCCGCAGAAGTGCCCTGCCTCGTCGACCATAACGGCGTGCAGCCAACCTTTATCGGCGAATTGCCACCGCAACTGACAGCGCTGATGCGCACCAACATCAACGTCCAGGAACTGACGGTCCGGGCGATGATGAGCGAAAACCGCGAGCACATCTATCACGCGGCGATGATGGATCCGCATACGGCGGCGGAACTCGACCTCGATCAGATCTGGTCGATGGTGGATGACCTTCTTGTCGCCCACCGCGACTGGCTGCCGGAGTGGACACAGGCACGCTGATCCAACAAGGCTTGGCGGCGCTTTTCTCACACTTGCCGCCAGTATGATCGCCGCAATCGTTCGCGGTTGGGACTCGCCACTACTCTACGTCTCAGGCACTTTCTCAAGCACATTGGAGATGCCTGAGGCTGCGGGACTGACTGTACCCTACAGCATCGGCCAGAAAATCAGGCTCGATTTTCTGGCCGATGCGTCGATTCAAATAGGTAAGGCGTCCTTCGTGCGCTCCAAAGGACGCGCGGCGCTTCAGAAATCCCAGTCCTCATCCTCTGTGGCGACTGCTTTGCCGATGACATAGGAAGAGCCGGAGCCGGAGAAGAAGTCGTGGTTCTCGTCGGCATTGGGTGACAGCGCCGAAAGGATGGCCGGATTGACCTTGCAGGCCTCCGGCGGAAACAGTGCCTCGTAGCCGAGATTCATCAGCGCCTTGTTGGCATTGTAGTGCAGGAACTTCTTGACGTCCTCGGTCAGGCCGACGCCGTCGTAAAGCGCTTCGGTGTATCGCGCTTCATTGTCATAAAGCTCAAGCAGCAGATCAAAGGCGAAATCCTTGATCTCCTGGCGCGCCGCCTCTGGCAACCGTTCGAGCGCGCGCTGGAACTTATAGCCGATATAGTACCCGTGCACCGCCTCGTCGCGAATGATGAGGCGGATCATGTCTGCCGTATTGGTGAGCTTGGCCCGGCTCGACCAGTACATCGGCAGATAAAAGCCCGAATAGAACAGGAAGCTTTCAAGGAAGACAGACGCTACCTTTTTCTTCAATGGATCGTCAGAGGCATATTGCTCCAGGATCAGGGACGATTTGCGCTGGAGGAACTCGTTTTCTTCCGACCATCGATAAGCATCGTCCACATCGGGCGTAGAGCACAGCGTCGAGAAGATCGACGAATAGGAGCGGGCATGCACGGCCTCCATGAAGGAGATGTTGGAAAGCACCGCCTCTTCATGCGGTGTCGCCACATCTTCCATCAGGCGGACTGACCCGACGCCGTTCTGGATCGTGTCGAGCAGTGTCAGTCCGGTGAAGACGCGGATCGTCAATTGCTGCTCTTCGGCCTTCAGCGTTGCCCAGGACGGGATGTCGTTGGAGAGCGGCACCTTTTCCGGCAGCCAGAAATTGCCCGTCAGTCTGTTCCACACCTCGAGGTCCTTATCGTCCTCAAGGCGGTTCCAGTTGATCGCGCGGATCGCGGTGGCAGCCTTTGGCGCCGTGGTCTTCAGTTGGATGTTCATGGTTGTTACCGAATGATCAGAGGGCGCAGGAGACGCAACCTTGCACTTCCGTGCCGGTCAGCGCCATTTGGCGAAGGCGGATGTAGTAGATCGTCTTGATGCCCTTCTTCCAGGCATAGATCTGGGCGCGGTTGATATCGCGTGTCGTGGCGGTGTCGCGGAAGAACAGGGTCAGCGACAATCCCTGATCCACGTGCTGCGTGGCGGCCGCATAGGTATCGATGATCTTCTCAGGCCCGATCTCGTAGGCGTCCTGGTAGTATTCGAGATTGTCGTTGGTCATGAAGGCAGCCGGATAATAGACGCGGCCGATCTTGCCTTCCTTGCGGATTTCGATCTTCGAGACGATCGGGTGGATGGAGGAGGTCGAGTGGTTGATATAGGAAATCGAGCCGGTCGGCGGCACCGCCTGGAGATTCTGATTGTACAGCCCACCCTCCATCACAGCCTGCTTGAGTACCAGCCAGTCTTCCTGTGTCGGGATGTGAATGCCGGCCCTTTCGAACAGATCGGCAACGCGCGGCGTTGACGGCTTCCATTCCTGTTGCGTGTATTTGTCGAAGTAGTCGCCGCTCGCATATTTGGACTGTTCGAAGCCCTTGAAGCGCTGACCACGCTCTACTGCCAGGCGATTGGAAGCCTTCAGTGCGTGATAGGTCACCGTGTAGAAATAGATATTGGTGAAATCCACGCCTTCTTCGGAGCCATAGAAAATCCGCTCGCGTGCCAGATAGCCATGCAGGTTCATCTGGCCGAGGCCGATCGCGTGGCTCTCTGCGTTGCCCTTGGCGATGGATGGCACGGAGGCGATATGGCTCATGTCCGAGACGGCCGTCAAAGCGCGGATTGCGGTCTCGACCGTCCTGCCGAAATCGTCCGAATCCATCGCCGCTGCGATGTTGAGCGAGCCAAGGTTACAGGAAATATCCTTCCCCGTCGTTTCATAGGACAGGTCGGCCTCATAGGTGCTGGCTTCACTGACCTGAAGAATTTCCGAGCAGAGATTGCTCATGGTGATGCGCCCAGCAATCGGGTTCTCGCGGTTCACCGTGTCCTCGAACATGATGTAGGGATAGCCGCTTTCGAACTGGATTTCGGCCAGCACCTGAAAGAACTCGCGCGCCTTTATCTTCTTTTTGCGGATCCGGCTGTCGGCGACCATCTCCCGGTATTTTTCCGTCACCGAAATTTCGCTGAAGGCAACGCCATAGATGCGTTCCACATCATAGGGTGAGAACAGGTACATATCCTCATTGTTCTTGGCGAGTTCGAAGGTGATATCCGGAACGACGACGCCGAGCGACAGCGTCTTGATGCGGATTTTCTCGTCGGCATTTTCGCGCTTGGTGTCGAGGAAACGCATGATGTCGGGGTGATGGGCATTGAGATAGACGGCGCCTGCACCCTGGCGCGCGCCAAGCTGGTTGGCGTAGGAGAAGGAATCCTCCAGGAGCTTCATCACCGGAATGACACCGGAGGACTGGTTTTCGATCTGTTTGATCGGCGCACCGGCTTCACGAAGATTGGTCAGTGAAAGGGCCACCCCGCCGCCGCGCTTCGAGAGCTGCAATGCCGAGTTGATGCCGCGGGCGATCGACTCCATATTGTCTTCCATGCGCAGCAGGAAGCATGACACGAGCTCTCCGCGCTGCTTCTTGCCCGCATTGAGAAAAGTCGGAGTTGCCGGCTGGAAGCGGCCGGAGATCATCTCATCCACCAGGCCGCGCGCCAGTGTCTCGTCGCCGCGCGCCAGCGTCAGCGCCACCATACAGACGCGGTCCTCGTACCGCTCCAGATACCGTTTTCCGTCGAAGGTTTTCAGCGTATAGGACGTGTAGTATTTGAAAGCCCCGAGGAATGTCGGGAAGCGGAATTTCTTCGCATAGGCATGGTCGAAGAGATCGCGGACGAAGTTGAAGGCGTACTGGTCCAGCACTACCTGCTCGTAATAGCCTTCACTCAAAAGATAATCGAGCTTTTCGCGCAGATTGTGAAAGAACACCGTGTTCTGGTTCACGTGCTGAAGAAAGTACTGGCGCGCTGCCAGCCTGTCCCTGTCCAGCTGAATCCGGCCATCCTCATCGTAAAGGTTCAGCATCGCATTCAGTGCATGGTAATCCAGCACTGCTGCGTCCGACTGCTTCAGGGGCCTCTCGAGTGTCAACGTGTCCAAAATCGTTCCAATCCCTGTCTGACATTGACGACGTCCTCACCCGTCCCCATCAGCTCGAAGCGATAGAGATAGGGCACGCCGCATTTGGCGGAGATGATGTCGCCGGCGATCCCGAAGGTCGCGCCGAAATTGCTATTGCCCGCAGCAATCACGCCGCGAAGGTTTGCTCGATTATTCGCATCGTTGAGGAAGCGAATGACCTGTTTGGGAACCGCGCCCTTGCCGTTCTCGCCGCTATAGGTCGGGACGATGAGGACGAACGGGCTTGGAACATGCAGAGTCACAGCAGCGCTGATCGGGATGCGGCGGGCGGGGGTGTCGAGCTTGGCCACGAAGCGATGCGTGTTTTCCGAGCGCGTCGAGAAGTAGACGATCTCCCCCGCCATAGTCTGCGTCACGATGCAAGCGTGCTGATCATGTCGGGCCGAAAGCCCCCCCAATGCGTCTCGCCGGCAATCACGACTGGCACTTGACGATAACCAAGACCGAGCACCCGCTCATAGGCTTGCTCGTCAGTCGAGACATCGACGATCGTATAGTCGAGACCCTGACGATCGAGCGCGCGGGTGGTCGCAGTGCATTGAACGCAAGCGGGTTTGCTGTAGACGGTGATGCTCATCTTGATCCTCGTTCGAAAAAAGGCATGGGAAATCGCTCTCGCGCCGTGAAGCGCGTGACGGTTTAAAAACAGGGTTAAACGCAAAGCCGTGGTCTGCCGGACACTGCTGTCGCATAGCTAGATAGCAAAAGCGCTGAACGCTTTTGTGCACCATGCCTCAGACGCCGGTTACTCCAACGGATAAAAGACTGAACTCGTAATCATAGGACTTCACCCCGAAGTGGCTCTACGCGAAGGCATGGGGGAAGCGAGACGCACAGGGTCATCCCGTACGCATTCGCGACCTTCCGGGCACCCCGCCGGTGGACGTATTGACTCAAGGCAGGTCTCCTGGCTCGCGGGTCGTCACATTCATCTCGCCTTCCCGAAACCTTATGTTTCAGTGGCTGCTGAGAGAATGCTCGCCGCTTACAGTTGCGGGGGCAGCTGCGGCATTGCTCCACCATTGCTGGCTTCGCGCACCGTATTCCCATCTTCGCTCCCGACAGAATCGGAAGAACCTTGAATACCAGATATAGTAGGCATTTCGTTCAATGCGTCAATAGGCTGTTGCAACGACGCGAACTGGGCTGATCTTGATATCAACAGGAAAAATGCCGACACCATAATATGAAGCAAACGGTCTTGTTTTGTACAAGGAGAGGTGATTATAGGCGCAGGCATTGTGCGGCGGGAGCCGCGTTCAACGGGATTTCGGGTGATGATGAAGCGTCTTTTTGCGGCTGTGGGATTTTGTGCATTTGCAGGGTTTGCAGCAAACCCGGCGACGGCTGCGACGACCTATCCTCTGGCGATCGAAAACTGCGGCGCCACGGTCACCTTCAGCAAGGCACCTGAGCGTGCCGTGGCACTTGGTCAGAACAGTGCAGAGATCATGTTGCTGCTTGGCCTTCAGGACAAGATGGTTGGCACTGCCTTCTGGCCGAACAAGGTTCTGCCGCAGGTCGCCGAGGCAAACGCCAAGGTCAAGGTTCTGACCGTCGAGTTTCCGACCTTCGAATCCATCCTGGCACAGAACCCGGACTTTGTGACCGCCGCTTTGCCGACGCTCGTCGGCCCCACCAGCAAGGTGGCGAAGCGCGAAGATTTCGACAAGCTTGGCATCTCCACCTATCTTTCGCCCAGCATGTGCGCGCTGGACGACATGTCCAAAGACAAGTCCGGTTATGGCAATCGCTCCAAACTCTGGAACATGGAGACGCTGTATAAGGAGATCGATGATCTCTCGCAGATTTTTGACGTGGCCGACAAGGGTCAGGCCGTCATCGCCGACCTGAAGAAGCGCGAAGCTGCATTGCGTGCTGATGCGCCGAAGGATGGCAAGAAGCTTTCCTATGTCTTCTGGTTCTCCAGCCCGTCGCCGTCGGCTGACGCCTATCTCGGCGGCAAGAACAGCCCATCGGGCTATATCGCCGATCTGTTGGGCGGCACCAATGCCATTACCACCGAAACCGAATCTCCGGCCATTGGTTGGGAAACGATCATTGCCGCCAATCCCGACGTGATCGTCGTGACGCAGGTCGACCGCAATCGCTGGGAACTCGACAAGGCAGATGCCAAGATCAAGTTCCTGAATAGCGACCCTGCCACCAGCCAGATGAATGCAGTCAAGAATAAGGCGCTTGTCATCATGCCGGCGCAGGCGATGAACCCGAGCGTTCAGACGATCTACGGCGCCGAGCAGATTGCTCAGCAGTTGAAGACCCTCGGCCTGAAGTGAGTTCGGTGGCGGCAAAGGATCGATCGGGTAGCGGGATGCGACGGCTTGTTGCCTCCGTAGCGCTCTATCTTGCCTGCTTCGCGACGATTGCCCTCGTGGTCGGGATCAGTGTCGGGATTGGCGATTTGCCAATTCCGCTCTCGACCACCTATGCCGCCATCACCAACAAGCTCGGCTGGACGTCGGTCGAGATCAGCCGCATCCATGAGGCAGTGATCTGGGAATACAGGCTGAGCCGCGCGCTCGTGGCCGTCTTCTGCGGCGCGGGCCTCGCCATGTGCGGGGCCATCATGCAGGCCATGCTGCGCAATCCGCTGGCTGAGCCCTATGTTCTCGGCATTTCCGCTGGCGCCTCGACCGGTGCCGTAGCCGTCGTCATTCTCGGGATCGGTGCCGGCGCGGTGTCGCTGTCTCTGGGTGCCTTCTTCGGCGCCTTTGCGGCATTCTTCCTGGTTGCCATTCTGTCCAATGGGGCGCGCGGTGGCGCAGACAGAACGATCTTGGCGGGTGTTGCAGCCGCTCAGCTTTTTAATGCCGCCACATCCTATGTGGTCACCACTTCCGGCAATGCCCAGCAGGCCCGCGACGTGATGTTCTGGCTTCTCGGCAGCTTCGGTGGCGTGCGTTGGCCGGATGTCGGTCTCGTGTCCATCGTCGTCGGTCTCGGTCTGATCTGCTGCCTGTTCCATGCGCGCGTGCTGGATGCCTTTGCCTTCGGCGATGAGGCGGCCGCCTCACTCGGTGTCAATGTCGGGCGCACGCGCATCATTCTCTTTGCGCTGACCGCAGTCATCACCGCCACCATCGTCAGTATGGTGGGGACGATCGGCTTTGTCGGTCTCGTGGTTCCGCATGCAGCACGTTTCGTCGTCGGGCCGCTGCACGCACGGCTCTTGCCGGCCTGCGCCATCACCGGGGCGATCTTCATGGTGCTCGCCGATATCGCCTCGCGCACGCTTGTGCCGCAGCAGGTTCTGCCCATCGGCGTGGTGACGGCTCTGGTCGGAGTGCCGTTCTTCTCCGTCATCCTTTACAGGCTGCAACGCGCGTCATGAGTATCACAGCGGACAATCTGGTGTGGAAGGTCGGCGCAAAGACGATCTTGGATGGCATTTCCTTCACGGTCGAACCCGGCAAGATGCTTGGACTTCTCGGCCCGAATGGCTCCGGCAAGACATCGCTGCTTCGCCTGCTCAGTGGGTTGAAGAAACCCCATTCAGGCCAGGTGCTGCTGGACGGCAAGGATATCAAGACGATCCGCCGCAAGTCTCTTGCACAGCGTATCGCCTTCATCGAGCAGCACGCCACGACGAACGTCAATCTGAAGGTCATCGACGTCGTCAAGCTGGGACGCTTTCCCCACAAGTCAATGTTCTCCGGCTGGACGCGGGAAGACGATGCGGCTGTGAATGAAGCGCTTGAGCGCACAGAGATGACCGCCAAACGCAACGATGCCTGGCAGAGCCTCTCGGGCGGTGAGAAGCAGCGTGCTCATCTTGCCCGCGCCTTGGCGCAGTCGCCGAAGGAACTCATTCTCGATGAGCCCACCAATCATCTGGATGTCCACCATCAGATCAGCCTTTTGCGTCTCGTGTCTCAGCTTCCGGTCACCAGCATCATCGCGCTCCACGATCTCAACCATGCTGCCATGTACTGCGATCACCTGATCGTGCTGCAGACCGGCAAGATCGTGGCGTCAGGAACGCCGGAGGAGGTGATGACGCAGGATCTCTTGCGGGACGTCTTTTCGGTTGAAGCCGTCGTCGAGGCCTCACGCTTCCACGCCAAGCCACATATCCAGTTTCTTCGATAGAACATCGCGTTTGAATGTGTGGCAGCAACCACCCATCTACGGTCCAGGGACACTTGTGAAAACCATCAGCGAAAACCAGACGCTTGGCATTGGCCTTCGGGTTCTCTCGGGATTTCTTTTTGCAGCCATGTCGATCTGCATCAAGGCGACCTCGGGTGAGGTGCCTGTCGGCCAGATCGTCTTCTTCCGCTCGGCATTTGCGCTGATCCCGCTCGTGATCTTTCTATGGTGGCGCAACGAATTTCCGCGTGGGTTAGCGACGCGACGCCCTTTTGGCCATTTGCTGCGCTCCAGTCTTGGGGCTGCTGCGATGTTTGCGTCCTTTGCCTCCATTGCGCGCCTGCCCCTGGCGGAGGCAACGCTTCTCACCTACCTCTCGCCGACCTTCACCAGTGTTGCTGGTGTGGTGCTTCTCTCCGAACGGCTGACCAAGTGGCGTGTGGGTGGTGTGCTTTTCGGGCTTGCCGGGGTGGTGACGCTGGTGTGGCCAGAGATCGGTCACGGCGTCATGGATGACGCGCGAATGTGGGGTTATATCCTCGGTCTACTGATGGGGGTGCTGACCTCCTTCGCCCTGATCATGGTGCGCAGTCTCAGCAGAACGGAACATCCGGGCGCGATCGCCTTCTACTTCGTCATTGCCTCGATGATTGGCGGTCTCTTCACCGTGCCTTTCGGCTGGGTGATGCCGGACCCCATAGGTTTCTCACTTCTCATTCTCGCCGGCCTTTTCGGTGGCTTTGCGCATATCGCCATGACGATGGCCTTTCGACACGCCGAAGCATCCTTGCTGGCGCCCTTCGAATATCTTGCGATCCTCTGGCCGATTCTGGCGGACTTGCTGATCTTCAGGTCGCCGCTCTCCAGCACTTTCATCACCGCCCTGCCGCTGATCCTCGTCGGTGCAGCGCTGGCTGCCATGGAAGGAAGGCGCAGGCGCCCTCAATCATAGATTGCGCTCTGCCATTTTGCGTTATGGACTCTGATCGAGGGCGTGCGGTGAAGGCTGCTGCGGTCGCATGTCATTATCGCAAAACCGCGGCACGGTTTTGCTTGGACCGTGCTCTAATACCAGCGCTAGAGGGGCTCTTTTCCCCGTTAGTGATCCTGCCATAAAAGATACTTCGAACCGTCAGATTCCCGTTCCGTTCCTTAAGTTTTCTCTAATTCAACCGCTGTGTGTACGCTGGCGTACAGCAACGATGACCTTCCCCCTGCATTATGACCTTCATCAACGGAGGGGAATATGGACATGCAAAACGCCAGCACCGCATCCGAATTGGTTGTCACGGAAGACCAGCTCGCCGAATTGAGAATGGGCATCGCCGATCTCAGCCCGGCGCTTTCTGCTTTCGCCCGCCGTTTTGTTCGTACGGAAGGAGAGGTTGATGATCTCGTCCAGGAAACGATTCTAAGGGCGCTTCGCGCCGTCCACCGGTTCACGCCTGGGACAGCGTTGAAGTCGTGGCTGTTCACCATTATGCGCAACACATTCTGCACCCGTTATAAGGTCGCTCAGCGCGAACGCATCGGCCTGCCTGCGGGTGTGGAGAAAATGATGTCCACGCCCCCGAGCCAAGAATGGCGCCTCGAACATCAACAGGTCATGCGTGCTATAGGCGATCTGGATTCTGACCAGAAGAAGGCTCTGCTCTTAATCGCGGACGGTACCAGCTACTCCGACGCTGCGGATCTATGCGGCTGCCGTATCGGCACCATCAAGAGCCGTGTCAGCCGCGCTCGCGAAGCTCTGCGCCGCGACCTTTATTAAAACATCTGATCAGCGCGTTTGACATGGCCCATCCCTGCACGTCGGGGATGGGATAAGAGTTCGTTCATGTTTCCGGCCATGCTCATAAAGCGCCGCCCGCGTATCGGTGCAGATAGGTACTGTCTTCTCCCGTCCGCATGAGTCAATACCGGGGCGAAGTGCGAGACTCCAGACCGCGCAGTGTGAAGAAGCGAAGCTCGCCTCATCCATGGACTGAGCCACCTGTCTCCAATGAGGTATCTGGCGGTTGCCGCCGACATCCTTGGAAACACGGACATTGTTAGACACCTTACCCCTCCTTCGTGCCGCCACATCCTCAGTGGATATTCGTCACATGAATAGGACGGCTGGCAGGGAGCGCGCTCTGTACGGTAGATGACATTGTATTGCTCAAAGGTTTCAACTGTTTAGTGTCCCTCAAACGTCCTGTGGACGATCGAAGGGAATGACGACTTCAATGGATACCGAACAGAACTCTGTACGCAACAAACTGTTGAAAGCTCTGCGTCCGGATGATTACGAACTGCTGCGGCCGAGCATGCAGATCGTCAAGCTTAACGTCCATGAAGTGATAGAGCAGCCGCATGTCCCCATCGAACGGGTCATTTTTTTCGAAACGGGTCTCGCTTCCGCCATCGGTCATCTGTCTAGTGGGAAAAGCATCGAGGTTGGGCTGACAGGTCGTGAAGGCATGTCGGGCTCCGCCATCGTACTCGGCAGTACAGAAGCAACGCACCGCACGCTTGTTCAAGTGGGCGGCTACGGGATCGCCGTTTCGTCTTCCGCTATCGTCGACGCCATGAGAGTCAGCGATACCTTGCGTGATGTATTCCTGACCTACATCCACACATTGCTCACTCAGACTGCGTCGACGGTCGTCGCCAATGGTCTATCAAAACTCGACAAACGTCTCGCGCGCTGGTTGCTGATGATCCATGACCGGATCGATGGCGCAACGGTGGCGATGACCCACGAGTTCCTTGCCCTTGTTCTTGGAGTGAGACGTCCTGGCGTTACTGTCGCGCTTCATATTCTTGAAGGAAAAGGCCTGATCCGGGCCTCCCGGGGGCAGATTACCATCATCAATCGGCAAGGGCTGGAGTTGGAAGCCGGTGGCTCATATGGCCAAGCAGAGAGCGAATACAATCGCCTCATGACCGATATACTCGCAAGGCAAGTATCTTAGTACCACATTGCTTTTACGCTGATGCAGACTACTTGTACTAAAATGAGACAAACTGCTGGTTTCACGGAAATGTGACGTCATTTTTCCCCTATATTAGACCTCAATTATATATAGATGTTTCAAAACAGCATCCTCTAATATACACTCTTAAATGGCATCTTTGATGCTGATGTGGAGTGAGTATCGTGTGTGAGGAGGAAAAATCATGACAAGACTGAGTAGTGTTTTGTTGGTGAGCGCATGTCTGGCGCTTCCGATCAATGCGCATGCCTTGGACGTCAGTGTGGGCGGAGTTAGCGCAAGTGTCGGCGGCAATGGTAGCGGCGGCTTGGGTGTCGGTGCTTCTGTCGGAGGAAGCGGCGGGATCAATGCTGGAGCCAGCGTCGGAGGTCGTTCGGGAGGTGGCCTTGGCGCAGATGTCAACGCTTCGGTGGGCGGAAGCAGAGGCGTGAACGCCAATACCAGTGCGACGGTCGGAGGCCGGAGCATTGCAAATGCGAACGTGAACGCGTCAGTCGGCGGAAGCCGCGGATTGAATGCCAAGGCAAATACCACAATCGGCGGGGCCAAAGCGCTTGACGTCGATCTTGACGTTGGCGTCGGTACCGGTCTTGGAAGACCCAACCCTGGAACCATCAATCCTGGCACCAACCCGTCACTGCCGGCCAACGGCATGATCCGTGCCTACAACGATATGTCGCGCACGGAGCAGCTTCGCCTAGCGAAGCGTTGCGTCGATATAATGAGGGGCGGCTATGAGGCAGATCTCGTGAAGCTCTGTCGGATCATCCGCACCGCCTCGCGGTAAAGCAAAGTCGCGAAAGGGGCCGTCCGCAATCGAGGCGGCCCCCGCGCTCTTGCTCAACCCGCAGAGCGGGTATCGGCCGTCGTAGGGCGCAAAAGTGCCGAGGCGCGAAAGCGGGCAAAGACCCGGTCATGCTCTTCCTCGGACAGGCCGTAAATATCGCCGGCATATTCTTCCAGGGCGTCCCGATTGCGAATGGTGATCTTGGCTCTTTCGGAGCGAATGAACCCCCTGCCTTCAAGAAAATGCAGGGCATCTGTCACGCTCGGTCGCCGGACTGCCAGCATCAGCGACAAAAATTCGTGGGTCAGATGAAGCTGGTTGCCGCCCACCCGGTTGTGGCAGACGAGTATCCACCGGGCCAGCCGTTGGCTGACGGGCTGCGTGGTATTGGATAGCAAGGTGCACTCGATCTGGGTGCGCAGCGCATGCGATGCGCAGGTCAGCAGTTGCTCAAGAATTCGATGACGATTGCGCAGAGCCTGGAACGCGGTGATTTCCAAAACTATCGCCTGCCCTGGGACCTGCATGATGACTTGCGTAAAGCTCGTCTCCGCATCGACCAATGCGCCTGACGGCACATAACCTTCCCGCCCGACAATGCCGGATTCCGTCACCTTGCCGGAGCGCGATTGAACGAGGACCGAGGCGATGCCGCTACAGACGAAAAAGACCTTCTCAATCTTCTCGCCTGCTTTGATGAGGATTTCGCCGGCAGGCAGATCGACAGCCACGGCACGCCTCAGGAGCTCTGAGCGAATGTCATCCGGCAGGAACGAGATCAATTGGTTCTGGCCTGCAAGTTTCTCGTGTTCCTCAATCATTCTGCTTCCTCTCGCGGCACAATTGTTCGGCAATGGCGCAGATTTTCAAGCCACCAGCGTGGAAATGCTCGAGCGGAAGAAAAGTTCTGTGTTCGCCACTCTTCGTATTCGCGGTTAGCCAATACGCTTCAGCAGAGGTCCAGCCATAAAATGCCTGAAAACACATAAGCCGTGCTGAAGAGCGCAGCGCCCGCCGTGTAGCGCGCCACGGCGAGCATCGTTCCGCTCATGGACGAGGAGATTTTCTCAACACTCAGCGCAACGAAGACGGTCGTCGCTATGATGAGGGTCGTGGCAGCGAATAACAGAATGAGAAGCGCTCTCAGCGAAGAGATTGGGCCGATCGCCATGTCCTGCCATCCCAGCGAGCAGCCGGTGGCCTGAGCGCCATAAAGAAGGAGAAAGCCGAGGCTCCAGGCCGTGAAGGGCAGCAGAAGGGCGATGGCCAGCGCATATCGCATCAGCTTCCTCCACCCTGCAGAAGCGACAGAAGAGAGGGATAGACGGCCACGATCGCAGTCGTTGCGGCCACATATCTGTTCCAAAGTCCTGCGATCTGCAGATCGACTAGTCTGTTTTCGGTGACGTAGCCGGTTCGGATTCTCCAGGTGCAAAATACGGACAATAGCGCGCCGATGCCGATGTGAATAAGTCCGTAAATATTGACGGCGTAGATCACGGCATCCGATGCGTGAAACTCCGTTCCATACGTTCTGACGAGGTCCACCAAGAGCAATGCAATCGCGATGCCGTATAGCGCCATGCTTGCAAGGCGCAGGAACGGTGCGCGCAGCATAGCTTTCGCGGGCAGTGAGCCAAGCACAGAAGCTGCTATCGCGATAGCGCAGGCCAAGAGCGTCCAGAGGGATGAGACGGAAGAGGGGGCAAGGTTCTCCCAGCCTGGCGCCGACACCCAGAGGAACAGGCCCCCAAAGAGAAGCGAAGTGAAGAGTGTGGCGGTGACCAGCAATGTCAGTCGCATCGCCATGAGCGAGGGGGGATCTCCACTTTCAAAATGCGGTGGCAAGACGAGCCCCTTGCCCGCGTAAAGTTCACCGCCTGTGGTCTGCACGGCCTCATTTGGAGTCCATCTCAGGAAGAGACCGATCACCGCCAGAAGCGCCAAGGGCGCTATCACGTGGAGCTTTGCGAGCAAGGAGACGAAGAACAGCCCTGTCACCAGGGCCGTGATGAGCGGAAGATAGGTTTGGCGTGGCAGGATAATGATCTGGTTGGGCCTGGCCTGAACGGCGCTTACCCCCAGTGTTTCCATCCAGCCATTGCGGGTGAAGCCGAGATAGCCATCGCCTGCCGCAAGGTTTGAGCCAAGGCGGTTGATGTCGAGCCTGTCTGCCCGTGTGTCGACAGATGGCAGGGCGGCGAAGTTGTAGGATGGCGGCGGTGTCGGCATAGCCCATTCAAGTGTGCCGGCGTTCCAGGGATTGCGCCGGAACGGACGGCCAAAGAAAAACACCAGAAACAGATCGATTGCGGCCAGCACGAAGCCCATCGCCATGATGAAGCTGCCGATGGACGACATCAGGTTCAACCATTCCCACGGCGACTCCGCCGGGTAGGTATCGACCCTCCGCGGCATGCCAAGGAGACCTGTCAGGTGCATCATGAAGAAGGTCAGGTTGAAGCCGATAAAGATCATCCAGAAGGCTGCGTGCGACATATGCTGAATGGGCTGGCGACCGGAGATGTGAGGCACCCAGTAATAGGCGCCTGCCAGCATCGGGAACAGGAAGCCGCCGACAAGCACGTAGTGGAGGTGGGCGACGACGAAATGCGTGTCATGCGCCTGCTGATCGAAGGGTACCATCGCCAGCATCACGCCGGTCAAACCACCGATGACGAAGACGAAGAAGAACCCGAAAATGTGCAGCATCGGAATGGTGAAGGACGGCCGGCCCTGGCTCAGCGTCGCAATCCACGCAAAGATCTGGATTGCTGTCGGCACAGCAACGAGGGCACTTGCCGCGGAGAAGAACGACAGGGCCACATGCGGGATGCCGGTCGTGTACATGTGATGGACCCAAAGCCCAAAGGACAGGAAGGCCATCGACAGGATGCCGGCGATGATGATCTTGTATCCCGTAAGCGTCGTGCGGGCGAGCACGGGCAGGATCGTGGAGATGACGCCGGCTGCAGGCAGAAAGATGATATAGACTTCCGGGTGGCCGAACAGCCAGAACAGGTGCTGCCACAAGAGCGGATCACCCCCGCGGGTCGGGTCGAAGAAGGGCAGGCCGAAGGCGCGTTCCGTTTCCAGCAGGATTGAGCCCAGGATCAGCGGCGGAAAGCCGATCACCATCATGCCCGCCACCACCAGCATGTACCAGGCGAAGATCGGCATCCGGTCGAGCGACATGCCGGGCGCGCGCATCTTGAGGATCGTCACGACAATCTCGATCGCGGCCGTCATCGCCGAAATTTCGACGAAGGTGATGCCGAGCAACCAGACATCGGCGTTGATGCCGGGGCTGTAGGTGGAGGAACTGAGCGGCGTATACATGAACCAGCCGCCATTCGGCGCGACGCCGGCCAGAAGCGCGATGATCAGCATGCTGCCGCCAAAGAGGTAGCACCAGTATCCGTAAGCGGAGAGACGCGGAAAGGCGAGGTCGCGGGCGCCGAGCAGTTTGGGCAGCAGATAGATCGCCAATCCCTCGAAAAACGGGATGGCGAAGAGGAACATCATGATTGTCCCATGCATGGTGAAGACTTGCGCATACTCTGCCGCATCGAGAAAGCGGCTTTCGGATGTCGCAAGCTGTGTGCGGATCAGCATGCCGAGAAAGCCGCCGATCCCGAAGAAGACGAGGGCGGTCAGCATGAAACGTGCGCCGATAATGTTGTGATTGACGGCGGCAAGTCGGCGCCAGCCCTTGCCTGTGCCCCAGATGGCTTCCAGTTCCCGATGCAGGCGAATGGGTGAAATCTTTTGCGTCACGTCGATCCCTGTGCATCTGGAAGTGTCTCAATCACCTGCCGATAGTCGTCAGGCTCATGGGCGATCACGCTGAAAGTCATGGCGCTATGGCCGGTGCCGCAATATTCGGCGCAGATACCGCCAAACGTGCCGGCCTTGTCCGCCTTCAGCCGTATGCGCGTCTCATGGCCTGGAATGGCATCGATCTTGCCGGCAAGGCGCGGCACCCAGAAACTGTGGATCACGTCGGTGCTGGAAACGACGATCTCGACCGTCTGTCCAGCCGGGATGTGGAGGATATTGCGACTACCAGGACCGGCGTTCGCCGCACCATAGCGAACATCCCAGTTCCACATGCTGGCCTGGACACGAATGACGTCGGCAGGTGCATCTGCTCTCGCGCCGAACAGAGCTTCGCCCTGGAGGAAGGCTACACCCAGAAGTGCCGTCAAAACGGGGATGGGCATGACGATCCCGCCGCCGATAATCCAGCGCGAAGCAGGGACGTTTGACAGCTTTCGAGAAAAGGCGCTCAGGAAGAAAAGGCCGAGCACAAGAGCGAATAGGACGGCCGATCCTAAGAGCATGATCCACCACAGTTGCGCCACGGCGCTGGATGCAGGCCCTGCCGGATCGAGTGTGGAAAGATCGCCGGAACAGCCGGCCAGCATCAACGGCAGGGTGGTCGTCGTCGCGATTGCGCGGAACCTCTGCCCGGGCCCGCTGGTTGTCGGAGAAAGAGGAGACGTGTTTTGGATACACCGCCGAAGAAAAACCCGGTCATCTCCAAGCTCGAGGAAAAGGATGCGAGTTCGGCCGTTGCCGTTGCTGGCCATCCCCTTCATGCAATGACGGTGCATTTCCCGATTGCGCTTGTCTTCGGGACGCTCGGTGCGGACATCATGTACTGGTGGGGCGCCGATCCATTCTGGCTGCGTGTCGGGCTGTGGACGACGGGCATTGCATTCTTCAGCGCCATTGCGGCCGGTTTGATCGGCTCGGCCGAGCTCTTTCTCGTTCCAGGCATCCGCGCGCGTGTTGCAAGCTGGGCGCATGCAGTGGCTGGCATGTCGCTGATTGCGGTCTGCGGGGCCAATTGGGGCGGTCGCTATTTTTCCAGCATCGAGGTCCTGCCCCATGGCCTTGTCCTGTCGCTGATCGCGTCTGGTCTGACCGGACTGGCTGGCTGGCATGGCGGCAAGTTGATTTTCGATCATGGCGTCGGTCTCATGGTATCGCCCAAGGACTGATCGACCGCGCGATCTCTTTCAGCCCGCCAGCCTCGATCGGGACCATGTCGAGGCTCCACTCCGGTTTGGCGAGAACGACGAAAAAGATGCCGAGCACGGTCGCGGCGGTGAGCACGGTAGCGCCGATGAAGCGCCACACGGGATAAACCTCTCCCTCGTTGAAAAGACGAATAATGACGAGCCCTGTAACGATGTGCACTGTCACCATCACGCCGATAAGCCCAAGCTTGATGGTGAACCAGAGCGTGAAAGTGTGCTGAAAGAAAATCAGGGCCGTTCCGGTCAGGATCGAGACGAAGGCCGCTGGCGAGGCGACGACGACGTAGCAGAAGCGCACGAGGCGCTGGAGCGCGTAAAGAGCGGGTCGATTGCCGACATGGGCGCGCTGGACGTAAAGAGCAGGCAGACTGAGAAGTGTCGCGGCCCAGATGGAGATCGCTGCGATATGGATGAATTTCAGCAGCATCACCATTGCCAGCTGCCCTTGCCATCCCGGCTAGCGACACCGCGATAAAGGCGCATCAATGCCACGATGAGATAGGGTAGGAGGCCCACCGTCCACATGATGACTCCGGCAAGCTGCTGGTCCTGAAGCGGCTCGAGGCCGAAGGCTTGTGTCGTATCGAGATGTGCGGCGAAAAGTGGAGCGCGCGAGAGCGTCAGGATCGCCGCAAGCATGCCCATCTGCGCAACGGTCGCAAGAGCAAGAGTAACGGCAGTGAAGACACTGGTTCTCGGAGACAGCAGGATCGCCCATAGCCAGATGGCACTGGCAAGAAGGCCTGCCTGCATGATCCAATAGGGGATCATGCCATTAAGGGCGAAGGCATAGCCTGGCGGAATGTGCCAGAACCAGAAGATCAAAGTGTGAAAGATAAACGCCATCTCCGGTGGCAGGCGGCTGGAAACAGCGCTTCTCGTCCGGAAGGCCGTGGTGAGAAGGGGAGCAAGCACTGTCATCAAGATGAAGTGATGGGTCACCCGCACGGAAAACAGCGCGGTGGTCAGAGCGCAAAGCGGTGAAATCAAAAGAAGGGTGGATACGGCGAAAACAGCCGTCGCAATCCATATGCGGTGTCTATGAAGCGAAAGCGCCGACAGCATCGTCAGCGCGACGACGACCGCCAGAGCAAAGGGGTCGAAGTTCCAAGCACCCCAGACTTGCGATGGCAGCGGTGCAGGACCGCAATAAGGAACTGGTTGGTTCACCCCAAAAATCCGTCCGCCCTCCGTTGAAGCGATGCAGAGGCATCAGGGGTCGAACGCTGGAGGGCGGATGAGGTTCCGGCGTTGTATTTTAAGATGAGGGAATGCGTTCGCCTTCATCTTGGAGCGGAGGGTCAATCAGAGGCGCGATGCTTGATCTCGTCTTTGCACGGGGCTTTCCTGTCGCCGCGGGGCATGGTTGGGCTCGCTCTGATGCGTCCTTTGGTTCTTGAGTGAGCGCCGGCTCATCTCGTCCTTGAGCTTCTGCATTGCCAGGTGACGGCTTGGATAGACCTTAGTCAGCATGCCATTGTGCAGCACAGCCCAACCGTGCTCATGGGGCATCAATACCGTGTCATTGCTCATGATTTTTTCCTCCCGATAGGCTCACATTCTATTTTGTGATGTGCCCAAACCGTGTTTGCGCAGTTCGGTTCCTCAAGGGACGGGAAGACGGATGGACATGATGATCGTCTACGGGCCGGAAGGGCGAGTCGATTATCGGTGGATGCAAGGGACTGCTAAATGACCAAAACGAACGCGGAGCGGCGCTTGAGGACGAACGGACGTTTGACGATAGCCGTCTTCGGCAAAAGCGACACGCTCACGCCTGCAATCAAGTCTGCATGGTCCGAGGCATCGATGGTTTTGCAAGGTCCTTACGCCGTGACGTCGGTCAATGATCACGACTGGCATTTCAGCGGCGCAGTCATCGATGCGCGATACGGAGCCGAATTGATGCTGCCGTTGATGGCAGACTTGGACAGCAGAGCAATCCCCTACATCTTTTTCGTTCCCCCCAGCGCCCTCACTCACCACCATGGGCCGTTCGTGCTCTCGGACGCTAAAGCTGAAATCAGACACATCGTCTCCGCGCTCGCGGCCCAGAGCCGCGGCTCCACACATTGAGGCGCTATAGAGTGCCTAGATCCCTCAAGTCAGCGCTCTCCATGTGATCCGATAAGTGTCCGACACACCACGAGCCAAGCAGGAATAGAATAAATATTTCACTGAGGATTCTAATGGAATTTCCACTTGATTTCGCCTTGGCTTGAGCTAGGGTCTCATCGATCGTCATCGACAGAAGATCGGATGGTGACAGGGCGCGACCTGCTTCTTCGGAAGTGGCCGTCCCAAGGAGGAGTTTAGCGTGGAGCAAATGAAATGATCAGGTTCGGTGTGCTGGGTGCGGGCCGTATTGGCAAGGTCCATGCGGCAACGATTGCCGCCAATCCCAAGGCAAAGCTTGCCTATGTCGCGGATGCCTTTCCTGCGGCGGCGGAACAGCTGGCGCTACAAACGGGCGCGCGGGTCGCATCCGTTGAAGAGATTATCGCCGCATCGGATGTCGATGCCGTGCTGATCGCCACCCCGACGCCAAGCCATGCCGATCTGATCGAGGCGGCATCCAAGGCTGGCAAGCATATTCTTTGCGAAAAGCCGGTATCGCTTTCGGTTGATCGCATCAACCAGTGCCTGGATGTGGTCGAACAGAATAAATCCACTCTGATGATCGGCTTCAACCGCCGCTTTGATACCAACTTCTCGATGGTCGAGCAGCGGCTGCGCAATGGCGATGTCGGAGAGATCGAGATCGTCACCATCATCAGCCGCGATCCCAACCCGCCACCGGCAAGCTATGTGAAGTCCTCCGGCGGTCTCTTTCGTGACATGATGATCCACGACTTCGATATGGCCCGCTTCCTGATGGGTGAAGAGTTCGTGGTCGTCAACGCGCTCGGCTCTGCGCTGGTTGACAAGGCGATCGGTGAGGAAGGCGATGTGGATACCGCAGCCGTGCAGATGCAGACGGCATCGGGACGGATCGCAGTGATCACCAATTCCCGCCGTGCGACCTATGGATACGACCAGCGTATCGAAGTGCATGGCTCGACCGGCATGCTCTCGGCCCGCAACATCCAGAATTCGAGCGTCGAATTGTGGAACGCCAACGGCATTGCCGGCGATCCGGTGCAGAACTTCTTCATCGAGCGCTACGCCCAGGCCTATGCCAACGAGATCAACACCTTCATCGACGCGGTCGATGCCGGCAACACCTCGCCGCGTCCAAGCGGTTTCGACGGTCTCCAGGCGCAGAAACTGGCCGATGCCGCCACCGAAAGCTGGCAGACAGGCAAGCCTGTTCAAATCGTCTGATCGGATTTTTGGACCAACAAAAAACGCTCGCATCGTTGTTTCGGTGCGAGCGTTTTTTTTCAGGCAGAGATTGCGCGTTTATGGATTGTCGCGCTTGAAAATCCAGTCGTGATCCGGGTGGTTCTGGAAGCGCCATTTGCGCATCGGTCCGGCCATGACGTTGAGATAGTACATCTCATAGCCATAGGGAGAGCCACAGGGGTGATGCCCCTTCGGTACAAGCACCACATCGCCGCTTGAGACCGCCATGGTTTCGTCCAGCGAGCCGTCTTCGGTAAAGACGCGCTGGAAGCCGAAGCCCTGCTCCGGATTGAGGCGGTGGTAGTAGGTCTCTTCCAGATAGGTCATTTCCGGATAGTTGTCCTCGTCGTGCCGGTGCGGCGGGTAGGAGGACCAGTGACCGGATGGGGTGAAGACTTCCGTGACCAGCAGGCTGTCGGCCACGTCGCGATCTTCCATGGCGATCGGGAAGATGTAACGCGTGTTGCCGCCCTTGCCGCGCTCCGCCAGAGTAATTCCCGCTGGTCCAATGACTTGCGCTTCACGACCTGGCTTTGCCGGTGCGGTGCACACACCAAGCGTGCAGTCGGTAGTCGCAGTGACGGTCCAGGAAGAGCCTGCCGGGATGTAGACACAATGCGGCGGCTTGCGCTCGAAGACATTCATGCGGTCGCCAAGTTCGCCGAAATTCTTGTCTTCCGACGAGATTTCCGCCTTGCCCTCGACGAGAACGAGAATTACCTCTGTCTCGCCGGTTTGTTCGGTTGCGGTTTCGCCAGGCTTCAGGTTGTAGAGCCCGAAGCCCACATAGCCCCAATTGGCGCTTTCCGGCGTGATGTCGTGAACCTTGCCGGAGGTGCCGGTGGGTTTGCGCAGCAGATCTGCCATGTGTCGGACCTTTCCTTAGCCTTTGTCCAGGCCGGCTTCGCGGGCGAAGGCGCGCAGCGATTTCAGGCCGAGGCTCTGATACTCGAAAGGATTGCGGACATCCGGATCCTGCTCGGCCTCGATCACCAGCCAGCCGCTGTAGCCGTGCTCTGCGGCAATCTTGAGAACGGGAAGGAAGTCGACGCCGCCCTCGCTATCACCGGGAACGGTGAAGACGCCACGGCGCACGCCTTCGAGGAAGGAGAGGCTTTCGTCGCGAACCTGCTTGGCGATGACCGGACGCACGTTCTTGGCGTGGATATGGCCGACGCGACCCATGTGCTTCTTCGCCAGCCGCTCCGGGTTGCCGCCACCGAAAAGGCAATGGCCGGTATCGAGCAGCAGCTTGGCGTGCGGACCAGTGTTCTCCATCAGCCGGTCGATCTCGTCTTCGCTCTCGACGATCGTGCCCATGTGATGGTGATAGACGAGCGCGACACCCTGATCGGCAGCATGTTTCGCCAGCGCTTCGACGCCTTCGCCAAAGCGCTTCCATTCGCTGTGGGCGAGCTTCGGGCGGTCGTTGACCGGCTTTGCATCCTCGCCGTGGATGGCGTTGGAGGTTTCGCAGACGATGATGACCTTGGAGCCCATCGCCTTCAGAAGGTCGAGGGCAGGCTGCATGGCGGCCTTCTCGTCTTCGATGGAGTTGGTCAGAAGGTTGAGCGAATGCCAGCCGGAAACGTAGCGCAGCTTGCGGGGCTCCAGCACCGCCTTGAGGCCTTCCGGTTCCTGCGGGAACTTGTGGCCTTTCTCGATGCCGTCGAAGCCAATCTTGGAGGTTTCGTCCAGGCACTGCTCAAGGCTGATATGAGCGCCGAGCGTGCGGTCGTCGTCATTGCTCCAGGCGATGGGGTTTGTACCGTAAAGGATCATGATCAGCGTCTTTCTTTCAGTGCGGATTCATAGGCTGCACGAGCCTGTTTGACTTCATTGCGTTCGGAGACTTCCGGCACGGCGACATCCCACCAGTAGCCCCCGGCATCCGGTGTCGGATAGGGGTCGGTATCGATAACGATCACGGTCGGAACGTCTGCGTTGCGGGCTGCATCGAGTGCTGTTTCGAGTTCTGCGATTGTCGAGACCTTGTGCGCATCCGCGCCCATACTTGCTGCATGCGCGGTGAAATCGATGGCGATCGGGTTCTTCTGATTGGTGTGGGCGTAGAGATTGTTGAACTCTGCCCCGCCGGTGCCCATCTGCAGCCGGTTGATGCAGCCATAGCCGCGATTGTCGGTGATGACGACAGTGATCTTCACGCCCATGGCAACGGCAGTGGCAAGCTCCGAATTCATCATCATGTAGGAGCCATCGCCCACCATGACGATCACGTCGCGCTCGGGCTCTGCCATCTTGATGCCGAGGCCACCGGCAATCTCATAGCCCATGCAGGAGAAGCCATATTCCATGTGGTAGGAAAGCGGCAGCTTCGCCTTCCACAGCTGGTGCAGCTCTCCAGGCATGGTGCCTGCCGCACACATGACGACGGTATTGTCACGCGAGGCGCGCTGTACCGCGCCGATCACCTGCATATCCGTCGGCAGGCTGTTGGCCTCCTTCGGTGCCGCGGTCACGGCGTCGGCCTTGGCGAACCAGTCCTGCTTAAGGCTTGCATCGGGTGCGGAAAAGCGGTGGCTGCCCAAGGCTTCGGTCAGTTTTTCCAGGCCGACTTTTGCATCGGCCGTCAGGCTGATGGCATCGTGCTTGGCGCTGTCATAGGCTTGCACGTTAAGTGCAAGTAATTTGCGCGCCGGGTTCTTGAAGAGCGCCCAGGAGCCGGTGGTGAAATCCTGAAAACGGGTTCCGACACCGAAGACGAGATCGGCCTTTTCTGCAATCGCATTGGCGCTCGATGCGCCCGTCACACCGGCGGGACCGAAATTCATCTCGTGATCCCAGGCCAGCGCGGATTTGCCGGCCTGGGTTTCGATAACGGGTATGGAGTGGCGCTCGGCGAAGCTCTTCAGCGTCTCGGTCGCGCCGGAAAAATGCACGCCGCCGCCCGCGACGATGATCGGGTTCTTCGCCGCTTTGAGGGCGGCGATCGCTTCTTCGAGTTCGGCTCTGTCGGGCTCGGGGCGGCGCTGGCGCCAGACCTTATTGTCGAAGAAGCTCTCCGGATAATTATAGGCTTCCGCCTGCACATCCTGGCAGAAGGAGAGTGTCACAGGACCGCAATCGGCGGGGTCCGTCATGGTGCGGAAGGCGCGTGGCAATGCGGTCAGAAGCTGTTCGGGGCGCATGATCCGGTCGAAATAGCGGCTGACCGGCTTGAAGCAATCATTGGCCGAGACCGTACCGTCGTTGAAGTCTTCGATCTGCTGCAGCACCGGATCCGGCCCACGGTTGGCGAAGACATCGCCGGGGATCAGCAGGACGGGCAAACGGTTCACATGCGCAAGGGCGGCAGCCGTTACCATGTTCAACGCGCCGGGACCGATGGAAGAGGTAACCGCCATCGTCCGGCGGCGGCCAAGTTGCTTGGTGTAGGCAATCGCCGCATGCGCCATGGATTGCTCGTTCTGGCCGCGATAGGTCGGTAGTTCCTCGCGGATGCCATAAAGGGCCTCCCCCATGCCGGCTACGTTGCCGTGGCCGAAGATCGCCCAGACGCCGGCGATGTAAGGCTCGCCATCCTCATTCATCTGGGCTGCCAGGTAACGCACAAGCGCCTGTGCCGCCGTCAATCGTACCGTCTTCACGCTGCCTCTCCCTTTACATGCGCGGCGCGCGCCTTGTCCCAAATCCGGCAAAGCGCATCATAACGGGTTGCCATGTCGGCAACCGCCTCCTCGTCACTCACTCTGCCCGCAAGCCAGTTGCGCGCGGCCTCGGCAAAAATCGTGCGACCCACGGCAAATCCTTTTACCAGATCGAAGCCTGCCGCCAGCCTGAAACTCTCCTCCAGCTCGCTCTGCGGCGCCTCCAGGCCGAGAACCACGATACCACGAACGTAAGGATCATGACGTTTTACCGCATCGGTCGCCTGACGCCAGGCTTCCACGCTCTTCAGAGGCTCAAGCTTCCACCAGTCTGGATAGACGCCGATCTCGTAGAAGCGGTCTATGATGCGGGCAGTCGTTTCATCATCGATCGGTGCCACCTTGGAAGGGATGACTTCCAGCAGAAATTCCAGCCGGTTGCGGCGCGCGGCGGCGAAGAGACGCAAGACCGTCTCTTCCTGCTCGGCGCGCATCGCCTCGTCATCGTCCGGATGGTAGAAGCACAGCACCTTGACCACATGTTCGGCCGGCCATTCGTTCAGACCGCCGCAATCGGGTCCAAGATCCGGCTCCAGAGTCAGTGGGCGCGAGCCCGGCCATTCTGCGGGGCGGCCGATCCACAGGCCTGAGCCTGCCGCCTGATAGAGAGCATCGCGGCCAAGACGACCATCACAGAGAATGCCGTACCCGGCATCGCCACCGGCAACCTGATGGGCGGCTTTCAGGCAAAGCTCCTTGAAGGAGCCGATCTTCTTGTCGTCGACGCCGACATCCTTTGCGATGGCTTCCAGTTGCATACGGTGATCGAAGGCAAAGACGCGCATGGTGCTCCAGTCGCCTTTGCGATTGGTGGCCCAATGCACCTGTTCCAGCGCGTCGTCCTTGCGCAGCGCCTTGTTGCGAATGCCCGTGCGGAAGAAATATTGCAGTTCCTCCCAGCTTGGATATGCAGGCGTGCAGCCATGGCGCGACACGGCGAAAGCGCCGCAGGCATTGGCGTATTTCAATGTCGTCGGCCAGTCTTCACCGCGCAGCCATCCGCGGAAGAGGCCTGCCATGAAGCCATCACCGGCACCCAGCACGTTGAAGACTTCGATGGGGAAGCCTTCGCCGCTTTCGCCATCGTCGAGACTGTCTGGAATGGCGCCTGGAAAGACCACTGCGCCCATCGGCCCGCGCTTGCAGACGAGCGTGGCGTTGGAGACAGCGCGCACGGCACGCAGCGCTTCCAGAGTATCGGTGGAGCCACCGGCAATGTGGAACTCTTCCTCGGTGCCGACGATCAGGTCGAAGAGGTTGAGGGTGGATTGCAGCTTCTGCGTGACCTTCGCCGATTCCACGAAGCGGCTTTCGCCGTCACCATGGCCAGCCACACCCCAGAGGTTCGGGCGGTAGTCGATGTCGAGCGCAGTCTTCGCGCCGCTGTCGCGCGCCAGGCGCAGTGCCTTCAGAACCGCCGCTTCCGTACGGGGATGCGAAAGATGCGTGCCGGTGGCGCAGACGCAGTTCGCTTCGGCGATGAAAGCAGGGTCGATGTCGTCTTCGCTCAGCGCCATATCGGCGCAGTTCTCGCGATAGAAGATCAGTGGGAACTGCTGCTGGTCGCGAATGCCGAGAATGACGAGTGCGGTCAGGCGCTCCTTGTCGGTCTGCACGCCGCGAATATCGACGCCTTCGCGTACCAACTGTTCGCGGATGAAGCGACCCATGTGCTCGTCGCCGACGCGGGTAATGACGGCACTCTTCAGACCAAGGCGTGCAGCACCTGCTGCAATGTTGGTGGGAGAGCCACCGATGTACTTGTTGAAGGAGGACATGTCCTCCAGACGTCCGCCGATCTGCGCGCCGTAAAGATCGACCGACGAGCGGCCGATCGTGATGAGATCGAGTGTCTTCACGATCTGTCTCCTCCGCGCTGTCACGCGCTACAAAGGACGGAACTGAATATCCGTCACTTTTCTCCCTCATTTGTATTTGGACTATAAATTCTATTTTTTCTATTTTCAATACGAATATTCAGTTTTGTCGGTGCGTTCCTACACCGACTGCAAGCGCAATGGCAATGCAGAGGGTCGCCGACAGAGAACGGAATGCGCCGAAATCAACCTCTGACACGGTCAGCACTGTGGCATCGAATTGTCGTAGCGGATTGACCGCCGTATCGGTGATCGCCACGACCGGAATTTTTCGGGCACGGCTGGAGGAAACGATCTCCATCGTCTCAGCCGAATAGGGCGCAAAGGTGATGGCGAGAACCACATCGCCCTGGCGGATTGCATTGGCGCTTTGCAACTGGCCGACGGAGGCGTGCAGCATGGAGGGCACCTGCATCTTCTCGAAAGCGTAGGCGAGATAGCTTGCGACCGGGAAGGAGCGGCGCAAGCCGACGATGTGGATCATCTGCGCGTCGGCCAGCACCTGGATTGCGGCCTCGAAAGCAGATTGATCGACGGTTTTCAGCAGGTTTTCCAGCGAGGCACGCCCCGCTTCGACAAATTCAGCCAGAAGCCGTCCACCACTGTCTTCGCCCTTGTCGCGCAGGTTGGTGAGCCGGGTATCGTAATCCGGCCAACGGCCGGAATAGCTTTCCTTGAACAGTCGCTGCATTTCGGAGAAGCCGGAAAAGCCTAAGATCTGGCAGAAGCGCATGAAGGCGGAAGGCTGGACTCCAGCGGCTTCCGCCATCTCCGCGACAGTGGAAACGGCGATACGATCGGTATTGGCTGCCACATAATCCGCGCACTGCCGCAATCTCTTCGGCAGTTTCGGCGCAACCTCGACAAGTCTCTCCTCAAACTCCTTCACCGTTGCCGGTGCGGCAAGATCCTGCATCTCGTTTCACTCCCCCAAAAATGAAATCGTCTCTCCTGGATTGGAATATCTATTCCAGAAAAGGCAGGACAGGGAAGGGGAATCTTAGGTGGGCACCCTCGTCAATCGAATTGCAGGATCACCTCATCGACGGCAAGGCTGTCACCAGCCTTCACGCAAACCCTGGCAACGCGGCCCTTGCGCTCAGCGCGAAGAATGTTCTCCATCTTCATCGCCTCTACGGTTGCCAGCGCCTGTCCGGCCTCGACTTCATCCCCCTCCGCGACCGAGATCGAGGTAATGACGCCCGGCATGGGGCAGAGCAGCATCTTCGATGTATCCGGCGGCAGCTTTCCCGGCATGAGACGCGCAAGTTCGGCGACGCGAGGGCTGCGAACCTGGGCGACGATGTCCACACCATGCCAACGCAATCGGATGGCGGATGGCGACAGATCGATCTTTACCGCCAGAACCGCATCGCCCAGCCGGAACATGCCAAGGCTGCGGCCCGGTAGCCAGTCGGTTTCGACAGCCAGCCTCTCGCCGCCCTCGACTTGGGTCACGATATGATCGCCCTCGAGATCAACGAAAATCCGGTGCTGGGTTTTACCGAGTTGAACCACCCAGTCCTTGCCGACAATGCGGCGATGGTTGCCGATGGTGCCGGAGATCTGAGCTGCGCGGCTCTGCACCTGATGGTGAATGACCGCAGCAATCGCGGCCAGTCGTTCAGCGGCTTGCGTCTGCGGCTCCACTCCGGAAAAACCGTCTGGAAATTCCTCGGCGATAAAGCCGGTGGTCAGATTGCCGGAACGGAAACGAGGATGCTGCATGACCGCCGAAAGAAAGGGCAGGTTATGCCCGATGCCCTCGACCTCGAAGCGATCGAGCGCCTCGCCCATGGCATCGATAGCGGAGAGCCGTGTCCCGCCCCAACTGCAGAGCTTGGCGATCATCGGATCGTAATACATAGAGATTTCGCCGCCTTCGAAGACGCCGGTATCGTTGCGAAGGATCGTGCCATTCTCCTGGCGGCCTTCTTGCGGGGGACGGTAGCGGGTCAATCGACCGATGGAGGGAAGGAAGTTGCGATAAGGATCTTCCGCATATAGCCGGCTCTCGATCGCCCAGCCATTGAGCTTGATGTCCGTTTGGGAGAGAGCCAGTTTTTCGCCCGCTGCCACCCGGATCATCTGCTCCACGAGATCGATGCCGGTCACAAGTTCGGTGACGGGGTGCTCCACCTGAAGCCGGGTGTTCATTTCCAGGAAGTAGAAGTTGCGGTCGCCATCGACGATGAACTCCACCGTACCGGCGGAGAAGTAGCCGACCGCTTTGGCCAACGCCACGGCCTGTTCGCCCATCGCCTTGCGCGTTGCCTCATCGAGAAACGGAGATGGTGCTTCTTCGATCACCTTTTGATTTCGGCGTTGAATGGAGCATTCCCGCTCGCCCAGATAGAGCACCGTGCCGTGCTGGTCACCGAGAACCTGGATTTCGATGTGACGCGGCTGTGTGACGAATTTTTCGATGAAAATCCGATCGTCACCGAAAGATGCTTTTGCTTCATTGCGTGATGACTGGAAACCCTCGCGTGCCTCGCTATCGTTCCAGGCAATGCGCATGCCCTTGCCGCCGCCGCCGGCCGATGCCTTGATCATCACCGGGTAGCCGATCTCGGATGCGATGCTGACGGCCTCATCGGCAGTCTCGATCAAGCCCATATGGCCGGGAACGGTGGAGACGCCTGCCTCGGCTGCCAGCTTCTTGGAGGTGATCTTGTCGCCCATCGCTTCGATGGCTTTGACCGGCGGGCCGACGAAGGCAACACCTTCCTTTTCCAGAGCCGCCGCGAAAGCTGGATTCTCAGAGAGGAAGCCATAGCCCGGATGCACCGCATCAGCACCCGTTTTGCGAATGGCCTCGAGGATCTTGTCGATCACGATATAGGACTGGTTGGAGGGTGCCGGGCCGATATGCACCGCTTCGTCGGCCTCGCGCACATGCAGCGCATTGGCATCCGCATCGGAATAAACCGCGACCGTTGCGATGCCCATCTTCTTTGCGGTGCGAATGACGCGGCAGGCGATTTCGCCGCGATTGGCAACGAGGATTTTCTTGAACATAGGCTTCATCCTCACAACGGAATCGTATCGTGTTTCTTCCAATGCGTCGTCACCTGCTTGTTGCGCAGGGACGCAAAGGCGCGGGCAATCCGACGTCGCGAGGAATGCGGCATGATGACTTCATCGATGAAGCCGCGTTCGGCAGCGACGAAGGGATTGGCGAAACGCTCTTCATATTCGCGCGTCCGTTCCGCAATCTTGTCAGGGTTCGACAGTTCGGAGCGGTAAAGAATTTCAGTCGCACCCTTGGCGCCCATCACGGCAATCTCCGCCGTTGGCCAGGCATAGTTGATGTCGGCACCGATATGTTTCGACGCCATGACATCATAGGCACCGCCATAGGCCTTGCGGGTAATCAGCGTCACCATCGGTACCGTTGCTTCGGAATAAGCGAAGAGCAGCTTGGCGCCGTGCTTGATGACGCCGCCATATTCCTGCGCCACGCCAGGCAGGAAGCCCGGCACATCCACCAGGGTCAGGATCGGAATGTTGAAGGCGTCGCAGAAGCGGACGAACTTCGCCGCCTTGCGGGAGCTGTCGATATCCAGGCATCCGGCCAGCACCATGGGCTGGTTGGCGACGACGCCCACCGTTTCTCCCTCAAGGCGGATGAAGCCGGTGATGATGTTTCTGGCAAATGCCTCCTGCAACTCGAAGAAATCGCCTTCGTCGGCAATCGCGTGGATCAGCTCCTTCATGTCATAGGGCTTGTTGGAACTGTCCGGGATCAAGGTATCGAGCTTCGCCTCAAGGCGGGCCGGATCGTCATGGAACGGTCGCGTCGGCGGCTTCTCCCGGTTGTTGGTGGGGAGAAAATCGAACAGCGCGCGCACCGCTTCCAGCGCCTCGATGTCGTTCTCATAGGCGCCATCGGCAACGGAGGATTTCTTCGTGTGGGTGGTGGCGCCACCCAGCTCCTCGGCGGTGACGATCTCATTGGTGACGGTCTTCACAACGTCCGGACCGGTGACGAACATGTAAGAGGTATCGCGCACCATGAAGATGAAGTCGGTCATGGCGGGCGAATAGACCGCACCGCCCGCGCAAGGTCCCATGATGACGGAGATCTGCGGCACCACGCCGGACACTTCCGCGTTGCGACGGAAGACTTCCGCATAGCCCGCAAGCGACGAGACGCCTTCCTGGATGCGCGCACCGCCGGAATCGTTGAGGCCAATCACAGGCGCGCCGACGCGCACCGCCATATCCATGATCTTGCAGATTTTTTGGGCGTGGGTCTCGGACAAGGAGCCGCCAAGCACGGTGAAATCCTGGCTGAACACATAGACCTGCCGCCCGTTGATCGTGCCCCAGCCGGTCACGACGCCATCGCCGGCCACCTTCTGATCCGCCATGCCGAAATCCACCGCCCGGTGGGTCACATACATGTCGTATTCTTCGAAGGAGCCTTCATCCAGCAGCACGTCGAGGCGTTCGCGCGCCGTCAGCTTGCCTTTGGCGTGCTGCGTATCGATACGCTTCTGTCCGCCGCCCAGACGAGCCTCGGCGCGGCGGCTTTCCAGTTCTTGAAGGACTGAACGCATAAGACCTCCCTGTCGCATTCGCAGACAAGTCTTAAAGCCTTATTCGTAAAATGGAAATGTCCGCCTTCGTCGCAGACGGAACATACACCAGCTAGCTGCGATAGGCGACGAGAACCGCCCCGCAGGCAATCAGGACCACGCCGAGCCAGTTGGGAAGAGAGAGCCGTTCGCCCAGAAAGAGAACCGCAAAGACCGCGACGAAGACGACGCTGAGCTTGTCGATCGGCGCAACGCGCGCGGCATCGCCGATCTTCAGGGCACGGAAATAGCAGATCCAGGATGCACCGGTCGCAAGCCCGGAGAGGACGAGGAACAGCCAGGTGCGAGGCGTAATCGTCGCCGGGCTTTGCCAGTTCCCGGTAACATAGACCATCAAGCCTGCAGCCAGAAGAATGACGATGGTTCGGATGAAGGTGGCGAAATCGGAGTTGACGTTTTCGATGCCGATCTTGGCGAAGATGGCGGTCAGCGCGGCGAAAGCGGCCGAAAGAAGAGCCCAGACTTGCCATGAGAGAAACAGGTTTTTCATCATCAAGCACCGTTGAGGAGAGGAGTGGTATCCATCTTTACCAAGCCGGGGCCGGAAAAGAAGAGGCCCGCCTCGAATGATCGAAGCGGGCCTCTGTATGCATTGTTTTCAAGAGAGTGTCTTACTCTGCCGGAACCCCAAGTGCTGTTGGATCGTCGACGACTTTGGGCTCTTCGCCTCTTAGCACCGTTGCCAGCTGCTCCTGGTCGAGTTCGCCTTCCCAACGGGCAACGACAATCGTTGCGACCGCGTTGCCGACGAAGTTGGTCAGAGCGCGGCATTCCGACATGAAGCGGTCGATGCCGAGGATCAGCGCCATACCGGCAACCGGCACGGATGGTACGACCGAGAGTGTGGCCGCGAGCGTGATGAAGCCAGCACCGGTGATGCCTGCAGCACCCTTGGAGCTCAGCATGGCAACGAGCAGCAGGAGAACCTGTTCACCGAAGGACAGGTGGATACCCGTTGCCTGTGCGATGAAGAGGGCAGCGAGCGTCATGTAGATGTTCGTGCCATCGAGGTTGAAGGAGTAGCCGGTCGGAATGACGAGACCGACGACGGAGCGCTTGCAACCTGCCTTTTCCATCTTGCTCATCAGGCCCGGAAGGGCGGCTTCCGAAGAAGACGTGCCAAGAACGAGCAGCAGCTCTTCCTTGATGTAGCGGATCAGCGCCAGGATGGAGAAGCCGTTATAGCGGCAGACAGCACCCAGAATGACGAGCACGAAGATCAGCGACGTCAGGTAGAAGGTGCCGATCAGCATGGCGAGGTTGGTGACCGATGCAATGCCGTATTTGCCGATGGTGAAGGCCATGGCGCCAAACGCACCGATCGGAGCAGCCTTCATCAGGATCGCGACCAGCTTGAAGATCGGATACATCAGAGCATGCATGAAATCGACGACAGGCTTGCCACGCTCTCCGACGACGCCGAGCGAAATGCCGAACAGGACGGAGAAGAACAGAACCTGAAGAATATCGCCTTCTGCGAAAGCGCCGACGATCGTCGTCGGGATGATGTTCATCAGGAAGCCGGTGATGGACTGCTCATGCGCCTTGGCGGCGTAGGTGGCAACGGCCTTACCATCCAGCGTGGACGGATCGATGTTCATGCCGGCACCCGGCTGAACGACGTTGGCAACGATCATGCCGACGATGAGCGCCAGGGTGGAGAAGGTTATGAAGTAGATCATCGCCTTGCCGGCAACGCGGCCGACCTTCTTCATGTCGTTCATGCCGGCAATGCCGGTTGCGACTGTGAGGAAGATCACAGGTGCGATGATCATCTTGACCAGGCGGATGAAACCATCACCAAGCGGCTTCAGCTGTTCGCCAAGAGCGGGATAAAAGTGGCCGAGCGCAATACCTGCGGCGATAGCGACGATGACCTGGAAGTAGAGATGCCGGTAAAAAGGCAGTCTGGCGTGGCTTTCGGCCACGGCTGTGCTGTCAATCATTTTAGTTCCTCCTCGGCTTAACCCTGCCCTGACGGCCTCCCGGGTTTGCCTTTGCGTTTTGCCCGGCCCTCTGCCGTTCGGAAATACAAGAGCAAATAGCGTGCCAGTTCGATCTTTGAGGATTAAATGACTGAAAAGCATGGATTTTATTTTGAGCCGAATCAGGAACCGTTTTCACAAGTGTGTTTTCCCGCTCAACATCTCTTGTGTTTTGTGTGGATTCCCGCACATTGGGGCGATGGGTGTCGAGCAATACAATGTCCACTTTCTTAAATAGTAGCCGCTTCCGCTGGATGGCCTTTGCGCTGATGTGGGTCATCATCGGCTTCGGCGCCTTCGTGGCTGCCGACAAGATCGGGCGCGTCCAAGCGACGAAGCGGCTGATTGCCGATTCCACCACGGACGCCGAGCTGAAAACGGCTTTGCTGAATGTGGCACTGGAGCGCCCGCGCGTCCTGCCACTCGTCCTCTCCCGCGACAGGGATATCACCGAAGCATTGGAGAATGGCGGCGCGGCCGTTCAGCGTCTGGACGAAAAGCTGGAGGGGCTGATCGAGGGCACGCAGGCCTCGGTCATTTATGTAACGGATGCGAAGGGCGTCACCATTGCGTCCAGCAATTGGCAGACACCCGAGAGTTTCGTCGGCTCCAATTATGCCTTCCGGGACTATTTTCGCAGAGCCATGGAAACGGGCATGGCGGAGCATTACGCGCTTGGCAATGTCAGCCGCCGGCCGGGGCTCTATATCTCGCGGCGGATCGATGGCGCAGGTGGCAAGCCGCTCGGCGTCGTCATCGCCAAAGTGGAATTCAACCGGCTTGAGACCGACTGGAATATCGGCGGGCGTCCCGTTTATATCGTCGATTCCAACGGTGTGGTGCTGATGACAAGCATACCCGAATGGCGGTTCAAGACGGTGGCGCCGATCGACGAAGCCAAACGGCGAATGATTTCCGCCAGTCTCCAATTCGGAGAGGAAGCGCTCTCTCCCTTGCCGGTAACCGTGCGATCCAAACTCGGTCCGGATGTGGCGCTGGTTGAGGTGAACTCCCCGCCAGCGCTGAGAGGAGATTATCTTCGTCTCGAACTTCCCGTTCCGACGACCAGATGGTCGTTGCATTATCTTCAGCCCGTGACGCCGACGACCAATGCCGCGATACGCGAAAGCCGGATCATTGCTCTTGCCGCCCTCATGCCGCTCTTTGCGCTGTCGGCAATCTGGCTTCGGCGTCGGTTAAAGGCGGAGCAGGCACAGGCTGCTGCAGAGCGGGCGCGGGCGGAGTTGGAGCGTCGCGTGCAGGAGCGCACCGTCGATCTCACGATGGCGCGCGACAAGCTTCAGGCCGAAATTCTGCGACACGAACAGACGGGTAAGGAGTTGCAGAGCGTTCAGCACGATCTTGTCCAGGCAAATCGGCTCTCGATCCTTGGCCAGGTTGCGGCGGGCGTCGCGCATGAGATCAATCAGCCCGTGGCGACCATTCGCGCCTATGCCGACAATGCGCGTGTACTTTTGAAGCGAAAGCGCGCCGAAGAGGCGGATGAGAACCTAGAGAATATCGCCGCACTGACCGAGCGCATCGGCGTCATCACCAGCGATCTCAAAATCCTCGCCCGCAAGGGAAGGACCGCAGCCGAGCCCGTCAGCCTTCGTCTGGTCGTGGAAGGGGCGGTGGTGTTGTTGCGCAGCCGCTTTTCCGGTCGCATGGACATTCTCGATCTCGATCTGCCCGACGAGAGCGTCAAGGTGATGGGAAGCCGCATCCGCCTGGAGCAGATCGTCATCAATCTCCTGCAGAACGCGCTTGAAGCCGTCGAGGAGAAGACTGATGGTCGCGTCGACGTGCGGGTCGAGGAGGAAAAGGACGACGTTGTGCTGAAGGTTCGCGACAACGGACCCGGTATCGCCGCGCCTATTCTCGAGCAGCTTTTCTCGCCCTTCAACACGTCGAAGGAAGGTGGGCTTGGCCTCGGCCTCGTCATCTCCAGCGATATCGCCTCGGATTACGGTGGCCGGATCGAGGTCGATACCGGCGAAAGCGGCACATGTTTCTCTGTCTATTTAAAGCGGGCATAACATGACGGTAATGGGAACGGTCTATCTGGTTGATGATGACTCGCAGCTTCGCAAGGCGATGCGGCAGACGCTGGAACTCGAAGGCATGACGGTGATGCCTTTCCCCAAGGCAGAGCTGGCGCTCGATGCCCTGGAAGAAAATTTCGACGGTGTGATCGTCACTGATGTGCGTATGCCCGGCATGGATGGCCTGCAGTTTTTCGAGCATGTTCGGAAGATCGACGCGGATCTACCGGTCATTCTGATCACCGGCCATGGCGATGTGCCAATGGCGGTCAGTGCGCTGCAGAACGGCGCTTATGATTTTATCGCCAAGCCCTTTCCCGCCGAACGCATGGTGGAAAGTGTGCGCCGTGCGCTGGAGAAGCGCCGGCTGGTGATGGAAAACAGGGCGTTGAAGCAGGCGGCTGACCAGTCGATCGACGACATGCCGCTGCTTGGCCAGACGCCTGCGATGGAGCGCCTGCGCAATACCTTGCGCCACATCGCCGATACGGATGTGGATGTGCTGGTGGCGGGAGAGACCGGCAGCGGCAAGGAAGTGGTGGCGACTGCCCTTCACCGCTGGAGCAAGAAGCGCAGCCACGGAAACTTCGTGGCGTTGAACTGCGGTGCCTTGCCGGAAACCGTGATCGAAAGCGAGCTTTTCGGCCATGAGGCCGGCGCCTTTACCGGTGCGCAGAAGAAGCGTATCGGCCGTATCGAATATTCGAGCGGCGGGACGTTGTTTCTGGACGAGATCGAAAGCATGCCGCCTGCTTTGCAGGTGAAGATGCTGCGTGTTCTGGAAATGCGTGAGGTATCTCCGGTTGGCTCAAACGAGGAGCGTTCCGTCGATATTCGTGTCGTTGCCGCCGCCAAGGTGGATCTCGGGGATCCCGAGCAGCGTAAGGATTTTCGCGAGGATCTCTATTACCGTTTGAATGTGGTGACGCTCTCCATCCCGCCATTGCGCGAGCGGCGTGCCGACATACCGCTGCTTTTTTCTCACTTCGTCAGCAAGGCTTCCAGCCGCTTTGGCATGCCGGTGCCGCAGATCGGCGCATCCGTTTCGCGCTTCCTCAACGAACATCAATGGCCGGGCAATGTGCGTGAACTCGGACATTTCGCCGAGCGTGTGGTGCTGGGACTGGAAGGCGGGCAGCCGCAGATTTCCAGCCCGGCTGCGATATCGAGTGGATCAGGGACGCTTTCCGAACGCATGGATCGGCAGGAGGCGGACATCATTCGCGAAACACTGGAGAAGCATCAGGGTGACGTTGCCGAAACCATCGCGGCGCTCGGAATTGCGCGCAAGACCTTTTACGACAAGCTGCAGCGCCATAACATAAACCGCTCGGATTACGTCCCCAAATGAGGGTTATCCGAGCGGTTCAAATTCTTAAAAATCCAGGCTGTAGCGGTCAGCCTGCGACGCAGAAGTGACTGTTTCCATCATTGCCGATATAGGTACCGCTGTTCGGATTGAAGCTGCGGTAACGCTGCGAGCAATAGTTATACCAGGACTGGGACCACGGTTCGATCGTGCGGTAAACCTGACGCTGTCTGTAGACGGGGCGGGGCTCGTAAACCGGCTGGGCGCGATAGACCGGGCGTGGTGCGGGACGATACTCGCGATAGTCCGGATCATCATATGTGTAGCTGGGCTGATAGGTCTGGTAGCGGCGGACCGGAGGAGGCTCGGCATAGACCGGCTCTTCCTCATAACGCGGCTGCGACAAGGCCGAGCCGACGGCGACACCGGCAGCGAGGCCAAGAACACCGCCGATGATGGCCGCGTCGCGATTTCTGTGACGCCAGTCGCCAGCCGATGCCGTGTTCAAGGGTGCCAGGACGGTTGCAGATACCGCGAGGGCCAGGAGAGATTTAGCTGCAATCGAAGCCATGTTCATTTTCCATCAAAACGGCAGTTGCCCGCCAGTTGTTATCCGATGGTTAAGAAAATAGATTCCGCAGGCTGAACGGGCGCTGAATGAATTGTGGCAGGACCGAAACGCTTAACCTGCCACCATATGGCTAGGCGAAAACGCTTCCATCAGTCCCAGGTAGGGCTTTTCGACGGGGCTTGCATAGGCACCCCGCTTTGCCGTGGTGAGCTTCAGCGAGATCAGGGTCTCGGCATGTTTGACCGCTGCCGAAACACCATCGATGACGGGAACGCCAAATTCATGTGACAGCTCTGCCGCGAGATCCGCCATGCCGGCGCAGCCAAGCACGATGGCCTCCGCCTTGTCTTCTTGAAGCGCTGCCGTGATCTGGGCCCGTAGCCGCGGCAGGGCGTCTGAACTCGGGTCTTCCAGCGACAGGACCGGAATGTCCGCCGCCCGCACCTTGGCGCGCGCGCCCATGCCGTAGCGATGGACCAGATGTTCGAGCGGCAGGCGGGAGCGTTCCATGGTGGTGACGACGGTGAAGCGTTGCGCGATGAAAGCCGCGGTCGCGACGGCTGCCTCGCAGATGCCGATGACGGGGATGGTCGCAAGCGCGCGCGCCGCATCGAGGCCCGTATCGTCAAAGCAGGCAATGACTGCAGCCTGTGCGCCGCCCTTTTCCGCCTTGGCGATCTCCAGGAGAAGCCCCGGTATGGCGAAGACCTCGTCGTAATAACCCTCGATCGAGACCGGTCCCATCGACGACGTCACGGCGACGATCTCCGTCGAGGCGGAAGCGACCGCCTTGGCCGCCGCCTCGATCGTCTGGGTCATCGACTGGGTGGTGTTGGGATTGACTACGAGAATGCGCATGATGTGCGGGTCAGCCTTTCGAGCGGCGGCGGTTCATGGCGGCAATGATGCCAAGCGTTGCGCCGATGACGATGAGAGAGAAGAAAGTGGTGACGGCACCCAGGGCATAGAGCACCGGCGTGGTGACGTTCGTCGTCATGCCGTAAATTTCGAGCGGCAGCGTATTATACGTGCCGGACGTCATCAGGGTTCGGGCAAACTCGTCATAGGAAAGCGTGAAGCCGAACAGGCCGACGCCGATCAGGCTTGGCGCAATCATCGGCAGCACCACGTTGCTGAAGGTTTGCCAAGAATTTGCACCCAGATCACGTGCCGCTTCTTCGTAAGATGGCGAGAAGCGGTTGAAGACCGCAAACATGATGAGGACGCCGAAGGGCAGGGTCCATGTCAGCTGTGCGCCGAAGGCGGAGCTGTACCATGCAGGCTCCAGGCCAAGCTGCTGGAAAAGCACGCCGATGCCGAGCGAGATGATGATCGATGGCACCACAAGACTTGCAACCGAGAGATAAAAGAGCGGGGTGGCGCCGACGAATTTGCGGCGGAAGGCGAGGCCAGCCAGAAGCGAAACGAGCACGGTGACGATCATCACCATCACGCCCAGCATGAAGGAGCGTCGGAAGGAGCCGCCAAAATCGCCGACCGCCTGCTGCTCGAAGAGGTTGGCGAACCAGTGCAGAGAGACGCCGTTTAGCGGGAATGTCAGGCCGCCATTCGGTCCCTGAAAGGCCAGGATCAGGATGGCCGAGAGCGGGCCATAGAGAAACAGCACGAAGAGGGCGAAGAAGATGGCAAGGATGTAGAATTCGCGACCGCGTTTTTCCGAATGCATGGATCAGAGCTCCTTACGGATATCGACGACCCGCAGAATGCCTGCGACCATCAGGAGGACGAGGGCGAGAAGGACAACGGCGTTTGCGGCAGCGGCCGGATATTGCAGGAGCGACATCTGGTTCTTCATCATCAGGGCAACAGAGGCACTCTGTCCGCCGGACATGACCTGCACGGTGGAGAAATCCGCCATGACCAGCGTTACGACGAAGATCGTGCCGATGGCCATGCCGGGCTTCGCCAAGGGAATGATGACGTTCCACAGCACCTGCCAGCTGGACGCGCCCGCATCGCGCGCGGCCTCCACCAGCGACTTGTCGATGCGCATCAGCGTGTTGAAGATCGGCGTCACCATGAAGAGCGTGTAGAGATGCACCATGGCCAGCACGACGGCGAAGTCCGAATAAAGCAGCCATTCGATGGGTGCCGGAACAATTCCCAAATTCACCAGCGCACTGTTGATCAGGCCGTTGCGACCGAGGACTGGGATCCATGAAATCATGCGGATGATGTTTGAGGTGAGGAAGGGCACGGTGCAGATGAGGAACAGGACCATCTGCATGGTGGTGGTGCGAATATGGAAGGCCAGAAAATAGGCCACCCAGAAGCCGAGGAACAGCGTGATTGCCCAGACGAGGAAGGCATATTTCAACGTGTTGAGATAGGTCTGCCACGTCACCCAGGAGCCGAGCGTTTCGGTGTAGTTGAAGGTGACGAAGTCGGGATACATCTGGGCAAAGTCATAATCCCAGAAGCTCACCACCACGATCATCAGGATCGGCAGGAGAAGAAAGAAGCCGAGGATCAGCGCCAACGGCGTTGCCTCGATGTAAGACACAAGTCCCTTCGGCAGGGTGAAGGGCTTACCCGCTTTTTCTTTCTTTTCGCCAACGCCTATAAATCTGACCGTCGCCATTCAATGGAACCCTTTATTGTTGTCATGATCGGCAGCCTCGCACTGCCGGTCCTAGTGCGATAACGACGGATTGAAACCTCCCCGCCGTCATGGTCGGCCCCCGGATCAAGTCCGAGGATGACGAAAAGCAAGTGTTGAAGGTATCGGCAACCGAAGACCGGCGGCGTTGAACCGCCAGCCTTCTTGTTCTCATCAAGCAGCGATGAACTCGTTCCAGCGACGGACCATGTAGCGGTCTTCGTCCATGACGGAGTTCCAGCAGGCGACCTTGCCCATGCGCTCTTCGAAGGAGCCGCCATCGCGCACAGCGCCAGCCTTTTCCATGACCTTGCCGTCCGGAGCGATGATATCGCCCTGGGCAGGCTTGCCTTCTACCCAGTAACCCCACTCGTCGGCGGTCATGTAGTTCTTCGCGGTATCCATGGCAGCGGAGTAGTAGCCCTGGCGGTTGAGGTAAGCGCCAACCCAGCCGGAAGTGTACCAGTTGATATATTCATAGGCCGCGTCGAGCTTCGCGCCGCTCAGGTGCTTGGCGAGACCGAGACCGCCGCCCCAGGAGCGATAGCCTTCCTTCAGCGGCTGGTATTTGCAGGCGATGCCCTTGGAGCGAACGGCGGCAACCGCTGGCGACCACATGGACTGGATGACGACTTCGCCCGACGCCATGAGGTTGACGCTCTCGTCGAAGCTTTTCCAGAAAGCGCGGAACTGGCCGTCCTTCTTGGCCTTGATGAGGAAATCGATGGTCTTGTCGATTTCGGCCTTCGTCATATTGCCCTTGTCGGCATATTTGATGTTGCCCATGGCTTCCATGATCATCGCAGCATCCATGATGCCGATTGATGGAATGTTCAGGATGGAGGTCTTGCCCTTGAACTTCGGGTCCATGATATCGGCCCAGGTGGTGATCTCACGGCCGACGAGATCCGGGCGAATGCCGAGCGTATCGGCATTGTAGATCGTCGGAACCATGGTGAAGTATTCGGTCTCGCTCTTGGCAAACTTCTTGTCGCCGGGCTTTTCGACATAACCCACCGTGTGGGGTGCCGTGCCCTGGGCAATCACGCTGTCCGGCGTCAGCTTGCCGGTTTTGAACAGCGGCACGATCTTGTCGTAATATTTCAGCTTCTTGATTTCCATCGGCTGGATCACACCGGCCGGATAGACCTTCTTCAGGATCCAGTATTCGATGTCTGCGATGTCGTAAGAGTTCGGCTGGGTGACGGCGCGCTGTGCGGCTGCATCCGAATCCGTTGCCGTCATTTCAAGCGTGATGCCGAGGTCCGCCTTGCACTTTTCGGCAATCGCATTGATGTTGGACACGCCCGTGCCGAACTGGCGCAGCGTGATCGGGTTCTGCGCCCAGATAGTGGGGAAGCCGGTGATCAGGCCGGAGCCGACGGCAGCACCCGTGGCGGCAGCGCCCGCCTTCAGGAGACCGCGGCGGGTCAGGCCCTTTTTCGTCTTGTTGGAATCGGTCATTTCAGTTCTCCTCTGGTTGTTTTATGGTCGTTATTCTACCCGTCCGAGCACGATGGCATCGTCCGCATTCCAGGAAAGAGGTATGGCATCGCCAACCTTGATGGGATTTTCGAAGAAGACCGCGTCGGTCAAAATCACGTTGAAATCGTCGATGCCGGCACCGTTGACGGCAAGTTTGACGCTGGCGCCGCGGTACTCGACGTTGGAGACGATGCCGGTGAAACCAAGGCCAGGCGCCCCTTCGCCGATGCGCACACGGTCGGTGCGCACGGCAATATCGACCGCATCATCCGGCGGTGTCTTGCCGCTGGCCTTGAAGATGCCGCCGCCTGCCACTTCCAGCGTCACCATCTCACCGTCAACCTCTTTCAGGCGACCCGAGATGACGTTGTGATCGCCCATGAAGCGCGCTACGAAAGCCGTTGCGGGGCGCTCGAACACCTCGCGGGGTGCGGCGGCCTGCTCGATGCGTCCGTCATTCATGACAACAATGATATCGGCCAGCGCCATGGCCTCTTCCTGGCTGTGGGTCACATGCACGAAGGTAATGCCGAGCGAGGTCTGGAGCTTTTTCAGCTCTGCACGCATGCGGATCTTGAGGAAGGGATCGAGTGCGGAGAGCGGCTCGTCCAAAAGCAGCGCTTCCGGGTCGGTGATGAGCGCGCGGGCAAGGGCGACGCGCTGCTGCTGGCCGCCTGAAAGCTGGGCAGGACGGCGGGTCGCATAGGGCTCAAGCTGCATCAGCTTCAGCATTTCGAGCGCTTTAGCCCGCCGGGTCTCCTTGTCCGCGCCCTTCATCTTGAGGCTGAAGGCGACATTGTCGACGAGATCGAGATGCGGGAAAAGCGCATAGGATTGAAACATCATCGCCGTGCCGCGCTGGGCCGGCGGCAGATCGGTGACGACCGTATTGCCGAGCCGAACATCGCCGCTGGAAATGGTTTCATGGCCTGCGATCATGCGCAGTGTCGAGGTCTTGCCGCAGCCGGACGGACCCAACAGACAGCAGTAGCTGCCCGCCGGTATTTTCAGGCTAATGGCGTGAACGGCCGTGGTGCTTCCATAGACCTTGGTAACGGCGGCGATGTCTATCTCGGCAGCTTTGCTCATGCATGATCCCCTGCTTGTTGCAGATGAACTTGCATAAGCCGTGCCAATTTCAGGCTTACGTGTCTAACCGATTGAAACGGCAGCGCTTTTATTTTAGCTGGCGCGACTTTGATCAGCCTCTGCCACTTGCATGCACAAAAAAGCAGCTATTGTTTTCAATAGCGGGCAGGATTGTATGCAATTTTGCGGGAGCGATGGCCGCTTTGATGTTTCCACGTCGCGACTTTCGCGATAGTAAGAAAATAAATCGGGAAAAAGCAATGACACTTTCGCAACTCGAACCCGACATGGACAACGCGCCGGGGGATCGCGCGCAAGCAATTCGCGATACCTTGCGCGATGCGATCGCAGATCGCCGTCTCACACCGGGAACGAAGTTATCAGAGGCCGAAGTCGGCGCGCTCTTCGATGTCAGCCGTACGGTCGTACGCGCTGCCTTGCAGATGCTGAGCTTTGAGGGACTGGTGAGGACGGAGCGAAATAGGGGCGCTTTCGTATCCAATCCATCGCCGGATGAAGCCCGTCAGGTCTTTGCATCTCGTCGCCTCATAGAACAGGGCATCGTTGCCGCAGCGGTGGAACGGATCACACCCGAAGGCATCGCCAGCCTGCGCGCCCATCTGCAAGAGGAAACGCGATACCAGCATGAGAGGGGGCCTTCTGCCCGTCGAGCGGAGATCAAGGCTTCAGGCGATTTTCACCTGCTCCTGGCCTCACATGCCGGCAACGCCATTCTCGAAAAATTCATGGGCGAACTCGTCGCCCGCTCCTCGCTTGTCATCGCCCTTTATGGCCGATCCGGCATTTCAAGCTGCGGCCATGGCGATCACTCTGCCATTCTCGACGCGCTGGAAGCTCGCGATGGAGAAAAGGCCCATCGGCTGATGATGCATCACATCGATCACATCGAGGCCGATCTCGATCTGCGTGTGAAGGAAGGCCTGGCGCTGAAGGAAGCGCTGGCGCTGTAACAAAAGCCGTGCGCGCAAGCGCCGCACGGCCGTTGTGTTATGCCGCGTAGCGGCTGATTCCGAGGTCGGCGGTATCGATGTCCGGCTTGTTGCCCGACACCAGATCCGCCAACACCCGCGCCGAGCCACAGGCCATAGTCCAGCCGAGCGTTCCGTGTCCGGTGTTCAGGTAAAGGTTCGCGTAGCGCGTCGCGCCAATCACCGGCGTGCCATCCGGCGTCATCGGCCGCAGTCCGCACCAGAATTTCGCCTGGGATTGATCACCGGCACCACCGAACAGGTCTTCCACCGAATGTCTCAAGGTCGCCTGGCGTTTGGCGGGCAGATCCTTGTTGAAGCCGGCAATTTCCGCCATGCCGCCCACGCGGATGCGGTCGCCGAGGCGGGTAATCGCCACCTTGTGCGCCTCATCCATGACCGTGGAGATCGGCGCCTTGGCCGCATCGACGATCGGCACGGTGATCGAGTAGCCCTTGACCGGATAAACCGGCAGGTCGAGACCGAGATGCTTGAGAAAATGCGGCGTGTAGCTACCAAGCGCGCCAACAAAAACATCCGCTTCGATCAGGCCCTTGCTCGTCTCAACGGCCTTGAGGCGGTTGCCTTCGACGATAGGGCGCATGATGCCGGTGTCGTAGATGAACTTGACGCCAGCCTGCTCCGCCAGTTTCACCAGCTCCGAGGTGAACATGAAGCAGTCGCCCGTCTCATCGCCCGGCAGCCGCAGGCCACCGACGATCTTGTCCCGCGCGGAGGAAAGACCCGGCTCTACTGCAACGCAGGCGTTACGATCAAGAATCTCGTAAGGCACGCCACCGGCTTTGAGAACCTCGACGTCCTTGCCGATACCATCGAACTGCTTCTGGGTGCGGAAGACTTCCAGCGTCCCCTGCATGCGCTGATCGTACTGAATGCCGGTCTCGTCACGAAGCGCCATCAGGCAGTCGCGGCTATACTCGGCGATACGTACCATGCGGCTCTTGTTGACGTTGTAGCGCGCAGCCGTGCAGTTGCTCAGCATCTGGATCATCCAGCGCCAGGCAGCGGGATCTGCGGTGGGGCGAATGATCAGCGGCGCGTGCTCCATGAAGAGCCACTTCAGCGCCTTCATCGGAATGCCGGGTGCTGCCCAGGGCGAGGAATAGCCCGGCGATACTTCGCCGGCATTGGCGAAGCTGGTTTCCAGTGCCGCTGCCGGCTGGCGGTCGATCACGGTCACGGAATGTCCGGCCTTGGCGAGGTACCAGGCTGAGGTGACGCCAATGACGCCGGCTCCAAGAATGGTAATGTTCATGCTGGCCTCACAGGTTTCGAGCAATAGTGGAAGAAGCGGCAGCCTGCTTTTCCGGATAAATATAGCGACGGCGATAGCGCTGGCCCAGCCGCGTCAGTATTTCATAGGCGATCGTGACTGCATCCTCGGCAATTGCCTCGAGCGGCTGGTTCGGGCCGATGATTTCGACGAGGCTGCCGTGGGTGAGCGTGCCTTCGGGAAGGGCGGAGATATCGAGCGTGATGCTGTCCATCGAAACGCGCCCGGCAATAGGAAGCCGAACGCCGTTGAAATAAGCGGCACCTCGGCTGCTCAGCGCGCGCGGCAGCCCATCGGCGTAGCCTGCGGCAATCGTTGCCAGACGGGTATCGGCTTTGGTGCGCAGCGAGGCACCGTAGCCGACGAAGCTTTCAGCCGGCACTGTACGAGTTTGAACCACGGCAACGCTCAAGCCGACGACCGGCTTCATCGGATTGGGATGAACTGCCGATGGCGCGCCCCCATAAAGCGCGATACCCGGTCGCATCAGGGCGTTATGGTAGTCCGTGCCGAGAAAGATGCCGCCGGAATTGGCAAAGCAGACCGGCACACCGGGAAACTGCTCGGTGGTTTTGCGCATAACGTTAAGCTGCAGCGCATTGGCCTCATGATCCGGCTCGTCGGCGCAGGCGAGATGGCTCATGATGCAGGCAAGATCGATGCCTTTGAGCATGGCTGGTGTCGCCAACAGCCTTTCCACCTCGTAAGGCGCCAGTCCTAGCCGCGACATGCCAGTGTCGACTTGCAGGGCAGCGGGCAGAGTCTTGCCAAGGACGGCGGCTTGCGCCGACCATTGGGCGACCTGCTCCAGCGAGTTGAGCACCGGAATGATATTCAGCGCAGAGCAGGAGGTTTCGTTTCCGGGCTGGAGGCCATTGAGAACGAAGATTTTCGCATCGGGCGCGATGTGCAGACGAAGAGACAGCGCCTCATCAATATGAGCGACAAAGAAGTGCCGGCATCCCGCATCGTAGAGGACGGGCGCGACGATATCGGCACCAAGACCATAGGCATCTGCCTTCACCACGGCACTTGTCAGCGCATGCGGCGCCTTGGAGGCAAGCGTCAGATAGTTGTCACGAAGGGCTGCAAGATCGATCGTCAGATAGCCGCTTGCGCCACCTTGAGCTTTCTGCTGCTGGAGGGTCATGTCCATTGTCGTTCCCCTTGTTCTTTTGGCAACAGAGTATTGCAATGATCCTTGAATTTAAGCAGGGTAAGGCGAAGAAAATTCGATAAATTCGTTTTTCTTGCAATTTCATGCGATCAATCGGAATGAAATCATGTCTGCTCTCGACGCTACCGATCGTCATATCATCCGCCTGCTTCGGCTGAATGCCCGCATCAGCAATGCCAAGCTTGCCGCTGAGGTGGGGTTATCGCCGTCCGCTTGTTTGCGTCGCGTGGATATTCTGGAGAGGGAAGGCGTCATTCGCGGCTATACGGCCATCACCGGAAGTGCTGCCGGTGGAGAGGTGATTTCGGTCATCGTCCAGATCACCCTCGACCGGCAGACGGAGGATTTTCTCAATCGCTTTGAAAATGCCGTGCGACGCTATCCGGAGGTGCGAGAATGCTATCTCATGACCGGCGGCTCGGATTATTTTCTCCGCGTCGAAGTGGAAACGGCGGGCGATTTCGAGCGGGTCCACAAGGATATTCTCTCCAAGCTTCCGGGCGTCTCACGCATCCATTCGAGCTTCGCCATCCGCAATGCGCTCGCCGCCCCCAAGCCGCGTGCGACGGAGCGCAAATCTTGATCGGCAAGGCTCCTCAGGGCGCCCACCAGCGGTAAAAATGATGAACCGGCCCGTGACCATGACCGACCTTCAGGTCGCGGCCTGCGGCCAGTGCACCCTGGAGATAGTCCTTGGACAGGCCGACGGCATCCGTCAGCGGTAGGCCGAGCGCCAAATGGGCCGCAATCGCTGCCGCAAGCGTGCAGCCGGTGCCATGGTCGTTCTTCGTCTCGATGCGCGGCATGGAAAATTCTTGAATTGTCTCGCCGTCCATCAGAAGATCGGCGCTCTTTGATCCGGTACCGTGGCCGCCCTTGATCAGCACAGCCTTCGCACCAAGCGCCAGGATCATCTCGGCCTGTTTCAGCATCGCGGCACGATCGGTGGCGATGCCGGTTCCGGTCAGCAGTGCCGCCTCAGGAAGGTTCGGCGTGGCAAGCGTTGCCTGTGGCAGCAATTCGCTTCGAAGCGTTTCGATTGCTTCCTCCTGAAGCAGCCTGTCACCGGAGGTCGCTACCATCACCGGATCAAGGATGACCGGTTGGGGCTGGCTGCGCAGTCTCTCGGCGATCGTTCGTATCGTGTCGATACGCGAGACCATGCCGATCTTGATCGCCTTGATATCGAGGTCGGAAAACACCGCATCCATCTGCGCAGCAATGATCGTGGCGGAAATATCTTCAACCGCGGTCACGCCCTTGGTGTTCTGTGCGGTGATGGCGGTGATGACGCTCGCACCATAGACACCAAGAGCGGAGAATGTCTTGAGGTCGGCCTGGATGCCGGCACCGCCGCCACTATCGGAACCGGCGATGGTCAACGCAATGGCGGTCATGGGCGTGCTCCTATCGCGTCATCCACGGCATTGCGAAACGCCTTGGCTGTCGTTGCTATATCGTCCGTGCGGAATAGGGCGGAGATCAGCGCCACCCCATTGGCACCTGCTGCAATCACGTCAGGAACGCGCTCCAGCGTGATGCCGGCAATCGCGCCAACCGGCAGGTCAGGTCGCTCATTGCGCAGGTATGTCCTGATTTGCTTTAGCCCTGCAAGGCCCACAGGCGTATCCGGATTGACCTTGGAGGTGGTTTCGAACACCCCGCCAATGCAGGCATAATCGGCCGGCGCTTGCGCGACGTGTCGGGCATCAGCCATGGATTTGACGGTGAGCCCAATGATTGCATCTGGGCCGAGAAGCCGCCTTGCCGTGTCCCCGTCCATATCGTCCGCGCCGAGATGCACGCCATCCGCGCCGGTTGCCATCGCGACATCGACCCGGTCGTTGATCACCAGCGGCACGCCGGTGCCCTTAAGGGCTTCAACGATGGTTCTCGCCTGGTCGATCATCTGGCATGTGGAGGCCGTCTTGTCGCGATATTGGATGATCGTTGCACCGTTATGTGCTGCCAGAGCTGCAAGCTCGGCAAGCGGCGCGATATCGCTGAGAGAGGCGTCGACAATGGCATTCAGCCGGTAATCAATCTTCGTCATGTTCGATCCTCGCATGGGAGAGTATGTCTTCGCTCTTCAGGTTGAAGAGGGCGTCCAGAAAGGCGACTTCGAACGATCCTGGCCCGCTGGCATGTCTGGCCGCGATCTCTGCGGAAACGCCGGTAACAGTCAGAGCCGATGCTGCAGCCAGCATCGCATCCGGCTCGACGGCCATGAAGGCGGCAATGATACCGCCGGAAAGGCATCCGGTTCCCGTCACCTTTGCCATCAGGGCATGGCCGTTGACGATCCGGACCTTGCGGTCGACATTACTCAAGCGATCCACCGCTCCCGTCTGAATGCGCAATGCACCACCGACGTCGCCGATAACCGCCATTTCTGCCGCGTTCCCACGTGTGATCGAGGGGTGCAGCCGGCTCAATTCATGGGCGAATTCTAGCCGTGAAGGGGAGTAGTCGCAATGGACCGGATCAACGATCCAGGGTTTGCCCTGGCGATTGGCAATAGCGACGGCGATGCGGATGACCTTGCGGCGCGCTTCGTCCAGCGTCCCGAGGTTGATCGTCAGCGCATCCGTCTTCGTCACGAAGCTTTCGATTTCCTCTTCCGACGATGTCATTGAGGGAATGCCGCCGATTGCGGTGATGCCGTCAGCGGTAAACTTCTGCACCACCGTATTCATCAGGCAGTGGACACGCGGTCGTCGCTCCCGCACGAGAGCCAGAAGGTCTGCCGCTTTTTCTGCGGTGGGAAAGCTTGCCATCAGCCGTTCATCTCCAGACACGCGGTTTGCGGACCCGGATAAGCATGACGCATGGAAAAGAAAGCTGTGCCTGACGGCGACTGTTCCGTTCCTACGCCGGTATGAACCGGATCAGGTTCAAGGGTCCGGCTCACCACCATCTCAGCATCGTTCGATGCTCCCCTCGGAATGCCTGACTCTAAATGAGAAATAGAACCTCGTGTCAAGGCGTTTGACAGACCAGTTCAAGTCACATGGCTGCAATCGAATTCGGCGAACGGCTTTGAACTTCCTGATTGTTGTTGCGTTGAACTGCCTGGCACGGTGTATGCCAACCTGTTCGCGCTTTTGCCGTCGGACGGATATAACGACGTTGAACTGCGCTTGCTTGGATGATCCCGTAAATGTCTGACTGGTCTTTGACGTCGCTGCGCCACAAGTATCTGACATTCCCGACACTGCTGCGATCGATACCGGTCGGGGTCGTCCTGGCTGCCGGTATCCTTGCCACCTCATGGACGCATGACCTTTTAAGCGACCACTACGATATGGTGGTCCATACCTATGAAGCGATCGATACCACCAAGGACGTCTTGATCGCGCTTGATGATGCCGAAACGGGACAGAGGGGCTATCTCGTCAGCGGCGACAAGCGCTATCTCGCGCCGTATGAGAAGGCGATGGAGCGCCTTCACCTGCTTCAGAACGATTTGATGACCAGGATATCGGACAATTCCGGGCAGGTTGCCCGCGTCAAAGCGCTCGACGCATTGATCGAGAAGAAACTTGAAGAGCTGAAGCACTCAATATCGCTCTATGATGACGTCGGTGCCGATGCCGCCCGCACGAACGAAATTGGCTACATGGCTGTCGGAACGATGGACCGCATCCGCGATATCATCGGCGAGATCACCGTCACCGAGCATACATTGCTGGACACCCGGCACGCCGAGGTCGAGGCCGATGAATTCCGCATCAGGGTTGTGGCGATCATCGTGGGCCTGGCTTCGTTCCTCACACGTGCTGGCGTCGAGATGTACCTAGCTCGCCGGTATCGTCTGATCCGGTCATGAGCCGCCAAAGCATGGTCTAAGCAGAACTGCGCAGCGGTGTTCCGACGACGACATGCGAACAACAGGACCGTAAAGCGCAAGAGCACATCTGAAAGATCGCGAAGCGCTCCTATTCGACTTACAAAGAACGCGTCTCCCTTTTCGAACCGATGCCTCATGCTTCTTCGACGGCCGGTTCCAATTTTTCGAGCCGGTGCTGTGTAGTAGCGTCCAGCTTGCGGAAGTCCGGCAAGGCGATGGCTGCTTGCTCCAACGCGTCGATAAGTTGAAGCACGTTCGTGCGAAGCGAATGACCCGGCGCTGTGACGACCTCCCATCGGAACGGTATGTGGAAAGAAAGAGGCAGCACGGCGATGTCTTTGATGGGAAGCGCTCGGATGGACGTGGATTCCACGATCGCAATTCCCAGGCCCGCCCGTGCCATGGCGATGGACGTATGGGCGGAATTGCTGTTGAGGATGCCGCCGGTCTCGACGCTTTCGGCACCCATGGCTTGTTCCAGTTCGACGCGTAGCGGATGAGGGCGCGCGGGTGCGATGACGCTTCGGCCGGCAAGGTGCTTTGAGGTGAGAAGTCCGGCATGAACAAGCGGATCGTCGTGCCTTAGAACGGCGACGTGAGAAACCTCGCCGATCCAGTGCGTTTCCAGCCCGGCCTGATCGACCGGCAGGGTGACCAAACCAATATCGGCAGTACGGGCCAGCACCGCGGCGATGACGTTCTCGCAGCTTGTACTGCGAATATGCACCTCATTCGGAAAGAGCGGCTCCGGCAGTCGCGCGAGCGCCAGGGGTGCAAGGCTTGCCGCAAGTTCTGGCACCGCCGTGATCTCCATCGCGCGGCCTGCTGCCGTTTCGATATGTCTGCAGTTTTCGCTGATGGTGCGCAGACCGCCCAGCAGAAGCTCGACCTTGGAGAAAAAGGCGATGCCCTGTGCCGTCGGAAAAATCCTCGGGCCATTGCGATGAAGAAGCGTAAATCCGATGTCTTTTTCAAGATCCTGGATCAGCCGGCTGATGACAGGCTGGGCTTTTCCAAGCGCCTTGGCGGCTCCCGTCATACTGCCAATCGAGATCACCGCCACGAAGGCTTCCAACTGCCTTGTATCGAGATAGCTGTCGATCATGATTGGCCCAACAAGACAAACCCGCTTGAGCGTCCCTCAGCAAGCGCTCTTCAAGTGGTAGGTCATGACGCTATAAGTGGCAAGGACAATAGTCCCACAACCTCGCGTGCTACAACACAATGCGTAGATTCAAAGGTAAAGTGTCCTTGTGCATCCAATAGTGTGCACGGCGCTTTATACGCGAGGCCGTCATAGTCAAAACGGCGTATTGCGGCCTACTCGCCTGCCATGCCGGGGATCTGATTGACGGTGATCATCTGCCGTATCGTGCGATCCGCCACACGCTCCGCCCGCGCTTTCGATTCATGCTCGTCCTCAGGAAAAGCATAGGTCATGTAGGAGAGCGACGTTTCCAGATCATTGTTGTTATGGCCGAGGATGGCGGCGAAATAGCTGTTCTTCGTGACATTGGCGGGCGCGAAGTTGCGATAAGCGATTTCGGCATAGAGGTGCCGTAGCCCATAGGGCTTCGGCGGCTCTTCCTTCGGCCAGATGTCCTCGAATTTCGCGATTATTGCATCGCGCAGCGGCAGTCTCGCATCGGTGGAAAACTCGTCCACGTTCATGCCGAGCCAGAGCTTGCCATCGCTGCTGTTTCTCAGGCGTCGATAGGCCTCGAGCACGATCTTGGCTTGCTCCAGAACCGGAATTTCATAGGTGATGCCGTATTTCGTCCCTTCGCCCTGCTTCGTCTTCGCCTGCCCGTTGAACAGCACGCTCCATTTGGAGACGCCATTGCCATAGGGCGCTGGCGTGAACTCGGCCTGGGTGAAGACTTCGAAGGGGCGCCGACCGGTGGTGCCGATCAGGCCGATGCCGATCGTCAAAGGGTCCTCAGAGTGAAGGAAGCGCCGGCAGCGTCGCATCACCTCGGAATAATGTGCGAAGGTGATCAGCGAGCCGTGCTTGGTGGCGATCTTCGCCATTTTGGCTTTGCGCGCGTCATCGTAGAGCTGCGGCGTGCCAGCGGCGATGCGCAGCATGGGATGCTGCTCGCCAAATGCCTCGCGAATGGCATTGCGATATTTCGTGATGTAGGAGATGACCGTCGCCTGCGTTCTGCCGGTCATGGCGTCCATTTCCCGGTCCCACAGCGCCTGCATCTCTCCCTTGGTGCTGACGCCATTGATGGCGGAGATGAAGTCCGAAACGCGCAGCAGGAAACGGGGTTTGCGGCCCGCCGTATTGTGCTCCGCTCTTTCGATCTTCTCCACGATCGACATCGCCACCCCGCTTTGCGGGTAATCGCCTCGCGCTATGTAGGTATCGAGACGCTCGCGCAGTTTTTTCATGTTGCAGATGGCAAGCGGTGTCGTCTTCGGCCCGAAGGCGTCTTTCAGCGCATAGCGGTACTTAACGATGTAAAGCTCAAGCGTCTTGGCGGTTCTGCCGTTTTCGAAATGGAAACGGACCTCGTCGTCCCAAAGACGTCCGATTGCTTTCGTGTCGAAGCTGCCGTCGTCCTTGCGCGTTGTCTTGATCTTCTCAACGAAGTCGGCGATGCGATCGGCCAGAATGGGCGTTTTTGTTTTTCTTTTTTCCGCGACGGACATCGATTCCTCCTCAAGTTCTCTTGGGATAGAAAATATATAAATTTTACGCAAGGGCTAATGTAGGGGCGACAGGGGCGGGGTTTCTGAATTTAACCGAAAGGGTGGACGGGCGAGTCGGCAGGCTGTGTGAACCAGCGTGGGCCATCGGCGGCCATGTGGATGTGATCCTCAAGACGGATGCCGAATTTTTGCGGATAGACCAGCATGGGTTCGTTGGAGAAGCACATGCCGGCCACGAGCGGCTGCGTGTTGCCGCGCACGATGTAAGGTCCTTCGTGGATTTCCAGTCCAAGACCATGGCCCGCCCTGTGCGGCAGTCCGGGAAGAGCGTAATCCGGTCCGAGCCCATGCCGAGCCATGACCGCGCGGGCTGCCGCATCGAGATTTTCGCAGGGCGCCCCAAGCTGTGCGGCATCGAACACCGCCTGCTGTGCCTCGCGCTCGATAGCCCAGGCGCGAGCAAAATCAGCGCTTGGCTCGTCCATCACATAGGTGCGCGTCAGGTCGGAGTGATAGCCGTCGATCCGCGTTCCTGTATCGACCAGAATGACGTCGCCTGCCTGCAAAGTCTGCTCCCCGTCGGCGCCATGGGGCAGCGATGTCGCCTCGCCAAAGGAGACGATGCAGAAGGAAGAGCCACCCTCTCCGCCCAGCTCGCGGTGCTGCTCGTCGATGAAGCGGACGACATCGGACGCCAGTACGCCTGGCTTCATCATGGCATGGGCACGCTTGTGCACGTCCAGCGTCAGGTTCATCGCATAGTCGATGATGGCAATTTCAGCGCTGGATTTGAGAAGCCGAAGGCCGCGGATCACTGGGCCGCTATCGACCAGACGATCAGGCCCGACCTTGGCGGCAAGGCTGTGATAGATGAAGAGGGGTAGGGCGTCGTCCAGAGCGATCATGCCGGATGAGCCTGCAAGGCTTGCGACGAGGGCCGAAGGGCTTTCCTCCTCCTGCCACAAATGAACCTCTCCCTCGATATGGGGAAGTGTGTCGACACGGCTCTGTTCGAAGCCTGGCACGATGTAATGAAGAGCATCCAGGGTGATCACCGCGCCAAGCAGCCGCTCGCTCTGGTGCCAGACAAGGCCTGTGAAATAGCGCAGACTTTCCGTCGAGCCGAGAAGCACGGCGCTGAAGCCTTGCTCGCCCATCTTCACCCGCAAGCGCTGAAGCCTCTCCTGGCGTTCGGCATCGGAAATGGCAGCGGGCTTGGCTGGAAATCGCATCGTCACACACTTTGGTTGTTTTGCCCAAAGCATGTCCGCGATGTCTCACAGATGCGCGTCACGCTTCAGGCCATTGTTCTTGAGCGGTGTTGCGCGTTGGGGTGGTTAGACCCTTGCGCGCAACGCAGCGTCAGAAGCAGTACAAAGGCTGCAGACTGTATTCAAGATGACGGTAGCGCCTGAGACGCCGTTATTTTTGCAGTCGCTGTTTCAGCGAAGCGACGATCTTGCGGGTCAGCGCCTCATAGTCCTCATCGAAATGGTGGCCGCCCTCAATGCCGATCAGTTCCATGCCCTTGTCTTTGAGAGCAGGGCAGGCGCTTTCATCATCGTCCGTGCCATAGACGCATTGGACGATCTTCGGATTGATCTTGGCGAGATCGTTGACAGGATCTTCCGCTCCATCCGAGGAGACCCCGAGCCATCCGCCAACGGAAATCTCGTAGGACACCTGGTGGGAAAGCGACAGAAGGCTCATCTGCACCACGCGCGCTTTATCCTTCTCCGGCAACCCGTTATAGGTCGCAGGCAGAATATCGGCGCCGAAGGAATAGCCGATCAGAAGAACGTTGTTGACCTTCCATTCCTTGCGATAGGTGTCGATGATCCGCGCGAGGTCGTCCGACACGTCCTGAGGTTTTCTCTCGGACCAGAAGTAGCGCAGTGAATCAACACCGACGACAGGAATACCGTCTTTCTGCAGATAGTCGCCGACATCCTTGTCGATATCGCGCCAGCCACCATCGCCGGAATAGACGACCGCCATCGTATCCATGGTCGGCTTGGCTTCGAGAATCGTAAGCGGCAGGCCGAGCGGGCTGTCGGAATTGGCTGCCGCATCGATCCGGTCCTGCAGAACCTGAATCAGCGCGGTCTGCGCATCATCCGTCACATCCTTGACGTCGATGTCCGCATGCGCCTTCAAAAGCGCGTCGACATGTTCCCGGCCTTTCGGGTCGGCCTTCGGCGTGAACAGCACCGTGACGGGCGCCGGAAGCGGACCGTCCGTCAGGCCGTAGATGGTGCGGTCGCCGTCCTTATCCTTGGTTGCGGGTGTGCAGAGCACCTTCTTCAAGGGAATGCTCGCCACAGGATCGACCGCGACAGCCTCACCGATCGTTGCCGCCGGGCTCTGCGCGATCATCGCCAGGACCAGCGCGCCGCCATCACCCGTGCCGGCGATAATCGGAAGGCTGTAATTGGAGACACCCGCCTTGCGCTGGATTTCCTGCGCAAGCTGTTCGATATCGGAGATCATGTAGACGCAGTCGTCGTCGTCTTTCTCGAGCGACTTGATGTATTCTGGAAAATCGATGCCGACGACGGCGGCGCCTTTTTCGAGAAGGGCATCGGCTTCCTTCTGTTCGGTCTCATCCCAGCCATTGCCGTCCGACACCAGGAACACAGTCGAGGTGATGTCGCCATCGGGCAGCAGGATGTGATCGGCGGGGATCATGCCGGTTTCGTATTTTTGAGCGTCCTGCGCCGGCGCATGTGAAGGCAGCAAAACCGCTGCCGTGAGCAAAGCGCCTGTGAGCCGTTTCAAAAATCTCATTTACCGATCACTCCTCTCACGCCGCCGCTGATGAGAACCGTTGTGTCCATCAATGCCAGCGCGGCGCTGGTGCCGTTCGAGACGGCAACGTAACGTGGCTCCCATTTGGGATGAAATTTAGACTTGAAGGCGCGCAGGCCTTTGAAATTGTAAAACCGCTCGCCGTGCTCGAACAATGTGCCGCCGATACGGTCCCAGACGGGGGCGGCATCGCGTTTCGACATGCCGGACAGCGGCGCCATGCCGAGGTTGAACTGGGCATAACCCTGCTCACGCATATGTTCGATGATGCTGACGAAGAGAAAGTCCATGGAGCCACGCGGTGCATCCGGTGCAAAACGCATCAAATCCACCGTCACCTGGCTCTTGGTGTCGGTCATCAACAGGTTGGCAAAGGCAGTGATCTTGCCGTCCTTGTGCAGCACCGCAACCGGCTGAGACAGGATGTAGTCGCGCTCGAAGGAACCGAGCGAGAAGGTCTTTTCGCGCGTATTGTGATGCTCCAGCCAGGAATCGGAGACTTGCTTCAACTCGTCATAAATGGCCGGGACATCCGGCGTATCGACAACTGAAAAGGTCAGCCCGTCGCGCGCGCCGCGGCTCAGCGATTGACGCAGATTGGCAAGCTTGCCGCCCTTCAGTTCGAAGCGCTTGAGATCGATCATGGCGAGTTCGCCGAGCTTGAAGGCGCGAAGACCCGCATCTGTGCAATAGGGAAGCGACGCGGAGGAAATCTGGTAGAAGACAGCGCGTCCACCATTGGCACGCACGGTCTCGACGAACTGCCAGATCAGATCGGAAAATTCGCTTTCGTCCCCGACAGGATCGGCCAGCGCGATCCACGAGCGGCCGCGAATGCCATACATGATGAAGGCATTGCCCTTTTCCGAGAACATGATGTGCTTGTCGCCCATGCGCACGAGATTGGCGTCCGCCACGTCCTGCTTGGCGACGATATCGGTGGCCTTCTCGATGTCTTCGGGCTGGATCTCTTCCGGCCGGTAGGTGACAGGCCGCAAGAGGCTGAAGATGGCGATGGTCGAAGAGGCGAGAACCAGACCAAGGACGGCGCGAAGCCCGCGCGGCGCTTCCTCTGAAAACTCGAACTGCCACCATAAAGTCTGGCTGTAATCGGTATCGCGATAGACGAACAGGAGGATCGTGGCCGCACCGGCCACGATGACCGCCATCGCGGCAATCCAGGTGGGACCAAGAGCCTGACGCAGAAGCGAGGCGTGGCGGGTAAAGGCGCGCATGTTGTAGAAGAGCGCGACGATGAAGACGCCAAGGAAGATCGCCTCGAAAATCGCGATCGCCTTGATGAGTGAGAGGAACAGGCCGCCTGCGGCCGCCACCAGCGCCACCCACCATGCGCCATCCAGACGCTGGCTCAAGCCGCGGGATGCGACGACGAGGCCGAGACCCAAGATACTGGAGAGAAAGTGCGCAGCTTCGATAATGGGAAGCGGCACGAAGTTGGACAGGAAATCCAGGTTGCTGTTCGGCGTCGGCGTCACGGAGGAGAAGATCAGCATCGCGCCGAGGATCAGGGCAAAGGCCGAGAGAAGCGAGGGCGCCAGCCGACCGGCGAGATTGCCGATATCGGCCATCACCGGCTTTGCGGCGAACTGCTTCATCTCGGTGATCAGCATCAGGATGATGGCGAAGAGAAGCGGCAGCACGTGATAGATGACGCGGTAAAGGACGAGGCCACCGAGAAGCTGATCGAGGCTGATGGCGTTGCCGAGACCCGCCACCATCACCGCCTCGAAAACGCCAAGACCTGCCGGCACGTGGCTGAGAACGCCAAGGCCGACGGCGGTGGCGTAGATGGCAAAGAAGCTTGGCCAGCCGACATTGGTTTCCGGCAAGAGCACATAGAGCACCGAAGCCGATGCCGCGATATCGAGCGCTGACACCAGGAACTGGCGCGACGAGGTGCGGCTATCGGGAAGGCGCAGTTTCAGCTGACGGATCTGAACGACGCGCCCATTGCGACCGACATAGATCAGCGTCGCCAGAACGAGAATGACGATGACTGCGGCACCGCGAAGCCAGATGGCGTCCACGCCCATGATGCTGGCGACGCGCGGCGCAACGATCAAGGTTGCCAGCGCACTGACAGACAGAAGTCCGAGGCCGAAGGACAGGGTGACGAAGGCGATGACGCGGGCGATGTCGGATGGCGTCAGCCCCATGCGCGAATAGGCGCGGAAGCGGATCGCGCCGCCGCTCAAGGGACCGAAGCCCGCAGTGTTGCCAACGGCATAGGCGATGAAGGCCGTGGCGATGACGGAAGGCTTTTTGAGGCGCTTGCCGATAAATTCGAGTGCGTTCAGATCGTAGCAGATCAGCGCAGCAAAGCTCAGCGCCGTGAAGAGGACGGCCAGAAACGCCGACTTCCAGCTGGTGTCGAGAAGGGCGACGACGATGTCATCGTAGCGGACCTCGGAGGTGAGGCGATAGATCGTCACCGTCATCATGACGAAGACGGCAATAACCGCAAGCGATGTCAGATGAGGTTTGTAACGTTCGAAAAAGCCGCTCAGGCCATCTTCGGCCTCTTCAATCGGCGTGACGTCGTTCTTCTCTGTCATTTAATGTTCCACGAAAGCGAGGCGCAGTTTGCCAACCACAGGATTATGACAGTAATTCGTTGTGGTTTCACAAATACGAAAAATCATAATCTTTGTGAGATTATCTACAGTATGTCGTTTGTCTAAAATGCTGGGGAGAATATCGGGTTACGCACCCCAGCTGCGTTCCAAAACTCTTAGCCAGTTGCCGTGACCGATCTTTTCCAGCGACGCCTGATCGTATCCAGCCTTGCGCAGTTCATCGACAAGAAGTGGCAGATCGGAAGCGTCACGCATGGCAGCCGGAATGGTCGTGCCGTCGAAGTCGGAGCCGAGCGCCACATGGTCGATGCCGATACGATCGACGATGTAATTCACGTGGCGAACCAGTTCGCGAATATCCGTATCCGGGTTCTTGATGCCATCCTGACGCAGGAATAGGACGCCGAAGTTGATGCCCACCAGACCGCCCGTATCGCGAATGGCGTCGAGCTGGCGGTCGGTCAGGTTGCGGCTGTGGTTGCATAGCGCATGGGCGTTGGAGTGCGAGGCGACCAGCGGCGCATCGGACAATTTGGCGATATCCCAGAAACCCTGCTCGTTCATATGCGACAGGTCGATCATGACCTTCAACTCGTTGCAGGTCTTGACGAGACGCTGCCCCGCCTCCGTCAGCCCCGGGCCGATATCGGGTGAGGAAGGAAAGCGGAAGGGAACACCATAGGCAAAGATATTGGGCCTGCTCCAGACGGGACCAAGCGTGCGAAGGCCAGCCTGATGCAGAACATAGAGCGCCTCCAAGTCGGCGTCGAAGGCTTCGACACCTTCGATGTGGAAGACGGAGGCGAAGGAGCCGCGCGCCATGGCGTTGCGGATATCCGCAGCGCTGCGGCAGACCGTAAGCCCGCCCTTTGACTGCGCTTCGATGCGAAACAGCAGACCGGCCATTGCCAGCGTGGTGGCAAGTGCTGTCTGCTGGGTCGGAGCCAGGAAATCGCCATTGGCATCGGTTCCGCGCGGCGAGGGGATATAGACGGCACAAAGCCCGCCGGCCAATCCGCCTTTCTTGGCCTTGGGAAGGTCGATATGGCCGGTGCTATCTCCTTCGATGAAACGCTCTTCCGGGTTTGAATAACCGGAGAGTTTCAATCTCAGCAGAACATCATTATGCCCATCGAAGACGGGCAGGACGGTTTGATCGGTCATAGGATTGCTTCCAACTGATGTCATCGCGTCTTTGCTCTATCCCCGAGAGTGGGGCAAATGCAACGCAAGAATGGTTTCCGCTGCCTGGTGGAGCAAAGAGGACGTGGGAGATGACAAAGACGATGGACTGGCGTGCTGCTTCGAAAACGGCTGGAGATTTCGTTTCGCATTGGCGCGACGATGAGCCGGGCGGCTGCGTGGTCGGCTTCGATCTTTCCGGCATTCGCTTCGCTCGTGCGGGCGGCGTTGAAAGTCTCTCCACCCTTGCGCCGTTCTCATCCAGGACCGTGGCCCGCTATGCGTCGCTCACCAAACATGTGTTCTGCGCCATGGTCCTTGCCCATAGCGATGTGATGGGTCTCGATGATCCGCTCGGGGAGCACCTGCCGGAGCTGCAGTCCCCGTTACGCGACGTGACGGTCGGTCAGGCGCTGGATATGAGCGGAGGTTTGCCCGATGTGCGTGAGTGCCTCTCGCTGCTTGGCCTGTCGGTCTACAGCGAGACGAAGACTCAGCCCTTGCTGGACTATGTTGCGCGCCAGACGAGGCTGAATTTCCCCGCCGGTACGGAAGTGTCCTACTCCAATACCGGCTACCGACTGGTCGAGGCCGCACTGGCGCGAAAGGGTTTGTGCTTCGACGATTTCGTGCAAGAGACCTCCACGTATCTGGGGCTTGCGCTGTTCGCGCCGGATGTCTGGAACGATCCTGTTATCGGCCTGGCACCCGGCTATTGGAAATCCGATAAGGGATGGCAATTGTCCGCCGCCGGTCTTCACCTTTCCGCCTCCGGAAGCCTTGCCGGAAGTGCCGAAGCGCTCGTCGCATGGCTGCAATCCCTGTTGAAGGGCGATCATGGTTCCACCGGCGTGCTCGATCGACTGTCAGCTCCGCGTCCGCTCGCCGATGGCAGGGTGAGCGAGTATGGTCTGGGTCTTCGGTGGACGCATCTCGGCAACAGGCGTTTCGTCGGCCATGGCGGATCGCATCCCGGCTACAAGAGCTATTTCCTGCTCGATCCACAGAATGGCACGGGTTTCGTCGTCCTCTCCAATCGTGAGGACACGAATGGGTTCAAGATTGCACTTGAGAGCATGGCGGCACTGACGGGCTTGCCGCTGCCGAGACCTGCAGCATTCCTGCCGGATGGTCTCTACATCACAGAGACCGGGCCCTGGTGGCTGGAGATCAAGGGCAGCACCTGCAGCTTTCTCGATGCCGAAGACACGCTCTATGACGAGGGTAATGGCTGGGTCTCGTCTCGCTCAGCGTCCTCGCCCGTTCGTCTTCGCGTTTATGGAGCAACGCTTGCTGGCGAAGTCGGCCATGCGCCGCGACGGTTTCTACCTGTCGTGGCTGGCAAAGACGTTCCGCCAACGCTTGATGGACGCTGGCGCTCCGACGAGGGCGCGGAGTTCGACATCGCCGCTGGCACCCTAATCATGGGCACTGGGCCCCTTCGCCGGCGCATGCCGCTTATGGCGCTCGGCAATGGGCGCTATCTCTTCACCATCCAAGATGGCCCGTGGACGAAGCGCGTCTGCCTCCACACGCTCGGCGACGATCATGTGGAGCTTGTGACAAGCCGCGCCCGGATGATCGAGTATCGACGGAAATGCGATGGGCTTGGTGCTACCGTTTAAGGGGTGTCCGATTGTTCCCGAAGATTGTGAAGCTGACTAGGGCCAGGATGAATGCTGAGATCGCGCCATAGAGCGCAACCCTTCCTATGCCGTACGACAGCGCCGATTTCGCCAACGTGAGCGAGACCCCGTTGTTCTCGATGGCGGTGAGGTTTCCGGCCGAAACGATATCTGCTAGCGTTCGAAGCGTGGAACCTGAGGGTGCATCGGGAAGCGCACGAAGTATGTAGCCGGATATACTGCTCGACAAGATGAGTCCCATCAGCGCAATGTTGATGGATAGTGAGATCATTCGGGCGCTCATATCCATGCCCGACGCCATCCCGCTGCGTTCCAGCGGTAACGCCCCCGTTGCCGTGTTTGTGACGGGCGTATTGGTCAGGCCTAATCCGATGCCAGCCAAGGCGCAACCCGGCAGCAAGGTCATCCAGCTGGCATGCTCGCTGTTGATCACCAAAACCAAGAGCATGAACCCCGCACCGATAGTGAGGAGGCCAACCGGGATCACAAGTCTCGGACCCCATTTAAGCAATAGCCGCTCGGCAAGCGGCGGAACGACAATGGTTGGGAGCGTATAGGCCAGCACGGTCATCCCTGCAGCGATCGCATCATAGCCGAGCACAGCCTGAAGATAGATCGGCAGATAGATGACGAAGGGCCAGAAGCTGAAATTCATGCCGCTCGACCCAATGATCGCACCAGCGAAGCGACGGACGCGGAACGCTCCGAAATCAAACATAGGCCGCGCGACGCGGGTCTCGATGATTACGAAAAACAGGAAACTCGCAGCGCTTATAGCGAGAATGGTCAATGCAAGAGGGCTTGTCGGTCCAAGCTGCTGACCTTGGGTGATGAGATAGACAATGCCGAAGACGGCAAGCGAAAGCGTTGCAATTCCTCCCATGTCGATGCGTGTCGCGTGCGGATCGACAGATTCTTCGACGCCTTTCTGCGCGAAGACGACAGTTGCGACCGCGATCACCACATGGACGAGAAAAACCCAGTGCCAGCTTGTCAGTGTAATGAGCATTCCCCCGACGATCGGACCAAAACCCAAACCCACTCCAAAGACGATACCCCACCATCCAAATGCTTTCCCGCGCTCAGCCCCATCCTGGAATTGATGGGATAAAACAGCGACCTGACAAGCGAGCATCGCCGCTGCACTGGTTCCTTGAAGAAAGCGGGCTGCGATTAACAGGGGCGCGCTGGTCGCCAGCCCGCAAATCAGCGAAGCGAAGGCGAAGACTGCGATGCCGATCTTGAAGACCCGTTTGCGTCCAAAGCGATCGCCCAACGTCCCCATGGCCATCAGTACGGAGCACATCGCGATCGTATAGGCGTTCATGATCCATTGGAGTTGCTGAAAGTCCGCCGACAGGACTTTCTCGAGCGTCGGCAAAATTGAGGGAATGCTTGTAATTTCAAGCCCTAACATCAGAGCCGAAAGACATACGGCGACGAGCGCGAAACGATTTCTGGATTGTCGATAGGTTGTCATGGTCTGCCTTGCTTTTTGACAATGCAAGGCGCGTCGCCCCCATCGGGAAGCGAAGACTGGGTGTGACGGCCTTGTAGATTGATTTGTGTCGAAGCCAATGTGCCGGAGGCTTGACCATCCATCAACTGCATGGCAGGGAATTTCAGTAACAACAAAATATGATGGATGATCGGGATGCTGGAAGTCGATGCCGTGCGGGCGTTCGTGATGATCGCGGACCATCAGAGCTTCACACGCGCGGCGGAAGCTCTTGGTTCTACGCAGGGCGCCGTCAGCGTGAAGCTCAAGCGGCTCGAAGATCGTCTTGGAAAGCGGTTGATCGAACGCACGCCGAGGCAGGTCCGGCTATCGGCGCAAGGCGAAACCTTCCTGCCACCAGCGAGAGAATTTCTCGCTGCCCATGAGCGTGCAATGGCTGCACTGACGGCAGAGCGACGGCGGTTCCGGCTCGGCATTGCTGCCCATATTATGGGACCGGAGATGCCGATCCTCCTCGCCAAGCTGAAGACACTCGATCCCTGCCTCAAGGTTGAAGTCATGATCGACAATTCGCGTGCGCTTCTCGACTCCTACGAGGAGGGCGCGCTTGATGCAATCATCGTGCGCAGCGATGATGACCGGAGAGGCGGCGAGGTGCTGGGGCCAGAGCATTTCGGATGGTTCGCGTCCGCTGATTTCGAGCATCGGGCCGGCGAGCCATTGCCGCTTGCCAGCCATCCGACCTGCTGCACGGTGCGCGAAGTGGCGACCCGCTTGTTGGACGGCGCATCGATCCCCTGGACGGAAGTGTTTATCGGAGGGACCTCGGCCGTCACTGCCGCGCTTTCTGCTGGACTTGCCGTGGCGGCATTTCCCTGCCGATTGGCAACGCCGGACATGATCGACGTCGGGCATGCGCTAGGCCTGCCGCGCATTCCCTCGCTATCGATCACGCTGCACTCCTCACTCACGGATGCCAAGACGCGGGAATCGCTGCGGGCAATTACCGCAGCCTTCAGTGAGCATCGTAAATCCAGTAACCGGCGGATCAGCCTCGCAAGCGCCTGATCGAGAGAAGACGTCTTTAGCCAGCGATCGGAATACCGGCTGAGAGCTGCTCGCGAATATAGATATCCAGCAGACGGCGGCTGATCGGGCCAACTTCACCATTGCCGATTGTGACACCATCCATTCTGACCACGGGCGTGACGAAGCTCGTTGCAGATGTCACGAAAGCCTCAGAAGCGGCTTTGGCTTCTTCTGGGGTGAAAGCGCGCTCTTCCACCTTGAGATCCGCCTGCCTGGCAAGATGAAGAATGGAGCCGCGGGTGATACCGTGCAGCAGCGCGTTCGACAGATCGCGTGTGACCAGCACGCCTTCCTGCGTGACTATATGGAAGTTTGCCGAGCTTGCCTCGGTGATGTGGCCATTTTCGACAAACAGAACGTCGTCGTAACCTTGGCGATTGGCTTCCGTCTTGCGAAGCGATGAATAAAGAAGCTGGACAGTCTTGATCTGCCGGTCCGACCAGCGGCCCTCGGGCACTGTCTTGACGGAAAGACCGGTCTTCCACTTCGGATTGTCCAGTACCTTCTTGGTCTGGGTGAACATCACGAAGGTCGGCTCCATGGCTTCAGGAAAGACGAAGTCGCGATCCTGAACGCCGCGGGAAACCTGCAAATAAATCAGGCCGTCCTCGATGCCGTTGCGTCTTGCGATTTCCTTGTGCAGGTCCAGCAATTCGGCTTCCGCCACCGGCATGGCAATGCCGAGCGCATCAAGCGATCGTTTCAGACGGGCGAGGTGGCCGGGATAATCGACGAGCTTGCCGTGAATAATCGCCGTCACTTCATAAATCGCGTCGGCAAAAAGGAAGCCACGATCGAAGACCGAAACTTTTGCTTCGCCTTCCGCAACCCATGCGCCATTGAGATAAACCGTTCTGTCCATGATCCTGCCTATGCTTGCCCTATGCCTACCAGCTATCCTCCCTGTCTGGCATTGCGGGCATCAGTATGCAAGGCTGGCGGTTCAGAACCGGAGGCTTCGAGCCAGTGCGTATAGCAGTCTGAAACGAGATCAGACCGAGGTGAGTGCCGGACGCGCCAGACCAAGATGGTCGCGCAGCGTCGAGCCTGTATAATCGGTTCGGAACAGCCCGCGCTCCTGCAGAATGGGCACAACCAATTGCGTGAAGTCTTCCAGGCCCTCCGGGAAGAAGGGCGGCATGACGTTAAAGCCGTCGGCGGCGCGGGTTTCGAACCATTCCTGCATCCGGTCCGCGACTTCGACCGGCGTGCCGAGCATGATATGGTGCCCGCGTCCGGCAGCCACGCGAAGGGCCAACTGGCGGATCGTCAGGTTCTCGCGTCTGGCCAGTGCCGTCAAAAGCTCGGCCCGGCTGCGCAACTGATCGGAAATGGGCAGATCTGGCAAGGGACCGTCTGGATCGTAGTCTGCGAGGCTGTGACCGATGCGTTCTTCGAGAAGCGGCATGGCGCTTTTCAGCTCCGTCCACTGGTCGAGCTCTGCCAGTTTTTCCGCCGCTTCTTTCGACGTGCGCCCAATCACCGGCAGAAAGCCCGGCATGACGGCAACGGCATCTGCAGGACGGCCGAATTTCTCGACGCGTGATTTCAAGCTCTTGTAGAACCCTTGCGCTTCCGCAAGGCTTTGCTGCGCGGTAAACACGACATCGGCGGTACGGGCCGCAAGATCCTGGCCCGGACCGGAGGAGCCGGCCTGGATCAGGATAGGGTGGCCCTGCGGCGAGCGGGGAATGTTGAGAGGGCCTTTAACCGAGTAATATTTACCCTGGTGGTCCAGCATATGCACCTTGTTCGGATCGGCATAGATGCCGCTCTGCTTGTCCTTGATGAAGGCGTCATCATCCCAGCTGTCCCAGAGACCGCGAACCACATCGACGAACTCTTCCGCCACCGCATAGCGCTCGTCATGCTCGGGATGCGACTTCGAGAAGTTGTTGGCCGTGCGGGCATAGGAGGTCGTGACGATATTCCATGCGGCGCGACCGTGGCTGAGATGATCGATCGAGGAAAAGGCCCGAGCTGTATGGTAGGGTTCGCCGTAGGTGGTGGAGGATGTTGCGGCAAGACCGATCTTGTCGGTGACGAGGGCAAGTGCTGCAAGCAGCGTCAGAGGTTCGAAACGGGCGATCGTGGACGGATGGGCATCGACGCCACTGGTCAATCCATCCGCTAGAAACACCATGTCGAACTTCGCCTGCTCGGCGGCTTGCGTGACGCGGCGAAGCAGGTCGAAATTCTCGCTTCCCGCTTCCGCTTTCGGGTGCCGCCAGCCGGAGACGTGATGGCCTGCGCCCTGGAGAAACAGGCCGAGGTGGATTTGTCGCTTGGCAGTCATGGCATACGTCTTTCGTCAGAGGGAGGTCTGGTTGAGCAGCGACAGAAGGCGGACGATATCGGCCTCGCTTTCCATGCTGCGAACGAGTTCGGGAATATCGGCAAAAGCCGAGCTCCCTGAAGTCGCATTCTTGAATTTTTGTTCGGGGTCGGTGAGGCTTGGCAAGCCGTCGAAACGACGGTGGATCTTCGTGCCATCCTTGAGCGCGATATCCAGAAGCACGAAGCGCGTGCTCGGATCGCTCGACATACGCGGCGCGGTATTGTCGTGGCGGCGGCTGGCCTTGGCAGCAAGCGCCATAATGCGATCTTCGACCGGTCTTTCGTCGAAATGATCAAGTCTCAGCGCCCCATCCAGCAGGGCGGCGGCAAACACATATTCCGGACTGAAACGGGCTTCGATACCGTTTTCCGGCTTTGTGACCACGAGAGCCGCGTCCGCGCCTGGCGGATAGGTGAACGTAACAGCTTCCACCTGATCCGCAACCAGACCTTCGCGGTGAAGCTCGATGCCGAGGGATGCGACCGGATGACTTGCCGTGCAGCAGGGATAGGCTTTCAGCGTCAGGCCAGGCGATGCGATCTGCCACGGAGCGCCCCAGTTTTCGGTCGCCAGTTCCGGCCGAGAGGCACCGAAGCCGTAAGCCGAGTAAAAGCCGGTTGGGTTGTCGAGAAAATCGGGCGCGCCGCTGAAGCCAGCCGCCGCGAGCCGGGAAGCAAGCAGGCCTGAGCGCGCCGCCATTCCGGCATGGTAGGGTTTGGCATCGAAGCCGAATTGCAGGCGCATGCCTGAGCTTTGCGTTGCGGCAAGCCCAAGCGCGATCGCGGTCTTTTCGGCGGTCGCGCCGGTGAGATGGCTGATGGCGGCGGCAACGCCGATCGGTCCAAGCGTAGCGGTTGCGTGGAAGCCATTTTCGTAGTGCCTGGAACCGAGAGACAGTCCGAGCCGCGCCAGTGCTTCCAGCCCGACGATGTAAGACGCAACTAGGGCGTCTGCCCTTACGCCCTCATCGGCGGCGAATGCCAGGAGAGCTGGTAGAATGACGGTGGTCGGATGGCCGCGCACGCTGGAATGAACATCGTCATAATCCAGTACGTGGCCCGCGTAACCATTGATGACCGCAGCCGTGAGAGGGTCCGTCTTTGCGGCTCGGCCGATGAGGATCGCGTTGCCTGGAAGATCGACGCCCACTGCCTTGGCGAGGATATCCGTTGTACGGTCATTGGCGCCGGCGATGGCACAGGCCAGAAAATCGATAATCGCTATCCGCGCGGCTTCCATGGCCGCACTATCCTGGCGGGGATCGGCGTTGCTGATTGCCATGGCAAAGGCTGCGGTGATGGGGGCCTTAGACATGGTCAGATCCCTTCGCCATCGCGAACGGAGCGCCCGCCGGAAAGACCGCCGACAAATTGGCGGATGCGGGGATTTTGCGACTGGTGGAAGATGTGCTTCGGCGAGCCTTGCTCCACTACCCGGCCATTTTCGGTGAAGATGACGGTATCGCTGATCTCTTCGGCAAAACGCATCTCATGCGTGACTAGAATGCTGGTCATGCCGTCGCGGATCAGGTCGCGGATCACCCAGAGAACTTCGCCGACCGTTTCCGGATCGAGGGCCGATGTTACCTCGTCGAAGAGCACAAGCTCCGGCTTCATCGCCAAAGCCCTGGCGATCGCCACACGCTGCTGCTGGCCGCCCGACAGCTGGCCTGGATAGGCGTCGGCTTTTTCCGAAAGCCGCACTTTCTCCAGCAACTCGCGTGCGAGTATGACGGTCGCTCCGCGGTCCGCGCCTAAGATGCGGGTCGGTGCCAGCACAATGTTGTCGAGCACGGTCAGATGCGGGAAGAGATTGTACTGCTGGAAGACGATACCGACGCGCTTGCGTAGTGCGATGCGTTCGCTTTCCTTTGTCAGCTCATCCACGCGCGTGCCAGCAACGGTGATGCGGCCCTTCTGCGGCGTAACAAGCGCGTTGATGCAGCGGAGCAGCGTCGACTTTCCCGAACCCGAAGGGCCGATGATCGAGACGGCATCGCCCTTGTTGACGGTGAGATCGATGCCCTTAAGAACCTCGGTCTGTCCGAAGGCGAGATGAACGTCCTCCAGTTTTACGATCGCGGTGTCGGTGGATGTGGTCATGATCGAAATCCTTCAACCCGCATTGAAGCGCTGCTCGAGGCGGCGCGTCAGTCGAGAAAGCGGGTAGCAAAGCGTGAAAAAGGCGGCCATGACCACGACATAGGCGATGACGGTGAAGTCCAGCCGGCGCACGGCGGTGCTGGCATCGGTCGCGGCGTGCATGAGTTCGTGAATACCGACGAGCGACGCAAGCGATGTCCCCATGGCAATCGAAGAGGCGACATTCATCCAGGGTGGCAGGGACCGTCTGATGCATTGTGGCAGGATGACGAAGCGCAGCGCCTGTAACCTTGAGAAGCCGAGCCCCTTGGTTGCCTCCCACTGCGTTGTCGGAATGGAAAGCACTGCTCCGCGCGTAATCTCGGCAATGTAGGCGCCAGCCACGATGCCGAGGCCGATCACCGCCTTGATCCAGTCGGGAAAGGGCAGGTAGTGGCCGAAGGCGACGATCTCGAAGGGAAAGATATAGGTGGTAGCGAATATCAGCACGAGTGCCGGCGCATTGCGGAAAATCTGCACATAGATCGCCGCAGGCCAGCGTATGAGCCAAAGCGGCGCCAGTTGCATGAGGCCAAGAAGCACACCCGCAACGGTCCCCAGCGTCACAGCAGAGAACGTGATGACGATGTTCATCCAGAAGCCGGAAGCGAGATAGGGCACCCACTTCACCAACTCGGCACCAAGTGTGGGATCGAGCAGCAACCAGATGACCACCAGAAGGGGCATGGCAACAAAGCCGATATAGCTCAGAATGCCGCCGCTGGACTCTGTTTGTTGTGAGGTGACTGCACTCATAGCCCATACCCCGGAACCGCCAGCTTGCGTTCTACCCATGTGCCGAGGCGGGCGATGAGGAAATTTATCAGGCTGAAGAATGCGAGCAGCACGATCATCAGTTCGACCACATTGTCGCGCTGCGTCCAGACCATGATGGAAGCGTAGGTGATTTCGCTGACCGCGATCGCGTTGCCGACAGTGGTCGATTTGACGAGGCTGATCAGACCATTGACGATCGCTGGCAGTGAAGAGCGGAGCGCGAGCGGAATCTGCACAAAGCGGAGGATTTCGAACTGGCTGAAACCCATGCCGCGCGCGGCTTCGATCATCGATGCGGGAACCGCCTCGATACCGCCTCGGATCGCTTCCGCATGCAGGGCTGCGACATGCAGTCCCACCACGGCAACCACCCAGAAAAATGGTGACAGCGGATTGTTGACCGCACCCCCGACCATGTTGGACACAATGGTGTTGAGCACGAGGAAGCTGAACATCAACTGCACCAGCGTCGGCGTGTTGCGCGTAAGCTCGACGAAGGCGCGCACAGGTGTTGACAGCCAAGACCTGCCAGAGGTCAGGCAGGCCGCAAAGATGACACCGAAGCACAGGCTGACCGGGATGGTGATGGCGACGAGATAGAGGGTCGTCAGAAAGCCGTCGCGCCAGATCTGCGCTTCATAGCCGGTCAGGAGAAATTCGTAATTGAGGCCCAGCCTGCCCGTCAGATCGACGAACAGGCTGGTCGGGTTCATGTCTTGCATGGAGCGCTACCGCTGCCTTCCGCTTACTGCGCGGCAGAAAGCTTCGTCTTTTCTTCCTCGAGATACTTGGTGTTCAGCAGGCGGTTCGCCTTGGCCATTTCAAGCAGCTTGCCGGACGCGTGAAGCTTCTTGACGCTATTGTCGAGCGCTGCCTGCGTGTCGCTTTCGCCCTTGCGCAGCCAGATAACGGAGTCGGACGGGATGAGCTCGGTTGGGAAGGGGATGGCGTAATCCTTCCATTCATCGGCGCGCTCCACGAGAAGAAGGCCGACGGTTGCGCCCACATGCACGGCGGCAACGCAGTTGCCGCCCTGAAGTGCCAGAAGCGATTCTGGCTGGCTCGGCAGGCCCTTGACGATTGCGCCATAGTCTTCGGCCAATGGCTGTGCGTAGTTGGAGCCCTGCGAAATGCAAACCGGCTTGCCCTTCAAATCGGCCCAGTCCTTCAGTCCGCTATCCTTACGCACCACCGCCGCGCCGCCAGCGCGATCATAAGGGGTCGGAACGTAATCGAGGATCTTCGCGCGATCTTCTGTGTACTGCATGTTGGCAATCAGGATATCGACCTTGCCCTGCTGCAGGAACTGAACGCGGTTCGGCGGTGTCACCGTCACGGTTTCGAGCTCGACGCCGAGATCGGCCGCCAGGGCCTTGGCGAGATCGACATTGTATCCCTTCTGCTCCTGCGAGGCCGGATCGATGTAACCAAATGGCGCGCCGGACAAGATGACGCCGACAGTGAGCTTGCCGCGGCCCTTGATGCGATCAAGCGTGGCATCCGCGGAAGCTTCAGTCGCTGCCAGCGTCGCAAGTGAGATGGAAAGGGCGAAGACAGCTTTGGTGACGGCTTTGACGAACATGGAGGCTCCTATTTCGCCGCGAAACATAATCGAACGGCCAAGGCCTCACGAGGAACGCCATTCTTCATTTTAGCAAGAATGCAGAAAAGCGTTCTTTCTTCATGCGGCGCCTTTGGCAACGCTGCCCCCAATCAAGCGGCTGCCGTTAGATACTCAGTAGTTCGCGAAGGCTTTCCACGATCAGGGCGTGATCCTCTATATCGGGGAGTCCACTGACGGCAACGGACCCGACGAGCGTGCCGCCCTGCAGGATCAGCGGAAAGCCGCCGCCGCTTGCCACATAATCAGTCACGGGCAAGCCGAATTTCGCATTGAAGTCATAGCCCTTGGCCTCAGCCTCGAGCCGCACGCGAAGAGAGCTGCGGTGGAAGCGGTGCACGACAGCGCATTTGCGCCGGGTCCAGCCGAAATTATCGATGGTCGCTCCGGGCAAAAGCGTTGCAAAGACCACGTCGTTTCCGTGCCTGACCTCGACGGCCACAGGGTGATTTTCCTCCGCCGCTTTCTGCCGGATCAGGCTTCCGAGCGTCCAGGCAAAGTCGTAGTGAAATGTTGGAACCTGCAGGGCCGCTTCTTCGGCCTTCACGCTCTCGATCGTCGGCTTGCTACTGTGCATCATCACGTCCTCGGGTCGACGCTTTCGCGCTCAAGATGGGGGATTGAATAGGGGGACCAACCGCATCAGACAAGCCTTTTCGGCGACGGTGTGCGGGAGGATTGTCCTGAGAATTCCAGTGAGTGCGGGATGAGGAGGAGCACATATATGTCCGCTTGCTCCCTGTCACGCAATGGCGCGACCTTCTACTGCAGATATTGAAAGTGAGGCCGATTTTGCAATATCATGAGCTGCCCCAAATACTTATGGGAACAAAACAATTTATTCGGAAGTTGTAACATATATAATTAATGCGTGGTGCCACCATGAACACACAGTCTCCATCTTATTCCACCGTCCCCCTTTCGTCAGATGACCTGGAAGAGGTCAACCGTTTCCTCAACGCCTGGTGCGAAGAAAACGGTGTCGATAAGACCGACGGAAGAGCGCAGGAAGTCGCCTCGGCGCTTATCGAATGGTACGCGACCAGCCCGAGCTATCGGCACAAATCCAAACTGGAGCACTCACCGCATCTGCCAGAATCGGACAAGATTTCGGCTCTCCTCAACCAGTTGAAGTGAGACGAGCTTGTCGAGATACGTTCTGTGCATGGGATAGCGCATAGCGAGAGATGAAAACACCGCCACCAGTGAGACGGTCGTCATAGCTTTTCTGTCGCATAAAGTTTGCCGTAGTCCGCAGACAATGAACGGGCCACGTCGTCGAAGCGAAAGGCGGCCCCTAGAGGCCGCCTCCGCTTTTTCAAAAAATCAGTCGCGATGCTCTGGCATCTCCTTGAGCTGATCCTTGGTCCAGGAGGTCACGGCATGCACATCGCCGTCCTCGTCACGCATGAAGTCCAGATCGGAGATGGAAACCGCAACTGGCTTCGCGCCGATCCCGAGAAAGCCACCGACATCGATAATCACGTTGCTGCTCTCGCCGATACCATGGACGTGGTCAACCTTCCCAACCTTGTGATCGTCTGCTCCGTAGACCGCGGCTCCTGCGAGCACGGAGGGTCTCAGTTCATCAACGGTGAGGCGGATGTGATTGCTATGATCCATGATGTTTCTCCTGTTGTTGGCACCAAGATAACTCATGGATTCCGCTCCTGTTCCGAAGGAAATTTGTATGCGCGAGCGACCCCAAAATTAAGAACGTAAAGTTCGACCGGGAGTTTTGACGGTGCCACGTCTTGTCCGACGACATTGATCTTGCGCCGCGACGTTAGCGAGACATTGGGGGCCTCAATTACGCGTCGATGATCCCATAGCGTTAAGGGGATGTGCGCCTTGGAAAAGCATGCAAAGGTCATCGCCGAACGAATAGCAGCCATTAGGATGGGTGCCCAGCCGGCGGGGACAGTCAACTTCAATCCCGATGGAAATGTCTGCGCCGTCCTGTCAGTCGGAAACTGGGATAAGGGGACCTCGCCTCGATCTCTGCCGGCAGGAAGGGCCAGTCCCGCTTTTAGCCGAGCGTCTGGCTGACTAGCGAATAGGTGACGGGTGCATTCGCGTCACCGCAGGCGAAGTCACTGAGCGTTTTGCCGTGCGACATTGTCAGCACGGTATCGAACACCGAAAGCCCGCAGCGTGATACGACGGCTGCAAAATCGCCCGTCTCGAAATGGGTGTCGAGGCGGAGGAAACCGCCCTCGTGATCGCGGATATGCGGTGAGACCACTGCAATGGCGTCTTCGTCGGTCGCGGCAACAATAGGACCTACGACATGGCCACGCCCGAAGCGGCGGCAAAGTGCGAAGGCAACGAGACGGCCGTCGCGGAAAACGCCATAGCCGCGCGAAAGCTGGAGGAGTTTCCCCATGAGAGCTGGCCGCCCGACGCCGAAGGCGATTGCATCCAATGCGGTCACCGCAGTAAGATCATCATCCGTGAGTGGGCGCATTTCGCCGGAAACAGGCTCTCCGACCTGGGGTCCGGCGACGATGCCCTGACACTGATAGACCGTCTTCTCAGGGCGAAAGCCAAGCGAAAGGTAAAGCCGCTGGGCGGCTCGCGTAGCATTCAGACGCAGATTGACGCCTTCAAGGTCCTTCAGCGCATATTCCATCAGCCAAAGACCCGTGCCCTGCGTCTGCAGGCGCGGCGAGGTGATGACCATGCCGATGGTGGCAAGTTCGGCCGACTGTCGAAACCACATGGCCGAACTCATGATACGGCCGATGTCGTCAAAGGCCACGACGCCCTTCCCGACCTCGCACAGGAATTGCCAGTCGACGCCCCGGTGCGGCCAACCCACGGAAATCGATAGCGCATGAAGCTGGTCAAGGTCGGCAGCGGCGACATCGCCGACCCGCATTGCAAAGGCGTCAATCTGAAGGCTTTCGCGCGGCATAACTGTCTCGGTCACCGATCAATCCTAGAAATGTTTGCGGTTCCTTTGCTGCGACAATGACGGGCAGCAGAACCAGCATAGCGCGGCGTCGCCGCAGATTTTGCTCGAAAATTCATACAAAGCGCAACATTCGGCCGAATGAACCGCAGGTTCGGCATCGAATCCCGCTCGAAACAGCCATCCTGAAAACCTGCAGGACCATGTCACAAACGGCCGTAGGCCGCACCGGGGAATTCATGAACGCCACCGAAATTCTGGAAAAGCTGGTGTCCTTCGACAGCGTCGTCGGTCGACCTAACGGCGCCATCGTCTCATGGATCTGCGACTACCTCGCCGCCCACGGTATCCAAGCACAGGTCATTGCCGGCCCTGAAGGCGATCGCAGTAATCTCTTCGCCACCATGGGACCTGCAGATGTGGGAGGCTATATACTTTCCGGTCACATGGATGTCGTGCCGGCAGATGTCAGCGAATGGACCTCCAGCCCCTTTAGCCTTCGGCGTGAGGGCGATAAGCTTTTCGGGCGCGGCACGACGGACATGAAGGGCTATCTCGCCGCCGCACTTGCTGCCGTGCCCGAGCTTGCCGGGGCGAAGCTCAGGCGCCCGATCCATCTGGCCTTTTCCTATGACGAGGAAGCCGGCTGCCGAGGCGTGCCGCATCTGATCGCCCGCCTGCCGGCGCTCTGTGCGCCGCCTCAAGGCGCGATCATCGGCGAGCCGAGCAACATGCGCGCCGTGCTCGCCCACAAGGGCAAGGCGGCGGTGCGGGTCACGATCCGCGGGAGAGCCGGCCATTCCTCGCGCCCCGATCTTGGGCTTAATGCCATCCACGCCATGGCGGACGTGCTTAATGCCGCGATCGGGGAAGCGACGCGCCTGACGCAAGGCCCGTTCGACACAGCTTTCGAGCCAGCTTATTCCTCGCTGCAGGCCGGCGTGATTTCCGGCGGCAAGGCGATCAATATCGTGCCTGACATCTGCACGCTGGAGCTGGAGGCGCGGGCCATTTCCGGCGTCGATCCCAGCGCTCTGCTGTGGCCGATCCGCGAGACGGCGGAGGGATTGCGCGCAGCAGGCTTTGCGGTCGAGTGGGACGAAATGAGCGCTTATCCGGCGCTGGCGCTGTCGGCGCAGAGCCCGCTTGTCCATCTCGTTGCGGACCTCACCGGCGAGACCCCGCTTGGCGCGGTGAGCTATGGCACCGAAGCCGGCCTCTATCAGGCCGCTGGCATAGACGCGCTGATCTGCGGCCCCGGCGATATCGGCCGCGCTCACAAGCCGGACGAATTCATCCTAGAGAGCGAACTCGTCGCCTGCCAGCGCTTCATCGAAGCGCTCGGCGCTCGTTGCGCGGTATAAGGACAAACTTCAATGACCTTTCTCTTCAATTCCGACGCGCGCCGTGGTGCAATTTTTGCCGATGCCTTCGCGAAGGCCTTGCCCGATCTAAGCTTCAGCATGGATGCAACGCAGGTCGATCCGGACGCGGTGCGCTATCTCATCACTTGGACGACGCCAGCCGATCTGGCGCGTTACCGCAATCTCGAAATCCTCTTTTCGATCGGCGCTGGCGTCGATCAGCTCAATCTGGCGGCCATTCCCGACCATGTGAAGGTCGTGCGCATGGTCGAGGACGGGATCGTGCGGATGATGCAGGAATATGTGCTGCTTGCCACGCTTGCCTTGCATCGCAATCTGCCCGCCTATCTCCACCAGCAGCGGCAGGGCATCTGGTCGCCCATGCCGCAAAAGCAGGCGGAGCAACGACGCATCGGCGTTCTCGGGCTCGGCATGCTGGCCCAGGCGGTTCTCGACCTGCTGAAGCCACTCGGTTTTCCGCTCGCCGGCTGGAGCCGCAGCCCGCGCGACCTTGATGGCGTCACCTGCCATCACGGCGAGGCCGGACTTCGCGCCATGCTGTCCGCCACCGACATTCTCGTCTGCCTGCTGCCGCTGACGCCGGAAACACGCGGCTCTCTCAACCGCGATCTTTTCGCGGCACTGCCGAAAGGTGCGGCGCTCGTCCATGTCGGACGCGGGCCGCAACTCGATCAGGCCGCATTGCTGGAAGCGCTCGACAGCGGGCATCTCTCGTCCGCCATGATCGACGTCACCGATCCGGAACCTCTGCCGGCAGAGCATGCCTTCTGGACCCATCCGAAGATCATTCTCACTCCGCATATCGCCAGCGTCACCCAGCCGGAAAGTGCGGCCCAAGCTGTCATCGAAAATATCCGGCTGCATCTGTCCGGCCGCGACCCTATCGGCCTTGTCGACCGCACACGCGGCTATTGAACGGTAACCCCTCGAAAGGAACGCCATGTCTCTTCTCAAAACACTCGATCCGAACCCGACCTCACCCCCACGCGAATCCGGCCCGATGCCGGAGCGGCTGATTGCCGGTGCGCCCGCCTTCAAGACCTGGGCCATGGATGAGGCAAAGGACGGTCTTGTTCTTTCCGGCGTCTGGGAAGCGACGCCCGGCGAAACGAAGTCGATCAAGGGCGAGGTCTTCGAATTCTGCCACATCCTCTCAGGCGTTGTTGAAATCACGCCCGATGGCGGTGATCCTGTCATCTACAAGGCCGGCGATAGCTTCGTCATGAAGCCGGGCTTTGTCGGCGTCTGGAAGACGATCGAGACGGTGCGCAAGATCTATGTAGTCGTCAACTGAGGCGGCAGTTTCTCCGCCGGAATATCGCGCGGGTGGCACGGCAAAAGATTTGTCTGCAACCCCCTTCGAAAACGCAAGAAACGTCGGAGGAGCGGGGCTCGCGCAACCATTCGTGCTCGCCATTCCCTGTTAGTGTCCTGACGAGACTGAAAGGACCCGCCCTCATGAGCCCGAGCTTCGACCCAGATACGCTTGCCCTGCCGATCGGCCATTTCATCGGCGGCGCGCTGATCGAAGCAAAAGACGGGCTCGACATGCACCGCCCCTCGGACAGCAAGGCTTATGCACATTGCCCCATCGCCGATGCCGATCTGGTAGACCACGCGGTCGAGAACGCCAAGGCGGCGCTGAAATCCAGCAATTGGGGTGGCGTTCGCCCCCGCGAGCGCACCAAGGCGCTTCAGGCCTGGGCAGACCTGATCGAGGCCGAAGCCGAGACGCTGGCGAAGATCGAGGCGCTGTCCTCGACGCGGCCCGTCAGCCAGCTCGTCCTCGGCGATATCGCCGTAACCGCCGAGCAGATCCGTTTCTTTGCCGAATTTGCCGACAAGGAAGGCAGCGATGTCGTTCCAACCGACGACCAGACCTTCGGCATGACAATCAGCGAGCCCTATGGTGTCGTCGTCGCGATCACGCCTTGGAACTTTCCCATTTCCATGGCCGGATGGAAACTCGGACCGGCTCTTGCCGCCGGCAATGCGGTCGTTATCAAGCCCTCCGAAATGACGCCGTTTTCAACCGTCTACATGGCGCAACTGGCGATCAAAGCCGGCATTCCGGAGGGCCTCGTCAATGTTGTTCTCGGCGATGGCCTGACGACCGGCAATGCGCTGACGGGCCACGCTGATATCGCCAAGGTGAGCTTCACCGGCTCGACGCGCGCGGGCTCGGCCATCATGGGAAACATTGCCCGCACCGGCGTCAAGCCGATGACGCTGGAGCTGGGCGGCAAGAGCCCGCAGATCGTCTTCGCCGATGCCAATCTCGACAAGGCTGCCGCTGCGATTGCCGGCAGTGTCATCTTCAATGCCGGCCAGGCCTGTGTCGCTGGCACGCGGCTGATCGTCGAGAAATGCATTGCCGACCAACTCATTGCCTCGATCATCCTCCGCATGCAGGCCGCGCGTCCCGGCCCCACCTGGGACACGGCCACACAATATTCCCCGATCATTTCCGAGGGCCAACGCGGACGTATCGCCAGCATTGTTGACGCAGCGAAAGCGGCCGGTGGCGAATGCCTCACAGGCGGCGGCGACATGGAAGGCGCGGGCTATTTCTACGCGCCGACACTGATCGCTGGGGTAACCCAGGACAATCCGGCCATTGTCGAGGAAATCTTCGGACCCGTTCTCACCGTCCAGACATTCGAGACGGAAGAGGAAGCGCTCGCCCTTTCCACCCACCCGGTCTACGGGCTTGCGTCCGGTCTCTTCACCTCCGACCTCTCCCGTACCCTGCGCTTTGCCCGCGCAGTGGAGGCAGGCACGGTCTGGGTCAATCGCTACAGCCGCTCGCGCGACCACATCCTGCCCACTGGCGGCTACAAGCGTTCCGGCATCGGCAAGGACCTCGGCCGCGAGGCCTACGAGGCCAATCGCAAGACGAAGAGCGTCTTGATCAGTCTTTGAGGATAAGCAGATGAAAACCCACAAGATTGCCTTGATCCCTGGCGACGGCATCGGCCGCGATGTCACCGACGCCGCGTGGAGCGTGCTTCAGACGGTGGCCGCACAGTCCGGCTGCGCGCTTTCCGGAACGGAATTCCCCTGGTCCTGCGCCTTTTACAAAGAAACCGGCCGGATGATGCCAGATGACGGGATCGAAACGCTGCGCAGCTTCGACGCCATTCTTCTCGGCGCGGTCGGATGGCCGGCGGAGGTGCCGGATGCCGTTTCGCTACACGGACTGCTGCTGCCCATCCGCAAGGCCTTCGTGCAATATGCCAATATCCGACCGCACCGGTTGCTGCCGGGTATGCAAGGCCCGCTGAGGGCGGAAAGCTTCGACATTCTCTGCATTCGCGAGAATACCGAGGGCGAATATTCGGGCGCCGGCGGGCGCGTCCATCAGGGGCTCGACAATGAAGTCGCCGTGGAAACCTCGATCTTCACCCGCAAGGGCGTCGAACGCATCATCCGCTTTGGCTTCGAACAGGCACGCGCGCGCCGCGGCAAGCTTGCTTCGGTCACCAAATCCAATGCGCAGAAATATTCCATGGTCTTCTGGGACGAGATCACCAGGGCACTCGCAGCCAAATATCCCGACGTCGAGGTCACGAGCTACCATGTCGATGCGCTTGCCGCGCGCATGGTGATGGCGCCCGAAAGCCTCGACGTTATCGTCGCCTCCAACCTCTTCGGCGATATCCTGACCGATCTTGGTGCCGCCATTCAGGGCGGGCTCGGCTTTGCCGCCTCCGCCAATATCAACCCGGACCGCTCCGCCCCATCCATGTTCGAGCCCGTCCATGGCTCAGCCCCGGACATTGCCGGCAAGGGGATCGCAAATCCCATGGCCACGATCTGGTCCGGCGCGATGATGCTCGATCATCTGGGCGAAAACGACGCCGCCGCCCGCGTGATGGCGGCGCTTTCCGCCGTCACCGCAAAGGGCATCGGCACGGTTGCGGGCAAGGACTCGACCGACACGATTACCGCTGCGGTCATCGCCGCACTCACCTCTGTATAGGACAAAGCCATGCTGAACCTCAAGGACCAGAGCCTTCTCCGCCAGGCCGGCCTCATCAACGGCGAATGGACTGCCGCCTGCTCGGGCAAGACCATCAATGTCATCGATCCGGCAACGCAGTGCACCATCGGCACCGTACCGGACATGGGCAGCGAAGAAACCCGCGCAGCCATCGTCGCGGCAGAGGCCGCCTTCAAGACCTGGAAGGCAAAGACGAATGCCGAGCGCGCGCTGATCATCGAAAAGTGGTTCGATCTGATGATCGAAAACCTCGAGGATCTGGCGCTGATCCTGACCTCCGAACAAGGCAAGCCATTGGACGAGGCGCGCGGTGAAATCCGCTATGGCGCCTCCTTCGTCAAATGGTTCGCCGAGGAAGCCCGCCGCATCAACGGCCACACGATCCCGGCGCCGTCGCGCGACCGCCGCATCATCGTCTTGAAGGAGGCGGTCGGCGTCTGCGGCATCATCACGCCCTGGAACTTCCCCAATGCGATGATCACCCGCAAAGTGGCACCAGCGCTTGCCGCAGGCTGCACGGTCGTCATCAAGCCCTCCGAATTCACCCCCTATTCGGCGCTGGCGCTCGGCGTGCTCGCCGAACGCGCCGGCATTCCGGCAGGCGTGATCAATATCGTCACCGGAATGCCCACCAAGATCGGCAACGAGTTGATGGCCAGCGAGACGGTGCGCAAGATTTCCTTCACCGGTTCGACTCGCGTCGGCTCTCTGCTGATGCGCGGGGCGGCCGACAGCGTCAAGCGGCTCAGCCTCGAACTGGGCGGTAATGCGCCCTTCATCGTCTTCGACGATGCCGATCTCGACCTTGCCATTGAAGGCGCGCTTGCGTCCAAGTTCCGCAATGGCGGCCAAACCTGCGTCTGCGCCAACCGCATTCTCGTGCAGTCGGGCGTCTACGACGCCTTCGCTGCCAAGCTGAAGGCCCGTGTCGATGCCATGAAGGTGGGTCCGGGAACGGAAGCCGGCGTCTCTATTGGGCCGATGATCAATACCGCCGCCATCGACAAGATTAAACGCCATGTCGCGGACGCGCTTTCAAAGGGTGCGAAGATCATCACCGAAACGCCTGTTATGCCGAAGGGCGGCCAGTATACGGCGCCGCTCGTGCTCACAGGCGCGACGACCGACATGGAACTCGCAACCGAAGAGACCTTCGGACCCGTCGCGCCGCTCTTCCGCTTCGAGACGGAGGAAGAGGCGATCGCGATTGCCAACGGCACGCCCTTCGGTCTTGCCTCCTATTTCTACACCGAAAGCATGAAGCGCGCCTGGCGCGTCGGTGAAGCGCTGGAATTCGGCATGGTGGCGCTGAACACTGGCCTCATCTCCATGGAAGTCGCCCCCTTTGGCGGCGTCAAGCAATCCGGCCTCGGCCGCGAGGGCGCGCAAGTGGGCATCGAGGAATATCTGGAAACCAAGAGTTTTCACATGGGCGGACTTGTGTAAGGAAAGACTCGGGCAGTCGGGAGGCTGCCCCTTTTTATTTGGCTAAGGCGAGCAAAGGCGGAGAGGCGGATACCAAAGCTCTCCGTTACGCCGGGCTTAGGCCCGTATCCAATGTACGATCGTCCGTCGCATTCCAGGCTGTCTATAAGCGGAAGAACTCGAGACCTTTTCAGCCCGCAGATGCGGGCTGACGGCATTCCCGCTCGAGGCCGGGGTGACGGGAAGCGGGGATACCCCGCCGATCGCTCACTGAAACCTGTCGAGCATCTTGTAATACTGCCCTACCAGCGGCAGGAACCAGGGCTTGCCGAAATGGCCGGGGACGGCGGGCCAGGGGTAGTCGCGCATCGGGTTGCGGTCCACCTTGCCAAGAATGGCGTCGGCCACCATCATGCCGAGATGGGTGGAAAGCTGAGCACCATGACCGGAATAGCCCATGGCATACCAGAGACCGTCATGGAAGCCGGCGCGCGGGTAGCGGTCGGCCGTCATGTCGACGAGGCCACCCCAGCAGTAGTCGATCTCGACGCCCTTCAACTGCGGAAAGATGCGCTCCATGCTCTCGCGCAGGATCGCGCCGCTCTTCTCATCCGAGCGCTGGTCCGAGGTCGCGGAGAAGCGTGCGCGTCCGCCGAAGATCAGGCGGTTGTCGGGTGCCAACCGCCAGTAATTGCCGATATTCATCGTGTTCACACAGGTGCGGTTGCCGGGCATGACGGCGGCAACTTCCGTGTCCGTCAGCGGTCGCGTGGCAATCAGAAAGCTGCCGACGGCAATGATGCGGCGGCGGAACCAGGTGAAGTTCTGCGTCGTGTAAGCACCGGTCGCCATGACGACATTGGCAGCGGTGACGCTACCGCGCGACGTTTGCAGCGCATGTATCCCATTCGTCTCGCGATGTTCGGTGACGGTCGTGCCTTCAAAGATCGTCGCGCCGTGGCGCGCGGCGGCCGTCGCCAATCCTGCGACATAGCGGCCCATATGCATCATGGCGCTCTTCTTCGACAGCATCGCACCGTAAAAGGGGGAGCCGACTTCCTGCCTCAGCTCCTCCGGCGACAGCAGCGCGGTGTCCGGATCGCATTCCTTGTTCAGCGACTCGAAATTGCGGGCAATGGCCTCGAAATGCTTGGGCTTGGAGGCGAGCTTCAGCTTGCCGGAGCGGCGGAAATTGCAGTCGATGCCCTCTTCGGCGATGAGCGCCTCGATGGAATCGATGGAATCGTCCAGCGCATGATAGAGCGCGATGGCGCGCTCTTTGCCGAGTTCCGCTTTGGCACCGAGATAGCTATGTGCGAGCCCGTTGTTCAGATGCCCGCCATTGCGGCCGGACGCGCCGAAGCCGATGCGTTCCGCCTCCAGCACGACGACCTTCGCCCCTGCGCGTGCCAGCTGCCGCGCGGCTGCGAGCCCGGTAAAGCCCGCGCCGATGACGGCAACATCGTAATGTCCGCTGACCGGGCCCTGAACCGCACCGGTGAAGACCGGCGCCGTGTCATGCCAATAGGAGACGAATTTCATCGGCCTTGCCTCTGCTTTCATTGATCTGCGGCTTAAGCCCGCTCAGAGACCCACAACACCGGGAAGACCGGAAATGTCGGAGATTTCGGTATAGCCGTAATAGGGGTTGGCCGGCTCGTGGCCGCGATTGACCCAGACCTTGTTCTTGATACCGAGATCGTGCGCCGACATCAGGTCATAGCGGAAGGAAGAGGAGACATGCAGCATGTCTTCCGGACCGCAACCAAGCATGTCGAACATGTATTCGAAAGCCTGGAAGCGCGGCTTGTAGGCCTGCGCCTGTTCGGCGGTATAGACCTTGTGGAACGGCGCGCCGAGCTTTTCGACATTCGACATGATCTGCGCGTTCATGGCGTTGGATAGAATGACGAGCGGAATTTCCTTCGCGACCTTGGCAAGCCCTGCCGGGACGTCCGCGTGCGGCCCCCAGGTCGGCACGCGTTCATAGACCATCTGCGCATCTTCATCCTTGAAGGTCACCCCATTGGCCTTGCAAGCACGCGACAGCGAATTGTGCACGACGTCCGCATATGGCTTCCAGGCGCCCATGATCTCGTCGAGGCGATAGGCGGAAAAGTTGCGGATGAACTTGTCCATGGCCTGCGCATCGAGACGGTCGCCATAAAGGTCGCGGGCGGCACCCGCCATGTCGAAATTGATCAGCGTGCCATAGCAGTCGAAGGAGATGTATTTCGGGCGGATGGGAGCCATGATGTTCTTCCTCTGGCTTTCATGTTTCGTTGCCCCGATCATAAGCCGGTTTATCCCACCTCGATTGCGTGAATTCACCCATGTGGGAAGCACAAAGTTTCTAATCTGCCGTCCGGTTTGGCACACTATTGCACGGCGGAGCTTTGCCGCGTCCCTTTCCGGCCCCTTGCAAATGTCGCTCTGACCGGGCCGCAGCATAAGATGCGGCGCCGGCATTGCGCTTCGGCGAAAGATAGTGTCGCGACCTTGCCATTCAGACGAATAGCGTTCGCGTCCTCGCCGACATTTCATGTCAGGAAAAGGAATGACCATGCAGAACCAGATCGACATCGTCGCCTTCGGGCCTGAACACATCGACCGAGCCGTGGCGCTGTCGCGCGCAGAAAGCTGGCCACATCGCCGCGAGGACTGGCAGCTGGTGCAACAACTGAGCGCCGGAATTGCCGCCATGGATGCCGGCCGCCTCACCGGAACGACCCTGTTGACCCCCTATGGTCAGGATTGCGCCACCATCAACATGGTGATCGTTGACAAATCGATGCGCGGGCTGGGGGTAGGGCGCAAGCTCATGGAGCGCGCAATGGCGCTGGCCGAAGGCCGACCGCTGCGCCTCGTTGCCACGAAGGAAGGGCTGCCGCTTTATGAAAAGCTCGGCTTCGTGACCACTGGCGAGATCCGTCAGCATCAGGGCGAGGTTCGCCCCCTCGACCGGCCGGACGGTGTCGAGGACATGCAAGCCGGCGATCTGGAGTCGCTGAAGGCGCTCGACAGGGAAGCCTATGGCGCGGATCGATCTGCGCTGATTGACGCTCTCGTCCGGCACGGCAAGATCGCGGTTATCCGCAAAGGGGAAACAATCGAGGCGTGGGCGGCGATCCGCCCCTTCGGCCGTGGGGAGGTCATCGGTCCGGTCATTGCACCCGACGCCAAGACCGCCTGCGCACTGATTGCCTTTCACGCCGCATCACGCCCGGGCGCGTTCCTGCGTGTCGATACCGGAAGCGAAACGGGCATTGCGCCCTGGCTTTCCGAAATCGGACTCCCGCATGTGGGTGGCGGCATCGCCATGCGCCGCCCATCCAAGGACAATGCCGAACAGGCCCGCCGCAAAGTCTATGCACTGGCCAATCAGGCGCTGGGCTGACGCTGAACCCGCACCCCGATCTGGCTCACGAACTCATACCGGAGACCACCCATGCTCGCCAATTCTCTGATCGAACTCGATCGCGCCCACCTTATCCACCCTGTCGCCTCCTATCGCGGACACGAGCGGCAGGGTGTGCGCGTGCTCAAATCCGCCTTCGGCGCGACTGTCACCGAGGCCAACGGTCACCAATTGATCGACGGGTTTGCCGGGCTATGGTGCGTCAATGCCGGCTACGGCCATGAGAGCATTATCGAGGCGGCGACGAAGCAGTTGCGCGAATTGCCCTATGCGACGGGTTACTTCGATCTCGGTTCGGAACCGGCGATCCGGCTGGCGGCGGAACTTGCCGAGCGCGCGCCGGGCGATCTGAACCGCGTCTATTTCACCCTCGGTGGATCGGATGCCGTGGACTCCACCATTCGCTTCGTCCGCTATTACTGGAATGCGAAGGGTGAGCCGCAGCGCGATCAGTTCATCTCTATCCAGCAAGGCTATCACGGTTCGTCAACGGTCGGGGCAGGCTTGACCGCCCTTCCAGCCTTTCATGCAGGTTTCGGCCTGCCCTTTCACTGGCAGCACAAGCTTCCCTCCCCCTATCCATACCGCAACCCGGTCGGCGAGGACGACGTTGCCATCACCGCGGCCTCTCTCGCCAGCCTGAAAGCCAAGATCGAGGAGATCGGCGCCGATCGCGTGGCAGCATTTTATGCCGAACCGATCCAGGGCTCGGGCGGGGTCATTGTCCCGCCAAAGGGCTGGATCAAAGCCATGCGCGATCTCTGCAAATCCTATGGCATTCTTTTCATCGCCGACGAAGTGATCACCGGCTTTGGCCGCACCGGCCCGCTCTTTGCCTGCTCCGATGAAGACATCGTGCCCGACATGATGACCGTCGCCAAGGGGCTCACCTCCGGCTACGTGCCGATGGGTGCCGTCTTCATGGCCGATCATGTCTATGACGTGATTGCCGATGGGGCCGGCGACGCGGCCGTCGGCCACGGCTTTACCTATTCCGCCCATCCGGTCAGCGCCGCCGTCGCGCTGGAAGTGCTCAAACTCTACGAAGGCGGGTTGCTGGAAAACGGCATCAAAGCTGGCGCGCGTCTGCTGGCGGGTCTCGAAAGCCTGCGTGACCATCCTCTAATCGGCGATGTCCGTGGCCGCGGGATGCTCTATGGCGTCGAACTCGTGACGGACAAGGCGAAGAAGACACCGCTTCCGGCAGCTAGCCAGCCGGCACGCCGTATCTTCGACCGGGCCTGGAGCAACGGTCTCGTTATCCGCGCTTTCCCGCAGGGCGTACTGGGCTATGCGCCGCCGCTTTGCTGCACGGACTCCGATATCGACGCCATCGTCGAGCGCACCCGCAAAACGCTTGATGAGACGCTGCAGGACCCGGAAATCCGGCAGGCCGTGGCCTGAGGAAAAGACGGGAGCCGGCGGCATTTCACCGAAATGTCGCAGGGGGAAGAAAGTTCGCAATTTTATGCCGTGGCCGGAGGCCAAATCGGACGATACGCCCCGGCAGGCATGCGACACTGCTAACTAGAAAAGGCCGGAAACGCCACTATCAAACCAGGTCGGAAAATCCGCACGAGACGGATACCCACCGAGAGCAAAGCAAAAGGGGAATGACATGACCGATACTGTGACCAACTGGACGAACCGTGACGCCGCACAAGTCGAGGACGCCATCCGCCGCGGCGCTTCCCGCCGTGATCTTCTGAAGCTGATGCTGGCAAGCGGCGTCGCCCTTTCCGCTGGTGGTGCCCTCTTCTGCCGCGCCGAGAGCACCATGGCCGCAACGCCGGTTTCCGGCGGACATATGAAGGTAGCCGGCGTTTCTTCTTCCAACGCCGACACGCTCGACCCCGCCAAGGCTTCGGTGGCGACGGACTATATACGCTGCTGCTCGCTCTACAATCGCCTGACCTTCATCGACTCGCACGGCGTTCCGCAGATGGAACTTGCCGAAAAGCTCGACACCAAGGATGCAAAGACCTGGACCGTAACGCTGCGCAAGGGCGTGACTTTCCATGACGGAAAGGCCTTGACCGCTGACGATGTGGTCTTCTCCCTGAAGCGCCACCTCGACCCGGCCGTCGGCTCCAAAGTCGCGAAGATCGCGGCCCAGATATCCGAAGTTAAGGCCGCTGATGCCGGCACGGTTGAAATCGTGCTGAAAGCGGCCAATGCCGACCTGCCTTATATCCTGGGGCTCCACCACTTCATGATCGTACAGGATGGCACCACTGATTTCTCGAAAGGCATCGGCACCGGCGCCTTTGCGCTCGAAACCTTCGAGCCCGGCGTTCGCTCCATCGTCAAGAAGAACAAGAACTACTGGAAGCCAGGCCTGCCGCATCTCGACAGCTTCGAATTCTTCGCAATCGGTGACGACAACGCCCGTGTTAACGCACTTCTGGCAGGTGACGTCCAGTTCGCCTATGCGATCAACCCACGCTCAGCGAAGTTGGTAGAAGCTCAGCAGGGCTTCCAGATTTCGAAGTCGACGTCCGGCAACTATACAAACCTCAATATCCGCCTTGACATGAACAAGGCCGACTTCGTGACCGGCATGAAATACCTCGTCGACCGCGAGCAGATCGTAACGGCGGCACTGCGCGGTTTTGGCGAGGTTGGCAACGACCAGCCGATTTCCCCGGCCAACTTCTTTCACAATGCCAACCTTAAGCCGAAGGCCTTCGATCCCGACAAGGCGAAGCATTACTTCGAAAAAGCGGGCGTTCTCAGCCAGTCGATCCCGGTCATTGCCTCGGATGCGGCCAACAACTCGATCGACATGGCCATGATCATGCAGGCAGCGGGCGCCGATATCGGGCTGAAACTCGATGTCCAGCGCGTGCCCGCCGACGGCTATTGGGACAAGTACTGGCTGAAGGCGCCGATCCACTTCGGCAATATCAACCCGCGCCCGACGCCCGATATCTACTTCTCGCTGCTCTATTCGTCCGACGCGCCATGGAACGAAAGCCAGTACAAGTCGCCTAAGTTCGACTCCATGCTGCTTGAAGCCCGCGGCATGCTGGACCAAAACAAGCGCCGCGAGATCTATAACGAGATGCAGACCATGATCGCCGACGAAGCTGGCACGATCATACCTGCCTACATTACCAATGCCGACGCCGTGTCCTCCAAGGTCAAGGGCCTTGAGACCAACCCGCTCGGCGGTATGATTGGCTTCGCAATGGCCGAATATATCTGGCTGGAAGCTTGAGCGGAGCCATCCGTGTCCGGGAGCGTCAGCCCCGGACCCCACGGCCGTTTTCAGAATGCCCCTTGGAACCCGGTACGCAGGAATTTCTGCGCACCGGTGACAGATTGCTCTTATTTCCTAGGGCTTTTGATAAAAATCGGCATTATTGCCATCATCATACAAAGCTGCCGGAGGTCTCTCGTGAACTCTGAAATCGCACGCATGGTTGCAAAGCGGCTCGTGATCGCCGTCATCACATTGCTCATCGTCTCTTTCGCGGTCTTCTTCGCAACCGCCATGCTGCCGGGCGACACGGCCTCCATTCTGCTTGGCCAGTCGGCAACGCCTGAGGCAGTCGCCGGGCTGCGCCAGGCCATGCATCTCGACGATCCTGCGATGCTGCGCTTCCTGCGCTGGGCGCTCGGCTTCCTCACCGGCGATCTCGGCAAGTCCTACGCCAACGATATGCCCATTTCGGTGCTTGTCAGCGGACGCTTCGTCAATACGATGCAGCTTGCTGGAATTACGGCGCTGATCTCCATTCCCTTCGCACTGACGCTTGGCATCACCTCAGCCGTCATGCAGGGTTCGCTTTACGACCGCATCGTCACCATCGTCACCATCGGCGTGATTTCCGTTCCGGAATTCATGGTTGCCTCGACTGCCGTGCTCGTCTTCGCCGTCTATCTGAAATGGTTGCCAGCCATATCCCTGGTCAATGAGGTACACTCGCTCTACGACCTCTTGCGCATGTATGCCATGCCGGTCATGACGTTGACCTTCGTCGTCTCAGCCCAGATCATCCGCATGACCCGGGCGGCCGTGATCGAGACGCTATCGACTCCTTATGTCGAAATGGCACGGCTGAAAGGCGCCTCCCGCAGCCGCATCGTCCTTCGCCACGCGCTGCCCAACGCGCTTGGCCCCATCGTCAACGCGCTGGCGCTTTCGCTCTCCTATCTTATCGGCGGCGTCATCATCATCGAGACGATCTTCAACTATCCCGGCATTGCCAAGCTCATGGTCGATGCGGTCGCCACCCGCGACCTGCCGCTGATCCAGACCTGCGCAGTGATCTTTTGCGCCGGCTACCTGATCCTGATCACGATTGCCGACATCATCGCCATCATTTCCAATCCGAGGCTCCGCTGATGATGCAAGGCGCTCCGTCGATTTCCGCCGCAACCGGCTTCTTCGGCTACAGGTTCAACCCTGTCGGCGTGCTTGCCTTCCTGGTCATCTTGTTCTGGACCGTCGTCGCCCTCTTCGCACCGCATATCGCTCCCTATCCGGTCGGCAAGATCGTCGACATGGACTATTTCGGCCCGATGAGTTCAAAGCTCTGGCTCGGCTCGGACTATCTCGGCCGTGACGTGCTGTCCCGCATCATCTACGGCGCACGCTATACGCTTGGCATTGCGCTTGCCGGCGTGCTGATCGCCTCCTCCTGCGGTGTGATCTTCGGCATGGCGGCCGCCGTCATCGGTGGCTGGTTCGATGCGGCGCTCAGCCGCTTCATGGATGCCATGATTTCCATCCCCAGCAAGCTTTTCGGCCTCGTCATCGTGGCCGCCGTCGGTTCCTCACTGCCGGCGCTGATCCTGACTCTCGCCTTTATCTATACGCCGGGTTCCTATCGCTTCGCCCGCGCGCTTGCCGTCAATGTCAACACGATGGATTTCATCACCGTCGCCCGCGTTCGCGGTGAAAACACGCTGTATCTCGCCGTGTCGGAAATCCTGCCCAACATCATCCGGCCGGTCCTGGCCGATTTCGGCATCCGTTTCGTCTTCATCGTGCTGCTGCTCTCCGGCCTGTCCTTCCTCGGCTTGGGCGTGCAGCCTCCGCTCGCCGACTGGGGCGCGCTGGTGCATGAAAATATTCAGGGCCTGTCCTTCGGCGCGGCGGCGGTGATTGCGCCATCGCTTGCCATCGCCAGCCTCACGATCAGCGTCAACCTGCTGATCGACAACCTGCCCCGCAAGATCCGCGATCGGAGCGCCTGAGATGAGCACGCTTGTCGAAATCAAGAACCTGCATGTCGAGGCGACCACCGATTCCGGCCGGCGCATCGAGATCATCAAGGGAGTTAATATCGAGATTGCCAAGGGCGAGATCGTCGCCCTCATCGGTGAAAGCGGCTCAGGCAAGACGACGATTGCGCTGACGCTGATGGGCTATACCCGCCCCGGCTGCCGCATTTCCAAGGGCACGCTGCTAATCGATGGCAAGGACATGGCGACGCTTTCCGAGCGCGAGCGGACCAAGGTGCGCGGCACCGAGGTCGCCTATGTGCCGCAAAGTGCCGCCGCCGCCTTCAACCCCTCGCAAACGATCATGGATCAGGTCATCGAAGTGACCCGCATCCACGGCCTGATGACGCCGGACAAGGCGCGTCAACGCGCCATCGAACTGTTCAAGGCGTTGTCGCTCCCCTCGCCTGAAACTATCGGCGAACGTTATCCGCATCAGGTTTCCGGCGGGCAACTGCAGCGGCTTGCCGCCGCTATGGCGCTGATCGGCGGCCCCAAGCTCGTGATCTTCGACGAACCGACCACTGCGCTCGATGTCACGACCCAGATCGACGTGCTGAAGGCGTTTAAGTCGGTCATGAAGGCCGGCGGCATCACCGGCGTCTATGTCTCGCACGACCTTGCCGTCGTTGCCCAGATCGCCGACCGCATTGTCGTCCTCAAGGGCGGCGAGGTGCAGGAAGAGGGCACGACGCAAGCCATCCTGTCGACGCCCGCGCATCCCTACACGCAGGAACTGCTCTCTGCATTCGAACCGCAGGAAACGCAATTCGCCGGCAAACGAACGGACAAGGCACAACCGCTTCTGGTCATCGAGAACGTCACCGCCGGTTACGGAAGGGTGCAGGAAGATGGCCTGCCTCTCGTCAAGGCCGTCCGTTCCGTCAGCCTCTCGGTGGAAAAGGGCCGCAATCTGGGCATCATCGGCGAATCCGGCTGCGGAAAATCGACGCTTGCCCGTTGTATCGCCGGCATCCTGCCAGCCAGCGCCGGCAACATCATCTTCAATGGCAAGGAACTCGACCACGACGCTCGTCGCCGCTTCCGCGAGGCGTTGCGCGAAATGCAAATCGTCTTCCAGTATGCCGATACGGCGCTGAACCCCGCCAAACCTATCGAAGACATTCTCGGCCGGCCGTTGACCTTCTATCACGGCCTGAACGGCTCTGCCCGCAGTGCCCGTATCGATGAACTCCTCGACATGGTGCGCCTGCCGAAGGCGTTGCGTTACCGCCACCCGTCCGAACTCTCCGGCGGACAGAAGCAGCGCATCAACTTCGCTCGCGCACTCGCCGCCAATCCGAAGCTGATCATCTGCGACGAGATCACCTCGGCGCTTGATACCGTCGTCGCCGCTGCGATCATCGAACTGCTGAAGGACTTGCAGCGCGAACTCGACCTCTCCTACATCTTCATCAGCCACGACCTTTCGGTGGTCGAGGCGATCTGCGACGAGGTCATGGTCATGTATCGCGGCGAGAAGGTGGAGCATTTGACGCGTGAAGATATGAAATCGCCCGCGCATCCCTATTCAAAGCTCCTCTTCTCCTCCGTGCCGAAACTCGATCCGACCTGGCTCGACACTCTGGTGTTGGAACCGGAGTTGGTGCGGCAATATGGCGGGGCGTGAGAGCTGGTTGGCCGTTCGATAGGCTTAGCGCATGTCCCGAAGGGGAAAGCGATACCAAACCCACGGAACTAAAATCACACCGGAAACAAACTCGTCAGCGGCAGGTGCGACTTCACGATCGGTGATTTCAGAACGACGAAACTGAAATATTTGTCGATACCGATATCCATGTCGGTCAGTCGCTCCATGATCGTCTGGTATTCGCCGATCCCGGCGGTGACGAATTTCATCAGATAATCATAGCCGCCCGAGACCAGGTGGCATTCGATCACCTGATCGATCTTGTCCACGACGGCAAGGAAGCGGGCGAAATCGACCTGACGGTGGTTCTTGAGCGTGATTTCGGTGAAGACGGTCAATGTCTGGCCAAGCTTGCCGAGATTGATCTGGGCCGAATAGCCCTCAATATAGCCCTCCGCCTGCAAACGCTTGACGCGCATCAGACAGGGGCTGGGCGACAAATGCACCAGATCGGCCAACTCCACATTGGTGATGCGGCCATTCTTCTGCAGCTCGTAGAGGATCTTGATATCCGTCCGGTCGAGTTTCATCATCGCCTTGCCGCCTCCCCCATTTTCGTCCAGCATAAAATGCTGCTGGACAGCCGAAACAACGTTAGCACAGACTGATGCGTTGTCCATCAAGCCGGTAAAACGGAATTGGCGCAGAAGATTTCGATGCCTGTGCCGGGTCCGGAATTTTCTGCCGTCGTGAACGAAACTGCGGTTCCTCAGATGCGCACTAAGCGCATACTGTCGTGGCAGAACTGGAGATTGCCATGCCCGCGCCGCTTGCCCTCATCGACACCCCCTCCGACCTGCCGCAGACCGCCGATGTCGTCGTGATCGGCGGTGGCATTGTCGGCGTCTTCGCGGCCTATTACCTGACGCAGCGGGGCCTGAAAACAGTGATGATAGAAAAGGGCCGCATCGGCGCGGAGCAGTCGAGCCGCAACTGGGGTTGGTGCCGCCAGCAGAACCGCGACGCACGCGAATTGCCGATCTCCACGAAAAGCCTCGATCTCTGGGAGCGGTTCGCAGCCGACACGGGCGAAAATACCGGTTTCCGCCGCTGCGGTCTCCTTTATCTCTCCAACAACGAAGCCGAGATTGCCGGCTGGGCGCGCTGGCGCGATTTCGCCAAAACCGTCGGCGTGACGACGCATGTGCTCTCAGCCGCCGAGGCCACCGAAAAGGGCCGCGCGACGGGGCGATCGTGGAAGGGCGGCGTCTTTTCGCCGACCGACGGCATTGCAGACCCGGCAAGCGCTGCACCCGCCGTTGCGCGCGCCATTGTCAAGCTGGGCGGTGCTGTCATCCAGAATTGCGCGGCGCGTGGCGTCGAAACGGAAGCCGGACGCCTGAGCGCCGTCGTCACGGAAAAGGGCACCATCCGCACGAAGACGGCAATCCTTGCCGGCGGAGCATGGGCCTCATCCTTCTGCCGGCAACTGGGCATCCGCTTTCCGCAGGCTTCGATCCGCTCATCCATCCTGTCCGTTTCGGGCGGCGCGCAGGGCATTCCGCCGGCACTCCACACGGCCGGAATTTCTCTCACCGCCCGCGGCGATGGCGGCTATACGTTGGCGATCAGCGGGCGCGGGCGTGTCGATGTCACGCCACAGCAATTGCGCTTCTCACCGCAATTCCTTCCCATGTTTGCCAAGCGCTGGAAAAGCCTCGCGCCGGGCGGGCTCGAAGGTGTGAAGAGCGGCCATGAAACGCTGGCCCGCTGGCGCTTGGACAGGCCGACGCCAATGGAGCGGATGCGCATTCTCGATCCTCGACCCGATCAGGCCACCATCACACTGACACATGAACGCGCGCTGGCGTTGCTGCCTGAACTGAGGAAGACGAAGATCACGGCAAGCTGGGCTGGCTATATCGATTCCACGCCGGATGGCGTGCCGGCTATCGGCGAGGTCGAGAGCCTGCCGGGCTTCATCCTCGCCGCAGGATTTTCCGGCCACGGCTTCGGCATCGGTCCCGGCGCGGGTCATCTCATTGCCGATATCGCGACGGGGGCTGATCCGATCGTCGATCCGAAACCCTACCACCCTTCCCGCTTCAAGACATCGGCCTGGGGCAAGGTGGCCGACTTCTGAGGGCGGAGTCTACGCATAGGGCCGCGCCATGAGACGCATCCTTTCTAGCGGCCGATACTTTAGGGAGGCTAAGGCGCATAGGAACGATCGATATCCAGATCGACAGGCTGGACTGAGATCTCTCCTTCTCGCGACGTGTCAATGCGCGGCGGGATGGAGGCGAAAATCCGGAACTGCTCTGCGAGCGGGCCCGATGAGCGCCGAAGCGGTACCCGGACCGGTTTGCTACCGGCGCGGCGCAACCCTGCCCACCGTGACCGATGCAAATCTGGTGCTTGGCCGTTTTTCGCCCCAGTCACGACTGGGCGGCACGATGACACTCGATCTCGATGGCGCGCTGAAAGCGATCGATACGGTCATTGCCAAGCCGCTGGGGCTCGATGTTTACGAAGCGGCGGCGGGCATATTGCGGGTCGCCCATGCCAATATCGTGCGCGGTATCCGCGTGGTGTCCGTCGAGCGTGGTTACGATCCTCGAGACTTTGCTCTGGTGCCGTTCGGTGGCGCGGGCCCCATGCATGGCAGCCCCGTCGCCCGTGAGTTGAAAATGCCGCGCGTAATGGTGCCCCCCACTCCAGGTATCCTGTGCGCGCTCGGCCAGCTGATATCGGATTTGCGTCATGACTTCGTCGAGACTCATGTGGTTGCCTATGAGGCGATGACGGAAGCTGAAGCCTCAGCTCGTATCAGGCGCCTGACGGACCGGGCCGACTCCCATCTGGAACACGACGGCGTTGCCCGGGAAAATCGCGAGATGGAAGTGCGCATCGATATGCGCTACCGCGGCCAATCCTTTGAATTGCCAGTCACGGTCGATCCCACGAAGCCGGGTTGGTGGGCAATTCTTCCCGACCGCTTCCACGCGGCGCATCGCGCTCGCTTCGGCCATGCCGACCAGAGTGCGGCTCTCGAGATCGCCGGTTTCGGAGTGACGGGCATCGGCCGCATCGAGACGCCGGTCTTGCCGGAGCTGGAGCGGGGTGGTCCCGTTCCTTCTGAAGATGCCCGCATCGGCGACCGGCAGGTTTACTATGAGCCCGGCGACACCGGCGCCAATGGCGCATTTCAGACCGCTGCGGTCTACGCCCGAGACAAGCTCAAGGCGGGCAACGTCATCGCCGGTCCCGCCATTATCGAGGAAGTTTCGTCCACCACCGTCCTTTATCCGGGTGATCGCCTGACCGTTCATGCATCCGGCAGTCTGATCGTTGAGGTAGCAGCATGAGCAATTTCGATCCAATCCGCCTTGAGGTATTGCGCAACGCGTTGGAGGCGTCCGCACAGGAAATGGGAGTGGTGCTGAAATGCACCGCCTTTTCTCCCAATATCAAGGAGCGGATGGATGCATCCTGCGCCATCTTCAATGCCGAGGCGGAACTGGTCGCCCAGGCGGAGCATGTTCCTGTCCATCTCGGCTCCATGCTGAAGGCTGTCGGCCCTACGCTTGCAGAGCTGCCGGCGCTGAAAGAAGGTGACGTCGTCATCGTCAACGACCCGTTCATCGCCGGTGCCCATCTGCCGGACATCACGCTGATCGCGCCGGTCTTCGCTGAGGGTGAATTGGTTGCCCATGTGGCCAGCCGCGCCCATCATTCCGATGTCGGCGGCATGGAGCCAGGCTCCATGCCGGGAAGTTCCACCGAGATCTACCAGGAAGGTCTCATCATTCCGCCTGTGCTCCTTTACGACGGTGGTGTGGAGCAAAGCGGTATTATGTGCATGGTGCTTGCGAATGTGCGCACGCCGGAAGAGCGGCGGGGCGATCTCAATGCCCAGCTTGCGGCATTGCGCGTGGGCGAAACCCGCATTCACGAACTTGCCGCGCGCTTTGGTGTCGGAGGCTTGAAGGAAGGGCTTTCGGCCATTCTCGCCTATTCGGAACGACGCATGCTGAAGCGTCTCGCCGAATTGCCGCCGGGGCGCTACGTCGCGAACGATTGGTTGGATGACGATGGGTCCAGCCCGGAGCGGGTTATGATCAAGGTCGCTGTCGAGGTGTCGCCGGAACGGCTCGTCTTCGATTTCGAGGGAACCGCACCGCAGCGGCGCGGCAATGTCAACGCGGTCAAGCCCATGACCCATTCGGCAGTGTTTTACGCCATCAAGATTTTGACGGATGCGACGCTTCCGCCCAATGCCGGCGTGCTGCGTCCTGTGGAAATCCGCATTCCACCCGGCTCTTTCCTCGATGCCCGTGCGCCGGCGGCTGTCTGTGCCGGCAATACGGAGACGACCCAACGGGTTGCCGATACGGTTCTGCGCGCCTTTGCCCAGATCGCTCCCGATCGTATCGCGGCCGCCAGCCAGGGCACCATGAACCTCATTGGCATAGGAGGACGCGACCCCAGAAGCACTCGGGCTTACACCTATATCGAAACGATTGGTGGTGGACAGGGCGGGCGTCCCTACGGCCAGGGGATGCATGGGGTCCATGCCAATATGTCGAACACGCTCAACACACCGGTCGAGGCGCTCGAAATCAGTTATCCTCTGCGCGTCGAACGCTACGAACTTCGCGAAGGTTCGGGCGGCGGCGGTCATCATGCAGGCGGTGAAGGGTTGATCCGTGCCATTACAGCCATCGATCACGAGGCGCGTGTTTCCCTGCAATCCGACCGGCGTCTCACAGGCCCCTACGGTCTGCATGGCGGAGCATCCGGCGCCACCGGGCAAAATTCCGTGCGGGACAGGCAGGGCAAGGTCACTGCGCTTCCGGGCAAGGGATCGGTCACATTGGCCCCAGGAGAAACTGTCATTGTGGAGACCCCGGGCGGTGGAGGGTGGGGTGCCCCGCAAGCGGCCGATAGTCGGCTATCTGTGGCTGCGGCGCGGGTAGACGCCTGATACTGAGACACTATCAACGCGTACCAAGCCGGAAAGGATAAGGGCATGATCTCGGAGAAGCGGGTGGCGATGGTGAGCGGTGCGTCGCGCGGCATCGGTGCAGCGATCGCGGAGACACTGCTCTCTGCTGGCTGGAACGTCAGCCTTGGGGTGCGCGCGCCTGCATCGTCGCGTTTTTCGGATCATCCCGATGCCTTGGTTTGCCCATTCGATGCGCTTGATCCGGAAAGCGAGAGGGCATGGGTCGAGGCAACCATCGCGCGTTTTGGCCGTCTGGATGGCCTGGTTCATAATGCTGGTATCATGATACCAAAGTCTGTTCTAGACGCCGGGGACGATGACTTCGACATGATCTTCAACGTGAATGTCAAATCGCCGATGCGGCTGAGCCAGCACGCCTGGCCCTACCTTGCCGATGCCAAGGTCGGGCGCATCGTTACGGTCGCGTCGCTGTCTGGCAAGAGGGTGAAGTCAGCCAGTTCCGGTCTCTACGCCATGTCCAAATTTGCGGTCGTTGCACTCGGCCACGCGCTGCGCCAATGCGGTAAGGAAAGCGGAGTGCGTTCTACGATCATTTGCCCAAGCTTCGTGGCAACGGATATGGGTAACGCCCTTGCGGGCAGAGACAGCAATGAGCTAACCCAACCGGAGGATATTGCGCGGATCGTGCATATGGTGCTGGAGCTGCCCGTCACAGCCAGTATCTCTGAGATCCCGGTGCATTTTAGTGTGGAAGACTGTTACTGACATGAACGCTGCCTTTTCTTATCACATGCCCGCGATCACCCCTGTCGCGAATACAGAAGACCTGCCAGAGGCGGTTGATGTGGCAATCATCGGCGGCGGGATCATCGGTGTTTCGGCCGCATTTCAGCTCGCCAGACGTGGCGTCCGGGTCGCAGTCCTGGAAAAAGGCATTGTCGGTGGCGAACAGTCCGGTCGCAACTGGGGCTGGGTGCGTCTTACCGGTCGTGACACACGCGAATTGCCGCTGATGCTGCAATCCCATGCGATATGGGAAACGCTGCATCAGGAGACCGGCGTGGATGTCGGCTACCGAAAGCGTGGCATCATTTATGCAGCCAAAACGCCAGAGGCGCGCGCGCGATATGAGCGTTGGGCCGTTCTGGGGCGTGAGTTCGGTATCGGTGTCAGAAGTCTTGAACCACAAGACGTTGCGGCGTTTGTGGCTGGGATGGACAGGACGACGTTCGGCGGCATCTTCGTTCCAGAGGATGCGTCAGCCGAACCGCAGCTGGCTGCGCCCGCCATCGCCTCACGCGCCCAACGGGACGGTGCCTTCATCCTTCAGCAGTGTGCGGTACGTGGTCTCGACATCGAAGCGGGACGCATTGCAGGGGTGGTAACCGAGAAAGGCCGCATAAGGGCCTCGACCGTCATTGTCGCGGGGGGTGCTTGGTCATCGCATCTTCTGTCGCGCCACGGGCTTCGCCTGCCGCAGTTGAAGGTCTTGTCGTCGGTCATGCGAACAGCTGCCGTTGATGCAGGTATCGAGCCGACGATGGGCTTTTCGGATTTCACCCTTCGCAAGAGGTTGGACGGCGGCTATACGGTGGCGTCTTCGGCCACCAGCCTTGTCGATATCGTACCCGACAGCTTTCGTTTCTTCCGTGACTTTCTGCCCGCCTTCATGATGGAGCGGAAATCCCTAAAGCTGAGCTTCGGCAAACCCTTCTTCGATGAACTGATCGGATATAGGCACCGGCCTTTCGATCAGGCAAGCATCTTTGAAAAAATCCGCGTTCTCGACCCAACGCCCGACGCCAATTTATTGACGAGTGTCGAGGCCGCAATGCGAAAAAGTGTTCCGGCTCTTCGGGACGTTCCGATTGCCCAGAGGTGGGCCGGGATGATCGATACGATGCCGGATGTCATTCCGGTCGTATCAGAGGTGGAGGCCCTCCCTGGCCTCATCGTTGGAACCGGCTTTTCAGGCCATGGTTTCGGTATTGGGCCGGGGGCTGGACGTCTTCTCAGCGATCTCGCAACAGGCGACACGCCCTGTGTCGATCCGACACCATTCCTCTTCTCGCGGTTCAGCGATGGCAGCCGTCCGGAAATCCAGTATTGGCTATAAGAAAGCCCCAGAGTGTGCAGCGCTCTTGCGATAGCGACACGCTGGCGAATCTAGAAGACTGCGACGGGCTTTAGTCGCAGCGGCGTGAATGGGTCAGGCGAATTCCGCGCTCATTCTAACGAGATCGTCCCATAGGCTTTCGGCAAAGCCGCGCAGCACGATGATCTCGAAGGCGCTCTCTTCCAAACGGGTCAGGTGGGCGGTGATGTGGCCGATCAGTGTCGTGACAGAACTACCCACAGGGAAGGCCGGAAGAGAAAGATCGACCGCCGTCCCCTTGGCCAGAACGCGTTCGACCATCTTGTCCTCGATACGGATGCGAACCCGACCCTGACTTTGGTCCACACCCATCGCCTGCGGCTCTAGCGCGTCGAGCAGAGCCTTCAATTCGCCGTGAGACAGACGTTCATCGCTGACGATAAACCATTGCCCCGGCGATACAGTGCGAACATCACCCTTGCCCATTGCGCGCAGGCGGTCTTCCACCGCGGGCGCGGATGGTTCTGCCAATACGTGGATGATGGTGCCTTCTTGCAAGGCGGACAGGGTAATCATGTTGGAGACGAAAGCTTTTTTCGCGCCAAGCACGGGGCGTAATGTCGGCTGAAAGCCGGATTTGAAATCAAGCTTTTGATCAGGCATGGAGCTTCTCGTTCTTGGGATCGAGGAAAACTGGATCGCACAGGCGCGCGGCGGTGTATTCGTTGCGAATGCCATTCCACACGATGACCTCCTCGCCATGCCTGTGTGACCCCCTCTTCACGAGGGCAAGGCCGATGGTCGATCCGAGATGGGGAGAGAAAGCGCTGGAGGTGACGTAACCCTGATCGTTCTCCAGTGTCGCAGCGGCGTCCTTCGCCAGAATATGGGAGCCGGTGCGGAAGCTATGGTTTTTATCGATCGGGACAACGCCGACCAGATTTGGCCGGTCGCTGGCTGACAGCCCTTCGCGCTGCAGCATCGCCTTGCCGATGAAATCCACCTTGGTGGCGGACACCATCTTGCCGAAGCCGAGATCGGCCGGCACGACCGTGCCGTTGATCTCATTATGGGTGACGTGACCCTTTTCAACGCGCAGGACGCTCAGCGCCTCGACGCCATAGGGCATGATACCCTCCGGCTTGCCTGCCTCCATCAGCGCATCCGCAACGCTCTCGCCATAGCCTGCGGGAACGGCAAGCTCATAGGCGAGCTCGCCCGAGAAGGAGATGCGGAACAGGCGTCCGTTCAGCTTTCCGCCAAACAGAGAGACCTCTTTCGCGGCAAGGAAGGGAAAGGCGTCATTCGAAAGGTCGTCATCGACGATCTTCTCAAGAATGGTTCTCGATTTGAGTCCGGCAATCGCCATCTGCGCCCATTGATCGGTGACGGAGGCTAGCCGCACATCGAGATCCGGCCACAGCGCCTGGGCGCAGAATTCCAGATGGTTCATCACGCCTGCGGCATAGGCCGTGGTCGTCGTCATGAAGTAGCGGTTTTCGTCCAGCCTGCTGGTTGTGCCGTCATCATAGATCATCCCATCCTCGCGGAGCATCAGGCCGTAACGCGCCTTGCCGACGGCAAGCTTGAGGAAGCCATTGCAATAGACCCGGTTGAGGAATTCTGCGGCGTCGCGCCCGCAAACCTCAATCTTGCCGAGCATGGAAACGTCGCAGAGTCCTGCATTCTTTCGCACATTCAGAACTTCGCGATCAACGCTTTCGCGCCAACCGTTTTCGCCCTGTCGCGGAAACCAGGATGAGCGATACCAGAGCCCGGTTTCGACGAATACAGCGCCATTCTTCTCCGCCCATCCATGCAGCGGCGACTTGCGCACCGGCTGGAAATGGTGGCCGTGATAGGCACCGGTCAGCGCGCCGAAGGAAACCGGCGTATAGAAAGGTCGGAAGGTGGTGGTGCCGACCTCTGCCGGAGAAACGCCGCGCGCCTCAGCCAAAAGACCAATGGCGTTGACGTTGGAAAGCTTGCCCTGGTCCGTTGCCATGCCATTGGTCGTATAGCGCTTGGCAAGCTCCACATGGGCATAGCCTTCGGCCACCGCCAGGCCGAGATCCTTGCGATGCACATCGTTCTGGTAATCGACGAAAGCCTTTGCTTTCACGCCAGGAATGGACCAGAGCGGCTTTGCCGCGGCTACGCCGACATCGTGTTCGACCGGTCCGAAGGACGGCGCGGTCGCGGCAAAGCCGAGGGCTTGTGCCAACTCCGCACCCTTGCTTGCACCGTCCTCAAGGCATGCGGCGAGGCCATGCGTGGCAGAGACCGCACCGGCGAGATCTAGCCCTTCGAGACGACCGGGCGCGAGGAAGGCCGCCTCTTCGTCCGACCATACGGGTTTTCCGCCCCGGTGGCAGGCGAGGTGAATGATCGGGCTGAACCCGCCAGACATAGCAAGCGCATCGACATCCAGATGTTCGATGCTGCCGTTTTTGTAGATTTCGATGCCGGTGAGCGCCTTGCTGCCCTTTGTATTGGCAACGACGCCACCTTTGATGATACGCGCCTTTCCGCCATAGGAGAGGTTTCCCTCATTGCGGCTATCGATAATGGCGACGAGCGAGACACCTTTCGCTTCCAGATCGCGAGCCAGCGCATAGCCGCTGTCATTGGTGGTGAATATTGCTGTCGCTTTGCCGGGGCTGACGGCGTAGCGGTTGAGATAGCTGCGCATCGCGCCCGCCATCATCACACCTGGCACATCATTTCCCCCGAAAACCAGGGGCCGTTCTTCCGCACCGGTCGCCAGAAGCGCACGTCTCGCCACGATGCGCCACAACCGTTCCACAGGCACATGAGGCGTGGGATCGGGTAGATGTTTTTGCACGCGCTCCACCGCGCCGAACACATTGCCATCATACCAGCCGAAGGCGGTTGTTCTGGTCAGGACGGTGACATTCGGAAGGGATTCAAGCTCGGCAACACAGGTTGCGGCAAAATCCGGTGCGCTGGTGCCGCCAATGGTCGCCGTTTCTGAAAGCAGCCCGCCGCCCGCGACGGAATGTTCGTCAACAAGGATAACGCGCGCACCTGCCCGTCCGGCGGTGAGAGCAGCTGCGAGTCCGGCAGCACCAGCGCCGATTACCAGTAGATCGCAATGCGCCCAGCATTTGTCATAGGCGTCGGGGTCTGCTTCATAGCTTGCCTTGCCGAGGCCTGCCGCGCGGCGGATGAAGGGCTCGTAGAGCTTTTCCCAGAAGGCGGCGGGCCACATAAAGGTCTTGTAGTAGAAGCCCGCGCTGAGAAAGGGCGAGATCAGGCCGGTCATCGCGCCGATGTCGAAGTCGAGAGACGGCCAGCGGTTCTGGCTTCGCGCTTCCAAACCGGCATAAAGCTCCTGCATCGTGGCGCGGGTATTGGGCTCGGTTCTGCCGCCGTTGCCGATCGTCATCAGGGCGTTCGGTTCTGCCGCACCCGCGGTCAGGATGCCGCGGGGACGGTGGTATTTGAAGCTGCGGCCGACGAGTTGCTGACCGTTGGCAAGCAGGGCAGAGGCGAGGCTATCGCCTTGGAAACCCTGCATCGTCTTGCCATCGAAGGTGAAGGAGAGCGGCTTGGAGCGGTCGATCAGACCGCCAGTGGGCAGGCGGTGGGATGTCATGCGCTTTTGACCTTTGTCTTGTCGGCTGCGTCTTCGCAGGCACTGATCTCGTGCGTTGCCGTATTGCGGGTCACCACAAGCCACCGGCGGCAGCCTGCCGTGTGGTGCCAATATTCCTCATAATCGCCACGCGGATTGTCGCGCAGATAGACATAGTCGAACCATGCCTCCGCACTGTCGTCCGGTGCGGGTCGCTGAAGAACGGCACCCTTGATGGTGAACTCTTCCTTGGGTCTTGGCCCGCAATGCGGGCAGGGCACGAGACTTGCCATTTCGAACGTCCTTGATCCGCTTTGTCAGTGAAGATTGGGCTGGGCGCCCTGGCCCTTTTCGTCAATGAGATAGCCGCGTTGAAAGCGATCCAGACGGAACGCGGTGGCCGTTTCCTGCGGCGCGTCGCGCGCCAGAAGATGAGCAAAGCAGAAGCCTGAGGCAGGCGTTGCCTTGAAGCCGCCGTAGCACCAGCCGGCATTCAGATAGAGATTGTCGATGGACGTGCGGTCTATGATTGGCGACCCATCCATCGACATATCCATGATGCCGCCCCAGGAACGAAGCACGCGGACCCGGGAAAGCGCGGGGATCATCGCCTTGCCGGCTTCCGCGACATGTTCGACGGTCGCGAGATTGCCGCGCTGTGCGTAGGAGTTATAGCCATCGATATCGCCGCCGAAGACGAGACCGCCCTTGTCGGATTGTGAGACGTAGAAATGTCCGGCACCAAAGGTGACGACGCCATCGATGAAGGGTTTCAATCCTTCCGAAACGAAAGCTTGCAGCACGTGGCTTTCGATCGGTAGCCGAAGCCCGGCCATGGCCGCGACCTGGGAGGAATTGCCGGCGGCTGCGAGCGCCAGTTTGTCGCAGCCGATAAAGCCGCGGCTCGTTTCGACGCCGACCACCTTGCCGTTGTCGCGGCGAATGCCTGTCACTTCGCAGCCCTGGATGACGTCGACGCCGCGTTGATCGGCCCCGCGGGCATAGCCCCAAGCAACCGCATCGTGACGCACGGTGCCGCCGCGCCGCTGTAACAACCCCCCTTGAATGGGAAAGCGCGCATTGTCGAAATCGAGAAACGGCAGCATGGATTTGACGGCGGCCCGATCCAGCAGTTCGGCATCGACGCCGTGCAGCCGCATGGCGTTGCCGCGACGCGTATAGGCATCGCGCTGCGCGTCTGAATGGTAGAGATTGAGAACGCCGCGTTGAGAAACCATGGCGTTGAAGTTGAAATCCTGTTCCAGACCTTCCCACAGCTTCATCGATAGTTCGTAGAACGGATTGTTGCCCGGCAGCAGGTAGTTGGACCGAATGATCGTGGTGTTGCGCCCGACATTGCCGGAGCCGACATAATTCTTTTCCAGCACCGCCACATTGGTGATGCCGAATTCCTTGGCCAGATAATAGGCGGTCGCCAACCCATGTCCGCCGCCGCCCACGATGATGATGTCGTAGTGGGGTTTGGGCGCGGGGTCCCGCCAGGCAGGCTTCCAGGCCTTGTTGCCACGAAGGCCGTTCATCAAAATGGAGAGGGCGGAATAGCGCATGGCAATACCTCGACGGATGTCCGACCAGGATAATCGTGCAGCCCGCCGTAAGATTGCATGAAAAGGACGTTTCAATATAAGAATGGGACATGTCACATCCCGATCAAAAAAATGTCCAGCGTATCGGCTTCGTTCTCATCCCGAACTTTGCATTGATGTCCTACGCCTCTGCAGCCGAGCCATTGCGCGCAGCCAATCTGATTGCCGGCACGGATATCTATGACGCCGTCCCCCTATCCTTCGATGGCGAGGCGGTGAGAAGTTCGTCTGGCATCACTGTGGAGTGCCAGCCGCTGATGAGCTTTGGCGAAGGGTGCAACACGATTTTTGTCTGTGCAGGTGGCACGCCGCAGGACTGGGCTTTATCGGAGGGTTCACTTGCGCTTTTGCGCCGTCTTGCACGGCAGGGTGTCAGGATCGGCGGAATTTCCAGCGGCGCCTATGTTCTGGCGGCGGCAGGCTTGCTCGATCATCGCGACTTCACCATTCACTGGGAACACGCCCCCGTGCTGCGAGAAGCCTTCAATCATCTGACGCCGCGGCAGGCGCGCTTCGTGTTCGATGGCGACCGGATCACCTGTGCGGGCGGGGTTGCGCCGCTAGACATGATGCATGCGATGATTTCGCAGCGCATGGGCGCCCATTTTGCAAGGCGTGTCAGCGATTGGTACCTGCATACGGCGGTGGCTGAACCGGGTGCGCCGCAGCGTGGCTCGATCGCCGAACGCTATGGCACCCATCATCCCGCCTTGCTCACCGTGCTGGAGAAGATGGAGGTGACGATTGAGAACCCGCTCGATCGCAACACTATGGCGAAACTTGCCAGAACCAGCATACGCCACCTCGACCGGCTTTTCGCCGATCAACTTGGGGCGTCATTTTTGGAAACCTATCGTGCCATCAGGCTTGATCACGCCCGAAGACTGCTGGAACAAAGCCCACTGTCCATAGCGGAAGTGGCCTTCGCCACCGGGTTTTCCAGCGCGGGTCACTTTTCAGGAAGCTTCAAGGCTCATTTTGGAAAGACGCCGGGCGCTGTCCGACAAAGATTTCCTGCGAATTAAAATATTCTTCCTTTAAAGAAGAGTGACCATACCGTGCCGGAGGCTCCATGGCGAAACAATCCATCAGCGTAGAAGCCGCGCAGCAGGTCCTGTCGCAGGATCCGCATGCCGTTCGCGAACCGAGGGTCAACAATCTGGAGATGGCCATCGGTCACGAGGTCAGAGCCTATCGCAAGAAACTTGGCATAACCGTCACCGACCTTGCTTCCGCGACCGGCGTGTCGGTTGGCATGTTGTCGAAGATCGAGAACGGTAACATCTCGCCGTCGCTGACGACATTGCAGACGCTCTCCAAAGCGCTGGGCGTGCCGATCACCGCCTTCTTCCGAGGTTTTGAGGAGCCCCGCAGCGCCACCTTCGTCAAGGCCGGGCAAGGCGTCAATATCGACCGCAGAGGCACGCGCGCAGGCCACCAGTACAGCCTGCTTGGGCATATCGACAACAACACCAGCGGGGTGACGGTCGAACCCTATCTCATCACGCTCACGACCGATTCCGACGTTTTTCCCACCTTCCAGCACGAGGGCATGGAGTTTCTCTACATGCTGGAGGGCGAGGTCGTCTATCGACACGGAGAGCAGCTTTTTACCATGCAGGCGGGGGATAGCCTGTTTTTCGATGCCGATGCGCCGCACGGACCGGAAGTGTTGGTGCAGCTTCCCGCACGTTACTTGTCGATCATCTCCTACCCTCAACGACGAGTGACGGGCGATTGATAAATTGCCTTAAAGGAAAAAAATATTCCTCATAGTTGACGTCTTGAAATTTCGTGTGATACGCCTTTGTTCACAAACGAACGGAGGTGCCTGTCGATGTGCGGCATTGTTGGATTATTCCTGAAAGACAAAAGCCTGGAACCGCAGCTGGGTCAGTTGCTCTCGGATATGCTGATCACTATGACCGATCGTGGACCGGACTCGGCCGGTATCGCGATCTACGGTGGCGCTGCCGCAGGACGCGCCAAGGTAACGATTCAGTCCGCCGATCCTGATGCAGACTTTACAGGACTTGCAGAGGCGCTGAAGGAAAAGGGCGTTGCGGCTGCGGTGACCGTCAAGAGCACGCACGCGGTTCTGGACATCCCGGCGGACAAGCTTGATGGCATCCGTGCCGTTCTTTCCGCTCTCCGCCCCAATGTCCGCGTCATGGGCTCGGGTGATAGCGTCGAGATTTACAAGGAAACCGGCCTGCCGAAGGATGTGGTGGCCCGTTTCGACGTGCGCTCCATGGCAGGCACCCACGGCATCGGCCACACCCGCATGGCAACGGAATCGGCGGTGACGACGCTTGGCGCGCACCCCTTCTCCACCGGCTCGGATCAGTGCCTCGTGCATAATGGTTCGCTCTCCAACCACAACAATCTGCGCCGCGAACTGGTTCGTGAAGGCATGAGTTTCGAAACCCAGAACGACTCCGAAGTGGCTGCTGCTTACCTCACGGCAGAAATGGCCAAGGGGAAGGACCTGGGTGAGGCGCTGACCGGTGCACTCGACGATCTCGACGGCTTCTTCACCTTCGTTGTCGGCACCAAGTCCGGTTTCGGCGTCGTTCGCGATCCGATTGCCTGCAAACCCGCTGTCATGGCCGAAACCGATCAGTATGTCGCTTTCGGCTCGGAGTATCGTGCCTTGGTCAATCTGCCGGGCATTGAGACCGCCCGCGTCTGGGAGCCGGAGCCTGCGACCGTCTACTTCTGGGACCACGAAAAAGCAGCCTGATGCCGTCATCGGCCTATCCGTGTGAAAGTCATATCCATGCCAGTCTTCGATCTCTCTCATACGCCGCTGCGTGACCTCAACAAGGCGCTGCACGGCCTTTCTGCTGGTGTAAACGACACCGAATTTGAAGTCGTCAATCCGCGCGGCCATCACGCCGTTGCTGTTGGCATTGACAGTCCCGTAACCGTCGATGTGCATGGTTCTGTCGGCTATTATTGCGCCGGTATGAATGATGGTGGCACCGTCACCGTTCATGGCTCTGCCGGTCCCGGTGTCGCCGAGAACATGATGTCCGGTACCGTCGTCATTGAAGGGGATGCCTCTCAATATGCGGGTGCCACCGGTCGCGGCGGGCTTCTCGTCATCAAGGGCAATGCCGCCTCCCGTTGCGGGATTTCGATGAAAGGTATCGATATCGTCGTGCAGGGCAATATCGGCCATATGTCGGCCTTCATGGGCCAGTCCGGCCATCTCGTCGTCTGCGGCGATGCGGGCGATGCACTGGGCGATAGTCTTTACGAGGCAAAGCTTTTCGTGCGCGGCTCGGTCAAGAGCCTCGGCGCCGACTGCATCGAAAAGGAAATGCGCTCCGAGCATCTGGAAAAGCTGGCGGAGCTTCTCGACAAGGCCGGCATCACCGATGTCAAGCCTGGCGAGTTCAAGCGCTACGGCTCTGCCCGCACGCTCTACACCTTCAACATCGACAACGCCGATGCGTATTGAGGCAGGGATCTACCGATGAGCTATCACAACCCATTCACCCCGCCGCGCAAGTCCGCAACCTTTGACGACCATACGTTGGCGGAAATCCGCCGCGCCGCGGCCACCGGCATTTACGATATTCGCGGTGCGGGCACGAAGCGCAAGGTTCCGCATTTTGACGACCTGCTGTTTCTTGGTGCTTCCATTTCGCGCTATCCGCTCGAAGGCTATCGCGAGAAATGCGATACGAGCGTCACGCTTGGAACCCGCTTTGCCAAAAAGCCGATTACGCTCAAGACTCCGATCACGATTGCGGGCATGAGCTTCGGCGCGCTGTCCGGAAATGCCAAGGAGGCCCTTGGCCGTGGCGCCACGATTGCCGGCACCTCCACGACGACGGGCGACGGCGGCATGACGGATGAGGAGCGCGGCCACAGCCAGACCCTCGTCTACCAGTATCTGCCATCGCGTTATGGCATGAACCCGAAGGACTTGCGCCGTGCAGACGCCATCGAAGTGGTCGTCGGTCAGGGCGCCAAGCCCGGCGGCGGCGGCATGCTGCTCGGCCAGAAGATTTCCGACCGCGTCGCCACTATGCGCAATCTGCCCAAAGGGATCGATCAGCGCTCGGCCTGCCGCCATCCCGACTGGACCGGCCCGGATGATTTGGAAATCAAGATCCTCGAACTGCGTGAAATCACCGACTGGGAAAAGCCGATCTATATCAAGGTCGGCGGTGCGCGCCCCTATTACGACACGGCGCTTGCTGTAAAGGCCGGTGCCGATGTGGTGGTGCTGGACGGTATGCAGGGCGGCACGGCTGCAACGCAGGACGTCTTCATCGAAAATGTCGGCATGCCGACGCTCGCCTGCATTCGCCCTGCAGTCCAGGCCCTTCAGGATCTCGGCATGCATCGCAAGGTGCAATTGATCGTATCTGGCGGTATTCGCTCCGGCGCCGATGTGGCGAAGGCTCTGGCGCTTGGCGCGGATGCAGTAGCGATTGGTACCGCGGCACTCGTGGCGCTTGGCGATAACGACCCGAAATGGGAAGAGGAATACCAGAAGCTCGGCACCACCGCTGGCGCTTATGATGACTGGCACGAAGGCAAAGACCCGGCTGGCATCACGACACAGGATCCGGAGCTTGCCGCGCGTCTCGACCCAGTCGCCGCCGGTCATCGCCTTGCCAACTATTTGAAGGTGATGACGCTGGAAGCGCAAACCATCGCGCGCGCCTGCGGCAAGAACCACCTCCACAATCTGGAGCCGGAAGATCTCGTGGCCTTGACCATGGAGGCCGCAGCCATGGCGCAGGTTCCGCTGGCGGGAACGAACTGGTTCCCCGGCAAAGGTGGCTTCTAAAAACGCATGCATTAAGGGCGGGCGCGTTTGGGAGGATGCGGCCGTCTTTCTAAAATCAAGTGTCTGATACCAAAAAAAGGGGAATGACGTGACACTGGACCTCTCCGCATATGCAGCCGATAAGGGCATCAAATATTTTATGATCAGTTACACCGATCTCTTCGGTGGGCAGCGCGCCAAGCTGGTGCCTGCCGAAGCGATCGCTGACATGCAAAAGGACGGCGCGGGCTTTGCAGGCTTTGCCACCTGGTTCGATTTGACACCCGCTCATCCTGATCTTTTTGCCGTGCCAGATGCCTCCTCGGTCATCCAGCTTCCATGGAAGAAGGATGTCGCCTGGGTCGCCGCCGATTGCGTAATGGAAGACCAGCCGGTCGAACAGGCGCCGCGTGTGGTCTTGAAGAATTTGATTGCCGAAGCCGCCAGCGAGGGCTTGCGGGTGAAGACCGGTGTCGAGCCGGAGTTCTTCCTGATTTCCGCCGACGGCAGCAAGATTTCCGACGAATATGATACTGCAGAAAAGCCCTGCTACGATCAGCAGGCGGTGATGCGCCGCTACGATGTGATCGCCGAAATTTGCGACTACATGCTGGAGCTGGGGTGGAAGCCGTACCAGAACGACCATGAAGACGCGAACGGCCAGTTTGAAATGAACTGGGAATATGACGACGCGCTTCAAACGGCCGACAAGCATTCCTTTTTCAAATTCATGGTCAAATCCGTTGCAGAAAAGCATGGGCTTCGCGCCACCTTCATGCCGAAACCCTTCAAGGGCCTGACCGGGAACGGCTGCCATGCGCATATTTCCGTGTGGGATCTGGACGGCAAGGTCAATGCCTTTGCCGACAAGGCAATGCCGTTTGGCCTTTCCGCCAAGGGCAAGACCTTTCTTGGCGGTATCATGAAACATGCCTCCGCGCTGGCGGCTGTCACCAATCCGACCGTCAATTCCTACAAGCGCATCAATGCGCCGCGCACCATATCCGGCGCCACATGGGCACCCAACACGGTGACATGGACCGGCAACAACCGCACCCATATGGTGCGCGTGCCGGGGCCCGGGCGGTTCGAGCTTCGTCTGCCGGACGGTGCGGTGAACCCCTATCTGCTCCAGGCCATCATAATCGCAGCCGGCCTTTCCGGCGTTCGCGCGCAGGCCGATCCAGGTCCACATCACGATATCGACATGTATCGCGAAGGCCATACGGTCACCGATGCGCCGAAACTGCCGCTCAATCTTCTTGATGCGTTGCGCGAATATGAGAAGGATGAAGCGTTGCAGCAGGCGCTCGGCGTCGAGTTCTCCAAGGCCTATTTGAAGCTCAAGCATGGTGAGTGGAACAGCTACTGCTCCCAGTTCACCGCCTGGGAGCACCAGACCACGCTCGACGTTTGACAACGTTTCCCGCCGCCTTGCGGCTTTTCCCGCGCTCCTCGCGTAGCGCGGTTTTTTTCCATCGATGACAGAGAGGGCGCCAGATGACGACCTATGTATTGACCGTAGCTTGCAAATCCACACGCGGCATCGTCGCCGCCATCTCGGGTTATCTCGCGGACAAGGGTTGCAACATCGTTGATAGCTCGCAATTCGATGACCTCGAAACCGGCAAGTTCTTCATGCGCGTCTCCTTCATTTCCGAAGAGGGCGTGTCGCTTTCAGACATCAAGGAAGGCTTCAAGCCGGTTGCCGAGCGCTTCAAGATGGAAGCCGAGATCTTCAGCGATGGCGAACGCACCAAGACGCTGCTGATGGTCTCGCGTTTCGGTCATTGTCTCAACGATCTGCTCTATCGCTGGAAGATCGGCGCGCTGCCGATCGATATCGTCGGCGTCGTTTCCAACCACTTCGATTACCAGAAGGTTGTCGTCAATCACGACATTCCCTTCCACCACATCAAGGTGACGAAGGAAAACAAGCCGAAGGCCGAAGCGCAGCTGAACGACCTGATCGAAAGCACCGGCACGGAGCTTGTGATCCTGGCACGCTACATGCAGGTCCTCTCCGACGACATGTGCCGCAAGATGTCCGGCAAGATCATCAACATCCACCACTCCTTCCTGCCAAGCTTCAAGGGCGCCAACCCCTACAAGCAGGCATATGAGCGTGGCGTGAAGCTGATTGGCGCCACCGCCCACTACGTCACCGCCGATCTCGACGAAGGTCCGATCATCGAGCAGGACACGGTGCGTATCACCCACGCCCAATCGGCAGACGACTACGTTTCGCTTGGTCGCGATGTGGAAAGCCAGGTTCTGGCGCGTGCCATCCACGCCCATATCCACCACCGCACCTTTATCAACGGCAACCGCACCGTGGTCTTCCCGCCAAGCCCCGGTTCCTATGCGTCGGAGCGGATGGGGTAAGTTGTTGCATGCGCCGAACGCCACCGCGGGAGTTCGGGCCGTGGCAAACGCCAAAGCGAAGAAGAAGAAACTGAAGGTCGCGCCTGTTGGTTTAGACCTCGATGCGTTTTGCTTCCGAAGTCCACTCTCGACCGAATTTTCTCCTAATGGCAGACAGAGGTACAGCTACAAATTTAGCTTTTAAACTCGTTGATACGAGTATCCCGATGAAAAGATAATACATTTCTGATTGGTGAAGTGGGTTCAGAAGAGTTAATACTGCAATGGGTAAAAGTGTAATGATTGTGTTGAACCCCAGCCCGACTCCGCAGAAAAAAACAAGCCAAAATGCAACCCCAAAGACACCCGCAACAATCGCCATGTCGAGTGGTACTGCAAATACAGAATTGGTCCCTAGCCCGAGTCCTTTGATGCTTTCGCTGCCCTTTGCAAAATAGGCCTCAACGAAGCCGAAACCATAACCGAGCGGATTTTTCTCGATCAGTTCGATCGAAGATTGAAAGGCCAGCCCTCGTTCCTCTTCAAGTTTCACATCGATCTTTTCTTGAGTGAACTCGTTACCCAGAACGGCGATGTAAAGGGTCGCGCCGACAAGCACAGCAGCGACCTTAGCAACCAACGGCGTGCGCGATCTGAACAAGAACACGAGCCCGCAGGCAACCATATTTGTTTTATTCAATGTTAGCACTGTTACTACGCCATTCAAAAGGATGAACGGAATGAAGCGACGCTCCCCGCCGGTTCTCAAAAGTAACAAGTACGACATCAGAAAAAAATAGGATGACAGCCAGTTCCGCTCTTTAAAAGTGCCGTGAAGTGCTCCGATCCCGAAGTCGATTTGCTGAAAAATGATCGGCACTTGGAGTTTTTCAACGATAATCTGAAACACAAGAAACATCGCCAGAAAGAGATAGCCAAACGGGAGGGTCTTACGCAGCGAGGCATGGCCTAAGTAGCGGCCGACAATATAAAAGCCAGGATAAACAAATAGAAATTTCAGTAACTGCTCACCGCTTTTGATCCTGTCTTCCGGTTGCAATACCGTCATTGCTGTGGCCGCTGCCATACAAGACAGAAAGACACCCGCCTCAACCGAGTTAATTCTTACTTTCCCCCGGATAATAATTAGCGCTAAGACGGCCACCATCCAGAAATGAGCTGGTTGGAGGACCGATATCTGGACAAATTGAAACGGAATCAGCAAGATTCCACTTATCAGAATAATATCGCTAGCGTCTGCCCGACCCAGCCGTCTTAAAACCTTCCGAATAAATATCGACACATATCCAGGTTTGTATCCAGGAAGTGGTGTGCCAAATCTACGTTCGGAAATAGGCATGAGTGACCTTGAGGCGATTGAGCAACCGAGTTTATCTCATCCGCCAAGGCGGAATATCCAGTGCTTTACACCAATCTCGTAGGGTTTCAAAGAGAGGCTATCGACCCGGATATTAAAGTGTATTTCAAAATAGTTTCCCCCGGGATAAGAAGGAGATATATCTCTATAAGCCATTCGCGATCTCCATAAGCCGCTCTAATTGTGCTGCGGCGTCTATCTCAACGGCAGTTCCCTCCTTTTGCCATTTGGACACCACTCGTCACGCGGTTCGAAACCGCCACTGACCGATCAACCAATACCATCGATCCCTCAGGACCCTTGCGTGGCTGGATATAGATGCTGTGAAGGTGGTCTGTGGTGAAGCGAAATGGACCACCGGGCACCTCAATCCAACGATAGTCGTCGCCCGCGGCAGGATCATTGCGCACTGTCGCAAAGCAGGACATTGGAGGTGCTGATCCGACCCTGGCAATTTCCTCATTGCCGCCGCTTCCACCTTTAACCCGAAGGGCCACATACACCCACCAGTCGCCTTGGCGCGGCAGTTTATCGAACAATAGTTGCGTGTTCCATTTTTCTGAGTTCCGGTCAAGCGCGATTGCGGACCCGTCTGAGGCAAGAGGATCGCTGACAATGGTGCTCTGCCAGCCGGCATAACGCTGGAAGGAAATATCCTGAATGTCTTTCCACTGCGGGCTGTCTTTGACGATGTCGGGCACACTGGGTGGCTCGATGATTCTCACCTCCAGTAGGTTCTTAAGTTCCTTAACGTCGCTGTTCTGAATGTATTGCCAGATTTTTTCCGCCTGGATCGTCTGCCAGAAACGCGTGAGCCGCTCTGGACGTGTGCCTTGAACGTCAAAGTCGATGTTCTTCTGAGCACGCACGTAACCTGCTTGCCGTCGAAGAATGACAAAATCGACAGGCAGACGAGCCAGACGCACCTGAGCGGCGTACTCCGTGCCTGCTACCGCCTCTTCCGCCTTATTGAAGAGAGCATTGGCGCGCGACACGAAATCTGCGTCGAACATCGTCATGTCGACCGTCGTCTTTTCAGAAAGTACGTCGTCCGTGGCGGCGAGTTTGTCATGCATAAGCCGGATGTAGTCGAGCACCTGCGGAGCAGCGGGGCCATAATATTTGTCGCAGAACTCGGTAATGACGTCCCAAGGATCCTGCTGCGGGTCCCACAGCAGTCGCGCGATCATCCAGGCGCGCAGCGCAGCGAATTCTGCGCCTAGCGTATTGGAACTGCCTTCGCCCATATAGCCCTCTACATGATTAAGCGAGGCAAGCCATTTCAGCGAATTGCCAATCGGGACGATGTTTGGCGTAGGCTGAATATATCCGGCAAAGTTGGTGATGTGGTCCCAAACCAGTACGTGTTTGGCAATAGTATTCCAACGGACCAGATCCTGGCCAAGTCTTTCGTTGGCGGGACCATTCAATGCATCTCTGTAGTTGACCTGAATGGTCATGGGATAGACAAGAATGTAGTCCGGTACCGTCATGCCCTCGGGGGGCGTAAAGCTCCAATGATAGGCATTGAAGGCCAACCGCGCGCCAGGCAGTTCTGCACGCACGAGATTTGCCACTTCAATCATCATGTCCAGCCGCGGAGCTGATGCATGACCACCATGCTTTGCCGCGAAGGCGGCGCTCGCCGGATCCATGTCCCAACCCCAGTCCATGGCATGGATCGAGAACCAGACGGCCCTGTAGTCCGGTAGAGCTTTTAATTTTTGAACGACGACCCGCGCCATTTCTTTGCGCATGCTCTTGTTCATCATCGCCAACTGCCCGCCAGCATACCAATCGGGATGGCTATCCTGATATGTGTTCTGCGGCAGTAGCTGGAAAAATTCGAAATAAATCCCTTTTGCGGCCCAGCTTTGATTCCAACTGTCGATAGCGATCGGCGTCTGCAATGAGGAAGGCTCGTGCGATTGGCCGTTCATGAGGTTGCGTTGTCTCCAAGGCTTATCTTCTCCCTCTTTACTCAGGACTTCGCGGAATGCGAAGCGCGGCACTTGGCGTTCGTTCAGCGATGGTAGAGTGATGTCTGGCGTATTCGGCCAATAGGTGAATTTTGGAGATAGCCAGCGAACTCCGAGCTTGTGATCGAGAAACCAGTTGACGCCATACATGTCTCCACGAGACGTAGCACCCGCAATCAACACATGCGGGCCAAAGCTTCGGATCAGAAAGCCGTCATCGCCTAGCCCACTGAAGTCGATGTCGGTAAAGGCACGTTTCGCAATGGCATTTTTCCGCCCGACCACCAGCAACGGTTCTGCTGCCACGGCCTCATCGGTCGATAGCCGCTCTGGAGCGGCCGCTCCTGCCAGCTTTGCTGTGAAGTCGGAAAGATCTACAGCAGCTTGAAGAGTAATGATATCTTCCTGGGCGCCAACATGAACGCGCATCCCCATCCTGCCGCCTTCCGCCAGCCGATAGCGATCGTCGGCCGGCGCCGGCCGCACAAGTTGGTCTGTCAAGCGTCGGGAATTAGCGGATGGATCGGCCGGTCTTAGTAGCCTCTGCTCGGCGAGCGCCATCTTGGCGACGTCGCCAGCAGATGTGGGCGCATCGTCGGTCTCCGTTAGCGAGACGTCTGTGAACGCTGCCTCGCCAGAGGAGCAGGCCGCTTTGCGGAGGTAGAGTACCATCTGGTCCGCTCCTTGCGGCGCCCGAAGAACGATCGAATGTGACTGCCAGCCCGACTCACCGCCTGTCACGAACGCTGCACGTTCTTGACGCTTTGCGGACTGTGTCTGACATTGACCTTCCGAACGGTCATCTACAGAGACCAAGGCCGGGCCCTGCCAGCCTTCGTTCATTTTTCCCTGAACGCGGAAACTGTATTGAACATAGACTGTATTCGCATCTGCGGTTTCACTGAACACCTTGGCTGAAAGCCGATAATTGCGTCCGCCTATGACTGATATATGTTCCTGGACCATCATTCCTGACCGGAGCGAAACTGCCTTGTCACCTTCAACGGTTCTTACACCAGTGCCGGAGCCCTGCGCCCACCAAGGGCGCAGTTCGCTCGCCAGGAAAGAGCCGTTGACGATACGATTCCGCACAACGTCTTGTGCAATAGCGGGTGACACAAGGGACAAGACGGCGAGGCAAGTAACAGCAATTTTGCTGATAGGTGACATGGCTTTTTAGTCCCTACGTTCCGTTAAAATGAGGCTTTGGATAAATAGATGAAGGCTTGGAACCGGCGTTGAGCATACGTCTCGTGCTGAGGCAAAGTATATTTCGAGGAATAGGATTACTCGAGATCTAGTTTCATGTGCATTCCTACATGTAAAATGTACAATATCTTGTTCTAAAGAGGCACCTTTTTTAGCTTGAGAGCGTACCAGCCACGCGAAGCTGTCGCCCGAGGAACCTCGCGGTTAAACGCCAGCCCCTCCCTTAGAAGAGCGCAACCTCCTAATCAGCTTGCTCAACTCTTGCAGTATGAAACGCTCCGGTCCATCGGGCTTTCCGCAAACAGCCCACAAAACGAGAATCGACGCGGAATAGGTGCTGCCGCCGACCATAATCGAAACTGCAAGATGAAAAATCTCTGTGATTGTCGGTATCGTATTGCTGATTACGCTATCGATGGCGACAACCGAAAACACCATGATCGCGGTTGCTATCAACGTCCTCGCATTTGCCATCCACTGTCTGCGCATCGACAGTCCGATCATTTGGCGAACAAGGAGCATATTGATAGGTATCGCGAGTGTTCCAGTTATTGCGCGGGCGAAAACAAGGCCGGAAAGACCGCCGAAATATATGCCAATAAAAATCGTTGGAACGCGGGCTAAGAACATTGCCGTATCGCGCATGAACAATCGTCTTGTCTCGCCCACTGCCATAGCCAGTGGTTGAACCGTGGAACTCAGCGTTTGGATGGCAAACACCGATGCCAAGACCTGGATAACGATGACTGCTGGCAGCCATTTTTCACCCAAGGTGATCTTGACCAAGCTTTCGGCAACCAACGCCACCCCAACGCCGATTGGCAAAGCGATGGCGGTAGACAGGGTTTGTGCGCGTTCGTATGCGTTTACAAGCCGTTCGCGATCATCCCTCACCCGTGCGAATGCTGGAAAGAGGGCCGGAGCGAGGGGCGCGGTAGCTTCGCGCGTCGGCATATAGGCGAGTTGGTCACCGACATTGTAATACCCCAGTTCCGCGCGTCCAAGGAAACCGCCGACTAGCAACTGGTCGAACTTAAAATTGATCGTGTTTACGATTTGTCCGAAGGACAGCCACGACGAAAACGCCCAAAGCTCTCGCATGTGAAGAAGGGAGAATCTTGGCCAATAAGGCACAATCCAGTAAGCAACCGCTATCGAGATGATAGGCCCGACCAGCAATCCGCCCACAATTGCCCAATAATTCTGTAAATACAGCGCCAGAGCGATCGACACGATAGTGCTTCCGACCTTTGATAATACCGTAATCGCAAATCCTTGACGGAAATCAAGCTCGCGAGTGAAGGTCACCATTTTCGGGTTAGAGCAAAAGCCTGAAATGGCGGCGTTTCCCGCCAGCGCAAACATAATCGTCAGAAGGCGCGGCTCATCATATATTAGCACCACTGGATAGCTGCAAATGAGGATGACTGCCGCGATGGCAAGGCCCCGTAGACACTCCATTGTCCAGGCCGTGTGAAAGTAGTCTTCGTTGGGGCTTTTATGGTGGATGAGTGCGTTGACCAAAGACAATTCGGTCACGGAAGAAATTATCGCTACCACTGTCGTAGCGATTGCAACGATACCGAAGTCCGCCGGGGTCAGTAGTCGCGCAAGAATGATGGTGCTGACTAATGTAAGCAAATTGGCTAGGGTACGCGCTGCAGTGAGCCAAATTGTACCTTTTACGAGCTTAGATCTTGTATTTGCCACGTCTAGGATACCGTCCTTCGCAGATGACTGAATTCTTCAGATTGCGGGTCATTTAAGTCGCCCTGCACTAATTTTGTACCCAACGGCGTCGGATCTTGACCAGCAAGTCTGTGCAATATTAAAGCTCCAATATAAAATTCCTAACGATATCTTGAGATGATTCATCTTCTGATTACAGGATGAAATTTTGATCCGCGCACTGATGGAAACTCATAGACTTCTGGTCTGAGTGAAGTTGAAGCCTTTTATATGGGGATAGCGTATTGCAGTAATGTACGGCTTCAGTTTCCTAGGATTCTTTCGTAACGTAGAGATCACCAGCGGTCCAGATGGTAAAACGTGTCTTTGGGCTTATCAGATAGACATGGCCTCTGTTCGAAAGGCTATCGCAGTGACGCCGCGATAGCCATTGCCAGTGGGACTCGATATAACTGGCGGAATTTCATTGGCACTGTCGCGATCAATAATCTGAACCCAATAATTTGCCTCTTTGACGCTTCAAAAGAAAGGTCTGGAAGTCTTTCTCAGCGACAAATTTCGGTTGAACGTGTATATTTATTTTTACTAAAGCACCTCAAGGCCGATGTTAATCTTCTCAGAACTCAACGATTGCCGTTCGATCGAGATACGTGTTAACAGCTTTTTGATCTTGGTGGAAAATGTTCTGGGGAATGAATTAATGGTGCATTTGGGGAAGGCCGTTATAGATAAAAATTGCGCATTACTTCAGAATGCCTTGTCTTCATATATCCGTCCGGGTGAGCGTTATGCCATAGTAGATTTCCCTGGGCATTCAAATGTCGGCGACAGTCTTATTTGGCTCGGGGAAATGGAGCTTCTTCGCGAACTCGCAGGAGGTCTTCCGAATTATACTTGTGACTACAATCAATTCGACTCTGATCTTTTAAGAGAAAAGGTGCCTGATGGTCCGATATTTTTTCACGGTGGCGGCAATCTAGGCGATATATACGAGCCTCACATGGAGCTTAGATATAAAATGATGAGGGAGTTTCCCGACAGGGAAATTATCCAGCTACCACAGTCAATTTATTTCGCAGATCAGTCTGCAGCAAAGAATTGCCGGGATCACATTGCGAGGCATGGAAAATTCAAAATCATGGTTCGTGATCATGCGTCACTCCGCATCGCTATTGAGAATCTAGGTTGCGAGGATACAGTTTTGTTGCCCGACTGCGCTTTCGCATTAGGCGCATTAAGTCGTACACAGCCTGTTGAAGCCGAATATTTGTACATGATGCGTGAGGATGTAGAGCGAGTTGAGATAGGGATAGATACGCTTAGGAAAGATTATCCAGGGCCGAGACACGACTGGCTATCAGAGCCCCCCGAAACAACTAGAAAATCATATCGTGCTCTCTTTGAGACTCTTGTCGGCGGACGAATGACAATAGCCGATATGCGCGTAAGCCAGCATAACTTAGTCGCGTGGCGACGAGCAAAACGCGGCATGGATTTGCTCTCCAAAGGTAATGTAGTCATCTGTGATCGTCTTCATGTCCATATCTTATGTGTGCTAATGAATATTCCCCATGTAGCTTTGGACAACTCATATAGGAAAATTCATAATTTTATTGAGGCATGGATGGATGATTGCCCGCTTGTTCGTAAAGCAAGCGATATACGCGAGGTAAAAATGGAACTAGAGGATTTAAAAACCTGACTTCGATGTAGATGTTGCTCGCTAACGTGAATAATCGGGCAATGCTTAAGGGCGGACATTTTTACAGGAAGACGTTGGGTTTGGTATGAATTGTTATTCCGCGGTGTGACTGAGATCCCTGACATGCGTTAGTGCATTTTACTGAGGTATGGCGGTCGTGTTCATCAATGGTTCATGAATTTTTCTGAAGGTTTGTTATTAAAGAAGACGCATGGACCGAGATACTCTATTTTCTATTCAATGGAACTATTGAGTCTGAAGTTGATGTTTCGCTTTACGAAGCCCGAAGCATAAGTGAGGGCAGTTCCACTGAAACGCAGCATTAGCTCTTTGTGTGAACTAAGTTCAATAGCCATACGCGGCGATGCGCAATGCCAGCAGCGTCTAGGAGAATAAACATGATGTTCATAGGGGAGCATGCTTGCTTGTAACCGTTACAATATGCACGCGCAACCGAGCTCGATCTTTGAAAAACGTGCTTGAATCGATTGCTGACGCATCCCTGGGTGTCGTAGACGACTGGGAGTTGCAGATCGTAGATAACGGGAGCACTGACGACACAAAGTCGGTTGTGGAAAGCTTCGCTGCCCGTCTGCCAATTCGTCATGTCTTTGAGCCACTGGCAGGCTTATCCAATGCACGTAATACGGGTGTTGCGCAGGCGAAGGGCAGATTTGTTCTTTGGACAGATGATGATGTCCGCGTCGATGTTGGTTGGTTGAAGGCTTACATAAAGGCGTTCAAGGTCAATCCAGATGTTGCAATTTTCGGCGGGAAAGCTCGCCCTGTCTATGAAGAGCCGGTAGTGACGTGGTTCGCTGACTGCGAGGCTTCTCTATCTGACCTCTTGGCAATTCGCGACGCGGACTGGATCCAAGTCTCCCCTGATCGGCTGCCTTACGGGTTAAACTACGCCGTACGCCGCGACCTCCAAATCAAATACAGATACGATCCCGAACTCGGGGTAGCGCCGGGACGAAGACGAGGTGGTGAAGAGACCGAGATGATGCGTGCGGCACTTAAATCAGGTGCAATTGGGCTTTGGGTATGGGATGCGATTGTATATCATTTAATTCCACCAGATCGCCAGACGATCGACTATGTGATGCAATATTATCGCTCTTCCGGTTTCGATTATGAATACTGGGTTAAAGGGGACATTTTTCGTATTGGAGGTGTCCCGGCCAGTGTTTATCTATTCGTCGCGTATAAATATTTAAAGATGAGTGCGTTGAGGTTTTTGGGGAGTAGGGAACGGTTCTTAGACTCCTACGTCGCTTATGCACTATTGCTTGGTATGCGCGACCGATATGTCAAAGACAATGCAGATGCTTGAATTTCAAGTACGGGCTAAAATCGCCGGTCTCTGGACTCTTAACATCGATCGAGAGCCATCAGGCATCGGACAAAATTTTACGAGCGCGAAACCCGAGCGGGTTGAGACAGCAGCGAAGCCTTTAGTCCCGTGGAGTTATTTGCATCCAATTTACGGTATCGGGTGAAGCATGTTCGACGATTTCTCGGCTTCGGTCGTCATTCCTCTCTACAACAAGAGAAATACTATTCTCCGTGCGATGGAATCGGTTCGTCTGCAACAGACAGATCGCGTTGAAATTATTGTCGTTGATGACGGCAGCACAGATGACGGTCCGGCGATCGTTGAACAACTCCGTGATCCGCAAATACATCTTGTCAGGCAGGCAAATGCAGGACCAGGGCGCGCGCGCAACGTTGGTGCGCGGATGGCGCGATCAGATTTGATCGCGTTCCTAGACGCAGACGATGAATGGTTGCCGGGGTATCTTGAGGCTGGCCTTGGGGCTTTGAACGAGTTTCACGACGCCCTCGCTTACGTGGCGGGTTACGATGCTGGGCGACGTTCTGACTACGCGGCAAACCGAGTTGCCTTAATTGCAACGCGCCCCGAAATCCTGTCTCCACCGACGACCCTTGATTGCGCCGCCCTACTGTCTCGAATTGATGCTCTCCATTCAAGCTCCACGATTGTACGTAAAGATGTTTTCGAGCGTTTAGGGGGCTTCTATGACGCGGAAAGGTGCCTCTGGGGGGAGGACAGTTTTTTGTGGGCACAGGTCTTGTTTTCTGGACCGATTTTCTGGGACCCTGTTGCACGCATTAAGCTGCATGTTGAAGATTCTGCGCTTGGTTACGCTGTGACGAAGCGTATGGAGGCACGGCCTTTGTCAAGATTTTTCCGCGACGTCGAAAAAGCAATTCTCCCTGAATCTCTGTTGTCGTTTCGGAAGCTGGCCAAGGAGCTCGCGTTGAAAGATGCCGCGGACCTTTCCAGCTCCGGTCAATATTGGAAAGCCTTCCATCTTCGAACCTTACATCGTGCCTTCAACCCGCGTGGTTTTATTGGCGATGTTCGTAGATTTAGCCGCTATGTCATTAATGGTTGATCAGTATTTCGCAATGAAGACACGTTGCCACTGTCCTGGCGTATCTAAATTTCTTGGGGAGCATGCATGAAAATTGCGTTTATATCGGTTATCCCTGTTGTCCCGGCGCGGGAGGGCAACAGCAGCCGCATCCTCAACCTTGCGCGTGCAATCCGCGAACTAGGTCATGAAATCTATTTCATTCATCTCCCTTCCAATCTGACCGCGATGACGGATATGGAGGGACACCGAAAAGAGTTTGGCTCGAATCGGTTTTTTATTCTGGAGCGCACGGCTGTGGAACGCGGCCTATATTATGCTAAGCGTCTTGCTTTCGAGATGCGTCGGCGTCTGTTCAAATCCTCCAAATCGGACCTTCGATACTACTTCGGTCTGGACGAATTTTTCGGGGTGGGCTTTCGTCGCAAGTTGAAGGCTTTGCATGAAAAGCATGACTTCGATGCCGCCTTGTGCGCCTACGTCTTTCAATCCGCGACGTTAACGAGCTTTCCACCGAGTGTGTTGAAAATCCTGGATACCCACGACGCCTTCGCCGACCGGCATAAGCTCTATGGTGACGACAGCTATTGGTACTCCATCCCGGTCAGTGAAGAGAACCGTGGCTTTCGACGTGCCGATGTGGTGATCGCCATTCAAGACGAAGAGGCGGGACGCTTTCGCCAGCAACTCGGCGGAGACAAGCCGGAAGTTGGTGTTGTCAGTCATTTCATTGATCTGTCGCGTCGTGTGGAAAATTATGGATCGCGAAATGCCGTATTCGTGGGTTCCGGCAACTCGGCAAATGTTGTTTCACTCAATTATTTCACTTCAAAGGTTCTTCCGATCATTGTCAAAGCCCTTCCCGATTTCCGGCTTGTCGTCGCTGGCAGTGTTGGGAAGGCGATTGCCGATCACCCGAACATCGACAAGATCGGCTTTGTCGATCATATTTCCGACGCTTTCCGATCAGCGCAGATTTCGGTGAACCCAACGCTGGTTGGAACAGGTATCAATATAAAACTCCTTGATGCTATGGCCGCGGGGGTCGTGACGGTCGCGACGCGTACGGGAATGCGCGGGTTGGGCGAGGCTTTCCAGGCAGGTGTCATAGCGGTTCCAGACGATAGCCCCGAAGCATTTGCTCAGGCGATCATCGATCTGGCTTCCAGCGAGGAGAGGCGGGCTGCAGAGGGAGAGAAGGCGTATCAGTCTGCGGTTGCGTGGAATGCGGCTCAGATGACGTCATTGGACACGTTGTTGAAAACGCCTCATCCCGCACGCCATTAACAGATGAAAGACAAACCCATGCAGATTTCCCTCGTGACGACCACTATGAACAGGTCCGATGTCATCGGGCGGCTTCTTGACTCTCTCGAAAAGCAAACTGTTGGCTTTTTGGAATTCGTAATCGTGGATCAGAGCCGTGATAACAAGACTCAGGAGATCGTCGAGCAGTATGTCGGCCGAATTCCAGTCAAATATGTGCGCGACGAAGGTAAAGGAGCTGCACGAGGCCGTAATGTCGGCGTGCGCCACATTTCGGGCGATCTGGTCGGTTTTCCCGACGACGATTGTGCTTATCCGCCGGATGCTATCGAGCGGGTCGTAAAGATGTTCGCTGCTGACCCCCAACTGGATTTTCTATCCGGCTCGAGTATTGACTTCACCGGCGTCCCCTCACAAGGAAGATGGAAGACTACGCCCTGCACGATCGACATGCAGAATGTCTGGATCACCCAGACGATGTACACCACCTTCTACAGAACTGCGGTATTTCGCGATGTCGGCGGCCTAGACGAGACGCTTGGAACAGGTGGCGGTACCAAATGGGGCTCCGGGGAAGAGACCGAGCTGATGATCCGCGCGCTGCGAAAGGGTCATAAGGGAATCTATGACCCAGATCTGAAATTCATGCATCCGGAACCGCTTGCAGTGTTCGATGCTGCGGCACTAGATCGCGGCCGTCGCTACAACCGCGGCTTTGGACGCGTACTTCGTCTCGGCAACTATTCGATCTGGTTCGTTTTTTATATGGCGGGACGACCGCTGGTAGGTTCGTTGGTATCAATCTTTAAGGGGCAGATGGGTCAGGCTCATTATCGGCTGATCGCATTCACCGAGAGGATTCGTGGATGGTCAGACTAACTGACCCCGTGTGGCGAGGGATCATGAGTAGTTGGAAGAAACATCCTGATTCAGAATTGTAGTCATGTATCTTTAAATCTTCAGTTAATGTCTTGAGAAGCAGCTGTAGCGAGAAGTTAGCTTCCTGCTTGGCTTTTTGCGATTAAGTGCTGAGCAGCCAATGCATATCAGCAAAAGTCTGTGGTGGCTTCACGATGGCGACATACGACGACGCAAAGAACTAGAGCGTATAAGCGGATCCGAAAGATCGAAGCACGCTTTGGATCCTCATAAATACAGGACAGATGGACCGATCGAAAGGATAGTGTATGCGTTTCGAGACGAATGGCAAAACCCTTAGCATACTGGCTGACCGTCGCTGGCCTGCGGAGACCGGGATAGGGAAAGTGCAGGCAGAGCTAGAGGCTCGCTTGCCGCAAGACATGAAGCTCGTAGACCTGCATGTCAGGGGACGAATTGGCTCCCCTCTATCTCCACTCGCCATAAGCCGCTCGTTTCATCATCACGGCGGGGAAGGCGTGTTCTTCAGCGCCGGTTTCGTTCCTGCACTTTTCAGCCGTCTGCCTTCAGTCGTAATCGTTCACGACCTCACCCATCGGCGCTTTTACGGTGCCGCGAAGCGGGCCTATTATGATCTTGTCTATAAGCCGCTCTACAGGCGCTGCAGTGCAGTTATCTGCGTATCGGAATTCACAAGACAGGAATTCCTGGATTGGTCCGGCATGCCGGAAGAGAAAGTTCATCTTGTATATAATGGTTGTGAAGCCTGCTTTACGGAAGCGGGAGAGCGGCACACTCCTGGATACGATTACGTGTTTTACGGAGGCAACCATCGCTCGTACAAAAACTTGGACCGGCTGATCCGTGCTTATGCTGCATCGTCTTTGCCGTCTCGAGGGATTAAACTTGTGTTTACGGGCAATCGGAACGATGATCTGACTGCTCTTGCCAGCCGACTATCGGTCGGAGGACACCTTGTTTTCACAGGCCGCTTACCCGCAGAAGAAATTCCATCATTCTATCGGGGCGCCTTGGCCGTAGCTTATGTTTCTCTTTTTGAAGGCTTTGGTCTCCCAATTATTGAAGCTTATGCATGTGGTGTCCCCGTCCTAACATCGAATTTAACTGCGATGCCAGAAGTCGCGGGAGACGGAGCTCTCTTGGTTAATCCTGAATCGGTGCAGGAGATCAGGCTGGGGCTCGACCGCATTACGTCCGATGAAGCGCTTCGCAAAGAGCTGGTTGACGGCGGCCGAAAGAGACTCGGCGACTTTAATTGGGATAAGTCCGCTGAGCGGGTCTGGCAAATCGTGAAAGACGTAGCATAGATTTTTGTTGTGAGCCGCTTTTTGAATTGGGCTGGCAGGCGGTACCAATTAGCCTCAGCATCCCCACGTTGCACGAGTTGACGTTGGGGGGCTCTATATTGTGAGTGTCGGCGTTACCTCGAAATGAGTTGCAGCCAACGTTGTCGTGGTCTCACAATTTGCTGATCGCAATTTCCGCTGTTAGCCCATAGTGGTTGGATCCATATGCATCTCGTAGCCGGGTCACCGATATGATTTTCAGGGGAGGGCGGGCGTAGATGTGGTCGACGGGCAGCCCGAAACGACCAGCTTCAACGGGCCACGTTGCTGGCTCCCACAAGGCCGTGCGCAGGCCTGTAGCTTTGAGAAAGTTTTGCATACCTGGGTCGAGGCTGGAAGCATTGAAATCTCCAGAGAGAACGAGTGGTCCTGTCATTTGTGTCAGGATCACGCCAGCGGCGTTTTTAAGTTCTAGGCTGTGGAAATCGTCGAAGTATGGCTTTGTGGCATGGATGCCTGCGAAATTGATCGTTTGGCCTGCGATCTTGATTGTCGCAGTGATGAACCTCTCGTCGAATATCTTGCTAAGGGACATCAATTGCGGGGCTTCAATTGGGAACTTTGAAAGCATCAGCTGGTCGCATTGTCTGGTCATGGCGCCACAGCCGACCCTGTAGGGATAGACCTGCGCCAACTCATCAATATGGTGTTGCAAAGGGGGCGCCTCCATGACATTCACGACGTCAGCGCCCGATGCCACGATCATGCGCGCTATTGTCTCGCCACTTTCAAAATTGCTGTTGAGCGCATTGATGGAGAGGAGCGTGAATTTTGGCTTGCCTAGATCCGCTGGACCAGCGGGTAGGCTGTAGTGCGTTGCCATAGCGACAGCGTCCGCAGTGAGAACGACCGAGGCAACCAGAAGTCCCCACAACATAATGTCGCGCTTTGCCAGTAGCCCGATGATAGTTGCTAGCACACAGGCCACTGTTATATGAAGATGCATTGTATAAAGCGCGGAAAACATCCAGTGCGGATGAACGTACCGCGTAGACAGCGCGGTTAAGGTCAATAGGACAACGACTCCGATGGCGCAAGCGAGTCTCTGCCTCATGACGAATGTCCACCATGCTTACTTTGCTCGAATGGCGCGCCTGCTACACCAGACCGGTACTTCTTGTTACCGGCCACTGAAGATCAAAGCTGGTTGATGATATTTCTCAGGTAGTTGCCGTAGGTGCCTTTTCCATAATTTCTCGCCAGCTCCTCGAACTCGCCAGCTGTGATATAGCCGAGCCTGAAGGCGATCTCTTCCGGACATGAGATCTTGAAGCCTTGCCGTCTCTCGAGAGTTGCTACGAACTCGGAGGCTTCCAACAAGCTATCAGGAGTTCCGGTATCTAGCCAGGCGTAGCCACGCCCCATTTGCTGGACATTGAGTTTTCCGCGCTCGAGATAGGTGCGGTTGACATCGGTTATTTCCAGCTCACCACGCGGCGACGGTTTTAGGTTCGAAGCGATATCGACGACATCTTTGTCGTAGAAATAAAGTCCGGTGACGGCCCAGTTCGATTTGGGTTTTTCCGGTTTTTCCTCGATCGAAATTGCCTTCATCGAGGTGTCGAATTCCACGACCCCGTAACGCTCTGGATCATTGACATGATAGGCAAAGACCGTCGCACCACTCTCATGTGCCATAGCGCCACGAAACAGTTCGGTGATGCCATGGCCGAAAAAGATGTTGTCGCCGAGAACGAGGCACGAGGATTGGCCCGCGACAAAATCCGCGCCGATAATATAAGCCTGCGCCAATCCGTCCGGCGAAGGTTGCACTGCATAGGACAGTGAAATACCCCACTTCGCGCCATCACCCAACAGCGCCTGAAAGCCAGGGAGATCGCGCGGCGTGGAAATGATCAGGATATCACGAACCCCGGCCAACATGAGTGTCGAGAGCGGATAATAGATCATCGGCTTATCGTAAACGGGCATCAACTGCTTGGAACTGACCAGTGTCATGGGATGCAGGCGCGTTCCGCTGCCTCCGGCGAGGATAATACCCTTCATAATTTCGTCCCATCATTAAAGTGTTTGAGAGTGAGACGTGCGACAACGTGCGCGGTGGAGGTCTTCCAATCTGGCAGCCGGACGTCATGGCGATCTTGCAGCAGGCTACAATTGAGCCTGGAGTTGGCAGGTCTTTTTGCTGGCGTAGGATAAGAGCTTGCCGGGATGCCGACGACCTCCGCCGAAGGGCCGCCATTGAGCGCCGACTGAGCGAAGATCTCCGCAGCAAAATCGGCCCAGCTTGCCTCCCCGGAACCGCTCATGTGGAAAATGCCGCGCAATGCCGCATTGTCGTTGTCGACCAGATTGCTGGCAACAGCAAAAACGGCGTCGGCAATATCGAATGCTGAGGTCGGATTGCCGATTTGATCATCAACCACATTTATGCTGTCCCGCGCTTCAGCAAGCCGTAGCATCGTCTTCAGAAAATTTTTGCCAAAAGGACTATAGACCCAGGCCGTCCTTAGTATTGCATAGTTGGCTGTGGCAGCCGCAATCGCTCGCTCGCCAGCGAGCTTCGCGCGCCCATAAGCAGACACGGGAGCCACCGGATCTGTTTCGACATAGGGACTATCCTTATTGCCGTCGAAAACGTAGTCAGTCGATAGGTGAATAATAGGAATGGAGAGTACGCTGGCTGCTTCGGCAATCTTTCCGCTTGCGACGCCGTTGATGACCGTGGCGGCAGTTTCTTCATTTTCCGCTTGATCGACGGCGGTGTACGCGGCTGCCGAAACGATCACGTCCGGCTTTGCTGCGCTTATGATTGCATGAATGCTGTCCGGAACCGAGAGGTCGAGGCTGGGTCGCCCTAGAGCGACTACCTCAAACCGGCCATTTTCGGCTGCTCGTTCCAGTAAAGATTGGACCACCTGGCCGTCCTTACCTGTAACAATCATCCTCAACTGCTTCATGCATTGCCCTCTTTGCTTGGTGCAGCAGGCATGTTCAAGAGCCCCAGCCGTGACCCGGTATAGCCTTGTCGTAACGGTCCCCACCACCAGGCGTTGTCAAGATACCACCGGACAGTTTTCTCGATGCCGGTGTCGAAGTTTTCCTGCGCCTTCCAGCCAAGTTCAGTCTCGAGTTTCGTTGCGTCGATTGCGTAACGGGCGTCATGGCCCGGACGATCGTCGACATAAGTAATTAAGCTGCAATGGGAGATCGGCTTCGGCGATAACTTGTCCATTAATTCGCAAATGCGGGTAACAACATCAATATTGCGGCGCTCGTTTCTGCCCCCAATGTTATAGGTTTCGCCTACCCGGCCGCGCTCTGCGACGATATTGAGCGCGCGGGCGTGATCTTCAACATACAGCCAGTCGCGGATGTTTGCTCCGTTGCCATAGACGGGCAGCGCCTTTCCTTCCATCGCATTGAGGATCACCAAGGGGATTAGCTTTTCTGGGAAGTGATAAGGCCCATAATTGTTCGAGCAGTTCGACACGACGACAGGCAGCCCATAGGTTCTTTGCCATGCTTTGGCCAGATGGTCAGAAGCTGCCTTGGAGGCTGAATAGGGGGAACTCGGATCATACGGCGTCTCTTCGGTGAAGAGGCCTCTATCTCCGAGCGAACCATATACTTCGTCGGTCGAGACATGCAGGAAGCGAAAATTCGCCTTTGCGTCACCGGAAAGACCTGCCCAGTAGTGCCGGGCACATTCCAACATCGTGAATGTGCCAATCACATTGGTGTCGACGAAGTCTTTCGCGCCGGTGATGGACCTGTCAACATGGCTTTCGGCAGCCAGATGCATAACACGATTTGGCTGGAAGCTTTCAAAAGCGTTTGAAATAGCTGCGTGATCACAGATGTCGGCTTTGAGGAAGCGGTAGCTGGCATTGTCTCTGACAGTTGTCAGGGATGTTTCGGTGCCAGCATAGGTCAGCTTGTCTACGTTGAGAACATCATAGCCCTTGTCAGCTACCAGGTGGCGGACCACTGCAGAACCAATAAAACCGGCGCCGCCAGTTACAAGAATGCGCATAATTGCTTCCGATCCGTTCGACGCTTAGACGGTCCGCGCCGTGCTATATTGAAACACACCGCCAAGGGCGGCGAGTGTTGGTTGCTTGCGATCCTTGTCCGACAGGATCGCTCTGTCAGCAGATACCGGCCAATTGATACCCAGAGCCGGATCATTCCACGATAAGCCCCGGTCATGTTCCGGACTGTAGTAGTCGGTCACTTTGTAGCTGATCACGGTGTTGGGCTCGAGTGTACAAAAACCATGGGCGAAACCAGGGGGTACCCAGAGCTCGCGCGCGTTTTCGGCGCTCAGCTCCTCGGCAACGAATTGTCCGTACGTCGGAGAACCAGAGCGAATATCCACGGCGACATCCAGCAGCGCGCCAGCTGTGCATGAGACAAGCTTGCCTTGTGCCTTTGGCTCAAGCTGAAAGTGCAGACCGCGTACTGTTCCGACTTCCGCTGACATAGAGCGATTGTCTTGAACAAATGTGAATTGGCCAACCTCTGCTTCAAAAAGGGATGCCCTAAAGGTCTCCATGAAATAGCCACGCGAATCCCCAAATTTCTTTGGAACAATCAAGAATGGGCCATCAATATTCAGTCGCTCAAAGAGCATTATCATTACCCTAAAATCGCTTCGAAAAAGACGTAATTGAGAAACCGAGACTTACTGGTTGGAACCAAAATGTCTAGTCGTATCCAGTGTATTGCATGCATAGTTCCGGGAAATAGTGAAGAGATTTTCTTTTGAAAACGTTACGTTGTCCTGCGGAAAGTGCTGAAATGCTCTGCACAGTTTCAAACTATTCAAATCCTGCTTTCATAGCAAGTCAGGAGCATGTATGTGGTGCGGTAGAATTACAGTTACGGAGCGGCCCGTTGTTGCGCCGGCAGGAACTTTTATGGAACGGTCATCCGCCCAGCGAGGGACGCATAGTGAGAAGGATAAGAGCGAGCTTTACCAGCAGCGCGGAAAAATAGCAGGAACGTTGCAGAGCTTGCTGAGGGTTTTGCTGTTGCTGCTGTGCCTTTTCCTGGTGTTCGCCTATGGCGGGGTTCAAGCTGAAACGGTTGCCATCGTATCGCTGATCCTATTCGTCATGATCCCTGTTGTTCTACTCGTGTCAGCAATTCCGGCCGATACGCGAAACATCATAATAATCGCTTTGATCCTGGTTGCCTTGCTGGTCAGCTGGGCCGAGTTTCAGGCATCGGGTATCAGCGGCCTCTTCTATCACGATCCCGCTTGGCAAATGGTACGGACCTATATTCCGTCGGCTCAAGTCCCAGTGTCGCTCACCCCTGGGGACACATCCGGCGCGGTTTTGATGCTGGCGGTCCCGTTTGGCGTATTCATTGCAACATTGATACTTTTTAGTGGCGAGCACCAGTCCAATCGACTTCTACGCTACATCGTGATCGTCGGCGCCGTCATCTCGGTTTTCAGCATCTTACAGTTTCTTGCTCAGCCGGACATGGTTCTCTTTGTCAAGAAAAAGGCCTATCAAGACAGTCTCACCGGCGCATTCATCAACCGCAATACGGCGGCAACGTTCTTCGGCCTGCTTTTGGTGCTGCAGGTCGCGTTGACGTGGCAGAAAGCCAGCGAAACCGACTTGATACGCTCGTTGCTCGCGTACTTGAACGGAATACCCTTTACCAATCGGCGGGCTACAATTTTTGCAGCTCTTTCTGCGTTATCGTGTCTGGCGACCGCGTGTGCGCTCATGCTGACCAAGTCACGAGGTGGTATCGCGTCGACCTTTGTCGCGCTTTTATGTCTTCTGCTGATCCTTGTTCTCTTCCCAGATCAAAGGGAGGCTAGGGCAACCAGCGTCAGGAAAGGCTGGAGTTGGAGATTTGCGACAGCAACCGCGATTCTCCTTGTTGGAAGCGGCATCTTTATTTCGCTAGCAGAGCGTGTTCTCTTTCGGGGGGCGGCTCAGAACTTCGAGAGCCGCGTCTGTGTCCTCCCAGGAATAATCACCGCGATCAAGGACCACATACCGTTCGGGGCGGGTCTCGCCAGCTTCCGAGAGGTTTTTTCCGCATACCGTGATGCGCGATGCGGTATCTATCTTATTTGGGATCGTGCGCACAATGTCTATCTAGAGGGCCTTTTTTCTTTAGGTTTGCCCTTTATTCCACTGCTTTTTATCGGCATGGGAACTTTGGTGTTCGCGTACGTCTATGGGCTACGAGTAAGGCGCCGTCAGCGTTACATTGCGGCGGTTGGTTTGGCCTGCCTCATCCTTACGGTTCTTCATTCGGCCGTCGATTTCTCTCTGCAGATCCCAGGCCTCGCCGCGTTTTTCGCTTTGATGTGCGCGCCAATCGTGTCGATCTGCATGCTTCCACGTAAGCGGCAATCGAGGGTCAAAACAGTAAAGGACTGAGCTAGATCGTCCGGTGCCGTTCGACCTCGACGAGATCAGGCGTACTTCCTCGCATTGTTCCAAGTGAAGCCGATAAGTAGGAGAAAACCTCTCTCGGAGACTGTGTAATAGAAAATCGCTTATGAAGCGCGTTTTCATCAAAAAATAAAATTCTCTGTGTCATATTATTCGGCATAAACTGGAAACTTCCCTTTATGTAAGTCCAGTTAGAAGGGAAAAAGGCATTTTAAAAAATATTTACAGCCCACTGAATGTGGATAGCTAAAACGAGCTCGATGTTGCTCCACGGCAACTTTATATGGAAAACACATGCATAAAGGTATTCGTGCACAACGCAAGTATTGCGTTAATTTTTCAACCATTTTAAGCACATAAAGACTGACGAGGGGCTTACATTGAAACATGTTAAATCTGGCATTCTGCTAAGTACACTTTTGTTTGGAGTGTCGGGGTGTACCTCTTTGCCAGCCTCCGGCCCGTCGGCGCGCGCTGTTGAGTCAAATGCGACGGTAAAAGTATCCAGTGTATCCTCGAAGTCGAACCAGACGGCCGGTATCGATTATGCACTGGTGGATATAAATGCAGCGGTGCTATCTGCGTTCAGCGAGACGACAGTCAAATCATTTGAGGGTGGCTTCGGTGGCGGCCGAGGAGGGGCGCCGGTCCTGCCTCTTGGTGTTGGTGATGTTGTTCAGGTTTCGATATTCGAGTCTCAGGCGGGTGGTCTTTTCATTCCAGCCGATGCAGGAAGTCGTCCGGGTAATTTTGTCCAACTGCCGCAGCAAACCGTGGGGCGCTCTGGTTCGATCAACATACCGTATGCAGGCGAGATCCAGGTCTCAGGTTATACTGAAGAACAGGTCGCGCGCGTAATTGAAGATCGGCTGGCGAACCGAGCCATTGAACCGCAGGCGGTAGTCACTAAGATCAGTGCGCGTTCAGCTCAGATTGCTGTTCTTGGCGATGTGAGAAATCCAGCCAAGATTACTCTGACAGAGGCCGGCGAGCGCGTTCTGGATGTTCTTTCAGAGGCAGGCGGGCTAAACTCTCCTGGCAAGGAGACCTATGTTACCCTGCAGCGGCGCGGTCGCTCTGGAACTATCCTCTATGATCACCTCGTGAAAACGCCCGCGGAGAATATCTACGTGGTTCCCGGGGACATTATCACTGTTGATCGTGAGCGCCGGACTTATCTTGCTTTTGGCGCTGCCGGCCTCAATGGGCGTTTTGATTTTGAAGAGTCTGATCTCTCTCTCGGTGACGCCCTCGGCAAAGCGGGTGGCTTGCTGGATGGCCGTGCTGATCCTGCTCAAGTTATGCTGTATCGTGTGGCTGACAAGGCGATATTGGCCAAGCTCGGTGTTAATGTATCCCACTTCAAGGCTGATACCGTCCCTGTAATATTCCGTGCAAACCTGCGAGATCCGTCGAGCTTGTTTGCTCTCCAAAAATTCCCAATGGAGGATAAGGACATTCTCTACGTCACCAACTCCGACTCGACAGAGCTTGTAAAGTTCCTCAATATCGTCAATTCGGTCACTTCGACTGCAGCAGGCGCTACTTCGGATGTTAAGTCGACACGTGATACAGTAAGAGCTTTCTGAGCGTGATAGCTTCACTGAAGTAGATCAGCCTTTAAGCATAAGTGATATTTGTTTTTTTCCAGGGTTGCTGCTGGCCAGAAACCATGGTGATATGTTGGTAACCAAAGTATTAAGCTCTAGGAGCATCTGGATGTTCTCTTTCCGCGCAACCGGCCTACTGGCTATATGTACATGTGCGTATCTCGGGTTTTCGGCTGGAGTGCACGCTCAGGATGCGCCCAGCGGCTCGTGTTTCGTTGCACCCGCCAAGCTTCCCGACGCAGATGTTCAGGCTTTCCTCAGCAATCCGCAATCCCTTCTTCAGCAGTATGCGGTTGGTGGGATGGCAATGCAGATGCGCGTTCGGGCCTTGGCTGGCTCGAACCCAGCCACACTTGCTGCTCTCATTTCACTGGCTTCCCCCACTGCTGACGGTCAGGCGCAGGTCGCAGCAATTGGTGGTGGGTTGGGACGTGCAGCGAGAGCATGCGTTGTTGCCGATCCAGTTTATGCTGGCACGATCCAGAGGAGCGTTTTGGAGTCAAACAATCAGCCATTGATTGATGCGTTTAATGGCGCCAATGCGGAAGCTCCAACCGCGGCCCTCGGTGGCGCTGGTGGTGCGGGTGCGGGTGCCGGTGCCGGCGGCGCAGCTGTCGGTGGTCCGGGCGCTGGAGGTGCTGTGGGTGGCTCTGGTTTGCCTGGTGCCCAAGCTGCAGGAAGTAATGGTGTCGGGCAAAGCAACGGCTCGCTTGTGGCGAGTGCCAGCAGCGCCAGATTCTTCTCCGCTAGCGGAGGCGGTGGGTCCAGTTCGTCGGTAAGCCCTACAGCGCCGTAATTCAATGAACTCATACATAGCATAACGGCTCGGGGCTGAGATCTAAATCCATGGATGCTAGAAACACGTCTCTCACCGTTAAACATGAGGGGTCGTCGGAAGATCAAGCTTCCGACTTCTCTATCGATTTTGATTGGCTGCTTGGAGTTGCAAAGCGTCAGTGGAAAATTGTCGCTGCCACCGTCGTCGTGTTTGTCGCGCTTGGAATCGCCTATGTGCTGACAGCTGTGCCCCTGTATCAGGCGACTGCAAACATCCTTATAGATAGGGCGAATACCGTCGTCGTTGAACAATTGTCGAAGTTTGGTGAAAACGTGGACGACGATGCGTCCGTGCTAAGTCAGGTCGAACTTCTGAAATCCAGTGCGATTACAATGGGCACGGTAGATAGGCTCAAGCTTGATGAAGATCCCGTTTTCATGGCTTCTGACGACGGCCCGCTCACCCAGGTTAGAAACTTCGTACGGTCTTTGTTGAATGTTTCAACGTGGTTTGTTTCCGATACTGTAGTGAATGAAGACAAAGAGCGGCTAAGGCGCTATGCGTCTGACAAGGTCCGAAACAACATGCAAGTCAGCCGGACGGGCAAATCCTATGTTCTTGCATTGAATTTCGTTTCACCATCTCCAGAGCTGTCGGCGAAAATAGCCAATGGGATTGCCGAAGCTTATCTCAATGATAAGCTCGATTCAAAGTATGACGCGACGAGGCGGGCGAGCGACTGGCTTCAGGATCGCATTGCGGAACTCAAGCAAAAAGCATTAGAGTCTGACCTCGCCGTGCAAAAATTTCGGACTGCGAATGGATTGGTCTCGACAGGAACTCAGCTTGTTAGCGATCAGCAACTTACAGAGCTCAACAGCGCGCTGATCGCTTCACAGGCTGATGTAGCGTCAAAAATGGCGCGCTTTGATCGAATTCAGCAAATCATTAAAGATGGCCAGATGGACGCCATCGTTACCGATGTTCTCGCAAGTACGATCTCAAATGATTTGCGCTCGAAGTATTTGACCGCATCCAAACGCGCTGATCAACTCGCTGCTATCCTCGGCCCCGACCACGAAAGTGTGGTCAGACAACGCAACGAGATGGCCGACTACAAGCGCCAAATGTTCGACGAATTGGGGCGCATTGCAGAGAGTTACAAGAGCGATGTCGATGTCGCGAGAGCACGAGAAAAGAGTCTTAAGGACTCCGTGACTCAAGCGACGAGCGTCAGCGCAGGCGCTAACGAAACCATGGTGCAGTTGCGGGAACTCGAACGATCGTCGGAGACCTACAAGAATCTTTACCAGTCTTTTCTGCAGAAGTTCCAAGAGGCAGTTCAGCAACAATCCTTCCCGGTGACAGAGGCCCGTATCATCTCTCCAGCGGTCGTGCCAGCAACACCCGCCTATCCGAAGAAAACGCTGGTGGTTGCCCTGTTTGCAATTTTAGGGGCTGCAGCAGGCTCTGGCATTGGGATGTTTCGCGAATACAGGGACCGTTTCTTCCGAACGGCCGAGCAGGTGCGCGATGTTCTGGGGCTGGAAACGCTTGGTACGGCACCGCTTATTTCGAAAATCGGCAAGCCTGTAGACAAGTTAGGTCCGGAGCCCTCAGAGCGCGAGATTAGAAAGTCTAGCGCCGTGATGGACTATGTTCTGGACCATCCCCTCTCGCCCTTCGCAGAGGCGATGCGGAGCGTGAAAATCGCTGCTGATATGGTCTTGCCATCCGCTTCTTGCAGGATAATCGGCGTTGTTTCTACCCTTCCCGGAGAGGGCAAGTCGACGATTGCTGTCAACCTGAGTGAGCTGTTAGCGAGCCAGGGATCACGCACTGTGCTGGTAGATGCAGATTTAAGGAACCCAGGCGCGACGCGCGCGATCGCACGACATGCGGAAAAGGGACTGGTTGAAGCTATCTTTGAGCAAGCCTCCTTGGAAGAGTGCTTGCTTCGCAGCAAAAGATCGAATCTTGCTTTTTTACCTGCCGTGATGAAACAGCGCCTGCCTCATTCGGCGGAACTGCTATCTTCAGCCGCAATGAGACACCTGCTTAATCGTATTTCTGATCAGGCAGACTACATCATCGTCGATCTTCCACCACTAGCCCCAGTCGTGGATGCGCGCGCTATGGCGGGCAGCGTGGATGCGTTTGTTTATGTTACAGAGTGGGGTCGCGTTGCGAGGCGCATGGTACGTCAAACGTTGCAGGCTGAGCCGCGGATATATGAAAAGTGCCTTGGCGTCGTTCTCAATAAGGTCGATATGAACCGAATGAAGCTTTACCAGACGTTTGGGTCTGCGGAGTATTACCACTCAAGTTATTCAAATTATTATCGCGAGGGTTAAGGCGATTAGTTCTGTTGATTTTGGGCGGGCGTCGCCGTGAGGTCGGCCATCCTCCCCGCCAGTATCACCTTCATCTGTCTGCTACTGGCGATTACTGCTCTTAAGCAAATCGACTTGAGCCGTGAAGCGGCGGACGTCGTCTATCTGGGGCAGCGACTAAATCTGTCTAATTCGATTGATAGTGCTGCCGTTGAAACCAGAATGGAGGATGTTTCCAGACTGGCTCAAGCGGGCGTGTGTCGGTCAGATGTCGTCATTAGCAGTGCAACGGTGGTACTCGCAAATGTTGATTTCAAAAACCCAGATGATGACTACGAGGAATGGGCAAACGCAGTGATCTCTGCCCGGGGTTATCTTTTGCATGCCTTGACCTGCGTCCCGACGCGCGGTGACCTTTGGTTGCGCCTTGCTATGATACAGAATGCTGCCGGGGAGAATCCCAGCGAGGTGGTCTCGCTTCTATCGCAATCACAGCTGATGGCTCCGTCTGAAGGGGATGTCGTTTTCGGTCGCTTGCGTTTTTGGAGCAGGCTAAGCGATACCACGCTAGATCTTGGAACAAGTGTCCTAGAGAAAGATATCATGACAGCTTGTATCGACCCGACACGGCTAAAAAATCTGCGAGTTTCGGCGTCTTTAGCTGCAAGGTTCAAAAATGTGGCGCCAGCCCGATGCAGGTCGATGGTTTTATCTTAACCGGAGAATGCAGTGATCGTTTCGGAGTGCGTATGCGCATCGCCATAACGTAGTGCGCTTCGAGGATGAAAGAAGGAACGGATAGAGGGTACGCGCGCCTGTAGCGTTCCTAATCTAAGCGAAGTCTGTTCATTTGGACGTCCATCATGCTATCCGTGCTCGGTAAAACGATTATAACAAACAACAACTAGGCGAGAGAAAATGGTCACCGTGCGGGGGAAGTCCATCGTCTCGCTCTAATATATTCATTGATGAAATAGGATTGACGCCCGTGCGCCGCTTCGGTGGCCACCATCAAACACGCCCATTCGTCGCGGAAGCTGTATCTAAAGCGGACCTGTTGATCGGGAGAGACGTAAAACTGCACTGAATGGTATCTCTTCCGTGACTAACGGGCCTCTCAAGGCGCTACAGGCTATGTATTATTCCAACAGCCAGCAGCGCCCAGATAGCGACCGAGAGCATTGTAGCTAACAGTAAATAGCGAAAGCGCCTAGACATAGTTACATTTTAATAATCTAATATTAATGTGCAATGGAACTTGTCGTAGATGGTAAACTATGGGTTAACAAACACGACTTACGGTCTAAAGCGTGCCGCGATCTTTCCGATCCGCTCATACGCTTTAGGTCCTTGTCATTGCATGTCGTTATCGCAAAATCGCTGCATACTTTTGCGCGACATGTTTTAAGCTGAAATCGTGCCAACAGCGGCTTTGGGCGCGCTACTTCGTGCTTGCGGTGTAAAAAGTGTCAATTGAATTTGGGGACAGCGAGTCGGCAATTAGCGCCCCGCCTCTAATCGCGAGCGACCACAAGCCAACCGAAATCAAAATACTCAGCAACCAAATCTTTGAACGGGGCGTCATTTTCATACTCCTAATCAGCTCAAGATTAGGGAAGATTCGTTGCGAGCCCTTTAAGATAGACCTTTAACAAGAGGTTAAAAGCAGCAGAGCTACGGTTATTTTTTTATAGGCAGGAAAATTTCCCACTTCCCTATCTCGATGCGGGTATTCAACGGGGACGCCCTATTTCTTTCCTAAAGTAGAATTTGGGCGGACGGCATTCCCATTTGTTGCGGATGAAAAAGACACCGGCCTCGCTTCACTAATGATAAGCGTAGAATTTTGTCAGCCGCTTCGTTTCCGCCTTCTTACGTCACCTTCTCGAGTCACGGGTTGGCGCTCCTCCCTCCTGCCATACTCTCGACTCTTCAAGTGAGCGAATTACGTAAAGTTATTTTAAATTAAAGGTTGAAAAATCCAGATATAAACAATTTATAGAGGATTCTTAATGTCGCATGTGTACTTTCCGGGCTCGGAAATACAACATCAGTAGTCGTTCCAGTGGAACGTCACGAAGACGTTGTCTCGGTAAACTTAGATTGCAAAAAAGCAACATTCGTCTTGAGGTTAACTATTTATTAATGATAAAGATGACGTGGACAAAAGTTTAGGTTAAGAGAGCGTTATTGTCTTTAGTGCGGTTGGGATTGATATGAGCTTTTTTACTAATCAAAGCGCCACCGATCAACTCAGTGGCTCGATTTCAGACGTGAGTAACGCCAGTCATGCAAGTGGCTTGATGGCGACCGAAAGCTCTTTGGCGGCAGGGTCATCGCTAAAGCGAGGTTTTGACATCACGTTTTCATTGACAGTGCTCATCGTTCTTTTGCCTGTCATGCTTCTGATTGCCTTGGCAGTTAAGCTCGATAGCCCAGGACCTGTATTTTTTAAGCAGGCTCGGTGGGGCAAAGGTCAAAAGCAAATCCGAATTTTGAAGTTTCGATCGATGCGCACGGATTTGTGCGACGCGAGCGGAGTTACGCAGACGATCGACGGAGATCCGCGAGTGACCCGTCTTGGGAGCTTTCTCAGGAAGAGCAGTCTCGATGAACTACCTCAGTTCATCAACGTCTTGATGGGTGACATGTCGGTGGTCGGCCCCCGTTGCCACGCAATTGGGATGATAGCGGCCGGAGTTCCGTACGAACAACTGGTTTTCAACTACCACCACCGACATGAGGTTCGCCCAGGCATTACCGGGCTTGCCCAGGTTCGTGGCTGGCGGGGGCCAACAGTTGATCCGGTGCATGCTAGAGCCCGTATTGCTGCCGACTTACATTATATCGAGAACTACAGCTTTTGGCTCGACCTCCAGATTATAATGGCAACTATTCGCAACGAAGTGTGTGGTGGCACCGGGCTGTAACGCGCCAATGGACTTTTCCCCTTGTTGCTCTCCTGCGTGCACGGATGCGCGGGTTTGGCTTTACAACTGCATCATGCAAAGCAGCTGAGATTATCTGATTTCATTGCAGACCTCGATATGGGGCGACGGTGGGTTGATCGTCTTGCACAAATGTGGTCGTCCCTGATTTTCGAGGTTCGGCTCGTTAGCTATCGTAACTGATGCTTTCCCCCGCCATAAATATTTAATATAAGAAGTATCTGATATTTATGATGGCAGGAGACTGTGATGTCGTTATCGGCGTCGGTAAGCGATAAGTCTCGATCCCCGTTAAGACTTCTGGAAAAGCCGCTGGCGTCCGGCATGTCGCGTGAGGTCTACGCTCTTCCTGATACCAACATGCTCGTGAAGGTGCAGACAAAGATACCGCCACGCCGCTACTTCCAGAACATCCGGCTGCTGTATCTGGTGCGGCGTTTTTATAAGGCCATCGTGCCACTGCGGCGTGAACTGAGAGAGTATGAACGGGTCGCCCATGAAGGCCCAAGAACAGCGCGCCATCTGCAGCATTTTGCAGGCGTCGTCTCCACCGACAGGGGCACGGGAATTCTCGTGAAGGCTGTGCGTCGGAGGAACGGTGCCCTTGCGATGACCCTTCAGGATGCGATCGAGAGCGGGCAATACAGCCAGCAGACGGATGCTGCGCTTTCGGAATTCCTGGACTGGCTGGTCAAGAGCGAGATTGTTGCCGTGGACGTGCACCTGAAGAATATCGTCGTTGACGAGAAGAACGGTGCACTCGTCCTGATCGACGGCATCGGAGACAAGACATTCCTTCCTGTCCGGTCATGGTTTTCCTGGTTGAACAGAAGTTATAAGAAGCGACTGGCCCAGTCGATCTATGCAGAAGTGGCGCACCGCTTTATGAAATCAGCGTTGAGCAACCGGACTGTTCTTCTGCTCTTCGTATTCGCAGGTACGATATTGGGTATCGATATCTCAGACGGTCAGTTGATCGATGGATGAATCTTCGTAGTTTCCAATAAGCCCGTGGACACCTGCATCTGACCCCAGCAAACTATTGACTCGATCTCGATCTTACGTTGTATCCTTGATCAAGGGACGTAGGGGCGTCTTCGAGGGGTAAAGGGACATCATGAAAAAGATTTTGACGCTGCTGGTCGCAGGACTGGCCGTGACTGCCTGTGCAAAAAGACCAGATGCTATTGTTCCAGTCGATGTGCCGATGGCCGCTTATGGCAACATGGACTGCCAATCATTGGCGCAGGAATACCTGAAGGAGCAAACCGCTCTATTGGCCGTCTCCAAGCAACAGAACGATGCCGCAACAGGCGATGCTTTCGGCGTCTTTCTAATTGGGGTTCCGATGTCAAGCACCTTTGGCGGTGATAAGGAAGGCTAGGTGGCTGTCACGAAAGGCAAAGTCAACGCGATAGAAGCCAATCTGAGAAGCAAAGGCTGCAACATTCCGGCGGTGACAAAGCCGGGAAGCAAAAAGTTGGCGAGATGAATGACGTGATCTCGCCGTAAGGTATTACACCTATAGCGATTAATCGACGATAGAAAAATCGACCGGCGGCATTTCGTTGGCGGTCATTCTGGTGATCGGAACATGCTGCTCGACTGTTGTACTTGTTTCTACGGCATTGATCGCTTTGCTTCGGACAAAGCTGGAATTCCCAACGGTGCTAAGGTTAGCGACTGACCGCTGCGCGCTCTCCACATACATTGCAAGCGAGATGTCTTCCCCGTGAAATAGAATGTAATCTTTGACCTCGATAGGTAGAGTACGACGCAGCAAGTATTCTTGCCCGGCCATCCGCTGCGGTTCGCAGTTCATGCCATGTGAAAAACCCAGAAGGCATGACTGCACGAAAGGGAGATCGGATTTGCGCGAGTCCATCTCGACGCAGATTCGGCCAAAGCGCGCGAGTGTCGCTCCACGCTCTGAGGTTGTCAAAAAGTGACACAAAAAGCGCCTAAAAGCGCAGCTTTCTCAGTGGCTTGAAAAATATTATGGTGCCCCTTGCCGGAATCGAACCAGCACTCCTTTCGGAACCTGATTTTGAGTCAGGCGCGTCTACCAATTCCGCCAAAGGGGCAACTCCGAAGCGTGTCGGTTGGTATGCGGCGGACTATACGAACCGCGGGTCTTTGGTCAACCTGTTTTTGCTGAAAATTTCTTTTGATGAGACTTTGCTTGTCTGCCGCGGGAGCGGCGGTTCTGAGGATTGCAGTTCGGGTGGGACTGGATTAGAGCGATGGTGCTTTCCGCTTTAAAGCGCGTCGTGACCGTTCAAGTTCGCTCCGCTCGCTTTGAGGCGTTCTTTTGCAAGACCTAGTTCGTGGAGACGCTGGACTTTCTGCGACGCGGGGTGCCTTAGTTTCCACCTGTTCAGGTGGTTTGCAGGATTTTGGCGTTATGAGGACGATGATGAGCTTAGGTGTTTCAGCAGAAAAAAGCCGCATGGTTTCGGCGTTGCTCGTCACGGCGGGTATGATCTTCACCGTTGGGTCGGCTTTGGGGTTTCAGCAAATTGGCGGCTATACGCCCTGCGCGCTTTGCCTGTTGCAGCGTGATCCTTACTATTATGCGATCCCGATCGGCGTTCTTGCCGTCCTCGCCAGCATCTTCAAGCTGCCGGCTGCCCTCACGCGCGCGCTGCTCGTCGTGATCGGCGTTGCCATGCTCATTGGGCTCGGGCTTGGCGTCTATCATTCGGGTGTTGAATGGGGTTTTTGGCCGGGCCCTACGACCTGTGCGACCGGCGCACCGTCGATTACCACCAATGCCGGCAATCTCTTGAATGATCTTAACGCCATCAAGGCGCCGTCCTGCAACGAGGCAGCGTTGCGTGTTCTGGGCCTTTCCTTTGCGGGCTGGAACGTGATCGCAAGCGCAGTGCTTGCTGGAATCGCGTTCTGGGGTGCTAGCCGTAAAAGCGCTTGATCAAAGCGACATACGAAGTTGGTGCGCGTCGCCACGTTTGAAGCTCGCGGTTCGCTTTAAGCTTTTCGTGTGAATCCCGTTATCGCAACAAGCTTTTTAAAGTGCCGTGCGTCCTATTGGACGCGCGAAGTGCGCTGTATCTCTGAGACTGCACGCATCATGCTTTCCGAAAATCGGTTTCGATTTTCGGGCGTATGCTGCAGCCGTTGCATAGCGCTTCGTCCGCTCGAAGGGCACGAGGGGTCACAGAATCCGCGTCTACCTTTGCCGTCGAAGGCAGTCCTTAAAAAAATCAGGGCTGCAGTTCGGTATCCCAGTAGAGATAGTCCATCCAGCTTTCGTGCAGGTAGTTCGGCGGGAAAGACCGTCCGTTGTTGTGCAGGTCCTGAACCGTTGGCTGGTAGGGATGCTGGTGCGGGAACATGCCGGCCTGTTTCGGTAGCTTGCTGCCCTTTTTGAGATTGCAGGGAGAGCAGGCCGCGACAACATTGTGCCATGTCGTCTCTCCGCCATGGGCGCGGGGGATGACGTGGTCGAAGGTCAGGTCGTCGCGAGATCCGCAATACTGGCACTCGAACTTGTCGCGAAGGAACACGTTGAAGCGGGTAAAGGCGGGGTTTCGCGTTGGCTGGACATAGGTCTTGAGGCTGACGACACTCGGCAATCGCATCGAAAAACTGGGAGAGCACACCGCGTGGTCATACTCCGCGATGATGTTCACACGGTCGAGGAAGACTGCCTTGATCGCGTCCTGCCAGGACCAGAGCGACAAGGGATAATAACTCAGTGGCCTGTAGTCTGCGTTCAGGACGAGCGCCGGCAGGGCCTGTGGTGAAACTGCAATCGTCAAGGGCGTCTCCTGAGCGATTCTGCATCTACATCTGTATATTAGGTCTGTTGTTACAGGATTGTGAAGCCTCTAAATGAAGCGCGGAAAGAAAGGCGGATTTCAGGCAATCGGTAGCGCATCGCGCCGGGTGATCGCGGCGTAATAGGCCCAGAAAATGCGCGCGGCGACCGATTGCCACGGCGACCAGAAAAACGCCCTTTCGGCGAGTTCGTTACGGCTCGGACGGGCGTCCAGCGCGAACGCGTGCATCACGGCGGCCTGAAGCGCCACATCGCTAGCGGGGAAGATATCGGCGTGCCCGCCGCAGAACATCAGATAGACTTCCGCCGTCCAAGGACCGATGCCTTTCAGGGCCGTCAATCGTTGCATTGCGACGGTTGGTTCGAAGTGGCTGAGTTCGATCAGATCCAGCTCGCCTGCGGCAACTGCCGCGGCGAGTGACAAGAGTGTTGTCCGTTTGGCATTCGACAAGCCGAAGCTTGAGAGGGTCGCCTCATCCATGGCGAGAAAACGCTCCGCTGTCATCACTCCCGTTCCCGCCACCATGCGGCGCCAGATGGCATCGGCGCTTGCCCGGGAGACCATCTGCGAGACGATGATATGCGCCAATCCGGCAAATCCGGCCTCGTTCAGCCTGAGCGGGATTTCACCCGCCCGCTCGATCACGGGCTCCAGCCGTGGATCGATCAGGCGAAGTGCGGACACGCCCGCTTCGATGTCGTTCGTGGATTGGATGATCTTCATCTTAAAACCCGGTCCATAATGACAGCTCGCCGCAAAACGTGGCAGAAGACATCATGACTTCGCCTCTTCGTCAAAATCCAGTCTTTCGCTTTGCGCCCAGTCCGAACGGCCCGCTGCATCTGGGCCATGCGCTTTCGGCTTTCCTGAACCATAATATGGCCGTCGCGCAAGGTGGGCGCTTCCTGCTGCGTATCGAAGATATCGATTTGATGCGCTGCACCCCTGCTTTCGAGCAGGGTATCTATCAGGATTTGCGCTGGCTTGGCTTGAATTGGGAAGAGCCTGTTCGGCGGCAATCGGAGCATTTTTTGGAATATCGTGCGGCGCTTGATCGTCTTATCGAGATGGGACTGATCTATCCGGCCTTCATGACCCGCGGCGAGATCAAGGCTTTTGTTTCGGAGTACGAATCAGCCGGTCGAAGCTGGCCGCGCGATCCGGATGGTGCACCGCTCTATCCGCCACTGGACAAGGAGCGTGGGCCCCAAGAGGTCAAAGCCTTGCTGGCGACCGGCGCAAAACATGCCTGGCGCCTGAGTATGGAAAAAGCGCTGGCGCAGCTTTCCGATCCTTTGGTCTGGTTGGAGTTGGGGCAGGGCAGAGACACATCGATCAAGGCCGATCCAGCTGCCTGGGGTGATGTGGTTCTGTCCCGGTCCGATGCCCCGTCCAGCTATCACCTGTCCGTCGTCATCGATGATGCGCTGCAGGGCGTGACGAAGGTTGTGCGTGGGCTCGATTTATTCCATGCCACATCCGTGCATCGGCTGCTCCAGGCGCTGCTCGATCTGCCGGTGCCGGACTATCATCATCATCACCTGATTTTGGGCTCGGATGGGCGCAAGCTGTCGAAGAGCGAAGGCAGCACAGGGCTCGCGGTTCTGCGTGACGCGGGTTGTGCGCCCTCAGATATCCGCCGCTTCGTCGGCCTCTAGCGCACGTCTGAGACTGCCGGTGCGGATGCCAGCCTTCACCACCCGGCGAACGCGGTATTTCATCAGCGCCGCATTGACCTCAGCACCCAGCATGAAGATCACGCCAACCATGTAAAGGAACACGAGGACGATCATCACCGAGGCGAGACCCGCATAGGTGGCGGCATAGTTGGCGAAGGTGGCCAGGTAGTAGGCAAAGATCGCAGCGCCGACGATCCAGAAAATCATCGTCAGCAGAATACCGGGCAGAACGTCCCACAGCTTGCGGCGGCCTGCCGGCAGCCACAAATGCGCGGCAACAAGGCCCGCGGTCAAGACCACGATAGTCCCGTAAAGGCCGAGATTGGAAACCAGTTGCAACACCTCTGTCAGAAGGGAAGAGCGGGTTTCGACGAATTTTAAAGCGACAGGAACGGCAACCAGGACGATGCTGATGCCGGCAAAGATGATGACGGCCAGCACGACATAGAAGAGGCTGAGAAGACGGGTGATGTACCACCAGCGGGTCTCGGTCACGCGGTATGCGCGGTTCAGCGAAATGCGGATGGCTTCCACGCCATTGGAGGCGAAGTAAGCTGCCGCCAGAACCGAGATGGTCAAAAGCCCGCCACGCGGTATCGTCAGAACCTGCTGAACCTGCGCCGCGAGCGGACCGGCAATGGCCTCCGGCCACGTGTCGAATATCAGATGAACCGCCGTTTCCGAAAACTGATCCGCACCGAGGAAACTCGCCAGTGCGGTTCCGAAAATCAGGAAGGGAAAAAGCGCCAAAAGGCCAGACAATGCGACATGGCTTGCCATGGCCCAGCCGTCATCCTCGGCAAAGTGGATATAGGCGTCGTAGGCAACTTTGCGGGCGAGGCTTAAAGCGGCAGCCATGTCACCTCCTTGATCAGAATTTCATTCGTAACGAGCAATGAAATATGGGAAATGGGTTTCGAATTGTATAGCGCCCGAAACCATGCATCGGTTCCATTTTACCGATAAGAATTGTGCGCTATTCAACGGGACGCAAGCTTCTTTGCCTGCTTGTTGAAGTGTCGAGGATACCATGTCTGAAAAGCCCGTCATCATCATCACCGGCTGCTCCACCGGGATTGGTGCTTATTGCGCCGGCGCGCTTCACCGTGATGGCTGGCGGGTCTTCGCCACGGTGCGCCGAACGGAAGATATGGCGGCATTGGAAGGCCAGGGCATCGAAGCGCTGATCATGGACTATACCCGGCCGGAGAGCATTGCCGCCTTGGTGGATGAGGTCGCAGCCCGCACCGGCGGTCGTATCGATGCGCTCTTCAACAATGGCGCTTATGGACAGGCGGGCGCGGTTGAGGATATTTCTGTCGCGGTGCTGCGCCAGCAATTCGAGACCAATGTCCTCGGCTGGCACGACCTGACCTGCCGTGTCATCCCATTCATGCGCAGACGAGGGCAGGGGCGAATCGTTCATTGCTCTTCCATCCTTGGGCTGGTGCCCTATCGATATCGCGGCGCTTACAACGCGTCGAAATTTGCTTTGGAAGGGCTCGGTATCACCTTGCGTATGGAACTGGAGGGCAGCGGCATTCATGTCAGCCTCATCGAGCCCGGCCCGATCGCTTCGAATTTTACGGCGACGGCCTTGAAGCATATCAAGGCCAATATCGATATCGAGAATTCGGCGCATGCGCAGGAATACAGACGCCAGCTTGCCCGGCTGGAAGGCAGCGGACCGGTCAACAAGCATAAGCTCGGTCCCGAAGCGGTCTACAAGGACCTGAAACATGCTTTGACGGCGCGTCGTCCAAAGCCGCATTATGTGATCACCACGCCGGCAAAGCAGGGTGTGCTGTTGAAGCGTCTACTACCAGCTTCTCTATTTTACCGACTTCTTCGCAAGTTCGACTAGCTAAATCGCCATCTCATCCGTTAGAACGCTTTGCAGTCGCCGTTATCGCAAAAACGCTGACCGTTTTTGCGCGACATGCTGAGGGAGGCAATAGATGTCCAGCTTTACCACCGTGCTTGCGGTCATTGTCATGGGGCTGGTCGTGCTGGTTCTCATCCGTGGTCTGTTCAACATGTTGAAGGGGACCGATGCCAACCGTTCCAACCAGTTGATGCAGTTGCGGCTTATTCTGCAGGCAGTGGCGATCGTTTTGATCATGCTGACCTTGTGGCTGACAGGAGGCGGGCGCTAATATGGTAAAACTCAACAAGATTTATACACGGACCGGCGATGACGGCACCACGGCGTTGGTCTCCGGCCCGCGCCGGGCGAAATATGATCTGCGCGTGGAAAGCTATGGTGACGTGGACGAGACCAATTCAGTCATCGGCATGGCGCGGCTACATACCGCCGATTTGACGGAACTCGACGCGATGCTGTTCCGCATTCAGAACGATCTGTTCGATCTGGGGGCAGATTTGGCCACGCCCGATGATGGTAAGCCCTTGTCTTACGAGCCATTGAGGATCGTCGAATCGCAGGTCACCCGCATCGAAAAGGAGATCGATGCTTTGAACGACACGCTGTCGGCTCTCACCTCCTTCGTGCTGCCCGGCGGCTCGGCCGCGGCGGCGCATCTGCATCTGGCCCGCACGGTGTCGAGACGGGCGGAGCGCCGTATGGTGGAGCTTGCGAAGATAGAAGACGAGATCGTCAGCCCAGCGGCATTGAAATACATCAACCGCCTCTCCGATTTCCTCTTCGTTGCCGCGCGTTTCGCCAATCATAATGCGGACGCGATCAAGGCGGATGTCCTCTGGGTACCGGGCAAGAACCGCTGAGTTGAGCGCAAAAGCAGAGGTCGCACTCCATGTTCATCCCGCTGCATGATGCGAACTCGCTGAAGCACATCAAACTGCAATATGTGACGGTGTCGCTGATCGGCATCAATATTCTCGTCTGGCTGGTCGTTGGCGCATTTTCAAGCGATCAGCAGGCGAGCGCTGCGGTGCTGGGGCTAGGTTTCATTCCCGCCATTCTGTTCGACTACGCTTCGCTTGACCCTGCGCTGGTACTGGTGCCGAAAGATGCGACGATCGTTACCTATGCGTTCCTGCATCTGAGCTTTTGGCACCTCGCCTCGAACATGGTGTTTCTTTGGGTGTTCGGCGACAATGTGGAAGATGCGTTCGGCCATCTCGGCTTCCTAATCTTCTATCTTGCCTGCGCCGCCGCCGGTGCGCTGTTTCACGGGTTCATCGCGCCACAGTCCCAAGGTCCACTGATCGGGGCATCGGGTGCGGTTTCCGGCGTGGTGGCCGCGTATCTTCTGCTGCATCCGCGCGTGCGGGTCTGGGTGCTGGTCTTCATGCGCATTCCGGTGCCGCTTCCAGCCTTCATTCCCCTGGCACTATGGGTTGGCCAGCAATTCGTCATGCTGCTCCTGAGCCCGGAAGAAAGCGTCTCCTGGGCGGCACATGTCGGAGGTATTGTGACGGGGGCGATCCTTGTCGTTTTCTTTCGTCGAAGCGGCGTTCCACTGTTTGACCGGACACTGGTTACGCCGCGGGCGGTTCAGCACAAAAATCAGGGGCTGCAAGACGCTGGCGTGTCGCAAACGGAACGGCCATCCGATAGTATTCCGTGAAAATTATCTGAGAGCGAGTATTTACGTTCACGTCAACGTAAGATATTTCGTGAGTGCATCGCGTCATGAGCATTGTTCCGTTGATCTCATTGGAAAAATGCGTATCCATGGCTCAACTTGATTGTCAGGAGGACCGTTTGCGTACGCGCTTTACGGTCAGGAGTTGAAAGAAGGCTGCCGATGAAGATTCTTGTCCCAGTGAAGCGTGTGGTGGACTACAACGTGAAGATCCGCGTCAAGGCGGATGGCTCCGGTGTAGAGCTTGCCAACGTCAAGATGTCGATGAACCCTTTCGACGAAATCTCCGTCGAGGAAGCCCTGCGCCTGAAAGAGGCTGGCAAGGCCGAGGAAGTGATCGTCGTTTCCATCGGTCCTGCAAAGGCTGAAGAGACGCTGCGTACCGCGCTCGCCATGGGTGCCGACCGCGCCATCCTCATCGAAACTGATGAAACCGTTGAGCCGCTCGCTGTTGCCAAGCTCTTGAAGGGTGTCGTCGAGGCGGAAAATCCAGGTCTCGTCATTGTCGGCAAGCAGGCGATCGACGACGATTCCAACCAGACCGGCCAGATGCTGGCAGCGCTCTTGGGCTGGGGCCAGGGCACGTTTGCTTCCAAGGTTGAGCCGTCCGATGGCAAGGTTGCTGTGACCCGCGAAGTGGATGGTGGTCTGCAGACTGTCGAGCTGAAGCTTCCGGCTGTCGTCACCACCGACCTTCGCCTCAACGAGCCGCGCTACGCGTCGCTGCCGAACATCATGAAGGCCAAGAAGAAGCCGCTCGACAAGAAGTCGCCAGCCGATTTCGGCGTCGATATCGCTCCGCGCCTCAAGGTTTTGAAGACCGAAGAGCCCGCTGGCCGCAAGGCAGGCGTCAAGGTTGGATCCGTCTCTGAGCTGGTGTCCAAGCTTAAAGCCGACGGCGTCCTTTAAGGAAAGTGAAAGGGAGATAAACCATGGCCATTCTTCTTCTGGCAGAACACGACAATGCAACCCTTTCCGACCAGACGGCAAAGACGCTGACGGCGGCAACGCAAATTGGCGGTGACGTGCATGTGCTGGTCGCCGGTTCCGGTGCCAAGGCCGCAGCCGATGAAGCTGCGAAGCTTTCCGGCGTTTCCAAGGTGCTACTTGCCGACGACGCATCCTACGCCAACCAGTTGGCCGAGCCGCTGGCTGCACTGATCGTTTCGCTGGCTGCATCCTATGATGTGATCATCGCCCCTGCGACGGCCTCGGCCAAGAACGTGCTGCCCCGCGTGGCAGCGCTTCTCGATGTGGCGCAGATTTCCGAAATCACGGACGTCGTGTCCTCCGATACCTTCAAGCGTCCGATCTATGCCGGCAACGCTATCCAGACGGTTCAGTCGACCGACGCCAAGAAGGTCATCACCGTTCGTACCGCGTCCTTTGCTCCGGCTCAGGCTGGCGGTTCTGCCTCCGTCGAATCCGTCTCGGCTGCCGAGAACCCTGGCGTTTCCTCCTTCGTTTCGGACGCGCTTGCTTCGTCCGACCGTCCGGAACTCACCTCTGCCAAGATCATCATCTCGGGCGGTCGTGCGCTCGGTTCTTCGGAGAAGTTCAAGGAAGTCATTTTGCCGGTTGCCGACAAGCTTGGTGCCGCCGTCGGCGCATCGCGCGCTGCCGTCGATGCCGGTTACGCGCCGAACGACTGGCAGGTTGGCCAGACAGGCAAGGTGGTTGCTCCGCAGCTCTACATCGCCTGCGGTATCTCCGGTGCCATCCAGCATCTGGCGGGTATGAAAGACTCCAAGGTCATCGTCGCCATCAACAAGGACGAAGAGGCACCCATCTTCCAGGTTGCCGATTACGGTCTCGTCGCAGACCTCTTCGAAGCCCTTCCAGAGCTTGAAAAAGCAATCTGATAACCGCAATGATGGGAAGCGGCGCGTTTTTACCGACGCGCCGCTTTCGTTTTGTGGCAATATGCGCAACAACGAAGATCTGAAGCGCGACCGGGTCAGTCTGAAAGACCAAGACGCGCTTCAACGCCATGAGCGCTGAGACCAACCCGACAGGAGATAAACGCATGACAGCCCCAATCAAGAACATCGGTGTTATCGGAGCCGGTCAGATGGGCTGCGGCATCGCGCATGTGTCGGCTCTCGCAGGCTACAAGGTGCATATCTACGATGTCTCCAAGGACCGCATCGAGGCGGGGCTGGCCACCATCAACGGCAATCTTGCGAGACAGGTCTCCAACGGCAAGCTTGAGGACGATGCGCGCAAGTCCGCGCTCGGCCTGATCGGCGGGTCTTCCGATCTGAACGATCTGGCGGCAATGGATCTCGTCATCGAGGCCGCTACCGAGAACGAAGAGGTCAAGCGCAAGATCTACGCTCAGGTCTGCCCAGTGCTGAAACCTGAAGCCCTGCTTGCTACCAACACCTCGTCCCTATCCATTACCCGCCTGGCGTCGGCGACCGACCGCCCCGAACAGTTCATGGGCATTCACTTCATGAACCCGGTACCGGTGATGAAGCTCGTCGAACTGGTGCGCGGCATTGCCACCGGCGAAAAGACCTTCGAGACGGCCAAGGATTATGTCCGCTCGCTGGATAAGGCGATTACCGTTGCGGAAGATTTCCCGGCCTTTATCGTCAACCGCATTCTTCTGCCGATGATCAACGAGGCGATCTATACGCTTTATGAAGGCGTTGGCACGGTGGAAGCCATCGATACGGCCATGAAGCTTGGTGCAAACCACCCCATGGGCCCGCTGCAGCTTGCCGACTTCATCGGTCTCGACACTTGTCTTTCGATCATGCAGGTTCTGCATGATGGCCTGGCCGACAGCAAATATCGGCCATGCCCGTTGCTGGTCAAATATGTCGAAGCCGGCTGGCTTGGCCGCAAATCCGGCCGCGGCTTCTACGATTACCGTGGCGAGATCCCAGTCCCGACACGCTGATCAGGGGGAGGTTGCTGCCGTTACCAGCGCCTTGGCGTCGGGGCTGTCCCAGGCGGCCGGGCCGTTCATGGAAGCAAGCAGGCAGCCCTTGTCATCCAGAAGCAGCGTTGCCGGCAGGCCGAAGGCAAGGCCTTCCTTTTTCAAGGCATTGAAGACGCCCATGGAGCTATCGCGGTAAAGCTTCAGCGAATCGATCTTGTATTCGCTCATGAAGGCTTTCGGCTTCTCATCCTCGCCATTGTCGATATTGATGGTCACGACTTCGAATGCGTCGCTGCCTCTTTCCTTCTCCAAGGCGTTGAGAGCAGGCATCTCCTCGCGGCATGGCACACACCACGTGGCCCAGAGGTTCAGCAGAACGGTTTTGCCTTTGAGGTCCGCTTGCGTCATCGCCGTGCCGTCGGCCGACTTGAAGGAGAGCGGAATGACACGGGGCTTATCGGTTGGCGACATCGCCGCGATCTGGCCTTTCAGCAGGGGTTCGATGCTGGCGATGCGCTTGGCCGCGCCCTCACATAAAGCCGCATCCGCCACCGCTGCCCCTTGAACCTGTCCTTCAGACCCAATATGCCTGAACAACACCACTCCCCCGCCGCAGACAATGCCGGCGATGGCGGCAATTGCAACAAGTCTGACGGAAGGAAGTCTGAAAGGTCTTTTTTCTGTCATCGAATACTCCAGGGCATGCACAATGGCTGACGGCGCAGAACAAAAATCCTCCAACCAGATGTGGGGCGGACGCTTTGCTTCCGGTCCCTCAGCCATCATGGAAGAGATAAATGCCTCCATCGGCTTCGACAAGAAGCTTTACGCCCAGGATATCCGAGGCTCCATCGCCCACGCCACCATGCTTGCCGCAAAAGGCATTATTTCGGCCGAAGATAAAGACAAGATCATCGAGGGTCTGAACACGATCCTGTCAGAAATCGAGGCAGGGACCTTCGAGTTTTCACGCAAGCTCGAAGACATCCACATGAATATCGAGGCGCGTCTCGCACATCTCATCGGACCCGCCGCTGGACGCTTGCACACGGCGCGCTCGCGCAACGACCAGGTTGCACTCGATTTCCGCCTCTGGGTCAAGGAAGAGTTGCAGAAGACCGAAGCCATGCTGAGCGCTTTGATCGCAGCCTTCCTTGACCGCGCCGAGCAGCATGCCGATACGGTGATGCCGGGCTTCACACACCTGCAGACGGCTCAGCCCGTCACCTTTGGTCATCACTGCATGGCCTATGTCGAAATGTTTGGCCGCGACCGTGCCCGCGTTCGCCACGCCATCGAGCATCTGGATGAAAGCCCGATCGGCGCTGCGGCGCTTGCCGGAACCGGTTATCCGATCGACCGCCATATGACGGCGAATGCGCTCGGCTTCCGCGAGCCGACGCGCAACTCCATCGATACGGTGTCGGATCGCGACTTCGCGCTGGAGTTTCTTTCGATCGCCTCCATCTGCGCCACGCATCTTTCGCGCCTGGCGGAAGAAATCGTCATCTGGTCGACACCGCAATTCGGCTTCATTCGCCTGTCGGATGCTTTCTCCACCGGCTCCTCCATCATGCCGCAGAAGAAGAACCCGGATGCCGCGGAACTGGTGCGCGCCAAGACCGGTCGCATCAATGGCTCGCTGGTCGCGCTTCTCACTGTGATGAAGGGTCTGCCGCTCGCCTATTCCAAGGATATGCAGGAAGACAAGGAACAGGTCTTCGATGCGGCGGAGAGCCTGGAGCTTGCGATTGCCGCCATGACTGGCATGATCCGCGATCTGGAAGTGCGCGCTGATCGCATGCGTGCCGCTGCCGGTTCCGGTTACTCGACCGCGACGGATCTTGCCGACTGGCTGGTGCGCGAGGCGGGTCTGCCATTCCGCGATGCGCATCACGCGACCGGACATGCGGTGGCGCTTGCGGAAAAGAAGGGTTGCGATTTGGCCGATCTTTCGCTTGAGGAATTGCAGGCGATCAATTCGGCGATCACCGCCAGCGTCTTCGACGTGCTGTCCGTCGAGGCGTCGGTCGCAAGCCGCACCAGCTTTGGCGGTACGGCGCCGTCTGAGGTGCGCAAGCAGATCGCCTGGTGGCGCGGTCGCAACTGATCGAGCAACCGATCAATCTGGCGTTACGCCACCATCACAAGAAACAGGGTGCACAAGCTCCCTGTTTTTCGTTATCAGAGATGCAAAGATTTCCTTTGGACGGGTCCATGCTCCTTAAAACCTCTCGCAGTATCATCATTCCGGTCAGCGTGGCGCTCGCCGCAGGTCTTGCTCTCTCCAGCTGTGGTCGCAAGGGCGATCTCGATGCGCCGAGCACGCCGGTCGAGCAGCGCAACCAGCGCACAAACGGCAAGGTGGAAACGACGCCGGAACGCCCCTTCATCCTTGACAAGCTTCTGTAACGGATTACAGCCGTGAACCATTTTCATTACATCGACGGCGTGCTGCACGCCGAAAACGTTCCCGTGCCCGAAATCGCCAAGGCTGTTGGAACGCCCTTCTACGTCTATTCGACGGCGACGCTCGAGCGTCACTACAAGGTCTTTTCCGAGGCCTTCAGCGATGTCGATGCAATGGTCTGCTACGCCATGAAGGCCAATTCCAATCAGGCTGTGCTGAAGACGCTGGCAAAACTTGGCGCAGGGATCGACGTCGTATCAGGCGGTGAGCTTCGTCGTGCGCTGGCGGCCGGCGTTCCGGCAAGCCGCATCATGTTTTCCGGCGTTGGCAAGACACCGGCCGAAATGGATCTGGCGCTGGAGGCCGGCATCTATTGCTTCAACGTGGAATCGGAGCCGGAACTCGAGGTTCTCAATCTGCGCGCAGTGAAGGCGGGGAAGAAGGCGCATGTCTCCTTCCGCATCAACCCGGATGTGGATGCCAAGACGCACGCCAAGATTTCGACCGGCAAGAAGGAAAACAAGTTCGGGATTTCCTATCAGCGGGCGCGGGCCGTCTATGCCCATGCCGCGACACTTCCCGGCATCGATGTCAGCGGCATTGACATGCATATCGGCAGCCAGATCACTGAGCTGCAGCCTTTCGAAGATGCGTTCCGACTGCTGCGTGAGTTGGTGGAGTCGTTGCGCGGCGATGGTCACACGATCAGCCATGTGGATATCGGTGGGGGCTTAGGCATTCCTTATAAGGACGACAACAATCCACCCCCCCTGCCGGATGCCTATGCGCATATCGTCAAGAACGAGCTGAAGAGCCTCAACTGCAAGATCGTCACCGAGCCGGGTCGCCTGATCGTTGGCAATGCCGGAATCCTCGTAACCGAAGTTCTTTACGTGAAGGATGGCGGCGAGAAGTCATTCGTCATCGTCGATGCGGCGATGAACGATCTCATCCGTCCGACGCTTTATGAAGCCTATCACGGCATTCGCCCCGTCGTGCAGCCGTCCGCAGATGCGCCGCGCATCAAGGCGGATGTGGTGGGACCGGTCTGCGAGACGGGCGATTATCTGGCGCTTGATCGCGAGATGGCAGAACCTGAGCCCGGTGATCTCATTGCCGTCAGCTCTGCCGGTGCCTATGGCGCGGTGCAGGCAGGCACTTACAACTCGCGGCTTCTGGTGCCGGAAGTGCTGGTCAGTGGAGACCAGTTCCACGTCATTCGCCCGCGCGGCACCTATGAAGAACTGATCGCGCTCGACTCCGTGCCAGCCTGGCTGGACTGAGAGCGTCTATCACGATTAGGCGAACTGGACGAAAAAAGCGGGGCAAGCGCTGGCTTGCCCTCGTCTTCGCCACAAACAATGCTATCCTGCACGCTGTTGCACTGAGAGATTTCGCGGCTGCGTCATTGGCGGCGAGATCGTGTGGCCAGACCGGGAGAACGGATTGATGACCACCAGGCAAGGCGGAAAAGGCGCTTTCGACAAGAGACCTGAGCTGGCACGGCGCGTGGCGGCCAAACGGTTCTTTGCGAAACTCGTTCTGTTTGCCGAGCGCCTTGCGCCGAAAACGCTTCTGCCGCTCTCGGTCGCCGCGGTGTTTCTCTCGCTTGGTTGGTTCGGTCTGTTCCGGCAGATGCCCGACCTTTTGCGCTGGGCTGTCGTTTTTGTCGTGGTCTTTACATTCCTCAGCGCGCTCCTGCCGATTGCGCGTCTGCGCTGGCCTTCGAAGGAAGAAGCCTCGCGCCTGCTTGAAGAGCGCAATGGTCTTCCGCACCAGCCGGTCGGCGTTCAGGAAGACGAGCCCGCTTTCGATACCCCCATTGCGCGCGCGCTATGGAAAGAGCACCAGACGCGCATGGCCGAGCGGATCGCCGCGCTCGATGCAGGTTTGCCGCGGCCGGATATCGCCCGCCACGACCGGATGGCGCTTCGTGCTATCCCGGCGCTGCTCCTTGTTGCTGCGTTCGGCTTTTCCTATTCGAATGGTGCAGGCAGCATTGCCGATGCATTTCGCAGCCGTCCGGCCTCCGGGCCGCTGAACCCGGATATCCGTCTCGATGCCTGGGTGACGCCGCCATCCTATACGGGTCGGGCGCCCATTTTTCTCACCAGCCAGAATGCCGATCGCGCCGACGCGGTCTCCGTTCCGCAATCCTCCAAGCTGACGATCCGAATGACGGGTGGTGCGGGCCAGGAGGAGGTCACCTTCGAGCCTGACGCGGCCGGCGAGTTGCAAAAGCTTGCGCCGGAAGGCGCGCAGGAAAAGGCGACCGTCGCTGTTGCGCCTGCCCAGCCAAGCCCCGAGGGCCAGACCGCAGTTGCGCCGCGCACCTTCACGATGGAGTTCAAGGAGAGCGGTACCATCGAGGCGAACGGCCAGTCTTGGTTCTTCAATATCATCCCGGACAGACCACCGGTCATTGCTTTTGACAATCTGCCGCGCCGTGCGGCCAATGGTGCGCTGGAGATCGGCTTCACCGCCAAGGACGATTATGGCGTGCGTGAAGCCCATGCCGTCATCGAGCCACTCGACATTCAGGCTGACGCCACGCCGCTTTATCCGCCGCCGGAATACAAGCTCGATCTTCCGCGCCAGAATCCGCGTGACATGAAGGGCGTGACGAGCCGCAATCTCACCGAACATCCCATGGCGGGAAAACGCGTCCGCATTACGCTCGTCGCAACCGATGGCGCAGGTCAGACGGGCAAGAGCCCTCCGCAGGAAATGATCCTTCCAGGGCGCAATTTCTCCGAGCCGCTAGCGGCCTCGGTCGCAGAACAGCGGCAGATCTTCTCGCTCGATACACGCCAGATGCCAAAGGCGATCGCCTATAATGAGGCGGTCAGTCTGCGTCCGGAAGAGACCATCCCCAACAAGACGCACTACCTCCTGCTGCAATCGGCGCAGGCGCGCATGAAGCTCGCCTATAATGAGGAGATGCTGAAGAATACGGCGGACTATCTCTGGGAAATCGCTTTGGGGATCGAAGACGGTGATCTATCGCAGGCGGAAAAGCGCTTGCGTGATGCGCAGGATGCCCTGTCGCAGGCACTGGAACGCAAGGCACCGGATGAGGAAATTGCCAAGCTCATGCAGGAGCTTCGCGAGGCGATGAACGAGTTCATGAAGGAACTCGCGCAGCGCATGCAGAATGCACCCCAGGGCAATATGAACCAGCAGGCGCAGAACGTGCTGCGTCAGCGCGATCTGGAAAACATGATGAACCAGATCGAGAACCTTGCCCGTTCCGGTAACCGCGATGCGGCGCAGGAAATGCTGTCGCAGATGCAGCGGATGATGAACAACCTGCAGGCCGGTCGCCCGCAGCGCGGCCAGCAGGGCCAACAGCAACAGGAAAATAGCCAGTTGCGCCAGCAGATCGACAAGCTGGGCGAGATCATGCAGCAGCAACAGAAGCTGATGGACGAGACCTTCAAGCTCGACCAGGCGCTGCGCGACCGTATGCAGCGCGGCGATCCTCAGCAGGGCGAAGAGGGCGGCGAGCAGCAGATGGGCGAGAACGGCCAGCAGCCGCAAGATCAGCAAGGCCAGAACGGCGAGCAGCAGAATGGCCAGCCGCAGAACGGACAGGGGCAAAACCCCGATCAGATGACCGCCCAGCAACTTCGCGAGGCGTTGAAGAACCTGCGCCAGCAGCAGGAGGGACTGGGCAAGCAACTCGGTGACCTGCAAAAGGGCCTCCGCGATCTCGGCATGGAGCCCGGTCAGAATTTCGGCAAGGCCGAGCAGGAAATGAAGGGTGCCGGTGAAGCGCTGGGTCAGGGCCGTGGCGAACGGGCTGTCGAAGGTCAGGGCAATGCGCTGAATGCGCTGCGCCAGGGTGCTCAGGACATGATGGGCCAGATCATGCAGGCCATGCGCCAGCAGGGGCAGCAGCCTGGCCAGGGTCAGCAGGGCATGATGGGGCAGGGCGACCAGAACGGCCGCGATCCGCTTGGCCGTCCCCGCGCCAATTCCGGCCCGGATTTCGGTGATTCACAGGTTCGGGTACCAGATGAAATCGACGTGCAGCGCGCACGTGAGATTCTCGAAGCAATCCGCGAAAAGCTCGGTAACAATCCGCCTGCGGATGTGGAACGCCGCTATCTGGAACGTCTACTGGATATCCAGTAACCGCTACAGACGGGTTATCCCCCACAGCAAGGCCGCGATATGTCGTTGCGCCGTGGTCTTTTCGAGTGGCTTGATTGTTGCCGGCTGACCCCTGTCAGGAACAATCTCAAAAAGCTCTGGTTCGAAGAAGCGCTACACCAAGCGAACCAAAGGAGAATGTTATGAAGGCACTGACCTGGCATGGCAAACACGATATTCGATGCGAAACCGTGCCCGATCCCGTCATCGAGGATGATCGGGATGCCATCATCAAAGTAACCGCTTGCGCGATCTGCGGCTCCGATCTTCATCTTTATCAAGGCTCCGTGCCTGACATGCATTCCGGCGATGTCATGGGCCATGAGGCCATGGGTGAGGTCGTTGAAGTGGGCAAAGGAAACAGCAAGCTGCAGGTCGGCGACCGGGTCGTTGTGCCGTTCACCATTTCCTGCGGGCATTGCTTCTTTTGTCAGCGCGGCTTCTTTTCCGGTTGCGAGAACAGTAATCCCGACAAGGAGAAAGCGAAGAAGATGTGGGGCAATTCCCCCGCCGGTCTTTTCGGCTATACGCATATGCTTGGCGGCTATAGTGGCGGTCAGGCGGAATATCTTCGGGTCCCCTATGCAGATGTGGGGCCAATCAAGGTGCCCGACGGCTTGACCGATGAGCAGGCTCTCTTTCTGTCCGACATCTTTCCGACAGGATACATGGCGGCGGAATTCTGCAATATCCAACCCGGCGAGACGGTTGCCATATGGGGCTGTGGACCGGTCGGTCAGATGGCGATCCGCTCGGCTTACATGCTGGGTGCTGCCCGCGTGATTGCCGTCGACAGTGTGGCGGAGCGCCTCGCGCTTGCGGCGGCTTCCGGTGCGCTGACGCTTAACTATCTGGAAACCGATATCTATGACGAGATCATGCAACTGACCGGCGGGCGTGGCGCAGATGCCTGCATCGATGCTGTCGGGACAGAGGCAGACCCTGCAGCCAGCTGGGACTCGCGCATCGACCGGATCAAGGTCGCAACCTTTATGGGGACCGATCGGCCGCATGTGCTGCGTCAGGCCATTCACTGCTGCCGCAACTTCGGCACTGTTTCGATCGTCGGTGTCTATGGTGGGTTTCTCGATAAGATTCCGATGGGCTCTGCCATCAATCGCGGCTTGACCCTTCGCATGGCGCAGACGCCCGTCCAGCGCTACCTGCCGATGTTGATGGACCGTGTGCTGAAAGGCGAGATCGATCCATCCTTCGTCATCACCCATCGCGCGACACTGGAGGAAGGGCCCGGCCTTTACGAAACCTTCAAGAACAAGGACGATGGTTGCATCAAAGTCGTCATCAAGCCGTAAGGAATGCGACGAGCCTCGACCACAATCGGAGAGGGGCTTGCGCTCCATGCGATGATGAGGGGGATATTGTCAGTGGTTGGACGCTGGCGAAACAGCATCGACAGATGGTTGAGCCCAGCAAAGCTAGAGGAGCTTTGCTATTGTCTTTCAGGACGCTGAGCCGGTGGACTGACGCAGGATCAACTCCACCGGCCACAGTTCCTGACATTCCTGAATCGGCCTGCCGGAGATGATCTGGAGGAGAAGTTCGGTCACGCGCATGCCGGCCATGCGCATGGATGAGCGGGTGGTGGATAGCGGCGGCAGCATGCTTTCAGGCGTCAGGTAGGGAAACACATCGTCATGAGCGATGACGGAGACGTCCTTGCCGATGACGAGACCCAGTTGCGTCGCGGCACGATAAACGCCTTGAGCAGTCATCATCGCTCCAGCAACGAAGGCAGTGGGGCGCGATGGTTGCTCCAGAAGTGCGCGGGCAAATCGAAAGGCCGTCTCTTCGCTGAAATGCTCGTTCATCATCAGCTTCGGGTCGGGTGAAAGCCCGTATTCCGAAAGCGCGTCCGTAAATCCCTGTTCACGGTCGTTGACGAATGTTCGGCCTTTCGGTCCATTGATGAGGGCAATGCGCCGGTGTCCGCGCTCGAGAAAGTGCATGGTGGGACGGTATGTAACGTCGCGATTGTCGATATCGAGCCAGGCATGCGGAAACGACGTCTTCGACCGGCCATGCACGATAAAGGGCACGCCCAGTCGGTTCAACAGGGCCACGCGTTCATCCGCCGGGCGGGGCGAGTGGACGACGATGCCATCCACCTTGCCGCTGGCCGCCAGACGGTTGAAGATCGCCAGTTCCTCATCGAGATTGTTGTCGATGGCGACACTGACAAGAATGTCGGTTTCCTGGCCTTCCAGACGCGCGGCCATGCCGCCCATGAATTCCGAGAAGAAGTGTCCGCCGCCACTGCGACCCATGACGACGCCGATGGCGCCCGCGCGCCCGGTCACAAGCCTGACCGCATTGGCATTGGGGCGATAGCCGAGCCTGCGGGCAGCCTCCATCACCCGCTCGCGGGTTTCCTGGCGAACCTCCGGATAACCCCCAAGGGCGCGGCTGACCGTCGTCGGGGAAAGGCCGACCTGTTCTGCGAATTCCTTGAGCTTCATGATGTCCGCCGTTTTCATCTGCATGCTAGCTCAAAGCGAATTTTTCAAGCAACAAAAATCGAAAGCGATTTAAAATTAGAGAAGGAGGATGAAGCATTTAGATTCAGAGGCTTCTCTGCGATCGTACCTTCAAGGGCGTGTCAATGCGGAAAAATACCATTTCATCCGCTATTGACAGGCGGAAGAGGAATTGTAAGCTTCGAAAAATTGAAAGCGTTTTCAATTTACGTATCGTCAAAGTTTCATAGGGAGGAGAATGATGACGAACTTTTCTAAGAGGGCCTTGTTGCTGTGCGGTAGCCTTTTGGCCTTTGCGGCATCAGCGCAAGCTGCCGAGATCGCCATGGCGGCCAATTCCACCGGCAAAAACCTGAACTTCATTCGTGAGCGTTTGGCCGAGTTTGAAAAGCAGAGCGGCCATAAGGTCAAACTGGTGACGATGCCGCCATCGTCCAGCGAACAGTTCAGCCAGTATCGCCTTTGGCTTGCAGCCGGGAACACGGATGTGGATGTCTACCAGACCGATATCGTCTGGGCGCCACAACTTGCCGATCAGTTCGTCGATCTGACGGCTGCGGCCAAGGACGTCATCGGTCAGCACTTCCCATCCGTGGTCGCGTCGCAAACCGTGGATGGCAAGCTTGTGGCCATGCCGATGTACACCGATGCGCCGGCAATGTTCTATCGCAAGGATCTGCTAGACAAATACGGCAAGCAGCCGCCGAAGACTTGGAAAGAGATGGCAGAGACTGCCAAGGAAATTCAGGACAAGGAACGTGCAGCCGGCCAGAAGGATATGTGGGGCTTCGTGTTCCAGGGCAGCGCTTATGAAGGCCTGACCTGCAACGCGCTCGAATGGGTGGCGTCCGCTGGCGGTGGACATATCGTCGAGACCAATGGCGACATTACCATCAATAACGAGAAGGCCGCTGCCGCTCTCGATATGGCGAAAAGCTGGATCGGCACGATTTCGCCCCAGGGCGCATTGGCCTACAAGGAAGAGGAGGCGCGCGGGGTCTGGCAGACGGGCAACGCCGTCTTCATGCGCAACTGGCCCTATGCCTATGCTCTGGGCAATGGCGCCGATAGCGCCATCAAGGGCAAGTTCAGCGTCGCGCCGCTGCCAGCGGGCGCAGACGGCGAGGCACCTGCTTCGACCCTGGGTGGCTGGAACGTTGCTGTCTCGAAATATTCGAAGAGCCAGGATGCAGCCATTGAGCTGGTCAAGTTCCTGACCTCTGCCGAAACGCAGAAGAAGCGGGCGGTGGAGCTGTCCAATATGCCCACCATTGCAGCGCTTTACGACGACAAGGATGTCGCTGCTGCGCAGCCCTTCATGCCGCAGTGGAAGCCGATCTTCGAAACGGCGGTTCCGCGTCCGTCCGCGGCAACCAAGGTGAAGTACAACGAGGTCTCGTCGAAGTTCTGGGGTGCTGTCCACAACACGCTCTCCGGCTCCGGCACGGCTGCCGAAAACCTCGAACTTCTCGAAGTCGAGCTGACCGATCTCAAGGGCAGTGGCTGGTAACACTGTCAACGCGAAGCGGCATCTCTCGCCGCTTCGCCTCCCGTCCAATCGGTGGAAGCTCTCATGAAAACAACTGTCCCTGATCGACAGGCGGCGATGGTCGGCTCCGACCTGCAGTCGGAGCGGCTACGCTCAGCCTGGCTGTTCCTCGCCCCGACCTTTCTCGTGCTCGCGCTTGTCGCGGGCTGGCCTCTCGTCAGAACCGTCTGGTTCAGCCTGACGGACGCCTCTCTGACCAATCTCTCCGGCGCCCAATTCGTCGGACTCAAGAACTACATTTCGTGGATTACGCTCAGCAGCGGCCGCACCGTCTATCGTGGTCTCCTGGCAGATCCGGTCTTCTGGGGCGCTGCCTGGAACACGGTAAAATTCACCATCGTCTCTGTGTCGCTCGAAACGGTTCTGGGTCTCATCGTAGCGCTGGTGCTGAACGCCGAGTTCAGGGGGCGAGGCTTCGTGCGTGCCGCGATCCTCATTCCCTGGGCCATTCCGACCATCGTTTCGGCCCGCATGTGGTCCTGGATGCTGAACGACCAGTTCGGCATCTTGAACGACATGATGCTGAGCCTCGGTCTCATCAGCCATAAGATCGCGTGGACCGCAAACCCCGAAACGGCAATGACGGCGGTGCTGATTGTGGATGTGTGGAAGACAACGCCCTTCATGGCGCTCCTCATTCTCGCCGGTCTGCAGATGGTGCCGAAGGATATGTACGAGGCAGCCAAGGTCGACGGCATCCACCCGATCAAGGTGTTTTGGCGCGTCACACTGCCGATGATCCGCCCGGCGCTGATGGTCGCGGTTATCTTCCGCATGCTGGATGCGATGCGCGTCTTCGACCTCATCTACATATTGACGCCCAACAATGCCCAGACGCGCACCTTGTCGGTGCTGGCACGCGAAAACCTCTTCGACTTCGACAAATTCGCCTATGGTGCGGCGGTCTCGACGATGCTGTTTCTCATCATCGCCTCGATCACCATCGTCTATATGTGGCTTGGCCGCGTCAACACCGATGGAGGCGCAAAATGACAGCTTCGACTGTTGTGAAAAACACCGCCTTTTATGCGCTCGTCGCCATCATCATCGTGGTGGCAGTCTTCCCCTTCTATTATGCCATCCTGACGAGTTTCAAATCCGGCACGGCTCTCTTCGAAATCAACTATCTGCCGAAGAGCTTTTCTCTCGGCAACTATGCCGACGTGCTGGCCAATGACAGCTTCCTGCGCAATCTCGGCAACTCGCTGATGGTGGCAACCTGCGTCGTGGCTCTCTCGCTGCTTCTGGCGGTGACGGCGGCTTATGCGCTTGCCCGCGTTCGCTTCAGGGGACGCGCGCTGCTGCTGCTGACGATCCTCTCGGTCTCGATGTTCCCGCAGATCGCGGTGCTGGCCGGCCTCTTCGAATTGATCCGCTGGGCGGGTCTGTTCAACACGCCGCTGGCACTGATCTTCTCCTACATGATCTTCACTCTACCCTTTACCGTCTGGGTTCTGACGACCTTCATGCGGGATCTGCCGGTGGAAATCGAAGAGGCGGCGATCGTCGATGGTGCATCGCCATGGGTCATCATCACGCAGGTCTTCCTGCCGCTGATGTGGCCGGCGCTGGTCACGACAGGGCTTCTCGCCTTCATCGCGGCCTGGAACGAGTTCCTCTTCGCGCTCACTTTCACCTCATCGAACGATCAACGCACGGTTCCGGTGGCGATCGCCCTGCTTTCGGGAAGCTCCCAGTTTGAAATTCCCTGGGGAACGATCATGGCGGCCTCCGTCATCGTCACTGTTCCACTCGTCATCCTCGTTCTGATCTTCCAGCGACGCATCATTTCCGGCCTCACCGCCGGCGGCGTCAAAGGCTAGGAGAAATCTCATGACCAGCATTCAACTGCGCAACGTGCGCAAATCCTTTGGCGCTTTCGAGGTGATCAAAGGCATCGACATGGATATCCGCTCCGGCGAATTCATGGTCTTCGTCGGCCCATCCGGCTGCGGGAAATCGACGCTGCTGCGTCTCATCTGCGGCCTGGAGGAAATCACCGGCGGTGAACTGTCCTTCGAGGGCGAGGTGGTCAATCGCCTCACACCCGCCAAGCGCGGTGTCGCCATGGTCTTTCAGTCCTATGCACTCTATCCGCACATGACCGTTTTCGAGAACATGGCCTTCGGCATGAAGCTCGCCGGCTCCAGCAAGCAAGAGCGGCGCAAGCGCGTGGAAGCGGCCGCAGAGATGCTGCAGCTGACGCCCTATCTCGAACGTCTGCCCAAACAGCTTTCCGGCGGCCAGCGTCAGCGTGTGGCGATCGGACGCGCTATCGTTCGCGATCCCAAGGTCTTCCTCTTCGACGAGCCACTCTCCAATCTGGATGCCGCCCTTCGTGTCGCGACCCGTCTTGAAATTGCCAAGCTCCACCGTAGCATGCATGACACGACCATGATCTACGTTACCCACGATCAGGTGGAGGCGATGACGCTTGCAGACAGAATTTGCGTGTTGCGGGACGGTCGTGTCGAGCAGGTCGGCACGCCACTCGAGCTTTACGAAACCCCGGTCAACACCTTCGTCGCCGGCTTCATCGGCTCGCCGAAGATGAATTTCATCAGTGGTCATCTCGCCGAAAGCCATGGCGCCCATTCGATCGGTATTCGGCCGGAGCATATCGTGGTTTCCGATGGAGCGGGTGGCTGGACGGGCGAAATCGTTCACTCCGAAATGCTCGGCTCCGACAGCTACATTTATGTCGATATCGGCGCGGACGAACCGCTCGTCGTGCGCGAGGAGGGCGTTTCGCACCGAGCGCCGGGCGAAAAACTCAAGCTCTCGCCCTTGCCGGAGCACATTCACAGTTTCGATCAAGCAGGTGTTTCTCTCAAACGTGCAGAAACACGCGGAGCCGCCTGATCAATTTCAGTTCACCGGCGTTAACAACCCGCGCTGGTTCATCAAGGAGCATATCTATGACCATCAATACCGTCGTCTGGGGCGAAAACATCCACGAGCATATCAATGAGACGGTTCGTGCTGTTTATCCCAACGGCATGCACAACACGATTGCCGATGCCCTGAACAAGGACCCGAAGATCAATGCGACGACCGCCACCCTGCAGGAGCCCGAGCACGGGCTTTCGCAGGCGAGATTGGACCAGACCGATGTGCTGGTCTGGTGGGGCCACAAGGACCATGGCGCCGTTCAAGATGAGATCGTCGAGCGCGTCGCCAAGCGCGTCTGGGAAGGCATGGGTCTCATCGTTCTCCACTCCGGCCACTTCTCCAAGCCGTTCAAGCGGCTGATGGGCACACCTTGTGCCTTGAAGTGGCGCGAGGCCGGCGAACGTGAACGCATCTGGACCATCAATCCCCGTCACCCAATCGCCGCCGGCCTGCCAGAGCATTTCGAACTGGAAAACGAGGAAATGTACGGGGAGCAGTTCTCCGTGCCGGAACCCCTTGAAACCGTGTTTATTTCTTGGTTTCAGGGCGGCGAGGTTTTCCGCTCCGGTCTCACATGGCGCCGCGGTGCGGGCAACATCTTCTATTTCCGTCCGGGACATGAAACATATCCCACTTACCATGACGCCAACATTCAGACGGTCATCAGCAACTCGGTCAAATGGGCATACAATCCGGCAGGCGCGCTGAAGAGCATCCACGATGCCCCGAACGTGCCCGTTGAAAAGGCGCTTGAGCCTATCGAAGAGCGCGGCCCCAAACTGCACCAGGCTGGTGAAGCAGGTTACAGGTAATCCATCATGAAGCTTCTTATTCTCGGTACCGGTGGCATGGCGAATACGCATGCCACCCACTTCTCTCAGATTTCCGGTGTGGAAACCGTCGCGGCTGTCGACGTGGACGAGGTGATCGTCCGCGCCTTTGCCGCACGCCACAACATTCCACTGACCTTCACCTCGCTGGACGATGCCCTTGCCTGGGGCGAGTTCGATGCGGTGGCGAACGTCACGCCGGATGCAATCCACCATCCAACCAGCCTCAAGCTTCTGGCTGCCGGTAAGCACGTCTTCTGCGAAAAGCCGCTGGCGGAAACCTATGGCAAGGCTGCCGAAATGGCGGATGCCGCCGAAAAGGCTGGTCTCGTTGCCATGGTCAATCTTACCTATCGCAATGTGGCGCCGCTACAGGAAGCGCGCAAGATGGTGCTGGACGGCCGCATCGGCAAGCTTCGTCACCTGGAGGCATCCTATCTCCAGAGTTGGCTGGTGTCGAAAGCCTGGGGCGACTGGATGACAGAGAGCAAGTGGCTCTGGCGCCTGTCGACCAAGCACGGCTCAAACGGTGTGCTGGGCGATGTCGGCATCCACATTCTCGACTTTGCGTCCTATGGTGCGGGAAGTGATGTGGAGCGCATCTTCACGCGGCTGAAGACCTTCGACAAATATGAGGGCAATCGGATCGACGTCTATGATCTCGATGCCAATGACAGCTTCACCATGACGGCGGAATTGCAGAACGGCGCCATGGGCGTCATTCACGCCACCCGTTGGGCGACCGGCCACCTCAACGAGCTTCGTTTGCGCCTGCATGGCGACAAGGGCGCGCTTGAGGTCGTTCATACGCCGGAATATTCGACGCTGCGCGGTTGCCTTGGCGAGGATATCGAAAAGGCGGTCTGGCGGGATATCGAGCCGGAACCCGTGCCGACCAATTACGAGAAATTCGCCAAGGCTGTGATGGAGGGTGGGGTCGCCGATCCTGATTTCCGTCACGCGGCCAACCTGCAGAAGATCCTCGACCTCTCGATCATCACCGATCGCGAGCGACGCGAAATCGCCGTCTGAGGTTTCGACAGTCAGCACAGACATTGAAGGCCGGGGAGCTGCCTGCTCCGCGGCCTTCTTGCATTATGGCTCGCCAACACCCGACAAACGGTATGTTAACAGGTGCTGTTCTAGGGTGATCCAGAGAGTGTCTGTGCTGGAGCGCCGATATACTGAAGCGGCCATCGTTGAAGCTTGGACATCTCTGTCGCGCGGGTCATGGTGATGTTGTCCTCACCAGTTCCTCGTCTGCTTTTATGTGTTTGCGTTATGGGCCGGTGAACTGAGATGGCGATGAATCAGGGCGTGATGGACGGGGCGAGCTATCGCGAACCTACGCATGGACCGGAAAACCTGCTGCGGCTCTTCGCCCTTCTATGGCGTAATATCCTCATCATCCTCTTGAGCGGACTGCTTCTGGCAGCTGCCGCCTTCGGCGTGTCGCTGCTCATCCCCAATTACTATTCTGCGACAACCCAAATCCTGCTTGATCCGGAAGGCTCCAGGATTTTGGAAAGCGATCTGACCGCTCAGCCGCGCGCGGTCGATTCTCACGTGCTGAACCAGCAATATCTGCTGACGTCGAATGAGCTTCTGACCCGCGTCGTCGAAAAAGAAAATCTGCAGAACGATCCAGACTTCGGCGCCTACAATTCCGAATATACCGACAGCAAAAGCCGCACGCAGCTTGCGGTCGATAGACTGCGCAAGGCCGAGTCTGTTGCGATCGTCGGCAAGAGCTTCATCGTCAATGTCACTGTGAGATCGAGCAGCCCGGAGCAGGCGGCAAAGCTCGCCAATACGATTGCCGATACCTACCTGGAACTCCGTTCCGAGATGAATGCCGACACGCTGAAGCGCACGGGCGGTGGCCTGTCCGCACAGTTAGAGCAACTGCGCAAGGCCGTGGAAGATGGTGACCGTGCCGTTCAGGCCTACAGGGCAACCCACAACCTGGCCAATGTCGCCGGGCGTCCCGATATCGAGCAGCAGATTTCCGACACCAATGGGGAGATTGCGCGTCTTTCAGGCACGATTGCGGAGAACGAGGCACTCGTCTCCGAACTGAGGCAGGCGCGTAACGACCGGCAATATCTGCGATCGATCCCCGATTCGTCGCTGACTCCCTCGATCATTTCGCTCAGGGCCCGGTACCAGCAAAGCCAGGAGGAACAGGCCGTTCTCGCAACCTCGCTCGGCGCGCAGCATCCAGCGCTTCAGGCCGCAAGAGCGAGAACGCAGTCGCTTGCCACCATCCTCGACGACCAGCTTCGCAATTTCTCCACCACCACGTCGCGCAATCTCGACCGGCTGAAAAACCAGTTGGCCCTTCTTCAGGCCAATCTTGACCGGCTGACGCGCAATCAAAACGGCGAAGAAAGCACGATGGTGCAACTGCGCGAGCTTCAGCGCAAGCTCGACAGCGATCGTGCCGTCTACGAATCCTTCCTGCTGCGGACGCGCCAGCTTTCCGAGCAGCAGGGAACGCCGACGGAAAATTCGCGGATCATCTCCGTTGCCGAGGCGCCGTTGAAGAAGGCCGGACCGCCGAGAGCCTTGCTGGCCACCGGTGCCGGACTCTTCGGCATGATCCTGGCAGCCGGTATTCTGGTGCTGCGCGACCAGTTCGGGGGACGAAGCTCGGCGGTCGCTGCTGCTACCCCCTCCATTGTCAATCGCTTCAAGAGGGCGAAGCCGGAAAAGACTGCGATCACGCCGCCTGAAGAAAAGCTTCAGACTGTTCCATCGACGCCGGTTTCGACGGTTGCACCTGTTGCTTTGCCACAGCCTGTTCCCGAACCCGTAACTTTTGCGTCAGGCATCATACCTGCCAAGCGCAGCCGCGCGCTTCTGGCCAATGAGAAGGATGACTATGCGGGGCTTGTGAAGGAACTGTGCTCTTCGGTTCCTTTGGCACAAGGATATGCGGTGCTCGTGGCTGCCGTCGGCCCGCAAAATCGCGCCTCGCATACGGCATTCAACCTGGCACATGCTGCCGCGCGCCTGGGACGGCGCGTGCTGTTGGCGGACGGCGCAAGCCGTGACCCGGCATTGACGCGCATGTTGCTGGACGCCTCCTCCTCCGCCGCAGACAACGCTGTCACAGATCGTGCTGAGCGTGGGGAAATTGTGGATTTCGAAGACACGGCGCTGATGAAATTCCTGCCCGCTGGTGCTGATCTTCAGGCTCATCTGTCGGGCAAAATGGTGAGCGAGGAAAACGAGGCTTTCGATTTGATCGTTGTCGATGGCGGGATTGCCAGCGCGCATCCCATCTCCGCACCGATTGCCAAGATGGTCGACGAGGTCGTTCTTATACAAAATGAGGACGATGCCGGAAGCACCGTTCTCTCGCTCGTGGCTCTCGAAGAAAGTGGGCTCAAGCAGGCACGGGTGGTTCGCCAAGACCGTACCGGCCTGCATTATTGAGGCCCGGTCTTGGCAGACAGTAGGCATCTCGCCATGAAGCGCATCCCATTCTGGCAGAAGGGCCTTGGAGCCACAGGCCTCAGCATTCTCTTCAATACGGGACTTCGCGGATCGACGCTCGTTCTGCGCTTCGCACTCTCCTTCTATATCGTTAAGTTCATGGGGCTGGAGGCGGCGGGTATCTATGGCCTGGCGCTCGGCGTCGTCACCACCGCGCCGGCCATCCTCGGATGGGGACTCAATTACTTCATCGCCCGCGATGTCAGCGGTAAATCGAACGGCGTGACCGGCGCCTATATGAAGACGCGGCTTGCGGTGACGATTGCGTCCCTGTCCCTGATGACGCTACTGGCCGTCGTTGCGGCGTTCATCTTCAATTATCCGATCAAACCTCTGTATGTCGTCATCCTGATTATCGTCTGGCTGGAGACGATCTCGTGTGACATCCACATGCCCTTGATCTCCAAGGAAATGGCAAGCGCCGCCAATATCCTTTTCTTCCTGCGAACGACGTCGTGGGTCTTGCCCGTGATTGCTCTGGGCCTCGCCTTCCCAGCGTTTCGCAACGTTGAAACAGTGTTCGTCGGCTGGTCGCTTGGGTATATCGGCATGTTTGTTGGCCTGTTTTACGCCCTGCGCCATTGGCCGCTTGCGCGCATCGCCAAAGCACCGGTGCGCTATGACTGGATCAAGAGCCGCATGCGCCGCTCCTGGATGATCCACATCAGCGAGATTTGCAATGTCGGCCTTGTCTATGCCGATCGCTATATCATTTCGCTGTTGCTGACGTTGTCATTGACGGGGGTCTACACCTTCTACTGGTCGCTGGCGAATGCGTTGCAGACGCTGATCTCGACGGCCGTCCTGCAAATCGCCATCCCAAAATTATTCAAGGCTTACAACGACGGCTCGGCTGCGGAATGGCGGCGGATGATGGTCCGGCAATTTACCAAGACTGCCGTGGCTGGCCTCATTCTCGGCGTGGCGATTTTCGTTGCGGGAAGTGTGGTGGTGGAGGTCATGAACATGCCTGCGCTTATTGAGCATGAGGGCGTTTTTGCGCTGCTGCTGGTCACGGCTGCGGTTCGCGCCTGCACCGATCTCATGGGTTTTGGCATGAGCAGCCTCAGAAAGGACGGCCATTACGCCGTCGTCAATCTTTCCAGCGTTATTATCTCGATCGGCATGAGTTTTCTTCTCATCAGCACCTTGGGCTTCATGGGAGCGGGGCTCGCAGCGCTTGTGACGGCCCTGATAACGGCGAGTGTTTCGGCGCTCATGCTGTGGCGAGCTTCAAGGAATATTTAAAGCAATTGATGCCTGCTGGGGGCAGGCTAAAGGGGATGGGCATGGCAGTCGGTCAACCGCAGAAAACCGTGTTGGGGAAGCTTCTAAAGGCGCTCTATCACGCCACCATACACAGCCTGCCGATCAAACAGGCGACCCAACTGCAGTATTTCCGCTATCACCGGCTTTGGCCCAACATCAATAACCCCAAGACACTCAACGAACATCTGGTTGCACGCAAGATTGCGTGGCGTGAACCTGCGGACGATCCGCGATTGATCATGCTGAGCGACAAGATCGCTGTCAAAGCGCATGTCGCCAAGGTTCTGGGTGACGAGTGGGTGACGCCGACGCTTTGGCGGGGCAAGAACCTCGACGATTGCCCGCCCTTGCCGTTTCCCTATGTGATCAAGGTCAATCACGGTTCGGATCGGAACATCTTTGTCTATGGGCCTGACGATCTCGTCGGCGCCAAGGAGAAGTGCGACCTCTGGCTACAGGGACGTACCGCCTGGCGTCTTGCGGAAGAATGGTACAACCATATCGAACCGGAACTCTTCATCGAGCCCTTTATCGGCGAGAATGGCGAAGCGCCGGTCGATTACAAGCTGTTCTGCTTCGAGGACGATATTCCCTGCATCCAGATCGATACGGCCCGCTTCAGCGATCACCGCCGCTGCTTTTATGACGAGCATTGGAATAAGCTGTCCTTCGGCCATTATTACCCGATGGAAGACAAGGAATTGCCGCGTCCTCCGCATCTCGATGCCATTCTCGCCGCGGCCCGCACCCTGGCGCAGGGCTTCGAATTTGTCCGCATCGACTTTTACGACAAGCCGTCAGGACCGGTTTTCGGGGAAATGACCTTCTCTCCGACGTCGGGATTTGGCGCCTTCCGTCCACCATCGACGGATGCCTGGCTGGGCACCTTTTGGCGCGCTAATCCCAAAGGGCGATTTCGCACATCGGCGGAGGGGTAATCAGCCTGCCGAAGGGAGATCATTGGCGTCCGTGCGATTGGGGACAGTGAGAAGCCACGACAGGATGATGCCGCCCAGGAGCCACGCCGACACAACATAGACGTAGTAGAAGCTCGGGGTGAAGACCGCGTTGAACAGGAATAGGAACGCGATGTAACCGCAGGCCACGCGTCGCACGCCTAGGCCGTTGCGCGGCAGGTCCGTGTGGACCCAAAGATGCAGCTTGCCGAAATAGAAGCCGAAAAGCGTTGCGGCAAAAATGATGCCTGGGATGCCGAAATTGAGGTAGGCCTCGCCGAAAAGGGTGGGGCGCAGGCCTGCATGGAATTCAGGATCAAGCCCTGCGAGCGTCGTGGTGATGACGCCGGTGCGGTAGTCGTTTCGAAACTCGCTGATGAAGGCGGGGATCAATGCGGTGTAACCGGCCAGATAGGTCATGCCGTGGTAGAACTGGCCCTTGAAGCCGCTCAAGATCCACGCGTAGTCGCGAAAATCCGAGAAGTTGTTGCCGTAGAAGATCTGGGCGCTCAGGCTGTCGATCAAGTCGGGTGCTGCCTGGCCATCTGCAGACGAGCGCAATATGCCGAGGCCTACGGCGACAAGGATAAACGCGAAGGCGGAAGCACCGAAGACGAGAAGGTTGCGGTATCGGTAGGCGATGATGATGCAAATGATGAAGGCGAAGAGCGCTTCGATACTGGCGCCGCGCGTACCGATCATCAAGCCAAGGACGCTGCAGAAGAGGCCCATGGCAATGAATTTGCGGCCCCCGGCAAAACCATAGACCAGCAGGCTGATCGCGGTGGTCGGAAGAATGACAGCGTAGAGGTTGATGACCGGGCGGATCGAGGGGTTTTCGAAAGCGAATTCGCGACCCTCGAAGGGCCTCACTCCCAGAGCGAATAGCCCCGCTGTTGCCAGAAGAATGATGAGGAAGGACAGCCAAGCGCCGGTGCGCGTCTGCCAGAAAGAGTAACCGCTTTCAATGAAGTCGAAGAGGTAGCTTCGGCCTGAACTGAATGTCGAAAGGCCCATGCCGACAATGAGAAAGACGACGCCAAGCACCGAGAGAAAGAAGGCCTGGTCGAGGTGCTGCCGGATAGCAAAGATTGCACCACCAACCGCCGCCATGTTCTTTTCCGAGCCGGCGAAGATGGGCATGATGAGGACTGGCAGGACGGTGTAACGAAGCCAGAAATAGGAGGAGAGTGTCAGCACACCCCATCGCAAGAAGGAGCTGATATAATAGAGGACGAAGATCAACCAGCCGAGAATGAGGATGAGCCAAGCGAGATTGGACATTTCCAAGCCTTGTTCACGTGCCGGGCTGCTAAAATCGGCTAGCTGAACCCGCTTCGGTTCAGGCTATGTTTCGTTGCCATCACCATGCCCAAAATCTCTTAAGATATTGTTGACCATGTTTGTTGGTTGGACGTCCACAGCCAATCATGATCGGATTTCCGATCTCTGCCGATTTTGTGCTACTGATTTCTTCTGGGCGCTCGGGGCATTTCTGGCTTGACGAGCCCTCTTGCTGAGAGATCGTTAGGATGACATCTCACATTCAAATTTTGCGCGAAAAGCTTGGCCAAGGCTTATTGCTCTGCCCGTCGGTCGCAGCGGTGATTCACGATTCGAACGGTCGGTTGTTGCTGCAGGAGAAGTCGTCTGGAGAGGGGTGGAGCTTGCCAGCAGGGGCTATTGAGCCCGGCGAAACTCCGCGGGAAGCCATCGTTAGAGAGGTATTCGAGGAAACGGGCCTGTCGATAGCTGTCGAAGAGATCGTCGACGTTTTTGGCGGAAAGCATTTCCGCTACACTTATCCAAACGGCGATGAGGTTGAATACGTTGTGACGCTGTTCAAGTGCAAGGTTACGGCTCCACAGGCGCCGATCCCTGACACTGAGACGAGATCGATACGTTATTTCCACTCGGGAGCGTTGCCGACGTTGGCGCTGCCATATCCAAAGTCATCGCTGTTTGGACGTGATCAAGAGGAAAGCTAAGCTCTGGCGAAGTGCAGTTTACCTGTAGCCCTTGTCGAAGAAACTACACGGCAGAGCCAGTGGCAGCCGTCATTAGGATTTTCTCGAGCTTGTCATAATATCCTGACTGCTCCGCCGTGCCATCAAATGAGGCGATCCCTGGAAACAGCTCGTCACGTCTCTGCCACCAACGCTCCGGGCCGATTGAGACTGCTTTCGCCAGCAGTCCGGCAAGCGCTCGCGGCTGCTCCGGATCGTAGCACCAGCCGGTTTTCTCTGCTTCGATGATTTCCGGCGTTCCGCCTCTCGTGCTGCCGATGACGGGAACACCATAGACGCCAGCCTCAACGAGGATACGGCTTTGCGGCTCGTGCCAGAGAGAGGGAACGACGACAGCATCGGCGATGCGATAGATTTCCTGAGGTGTGACGAAACCGCGAAACTCAACATTCGCCACTGAGCCGAGACGTTTGATACGGTCCTCCTCACCCGGGCGACCGCGTCCCGCGAGGACCAGACGGGCATTGCTCCCTGCAGGCAAAGCCTTGAAGGCCTTGATCAAATCGGGAACGCCCTTTTCCTTTGCCAGCGCACCGAGGTAACCGAAGGTAAACACGCGCTCCACCGGTGTAGTGCGCCCAATGGCGCTTGTGTCGAAGGATTGCAGCGGCGTGTTCTTGTTGTGCATGACATGCCAGTCAGCTTCTGCCAAAACACCGTTTTCGATGAAACGCTGCTTCACGAAGTTGCTGACGGCAATCACTGTCATGCCGTTTCCGCGTAGTCTCAAGCGACGATTGATCAGGCTGCAATCGAAGCAGGGCGTTATGCAATTGTCCTCCCTGCGGAACATGCTGGTCTTGGGACAGAGCAGGGCGTAGTCTCGAAGATGCAGACAGATCGGGATCCCTGCATCCTCGGCGGCCTGAAAAATCGCTGGCTGCATGTAGGAGGAGTTTTGCGCGTAGATGAGATTGAAATTCTCGCGCCTGAAAAATTCTGCAAGTCCTTCCACGCAAAGCGCGCCAAAGGCCGTGCGCAGATGCCATGCGGCACGACGAGCAAAGTTGACCGAGGGCTTGAGGTGGCCGGGCAGGTAGCTGTTCTTCCAGGGCAGTCGAACCACGCGTACATTGCCGGCAAGTCTGGTTTCCCCTGGCGGCACTAGAGGATCTCCGACTTTTCCGAGCGCCAGTACGGTCACATCATGCGTCTTGGCGAGCTCGATCGCCCCCGCGCGTGCCGATATCTCAGCGCCTCCCTCTGCCTGGGGAGCAAAAGTCTGCGAGACGATGCAGATTTTCACGCGTCTTCCCCTCGTTGATCGGGAGTGGTTCGTTACAATTGTTCCTAAATCGCAAACAACTCTTTAAATATGTTGAATAAACCTTCCTTGAGAAAGCATGTCTAAAGTCCTTGCATCAATCAAGAGTTCTTCACTTCGAAGTCGGGAGGAAGGGCGCAGTTGAGCAAATCGGTGGCGAGCGCATGAATTCTGTTTTACAAAATCGCTGGGCAACAAAAACAACAACGCCGCGTATACCCACGTCAATGGGTGGCCCAAGGGAAGAGACAATGAGGGTTCTGCACGTTTTTGAAACACTGCCGGGTGGGCCTGCGACATATCTCAGTGAGGTGGCGCCCCATCAGGTGGCAAAATACGGCGCGGCGAATGTCAGGGTGATCGTCCCAGACCGACACTTGTCTCATGTGCAAAATATTCCATTGTCCTGTATCGCCACGTTCCGAAGGAATGGCCGGTACAAATCCCTTGCGGCGCTGGCACGTGCGGTCACGGAAGAGGTGCAATCGTTTCGTCCGGACGTCGTGCATGCCCATTCGACCTTTGCAGGTCTGGCGGTGCGCTTAGTCGGCGCGCTCAATCGAAATTTCCCCCCCGTCGTCTACTGTCCGCATGGATGGTCTTTCGACATGGAGACGCTTGGCCCTCTGCGTCCCGTCGCGAAGCTGGGTGAGCGTCTGCTTGCGCCCTTGTGCCAGAAGATCGTCGCCATCTCACAGCACGAATATGACAGAGGGATCGAAGCCGGTATTTCTCCTGACCGGATGGTCGTGATCGAAAACGGCCTGTCGAGCAATCGGCCCGTGGCGGTTCCGGTCGAATGGAGCGATCCACGTCTCAAGGTGCTGTTTGTTGGACGCCTTGATCGGCAAAAGGGTGTCGATGTGCTTTTGAAAGCCGTCCAGTCGCTCGGTAGCGAGGTCACAGTCAAAGTCATCGGGGCTCATGTCACGACGAAGGAAGAGCAAAACAAGCCCATCTCTGTTCCGGACAATGTCGAGCTTTTGGGATGGAAATCGCCCGAGGAGATTGCAGGCTATATGAATGCCTGCGACGTGGTGGTCATGCCGTCGCGTTGGGAGGGTTTTGGCCTTGTTGCTGTGGAAGCAATGCGTGCCAGGAAGCCGGTGATTGCTTCTGCAGTTGGTGGCCTTCGCTCGATCGTACGCCATGGTCAGACGGGCTTTCTGGTTCCCGCTGGCGATAGCGACGCTCTCGCGCAAACGATCGTGGCGCGCGATAGAGCGGGTTGGCGCGAGATGGGCCTTGCGGGATATATGCGTTTCCTGTCCCGTTATCAGAGCGACAGGATGAACGGCGATATTGTCGATCTCTATGACCAGATAACGGGCAAGCAAACCGCCGAGGTTCGTGTGCTGGCATGACCACCTTCATCAATGGGCGCTTCCTCACTCAAACGACGAGTGGGGTTCAGCGTTTTGCCCGGGAGGTCGTCATTGCTCTCGACAAACGGCTGGCCGAAAACCCCACCGCGGACGAGTGGGTGCTGCTGACGCCGGAGGGAGCCACGGAAAGGATGCCTCTGCGTGCGATCACACAGCGGGCTGTGGGCCGGTCTTCCGGGCATGTCTGGGAACAGACGAACCTCTACAAAGCCGCACGGCACGGCCGGCTCATCAACCTTGGAAATAGCGGCCCCATCCTTCATTCGCGCGCGGTCACAGTCGTTCACGACGCGATGATTTTCCGCACGCCGGAGAATTTTTCGCGCAAGTACCGGCTGGTTCACGGGTTGTTGGGCCGTCTTCTCGCGCACCGCGGAAAAATCGCCACCGTATCGGAGTTTTCAAAGCGAGAGCTCGAAAGTGCTTTCGGCACCAAGGATGTCACTGTTGTTTCTAACAGCTGCGAGCACATGGCTGCGGTTGTCAGGGATGAGACCATCGTGTCGCGATTGGGGCTCGCGGATGAACCCTATCTCCTGTTCGTCGGCTCGCGTACGCCGAACAAGAATATAAGGCGCGCCATGGACGCTATCCGGATGATGGGTTCAGCAGCGCCCAAGTTCGTCATCGCAGGCGCGCCCGCATCCAGCGTTTTTCAATCCTATGAGACGTCCGATCCGGAGGCAAATTCTGTCACCGATAAGATCGTCTTCACAGGCCGCCTGTCCGATGAGGAAATTGCTGGACTTTATGCCGGAGCGACGGCGCTTCTTTTTCCCAGCCTCTATGAGGGGTTCGGCATTCCGCCGCTGGAGGCCATGTTGCTGGGTTGCCCTGTACTGGCATCGGATATTCCGCCGACCCGGGAGGTCTGCGGCGATGCGGCACTGTTCTTCGATCCCCTTCGACCGGACGACATGGCTCGCGCGATCAAGGAGATTTTGCACAACCCAGAACATCGTGCAAAGATGATAGAGCGTGGATATCTGCGCGCTCAAGAATTTTCTTGGGACAGGAGCGCAGGTCGCCTTCTTGATATTGTCGAGCAGCTTTAAGTAAAATTGAAGATACTTAAATGTAATAGTCGACTGGCAGAGCGCCAGTTGAAAGAAAGTGAATCCAGTCGATGCGGATTTGTATCGTAGCCCAGACATTCGCGCCCCAGGAAGAGGGCGGTGCGGAGATTGTGGCGCGTATGTGCGCTAGGGAGTTGGCGCGCCACCACGAGGTCTTCGTTCTCTCGCTCGGTATGAGTGGCGACAGGTTGGCGCCGACGGGCGAAGCGACGGGTGAAGACGGTATCAGAGTCGTCCGGGTGAATTGGCACAACAGCTACCTCCCTGGACATAAGAAGCCGCTGGTCGGGCGCATCGAGAAAGCGCGCTGGCATCTCAAGGCATCAGTGGGTGCCGTTTCAGCCAAGGAAATCAGGGAGATATTCGCGCGTGAGCAGGTGGACCTCGTCTACGCGCATAACTCGGCACGCATGCAGCCGGCGCTCTTCGAGGCCAGCCGGCAATTGAATATTCCCTTATGTGTGCATCTGCATGACTACGCTCTGCTTTGTCCAAAATCGAGCATGTTCAACGCTGGCGGAAATTGCGACACCCCGTGCCTCAAATGTCGTGTTCTGACGTCGAGACTGAAATCGGATGGCGATGGAATGACCGCGATCGCGGTAAGCGAGGCGCTTAAGCAGACCTATCTTCGGGCAGGCGTTCTCACCAAAGCGGACTGGCACGTGCTGAGGAACGAGAACCTCCGCGAGGATAAGCTTCATCGGCCCTTCGTCGGACGCGATAGCGCTCGTAGTGATATCTTCACTTTTGGCTATCTCGGGGCTCTGTCGGAAGAAAAGGGCATCGAAGATCTCATCCGCGCCTTTGTCGACATGCCGAATCGCCGCTCTGCCAAGCTTATTATTGCGGGTCGGGGCCGCGAAGATTATGTCCGTCACCTGCAGTCCATCGCCAACGGCGCGCCAGTCACCTTCATGGGCTTTACGCCGCCGGAGGAGGTTTACGGAGTGGCGGATGCTGTCATTCTACCTTCTCGCTGGCGCGAGCCTCAAAGCCTCATCCTGATCGAAGCCGCGGCCTATGGTGTGCCGATCATCGCCACCAATCTCGGCGGTACGCCCGAGATCGTGGAAGATATGAAAACGGGCTGGTGCTATGATCCAAGTGTGGCCGGATCGCTCGCCGGGGTGATGGAAAAGGCGCTGAAGATCGGTCACGGAAATTGGTGGGCGGAGCGCGATAAACTTTTTCCAGGTATCCGGGGCTTTAAAGGGACGGCTGAAGCATCGCGCTACTACGAACGGTTGAACGCACTTCTGGTTGAGGCGCAGAGGCCGGATCATCTACATCTTCAGGCTCTCTAAAGTAATAACTTTGGAAAAGCACAGTATCTTTAGATTTTATTTAGCCGATTGTCCGATTTTTGCTTTCGCTCCATAGGTGCAAGCAGGGGAATTGAACATGAACGCCGGTTTCGCTTCCAGTCAGATGTCTGTGTCTACGCAGCAGACATCTGTCGACCATCCGGTTACATTTGCAAACACGGTCGGTCTTTATAAGCCGGCGGATGTTTCCTTGAGCGGCGAGGGTGTCGACACCGCGGTCCTGTTCGTCAGTTCCTGGGGCTTTGAAGAATTATGCGCACGTAAATTCTGGCGATTGCTTGCTGGCGATCTAGCGACACGCGGCCTCTCGAGCATGCGCTTCGACTATCCCGGAACGGGTGACGCAATCGATCCAGTCGACTACGACAAGGGTCTCGATCTATGGCTCGACAGCATTCGCGGGGCAGCAGCGAAACTGCGGGAGCTGTCTCAGACCCGCCAATTGATCCTCATCGGCCATGGTCTTGGCGCACTGTTGGCCTGGAAGGCCGCGGAAACCATGGACAATGTGGTCGGTCTTGCTCTTGCCGCTCCCGCATTGTCCGGGCGTCACTGGCTTCGAGAGTTCGTGGCCTTAAGTCGTGTCGCCAATCCCGATGCCCTGCAGCATAGGGCGCAGGCATCAGGCCCCGCCATGGGCGAACAGGTCTTCCCGGATAGTCTCGCCGCCAGTCTTCGCACCATCGCCATATCGTCTGCCACAAGCGTGCCTGCGCGCAATATTTTTCTCTTGAAGCAGGAGAACCGTCCGGCCGACGAGCAGTTCGCAACCCATCTTGCCGCGCTCGATACCGAGCTGCGGGCGGTGGTGTTTCTCGGCTACAACAACTTCGTGCGCGACGTGCTTTTCTCGGTTCCGTCCTTGAAGGCCATCGAGATGCTCTCTGGTTGGGCTGCCGACGTGGCGGCAAAGCAGGGCGGCAAGACTGCAATGCTGCAGCAGGAAGCCTCGGTGCAAGGTCTCTCTTCGCAACCGCTGGCGGGCGACGGATTTCAAGAGCGCCCGGTCCGCTTTGGCGATCACAAACGGCTCTATGGCATCGTCTGCGAACCCCTTGGTCAGCGACAAGGTGCCACCGTCATCGTGTCTCCAACAGGCTATGAACGCATGTCGGGATGGGGGCGTATATCAGCTCAAATGTGCAGAGACCTTGCCCGCCAAGGCATTGCCTCGCTTCGCTTCGATGGAGCAAATGTTGCCGATAGCCCGCCTGCCGAGGGCGCGCCGGAGCAGATTCTCTATCATGCTAGTCAGTTGACAGACGTCATGGCTGCCGTCGATTTTCTCGAAGCGGAAAACCAGCTCCCCGTGATCGTCACCGGACGTTGCAGCGGCGCGTGGGTCGCCTTCAAGAGCGCCGTAAAAGACCCGCGGATCAAGGGCTGCGTGCCGGTCAACCTCTATGATCTCTATATTCCAGCCGACGTGGACGTGAACCTTTTTCTCCGCTCAACCCGTCAGTCGCTGTCTGGATATGGCTCCAAGTTTATGAGCGGAGCGCTCTGGAAGCGTGTGCTGCGGGGTGAAGTGCGCGTGGTAAGCGGCCTCTCCAATCTGTTCAAGGCGTTGGTGGGGAAGGCGTTTTCCTTTCTCACCCCGCTTTCAGTGAAGTACCCTTATTTTTCCGAACGCGCCCGTTCGCTCTCGCGCGACTTCGGCAAACTGGCCGAAAACGATACAAGGGTCACCTTAATCTACTCTGAAGGAGACGCTGGCTTTGGCATGCTTGAGCGCAACTTCTGCCGGCGCGGGCGCCTTTTGAGAGGTCCATACGGCACGCCTAAGGTCGTCACGATCCCTAAGGCCGATCACAACCTCACCACCGCCGAGGCTCGCGAGGCTTGGACGCTGGAGTTGAAGACACTGGCCCTTCAACTTCCGCTCAAGCCTTAAGATCGGTTTCACAGTCTGTGAGGAAAAGCGGTCACCTTGCGGCTGTCCCATGGCGTGACCTTAAAAGAAAAGCGCGCCACCTGATTTAAACTCAGATGACGCGCTCATTGTTTTCAACGGTAAGGATCAAGCCTGCTCGAAAACACCGTGGCAGTGCTTGTACTTCTTGCCGGATCCGCAGGGGCAGGCCTCGTTGCGGCCGACTTTGCCCCATGTGGACGGATCGTTTGGATTGCGCTGTTCCGGTGGAACATAGACGTCCCCATTCCCGGCGGAGGCCACGGCAAATTCATCCTCACCGGTGATCGGGTCGAGATGATGCGCCGTCATTTCCGGAAGCTCAGCGGGCGGTGGCGGATCGCGCATCAGTTCGACACGCATCAGCTGGGCGGTGACCGCTTCACGCAGATTGGCGAGCAAGGCCTGGAAGAGTTCGAAGGCTTCCGCCTTGTATTCCTGAAGAGGATCGCGCTGTGCGTAACCGCGGAAGCCGACGACAGAGCGCAGGTGATCGAGGTTGACGATGTGTTCGCGCCACAGATGGTCGATCGTCTGCAGAATGACGGAGCGCTCGACATAGGTCATCACTTCAGGACCGAAACGCTCGGCCTTGTCTGTCATGACTTTGTCTGCAGCTTCGGTGATGCGCTGAAGAATATCGTCTTCTGCAATACCCTCTTCCTTGGCCCAATCGTCGAGCGGCAGGTCGAGGTTGAGGGACTGCTGAACGCCAGCCTTGAGGCCTTCGATATCCCACTGTTCCGCATAGGCGTTTTCAGGGATGTGCTTGCCGACGAGAGCTTCGATCACTTCGTTGCGCATGTCCGCTGCGGTTTCGCCGATATTGTCGGCTTCCATCAGCTCGAGGCGCTGTTCGAAGATGACCTTACGCTGGTCGTTGAGAACGTCGTCATATTTCAGCAGGTTCTTACGCGTTTCGAAGTTGCGGGCTTCCACCTTCTTCTGCGCGCGTTCGAGAGCCTTGTTGATCCACGGATGGACGATCGCTTCGCCTTCCTTGAGGCCCAGCTTCTGCAGCATCGAGTCCATACGATCGGATCCGAAGATGCGCATCAGGTCGTCCTGGAGCGACAGATAGAACTTCGAGCGGCCGGGGTCACCCTGACGACCGGAACGGCCGCGCAGCTGGTTGTCGATACGGCGGCTTTCGTGACGCTCGGTGGCGATGACGTAGAGGCCGCCGCCCGCAAGCGCCTTTTCCTTCAGAACCTTGATCTCGTCGCGGATCGCCTGTTCCTTGGCGTCGCGCTCCGGTCCAGGCTCCATGCCTTCCAATTCGCGCTCAAGGCGCATGTCGACGTTGCCGCCGAGCTGAATGTCCGTACCGCGGCCCGCCATATTGGTGGCGATGGTCACAGCGCCGGGCACGCCTGCCTGCGAGACGATATAGGCTTCCTGCTCATGGTAGCGGGCGTTCAGAACCTGGAAGTTCTCAAAGCCCGTCTGGCGCAGCATGGTGGCGAGCAGTTCGGATTTTTCAATCGAGGTGGTGCCGACGAGAACCGGCTGATTGCGCTCATGCGCTGCACGGATCTCTTCGATGATCGCCTTGAACTTCTCTTCGCCGGTCCGGTAGACCTCGTCGTCTTCGTCGATACGCTGGATCGGCAGGTTTGTCGGGACTTCCACGACGTCGAGGCCGTAAATGTTGTTGAATTCTTCCGCTTCCGTCGAGGCCGTACCGGTCATGCCGGCAAGCTTGGTGTACATGCGGAAATAGTTCTGGAAGGTGACGGACGACAGCGTCTGGTTTTCCGGCTGGATCTGCACCTTTTCCTTGGCCTCAAGCGCCTGGTGCTGACCTTCGGAGTAACGGCGACCCGGCATCATGCGGCCGGTGAATTCGTCGATGATGACGATCTCGCCGTTGCGGACGATGTAGTCCTTGTCGCGCTGGAAGAGCTTGTGTGCCTTCAGAGCGTTGTTGATGTGGTGAACGATGGCCACGTTCTCCACGTCATAGAGCGATTCACCCTTGAGAAGGCCTGCGTCACGCAGAAGATTTTCGAGCTTTTCGGTGCCCTGCTCGGAGAAGTTCGCCGAGCGCTGCTTCTCGTCGATTTCATAATCTTCCGGCGTCAGCATCGGAATGAAGGCGTCGATCGTGTTGTAGAGATCGGAGCGGTCATCCAGCGGACCGGAAATGATCAGCGGCGTGCGCGCCTCATCGACCAGAATGGAGTCGACTTCGTCGACGATGGCGTAGTTGTGGCCGCGCTGGACCATCTGCGCCTTGTCGTACTTCATGTTGTCGCGAAGATAATCGAAGCCGAGTTCGTTGTTCGTCGCATAGGTGATATCGCAGGCATAAGCGTCGCGGCGCTCGTCGTCGTCCAGGCCATGCACGATCACGCCGGTGGTCAGGCCGAGGAAGCCGTAGAGGCGGCCCATGATGCTGGCATCGCGCTTGGCGAGGTAGTCGTTGACCGTCACCACATGCACGCCGTTGCCAGCCAGTGCGTTGAGGTAAACGGCAAGCGTCGCCACCAGCGTCTTGCCTTCACCGGTCTTCATTTCGGCGATGGCGCCTTGATGCAAGATCATACCGCCGGTCAACTGAACGTCGAAGGGACGCATGCCGAGAACGCGGCGCGAAGCCTCGCGCGCAACGGCAAAGGCTGGGATCAGCAGGCTGTCGAGCGTCTTGCCTTCGGCCAGCTGCTGGCGAAATTCGACCGTCTTTGCAGCAAGCGCCTCGTCGGAGAGCGCCTTCAACTCATCTTCGAGCGCGCCGATGGCTGCAATATTGGTGCGATAGGAACGAACGCGGCGATCGTTTGACGAGCCAAACAATTTGCGGGCGATGCCGCCGAGACTGACCATCCAACTGGCCCTTTCTGAAATTTCGTTTCGTCGGGCGCTTTCAGCGTCATCGGCAATAACGCACAAATGACGAACGACACCCCGAAACGCATCTGGACGCGAGATTGCGTGACAGATAAGAGGGGGGGCAAATGATGTCAACGGTTCTGCCCGTTACAGAATGGCCACATTCCGGTGTTTGGAAGTTTTTTCAGCCGGAAAACCACGTCTGGAGCCGGCTTTGTCTCCGAAAGGTTCAATATGTTGCGCTACAATAGAATCGCCGCTGCCGTGATCGTGGCCGGGCTTGGTCTTCACTTCCCTGCCTTCGCCCAGGAAGATGCCGTGGTGGCCACGGTCGGCGATCTCGAGATTCGTCAGTCGGAACTCGATCTGGCCATGAGCAATCTCGACTCCCAGCTGGCTCAGCTCCCGGATGAGCAGAAGAAGGTTGCCGCTCTTTCCAGCGCGATCGAAGTGAAACTGCTGGTCGAGGGTGCGACTGCCGAAGGTCTGGACAAGACCGACGACTTCAAGAAGCGCCTGAACTTCATCTCCGACCGCGAATTGCACAACGCCTATTTCCGCAAGCACGTGGCCGACGCGATCACCGATGCCGAGGTAAAGGCACGTTACGACAAGGAAGTCGCCGCACTTCCGAAGGAAGAAGAAGTCAAGGCTGCCCACATTCTGGTTGCGACGGAAGAAGAAGCCAAGGACGTGATCAAGCAGCTCGATGCCGGCAAGGATTTCGCTGAACTGGCGAAGGAAAAGTCGACCGACTCTAACAAGGATGACGGCGGCGATCTCGGCTGGTTCGGCAAGGGCCGCATGGTTCCGGAATTCGAAGAAGCCGCATTCAAGCTGGAGAAGGGCGCCTACACCAAGGAGCCGGTCAAGTCGCAGTTTGGCTTCCACGTCATCAAGGTCGAAGACAAGCGCATCTCGCCTCCGCCAGCCTTCGAGCAGGTCGAGCCGCAGGTTCGTCAGCTCGTCATGCGTGACAAGTATATGGACCTCATCAAGAAGGCCAAGGCCGAGCAGAAGGTCGATATCAAGGACGAAACGCTCCGCAAGGAATATGACGAGGTCAACAAGGCGCAAGACGCTCAGCCGCAGCAGTAAGTGCCCCACGCATGAGGGCGGCGTTCAGCCGCCCTTTTCTCGCTTCCAGCATTGTCTTCCCTAACGCAGGTCGATTCCATGTCCGCTGCCGTCTCCCCACTTGCTCCAAAATCCTATCCTGAGATGCCCGTCATCCGCGGTGTGCGCATGGCGACGGCTGCTGCTGGCATCAAGTACAAGAACCGAACCGACGTTCTCCTGATGGTGTTTGACGAACCGGCCGCCGTTGCGGGTGTGTTCACCAAGTCCCGTTGTCCATCCGCACCGGTGGATTATTGCCGTGCCAACCTTGCGGGCGGCATCGCGCGGGCGGTCGTGGTCAATTCCGGAAACGCGAACGCATTTACCGGACAGAAGGGCAGGGCGGCGACAGAGCTGACGGGTAAATCCGCCGCCGCCGCCGTCGGATGCAGCGAAAGAGAAGTGTTTCTGGCATCCACCGGCGTGATCGGCGAGCCGCTCGACGCTTCGAAATTTGCCGGCGTTCTCGATCAGATGAATGCTGATGCCAAGGGCGATTTCTGGCTCGAAGCCGCAAAGGCTATCATGACCACGGATACCTATCCAAAGGTCGCAACGCGCACCGCCAAGATCGGCGGCGTTGAGGTCACGATCAATGGCATCGCCAAGGGTGCGGGCATGATCGCACCAGATATGGCGACCATGCTTTCCTACGTCGTGACTGACGCCGACATTGCATCGCCCGCCTTGCAGGCGCTTTTGTCCGCAGGCGTCGGCCCGACGTTCAACTCCGTGACGGTCGATAGCGATACGTCGACCTCCGATACCTTGATGCTGTTTGCCACCGGCGCTGCTGCTGCCGACGGTCAGGCGCGTATCGAAAACGCCGATGATGCGCAGCTCGAACGCTTCCGTGCCGCACTTAACGACCTTCTAAAAGACCTCGCTCTTCAGGTCGTGCGGGACGGCGAAGGCGCGCGCAAGATGGTGGAAGTGACGGTCACCGGCGCTGAAAGCGATGCTGCCGCCAAGAAGATTGCGCTTTCCATCGCCAACTCTCCGCTGGTGAAAACCGCAGTTGCCGGAGAAGACGCCAATTGGGGCCGCATCGTCATGGCCGTCGGCAAGTCCGGCGAGCTTGCCGATCGTGACCGGCTGGCCATTTCGTTCGGACATGTGCGTGTTGCCGTCAATGGCGAACGCGACCCCTCCTATTCCGAAGCGGAAGCCACTGCCGTGATGAAGCAGCAGGATATTCCGGTGAAGGTGGATATCGGGCTTGGTAATGGCACGGCAACAGTTTGGACTTGCGATCTCACCAAGGAATATGTCGAAATCAACGGCGACTACCGGAGCTAAACGGTGGAGGCCAAACCCATGCATAGCAGTGCCGTTAATTTGCCACTCGTTCGCCGCCTGGAGGCGGTAAGCTTTCGTGCCTGGCCGGCGTCGTCGGTCATTTATGATGGCAGTTGGCAAATCCGGTTGACGGGCTCGCATCCCTCCAAGCGCATCAATTGTGTCGTGCCTCTGGACCCGTCCGATTACGGCAATTGCGATGTGCGACTGGAAAAGGCGCGCCGTCGCTTCGAGGATTTCGGCAGACCGCTGATCATTCGCGAGACGACGCTGATGCCGCCTGAACTCAGGGCGCACCTCTACGATAATGGCTGGACCGTTTTCGAAGAGGTAAAGGTGATGACGGCCGATCTGGTTAACGCCGAGTTGCCGGAGACCATGGCCCATCTCCCGACCCACGATATCGGCAGGTTCGTGGAAGCGAGTCTCAAGGTGGGCAACGAAGACCTATCCCTCCGCTCTCCGATCGCTGAGATCGTCAGTTCGATCAAGCCCAATCTCGGCCTCTTCATCAAGGAAGAGGTAGAAGGTGATCCGCACGCCACCGTCATCTGTGTGCAGGACAATGATCTCGCAGGTGTTCTTTCCCTCGAAGTAGCGAGCGCTGCGCGGCGGATGGGTGTAGGCAGTGAAATCCTCACCTCGGCATTGCGTTGGGCTCGGATCAGCGGCGCAAAGACGGCGTGGCTGCAGGTCGTCTCAACCAATGTGCCGGCGCTCGCTCTTTATGAGAAGTTCGGTTTCGAAGAGGCTTATACCTATCGCTATTGGGGCAAGGACAATTCGTGATGGATGAGCCGTTCAAGAAGATCCTGCTTGTCGTGGCTTGCGCCCTTGTGGATCACGATGGCCGGATACTTCTCGCTCAGCGACCGGAGGGCAAGTCGCTTGCCGGACTCTGGGAATTTCCCGGTGGCAAGGTCGAGCAGGGCGAAACGCCTGAAGAGACGCTGGTGCGTGAACTGAACGAAGAGCTCGGCATTACCACCAAGGTCGCCTGCCTTGCACCGCTCACCTTTGCCAGCCACACCTACGAGACGTTTCATCTGTTGATGCCGCTTTATGTCTGTCGCCGCTACGAAGGCATACCCCATGGGCGGGAAGGGCAGACTGTAAAATGGGTGAAGCCGCAGGCTCTGCGCGATTACCCCATGCCGCCCGCTGACGAGCCTCTCATCCCCTATCTTCAGGACCTTCTCTGAAATTTCTGTGAAAAGGCCGAAAAGCAGCGCTTTTCAACCGGCCTACGCGTCCCGAAACGGCACGCCGTTAACCGATCGTTTAGCAAGCTCTGGCACATTGCAGTGCTGAAGATTTGGTAAATGGCGCGTAGTGAGGCCGAGTGATGAATGAGGATTTCTGGAAAACCGTTGAAGACCGCCAGTCTTATTCCGCCAAGTCACGCCGGATCGGCGTTTTAAACGTTGCGCTTTTGTTTGGCATGGTTGCAATCGCGCTCTCATTGATCGTAACGCCGATGCTGGCCGGCAAGACCTCGCCGGCACGCTTTGCGCAGGTGCCGGACAATATCGACATGATCAGCACCGGTTCGATCAAACGTGGCGATCAGCCAACGACTTACAGCATCCGTCGCAGCATCACGCAGCCCATGCCCGGGTCCGTCTGCATCGTAGATGGCTATAACAGCGGGCGCGACTGCTGATCCGTCTCGCAATAGGCCAGTATTGCAAGATATGGGGCGTGGTTTAAACGTCTCTTTAGTACAGCAACAACCAATGCCACTGTTTCACTACCTATCGGAGAAAAGTCGAAGGTACGGTAACGAAATAGATATGTTGTTGATCCATTATCGCAAGCATGTTGATTGAGGACGTTTCTATTGCGTCTGTCCGGCAGGGGTTTGTGATTTGCACGGAAAAAATTGTATCTCGCGTTACTTTTGGAATTTCGTCACCGATACGCGCGGCGCGACCGCCGTGGAATATGGTCTTCTGATCGGCATTATTGGCGGCGCCTTGATCCTTGGATTGGGGGGCGTGCGTGACAGTCTCCTGGGCGTGTTAACGACCATTGTCGAAGCCCTCACCAACGCCTTGCCCTCCTGAAAGTATCTGCTTTTCAGCGCAAAGCGAGTCACCTTCAGGAGCTTTTTCCCTTCAATGCATCCGCAAGTCTGACGTTGGCAGAGCCGGGTTTCAGCGGCTTCTGCTGGCTCTCATGCGGTGCCCAGCCTGACATGTAGATGACGGAGAAGGTGGCCCTGATCCGTCCATCTGGATCGCTGTATCGTTCCGCGTAAAGCTCCGCAGCGCGCATGAAGAAGCGTCGGGTAAGCGGCGTACGGCTGCGGCCCATAAGCGGGTTTGTCATGCCCATGGCGCGCAGGTCGCGCATCAGCGGGAAGATGGAATCGTAGCGCACCGTATAGGTTTCCGTATCCGTGACTGGCAAGGCAAATCCCGCGCGCTGCAAGAGCGCGCCGATATCGCGCACATCAGCAAAGGGGATGACGCGTGGGCTTGCGCCGCCAAGCAGTTCCACCTCCGTTGCCAGAAGAACCTCGCGAAGCTCCTGCAGCGTGCCGCTGCCAGGAAGGGCGGCCAAAAACAGGCCATCCGGCTTCAACGCTTTGCGAATTTGGATCAGCGTTCCCGGCGTGTCATTGGTCAAATGCAGCGAGAGCGGTGAGATCACAAGGTTGGCGGAAGCAGGCTCAAGCCCGAGGTCTTCGAGGGATGAGATTTTCGAGTTCGGCTCGCGGACAAGAAATTCGTCACTGGTCTCGATCCGGGTCATCGAGCCTACCTTGCCGGTTTCCATGACCCGCTTAGCGGTAACACCCGTCGCGCCGTGAAGCTCGATCGCGGTATCGAAATGGCGCTCGACGATGGCAATGCGGTCGGCAATTTCATCTGCAGCAATATTCAGCAGAAAGTGAGCCTGACGATCTCCAATCTGCAATGCGCGCTCACGGTGGCGTTCAATAAGTTGAGGGTCGAAAAGAATGTCCATTGGCGAACCTGTGATAACTTTGCTGTCGCAAAGGCACCCCTTTCCCCCTATTGTCAAGCGCGGGGAGCATAAGGGGAAGGCGATGGTTTCAAGGCAGATTGTCGTAACGCCCCTGCATCGGCTGCTTCGCTATGTCAGTGATGTCATCTACCCGCCAGCCTGTGCCGGCTGCGGTCGCGCCACAGGTGGCGCCGGGGCCTTTTGTGTTCAGTGCTGGCCAGAGATAAAATTCATCGAGCGGCCCTATTGCGAGGTTCTCGGCATCCCCTTCGTCTATGATCACGGCGAAGGAATGGTCAGCGCTGAAGCCATATCCAATCCGCCGAGCTTCGATCGCCTCAGGTCCGCGACGATTTACGACGGGCCAGCCCGCAAGTTGGTCCACCAATTGAAATATCAGGACCGTACGGATCTAGCAGCTCTGATGGCATTGTGGATGGCAAGGGCAGGCGGCGAAGCGCTTGCTCAATGTGATTGCATCATTCCCGTTCCGCTTCATCGCTGGCGGTTTTTCTCGCGCCGTTTCAATCAATCGGCCGAACTTGCCCGGCATCTGGCGGCGATTGCCGGAAAGCCTTTTCTGCCGGCGACTCTGATCAGGGTGAAGTCGACCAGCCGTCAGGTAGGGCTTTCGGCTGTTGCGCGAAAGAAGAACGTCCAAGGCGCCTTTGCGCTTTCGCCGGGGCAGGAGGCCGAGATTTTCGGCAAGCGCGTGGTGCTCGTTGACGATGTCTACACCACTGGAGCCACGGTGTCGGCGGCGGCGAAGCGGCTGAAAAAATCAGGCGCGGCGCAAGTCACGGTTTTGACCTTTGCAATGGCCATATCCGGGCCTATATGACATGCAAAATTCATGCTCCACGCAGCTTTAGAGGTTGAGATATATGGCATCCGTTACGATCTATACGCGCGATTTCTGCGGCTATTGCGCCCGCGCCAAGGCCCTGCTGCAGAGCAAGAACGTGAATTTCACCGAATATAATGCGACGGAAAATCCGCAATATCGCCAGGAAATGATGGACAAGTCCGGCCGTAACACCTTCCCGCAGATCTTCATCGGCGAGCAGCATGTCGGTGGCTGCGACGATCTTCACGCGCTCGATCGGGACGGAAAGCTCGATCCGCTTCTGGCAGCATAATAGTCGATAAACTGACATGGACATTGGGAAGAGAGACATGAGCTTCAAGGCCGCCGCAATCCAGATGTGCTCCGGAACGGATCCGAAGCGAAACGCCGAAGCCATGGAGAGGCTGGTGCGCGACGCTGTGGCGCAAGGCGCCGTCTATGTACAGACGCCCGAGATGACCGGCGCTTTGCAGCGCGACCGTGCCGCACTCCAGGCCGTCTTGAAAGATGAGACCTGCGACATCATCGTTTCCACCGCAGCCAAGCTTGCGCGGGAACTCGGGATCTATGTTCATGTGGGCTCCACGGCGATTGCGCGTCCCGACGGCAAGATCGCCAATCGTGGTTTTCTCTTTGCACCGGATGGAGACCGCATCTGCACCTATGACAAGATCCACATGTTCGATGTCGATCTCGACAATGGCGAGAGTTGGCGTGAAAGCGCTACCTATCAGCCGGGTGAAGCGGCACGCATCGCGGAACTTCCTCTGGCGACCTTTGGTTTCGCCATCTGCTACGACGTCCGCTTCCCGTCGCTCTTCCGCGCGGAAGCTGTCGCTGGCGCTCAGGTTCTTACGGTCCCCGCAGCCTTTACCAAGCAGACCGGCGAAGCCCATTGGGAAATTCTTCTGCGCGCGCGCGCCATCGAAAATGGTGCCTTCGTCATCGCCGCGGCTCAGGGCGGGCAGCATGAAGATGGCCGTGAAACCTTTGGCCATTCGATGATCATCGATCCCTGGGGCAAGGTGCTGGCTTCTGCCGGCGGTGCTGGCGAAGAGATCATCGTTGCCGATATCGATCCTGAACAGGTTTCCGCCGTTCGTGGCAAAATCCCCAACCTGAAGAACGCGCGCGACTTTCAACTCGATACGGTGGCGTCCAGGGCGGCTTCTAGGAGTGCGCTTGCTTGATCCGCTACTCGCTGACCTGTGACCATGCGCATGCCTTCGATGGATGGTTCTCGGGCAGCGCCGATTTCGACAGCCAGCGCGAGCGTGGGCTCGTTAGCTGCCCGGTTTGCAATTCACAGGCCATCGACAAGACACTGATGGCGCCTTCAGTCTCGACCGGACGGAAGAAAGAGGCGATGCACACGCTGGCGATGGATGCGGGAAAAAAGGAAGTCCTGGCGAAAATCAGGGAAACGGTCGCGAGCATCCGGGCCAGCGCCGAAGATGTCGGAGACAAATTTCCAGAAGAGGCTCGCAAAATCCACTATGGCGAGGCGCAAGAGCGCGGCATCATCGGTCAGGCTTCCATAGAGGACGTGAAAGCGCTCGTGGAAGAAGGGATCGAGGTAGCACCTCTTCCCCTTCTCCCCGACGATGTGAATTGAAGCCTCGGCTTCAAACGCGCTCTCAGGCCGGGCGTTTGGCCAGCATCATGTAGTTGACATCCATATCGGGAGACAGGTTCCACCGGTCCTGCAGGACGTTGTAGAAAACGCCGGTGCGGTGAACGATCTCCAGGCCGTTGGCGGTTAAAGGACGTTCCACTTCCTCGGGTCGCACCAGCTTTTCATATTGATGCGTTCCGCGTGGCAACCACTTCAAGACATTTTCGGCAGCAAAGATGGCGAGTGCGCGTGCCTTCAGCGTTCTGTTGATCGTTGCGACGAACATCAGCCCGCCGGGGCGAACCATCTGCGCACAGGTGTTTAGAAAGAGGTTCACGTCGGCCACGTGCTCGACCACCTCCATGTTGAGGATCACGTCAAACGTCTCACCCGCCGCCTGCAACTGTTCGGCGGTCACTGCCCGATAGTCGACGGGAACGCCGCTTTCGCGCGCATGGGTAGACGCAATGCCGATATTTTTTTCAGATGGATCGGCGCCAACGACCTCGGCGCCCATGCGGGCCATCGGCTCGGACAGCAGCCCGCCCCCACAGCCGATGTCGAGGAAGCGCAAGCCTTCCAGCGGACGATGGGCCTTCGGGTCGCGGCCAAAATTTTCACACACCCGGTTGCGGATAAATTCGAGCCTGACGGGATTGAATTTGTGCAGCGGACGGAATTTCCCTGTCGGGCTCCACCACTCTGCGGCCATGGCGGAAAAGCGATCCACTTCGCTCTGGTCGATCGTCGTTTTCGCGGTCTCGCTCATGGTCATCTCCTAAATGTCTTCTAGCCTGAAGTCGGATGATTGGGTGGTGAAGTCAAGGGTCGGGCTTCCACAGCTGGGATCATTCACCGCGATCCATCGACGCAAGGAACTGTTTTAGCGGACTTTTCGTTTCATGCTGCGTTCAGCAAGGGGAGCGTATTTTTCCCATACTGATTGCCGACATCGGTGGCCAGGCCTTTGCTTGAGGAGAAAAAAGTGAAGAAGAAACTATTTGGAGCGATTGCGCTCCTGGCGCTCATGGCCGTGCCTGCGCTCGCTGAAGCGGCAACGCGCGGATTCGCGACCGCAAACGTCAACATGCGCTCCGGACCGAGCACCGCCTATCCTGCCGTCGTGGTCATTCCAGATGGCGCGCCGCTCACTATCCACGGCTGCCTGTCCGATACGCCCTGGTGCGACGTGTCCTTCAGCTATGGACGCGGCTGGGTGGCGGGGCGCTATATCCAGGCGCTCTATCGTCAGAACCGTGTTTATGTCGAGCCACGCTACTATCGCGATCTGGGCGTTCCGGTCATCACCTTCGAAGTGGGCCGTTATTGGGATCGCTACTATCGCGACCGTGACTTCTACCGCGAGCGTGATCGTTGGCGTCGCCCGCCGCCTGCCGGTGGCTACTGGAATGCACCGCCGCCATGGGCTGATCGCGATCGTCCGCGTCCGCCGCGGGAAGAATGGCGCGATCGGCGCGGTCCTGGCCCCAATGACGGACGCTGGGAAGAGCGTTACGGCAATTGGAATCAGGGCGACCGGGACCGTCGTGACCGCGAGCAGCAGCGGATGGAGCGAGACAGGGAGCGTCAGCCTGACCGTGAGGGCGATCGCCCCCGTTGGGAGCGCGACCGGAACCGAGATGGCGAGCGTGATCGCAACTGGAATGATGGCGAGCGCCAGCGTCGCTGGCAGGAGCAGCAGCTGGAGCCGTCCAACCAGGGCGGCGGAATGTGGTGCCGCCCCGGAGATCGTAACTGCGAAAACCGTTAAAACTGAAAAGCCCGGCTTTGCGCCGGGCTTTCTTTATGCGGGGTCTTTTTTCTTAGGGCCGCGCTTTTCGAAGGGCTTGTCTTTCTTGCCTTCGAACTTGGCGGGTTTGTCGCCGGTGGCGTTGGCTTTTTTCTTCCAGGGCTTGTCTTCGCCCCGGCGCTCGCCACCGAAATCACCCTTGCCTGCAAATTTCTTTTGAGCCTTTGGCGGACGGGTGTCCTCGCGGGGCTTGCCGGTCATTTCCGGCTTGCCTTCCATGGCCTTGACCCTGATACCCTTCTCGAGCGTCATGTCTTTGCCGAGAGCGGACTCGAAGCGGTCGACGGCATCAGCTGCCAGTTCCACATAGGTTTCCGTCTGCTGCATGCGGATCGCGCCGATATCCTGACGCGTCAGCTTGCCGAAACGGCAGAGCATGGGGATCAGCCAGCGCGGCTCGGCATTCTGCTTGCGCCCGACCGACAGGGTGAACCAGGCGCTATCGGCAAAGTCGGAGCGTTCACGGCGCGGCGCGTTGTTCTCGACAGTTTCGAAGCTGTCGCGACGCGGCTTGCGGCCATCCAGCGCAACTTCGGCAATGTCTTCAGGGGCAGAGCGACCTGAATGGTACATGCGCACGAAGGCCGCCGCGACCTTTTCAGCACCATGTTGCTCCAGAAGCTTGGTGACGAAATCGCGTTCTTCATCGGTAACGGCTTCGTTCAGCGACGGATCTGCCAAGAGGCGGGCACCATCGCGCTCTACGATCTCGTCGGCAGAAGGCGGATGAACCCATGCGGGGCTGACCTTCGCGCCTTCGAGGAGACGCTCGGCCTTGCGGCGCTGGTTGATGGGAACGACAATCGCGCTGACACCTTTCTGTCCAGCACGCCCGGTACGGCCTGAGCGGTGAAGAAGCGTTTCGGAATTCGTCGGCAGGTCGGCGTGGATCACGAGTTCGAGGCCGGGGAGGTCGATACCGCGAGCCGCCACATCGGTGGCCACGCAAACGCGGGCGCGGCCGTCACGCATGGCCTGAAGCGCGTGCGTGCGCTCGTTCTGCGACAATTCGCCGGAGAGGGCGACGACAGAGAAACCACGATTGTTGAGGCGCGCTGTCAGGTGGTTGACGGCAGCACGTGTCGAGCAGAAGACGATGGCGTTGCGCGCCTCGTAGAAACGCAGCGCGTTGATAATGGCGTGCTCGCGATCCGAAGGGGCGACCATCATGGCGCGGTATTCGATATCGACGTGCTGCTTCTGTTCGGACGCCGAGGCGATGCGCACCGCGTTCTTCTGATAGCTTTCGGCAAGCTTGGCAATGCTGCGCGGAACGGTGGCGGAGAACATCAGCGTCCGGCGATCTTCCGGAGATTCCTCCAGAATGAATTCCAGATCCTCGCGGAAGCCGAGATCGAGCATCTCGTCTGCTTCGTCGAGCACCACGGCGCGCAGCGACGACAGGTCGAGTGCGCCGCGCTTGATGTGGTCGCAGATACGGCCAGGCGTACCGACGACGATATGGGAGCCGCGTTCCAGCGCCCGGCGCTCGTTACGGATATCCATACCACCCACACAGGAGGCGATCGAAACGCCGGCAAATTCATAGAGCCACTCAAGCTCGCGCTTCACCTGCATGGCGAGTTCGCGGGTTGGGGCAATGGCGAGAGCCAGCGGGGCCGCGGCCGCGCCGAACCGGTCGCCCTTCGTGAGCAGGGTCCGCGCCAGCGCAATGCCGAAAGCGACCGTCTTGCCAGAGCCGGTCTGCGCCGAAACCAGCGCATCCTTGTCTGCAAGTTCCGGGTCCAGCATGGCCTGCTGAACGGGGGTCAAGTCTTTATAGCCGCGCTTTTCCAACGCCTGCGCAATCGCAGGGGCGATACCCTGAGTGTCTGTCATCTACCGTCTTTCGGAATATGGATGCCTGCATTTGTCCCAAACGGACGACGCCACACAGGCCGTTGAGGGCCACTATGGCCAATTCATGTGGCGCGCTTTTACTGCGATTGCCCGCATTTGTACAGTGCGGGACGGTACGCTTGCCGATTTTGGCGCAAAGGCTTGTCTGAAGCGCGGCGCGGGCACGCGTCCACAACCGTACCGCATGGTTCACAAACGGCATTGCATGGCCTTATCCTTTTCGCTAAGAGACCCGCAACCTGACAGCCCGGTCTTTCCGGGGGAAACGGGGTGTGTGCTTATCTGCCGCTCGCGCGGCGCAGTGGGATGGTACTGGTCTAGGCTATGGCTCGCATTGTCATGAAATTCGGCGGTACGTCCGTCGCAAACCTCGAACGTATTCACAATGTCGCGCGGCATGTGAAACGTGAAGTGGATGCCGGCCATGAAGTGGCCGTGGTGGTTTCGGCCATGTCCGGAAAAACCAATGAACTGGTCGACTGGGTGCAGAACACGCCGAAAGTCGCCGGTGCCAGCGGTTCCGCGTCCTTTTACGATGCCCGTGAATATGATGCCGTCGTTGCGTCTGGCGAGCAGGTCACATCCGGTCTTCTGGCGATCGCGCTTCAGTCGATGGGTGTCAATGCCCGCTCCTGGCAGGGCTGGCAGATTCCAATTCGCACCGACAACGCCCATGGCGCTGCCCGCATTCTCGACATTGACGGTTCCGATATCATTCGCCGTATGGGCGAGGGTCAGGTTGCGGTCGTCGCCGGCTTCCAGGGTCTCGGCCCGGACAATCGCATTGCGACACTCGGCCGTGGCGGTTCCGATACTTCCGCCGTTGCCATTGCCGCTGGCGTCAAGGCCGATCGCTGCGACATCTACACCGATGTTGATGGCGTCTACACGACCGACCCGCGCATCGAGCCGAAGGCACGGCGCCTGAAAAAGGTGGCGTTCGAGGAAATGCTCGAAATGGCGTCGCTTGGCGCCAAGGTCTTGCAGGTCCGTTCGGTCGAGCTTGCCATGGTGCACAAGGTTCGTACCTTCGTGCGCTCCAGTTTTGAAGATCCCGATGCGCCGGGCATGGGTGACCTTATCAACCCGCCCGGTACTTTGATTTGTGACGAGGATGAAATCGTGGAACAGGAAGTCGTAACCGGCATCGCCTATGCCAAGGATGAAGCGCAAATCTCGCTGCGTCGCCTCTCGGATCGCCCCGGCGTTTCTGCCGCCATCTTCGGCCCGCTCGCTGAAGCGCATATCAATGTCGATATGATCGTGCAGAACATCTCCGAAGACGGTTCGCGCACGGACATGACCTTTACGGTTCCCTCCGGCGACGCTCCCAAGGCGCTGAAGGTTCTGGAAGATAACAAGGCGCAGATCGGCTTTGACGTGGTGCAGAACGAAACCGGCCTTGCCAAGGTGTCGGTCATCGGTATCGGCATGCGCAGCCATGCGGGCGTTGCCGCAAGCGCGTTCAAGGCGCTGGCTGAAAAGAACATCAACATCAAGGCCATCACCACATCGGAAATCAAGATTTCGATCCTGATCGACGGCGCCTATGCCGAACTTGCAGTTCGCACTTTGCATTCTGCTTACGGTCTGGATAAAAGTTGATTCTTGAACGTCAGTACACGTTATTCGATTCTTTCCGAAGAGCGGTATTCTGATGCAAGTGTCGCTTTCGGCTTGAGAGCCGGGGGCGGTACACCATAAATTTGATTGAGCCTTTCGTGCCCACCGCAATGGTTTGCACGATCGGCATTCGGGAGCATGCGCGATGAGAGACCTTTCCGCAGGTCCGCGTGTCCTTCTCAGGCGGCTTCGCGAAATGATGGCGGAGCATCTTGAGCCGCAGGAGCGCCTCGACCAGATTGTCCGGCAGATCGCCAGCAACATGGTTGCCGAAGTGTGTTCCGTTTACGTGCTTCGCTCCGACAGCATTCTCGAGCTTTATGCCACCGAAGGCCTGAACAAGGATGCGGTCCATCTTGCCCAGTTGAAAATGGGGCAAGGCCTTGTCGGTACCATTGCCGCCTCCGCTCAACCGCTCAATCTTTCCGATGCGCAGGCGCATCCCGCTTTCCGCTATCTCCCTGAAACGGGTGAAGAAATTTATCATTCCTTCCTCGGTGTGCCGATTTTGAGATCCGGTCGCACTCTTGGCGTTCTTGTCGTTCAGAACAAGACCAGCCGAACATACCGGGAGGATGAAGTTGAAGCGCTTGAGACAACCGCAATGCTTATTGCGGAAATCGTGGCGAGCGGCGAATTGAAGAAAATCACCCGCCCCGGCGTGGAATTGGACCTGACCAGAGCGGTCTCCATCGATGGCGACGCCTATGGTGAAGGCATCGGCCTTGGTCATGTGGTTCTCCACGATCCCCGCATCGTCGTCACCAACCTTCTGAACGAAGACGCCGATACCGAAATCCGTCGCCTTGCCGAAGCCATCGGCTCGCTGCGCATTTCGATCGACGACATGTTGCAGCGCCGTGATGTCGCCACCGAAGGCGAGCATCGCGAGGTGCTGGAAACCTACCGCATGTTCGCCCACGACCAGGGCTGGGTGCGCCGTATGGAAGAGGCGATCCGCAACGGCCTGACGGCCGAGGCTGCGGTCGAGAAGGTGCAGAGCGACACCAAGGCGCGCATGATGCGCCTGACCGATCCGTATCTGCGCGAGCGGATGCATGATTTCGACGACCTGGCCAACCGCTTGCTGCGTCAGTTGATGGGCTTTGGTGGCAGAGCCCCAGACCACGAATTTCCTCTCGACGCAATCGTATTGGCGCGCGCCATGGGTGCTGCCGAGCTTCTGGATTATCCGCGTGAAAAGCTGCGTGGTCTGGTGCTGGAAGACGGTGCGGTCACCAGCCATGTGGTGATCGTTGCCCGTGCCATGGGTATTCCCGTCATCGGCCAGGCAACCGGCATCGTGGCGCTGGCCGAAAACAACGACCCGATCATCATCGATGGCGACGACGGCAAGGTGCATTTGCGGCCTGTCACAGACCTGCAGCGCGCCTATGAAGAGAAGGTTCGCCTCCGCGCCCGCCGCCAGGAACAGTTCCGTGCGCTGCGTGACGTGGAGCCGATCACGAAGGATGGCCAGAAGGTCAGCCTGAAGATGAACGCCGGCCTGCTGGTCGATCTTCCGCAGTTGGAAGAGTCTGGCGCAGACGGTATCGGTCTCTTCCGCACCGAACTGCAATTCATGATCGCATCGAACATGCCGAAGGGGGAGGAGCAGGAGGCCTTCTACCGAAGTGTCCTGCGCCAGGCCAAGGGCAAGCCGGTGACCTTCCGCACACTCGATATCGGCGGCGATAAGGTCGTCTCCTATATGCGAGGCCAGGAGGAAGAAAATCCGGCTCTCGGATGGCGCGCCATTCGTCTGTCGCTCGACCGCCCGGGCTTGCTTCGCACCCAGATGCGGGCGCTCCTGCGTGCGGCCTCCGGCGCGGAATTGAAGATGATGTTGCCGATGGTAACGGAAGTCTCGGAAATTCATGCCGTTCGCGAGTTGATGCAGAAGGAAGTTCAGCATCTTTCAAAGTTCAGTCACGCGCTGCCGCGCAAGCTGCAATTCGGTGTGATGCTGGAAGTCCCGTCGTTGATGTGGCAGCTCGACGAGCTGATGTCGGAAGTGGATTTCGTCTCGGTCGGATCGAACGATCTGTTCCAATTTGCGATGGCGGTGGACCGCGGCAATGCCCGTGTCTCGGATCGCTTCGACAATCTGGGCAAGCCGTTCCTTCGCATTCTGCGCGACATCATTCGGGCTGGCGAACGCAACAATACCCCGGTGACGCTCTGCGGTGAAATGGCAAGCAAGCCATTGTCTGCCATGGCGTTGATCGGGCTCGGTTTCCGGTCGATTTCCATGTCGCCAACGGCGATCGGTCCGGTGAAGGCGATGCTGCTTGGGGTCGATGCCGGGCTGCTGGCGGAAGAGTTGAATGCGGCGCTCGATGACAGCAAATCATTGGAAAGTACGCGTGATTTGCTGGTGCGGTTTGCTTCGACCCATTCGATCCCTATCTAAGCACGATTATAAAGAGTGGAGTATGTGACAGGTGGCGAAGCTTCCCGTCGAGAAAATGCGTGAGCTTGAACGCCGCTTCGGCGAGATCGAAGCGCGTATGTCTGCAGGCCCGGCCGCGGATGTCTATGTCAAGCTTGCGTCCGAGTATTCGGAATTGCAGCCCGTGGTAAAGACCATCCGGGAATATGAGAAGGCCAAGGCTGAGGCTGCCGATCTGGAAGCGATCCTGTCCGACAAGACGATGGATCGCGACATGCGCGAACTGGCCGAAGCCGAACTGCCGGAGCTTTCCGAACGCATCGAAGCGTTGGAGAAAGAGATGCAGATCCTTCTGCTGCCGAAGGACGCGGCGGACGAAAGAAGCGCGATCCTTGAAATCCGCGCAGGAACCGGCGGGTCCGAAGCCGCGCTCTTTGCCGGCGATCTCTTCCGTATGTATGAGCGTTTCGCCAGCGGCAAGGGCTGGAAGGTGGAAGTGCTGTCCTCGAGCGAAGGGGAAGCGGGCGGCTTCAAGGAAATCATCGCGACGATTACTGGCCGCGGCGTGTTCTCCAAGCTGAAATTCGAATCCGGCGTTCACCGTGTTCAGCGTGTGCCGGAAACGGAAGCGGGCGGGCGCATTCACACGTCTGCGGCAACCGTCGCCGTGTTGCCGGAAGCCGAAGATATCGACATCGAAATCCGCCCGGAAGATATCCGCATCGATACGATGCGGGCATCCGGTGCCGGTGGTCAGCACGTCAACACGACCGACTCTGCCGTGCGCATCACCCATCTGCCGACCGGTCTCATCGTCACGTCATCGGAAAAGTCGCAACATCAGAACCGCGCCAAGGCCATGCAGGTTCTCCGCTCCAGGCTTTACGATATCGAGCGGCAGAAGGCCGACAGCGAACGCTCCGCCGACCGTAAGAGCCAGGTCGGTTCCGGCGATCGCTCAGAGCGCATCCGCACCTACAATTTCCCGCAGGGTCGGGTCACCGACCACCGCATCAACCTGACACTCTACAAGCTCGATCGCATGATCGAAGGCGATATCGATGAGTTGGTCGATGCGCTGATTGCCGATTATCAGGCGGGCCAGTTGGCTCAGCTTGGCGAGCAGCAGTGAGCGTCGAGACGACCGTTCAAGCTTTGGTGGCCGATGCGAAGCGGCGCCTGGCCGTTGCGGGCATTGCCGACCCTTCGACGGATGCGCGGATATTGATCGGCGACGTGATCGGCTTTTCTCTGACCGATTTCGTTCTGAAAGGGTCTCGGCCCGTTCATCCTGATGAAGCGCACCGGATCGAAGAACTGATCGCGCGGCGGGAAAGGGGAGAGCCCGTTCACCGCATCCTGGGACACCGCGAGTTTTACGGTCTGGACTTTCTCATGTCGGCCGGGACGCTGGAGCCGAGGCCGGATACCGAAGTGCTGGTCGAGGCGGTGTTGCCGCATCTGCGGGCCGTGGTTGCACAAAAGGGCGAGGCACACATTCTCGATATGGGGATTGGCACTGGTGCCATATGCCTGTCGCTGCTACATTCCGTTCCTGAAGCCACGGGGGTCGGCAGCGATGTGTCGACGGATGCCCTGGCAACTGCATTTCGCAATGCGGGAAGATTTGGGCTTGAGACGCGGTTCGAGACGGTGGAAAGCGATTGGTTCGACCGTATTTCCGGGCGCTTCGACATAATCTTGTCAAACCCGCCTTATATTAGAACAGATGTCATCGATACGTTGAATCGCGAGGTTCGCGATTTTGATCCCTTGATCGCCCTGGATGGCGGTGCGGATGGCCTTCTCCCCTACAGAGTTATAGCTGAAAAAGCAGTGGATTTTCTCGAAAGTGGTGGAGTGGTCGGGGTCGAAATAGGCTACGATCAAATGGCAGATGTAACGACCATATTTGCATCGCAGGGATATGATTGCGTGGACCGCGTCAAAGACTATGGCGGCAACGATCGCGTATTGATATTCCGCAGATAGGTCAAAAAACAGCTGCGGGTGTTTTGTTCAAGGATATTTTGCAAAGCAAAAGAAAAGGCTTGGATTTCCGCAGGAAGCGGGCTAGTTTGCGGCCACATGCCGGGTGGCTGAGGGCGAAATAAGATTCGTCAGGGTTTGGATCAGTCCCGAAGCGGGTTCTCTTGGAGAACTCTGAAAGGCTGGGCATTTCCGGCATGTGATTCAGGAAACTTTGTTCGCAAGCGGCTAGATGCAGCATATGCGCATCAGGTCGGCAAACGCGAAGTCTTGTCTCTTGTGAGAGCAGGACGCGTAATGGTCGCGGTTCAGGAGAGGGCTAATTCCTTGCCGGATCGCATCGAAAAACGATAATTGTCAGCACAACAGAATTCAGGTGAGCAATTGATGAGGCCAGGACAGCAAAACAAGCGCGGCCGGGGGCGTAATAACAACAACAACAATAATAATGGCGGCGGAAACAATAACAATTTCAACCGTAAAGGTGGAAATCCGCTGACCAGAACCTATGATAGTTCCGGCCCCGATGTGAAGATTCGCGGCACTGCCCAGCATATTGCGGAAAAGTACGCCGCGCTCGCACGTGATGCTCAAAGCTCCGGCGACCGCGTCATGGCGGAAAACTACCTGCAGCACGCCGAACATTATAACCGTATCATCGCATCCGCCCAGGCGCAGATGCAGGAACGTTTCCAGCGCGACGATCGCGGTGAATACGGCAATGACCGTGACGGCGACGATATGGACGGCAATGACAATGACGACGTCGTCGTTGTGCTGCCCGTCGCGCATGAGCAGAACGAACAGCGCGCGCAGCGTCAGGACCAGCCCGAACGTCAGGAGCGCCAAGAGCGGCCAGAGCGTCAGGAACGGCAAGATCGTCCGGACCGTGGTGAGCGTCGCGATCGCCGCGAGCGTCCCAATCGCCCTGAACGTCAGCCGCGCGAAGCGCAGGCCGAAGAGGGCGCAGAAGCCGTTGCCGCGGCACCCGTTGTCATCGCGCCGGTTTACGATGCAAGCTCTGCACCGCAGCCCGTGATCGAAGGCACGCCGAAGGAAGTGGCTGTTGAAGAGGAAGCCCAGGCTGAAGCCGGTGCAGGCGAGCGCGCACCGCGCCGCACGCGCAGCACCAGCCCGCGTCCTCGCCGCCCACGCCGCACGGCAGGCGCCGAAGAGGCAGAAGGTGAACAGCCTTCCGAATTGGAGAAGGCTGCCGAGTAAGGCTGCCTTTTCACATTGAGAAAAAGAAAAAGCGATGGGTGAAAATCCATCGCTTTTTTGTTGAGATGCCGAGAGCATCGTGCTTCCCGAAAATCGGACTCAATTTTCGGGAAGCACGATGTGTCGATTCAAAAAGGTAAAGCGTTCTTTGTGCGTTCAATAGGACGCACGGCGCTTTAAACTCTACGCATTGGCCCAACACTTGGTTTCATTTTTAGGGCTGGTGTGTCGGCAGTCACGCGTTACGCAAACGCCCCTGCATCAGGTCGATAACCGCGCGGGCGGCTTCCAATACATTGGTGCCGGGGCCAAAGACCGCAGCCACACCATGGTTCAGCAGAAACTCGTAGTCCTGACGCGGAATGACGCCGCCGACGATGACGATGATGTTCTCTGCGCCCTTGGCCTTCAAAGCTTCGACAAGCTGCGGCGCAAGCGTTTTGTGGCCCGCAGCGAGCGATGACATGCCAACCACATGCACCTTGTTCTTGACCGCGAGATCGGCCGCTTCCTCTGGCGTCTGGAAAAGGGGCCCCGCGAGCACATCAAAGCCGATATCGCCGAAGGCGGATGCGATGATTTTTGCGCCGCGGTCGTGCCCGTCCTGGCCGAGCTTGGCGACCATCATCCGCGGCTTGCCACCGACGCTGCTCGACAGTTCGCCGATCCGGTTGCGCAAGGTGGCAAATTCCGGATCGTCCTCATAAGCGGCGCCGTACACATCGTGGACGACTTCCGGGACGGCCAAATGATCTCCGAAGATTGCCCGCATGGCGTCGGAAATCTCGCCGACGGTCGCCCTCGCACGCGCTGCTTCGACAGCCGCTTCAAGCAGATTTCCTTGTCCCGTGCGTGCAACGTCCGAAAGCGTCGCCAAGGTCTTTTCGACGTCCTTCGGGTTGCGCTGGCGTCGCACGGTTTCCAACCGCTTGATCTGTGATGCCCGAACCGCGGAGTTGTCGATATCCAGAATGTCGAGCGGTTCTTCATTTTCCAGACGGAACTTGTTGACGCCGACGATGATCTCTTCGCCGCGATCGACGGCGGCCTGGCGCTTTGTCGCAGCCTCTTCGATCAATCGCTTCGGCAAGCCTTCATCGACGGCCTTGGTCATGCCGCCCAGTTTCTCCACCTCTTCGATGAGAGCCCAGGCTTTTTCCGCAAGTTCGTTCGTCAGGCTCTCGACATAGTAGGAGCCTGCGAGCGGATCGACCACCTTGGTGACACCCGTTTCGTGCTGGAGAATGAGCTGGGTGTTGCGGGCAATGCGCGCAGAGAAATCGGTCGGCAGCGCCATCGCCTCATCAAGTGCATTGGTGTGAAGCGATTGCGTGCCGCCAAGCACGGCGGAGAGCGCCTCATAGGCCGTGCGGATGACGTTGTTGAACGGGTCCTGCTCCTGAAGCGACACGCCGGAGGTCTGGCAGTGCGTGCGCATCATCATCGAGGATGCCTTTTGCGGTTTGAATTCCTCCATGATCCGCGACCAGAGCAGGCGAGCAGCGCGAAGCTTTGCTGCTTCCATGAAGAAATTCATGCCGATGGCGAAGAAGAAGGAGAGGCGGCCAGCGAAATCGTCGACGTTCAGCCCCTTCTTCAAAGCGGCCCGCACATATTCGCGGCCATCTGCCAGCGTGAAGGCCAGTTCCTGCACCAGCGTCGCGCCAGCTTCCTGCATGTGATAGCCGGAGATGGAGATGGAATTGAAGCGGGGCATTTCACGCGCCGTGTATTCGATGATGTCGGCAATGATCCGCATCGAGGGTTCCGGCGGATAGATATAGGTGTTGCGCACCATGAATTCTTTGAGAATGTCGTTCTGTATGGTGCCGGAAAGCTCGGCGCGTGCGCATCCCTGTTCCTCACCGGCGACGATGAAGGAGGCAAGAATCGGGATGACTGCGCCATTCATCGTCATGGAGACCGACATGTCCTTCAAGGGAATGCCGTCAAACAGGATCTTCATGTCCTCGACGGAATCGATCGCGACACCCGCCTTGCCGACATCGCCGACAACGCGCTCGTGGTCGCTGTCATAGCCGCGGTGGGTGGCTAGATCGAAGGCGACGGAAAGGCCTTTTTGACCGGCGGCCAGATTGCGTTTGTAGAACGCGTTCGATTCTTCAGCGGTTGAGAAGCCGGCATATTGGCGGATCGTCCAGGGGCGGCCTGCATACATCGTCGCCCGTGGGCCACGGACGAAGGGCTTGAAACCCGGCAAGCTATCGAGGTGGGAGACCTTCTCCAGGTCTTGCGCAGTGTAGAGCGGCTTGACGGCAATGCCTTCGGGGGTCTGCCAGGTCAATGTGTCGGGGGACCGCTTGAGTTCTTTCTCTGCCAGTTTCTCCCAATCCATCACCGACTTTTCCTCCGTCATGCCTGTCTCCCTGTTGCGTTATGTCCTGAGCCGGTGGCTGCGCCCTTCCGGGCGCCACTTCTGCAAAACAAAAACGTTCATCTCTCCATCCGGTCGCATCTGAATGCGGCTGAATGTACAGGTTAGAAAGCAATCGATGAATTAACAACCGCTACGATCGAACAAGTCTATGCCTTGCGTCCAAGCGACATGATGCGTTCGCGCAGTGCCTTGGCCAGATTGCGGGTATTTCGGTACATGTGCACCTGAGCTGCTACCTGACGCACGTCACGGTCGCTGTTTTCCGAAAGGCCGATGACCAGCGTTCCCATCTCCGCATCGGTGCCCCACAATTGGTTCACGGGCAGTTCGTCGTCTGGAACGCAGCTGTCGGTGCGAATGATGTTGGCATCGTCAAGCTGCCATTCGGTGAGCCGATGGGCAAGAAGCCGCTCCGGCATATAGTTGGCGTAGCGCGCGTTGAACGCTGCCTTCCAGATATAGGCCTCGCCCATGGCCATGAGGATGACGACGGAGGCGATCGCTTCACCGTTGAGGTTGAGCGTATGAATACGCGCGGAGTCGATCTCAGCCAGGTTGTTGATGGCTTCGCGGGCGAAGGCGGTGCGGTAGCGATCGGTAACCAGCGCATTGCGCTTGCGGTTACTCGCGCCATGCGCCTCGAGCGCCAGAAATTCTTCCATCCGCATGCGCACGTCACGCGCCTGACGGGCGACGTCATAGGTGACCTCTCCCATTGCTTCAAGATCAGACCATTTCGCCTTCAGAAGCGCCCGCTCATCGGACGAAAGCCGGCTGTGGAGAAAGCTGTCGGCATCCGGACCGTTTTCCAGAAGCGGTCGTCTGTCACGTTCAGCGGTCGCAACCGGAAGGTTGCGCGTCATGGCGATCGTCCGGATCATTCGCACGAAGGGGCCATTCAGCCGCACCAGCGGAAGGACGAGCACTTTGGGCAGTCTCAGTTCCGCCTGCATCAAGGCATCGATGAGATTGTCGATCGTTTCGCCCGCGCCCTCGATGTCGACAAGCGGCGTTCCGAGCGGACCAAACGGATTGGCCCAGGCCCGCAAGATGGAAGGGCCGACGGAGAAGCCGGGCTTCTCGACGGTAAAAGGCATGAGAAACCGCATGCGGCTGCGGGTGCCATTTTCATCCCGCATCAGAGCGAAGCGAACGGAGCGGTCATCGATGCGCGGCATGGCTGGTGCGAGCAGTCGCCCGGTAAAAAAGACGTTCGGCTCCATGACGCGATTGGACAGGAAATCGAGTTCTTCCTGAAGGTCGTAACCGAGCTGGGCGGGATAGATGCAAAATTCGCGACCCTCGCGACCGACGCGGATACTGCTATCTGCTTCAGGTCGCTCCAATTCAGCGGAGGTTTTCACCATGGCGAATCGATTTTCGCTGAAATCCGGATTGTTTGGGTCGCTTGCCATGCTTTTCTATACCATTGCTGGATGTAGGATTACCATAAAAGCCAAAGCAGCTTCAGTACTTTAATTGGTTTCAGGCAAATGGGACCGGCGACAAATCCTCGGGCGCGCACATTTATCACAACGTCCTCATCATATATCGAAATCAGACGAATGTTGAGGGCCGTCTAAAACGAAATATTCGCATATGATCATAAATCTGGAACGACGGGCGCGCGTTTGCGGGGAGGAAGAACGCCGAGCACCAGAGCGCAACCGATGATGATGATACCGGCCCCGACGAATTGCGCTGCCGATAGCGGCTCATCCAGCACAAATGCGCCGATGAAGACGGCAATGACGGTCACCACGAATTCCACGCTGATCGTCTTGGTCGCGCCGATCGTGGCGACCAGGCGGAAATAGGTGATGTAGGTCAGCGCACTCATCAAGATGGCGAGGGCGAAGAGGTAGCCGATATCGAGCAGAGACGGCATGGTGGTGATCGGCACCACGGCAAACAGGGGCAAAGTAACGACGCCACCGGCGAAGAACGAGCCGATGGTGATTTCCCAAGAGCCGGTGCCTTTCAGGTAGCGGCTGGCATAATTGCTGCCGAAGGCGGCGCAGAGGCAGCCGAACATGCAGGAAATGCAGCCGAGCACGAATGCTTGAGTGACCGGAACAGCAGGGAAGCCCACAAGGATAACGATGCCGAGAATACCGAAAGCAATACCAAGGAGCGACTGCGCGGATATCTTCTCCAAGCCCCAGAACTGGCCGATCAGCATGGAAAACAGCGGAATGCTGGCGACGAGAATGGCCGCCATCGCCGTACCGATCAGTGGTGTGGCGTAAGAGAGGCCAATCAGCTGGCCGGCAACGGTCGTTGCCCCAACCATCGCGAAGGCGCGCCATCCGGCGGAGAAATCCAGGTGACGACCGATTGCCTTGGCAACGAGATAGAGCGTGATGCTGGCGATAAAGCATCTGAGCGAGACGGCACCCACCCAGCCAAAAGCGCTGACCGTGTGAAGCACGAGCATGAAGGAGAAGCCCCACGCCACGGCAAGAAAGAGATAGGCGGCGAGTTGGCCCGGTTTCATGGCAAGGATCGTTCCGGCAAGAGGGATGATGCCGGAACAGTTAGGCAAGGCCCTGGATTCGGTCAAATGGATTTTCCCGAATGATGGCGCCGCAAGTCGCATTATAGCGTTGCCAGCAGCCGGTTGCTCAACATGCCCGCTGAGGCCGCCTGCATGGAGACTTTCTTCTCCACTGCCTCGATGACGGTATCGGTGAAATCCACATTGGTGAGTTCGCGGATATGGCCAAGGCCGCCAGGGGAAAAGACATTCACCTCCAGGATCTTGTCGCCGACGATATCGAGACCGACGAGGAACATGCCGTCCTCAACGAGTTTCGGCCTCATCATTTCCGCGAGCGCGAGCACATCGTCATTGACCTCGACCGCTTCCGCCGTGCCGGAGGCGTGGATGTTCGAACGAAGATCGCCCTTGGCCGGAACACGACGAAGTGCGGCATAGGCCCCGTCACGCATCAAAGGCTTGCCGTTCATCATGAAGAAGCGGATATCGCCGCTCTTTGCCGCGGGCAGATAAGCTTGGGCGATGAGATAGCCTTCGATACTGACCGCCTCGAATATCTGATTCAGGTTGGTTTCCTTGGAAGAGCCGATCTTGAAAACGTTCTTGCCGCCGGAACCCTGCAAGGGTTTGACGATGACGCCCTTGGGGTGGGCATCGGCGAAAGCGCGAATTTCCTCAACGTTGCGCGAAATCAGCGTTGTCGGACGAACGATCTCAGGGAAGCTTTGGAAGTAGAGTTTGTTCTGAGCCAGCGCCAGACCTTCCGGATCGTTAAGAACAATCACACCTCGCTGCTCCGCCAGTCGCCCGAAGAGAATGCCGGAGTGGACGGCCCAAGGCCGCGCGGTCTGATCGAGCGACGGGTCGTTGCGCAGCATCAGCGCGTCGATTTCTTCGATATCGATCGTCTCGCGCTGCAATTGCCGTTCCTGCAGAGCCGCATGGAAAGCCTCCACCTTCTTGTACTTTTGCTTCGGCATAACGAGCGCATGGACGACAAGCGTGTCATCCGGGCGCAAGGTGAAGTCCCCGGGCGTCAGGTAGATGACCTCGTGGCCGCGATTGAGCGCGGCCATGGCCAGAAGCCCGGTGGCGTAGCTTGGATGTTCGCCTTCGATTGAATTGACAAAGAACGCTAGGCGCATGGTCCCCTCCTTAAAGCGTGGCCATTTCGGCGATGGAAAGTCCTGATCGTATTTTTTCGAGCCGTTCATTGGCGCGTGTCAGTGAGAGAAAGGCCGGACGAATGCCGGGCGGTCGCAACAGGCCGCGAAGCGAAAGCTCCTGCATGATGGGGAAATGGGCCGCGGAAATCTTGCCCATCCAGAAGGGGTCAAGAGCGCCGCCTTTACGAAGATGCTGGAGGATTTCGCTCAACCCACGAAGATAGATGGCGTCTTTCGGTAGCCCGCCGCCGCGATAGACGCGCAGCACCATGTTGAAGGCATTCGCCTGATCAAAATGATGCTCATCCGTGACCAGTCGATAGGTCTCGACGAAACTTGCCCCATCGAGCATGGCGGCACAGGCGACGACGCGTCCGGCGACGAGGCGAAGGCGCTGGCGTGTCATGCCACCCGAAAGATGTTCGGCCAGCACGGCTAAGCCTTCCTGCACGCCCTCATAGCCGGAAAGGCCGCTGCGAAAGAGCCGAAGACCCTGAGCCGAACCGTTGAAGTAGGTGAGCAGGTGAACGCCGATCTCGTGATGCAGCAAGGCGTCGAGGCGGCGCTGCTCCATCACCGTGTGGCGGGAAATCAGCAGCTTTTCGCCGGTCACCATCAGACCCGGCGGAAGGTCATCACGGATTTCGACGCGCGCCTTGAAGCTCGCCTCCTCCTGATGATAGGCGTCGACCATCTCGCGTGCCTTTTGCGCGACTTCGTAGCAGCCGACCATGGGGATATCATCTTCATTGGCAGGCATCTTACAACGCGCGAGGACATCGAGCGCGAGGGTTAGCAGTTCCGGCTCGACCGAACTGTAAAGCGCACGGCCAAAATCGGTATACTGCCGCTTGTGCAGGTGGGCGAGCATCGTCAACTGCAGGTCGATCTCCTGCTGCTTTTCGCGGTAAAGATGATAGAGGACCGGGTCTTCCAGATGGTCGAAGGCGACCGAATAGAGCTTGCGCTTCTGCTCTTCCACGTCGACGCCCAGCGGGCGATAGAGGAAATGCGGCGCATACTCGAAATCGCTTTGCTTGAATTCCTCGAAGGCCTGACGCGCGTTGATCGGCGTGACCGACAGGAGGAAATCGAAGGATTGAGCGATTTCATCAACCGAGCGATCGGCACGGCGCACCGCATCGACAAACGCCTTTCGCCCGAGCGCCCGGTGCGTTGTGATGTTCAGCGTGTTCGTTTCTGTCGCGAAGGCTGAGAAAGCACGAAGCCCTGCATCGAAAAGATCGGCAATCATGGTTTCGCGAAGACCGGGATAGTCGGTTCCTGATTCCGGCTGACGATAGATGGGCGCGAAGCGAACGCTGATGCAGGGGAAAGAAATACCAGCCTCTCTCAGCCGCAAGATCGGATCCTGTGCGGGTTCCGGCCGCGTGATGCGCGGGGTGCGGAACCGTATCTCGGCATCGCAAATCGCCTTGATGAAGGCTTTCCGGGCATTCTGCGTCTCGGGTTCCGTGGTCGCGGAGACGGCGACTTCGTAATGCGGCAGGAAGGGGGAGTCGTCAGCCAGCAGGATATCGTGCTCCAGTTCGCCGATATCGAGAACGACGAAGGCGCCGAAGCGCTTGACCATCTCATTGCCGATCGCCTGGATGATCGGTGCGGCTTCGCTCAAGCTCGAGGCGATGAGGTAGGATGCATTGGCAGAAGCAATGTCGCGCGCTGCAAGGTTCTTCGTTCCGTAGGTCAAATGCAGGCACAGGAACGGAAGCGGCCTGTCGATATGAAGACGACCATCCTTGCCGACATCCTTGCGGATCGCCTGTCCCTCAGACAAAGCGGTTGAGATTTGCGACAGCAGCGGCTCTTCTTTTGTCTGCTTGATCGGGGAGATATTGCTCATTGGTGCTCTCGCAGCAACCGTTCAAGCAGTGCTTCCAACGCGATCATCGTGCGGCGAATATCGGCGATAACCCGTGTGTCCGGTTCTCCGGTCCACTCGTCCATGAAGATCTTCTTGAACTCGATGGCAATGGCACATCCGGTGTCCGGATAGGTCTCATGAACGAAGCGCGTTTGTTCGCCGCGTCCCTGAAATGCAATATTTTCACGAACGTCGAGCTTGCGGCCACCGATCTCAGCCGAGGCGAAGTGCTCCATCACGGCGTCCACCGCAAAGGCCCAGCGGCCGCGATCCATGGAGATGGTGCCGATATTGATGTCGGGCGCCTTTTCCTGCGCGGTGACAGGTCCATCGGCGCCCTGGCGGCGGTGATTGTAGCTGTGAACGTCCAACAGGATAAAGCGACCATGTGACCTTTCGATCCGATCCAGAAAGGCCGACAGCATCGCGTAATAGTCGTCGTGCACGGAGAGAGACGCGGCAATGGCAGCGTCGGATGGACGCGTGCGCCAGACCTCCAGTCCCCAGGACTGATCGGGCGTGAGATAGATCGCGGCGTCCCTTGCACGATTGAGGTCGATCTCGAAGCGTGATCGCTGCCCGATGATCCTGTTTGTCAGGCCGCCGATCATCTCACCGGTATAAGGATCTTCCTCATAAAGCCGTTCTTTATCGGAAAGCGCCATCGTGTCGAGGAGATCGTCGCGCAGAAGATGACCGTCATGGATAGCGGTGCCAATGATCGGTGAGCGGCCAAATGACGCCGACCAGATTCGTCTTTTTGATGTGTTGGGACTTGCGCCGTTTTCCGTCATTTTCCCCTCATGAACTCGGGTGGGAAACACGAAAGCGCGAATGTTGGTTCCAGGATACCTCTATTGGATCGTGGAACAGCCTAAAACGTGTTGCAATCTCTCAGATTAGGTCCTGATGCTTCAAGCCTCTGTTTTGTCGTATGTCGGGATCGCAAAACCGCTGCGCGATCTGCGTGGACCATCCTTTTAAGAGCGGCTTACTTGCTCACCTCGGCGAATGCGAAACCGGTGGCCGTCCTCGGTCTTGATCGTCTCGAGAAGAATATGACCATCTTCCCGGCACATATGAGTAATATCGATGACCGCCAGAGGGTCGGTCGTCTCGACAACCAGGTCTTCATTAGGGAGCATGGCGGAAAGTTTCTTGCGACTTCGCAAAACCGGAAGAGGGCATTTCAGCCCCTTCAGATCGAAGACGGCCTCGGTTACCGAGGTCACTCCTTGGCCCAGAACTTCCAGAACGGTTTCTTTGCCGGTTCTTCCTGTGCCGTTGCGCTGAATGCGAGCGGGTTGACGGCGGGAACAGGGATGGCCTGCGCTGCTGCCGCTGGTGCTGGCTGCGTCTGAACCTGTGCCGCGGCTGCGAGCATGACGGATGTCGGGCGGGCAGCGACCGCAGGCTGGGATGGCGTTGGCTGCGATGCCGGAGCGGTCGTGCGCGGTGTTGAACCAGAGGCCGAGGCAATGGCGGTCGCCCCGGTTGCGGAAATCCCCTTCGCCGCCTTCTTTTCCATCAGTGCGGCGAATTCGGTTTCCTTCATCAGCTTGCCGGCTTTCAGCGCCGAGCCGGTCGGTGCGTAAGCCGGTTCGCGACCTTTACGCTTTTCTGCCACCAGAACCTTGCGCTCGGCCTCGGTCGGATCATACCAGACCATACCGTCGAACTTCTTCATCGCCTTGTCATAGGCAAGGTCGTAGGTCTTGTTGTAGCTGACCATTGTGCTGGCGAGTGCCGGCGGCGTGCTCATGGCGGGGCAGGTTGCAGCAGCGTTGAACTGCCCACCCTGTGTCTGCTGATTGAACACGTATTTCTTCTCGCAGACATTCACCTCGGGCGGACGCTTGGTGACTTCGAAATGATCGTAGCCGACCTTCAGCATCTTCCAGAATTCGTAATTCTCGCTTTTGTGGTGGCGTGCCATGTTTTCCGCGGTCATGCGGAATGGCAGCGCCTGTAGCTGGATCGTCTTCTGGCCGCCCTTGAAGGCGTCACGCGCGAAAGCGTAGATCTCCAGCATCTGCGCGTCGGTCATCGAGTAGCAGCCCGATGACGAGCAGGCGCCATGGATCATCAGGTTCGTGCCGTTGCGGCCGTTCGCTTGATCGTAGCGGTTCGGGAAGCCGGTGTTGATCGAAAGATAGTAGTTCGAATAGGGATTCATGTGGCCGGGAGAAAGGTTGTAGAACCCTTCTGGCGCCTGCCTGTCCCCCTCTTTGACCTTCGGTCCGAGTTTGCCGGACCAGGCGCAGATATCGTAGGACGCAATCACCTCGAACCGGTTGTCGCGTCGTGCCTTCCAGACTTCCAGCTTGCCTTCTTCCTTCAAGATGCGAATCATGATCGGCGCATTGCGATCCATGTTCTTCTTGTCCATCTCGGCAAGGATGGTGGGGGCGAGGGGATAATCGACCTTGTTTTTGACATGAGACACGTCACGCTCGACGGTTTCGAGCGTTTCGTTACAGCCCGCGAGCATTAGACCGGCGCAGGCAAGAAGAGCGATGTGTCTCAAACGCATGGGCGTCATACCGATTTGCATGATGTCTAATGCTCGTAAGGTAAATTGAATTTGATTACAAGTCAGTTGTTTTCTCTCGTGATTCAGGTCGTTGCGGCTTTGCTCTTGATCGCTATATTCAGGTCATGATCGCATTGTTCGAAGCCTACTGGCCCCACGTTCTCGCACTGCTCTCGCTTGTCATGGGGACCGTGGCTGCGGTCCATGCCACAATGACCAAACAGGAAGTGCGCTCAGCGCTGGGTTGGGTGGGCGTGATCGTGCTGTCTCCCATCATCGGCGCGTTGCTCTATGCCATTGCCGGCATCAACCGCATCAGGCGCAGCAACCTTGGGCAACAGCGGTCTTTGATGCATGGCACGATCATGGACCGGGTGGCGCGGTTCGACGCGGACAACGCTCTTGTCGTCGAGCGTTTCGGCCGACGCTTTGTGGCGATGAAGACCGTGGGCGACCGGGTGACGCGTGCGGCGCTTACCACAGGCAACACCATCGAGACCCTGTCCGATGGAGACGAGGCCTATGCGGCCATGCTTGACGCCATCGGTCATGCGCGCCGGTCGATCATCCTGGAAACCTATATTTTTGATCACGACCGGATCGGGCTTCGCGTCGTCGCGGCACTCGCGCGCGCCAAAGAACGGGGTGTGGAGGTTCGTGTGCTGGTCGACGCTGTCGGGGCGCGATACTCAGTGCCAAGCATCCTCTCCAAACTGCGGCTGGAAGAGATCAAATCCGCGGTCTTCAATGGCAACGTGATCATGGGGCTGCGGCTGCCCTATGCCAATCTGCGCACGCACCGCAAGATCCTGATCGTCGACGGCAAGATCGCCTTTACCGGCGGCATGAATATTCGCGAAGGCTTCACCCGCGAGTTCCATGGAGACAAGCAGTCGCACGACACGCATTTCAAGGTCCAGGGCCCGGTGGTCGCCGATCTTTTCACGGTCGCAGCCGAAGACTGGCGCTTTGCAAGCGGCGAGCGTCTGGACGGACCTGTGTGGGATATCACCATTCCCGATGGCGTCCCCGGTCAACCGATCCTGATGCGCGCGGTGGCCTCCGGACCGGACAACAGCATCGAGACGAGCCACAAGATGCTGATGGGTGCATTCTCCATCGCCCGGTCCTCGATCCGCATCATGTCGCCTTACTTCCTGCCGGATCGCGAACTGATCTCCGCCCTGACAACGGCCGCGCGTCGAGGCGTCGCGGTCGACATCATCGTTCCGGCGACAAACAACCTGATGCTGGTCGATCGCGCCATGACGGCACAGTTCGATCAGTTGCTCAGGAGTTACTGCCGCATATGGCGCGCCACCGGCCAATTCAATCACTCCAAGCTGCTCGTGATCGATGACCGCTGGTCCTATGTCGGCTCGTCAAATCTCGATCCGCGGTCACTTCGATTGAACTTTGAGGTGGATATGGAAGTTCTGGATGAAGGCTTTGCGAACACAGTGTCGGAGCGAATAGGGCTGGCACTCGAGAATGCAACGCCGGTGAAGCTGGAAGAGTTGAGGGCAAGGCCGTTCCTCGTTCGTCTGACGGAACGGATATTGTGGTTGGCCTCGCCTTACCTTTGACATCGGCATCGGGTTGAACCCATGACGCGACCATGCGTCGATTGAAGGAACTAGAGCGTCCCTTGTGCGTCCCAAAGACGCGCGGCGCTTACGACAGGAAAACGATGCGACCGAAAAACGATAGTCTCCCTGCAGTTTTCATCTCGTCGCTGCGCAACCGCAAGAACCGGCGCTGTATAGACGAGGTCTCGGTCGAGGAGACCTCTCCGGTCGTGGCCTCCTACAATGTGCACAAATGCATCGGTCGCGACGGCAAGTTTGACCCCGATCGCATTTGCAGGGTTATTCACGAGTTGCGAGCCGACGTTGTTGCGCTTCAGGAGGCCGATAGTCGATTTGGCGAGCGGACGGGCCTGCTCGATCTCGGGCGGCTTGAACGTGAGTGCGGGCTGACGCCGGTGCAGGTGGCAGGCACCAGCAAGGCCCATGGCTGGCACGGCAATGTCGTGCTGTTCCGTGAAGGTGCGGTTCGCGATGTTCACACGGTCAAACTGCCTGGGTTAGAGCCGCGCGGCGCACTCGTAGTGGAGTTGGACCTGAAACTCGCGGGAACGCTCCGCATCATCGCCGCACATTTCGGCCTGCTGCGGCATTCCCGCGCTCAGCAGGCCAAAGCTCTGGTGGAGTTGCTGAACAAGCGCGAAGCGCAGCCAACCGTGTTGATGGGCGATTTGAACGAGTGGCGGCTGGGCAATGGCTCATCGCTCAATACCTTCCGCGAGGCCTTCGGGACCTTGCCGCCGGCGGTGCCGAGTTTTCCATCCGGACTTCCCGTTCTTGCGCTCGATCGCATCATCTCCAATCGCGAAGGCATGATCGAGAAGGTTGAAGCCCATGATAGCGCGCTGGCGCGTGTGGCCTCCGATCACCTGCCACTGAAAGCGACGATCAATACGGACCTTCTCAAGATGTCGGCTGCTGGCTAGATCGCTGCACTCCTTCGAACGTGCAACGATGCCCCCGCTCCGTGACGCTGGGTGCGATTCTTTTCGAACACTGCGTCAAACTCCCCAGTCGACACGATGGAGACAACTGAAGCTTGCCTTTAGACGCGGTATCTGGGTGCCATCATCCCGCCTAATTGGGCTTCTAGTCCATCATCGGTGCTGGGGCGATGAACGAGATTCTCCACCTGCTTGAAGGCTTTGGATCAAATCGTTGGAACCATTTTCGGTGTGCGCAATTGAATGTCCGACAAAGACTTCAGGGCTGTTGGGTCACAGAATAAAACAGGAGAAAACAGATGAAAAAGACTTTTGCCGTTACTTTTGCTGCCATGACACTTGGATTGAGCGGTCCGATCAGCGCAGTCGCAGCCGATCTGGCGCCGTACCGCGAAACCTACCAGGACAGCGATGACCGTAATGGCGTTAAGATCGGCTATCTGACCTGCGACGTTGGCGGCGGTGTTGGCTACGTGATCGGTTCGGCCAAGGAACTGGAATGCACGTTCAAGTCCACCGTTGGCGCGCGCCGCACCGACAGCTACACGGGCGTCATCCGCAAGATGGGTGTAGACCTCGGCTTCACCACGCAGGGCAAGCTGGTCTGGGCGGTGTTCGCTCCGACCGCCGGCTACCATCGCGGTTCGCTGTCCGGCCTATACCAAGGCGCAACGGCTGAAGCCACCGTTGGCCTCGGCGTCGGTGCAAACATCCTGGTCGGCGGTACGGCTGGCTCGATCCAGCTGCAGACTGTCAGCGTGACCGGCCAGGTTGGTCTGAACCTTGCTGCGACCGGCACATCCGTGACCCTGACGCCGGCCAACGGCTGATCGGCTTCATCGCGGCCACGTCAAAATGCCGCATGAGCAACAATCGCCCTCTTCGCTATATAGCGGGGAGGGCGTTTTCGTTACCGGACCAGAGAAACATCATGAAGCCAAACTTGTCGCTCGCCGTTTCGCTCGTCTTGCTTTTTGCGACGGGTGCTGTTGCCGATGGCGATCCGGTGGCGGGTGAACGCGCCTTTGGCAAATGTTCAAACTGTCACAACGTCGATACGCCCCGGACGCGGCTTGGACCACACCTGATGGGCGTTGTGGGAAGGCCGGCGGGTTCCGTTGCCGACTATCCGCATTACTCGCAGGCCATGAAGGATGCTGGAGCAGGCGGTCTCGTCTGGAATGAAGAGGCGCTACGGGAGTTTCTCTCAAGCCCGAAGAAGAAGGTGCCAGGCACCGCGATGCGTTTTTTTGGCCTCTGGAGTGAAACGGAGATCGACAACATCATCGCCTATCTCAAGACAAAACCGGCTCCCTGAGCCAGTTATCAACGCGAGGCGAGAATGTCTTCCGCCTCATCGAGAGCCATGGAATAGACACGGCTCGCCAACTCGAAGCTGTAACCGCCTCTGGCAAAAGCCGAGATTTCCTTGTTCATCCGCTTCTCGTCCACCTCGTCTTCACGACGGAACGGCCCAAACCGTCTCTTCCGTGCCAGCACGACGGCCGCGTAAAGATCGTCGCTTGCTTCAAGAGCGTGGGCTGCGATGTCCTTGCTGACACCTTTCTGATTGAGCTTCTGGGCGATCGCCCGCTTGGATTTTCCGCTGCGCACCGCGGAGCGGGTGGTGATTTCGGCAAAGGCATTATCGTCCAGCGCCTTGATCTCATAGGCAAACCGCACCGCGGAGTCTGCCAAAGCGCGGATCTGCTCTGCGGAGATGTCGTCGAATTTCTCTTTGGCCTTGCGGGAAATGGCATCGAAAAGCTGCCGCTCCGTCATCATCCGTCTTTCCAGACGGTAGATCGTGGAGTTCCTTGCCCATGTCAGCATGCGGCTTGTGGGAGCGGTCTCGGTCGGCTCGTCACTCATCTCAGGTCTGCGGCGCCTCGTGCGGCGGGTTCTTCAAGGCGTAGACCCCCACCGGATGCTCAAGGCCGCGCAGCAGTTGTGGCCCGATGCTGTCGAATTCGCTCTTGTTGTCGATCATCGCGACGAAATCTTCGGAGAGCAGAACCTGCCTGCGAACCGTTTTGGTCAGGGTTTCCAGGCGCGAGGCAATATTGACCGCAGGGCCGATGACCGTGAAATCGAGCCGGCTCTTGGAGCCGATATTGCCATACATGACATCGCCAACATGAACGCCGATCCCATAGCCGAACGGCTCGTGGCCCTTGTCGATATTGCTGATGTTCAATTCCTCAAGCGCAGTCTGCGCCTCGCGAATGGCGGCTATGAGGTTTGGTCCTGCATCGGCATTGTTCAACGGAAAGATGGCCAGCAGACCGTCACCCATGAACTTCAAAATTTCGCCGCCATGCTTCTCGATCGGCTCCGCCAGCGCATCGAAATAGCCGTTCAGCAATTCGATCACATCGTCACGCGGCCAAAGGTCGGAGATGCGCGTAAAGTCCCGCAGGTCGCAGATCATGATCACCGCGCTCACCGTATTGCCGCTACCCCTTCGCGTCGCGCCCTCCAGAATTTCCTGGCTGGCATGCGGGCCGACATAGGTTTCCAGCAATGTGCGAGCCATGCGGTTCTTCAGCCGTATTTCCGAGACGAGAGAGATGGCAGGCACCAGGCTTTTCAACTGCTCGATCTCGGATTCGAGAAATCCGTTCGCACGATCGCTGGCAAAGGTGACCACGTGGCGTTTGCCGAATGTGTGCTCAAGCGGCCATGCGACATATTCCGTCAGGCCTTCTTCGCGCAAATCCCGATAGATCTGGTAGTCCGGATCGATCGGGCCTGGCAGATAAAGCGGCTGTCGGACCTCGTCCGCCCCCTTGTGGATGTCATAGAGCGGGCTGTTCAGATATTCTGCCGTGGTTTCGCTACCATAGGCATAGGTCGCAAACTCCGCTTCCTTCTCGCCCCGGTTCCACAAGATGCGCGCGCCGCGCCATTGCGGGTGTTGCACGAGAAAATTCATCGATGCCCGCGCAATCGAGATGCCCTGGCTTCTCAGTCGCCCGCACATCTCGACGAAAATATTGTCGATGTAGCGGTTATCGCTCGTCCCAGTCACCAGCCAGTCGAGCACATCGCTTCGCTGGTGTGGCCACAGCGCGTTCTCTTCGACTGGGTTTGGAATATCTACGGTTTCCACAAGAGCCATGTGCTCGCCTCTCCGCCTTTGCGTGATTGAAGAGGCGGCAGCGCTCCCACTTCAATGCAGGGCATTTGGTGCATCATAACGGAAAATGGAAGAGCGGGGAGGATAAGAAATATTGGATATAAAAAAGGGCGCCTGCATGCGGCATCCGCCGGCAGGCGCCCTTTTTCGATCTTTAAGGATCGTTTTAGAGAACGGCGGTCAACGGAAGCTGAAGAGCGTTCGCAACGCGTCTCAGTCGCGAGGGATCACTGTCTGCGCCCGTTTCGAGAGCCAGAATTTCCTGTGAGGTCAGCCCGCAGGTCAGGGCCAACTGATCGACCGTGTAACCTGCAGCGTTACGCGCCGAGGCGATTTTGCCTGCAAAAGGGGCGCTGGTTTCATGTCCTGTAAAAGGTGTCGAGACGGAAATCGTCATTAATAAATCTCCCTAGAAGAATGGACACTGAATGTGCCGGCGGCGAATGCCGTCGCGTTGAATTGCATGCGACTGCGCTGCAAAGGAGAGATGAATGTTGCAGCGCAGCAGGAAAAATAGTCATCTTTGCCGCGCTTGCAATAGTTAAATTGCGATTAACGAATATGCCTTGGTCAGATTGTCGCACGCCTGCAATGGCGATGTCTCGCAATCATTGGAAGTAGCCACTGGAGCCGCGGCGAAACCCCGATGGCGGAATGCCGGCAATCTGGCGGAACGCCTTGTTGAAGGCACTCACCGAACCAAAGCCGCTTTCCATCGCGATACTGAGAATATTGTCCTTACCGTTGACGAGCATGGCCTGGGCGCGGGAGAGCCGGAGAAGTGTCAGATACTTCATCAGCGTCATCCCGGTCGACTTGCGAAAGACGTTCATCGCGTATTTTGGGTGCAGGTTCGCCACCCGGGCGATATCCGTCGCATCGATATCTTCCAGAAAATTGGCGGCGATGAAATCGCACATCCGTGCCACCGCAACGGATGCGGCATTGTCCTGACTGGCCGTCTTTGACGCTGGGGAGGCTGGGGAAATGACATTGTAGGGCTCCATGAACATGCGCTCCACACGCAGGATCAGCTCCTGGACAGCATTCTCGGCCTTGGCGGTGTCACCCGATTTCGCATAATCCCGCCATCGGGCGAAGTTCTCATCATCTGCCTTCCCCGTCACCTCCGTCAGCATGGTGGCACCGCCCATCAACATGGCGGAGACGGCGGGTGGAAGACGCATGCGGAAGAAATGAAAGAGCGGCAGATGCGCCCCGGCGTAGAAGGAATCGTCAGAGGATTCGTCCATCTGATGCGGTTGTCCGCCCCAGAATAGACACATCTGCCCCGCACTCATACGGAACGTGTGGTCGCCCATGCGATAGTGAACGCTGCCGGACATGACGTAATTCACTTCTACCTGCGCGTGCCAGTGGGGCATCAGCATGACAGGTGGGTGGGCGTAGAAAAACTGCAGCGTCGTCGGCCAACCCTCGATGCTGCTCGCACCCGGCTGATAGACGGCTTTTTCCTCGATCTTACTTTTCGACAAATTCACGTTCCCATTTTACGAGACAGATTTCGCCACCCCGCTACTCTGCACATGTTCGCTAAGAACGGCAATTGAAAAAGGGAGGTTTTCAATGTGCTTTAAAATCACGGGCGTGGCGGTATCGCTTGCCCTGCTTGCGGCTGCACCCGCGTCTGCCCAAACCACCATCACGATCTGGAGCTGGAACGTCGCCGCATCGGCGTTGAAATCCACTTTGGAAGGCTTCAACAAGGCCAATCCGGACATCAAGGTGGATGTCCAGGATCTTGGCAACAACCAGGTTTATGACAAGGCGCTTGCCGCCTGCGCCGCCGGTGGCGAAGGCTTGCCGGATATCGTAACCGTTGAAAACTTTGAGGCGGAAGTCTTCTGGAGCCGTTTCCCCGATTGTTTCACCGATGTAAAGGCACTCGGCTACACGCCTGAAAAGCAGGCGCTTTTCCCCGAATTCAAGCGCACCGAACTGGAAGTCGATGGCGTTGCCTACGCCGTTCCGTGGGACTCGGGTCCGGTCGCCGTGTTCTACCGTCGTGACTTTTATGAAAAGGCGGGTGTCGATCCGGCCACCATCAAGACCTGGGACGATTTCATCGCCGCTGGCAAGAAGGTCATGGAGGCCAATCCCGGCGTGGTCATGACGCAGGCCGACTTCAACGGAGACAGCGAATGGTTTCGCATGATCTCCAACGAACAGGGCTGCGGTTACTTTTCGACAGATGGCCAGTCCATCACCATCAATCAGCCGGCCTGCGTTGCGACGCTCGAAAAGCTGAAACAGATGAAGGATGCGGGCATCATCACCGCGGCGATCTGGGATGAAAAGATCCAGGCCAACACCGCCGGCAAGGTCGCAAGCCAGATGTATGGCGGCTGGTATGAAGGCTCGATCCGCTCCGGCTCACCGGACCTTTCCGGCAAGTGGGGCGTCTATCCGATGCCGAGCCTGACGGCAGATGGTCCGCGTGCGGCAAACCTTGGCGGCTCGTCGCTCGCCATCAGTTCCGTTTCCCAGAACAAGGAAGCGGCCTGGAAGTTCGTCGATTACGCGCTGACGACGAATGAAGGCCAGGTCATGATGTTGAAGTCGTTCGGTCTCGTTCCGTCGCTTCTGTCTGCCGTCAACGATCCCTTCGTCAAGGAGCCGCAGCCCTATTGGGGCGGCCAGGCCGTGTGGACGGATATTCTGGCGACCCTGCCGAAGATCAAGCCAAGCAGAGGCACGGCCTACCAGTCGGATGCGGAAGGGATCTACCGCGCCGTCCAGACGAAATATCTGGCAGGCGGCTACCCGGACGCCAAGACGGCACTCGATGATGCCGCCAAGCAGATCGAATCCGCAACGGGTCTTCCCGCTGCACAGTGATCTCCCAAGCTGAACCAGAGCCGGGCGCCCCTTGCACGGGGCGCCCGGATAGGGTCAGCCCTCATGTAAATTATCGTTCGGGAGGTGAAGATGCCCATCAGAACCAGGGTCGCCTATGCGTTTCTTGCGCCCTATCTCTTGATCTTCACGACATTCTGGCTCTGGCCGATCATCAACTCGTTTCTGCTGTCGTTCCAAAACACGCGCGTCAATCCATGGCGTTTCGCGCCGTCGATGAATTGGGGACGCCTGATCGGCGATCCGGCCTTTTACAATGCGCTCTACAACACGCTGATCATTCTCGTCATCCAGGTGCCGATCATGATCGCACTGGCCACCATCATGGCCGTGCTGCTGAATTCGCCACTTCTGAAAGCAAGACCGCTTTATCGCTTTGCCTTTTTCGCTCCGGTCGTCGTGGGTGAGGTCGCTTACGCCGCCGTCTTCCGTCTGATGTTCAGTGCCGATTTCGGCATCATCAACAAGATGCTCGTGAATGTTGGTCTCTCGCCCATCTCCTGGTTCGACAATGCGACCGCTGCCATGGCGCTGATCATCATCGCCGTGACGTGGCGGTGGGCAGGCTACAACGCCATCATCATCCTGGCCGGACTGCAATCCATCCCCGGCGACGTCTATGAGGCGGCGCGGTTGGACCGGGTCAGCAAACGCCAGCAGTTTTTCCACATCACGCTGCCGCTTCTGAAACCCATCATCATCTTCTGCATGGTGCTTTCGGTGATCGGCACGATGCAGCTCTTTACCGAACCATTCCTCATCACCAATCGCGGCGGCCCGGGTGGTGGCACGGAGACGCTCGGCATCTTCCTTTACCGCCAGGGCTTTACCTCGCTCAACTTCGGCTATGCCTCGGCGATTGCCTACACGATTGCAGCCCTTGCCATCGTCATATCGCTCTTCAATCTCTGGGTCGGGAGGGAGCAGAAATGAGATCGAAATCAAGATCGCTTCTCTGGCAGAAAATCGCGTTGCACGCAGCGCTCACGCCACTTGCTCTGATCTGGCTTTTCCCACTGTGGATGATGTTCGTCTTCTCGACCATGCCGGACTACGGCATCTTCAGTCCGAATATCGAGCTGATCCCGTCGACGCATTTTATCGAGAACTTCCAGAACCTGCAGGCCGATACCGATTTTCTGCGCGCGATGTTCATCTCGATCACGGTGGCGGTGATCTACACGGTCCTCTCCGTCATGCTGACGTCGATGGCGGGATGGGCCCTGGCGCGCTATCGCTTCGCCGGACGTTCGGTGGTGGTTGCAATCATTATCGGCACGATCACCTTGCCCTATGCGGTCGTCGTCATTCCGCAGTTCATCATGGTGGCCCGCGAGTTCAAGCTCGGTAACACGTGGGTGGCGCTGATCGTCCCGCCTCTCTTCAACTCGCTCGGCGTGCTCTTCATGCGCCAGTCCTTTTCCATGATGCCGGGTGAGCTGTTCGACGCCGCGCGTGTGGAAGGGGTGAAAGAGTGGCAAATCTTTCTGCGCATAGCGCTACCGCTGGCGCGCCCCACCATGGCCGCTCTCTCGATCATCCTGTTTCTCGCCTCGTGGAACAACTATCTCTGGCCGCTGCTCATCAACTCCCGCCCAGGAATGATGACGGCACCCGTGGCGCTCGGTACGCTGATCGGTCTCACCAAGGTCTCGTGGGGCGGGATCATGGCCGGAGCGGTGCTGCTGACCGCGCCCATCCTCGTCATCTTCGTGGTGTTGCAACGCCACTTCATCGCCGGCATTTCAGCCGGCGCCGTCAAGTAATCCGGGAGGAGCCGCATGGCGGGACTTTCACTTAAAAACGTCGTCAAACGCTATGGTTCGCTGGAGGTTATCCACGGCGCGAACCTAGAAATCCAAGATGGTGAATTCGTCGTTTTCGTCGGCCCTTCCGGCTGCGGTAAATCGACCCTGCTTCGCATGATCGCTGGCTTGGAGGATATCTCGGATGGCGAGATCGAGATCGGCGGCAAAGTCGTCAACGATGCGGAGCCTGCCGATCGCGGCATTGCCATGGTCTTCCAGTCCTATGCGCTTTATCCGCATATGACGGTTGAAGAAAATCTGTCCTTCGGCCTTCGCATGAATGGCAATCCCAAGGCGGACACGGAAGCGCGCGTTCGGCGTGCCGCCGAAATCCTGCAGATCAACGAGTTGATGCAGCGCAGGCCAAAGCAGCTCTCCGGTGGTCAGCGGCAGCGTGTTGCCATTGGACGTGCCATCGTGCGTGAACCGCAGGTGTTTCTCTTCGACGAACCGCTCTCCAATCTCGATGCAGAACTGCGCGTCCAGATGCGGGTGGAAATCTCCAAGCTGCACAAGCAGCTCGGCACGACGATGATCTACGTGACCCACGACCAGACGGAAGCCATGACGCTTGCCGACAAGATCGTGGTGCTGCGGGGCGGCAAGATCGAACAGGTCGGCGCGCCGCTTGATCTCTATGACGATCCCGAAAACCGCTTTGTGGCAGGCTTCGTCGGATCGCCGAAAATGAACTTTCTGCCGGGCAAGGTTGCTGGCGAGACCGCTGAGGGCGTGACGATCACCCTGGACCACGCGCCGACCTTCTCATTGACCCTGCCGGTTGCGGCGCGGCCTGGGATCGGCGCGCCAATCACGCTCGGTATTCGCCCGGAGCATTTCGAGGATGCCGGCAAGGCTGCCGATTTGACGGTTGCCGTCGATGTCGCCGAACATCTTGGCAATACCAGCTACGTCTATGCGCATCTGGCGGAAGAGTTGCCGTTGATCATCGAACGCCCCGAGTCCCGCCATGTGGGCAAGCTCGACCGGCTCACCGTCTCCGTTCCGGCCAACAAGGCCTTCCTGTTCGATAGCGACGGCACGCGCCTGCGCTAAACCCAATTTCACATCCAAAGCAGACGAGGAATATCATGCCCGACCTTCAACCCATCCGCTGGGGCATTATCGGACCCGGCACCATCGCAAAGACCTTTGCCGAGGGCGTTGCCCATTCGACGACCGGCAAGCTCGTGGCGATCGCAACGCGCAATCCGGACCGTCCGGGCCTGAGCGATGGCTTCCCCGGTGCCCGCATCGTCAATGGCTACGATGCGCTGCTGTCCGACGCAGAGATCGATGCCGTCTATATCGCAACCCCGCACACCGGCCACGCCGAATGGGCGATCAAGGCGATCCGTGCCGGCAAGCATGTGCTGGTGGAAAAGCCGATTGCGCTTTCCGCCTATGATGCCGATGCTATTTTCCACGAGGCGAAGAAGGCAGGCGTTTTTGCCGGCGAAGCCTATATGTACCGTCTGCATCCGCAGACCGCCAAGATCGTCGAGCTGGTCAAGGGCGGCGCGATTGGCGAGGTAAGGATCATCCGCTCCAGCTTCGGCTTCAGCATGGGCAGCTTCCGCGCCGATCACCGCCTGTTTGCCAATGAGAGTGCTGGCGGCGGCATTCTCGATGTCGGTGGTTATCCTGTGTCTATGGCGCGGCTGATTGCCGGTGCCGTTTCCGGTCAGCCGTTTCTGGAGCCCACCAAGGTTTCCGGTGTTGCACATCTCGGTCAGTCTGGGGTCGATGAATGGGCCTCGGCCGTGCTGAAGTTTCCGAACGAGATTATCGCCGAAGTGTCCTGCTCGATCATGGCGAACCAGGACAACGTGCTGCGCATCATTGGATCGGAAGGCCGCATTGAAGTGCAGGACTTCTGGTTTGCTTCCGGCCATAAGGGTGGGGTCGGCAAGATCGACGTGATCAAGGGCAAGGAACGCCAGACCATCGAGGTTGCCGAAGATCGTTATCTCTACTCCTTCGAGGTGGATGCGGCAGGCGAGGCCATTCGCAACCAGTCCCAGGAATTCGCCTACCCCGGCATGAGCTGGGCCGACACGCTCGGAAATCTGCGGGTCATGGATCAGTGGCGGGCCTCGGTTGGACTCGAATATGGCGTGGAGAGTGCTGCCAAGCGCGTTCTCAACATTGCAGGCGGCAAGGTTGCGCCGGGCAATTCCGTACCGAAGCGTCAAATTCCGGGCGTCGCCAAGCCCGCATCGGTCGTGGCGCTCGGTTTTGAGTTCTTCCCGAACTTTGCTTCCGCATCGCTGACCCTCGACAGCTTCTATGAGGCAGGCGGTAATCTCTTCGACACCGCCTTCGTCTATGGCGGCGGCAAGACGGAAGCGATTTTTGGCGACTGGCACACCAGCCGCAACGTACCGCGCGAAGACATCGTGCTGATCGGCAAAGGCGCGCATTCGCCGCTTTGCTATCCCGATATGATTGCCAAGCAGCTCGACCAGTCTTTGAACCGGCTGAAGACGGATTATGTCGATATCTACTTCATGCACCGCGACAATACCGATGTGCCTGTCGGTGAGTTCGTCGATGCGATGGATGCCGAAGTACAACGCGGGCGCATTCGCGGCATTTTCGGCGGTTCGAACTGGACGCGCCAGCGCATGGACGAGGCAACCGCCTATGCTGAGAAGACCGGCAAGACCGCGCCGGGCGCGCTTTCCAACAATTTCTCGCTGGCCGAAATGCTGGACCCGATCTGGGCCGGATGTGTCGCAGCCTCCGACGAGCCTTGGAAAGAATGGGCTAAAGAGCGCCAGATCCCGAACTTTGCCTGGTCCAGCCAAGGCCGAGGCTTCTTCACCGACAGGGCAGGCCGCGACAAGCGGGACGATGAGGAGATCGTGCGCGTCTGGTACTCCGAGCGCAATTTCGAGCGCCGCGACCGGGCAATCGAACTTGCCAGGGAGCTTGGCCGACACCCGATCCACATCGCGCTCGCCTATGTGATCGCCCAGCCTTTCCCCGTCATTCCGCTGATCGGCCCGCGCACCATTGCCGAGCTGGAAGACAGCCTGTCGGCGCTCGATATCAAGCTCACGCCTGAGCAGGTGCGCTGGCTGGAAGCTTGATTGATCATAAATATCCGGCCGCGGAAACCGCGCGGCCGGATGTCACCTGGATTGCAGGTTGGTGATATCGCTGTCGCCCGGAATGAGCTGCATCGGCCAGACGATGTGTTTGGGCTGTTGCGGATAGAAGCTGCTATAGGCCGGCATGGTCGATAGCAGGGTCTTGCCGACGGAGACGCCGAGATCGCGCAGCGACATGCGAAAACTCGTCAACCTCGGCTCGAGAAATTGGCCGCTCGGGCCCTCGCGAAAGCCGATGACAGCGAGATCTTGTCCGGCCCGAAGTTTTACCTCTGCAAGGCGCCGGTATAGACCGATCGCCATCAATTCGTAAATCAGGATCAGGGCTGTGGGGCGTGGCCGCATCTGCAACCACTCGCTTGCCGCGTGATAGCCACCCTGTTCGCTGGACCTGGCGCGAATGATGAGTTTTTCGTCATAGGGGAGAGACGCGTCCTCCAGACCCTTGCGATAGCCTTCAAGGAAAATGTAGCCGAGATTGATGTCGGTGTCGGGTGCTGCAACGGCAATCGACCGGTGGCCGGCGGCCGCAAGGCGAGCCACGGCGGTTCTTGCCACACCTTCGAAATCGAGATCGATCCAGGCGTGATCGGTGCTGGAGCCTGTTCGCCCCAGGGTGACGAAGGGCAGGCGCGTCTGCTTGAGGAAGTCGACGCGCTTGTCGATCCGGCTGGTGGACGAAATGACCATCGCATCCACCATGCGCCTTGCCACCATGCGCTTCAGATACTCGTCGGGATCCTCTTCCGCAGGACAAGGCAGGACGATGAGGTCGAGATTGTGGGTCGAGAAAACACTCTGCAAGCCATCCGTCACGCCCAGGAAAAAGTTGTCGGCGTTTTCGACCGCTTGCGTGTCGGACCCGGTCATCAGGCCGATGACGTTCGTGGCACCCTGTCGCAGGCTGCGCCCGGACTGGTTTGCGACGTAGCCCAGCTTTTCTGCCGCCTCCAGCACCCTGCGACGGGTATCGTCATTCACATCCGGCTTGCCATTCAAGGCGCGGGATACGGTGCCGATAGAGATGTCCAGATAGTCTGCGAGCTGGCGGATACCCTTCATGCATGTCCTCCCGGCTCCAAACCAGAGAAGCCTTTCACTACGGTCTTGACACATCTAGCACCTTAAGCATAGTCTCGTAAACGTTTACGAAAGCTGGTTCCGCAAAGAGGAGTTTGCGGGCAGCAGGGAGGACAATGTGACATTGAATGCCGTTTTGTGCGGGTGCGGAGCTATGGCCAAAGGCTGGCTGCGTGCGATCGCCTCACATCCATATTTGCAATCGTCGATCCGCATATGCGGCCTTGTCGATCTGAACGAGAACGTCGCCCAGGCGCTGGCCGACGAGTTCGGGCTCCAGGACGTTGTTATTGGCAGCGATCTCGAAGACGTCCTTACAAAGACAAGAGCTGACGTGGTCTTCGACGTCGTCATCCCCGATGCCCGTTTCGGCGTGGTTGCCGCTGGCCTTTCGGCTGGCTGCCATGTGTTGAGCGAAAAGCCGATGGCGCCTTCCCTGGAAGAGGCGAAGACGCTGCTGGAGCTTGCCAAAGGTGCTGGAAAAATCCACGCCATTGTTCAAAACAGACGCTATATCAGAGGGATACGCCGCTTGCATCGCGCCGTTCAGGATGGTGTTATCGGTGAGTTGACCGCCATTCATTGCGACTTCTTTCTGGCGCCGCACTTTGGCGGCTTCCGTGAGGAAATGCAAAATGTGCTGCTGCTGGATATGGCGATCCACACCTTCGATGCCGCGCGTTTCGTCGCCGATCAAAACCCGCTGGCGGTCTATTGCGTGGAGAGAAATCCAGCTGGCTCATGGTACGCCCATGGAGCATCGGCCAACGCCATCTTCGAACTTTCAAATGACGTCGTCTTCACCTATCGCGGCTCGTGGTGCGCCGAAGGCGAGCGGACAAGCTGGGAAAGCACATGGCGGCTGATCGGATCGAAGGGCATGATCCTTTGGGATGGGGAGGATGGTTTCTCGGCAAACATAGCGGGAAGCGACGAAGGGCTTCTGCGCGGAACTTCCGCCGTAAACGTTTCTGAAAACGTGAATGAAGAGCAGACGGAAGGGCATGCGAGCGTGCTCTTGTCATTCCTGCGTGCCATCGAAAATGGGACGGTTCCAGAGACCGTCTCCTCCGACAATATCAAAAGCCTGGCCATGGTCATGGGTGCGATTGAAAGCGCCCGTACCGGTCAGCGTGTTCTTATCGAGATTTGAGGTCTAATATGAGCGATCCAGCAAAATCCGTCCGCATCGGCACCATGGTCAGTGCCACAAAAGGGGACGCCGCCGAACGAATCTCGGAAATCGGCGACCTTGGGTTTGAAAGCTTCGAACCGTTTTTCTGGCAGACGACCAATGGCCAGGACCTTGCGGAGCTTGGCAAGCGCTGCGTCGAAGCCATCGGCGACCGCGATATCACCATTTCGACGCTCGGCATGTTCGGCAATCCGCTGGAAGAGACGGAGATGGACCTCCAGACCCTTCAAGGCTGGAAGGACTGCATCGACAACGCCCATCATTTCGGCGCAACCTGCGTGGCAGGCTTTACCGGCCGCGTCCGCGGCAAGCCTTTGCCGGATAGCCTTCCACGCTACAGGGAAGTCTGGAGCGAGCTGGCGAAGCGTGCTGCCGACAAGGGCGTGAAGATTGCTTTTGAAAACTGCGCCATGGACGGCAACTGGCAAACGGGTGATTGGAACATTGCCCACAATCCGGATGCCTGGGAACTGATGTTCAACGAGACGCCGGATGATAATATCGGTCTGGAGTGGGAGCCCTGCCACCAGATGGTCTACTTGATCGATCCGTTGCCGCAAATCCGCAAATGGGCGCACAAGATTTTCCACGTCCACGGCAAGGACGCGACCATCCGTTGGGATGTGATCAAGGAGCACGGCATCTTTGGCAAGCATCCCTTTGTCTTCATGCGCACGCCGGGCTTCGGCGACAGCAACTGGACCGACATCATTTCCGAGCTTCGGCTGGCAGGCTGGTCCGGCTCCATCGACATCGAAGGCTGGCATGATCCGGTTTATCGCGATCAGCTGGAAATGACGGGCCAGGTTCATTCGCTCAACTATCTGAAGCATAGCCGGGGAGGGTCCTTCGTCGATCTCGCCGCAGAATATGGAGGCGGCGACCCGTCGCTTTTGTAAGACTCAAGCCGGGGGGAACCGGCATCGCAATCATGATCAAAGGAGGAGTATCATGAATATTGCAAAGCTAATGGGTGCAGTTGCACTTGCCGCATTGTCGACGCCCGCATGGGCCGAGCAGGTTCAGATCAATCTCTGGACCGTCGATCGACCGGGCGAATATCATTACAAGATGGCGGAGGAATTTTCCGCCAAGAACCCGGACATCAAGGTCAATGTCCGATCGGTCCAGTTTCCGGACATGGTCAACGAGTTGGCCAAGGCCATGGCGACAGGCGAAGCGCCGGACGTCACCTATATCGACAACCCGGATGTCGCGCTCTTTGCATCGCGCAAGCTGCTGCTCGACATGAAGCCGATGATCGACAAAAGCTCGGTCATCAAGCTCGATCAGATCCTGCCTGGCCCGCTCGCCTCCGTCACCTACAAGGATGGCGTCTACGGCATTCCGCGCGGGGCGAACACCATCGCGCTCTACTACAATGCCGACATGTACAAGGCCGCAGGGCTCGACCCGGACAAGCCGCCGCAGACATGGAACGAGCTTTATGATGCCGCCAAGAAGCTGACGCAACCTGATAGGGGCGTTTATGGCTTGGCGTTCTCCGCCGCAGCGACCGAAGAAGGCACCTTCCAGTTCCTGCCATGGCTGCAGATGGCCGGCGGCGATTACAACAAGGTTAATGTTCCGGGCGGTGTGGAAGCGCTCACACTCTGGAAGAAGTTCATCGATGAGGGGCTTGCCTCCAAGGACACGCTGATCCGTGGCCAGTGGGACTCGACCGGTACCTTCAACGCCGGCAACGCCGCCATGAGCATTTCCGGCCCATGGGAACTACCGCGCATGAGCAAGGATGCGAAATTCGATTATCGTGTCGCGATCCTGCCTGTTCCGAAAGAAGGAGCACCGCATGCTTCGGCTTTGGGTGAAGGCGACAATGTCATTGTTGCCAACTCCAAGCACCCGAAGGAAGCGTTCAAGTTCATCGAATATATGTATGAGCAGATGCCGCGCGTCTGGAACGACTTCGGCTATGTGCCCGCCTATCCGGTGAAGGTCGAGGATCCGAAATATCCACAGGCGTACAAGGTGTTCGAGGAGTCGATGAAGTTTGCGCGCAATCGCGGCCCCAGCCCTGATTGGTCGAAGATTTCAAAGGCGATCCAGACCGCGATCCAGACGACGCTGACCGGCCAAGCCACGGCGGAAAATGCGCTGACGACAGCGCAGAAGTCGATCGACAAGATCCTCAAATAGGCTGGACGATCCGGTCCTTTGATCGAGAGGCTGCGGGCACGTCCACGTCCGCAGCCAGTTTCCAAACTGATGAAGCGCATGGTCCGCCTTGGTGGAACGTGCATATGAGATGTCGGGAGGCGAAATGCTCCGTTTCAATCGAGTTTTCCGCGATGGTGGTGGGTTTGACAGCGCGCTCGTTCTGTTCGCGCTCGCCTATCTCGTTACCTTTTCTGCCTTCCCGTTGATCTACAATCTGGTCATCTCGTTCCAGAGCGTTGATCTCTTCACCATCGCCACCTTCGACCGTCCGTTTGTCGGTCTCGACAACTACCGCGAAATCATCGACGATCCGCTGTTCATGCCGATCGTGCGCAACACCTTCCTGTTTGTTTTCCTGTCCGTCATCTTCCAACTGGGGATCGGCCTGGCGCTTGCATTGTTCTTCCGGCTCGATTTTCCGGGCGCCTCCTGGCTGCGTGGGCTGTTTCTTGCGGGCTGGATCATGCCGGGACTAGTGGTCGGTGCCATCTGGGGCTGGATTCTGGCCGGCGACTTCGGTGTGGTGAACTGGCTGCTGCAATCACTCGGTATCACCCAGCAGAAGATCTTCTGGCTCTCCGACCCATCGATCTCGATCTACTCCGTCATCATCGCCAATATCTGGCTTGGGGTTCCCTTCAACATGATCCTGTTGTCGGTCGGTCTCGCCTCGATCCCCGATGACGTCTACGAGGCGGCGGAACTGGATGGAGCGACGCGCTTGCAGCGCTTCTTCACCATCACCCTGCCGATGATGCGGGCGCAGCTCGGTGCCGTCATTTCGCTTGGCATCATTTTCACCCTTCAGCAATTCGACCTTTTCGCGGCCCTGACACAAGGCGGTCCGTCGAATGCCTCCAACGTGCTGCAATACTGGTCATGGGAGCTCGCCTTCCGCGAATACCGCATCGGCCATGGCTCGGTCGTTTCCGTCGTGATGACCCTTCTGGTCATCGTCGTCGCCACCGCTTATGTCCGCTCGACGAGGCACGAACATGTTGTCTAGCACCCCCTGGAAACGCTGGCTCCTGCTGGCCATTGCCGTCGCTATCGTCGCGATCTACCTCTTCCCGCTCTACTGGATGTATGTCACCGCGCTGAAGACCAACACCGAGACCTTCGCCAACCCGCCGACACTCTGGCCGCATCATCCCGAGTTGAAGGTCACCCGTGTCTGGAATGACATGGGCATGGATACCTTTATCCAGAACTCGCTGATCATCGCCTTCGGTACGGTCTCGCTTGTCGTGCTCTTCGGCACGGGTTGCGCTTACGCTCTGGCGCGTGTCCGCTCGGTCTGGATGGATCTGGCACTCTTCCTCGTCCTGATGCTGCAGGTCCTGCCGCCATCCCTGATGGTGACGCCGATCTTCGTCGCTTTCAGTCAGCTTGGCCTGCTGTCATGGCCGCGAACGGGCGTCATCCTGGCAACGGCTGCCAACAAGCTGCCGCTCTATATCGTTCTGGTGCGGGCAGCCTTCACCCAGGTGCCGCGCGAGCTCGAAGAGGCAGCGCTGGTGGATGGCAACAGCCGCATCGGCGCATTCCTTCGCATCTCGGTGCCGCTTGCCCGCAATGGCATTCTGGTTTCGGCGATCCTCATCTTTCTTCAGTCCTTGGGCGAGTATGTCTATTCGCGCTCGCTCATCACCGACAGGGCCTTCCAGCCTGCGACTGTTGGCCTGCAGTTCTTCGTCGGGCCGAACGCTTCCGACTGGACCGGCATCATGACCTTCGCGGCGATCTATGTAACGCCCATTCTCATCATCTTCGTCCTGCTTCAGCGCCGCATCGTCAGCGGTCTGACATCCGGAGCGCTCAAATGACATTGCAGATCGAACTGTCCGGCATCCAGAAACACTACGGCGCCTACCACGCGCTGCGCGGCATCGATATCGCCATCCCGAAAGGCCAATTCGTTGCGCTTGTCGGGCCGTCCGGCTGTGGCAAGTCGACCTTGCTGCGCACCCTTGCGGGGCTGGAGACGATCTCGAGCGGAACAATCCGCATCGAAGGCGAAGATATCACCCGCCAGCCGCCGCGCATGCGCGATATCGCCATGGTGTTTCAGTCCTACGCGCTCTATCCGCATATGACAGTGGAAAAGAACCTCACCTATTCGCTGCGGCTGAAGGGTGTTTCCAAGGCTGAGGCACGCCGCAAGGCGGAGGAGATCGCCCAGATCACCGGCCTTACCACGCTCCTCACCCGCTATCCGCGTGAGCTTTCCGGTGGCCAGCGCCAGCGCGTCGCGATGGGGCGTGCCATCATCCGCAATCCCAAGGCGTTTCTCTTTGATGAGCCGCTGTCCAATCTCGATGCGGCGCTTCGCGTTCATATGCGCGCTGAAATCCGCAAATTGCACAACAGCCTCGGAGCAACGTCTGTCTATGTGACACATGACCAGATCGAAGCCATGACCATGGCCGATCATGTCGTCGTCATGCGCGCCGGCGTGATCGAGCAGCAGGGCGCGCCGCTTGAGCTCTACGATCGACCGGTCAACCGCTTCGTCGCAGGGTTCATCGGCTCTCCGGCCATGAACTTTGTAGCGGCTCTCGCCGCGGAAGACGGACGAACGCTGGTTTTGAATTTTGGTGGAAAGTCTGAACCTCAGACGATCATGTCCCCCGTCGCCTTCACGCCGGGCGCACGCGTGACCGTAGGTATCCGGCCGGAGCATATCACGCTCGCACCGCCCGGATCGTCGACGATCACCCTGCCGGTCGGCATTGTGGAAACCACAGGCTCCGCGACCTCCGTGACAACGGCGACGCAACCGGAAATGACGGTGGCGCTTCAGGGAAGAAGCAATGTGAAAGCGGGGGACAGCGTCGGCTTCAATATCGATCCAGCGTCGTTGCATCTGTTCGACCATGAAACCGAACAGCGGCTCTGATCTTCAAGGATCGGTAAAGCCTCCTACGCGCAGATCCAGCGTGCCCGATTGCGGATCGCTCTTGAAGAAGAGCGTCCCGTTGTCATGGGATTCGGCTGCAACATAATCGAAGGTCACATCCGCCGTATCCGTCATTCCGTCTGCGCTGCGCAGCGAGCCGACCACATGCACCGTTGCGGCGGTTGTCTGGCTGACATTGTGGATATCGAAGTTCACCCTGAAGCCGTTGCTGGCGGGCTCTACGGAGACAACGGAAAGTTCGAAATCCGCTTTCGCGTCGTCATAGCGATAGATGTCCCATGATATCCAGCCGAGGAGTGCTATCACGAGCAACGATGAGATGATGCCGGTGACCCACTCTATCCAGTGGGGCGAGGATGTTTCCATATGGCCGTCTGCGGAGGATTTGGTCATGGCGTTCTCATAGCACGAGGCGGGCCGAAGCAGCGCCGATGGCTGCGGGGAAACCCAAGATGACGACGGCCGCGACGATCTGCGACAGGGATGTTCCCGTCAGTCGTTCGAAGCTCCACAGGCAGTAGAGGCTGATGCCAAGCGCGATGACATAGCCCGGCATGGTAAAGCGGATGAAGGTGTGCCACCAGGCGCTGTCTTCTGCGTGGCCGTGCCCGCCCTTGAAATGGAGGGCATAGACAAACCCATGCATCAGAGTGAGCGACAGGAGTACGGTGAGCAGCGTCTGATAGGGCGTGATCTTGTAGGCGATCAGGATCATCTCCTCAGTCGGCGCGACATTGAGCGCGAGGAAGAGAGCGCCGACCATCATCATGAACAGCTCAACAAAGTAGCTGGTCTCCGTCTCGGCGTCGTCGCCTTCGTCATCGTCTTCGGAATGCATGCCAAGTTGGCTGCGGCCAAGAAGCGCGCCAATACTGGCGGGAACGGCCTGAAGCGCGATCTTTGCCACCGTCGTGCTCGTCGTCGCCTGGTGGTTGATCAAGCCGAAGAGGGCAAGAATGGCGGCGCTGACGATGATTGCAAGGCCATAGGCCGTCACCGCATCCCGGATCGCCTCGATCCAGGAGGAGGTTTTCTCAAAGCCGACACGCTTTGCCAGCACCACCAGAAGTGGGATGTTGAGAACGCAAAGAAGCAGCAGTTTCTCCCGCGACATGTAGAAGCCGAGAAACCACAGCTCCATCGTCATCAACATGGGAAGCGCAAAGAGAAGCGCACCACCCACGCCACGCGCGAGACCGATCAGAAACTCCCGTTCCTTCGATGAATCCCGTGTCGCACTCTCGGCCATTTTATCCCCCCGGAATAGGCCTATAACCTTCTGGATTGAGGCCGGTTCCCGCAGCTGCATAAGCAGGCTTTTTCACACGGATCGACCGACTCAGTCCGGTGCTCGGTCAAGGGGGTCTCGAAGTTAATTTTAGCCGCCGCGAAGGGCGCGCGTTAACCATTTGTTAACCAAATCACCGCTACCTCTCTATCAACGATTTCTTTACCAAGATGACCAAAGTGCTAACAGACTCGCGTTCGATCCGTATCAAGGGCCGCTCATTTCTGGCGGTCGTTCTTTCTCCCGAGTCGCCGCTGGATGTCTGGCTGGAGCGGCTGGACGATCTGGCAGCGCGCTCTGCCGGGTTCTTTCTGTCACGTCCGGTGGTGCTGGATGTGGCGGACCTGAAGCTCGACAAGGCGGGCCTGAAGTCCTTGCTTGCCGAGCTTTACGATCGCAACGTTGCCATCATGGGCATCGAGGGCGCACGCCCGTCGATGATCGAAACCGGTATGCCGCCCGCGCTCAAGGGCGGAAAGCCGGCCTCGGATGTCGAGGTTGAACCGGTGGCGCTTGCCGAGGTGGAAGCGCCGGCGGAGCAAAGAGCACCCGTGACCGAAATCCGCAGCGTCGTGCAGTCGCTGATGATCAGCGAGCCGGTGCGCTCGGGCCAGTCGATCATCTTCCCGGAAGGCGATGTGACGATCGTCGGTTCCGTCGCCTCCGGCGCAGAAGTGATCGCCGGCGGTTCGATCCATATCTATGGCGCGCTGCGCGGACGCGCCATGGCGGGTTCACTCGGCAACGCCTCGGCACGCATTTTCTGCAAGAAGCTGGAAGCCGAGCTTCTTGCCATCGACGGTGTTTACAAGGTTGCGGAAGATATCGACCCGAAGCTTCGGGGGCAGGCCGTCCAGCTCTGGCTGGAAAACGATACGATCAAGGCGGACAAACTCAATTAAGCCGTAAGCGGCAGGAAACAGGAGATCAGGATGGGGAAGGTAGTAGTCGTTACCTCCGGAAAGGGAGGCGTCGGAAAGACGACGTCGACCGCAGCCCTCGGTGCAGCGCTGGCACAGAACAAGGAAAAGGTCGTCGTGGTGGATTTTGACGTCGGTCTTCGCAACCTCGATCTGGTCATGGGTGCGGAACGTCGTGTGGTCTACGATCTGGTCAATGTCATTCAGGGCGACGCCAAGCTGACGCAGGCGCTCATCCGCGACAAGCGTCTCGATACGCTGTTCCTGCTGCCGGCTTCGCAAACGCGCGACAAGGACAATCTGACGCCGGAAGGTGTCGAGTGGGTCATCAGCGAACTCAAGAAGCACTTCGATTGGGTGATCTGCGATAGTCCCGCGGGTATCGAACGCGGCGCAACGCTTGCCATGCGGCACGCTGATATCGCCGTCGTCGTTACCAATCCGGAAGTCTCGTCTGTGCGTGACTCCGACCGCATCATCGGCCTTCTTGATTCCAAGACGATCAAGGCTGAACGGGGCGAGCGGATGGAAAAGCACCTGCTTCTGACCCGTTACGATGCCGCCCGCGCCGAGCGCGGCGACATGCTCAAGGTCGATGACGTTCTGGAAATCCTTTCCATTCCGCTGATCGGCATCATTCCCGAAAGCATGGACGTGCTGCGTGCTTCCAACGTTGGTGCACCGGTCACGCTAGCCGATGCCAAGTCGGCGCCAGCCATGGCCTATTTCGATGCGGCACGACGTCTGTCGGGCGAAGACATTCCGGTTTCCATTCCCGGCGAAAAGCGCGGCATCTTTGCCAAGATTTTCGGGAGGGCCGCATGAGCATCTTCAACCTTTTCCGCAAACAGAAGTCCGCACCCGTCGCACGCGAACGGTTGCAAGTCCTTCTTGCGCATGAGCGCACCAATCAGGGTTCGGATCTGGTCGTCATTCTGCGTGAGGAAATTCTGGCGGCGATCGCCAAGCATGTGCAGATCGATAGCGATAAGGTCCATGTGAAAATGGACAGCGACGAGCATATGTCGCTACTGGAAATCGATGTCGAAATTCCATTGAGCGCGTCGCTTCGCGCTGCCTAACTCGATCAAGATAACGCCGGGCACTGTCCCGGCGTTTTCATTGGGCGGTTTGATCTTTCCCTCAGGCGCGATTCTGGACTAAGCCTGTCTTGATCGAGACTGAAGGATGGTTTGATGGCAGAGGTGGAGAAGGCGGACGAGCGGGAAAAACAGACCCACCGAAGAGGCTTTGGCGTTTCCACCGTCTACGAGACACTGCGCAATGAGATCATCGAATTGCGGCTTGCGCCCGGCAGTCCTATCGATGAGCTGCAACTCTCAGAACGTTTCTCGCTGTCGCGTACGCCCATTCGTGAAGCGCTGGTCCGTCTTTCCGCCGAAGGATTGATCACGACGCTGACCAACCGCGCGACTATCGTCTCGCAAATCGATTTTCTTGGATTGCCGGAATTCTTCGACGCGTTGACGTTGATGTATCGCGTTACGACTCGGCTTGCTGCGGCCAATCATACAGAGGCGGATATCGCGCAGATCCGTACCCTGCAGAGCGCCTTTGCCTTGGCTGTCGAAGAACGGGATGCGCTTGCGATGATCTCCACCAACCGCGATTTTCACGTTGCGATCGCGCAAGCCGGTGGCAACCGTCATTACGTCGAACTCTTCACTCGGTTGCTCGATGAAGGACGGCGCATCCTTCGCCTCTACTACTCCTCCTTCAACGATGTCCTGCCCAACCAATATGTCAGCGAGCATGAGGACATGATTCAGGCGATCATCGACCGGGACGTCGAAAAGGCGGATGCGCTTGCCAGAGCGCATGCCGATCAGATTGTCAAACAGATCCGCTCCTACATCACGGCCGATACCCGCCAGAGCGCCAATCTCAGCCTTTAAACTCAAAAACCGCGCCCTGAAAAAGGCCAAATATCCGCGCCCAGATTTCATGTATTTTATTTGTCGACAATATTGAAGTTCGGTGCTACAAGGGCTGCATATCAGGCGGCTATGGTGCCGCAAAAGGATTGGAAACCATGGCCAGCACGATCTTCACCGGATGCATCCCCGCCCTCATGACGCCTTGCAAGGCGGACAGAACGCCTGACTTCGACCTGCTTGTGAAGAAGGGCAAGGAACTCATCGCGGCCGGCATGTCGGCAGTCGTCTACTGCGGCTCCATGGGCGATTGGCCGCTGTTGACGGACGAGCAGCGCCAGGAAGGCGTGCAGCGTCTTGCTGAAGCGGGTGTTCCGGTCATCGTCGGCACCGGCGCCATCAACACCAAGTCGGCCGTCAGCCACGCTGCTCACGCTGCAAAGGTTGGCGCCAAGGGCTTGATGGTCATTCCGCGCGTTCTCTCCCGCGGGTCTTCCGTTTCTGCGCAGAAGGCCCATTTCTCCGCCATTCTCGAAGCGGCAAACGGACTTCCGGCGGTGATCTACAACAGCCCCTATTATGGCTTTGCGACCCGCGCTGATCTGTTTTTCGATCTGCGCTCGCGCTATTCGAACCTCATCGGCTTCAAGGAATTCGGCGGCAAGCAGGACATGACCTACGCTGCAGAAAACATCACCGCCGGTGACGATGATCTCACCCTGATGGTCGGCGTCGATACGGGCGTCTACCACGGCTTCGTCAATTGCGGTGCTGGCGGTGCCATCACCGGCATCGGTAACGCGCTGCCAAAGGAAGTGCTGCATTTGGTCGCTCTGTGCGAAAAAGCCGCGAAGGGCGATGCAGCGGCGCGCGTTGAAGCGCGCGAGTTGGAAGAGGCGCTGACGGTGCTCTCGACCTATGATGAAGGTCCGGACCTCGTTCTGCACTACAAATATCTGATGGTTCTGAACGGCGATACCGAATACACGCTGCATTTCAACGAGACGGACGAATTGAGCGCCTCGCAGCGCCGTCATCTGGAAAGCCAATACACCTTGTTCCAAAACTGGTACGCATCTCGTTATTCGGCTTAACGACTACCGACTTCGATGCATGACGCGATTGCCAAGAATTGCGCTGTGCATCAAGTCTCGTTCTTCTCGCTATACCTCACGGTTCAAAGATATAGCAGGCGGCCAGACGACGGCCGCCTCTTTTTTATTTCAGACCCGGAAGCGGAAACTGATTTGCCGATCGCGATGGAATAGAGTTCAAGCAGAAAATAGCGCGTTTCGCTTAAGCTCAGAGGCGATCGTGCAAAATTCCTAAATGCCAGACAGCACTATTCTTTTTGCGGTTTGTTTGCGAATTGTTTAAAATCTTACATTAACGTCGCCCCAAATTTAGAGGGGCTCGTCGCATGAAGAAGATTCTCAATTCCGTTTCCGGAAAGCTTATCTTAGCTACCGGAACAGCTATTGCCGGCATCATGATTGCTTACACTGCTGTTAACGTAATGAACGTGAAATCAGCGACCGAGCGTGACGTGATGGCGCTCGCAACCGAGAAGGCAGCTTCAGTCAGCGAGAAAATCGCTGGAGACATCTCCGTCGCAACATCCGCAGGCGCAACGCTTGCTGCCACGATCGGTGGCTTCATCGAAAACGGTTCGCGCAGCCGCGCCGACATCGTTTCAATGATCGAAACCGTCGCGCCGCAATATCCGAACGTGTTTGGCGCGTGGATGTGTGAACTGATCGACGGTAAGAGCCCGAAGCCGACGGTCGGCAAGGAAGCTCTGAACGAGGAGGGCATCTTCACGCCCTACTGGACAAAGGATGACAGTGGCAAGATCGGTCTCTCAACCTGGAAGATCAAGCCAGAGGACGAATATTACGGCGGTGTGGTGAAGACCGGTAAACCGCTCATCACCTCGCCCTATCTGACCAACACGAAGCAGCTCGTCACCTCCGTCTCCGTGCCAGTCAAGGCCGCTGGAACGATGGTCGGCATCGCAGGCGTTGATATCAAGCTCGGCGATCTGACAAAGAGCTTGGCCCAGATCAAGCCGTTCGAAGGTGGCGACGTCATGCTGGTCGCGAACAACGGTAAGTGGCTCGCCCACGACAACGCCGACAATCTGATGAAGGATTATTCCGATGTCGGCGCCGATCTCGTCAAGCAGGCCTTGGCCGACGGCAAGATGCGTGTGATCGAGGGGCTCCCGGACGGTTCTGTCCGCCTCGTCTATCCCTTCACGGCACCCGGCATGAACACCACCTGGGCGACGGTCCTGGATGTGCCTTCGGCCGTCTTCTCCGGGCCAGTCTGGCAGCAGATCTACAGCATGCTGATAGGTGGCCTGATCATTCTCGCAGTGACGCTTGGCGTAATCCTCGTTGCCACACAAATCCTGATCAAGAAGCCTCTGACATCCGTTCTGGGTTCCGTCGGCAAGATGGCCAATGGCAATTACAAGGATCAGGTTGCCCAGACGGGCAAGCAGGATGAACTTGGCAATCTGGCCGCATCCCTTGAAAAGTTCCGTTTTGCGCTTGCCCGCGGCGAAGATGTTCAGGCCGAGCAGGAAGAACTCCAGCGCCAGGTCGAAACCGATCGCAAGCGTCAGAGCGACATCGACAATGCCAAGGCTGAAGATCTCCGGCACTTCGTCGAGCTGGTTCAGAGCCGCTTGAATTCTCTGGCAAGCGGCGACCTGACGGTCCGCATGAACGAGAAGGTCGCTCCTGAATTCGACACGATCCGCCAGAATTTCAACATCTCGGTATCTGCGCTGGAAGAGACGATCAGCAATGTCGTGAGCGCAGTCTACACGATCCGCTCCGGTTTGAGCGAAATCTCCACCGCGTCGAACGATCTGGCGCGACGTACCGAACAGCAAGCTGCCGCTCTGGAAGAGACCGTTGCAGCCCTAAGCGAGGTTACTCGTGGTGTGAACGACACCGCCGATGGTGCAACGGATGCGCAAAAGACCGTGAACGGCGCCAGGGCGGATGCTGAAAAGGGTGGCGACGTCGTTGCCCGCGCCGTCGCCGCGATGACCGAAATCCAGGGATCGTCCAGCAAGATCGGCAATATCATCAGCGTCATCGATGAAATCGCATTCCAGACCAACCTGCTGGCGCTGAATGCGGGTGTTGAAGCCGCACGCGCTGGCGAAGCAGGCAAGGGCTTTGCGGTGGTTGCGCAGGAAGTGCGTGAACTGGCGCAGCGCTCCGCCAATGCCGCAAAGGAGATCAAGGGCTTGATCTCCACCTCGTCCAGCCAGGTCGAAACCGGCGTTCATCTGGTTGAAGAAACGGGCGATTCGCTTGGCAAGATCGTCAAACAGGTTCTCGGCATGAGCCAGACCATCAACCAGATTGCAGCCGGCGCCCGTGAGCAGGCCGTCAGCTTGAAGGAAGTCTCGTCGGCCGCCGATCAGATGGATAAGGTTACGCAGCAGAACGCAGCCATGGTGGAAGAAACAACTGCGGCTGCTCAGAGCCTTTCGCAGGAAACCGAAAACCTGGCGAGCATGGTGGGACGCTTCCGTGTCAGCGGAGATACGAGGCTCGCGTCGAACTCGTCCCACGCACGCTACGCCATGGCAAGCTGATCTGCGATTTAGAAACGAGAGCCCCCGTGCATCCTTTGGGAGGCACGGGGGCTCTACCTTTTTGATCCGACGCATTGTGCTTTCCAGAAATCGGTCCCGATTTCCGGGCACACGCCGTATCGGCAAGGGGCTTACAAAATCCCCCAGGCCCTGAAACGTCCGCGGCCCGTCATTTCGCGCAGCTCCAGCTGATTGGCCAGAACCATCGCGCCCTGTGGCGTGGTACCAAGTTCCTTGACGATCATGGATGTAGAGACGACTGGGTTTGCCAGAACCAGTTCGACCAGATCGGGCAGTCGCGAATTTGACCGCTTTCCGACCAACCGTCTTTCCATCCGGCTCTTTCCGTTCAAAAGACGGTCGTGTTCCTTCATGCCGAGTTCGGCCGCTTCGATCATTCCATCGAGGATCGCGACCAGTCGTTCTTCCTGATCGCGCGAATGGCGCCGTTCTCTGTGAATGGCGCGAAGTCCGCTATTGAGCGCCGGCAGGATTGTCAAACCATTGGCGCGCAGCGATGCGGCTGCGAGTTGCCGACCCAGCCACGGGCTTCGGTCCGACACCTGGATATCGCGCCAGGCATCGAGAAGAATGGCAGCCTGCAGCGGCGCCGGATAGTTGGAATAGCGATCGACAAGCTTCCGCCACAGATGAAGTCTTTCTTCCTCGCTATATTCATCGGAGTGTTCGCCGGCAGGGCTGTGGATCGACGTCTCCGATTGACTGCGATAGCTCAAGGCATCTGCGACAAGGGCGGTGCTGCGTGACAGCACGGCGTCCATCTGAGCCAACTCATCGGCAAGAGCTTTGTCCGCGTCGTCTGGCTCTTCGAAGTCCGCCTCTTCGCGATCCGAAACCAGGTTTGATGGGGCAGCCTGCGGCTGGACGCTCTTCCCACGAAGGAGATCGATGCCGTGATCGCTCAGCGCCCATTGCGGCGGATGACTTTCCAACAGCCGCCTTGCCCTCAGAATACGGTGGGCATTGACGATCTCGTTCGTCGGGGCTCGAATGTCCATACGTGCATCGTGCAAGACGAGATCCTCGACATGGACCAGTTCTCCATCGACCCAAAGCGAGGAAACGGCATCGTGGAAATTCTGTCGCTGCAGAAATCCGTCTCTGATCTGAGATCGGCTGACCCTTTCATCGAGACGCGCCAAAGCCTCGCCAGCCCGCGCCAGGGACTGCAGGAGCCTTGTGGCTTTCAATAAAGAGAACTCATAGGTCATTGGAATCACTTAAAGGACAGACCGGAATGAAAGCAATCCTGGCTGTTCACTTTCAACCTATGTTCACACCCAAGAAGATTAAAGTCTGAGAGGCCTTGGAATCATCTCCAGGGCCTCACGCCTGCTTCGGCAGATCGATCTTCGCTTCGAAGCCCTGTTCTCGACCTGGGGCGGGCGAGGATAGAGTGAGCAGCGCATTCATGCGCTTTGCCAGATTGTCGACGATTGCAAGGCCAAGACCAGACCCAGACGCCTGGGTCTGGCCGCGCATGAAGCGGGTTGTCAGTCTCGGCAGAAGTGCTGGATCGATCGGCGTCCCATCATTGACGATCCGAATGGACCTGTTCCTATCGACATAGATATCGACCGGCGAATCTTCGGGACTATGCGTCAGCGCATTTTCCAGGAGATTTCGAATAACGATACCGAAAGCGTCCGGATCGACCTTGGCTTTCAGCGGCCCGTCCTCCGGAAGGTGCAGGTGAATGCGTCCGGCGCCAAGTTCTGAGCGGCTCATATCCTCCACCACGAGTTCCAGCACCGGGAGAAGATCGATGATCGTATCGGAGATGCCGATACCGGCCTCCGCGCGCGACATCTGCAAAAGCTTCTCGGACAGTTGCGCGAGATTGGAGAGCGACAATTCGATCTGATCGACGCGCGGGGCAAGGTGCGGTGGAATATCTGCCTTCAAGCGTTGCGCCTGGGCAAGCGCTCCGGCAATCGGCGTTCGCAATTCATGCGCGCTGTTGGAGGCAAAGGAACGTTCTGCTTCCAGGGCTGAACGCAACCTCTCCAGCAGCAGATTGACCGAGCGGGCGATCGGATCCAGTTCGGTCGGAAGGCAACCGGAATCGACCGGCGCGAGATTGCCGCCATCCTTGCGGGCAATGTCGTCTCTCAGCGTCTGGATCGGCACCAACGTGCGACGGATGACGAGAATGACGGCAATGATGCTGGCCGGGATGAGAACTAGGACGGGAAGGATGAGCGCCGTGGACGCTTCCTCAATCGCTTCGCGGCGATTGGCGAAAGCGTCGGCCACCTGAAGATAAAGATCTCCCTCCGGCGTGACGACGGTATAGATTCGTTGGGTATCCGTATCGGCAAAACCCGGCCTCAGTGGCACGTCGAAGCCTTCTCTGGCGCTCTCATGAGAGTGCAGCAGCACAGCACCGTCGCGATCGCGCACCTGATAGGTCAGATATCCCGAGCCGGTCGTGGGCTGGCCAAGACGCCGTTGCGCTTCGGGGCTGCGTTCGCGAAGATCCTCTGCCACGAGCGGTAGCAGCCGGTCGGCTGTTTCCTGAACGCCGCTGTCGAAGATTTCCGCAAACTCTTCCTCCATGACCATCACGCCAAGGGCAGATGCGACCATCCAGGAAATAGCCAGCACGCTGACGAGCGCGAGCACCATCCGGCGCGTCATGCTCGTTTTCCGAGGCCCCGTTTTAAACGGTATGAGATCAGCGAATTGTATAACCAAGCCCTCTTACGGTTTCCACGCGATCCGAACCGATCTTCTTGCGCAGCCGACTGATATAGACCTCGACAGTGTTGCTCTCGATTTCGGCACCGAACTCATACAAGGTTTCCTGCAGCTGCGCTTTCGAGATAAGTGCGCCAGGTCTCTCGACGAGCTTTTCCAGCACCGCCCATTCCCGCGCACTCAGTGTCAGTGAGCGGTCATTGACCGTAATACTTTTCGCCGCTTGATCGATTTCAATACCGGGCAATCTGACGATCGGCGTCGAGCGTCCCTCGTAACGGCGGGACACGGCAAGCATCCGGGCTGTCAGTTCGCCAAGATTGAACGGTTTGACCAGATAGTCGTCCGCCCCAGCATTCAGGCCTTCGATCCGGTCTGAGACCTGATCATGGGCCGTCAGGATGATCACAGGGACGGCATTGTTCGCTTTGCGCAATGCCCGCAAGAGGCTGAGCCCCTCGCCATCGGGAAGTCGCAAATCCAGCAGGATGAGACCGTAGCTCACGGTCTCGGTCGCGGCCATGGCTTCGCCCAATGTCTTGAACCAATCCACGGCATGCCCTGCTGCCGCCACGTGATCCCTTAGTGCTTCTCCCAGCACATGATCGTCTTCAACCAGCAGAACGCGCACACCGACCTCACTCCCGAACTGCCAATGCGTATCGCTTCGTGCGGTTCGTCGTCAAGGCACAGGCGCATCATGTCGTGGGCTTCGACTGACAGGCGTGGAACACGTCGAGCGACGAGTCGTAGACCGAGGTGGAGACGTTCATCATCCCGAGAATACTGTGGAAGAAATTGTCGTGGGATTTGCCACCGGCCTTTGCCTCATCGGCAAGGCAGGCCCGGTCGACACCCATGGAACGTGCGAAGTCATTGTCCATCCATACCAGGAAGGGCACATGGGTCTGCTCGGCCGGTGCCAGCGTGTAAGGCGCACCATGGAGATAGAGACCGTTTTCGCCAAGCGACTCGCCATGGTCGGAGGCGTAGAGCATGCCGGTCGCAAGCTTGTCGGAGCGGGCCTTCAGCTTGTCGATGATGGCAGAGAGGAAATGGTCGGTATAGAGGATCGTATTGTCGTAGGCGTTGACGATCTCTTCGTCCTTGCAATTGCCGAGTTCCGAGGTGCGGCAATCCGGCGTGAACGTCCTGAACTGATCGGCATAACGGAGGTAGTAGGACGGACCGTGGCTGCCAAGCTGGTGGATCACGATGACGCTGTCCTTGGTGACGCGGTCGAGCCAGCTGTCGAGCCTGTCGAGAAAGATATCGTCACTGCATTCGCCGGTCTTGCAGAAGGTGGCGTCACGGGTGGCGCTCAGATCGAAATAGGGAATCCGGTCCGCTACGCCCTTGCTTCCGGTATCATTGTCCAGCCACTGCGCATCGACCCCGGCATGCACCAGAACATCCATGAGGTTCTCATTGGAGAGCGCCTTGCTGTGGGTATATTCCGAGCGGGTAAACTTCGAGAACATGCAGGGAAGTGAGATGGCCGTGGAGGTGCCGCAACTGACCGTGCTCGGAAAATAGAACACATCTCTCTTTTTCAGTTCGGGGTTGGTTTCGCGGCCATAGCCATTCAGCGAGAAATTGGCAGCACGCGCGGTTTCCCCTGCCACGACCACGGTCACGCGCGGCTTGCCGACCGCAACGACGGGAGGCTGTACCTTCGCGTCGAGACCGGTTTGCGTCACCGTCAACTGCGCTTCCTTGTTGGCGATCTGGAAGTAATGCGCCGTGGCGAACATCGGCGAGATTGGATTGAGGCTTTTGACGATATCCCGGTGCTGACGGATCGCTGTGGTAAAGGTCTTGGAATTCATCGCGGCCATGCCGCCAATGATGACGAGGCAGGCGATCACGCTCAGCGTATTCCAGAACAGCTTTCCAAGGATCGGGCGGTGGCGGATGCGCACGAAAGCAAGAAGGACGATGGGAAGGAGCGCGTAGATCGCCATGTGCAGCATGAAGGCGGAGGTGATCAGATTGTTTGCTTCGCCGGTGGTGGTCTCGAAGGCGTTGCGCACCATGTCGCGGTCGATCACCGCACCGAAGCGATCCATGAACCAGGAGCAGAGCGCGGAAATGACGATCACCACCATCAGAACCGGCTTCATGATGTACTTGGCCGAGAAGGTGATGAGGAGTGCAGCAAAAAGCGCTCCCATGGCCACATAGAGCGCGTAGATCGCGGCGGGATAGGCAGACAGATGGGTGTTCACCTTCGACCAGAATGTCTGGTTCATGAAGAACAGCAAATACAGAGCGGTGATAATGCTCAATGTAATGCTGCCGATTTCAGGACGGCGAAGTCTGCTGCTGTCCAGGTGATCCGTCAATGGTGCCACGCGCCCATTCTCCTCGTGCCAATCAGTGTACCGGACGCGCATGAGCGCTTTTTGCTTTTCCGGCTAATGAAGGCCTTCTGGAGAGATTTGCTGACACGAGACTGAACGGATCAATCTGGTTATCAAGATAGTGCTTAATTAGGTGAGGTAGGAGATAAGCCGACGCTCGTCTGCCCTTAGCCCCGATATGGCTTTTGCCGGCGTTTCCAAAACGGTCTCAAGCCGTTTGATCGCCTTCGGCTCGGTGGCAAGATCCAGTACGGATGGGTGGACATAGCTCTTGCGGCAGATGGCTGGCGTGTTGGAAAGCTCTTCTGCCGCTGCCTCGCAGATGCTCTTGATGGTCGGTGCGCTACCGCTCGCGAGGCGCTCTGCAGCATGGCAGAAGCCGGCCAGCGTGCCACCCCAGGTGCGGAAGGTCTTGGCTGAAATGCCTTCGCCCGCCGTTTCGGACAGGTAGCTGTTGAGCGCGCTGGAATCGATGGGATGGACCATGTGGTTTTCATCCTGCCAAACGAAAAGCTGCTTGCCGGGCAAATCGGCAATCTCTTCCAGAATCTTTTGCAGCTTTGGGTGCCGGAGGCTGCGGCGCACCTTCTGCCCACCCTTGGCGATAAAACGAAGTTCAATTGTCTCGCCGAGCGACACATGGCGCTTCAGAAGCGTCGTTGCACCATAGGTGCCGTTGCTTTCTAGATAGGTCTTGTTACCGACGCGCAGGTAGGCGGCGTCAAGAAGAAGGACCAATGCTGCAAGCGTTCTGTTCTGGCTGTTGATGTCCTTCTCGATATCGGAAAGCGCCCGGCGGCGAATGGCGGGCAACGCCTCGCCAAACGATTTCAGTTGGAAGAACTTGGTTTCACCGCGAAATGCGTGCCAGTCGACGTGATAGCGATACTGCTTTCGCCCTCTCGCGTCGAAGCCGGTCGCCTGAAGATGGCCCGAGGGCTCGATGCAGATCCAGACGCGTTGATAGGCGGGCGGGATGGCAAGTGACCGTATGCGTGTGATTTCGATCTTGTCGGAAAGCAGCGTTCCGTCTGGAAGCCTATAGGAAAATCCCTTGCCTCGCCGCTCACGGGCGATGCCGGGTTCCTGGTCGCTGACATAGGTGAGGCCGATTTTCTTGAGGAGCCGGGCGGGGTGCTGGTTCATGATTTGGCGCTGCCTTCGAGTTTTCTCAAATAACTGCGCTGAACAGGTGTCCGTTCCAGAAAAAGGAGCGGGACATGCCCGCTCCTGTGAATTTGATCAGACTCCGGAGGATCAGGCGTCCGGCGCCAGACGGATGATCTGTGACTTGCCGCCGCCGCGCTCTTCGGTCACGGCGTAGATTGCGCCGTCCTTGCCGAGTTCGACATCGCGGATGCGGGCTTCCAGCGGCAGACGGCCTTCCGAAACCACCTTGTCGCCATCCATCTTCAGCACCACGAGACCCTGGGTGACCAACCCGCCGATCAGGAACGAGCCCTTCCATTCCGGAATGGCATCGCCATTATAGTAGACCATGCCGGAGGGGCCGACGACCGGATCCCAGTAGTAGGTGGGCTGCTCCATGCCCTCCTTGGCGGTCGCGCCTTCGCCGACCTTGTCGCCGCTATATTCGATGCCGTAGGTGATGACCGGCCAGCCATAGTTCAGTCCGGCCTTTGGAAGGTTCAACTCATCACCGCCCTTCGGACCGTGTTCGACGGTCCAAAGACGTCCTTCGCCGTCGAGGGCTGCAGACTGAATGTTGCGGTGGCCATAGCTCCAGATTTCGGGCAGGGCGTTTTCGCGGCCGACGAAGGGATTATCCTGGAGTGCCTTGCCGCTGGTGTCAATGCGGAACACCTTGCCCAGTCCGCTGGAGAGATCCTGGGCCTGGACGCGGGGCTCCTTGTCGGAACGCTCGCCAACGGTGACATAAAGCTCGCCATTATTGCCGAAGACGAGACGAGAGCCGAAGTGCTTGTCTCCGTCGTAGGTGGGCGTTTGACGGAAGATGACTGTGGTGTTCTCAAGCGCTGCCGTGCCATCCTTCTCCACCAGCTTTGCCGAAGCCACCGACGTGCCGTTGCCGCCATCGCGCGGTTCGGAGAAGGAGAAGTAGATCATTCCGGACGTTTCGAAATCTGGCGCCAACGCAATGTCGAGAAGGCCACCCTGGCCGTCAGAGGCTACTTCGGGCACGCCCTCGATCACGGGTCCGGCCTTGCCATCCTTCACGATGTGCATCGCACCTTCCTTCGCCAGGACCAGCATGCGGCCATCTGGCAAGAGGGCCATCGACCAGAGATGTGGAAGATCTTCGGCAACAACGGTCTTTTGCAGCGACGGCATTTTGTCGGGCTGTGGTGCGCGTGTCTGTCCTTCAAAAGCGGGCTTCTGGTTCGTCCCATGCGGTGGGTTCGTTTCTACAGGGCTCGCAGATTGCGCCAAGGCGTAGCCGGGAACGGCAAGAATGACAGACAGAAGTGTGGTGGTCAGCAGGTTTCGAACGCGCGGCATGGAACTCCCTTCCGGTTTAATTGAGCCGACCGGGAACATTTCGGTGCTTTTTAAGTTGCATCAACGTCCGTCAAGAAAACTTGATCGGCGCGTGTACAGTCCTATGTAATTTCTCGTCCACACGATTTACCCTGGAACGTTCTTCTGCGAGCGGCGTTTAGCTGCGTCGGTTAGGAGGGCATTATGCAAAGATTGGACAAGGACGAGCTTGACACTACCGAGGTCAAGCCAATTTTGAGCGTGATGGAGTTTTGCCGTCGCTATCGACTGGATGAGACCGAAGAGAAGCGTCTTCGCAAACTCTTCGGTGATTTTGCCTCGCGTCATGAGCTTTTGATGAACGCGCAGCGCAAGCCTGTGTTCCGTTAATCGTCGGAAACCTCAGCTTTGAACACCATGAACACGTCATAGCGCGTGTTCTTTCCGCAAATCTGATGGGAGGGCTTTTGAAGCCCCTCCATAGGCGCCGCCCGAAGCGGCCACTTCAAGACCACTCTTTTGTTTGCGGACTGCAAAGCCGCTTCCATCAGTTCCAGCTGGTCCGGGTCTGAACCCACCACATCGCGCAGCACCCGCATTTCTTTTTTGACCAGCGCGCTGTTGTGGCGGGGCGGGTGCATCGGATCGACCACCACCACGTCGGGCGACAAGGTCCTCAGCAACTCCCGGGAGTCCCCGTGAAGAAGCGTCATTCTGGAGGCGATCTCTTGATAAATGCCGCCTGCGGCGAGCGCTCTGGCAATTCCATTTTGCAGATGGGCATGCATCTCCGGCGACCGCTCGATCAGCGTGACATGTGCGCCAAGCGAGGCAAGCAGAAACGCATCGCGGCCGAGACCCGCCGTCGCGTCGACAATTGTGGGCGTGCGGCCTTTGGTGAAACCGGCGGCCTTCGGCAAAGCCTGTCCCCGCCCTTCACCTGAGCGCAATCGGTGACCGACTGCTCCGCCGACGAAATCAACGACAAATTCTTGACTTTCATCTTTCCTTGCCATGGCTCGTCTCAGAAGGGCGCGGGGATGCGAAAGGTCACATCGTGACCGTCAGGATGCTGGAAGCTCAGTTCTTCGGCGTGCAGGAGAAGTCGCTCCGATACGGCAAGGGCCTCGCCGCTGGCGTAGAATTCATCGCCAAGAATAGGATGACCGAGCGCTTTCAGATGCACTCGTAGCTGATGCGTGCGACCGGTCAGAGGACGCAGTTCGAGACGCGTCGCGGGCAGCGGCAGCCGCTCCAGAACACGCCACTGTGTCTGTGACGGACGTCCATTATCCTGGTCCACCCGGTGCCGCGGCTTGTTATCCGGGTCGATCGCCAGCGGGAGATCGATGTCGCCACTTTCGCCCGTCACCTCGCCCCAGACGATTGCCTGGTAGATTTTTTTCGTCGTCCGGCTTTCGAACTGGCTCGCGATGGCAGCATGGGCCTTTTTGTTCAACGACATCAAGACGATGCCGGAAGTATCCTTGTCGAGCCGGTTGATCATCAAGGCAGAGGGAAACTGTTTTTGAACGCGAGTCGCGAGGCTGTCAGCAAGTGCGGGATCTCGCCCTGGTACCGACAGCAGCCCGCTTGGCTTGTCCAGCACCAGCAGGCTCTCATCCCGGTGAAGGATCGAGATATAGGGCTCCAGCGGTGGATTATAGATCGGGTTGTGCAATTGGCCAGACATGCGAAGCCTCATAGCATGATTTGTGCCTCACGCCAGCGCAGCACGGGATGGTCTATTCAGGCAGCGGCAGAAGGACACGCCCACTGGTGATGTCCTGGATCATTCGCGCAACGCGTTGCGCCTCGCTTGAAGGCACACTGACGCTGAGGTCTGCCCCCGAGCCCGTGAATGTCTCGGCCTCGATGACCAGATGCTCAACGGATAGAAGGCGGGACTTGACCAGCGCGAGGTCGGAGAAGCCGCAGGTCAAAGTCAGTTGATAGGCAGGAATGATGGCGGTCTTCTCCGCATCCCTCAGACAGGACGCCGCCGTTCCGCCATAGGCGCGCACAAGGCCGCCACTGCCCAACAGAATTCCGCCGAACCAGCGTGTAACGACGACAGCGATGCTGTCGAGTTCATCCCCGTCGATCGCCTGGAGGATTGGCTTGCCCGCTGTTCCTGACGGTTCGCCATCATCGTTGAAGCGATAACTTTGGCCGATGCGCCATGCCCAGCAATTGTGGTTGGCCGCCGGGTCCGAATGGTCGGCGATAAAGCGTCTTGCGGCTTCCTCATTGGCAACAGGACCTGCCGTCGCGATAAAGCGGCTCTTCTTGATGTCCTGTTCGAAAGTTTCCGTCCGGATAAGCGTGAACATGACGCCTCAATAGCGCATATACGCGTTGCGGCAAACGCTCGAAAGCACGTGGCGATCTTTGAGATTCGCCCCTTCCGCCTTCGTTCTTTATCTTGTCGCATGTCGTTCTCGCAAAACCGCTGCACAGTTTTGCGCGACATGCTTTAAGAGGGCCGAACGGGCGAAGGATATTAGTTGGCAATGCAAAGAAAACAGATTGCGATCATCGGTGGAGGCCCGGCAGGTCTGATGGCTGCCGAAGAACTATCCACGTCGGACGTGGACGTGACTGTTTACGAATCGATGCCGACCGTCGCGCGTAAATTTCTGATGGCCGGAAAGTCCGGCCTCAACATCACCCATGGCGAGGATTACGCCCGCTTCACCACGCGCTTCGGCGCTTCAGAAGCCCGCCTTAAAAGCGCGCTGGACGGGTTTACACCGCAGGTGCTGCGCGACTGGGCGGAGGGGCTGGGACAGGAGACTTTCGTCGGAACCTCTGGCCGTGTCTTTCCGAAGGCGATGAAAGGCTCGCCTTTGTTGCGGGCGTGGCTCAGCCGCCTCGCGGAACGGGGTGTTGCGATCAAGGTGCGCCATCGCTGGGTTGGGCTGCGGAACGGCGCGCTTCTCTTCGATACGCCGGATGGGCAAATCGAAATCAAGCCGGATGCTGTTTTGCTTGCGCTCGGTGGCGCAAGCTGGCCGAGGCTTGGCTCGACGGGTGAGTGGGTGCAGGGTTTGCGGGAAGCAGGCGTGGACATTGCGGATTTCCAGCCGGCCAATTGCGGCTTCGATGTCGCCTGGAGCGAGCATTTTCGCGAGCGCTTTTCTGGCGAGCCGCTCAAATCCGTCGTCACCACGTCCGATGCGGGTCGCTTCGAAGGAGAGTTCGTCATCACCCGGCACGGGGTCGAGGGTGCCCTGATCTATGCGCACGCGGCCGCTTTGCGAGACAGTCTTCGCGAAGGCCGTCGGACTGTCCTCACGATCGATCTGGCCCCCGGTCGCTCGGAAGAGCGCCTCGCGCGGGATCTGGCGCGGGCATCCAGCAAGGACAGTTTCTCGAACAGGCTTCGTAAAAGCGTCGGGCTGTCTCCCGTCAAGGTCGCGCTGTTGCGCGAATGCGCATCACCACAGGAGATGTCCGCCAGCGAGCTTGCTCGGTTGATCAAGGCGGTTTCGGTTGTTGTTTCCGCACCTCGTCCAATTGCCGAGGCGATATCCAGTGCTGGTGGGATTCGCTGGGAAAGTATCGATCAGAACTATATGCTGAAATCCTTGCCGGGATTCTTCGTCGCAGGCGAGATGCTGGACTGGGAGGCAACCACCGGTGGATACCTCCTAACAGCCTGTTTTGCTACAGGAAAAGCGGCGGCTAGAGGTCTTCTGAACCGGTTGACAAACATCTGTTAGTCACATGATCGTCATACCTCTTGCATCACACATGAAAAAGAGCTTGATAAGTCCATTCAAATGGATAAGCGAAAGCCTGCTTCCATTTCCTGTATTCAAGACTTGGCGTGGCAAGTCGAAGTTCTTGTTGGTGAATTTGCATGACTGATATGGGTGCGTTTGCGAGTTGGCCTGTCGGCGGCGGAGAGGCGGGTGCCTTGGTACGCGCTTTTGACTGGTCGAAGACGTCGCTCGGGCCGATTGCCGAATGGCCGCAGATCCTTCGCCTGAAGGTGAACTCGGTGGTCAATTCACCCATCCCGCAGGTTTTGATGTGGGGGCCGGATCATGTGATGATCTATAATGACGGCTACATCGAAATCGCCGGAAACTATCATCCGCACGCGCTCGGCGGCACGGTTCCTGGCATCTGGCCGGAGATCTGGGACTGGAACGAAAAAATCCTTGAGGCAGGTTTTCGCGGAGAGGTGCAGTCCTTTCGCGATCAGAAAATGGTCCTTAACCGCAACGGCACGCCGGAGGAGGTCGTCTTCGATCTGTTCTACACGCCGATCTACAACGACGTAGGCATCGTCGAAGGCGTCCTGTGCACTGTTCTTGAAAACACCGAGAAGGTGAAGACCGTCCAGGCACTGGCTGCTAGTCGCGAAGAGCTCAGTCGTCTTACCTCTGCCTTGCCGATCCTCGTCGGTTTTATCGACCTCAACTACACCTATCGCTTTGCCAATCAGGGCTATCTCGAATGGTTCGGCTGGGCACCGGAAGACGTGCTTGGCAAGCGCGTCGTGGACGTCGTGGGCGAGGCATTCTTCAACGAGCGCAAGCCATTCATTCAGCGCGCCATGGCTGGCGAGCATATCGTCTCCGACACCAGCATACAGCGTCCTGATGGCAAGCGGCATGCGGCTGAAATCCGATACGTGCCGAGACGCGACCACAGGGGCGAGGTGGACGGCTGTTACATCCTCATCATCGATATCGAGACGAGGAAGCAGGCCGAGCGCGAAATCCTTCTTAGCAACAGCCGGTTCAAAGCTGCTGTTGAAGCCGTCCACGGTGTTCTATGGACGAACAGCCGAGAAGGCCGGATGAGCGGCGAACAGCCTGCCTGGTCCCAACTGACCGGTCAAAGCTACGACGAATATCAAGGCTTCGGTTGGGCAGAAGCGGTTCATCCTGGAGATCGTGAAGGATCGATCGACAGCTGGAACCGCGCCGTCGCAGCCAAGGCAACGTATGTCTGGGAGCATCGCGTCCGCCGGCGTGATGGCGTCTATCGCACCTTTGCCATTCGCGGCGTGCCGATCATCGATGCGCAAGGCGAGATCACCGAGTGGGTCGGCGTTCATACCGATATTACCGAGCAGCGCAGCGCCGAGGTGGCGCTGAAGGAGCATGCCGCCAGTCTCGAGCGCGAAATCCGTCACCGTATTCGCGCCGAAGATCAGCTTCGTCAGCTGAACGAAGGGCTTGAAGCACGGGTCGAGAAGGAAATTGCCGAACGCCGTCAGACTGAGCTTGCGTTGCAGCAGGCGCAGAAGATGGAAGCGATCGGCCAACTTACCGGCGGCGTGGCGCATGATTTCAACAACCTGCTCCAGGTCATTGCCGGAAATCTCCAGCTTCTTGCCAAGGATGTGGCCGGTAATGAAAGAGCCGAACGCCGTGTCGGCAATGCGCTTGCTGGCGTCAGCCGCGGTGCAAAGCTTGCAAGTCAGCTTCTGGCCTTCGGTCGCCGTCAGGCACTTGAGCCGCGCGTCATCAATGTCGGTCGCTTTGTCGCCGGCATGGACGATCTTTTGAGACGCTCGCTCGGCGAGGCCGTCGAGGTTGAGGTCATCACCGCTGGTGGCCTGTGGAATACCTATGCCGATCCGACCCAGGTCGAAAATGCACTTCTCAACCTTGCGATCAACGCGCGCGACGCCATGGAAGGAACAGGCAAGCTGACGATCGAAGTTGGCAATGCCTCGCTTGATATGGACTATGCGCGCAATCATGCGGAGGTGGAGCCCGGCCAGTATGTCATGCTCGCGGTGACCGATACCGGCTCCGGCATGAAACCGGAAATCCTCGACCGCGTCTTCGAACCCTTCTTCTCCACCAAGCCGGAAGGCAAGGGCACGGGCCTTGGCCTCTCGATGGTCTATGGGTTCGTCAAGCAGTCGGGCGGCCATGTGAAAATCTACTCGGAACTGGGGCAAGGCACGACGGTACGCATCTATCTGCCGCGCTCCATGGCGGATGAAGACAGAGAGATTGTCGTTCACAACGGGCCTGTCGTCGGCGGCTCGGAAACGGTGCTCGTCGTGGAGGACGATGACGAAGTCCGCGGCACTGTGGTCGAGATGCTGACCGATCTTGGCTACCGGGTTCTGACGGCGCGCGACGCACAGGCTGGCCTGACGGTTGCCGAAAGCGGCGTGCCGATCGACGTCATCTTTACCGATGTCGTCATGCCTGGGCCGTTGAAGAGCAGCGAGATGGCGCGCCGCGTCAAGGAGCGCATGCCACATCTCGCCATCCTCTTTACCTCCGGTTACACGGAAAACTCCATTGTCCATGGCGGCAAACTGGATCCTGGCGTCGAGCTCCTCTCAAAGCCCTATACGCGCGAAGCACTGGCACGCCGACTGCGCCACGTGATTGCCAACCAGAAGCAGAGAGCCGAATCCACCCGTGACCGCGCTCCTGATCAGGCGGTGCCGAGCGAGCCGACTGCCAAGGTAGAGCCCAAGGACGCGTTGCGTGTCCTGCTGGTCGAGGATGACGACCTGATCCGCATGAACACCACGGACATTCTGACCGAAGTCGGCCATGCGGTGGTGGAAGCCGCGAATGCAACGCAGGCGCTCGACCTGCTGGATCGGGAGGAGATCGACATCCTGGTTACCGATCTCGGGCTGCCGGATATGGGCGGTGCGGAGCTTGCCGTGCTGGTGAAGCAGCGCAAGCCGGACATCGCCGTGGTCTTCGCCACGGGTGACAATTTCCTGCCGAAGAATGCACCGGCTGGTGCGGTCCTTCTTTGCAAGCCTTACAACGAAAACGATGTGCGCTATGCCATCGGTCAGGCGATGAGCAACTCCTGATCCGTCACGAGCGCGTGTCGCGGTCTTTCAGATCGCGATACGCTTCAAGCCGATGCCTTGCCTGCGTCAGTAGCCTTTTTGCATATCGACCGTCGTCGGCAATTCTCCCGTCCTCCGCCAGTTGCGAATATTCTGCGCGACGATTGCGGCAGAGGAACTGCGATCGGTCGGTGCCGAGATGTGGGGGAGGACCGTAACGCTCGGATGGCTCCAGAACGGTGAACCTTCGTCTAGCGGTTCTTTCTCGAAGACATCGAGCACGGCATGAGCGAGATGACCACTCTCGAGCGATGCCAAGAGATCATCGGCCACGATAACAGCGCCCCTGGCGAAATTGACGATCGATGCGCCTGCCTTCATACGCTTCAAACGGTCGGCATTGATGAGGCCGCGGGTCTCGGAGGTCAACGGAACGAGGCAGACGACGATATCGCTTTTTTCGAGAAGCTCGTTTAGCCCATCTTCACCAGACAGTGTTGTCACGCCTTTCAGGTCTTTGAGCGAGCGGCTCCAGCCCATGACATTGAAGCCGGCGCCTCGCAGGCGTTTTGCAGATTCGGTGCCAAGCAGGCCTAGCCCGATAAGGCCAACCGCCACGTCTTTCGGATGGCGGTATTCGAGATCTTTCCAGACCTTCTTTTCCTGCTGCTGTCGGTAGGCGGGCATGTCGCGATGCAGGTAATAGGTCCAGGCGAGCACAGCCTCTCCCATAACGCGCGCCAGTTCCGGATCGGTCAGACGCACAATGGGCGGCGCTGTCGGTCCGAGTTCCGAAACAATCCGCTCCACGCCCGCCCACAGGCTGTGGATCCATGTCAATCCGGGGAGCTTCGCGATATCGGCTGGATCAGGATTGGCGACGATGGCGACCTCGGCGGCTTGACGTTCGGCGTCCGTCATCTGTCGAATGGAGACGATCTTTTCGTTCGGCATTGCCTTCGACAGCGCGTCGATCCAAGTCGCCTCCTCGTCGTCGGCTGCGCGAGAAACATAAGCGATTGGGGAGGTCATGGTCATCATCCTGCAAAAGATCGGCTGAGCCGACATAAAGTCTGAAAAGGAATATGAAATCCACCCCGCGACAGCGCTTGGGAACAAGAAAATGCCCGCTTGAGGGGCGGGCATCTTGTTGCTTGATCAGACCGTTTCCGGCACTGGCTTTTTGGCGTCGCCATAATAGGCGCCGAACTGCTCGTGGTAGTGTTCAGAGCCGCCCGGGTCTGCATAGCGCTGAAGCTCTGTCATATCCGTCTTGTTGAGAACGATGCCGAGCGTCTTGCTGGCGATTTCCGGTTCGTGGTTCATCAGGTTCTGAACCATCTGGATTGGCGTCTTGCCCCATTCGGTGACGAAGACGAAGCCATCCACCTGCGAGGCGAAGGCCTTGGCATCGATCACCGGCACGACAGGCGCCAGGTCGACGATGATGTAATCGCAGGCTTCACGGGCAGACTCCATGAACTTGCGCATGCCCGCGGATGCCAGCAGCTCGCTCGAATGGGCGAACTGGTTGCTGACGGAGACTGGCAGAATGCCCATCTTGGTTCGGCTATCGACCTTGACGGCCTTGGTCCAGGGAACGTCATCGAGAACCACTTCGACAAGACCGGCCGACTGGCGCGTGGTCAGCATACGGCTGAGACCAGGATTGCGAATATCGGCATCCACCACCAGCGTGCGCTTGCCCGTGGTGGCGATGAGCCCGGCGAGATTGAGTGCGACGACCGACTTGCCTTCATTCGGCAGGCAGGAGATCACGCCAATTACACGGCACTGACGCTCCTGGATCACAACATCAGCCGTCAGTTTCACGTTGCGCAGCGTCTCGGTGAAGCTGGAGCGCGGGCTGTCGACCGCAAGCCGCAGCATCTTTTGGAAAGAGACCTGCCCGTTATCTTCGATATTGGTATCAGGCACATCCGGCGTGGCCGCGCCAGTTTCCGACTTTCCGGTCTCGACCCCCTTCTCACCAATGAACGGCAGGTAGCCCAGGAAGCGCATCCGCAGATTGTCACGCACGTCGGCGCCGGTGTGGAAATAGCGATCGCGGAATTCCAGCACGGCGGCCAGACCGCCACCCAGCATCAGGCCCAGCACGATCGAAAGCGCCATCGTCATGGTCTTCTTCGGGCTGGAGGGCGATGTCGGCAGGCCGGCTTCTGAAATGACGCGTGCCTTGGCAATCGGGAAGGATTGTTTCTGCGAAGCCTCCTCGAAGCGACCGAGATAGGACTCGTAAAGGGTCTTCAGCGCGGTTGCCTGCTGCTCAAGCTCCCGAAGTTTGACCATCGTCATATTGGTCTGGGAGTTGCGGCCGGCAACGCGGTCGATGTTATCGCGCAGCGACTGTACACGTGACTGGGTGACATCGAATTCATTCTTGAAGCTACCAGTCAACTGCTGAAGCTCTTGGTAGATCTGGCCCGCCAAATCCTTTTTCTCGGCTTCGAGGGCGATGGCCTGCGGGTGATCCTTGCCAAACTGCTGGATCACGCCGCGCTCTCGATCCGAAATGCCGATGTAGCGTTTGCGCAGATCCTGGATGACCGTATTGTCCGTATCACGTGCCGAGACCACAGCGTTGTTGACCGCGTTGTCCGGCCCCTGGTCGATGATCGACTTGTACTGAGAGTAGCGGGCCTGTGCCGTCGCCGCGTCGGCCTGGGCCGCAATCAGTTGCCCGTTCAGATCGGCAAGCTGACCTTCCGACATCAACTCTCCGCGTGAGGATACAATGTTGTTGTCTGCTTTGTATTTCTCGACGGCCAGAGAAGCGGCCTGGGCGCGCTGGTTGAGATCCGTCAGACGTTCCTGCAGCCAGACCGAAGCGCGTTCCGACGCATCGAAATTGGCGTTCAATTGCTCGGTTAGATAGGAGTTCGCATAGGTCTTGGCGATGTTGGCGGCAAGCTGGCGGTCTGTGGAGCGGATCGAGATTGCGATGACCGAGCTTCGGCCAACGCGTTCCACCGTCAAAGCCTGCTGGATCACGGCAGCCGCCTTTTCCCGTTTGCCGTTGCGGATCGCCTCTTCCGACGCGGGGGTGTCGCTCGGTGTCACGAGATCGACCACGGCCTTGACGGAGGATTTGACGAGATCGACCGGGCCGGTCGGCGGATTGACGATGGTGTCGTTCTCGTCAAGCCTCGCCTTGTCCACCACCGTCAGAGCCATCTCTTTCGACTTTAGGATTTCGACGGCACTGGCAATCCGGTTGTCGATGACCTGGGCCGCAGGGACGGGGCTTTCTTCCTCGGCATAGCGAGACAGGCTTTCGTCGAGAAGCACCTGGGTCATCGCGGTATACACAGGGGTTGCCAGAACGAGATAAAGTCCAGCCAGAACCATGCTTGCAACGACGCAAGCGCCAATAATATTGGCCCGGCGCACCACAGCAGCCCATAGGCGGTCGAGGTCGATAAAGGTGTCGGAATCCTTTGCAGGGTCCGGAAAATGGCCGTTCGATCTAAAGGTTTTCTGGTTCATGGACCTACCTTGTCATTTTTATGGGCGCGGGACGCGCGGCAGTTGATTGCCTCGCTTGGTCACCGCAGCGTTCAGTTTCTGGCCGGCGTTGCCGAAGATAAGGCTGAAGGAAGAAGCGTTTTCTTGAGCTTTTGCAGTCTGACGGAAATCGGCATGCGGAGATGTTTGAGGGCGGAAGGGTCGCGAAGCGCGATCCTGATCGTGTCTGAGACGGAGCGCCGTTTGATGCTGTCGACCAGCATCAGGAAGTGCCTCGCCTGGATAAGGCTTTTGGTGCGCTCGACCTGCGCGTCCATCGCCGCCGGCAGAAGCGTGTACTGGCGCAGGAATTCCTTGTCTGCGGCGATCATCGCATCGACATGATGGAGTTCGAGCACGCGCGAAATGGAGCCCTGCCGGATATTGTAAACATATCCCGGCATCGGCTCGATGACACAGGAGGCACCGGACGCGAGCGCTGACGCCAGAAGAAGGTAATCCTCGCCGATGCGCAGGTCATGGCGGAAGCGAAGGCCGTGGTCGTTGAGGAAATCACGACGGAAAATCGGCTTTATGTAGCCAAAATTGAAAGTGGACTTGAAGAGGATGTTGGAGCGGATGAAGTCTTCAAGTGTGAGGACACCTTTCGCTTCAAGAAAGGCAGGTTCGAACATCGTCTCGCGCGGGCGTCCGTCGCTGTAAACGACATCCAGGTTATCGACGGCGATATCCGCATTGGCTTTCTCGGCGCGCATGATCATCTGCGCCATGCGATCCGGATAGACCACGTCGTCGGAATCGAGCACCGCAATCCAACGCCCCTGCGCGGCATCGATCCCGGCATTGCGCGCGCCGCCGGGGCCAAGATTGTTGTCGAGGGCAATCAGCTTGACACGGGGATCGCACTCGGCAACCGCCTGTACGACAGCGCGCGTATCGTCCGGCGAGCAGTCATCGACCACCACGATCTCGAGCGAGACATTGTCCTGCGCCAGAGCGCTGTCGATGGCAGCGACAATCGTGTCGGCGGCGTTGTAGGCGGCGATGACGAAGGTCACATCCGTTTCGGTTGGCAATGCGCTCATGCAGCCTCCACAGCGCCGTATTGGCGGATTTCACGAACGCCAAAAATGCCGCTTAGCGATCCGGCATGAAGTGCTGTGCGCAGAGCCGAACGGCTGCGACGGACGGGATCGAAAGCGGTGACTAGCGTGGCTGCGGCGCAATAGGTGATCTTTGCCGCCGTCGAGACGATCAGCGGCAAGCGCCGGAGCCCTGTCTTCTGCTCCGCTTGCAACCGTCCATGCGTCTGGCCCGAGCGAAAACGCCGCTTCGCAAGCCACATGAAGCTGGCACGGCTCTGGGGCACGGGTTCTGTCAGCAAGGCGTTTTCCGAGCAGGCGATACGTCCACCGTCCAGATGCATATTCGTGAAAAAATGCGTGTCTTCCCCGCCGCTCTGCCCGAGCGACAGGGCGAAGCGCCGACCGTTCACCGCAGGAGACGCCATGCGCAGCAGTGTGTTGCATGTGTAGCCGGTGATGATCTCCCCACTCACCCAGACAGGCCGGGTGGAGTGGAAGTCGCCCTTCTTCATCCAGCCCGGCGCATCATCGGCATAGAGCGCTGTCACAGGACCGAGCACGGCATCGGCTTGCGTCTCATGCGCCGTCTTCAAAAGCTCGGTCAGCCAGTTTGCCGGCGCCGTTTCATCGTCGTCGATGAAGGCCAGAAAATCGGCTTCGCATTCGGAGAGGCAGGCATTGCGGGCAATGGAGATGTTGGACTTCGGGCAATGGACGTAATGGATCGGGAAGGGTGAACGCTCGCGCAACGCGTCGATCAACGCGCGCGCCGAGGGTTCGGCGTCATTGTCAGCCACGATCAGGCGCACCGACACGCGCTGCGGAACGTCAAGCCGAAACAGCGAGAGCAGCGTATCTACCACCATCGGGCGGCGATAGGTGCAGATGCCAATATCGACTTTCACAGGAGTTGCGGGATCATACGTCACGAGACAGCCTTCCCTGCCAGTGGCTGGGGCGTGGTGATGGAGCCCAGAAGCTCACGCCAGAAACCTGTCGACCAGGCCAGATGCATGGTCATAGCCGAGACGGCCGCAAGCGGCCCGTAGGGGTTCTTCTCTGCAATTGCCATCCACACCCCATAAGCTAGACATGCGGCAATCCAGAGGCAAAGCGGGACAAGGGCGATCCAGTGGACGAAGCCGAAGAGCGCAAGCGCAGCACAGGGCAGCACCGCAAGCGGGATCATCTGGCGGATTTTTGGAATGGTGCGGTGCTTCAAGAGGTTCTTCGCCCGGCCTCGGCCATAGGCCATATATTGGCGGAACAGCGGACCGATGCTGGCACGCGGATAGTAGGTCATTCGTGTTTTGTCAGTCATCCAGATGCGAAAGCCAGCCTTGCGCAAGCGGTGGTCCAGCTCGGCGTCTTCATTGTGACTGAAGCTTTCATCATAGCCGCCGACGGCCTTGAACGCCTCAATCCGCATCAGGGCATGGTGGCCGTGATCGATCCAGCGACCCTTGGCGCCTTCGCGATGCTTCGAACCGCCATTGCCGAGCTTGGAATTCTGCGCAACCGCCGTGGCCTTCTGGAACGTGCCATGGCCGACCGTATCCATGGCGACAACCACGGAATCCGCACCCGTCGCGACGGCATCTTCCAGCAGTCTATGGCAATAATCGTCAGGATAGTCGCCATGCGCATCGATACGGATCATATAGTCGTAGCCCTCTCCAAAGACTTCGACCGCGAGGTTGATGCCCGCGCTCTGGATGCGCTTTGGGTTGGCAAGCAGAATGACGCGCTGATCCTGCCGGGAAAAATCGGCAACGATGTCACGCGTTCCATCCGTGCTGCCGCCGTCTGCAACGATGATGCGATCGTCCGGATGGTTCAACGTGCTGGAAAATTTCAACAGCAGATCGTCGATCGTTCGTGCCTCATTGAGGCAGGGAATGACGATCAAAGTCTTCACGCCGGGAACAGAGACTGATTTCATGATGTCCTCCCGCTCAAAGCCATCGAAGGAACTGCATCGACCGGCCGACCATCGGTTCGCATGGTCAAGGATTGAAGCACGCGGACAAGCTCGCGGCAGTCGTTTCGATCCGTGATCCATTGCTGCCGGTCGATTGCTGCCAGCGTTTGGAAGCTTTGGAGATAGGAGGCATCGCTCAATTCGGAGAACAGCGTTTCAAGCGACGCGACGTCGGCCGTCTCGAGAACATGCCCGATCTTTCGCTGCTGCAAAAAGCGCGCGGTTTCGGTGCCGGCGACCGCAATCGGCAGGGCACCATGGAGGCAACCTTCATAGAGTCTGTTCGGCAAGAGCCAGCTTGAGTTCTGTCCTTCTTCGAAAAAGTCGATGGCCCAGGTGAACTGGACATCGTTGTAGATCGACGCCAGATCCTCCGGATTTCTATAGGCGCCATGGAAAGAAAGATGAGGCGCGCGCTCAACGAAGCCGTCGAAGTCATCGAATTCGGAATAGGCCGGGCGGCCGCGCAAGACCACTTCGACCTTGCCGTCCATCTTTGCGGCGAAGTCGGCGAGGATTTGGAGTGATTTGCGGCAGCGCAACGCCCCGAACCAGCCTATCTTCCAAGGTTCTCCCGCTTGCGGCAGGCGCGGGGAGGGGGCTGTCATGTCGTCGCCATCCAGCGCCAGAACCTTGTTTTCCTGCAAAAGCACGGGAAGGTTCAGACCGGAACGCGGCTTGAAATAATTCTCCACGAATGCCGGTGAACTGGTGATGAGGAGTTTGACGTTCCGGCCAAGCGCACGCTGAACAGCGTTCAGCAGTTTGCCAGGCAGCCCGTCGTTCAAAAGAAGCCTGTGGATGTCGAGACACTCGTAGACGACCGGAACGTCCGCACCGAAATGGCTCACGGCGCGCCGGGCAAGCGCCAGCATTTCCAGATTGCGGGCGATGATGACGTCGGGTTTCTTCACGGGCGATAGTTTGCTCGCAAGCGTGAGGCTTGCTTTTGCCACGCAGGCGATCCGCTGGGCGAAGCGGCCATCGGCCGTTTGTCCGAGATCGATCGGGGCGACGCCATCGACGTCGGCCAGCCCGTTGTCCGCGCGCTTGAAACCCGCGAGGCTGACGGTCGCGCCACCGGCCCGCAGCGTCATGACGCGACGACGGATGGCAGGGTCTGCCAGATCATGCGCAAAATAGAGAATGTGGGTCATGTCCGATCCGTTCATCTTCGTCTGACTTTGGGCGTCTGCATCAGTTGGTCTGGCAGGCGACGGATTCCGAAAACTGGCACTTGTCGCCGAGCGCGGTGAAGGCGAAGCGGTCGACCTGCATGGTCACAGGACCCGAATAGTCGAACTTGCCCATCCAGCTTTTCAGCGTATCGGTACCCCACAGGCTGAAGAAGATTTTCTGGGCGTTTTGCGGAATCTTCGATGGGTCTGTGACCTCGTGAACCATCTTTCCGTTCACGTAGTAGCGCAGTCGCTGCGGCTCCCAGACGAAGGCGTAATCATTAAAGCCCTTGTCGGCACCACCCGGCACATCCACCAGCTTTTCGTTGCCGCCCTTTGCCGAGATATACTGGTTCAGCTGGACCTGATTGCTGTTCTTGCCCAGGATCTCCATGTCGATCTCGTCATGCGGCTTCTTATCGGTTGGCCCGATATAGGTGAAGAAAGCCGAATTCAGGCCGGAGCCCGGCGCGGTCTTGATGCGCGCTTCATAGGTGCCGTAGCGATAGCGGCCCTTGGTCTGGATTTCTCCGCAGGAATAGTTGCGGTCTCCGGCCTTTTCATCGCTGAAGCCGAGTTCCAGATGGCCGCTTTCGAAGGCGACCAGCTTCTTGGACCACGTGCAGTTCTGGTGCGGGCCGTTGTTCCAGCCATCGGAAACGTACCAGAAAGAGCGGTCCATGCTGTCGAAGTTCTCGATGAAGGACTTGCCGTTCTCTTCCTGGGAAAAGGCGGGAGATGCGCCGAACGTGATGGCGATCAGTGCGGCAGCCACGATGCGCGGCTGAGATAGGGCGGGGTAGGTCATGTGTTACCTCCGTCGTTGCGTATAGGCGGGATTGGCAGAAGATTGGGGAGCGGCGGCAGCTTCCGCCGCGTCGTTATAGGCAAGGGGCTTCGGCTTGCCGCTACGGCTGCCGGTCAGGACTGCATAGAGCGAGGGCAGCCGGGCGCGGACCTGCGCGTTGCTGATGATCAGCAGCACGAAGGTCAAAGCCACCGCGCCGATATAGAAGGCGGGATAGAAATCGAGATCCCCCTTGTTCCACACCATCCATAGGATGACGAGCAGGGGATAATGGGCGCAGAAAATCCAGAAGCTCAGGCTGCCGGTTTGCGATAGACGCTGGCCAAGACGGTTCTGCACGAGCAGGGACGAGGCGACCCAGAAGCCCAGCACGCCGAAGACCGCCAGCAAGTTGCGCATGAGATTGAGGCCGAAGGTAAATTCCGGCCCGGTCCAGTACAAGGCGGTGGCAAGCGCGGCGGCGACGATCAGCGTGACCACCGTCAGCGGTTTGGCATAGGGATCGAGCATCTTCAGGTCGATCTTGTGGAGTGCGAGCGCAATGCCGAGCGTGAAGCTGAAGAGAATGGATTTCTTCTGTACGATCAGCAGACCGAGATCCGGGATCGCCGTCAGGAGCAAGAGAATGGCAAGCGTCGGTAGCGCAAAGCGACGAACCAGCAGCGCTAAAAGCGGCGACAGCAGAATGCAGACGAAAAGATCGCGCAGGAAGTAGAGCGGCACATTGACGGGAAGCTCTTCCACCGCAACGCCATGGCTCAGCATTTCGCGCGGGCTGGCGTTCCACAGGTCAGGAAAATAGCCAACGCCAATACCTGCACGCTGGAGCAGCATGACCGCAATGAAAAGCCCGCCATTCCACAGCAGAAATGGCAGAAGCACGGTCTTGGTCTTGGACTTGATCGTTGCCGGGTAGCTGAAGGCATTCCAGCCGCGTCGGAACAGCAGATAGCCCGAGATCGCGCTCAGGCACGGCACACCGATGCGGAACAGGGCATCACCAAGAAACACCCGGACCCAGTCGAAAAATCCGTAAAGACCCAGAAAAGGACTTGTTTCCGGATCGTGCGGCACGTGAACGAACACGATGCCGGATATTAAAATTATGCGCATCAAATTGATACGGGAAGATAGGTTCTGATCAACAGTCACATCAGTTACCCTAGTTGGGCGGTGTCTCCCCTCACCGCGTTTCACACAGAGCGAACTTGAAGCCCGTGCGCAAAAGTCTGGTTTTCACTTAAGGGCAAAATGTGGCAGCGCGGGAAAATCGCGCCGCAAGATATGAGGGGTAAATGTCTGGATGCTACTTTACTAAAACAAATTATTTTCATTAAGTGTATGATTTTATTTCACTTATTTTTCTTATCGTGCCGCCGTCATGAGTGTGTCCTGAGGCTGAGAAGAAGAGAGCCGTAATGCTGCATTGCAAAATAAACTCGCGAGTTCGCCGTATTTTCTCACGGCGGTGGGGGCAGAATCGCTTCGACAGCCCGTGCCGCCCCCGTCAGCTCGTGATCGGGGCAGGGGTGCCTTGGTCTTTGCGCGATCTCACAAGACCGATGATTTTTTGCAGCAATGCGCGTTCGGTCAGCAGGATCAGGACGCCGTAGATCACACCGCCAGCGACAGCGCCGACGAGCACCTGCATGTATGCGTGCGGCAGCGCGTCGCCCGTCCATTGCAGAATGTAGCGGACCGCAAGAGCCATGACGAAAGCCGAGATCATCGGCCGGCTGCTGACATAGAGGCCCGAAAAGAAGGGGGTTTCGCTCGCCTTGAACACGGCCCAGGAATAGGCAATCAGCGTTGCCGCATTGACGATGCAGAGCCAGATCATCGCGTCTATGAGCGAGCCATAAACCGCGGCAACCCAGACCGCAGCGGTGGTTACGACGGCGCGTATCGTGGCGGACCAGAATAGCACGCGCCCGTAGCCGGCACCCTTCAGATAGGGGATGAAAGTGCTGCATGGGGTGAGGATGGCTTTCGACAGAGCAAGAAGGCCGAGCACAGGCCAAGCATAGGCCCAGTTCTGTCCGAAGATCACCAGCATTGCCGGTTCTGCAACGGCCCAAAGGCCGAACATCATCGGTGCCAGGATGACGGTCAAGACCTGTGTGCTGAACATCAGCGCTTCGCGCCGCCGCTGGCGGTCGTCCATCATGCGGCTGAAGGCCGGGAAAAGAACGCCCATAACGGCAGAGAGCACGACCTGGTTGGGAATGCTGGCAAAACGGTTTGAGGCGGAATAGGCGCCAGCATCGGCAAGACCGAGATAGCGGGCGATGATCACCATCGGCGATTGAAAGGTGACGAAGTTGGCGATTTCCGAGCCCATCAGGCCGGAGCTGAAGCCGAGCAACGGGATCAACCGCTTCGGCTTCATGACGAGGCGCGGCGTATAGCGCGATACGGCATAAAGCCCGACAAGCCGGATGAGGGCTGCGGCGAAAAGCTGGATGATCAGAGCCCAAACGCCGAAGCCGGCGAAGGCCAGCACGACGGCGAGGATGGCCGCAGCACTTTCCGACGTCATGCTCCAGATGGCGTCCTTGCTGAAATTCATCCGCCGCGCCAGAAGCGAATAGGCAACATCGCCTGCCAGTTGCAGCGGAATGAGAAAGGCCATGATGCGCAGCAGATAGGCGCTTTCCACGGCACCTAAGAGGCCACCGAAGAACTCTGCGCCGAAGTAGAGGATGGCTGCCATGGTGCAGGAAATTGCCAGATTGGCCCAGAAGACGGTATGGATCGTATCCATATCCTCTTCCTTTTCCACAATCAGAGCGGAGGTCAGACCAGCGCCTGCAATCATCGTCAAAAACTGCACGACAGTGAGCCCGACAGCGACAACGCCGAATTCTTCCGGTGTCAGCAAACGTGCAAGAATCGGGACTGTGACAAATTTAAGCCCGAATGTGCCTGTCTTTGAGAGCACGCTCCAGCCGACATTGGCCGTGATGGTTTTGACGCTTGGGGCTGGAGGCATGGGTCCATCCTGTGTCTGGAGGCCGGCAAAAATCGTGGAGCCGGCGGGAGGGTTGCCACTCATCGGGGCCGTAAGTCTACGGCGGGCCCGACACTTCTTGATGAAACAAGGGGCGAAACAATGGCGAAATTTACAGTCGTTATTCCATACTACCAGAAGAAGCATGGCATACTCGGTCGAGCGCTTGCATCGGTTTTTTCTCAAGCATGCCAGGATTTCGATCTCGTCATTGTCGACGACGAATCGCCGTATCCCATTGAAAATGAACTGGCGGAGCTGACTGAAGAGCAGAAAAACCGCATCAAGGTGGTCAAGCAGGCGAATGCCGGTCCAGGTGGTGCGCGCAATACCGGGCTCGATCATGTGCCCGCCGAAACGCGCTATGTGGCCTTTCTTGATTCGGACGATATCTGGACGCCGGAGCACCTGAAAAATGCAGAGCTCAGCCTCGATCGGTTCGAAGGCGAATGCTACTGGGCGTCCATGCAGGCAAGCGATGAGTTCTATTATCACTTCGCCATGTCGGAGCTCGAAAAGAACGAGGGCGCAGCCCGTCTGAGCGAATCACCGCGTGTCATCGAGCTGCTGGATCTCGCCAGCGTCATGCTGCGCAACTGGAGCTTCCTGCATCTTTCCTGCATGGTCATCGGCAGGCCGCTCTTCGAAAAGATCCGTTTCGATCCCGCCCTTCGGCTGGCTGCAGAGGACGTGCTCTTCTTCTGCGACTGCATTCTTGCATCCAGGCGCACCCTTCTATGTGACGATGCCGGTGCGGCACGCGGCATGGGCGTGAACATCTTCCACAGCATCGACAACACCTCGCCGGAATTTCTACGCCAGCAGTTCAACACCTGGGTCGCGCTCGACACCTTGCAAAGTCGTTTCTCCAAACGTCCCGCCGATGTGGCCTCCATCGCGTCCTACAAGAATACGGCGCGCAGACAGGCGCTCTGGAGCCAGGCCGGCAAGCTGAAGCGTCGCAAGGCGCCGGAGCTTGGCCTTCTGTTCAAGTGGATGATGCGTGATCCTGCGATCTTGCGTGCAGCCTTCGAACTTGGGGCCGGCAAGATCGTCCGCTCGAAGTGATCGTCTCTTTCGCGGCTTTCTTTCAGGCCCTTTTTTCACTCAGGAGAAATCCATGAAACCTTACCATTGGGAATCCCATCACGGGAATTTCGGCGACGACCTCAATCTCTGGCTCTGGGATTTCCTGCTGCCGGGGCTTCGCGATGTTCATCCGGATGTTCTGCTCGTCGGCGTCGGCACCGTTCTCAACGATGTGCTCTTCCCTCCCGGCCAGCGCAAGCTGGTGATCGGCAGCGGATATGGCTATGGGGCCGTGCCCGATACATCGAACCCCGATCTTTGGGATATCCGTTGCGTGCGTGGTGAAATGACCGCTGCCAAGCTTGGATTGCCGTCCGAGAAGGGCATCGTCGATCCCGCCGTGATGGTGACGGAGATGCCGGAGTTCCAGAACCTGCAGAAGATCTACAAGAAGACCTTCGTTCCCCATTGGGAATCGGCGGAGTTCGGCATGTGGGACACTGTGTGCGAACCGGCTGGTCTCACCTATCTCGATCCGAGAGGAGAGGCGAAATCGGTCATCAAGCAGATTGCCCAGTCGGAAATGATCGTGGCCGAATCCATGCATGGCGCGATCCTTGCCGATGCGTTTCGGGTTCCCTGGGTGGCGGTCAGCACCTCGCAATCGATCAACAGCTTCAAGTGGAGTGACTGGGCAGGAAGCGTCGGCGTCGCCTACGAGCCTCGTTACATTCCCGTGTCCACACGCGCAGAAGCTGCAAAGAAGGGTTCGAAGTTCTGGGGCATGAGCTTTCCGCCACCGCCACCGCCTGTCATCGTCGAACACACACCTGCAGCGCCACATGACGATGGCGATGTGCTTGTCCGTGCCGAGACCCAACGCCCGCTGCGCAAACTGGCAAAGCAGGTCCTCGCCGCCCCGTCGATTCTGGCGCTATGGCAGGCAAGCCGTGCGGAACCAAGACTGAGCCCAGACGGACGGCTGGAAGAGCGTAAGGAGCGCTTTCAGGCGGTTCTGGAAACGGTCAAGCGGGACTACTTCTGAGACGAAACACGCCGCTTTTTCCTTCAGGAAGACAGCGGCGTTCCTTTCAGGAGATAACGGATATCGGCGGGCTGAGTGGGCTTCTTGCGCAAGCGCGCTGTCTTGTCGTGCCAAATCCCGTTGGTGATGGCAGGAACGGCGGGAAGGCGTCGCAATGCATGAACCATGGCGCCACCCAAGCCACGCTGTGATTTGGCGTCGAGGAAATCCCGCAATTCAAACTTCTCCCGAATGTGCCGCTCATGCTCTTTCAGTACTGATTGTTGTTCAGCAGAGAGAGCGTAGTCGGCGAGGATGTTGCGATCGGCCTCGTAGAGCAGCCTCAGATCCTGCGTGCTGTGTCGCCCGCTCAAGGAATTGCCGCGCACGATGGCACCGTAACCGCAATTGCGGATGACCTTGTAGCGTGCGCCTGAGGCAAGTGCCCGAACGTAGAGTTCATAATCCTCACCAAGCCGCAGAGCTTCGTCATAGCGAAGCTGGTGCTGGTCGAGAAACGATCGGCGGATGACGGGTTTCAGAAAGCCGGTTTCACCGCGCTCAATTCCTCTCGTCGAAATATTTCCAGTCACGAATTCCGTGAGCGTCAGGAAGTGATGCTGGGGAGCAAAGCGATGGGGAATGATATTGGTGGCCGAAGGTGACCCTTGCTGAATGAAGGCAATATTGTCTGCGACCAGATCCCAGTCGTCCTCCGCAACCATTGCAGCAAAGCGGCCTTGGAAAAAGAAATCGTCAGCATCCAGAATGCTGATCAGCGGCGCAGAGGAAATGCCGATCGCATGATTGCGTGCGGCGGACGGGCCACGATTGATATCGAAGCGCTCAACGATCAGCCGTCCCGTTCCATCATCGCATTGCTTCGCAACCTGGAAGGTGTCGTCGGTGGATGCATCATCGATGACGACGACTTCCGAGACTTCCGGCTCCGCCAGCGCTGATCGGATCGCCTCTGCGATCGTCGATGACGCGTTTTTAGCCGCTATGATGACGCAGATGGATTGTGAGCCCATGACTTCGCTCCCGTTCTTCAGCATTCGACACGATTACTGGACAGAAAACATGTCAGGGATGAGGAGAGGGAAGTGCTATTTCGCACCTGCGAAATATATTCAAAGCGCTTCAGGAGGTCAGCGCGGTCAGATGTCCTTCAGCGTCGAGCGATGACGACTGACGGCCGAGATGGGTTCCGGGCCTGCCTGGTCGGCTGAAGCAGGTCGGTCTTTTTGAAATTCCAGTGTCTTGCGCATGCGCTTCTTCTCGCGCGATACCATGAAGACGACACCGATGAAGTAGCAGATCTGAATGACGACAAGCGAGATGGCCGTCTGTATCAACGTCGTGTAGAACGAGCCATGGATCCAATAGGTCGCCACTGCGAACACCAGCAAGGCGCAGATCATGCTGACGAAAACGCGGGGCGCGTACATGTCTCTCTCCTCGCCTGATGCTATCCCAGTTTGCGGGATACAATTTTTCATCGGTTCTTTTTCCATAAAATATATGGGCAAATTGGCATCGTTTCAACCAAGTAATAGGCTCAAATACCCCGCTGAACATGAAATTCAGGTAAGGTTTCAAGGTAAAAATCTGCTCAACAAGGATATTTTCGCATCAGAGAATGCACCCTCGCGCGGTCGCCCGTCACGAGAATCCTAAGCAAACCGTGACGTCCCGTTGCCGATAACCGGTTCCGCTTCGCCTCTGCAGACTTCGTTAACTATGTAGCCCGTAAAACTTGGGAACCGATTCTCAAGCTGTCAGGTGTACGTGTGTCCAAGCGTTCCGAAGTAATTGCGTTTCCCGTCAAAAATCGTGTCCGCGACATTCAGCGTTGCGTTGACATGCTGGAGACCCTCCAAGGGGATCAGGCCAACCGGTTTTGGCGGGATGAGTGCCGCGCGCTTGCTGCGCATCTGACGGAACTCGGCTACGACGACACAGCCATGCGCCATGAGGTCATGGAATTCCAGAACGCGGTCCAGGCGCAGCTCTGGGCGCAATCCCAGACCGAAGAAGCCGCACGCCGCGATACTTACTAAAGGCGTTTCGTAATCCGTCGATCGGCGTCTAGCTTTTGTCGCGCGACTTGTGGCTGCGCCGTGAAGGTGCTGCGACGGAGTTTCTCACCACCAGGTCGGGTGTCAGCAACACTTCCTGTTGGGTCGGCTCTTCATTGTTGAGAAGCTGCAACAGAAGCGCCATTGCATGTTTGCCGATGGCGCTGCGGGGCTGGCGAATGGTCGTGAGCGGCGGCGACATGAAGACGGCTTGCGGAATATCGTCAAAGCCGGTGACCGAAAAATCGTCTGGCACATCATAGCCGCGAGCTGAGAGGCCGATCATGACGCCAATGGCTGTCTGGTCGTTGACGCACATGAAGGCCGTCGGCAACCTGTCGCGCATGAAAAGCTGCTCCACCGCCAGCCTGCCGCTCTCCAGTGTCCCATCACCTTCCAGGATCATGCGGCTACTTTTGGGAAGTCCAGCCGCGTCCATCCCTTCGTCGAACCCTGCGCGTCTTCGCATATAGGCAAGGCGGACTCTGGAATCGCCAATGAAGGCGATGTGTTCATGGCCCTCGGCAATCAGCATATCCACGACTTTGCGAGCGCCGGCGGTATCATTGACGCCGACATAGGGAATGCCGCCATTGAAGATCGGCTCGAAAACGCCGACGCTTGGCGGAAGGCGCGCCGTCATGGCCTGATGGCCGAAGGGCAATATGCCGGTAAAGAGAATAAGGCCGGCCGTCTGGTTGGCGTTGAGGAATTTCAGATATTCCAGACCGCGTTGGGCATCGTTCTGCGTGTGGCCGATCAATATGCCATAGCCGTGCGCCCGCGCCTCATTCTCCAGTCCAATGAGGATATTGGAAAAGTTGGGGTCGCCGATATCGGGTGCCACGACGAGAATCATGTTGGAACGGCCGAGTCTCAGGCTACGCGCGACCGCATTGGTGGTGTAGCCTGTGACGGCAATGGCTTGATTGACCTTCAACCGGGTAGAATTGGCAACCTTTTCAGGGTTGTGGATGGCGCGCGATACGGTGGCAATCGATACCTCCGCAATACGGGCTACATCTTCTATCGTGGCTGGTGGCGAATTGGACAAAGATAAGCCTCGGGTCTATCTGCGACCGGACACTACACACGCCGCGCGTTGCGTCAAATGGATTGATCACATCTGTGTACCAACTGCGAATGTAAACCTTTACATCGATCATGTAAAGGTTTACACCAGCCTTGCGGAATGGGAGCCGCATGGAGGAGTGGGATGGAAACCGTCGAGAACGGCAATGCTGTGCTATGCGCGCGCCGGGTTTCAAAATCGTTCAATGGAGTGCAGGTCCTTTTCAGCGTCAATTTCGAGCTGAAGGCAGGCGAGATCCACGCGTTGATGGGTGAGAACGGCGCCGGTAAATCGACACTGGTCAAGGTCCTCTCCGGCTTCGAGCAGCCAAGCTCCGGTGAAATCCTTCTGGACGGAGAGCCGGTGAGGCTGCCGCCGAACGGCGCCGCAGAGGCGCTCGGCATTGTCATCATTCACCAGGAATTCAATCTCGCAGACCACCTGACCGTGGCCGAAAGCATCTTCCTCGGCCGCGAGGTGACCCGCTTCGGCGTGCTCGACAGAAAGTTCATGCGGGCGGAGACGCGGCGCATTCTCGATCTCCTCAACTGTCATGTCGATGAAGACGCGATGATTTCGAGCCTCTCCATCGCGGAAAAACAGATGGTGGAGATTGCCAAAGCCATTAGCCGGGAAGCGCGCATCGTCTTCATGGATGAGCCAACCGCCGTTCTTTCCCGCGAGGAGACGAATTACCTCTTCAAACAGGTGCGTAAGCTGCGCGACCAGGGGACCAGTTTTGTCTTCGTCTCGCACAAGCTGGATGAGGTGATGGAACTGACCGACCGGGTGACCGTGCTTCGCGACGGCCATTGGGTGAAGACTGCGCCCACCTCGATGCTGGATGGCGAGGCGATCGCCCAGCTTATGGTGGGTCGCGAGCTTTCGAGCCTCTACCCTGCAAAACGCGAGCCGGACGTCGACGAACAGATTGTGCTCAATGTCAAAGGCCTCTCCACGGGTTATGTGAAGGACGCCAGTTTCGAGCTGCGCAAAGGCGAAATCCTCGGCTTCTCCGGTCTGATCGGCTCCGGCCGAACCGAGTTGATGGAGGCGATTGTCGGTATCAAGGCAAGCCAGGCGGGAGAGGTGGAGGCCAATGGCGTCACGCTGCCATCGCATGATCTGCACGCGTCGATCGATGCGGGGCTGGCTTACATGACCAAGGATCGCAAATCCAAGGGCCTCTTGCTTGGCTCGGGAATGGGTCTCAATCTCACCCTGCAATCGCTCGACCGACATGGCCGCTTTGGCTATCTCAGCTCCGGCAGTGAGGCGAGAGCGCTGGAAAAGGCGCGCCGCCGCTTCGATATCCGTGTGCGAGACGGCAATGTGATGGTTGGCCGCATGTCCGGTGGCAACCAGCAGAAGCTTCTGTTGGCGAAAGTCATGGAGACCGAGCCGAAGATCATCATCATCGACGAGCCGACACGCGGCATCGATGTCGGGACCAAACAGCAAATCTATCATTTCATCTCGGCGCTTGCGCGAGACGGTCATTCGATCATCGTCGTCTCTTCCGAAATGCAGGAAGTCATCGGACTTTGCACCCGCGTTGCGGTGATGCGCGAAGGTCGGATCGTCGGCATGCTCGAGGGCGACGAGATCAACGAACACGAAATCATGCGCTATGCCGCCGGATTGAAAACAAAAACAGCCGCCTGAACGACCCTGTCAATTGAAGGGTCGTCGTGGGCAACAGGGGCAGGACGGGAGGTCTGTTGTGGGTATGAGTGTAAGTGAAGACGGCAAGGAAAAGAGTGTCCGCCGGTCGCGATCCTTTCGTGACGTGGATTTGCGCGCCGTGGCGCCCTTTGTTGCGCTGTTACTGCTTTTGATCGTCGGCGCGCTGGTCAACCCGAACTTCATCAGCATCAACAATCTGGCCAATGTCGCAACCCGTAGCGCTTTCATTGCGATCATCGCCGTCGGCGCTACCTTCGTCATTTCCGCCGGAGACCTTGATCTCTCGGTCGGATCCATGGTTGCCTTCGTTGCAAGCCTTATGATCCTGCTGATGAATTCCGGCACGATTACCGACCCCGCACTGATGCTGACAGCGGCGATCGTGTTCACCGTCATTGCCGGTTCGCTCTGTGGTCTCGCCAATGGCCTGATCACAACGGTCGGCAAGATCGAGCCTTTTATCGCAACGCTTGGTACGATGGGCGTTTTTCGCGGCCTGACGACCTGGCTGTCCCAGGGCGGCGCGATCACGCTGCGCGAACCACAGTTGCAGAGCATGTACCGACCTGCCTATTTCGGTACGATCTTCGGCATTCCCGTTCCGATCATCGTCATCCTTGCGGTGACGGCCATTGCGGCTTTCATCCTCTACCGCACGCGCTATGGCCGGCATGTAACTGCAGTCGGATCGAACCGCGACGTTGCCAAATATTCGGGCGTCGCCGTCAACCAAGTCCGCACCATCGCCTTCGTCATCCAGGGACTTTGTGTCGCGATCGCCGTTCTTCTCTACGTACCGCGGCTTGGCTCCACATCCGCCACGACGGGCATGATGTGGGAATTGCAGGCTATTACGGCCGTCGTCGTTGGTGGTACGGCGCTGAAGGGCGGGGCAGGGCGCGTATGGGGCACCATTTGCGGCGCTTTCATTCTCGAACTCGTCGGCAACATCATGCTGCTCTCCAACTTCATCAGCGAGTATCTGATTGGTGCCATCCAGGGTGCGATCATCATCATCGCCATGTTGGTGCAGCGTTCGCTGATGCGCCAGCGATGACAGCTGGCTGCCCCAAGGCGGGGCGGCTAGCTCAAAGTCTTGGAGCGCCCCTGCCTGTCTCATGGACATATGGCGCTCCGGAAACACCGGGTCGAGAGGTCGCCCGGCTTCGGAATTGAGACCTTATCTGTTGGGAGGAAGACACATGCGTAAAAGACTGTTGGGAATGGCTGTCGCCATGGTGGCGCTGGCGGGGGCAGCACATGCGGAAGACAAGAAGGTTACGATCGGCGTTTCGATCCCGGCCGCCGACCATGGCTGGACATCGGGCGTGGTGTTTCATGCCGAACGTGTTGCGAAGCTTCTGATGCAGGAGCATCCGGGCCTCAACGTGATCGTCAAGACATCGCCCGATGCAGCAACCCAGGCGAATGCGGTACAGGATCTGGAGACCCAGGGCATCGATGCGCTGGTCATCCTGCCGTCCGATCCTGATCCGCTGGTCAACGCGATCAAGGAAGTCAAAGGCAACGGCAAGTTCGTCGCCCTTGTCGACCGCGCTCCAAGCGTCAATGACGACACCGTGCGCGATCTCTATGTCGCCGGCAACAACCCGGCACTCGGCGAAGTCGCGGGCAAGTACATCGCGGAGAAGACACCGGAAGCTGAAGTCGTCATCATTCGCGGTCTTCCGATCCCGATCGATCAGCAGCGCCAGGACGGTTTCGACAAGGGCATTGCTGGCTCGAAGGTGAAGGTTCTCGACCGCCAGTTCGGCAACTGGAACCGCGACGATGCCTTCAAGGTGATGCAGGACTATCTGACGAAGTATCCGAAAATCGACGTCGTATGGTGCCAGGATGACGACATGGCCGTTGGCGTTCTGCAGGCCATCGAGCAGGCTAAGCGTACCGACATTCAGTATGTCGTTGCCGGTGCAGGCTCCAAGGACATGATCAAGAAGGTCATGGATGGCGACAAGATGATCCCCGTCGACGTTCTCTATCCGCCGTCGATGGTGGCAACCGCCATGGAACTGACCGCTGCCAACTTCTACGATCAGGTTCCGGTTCGCGGCACCTATATCCTGGATGCCACGCTGGTGACGAAGGACAACGCGAAGGACTTCTACTTCCCGGATTCGCCGTTCTGATCGTATCGAAGCATATGATGAGAGGCCCGCTGTCGAAGCGGGCCTTTTGCGTTTAGAGCACCCTGCGCCGTGTTGGGCGCACCATCTTCTTTGATATACGCATCGTGCTTTCCGAAAAGCGATTCCGATTTTCGGGCCGATGCTGTAAGGTCAATTTACTTCACAATGCTGTCGCTCAAGAGAAGCGATTGGCGCGGAAGGGGTCGACGGGGATCGACGTATCGCGCTCGCAGACCAGTTCCGTGACAAGACGTGCTGTGGCCGCTGATTGCGTCAGTCCGAGATGGCCGTGGCCGAAGGCGTAGATGACGGAGCGCGCGGCGCGCGACGGCCCAATCACTGGAAGACTGTCCGGCAGCGAGGGGCGGAACCCCATCCATTGCTGACCGCCTTCGGTTTTCAAGCCGGGCAGGAAGCGGCTCGCCTTCTTCAGCATCGCTTCGGAGCGGCGGAAGTTCGGCGGAAGGTCGAGGCCGCCGAGTTCCACAGCACCCCCCACACGCACGCCGCTCGACAGTGGCGTGACGACAAAGGCATGGTCGTTGAAGTAGATCTGGCGTTTCAAATCGAAGCTGCCTGCGGGAAGGGTGGTGTTGTATCCACGCTCGGTTTCCAGCGGAACGTCATTGCCAAGAGATGCGGCAAGCGGCTTCGACCAGGCGCCAGCTGCCAGGATCACCTTGTCAGCGTCGATCTTGTCGCCATTGGCAAGCGTCACGATGGTGCTTTCGCCCACCGCTTCGATCCTTACGGCTTCACCTTTTCTGAAGCTAGCACCGCGCGCAATTACGAGTTCGGCTATGGCTTTGGTAAACTCGTGAGGGTCGCTGACCTGAAGGCCTGACGGCGTATAGACCGCGTGCTTGAACTGCGGCGCGAGACCAGGCTGCAGCTCATCGATCTCGGTGCGGCCGATCTTGGAGAAGACGAAACCGGCTTTGGCCTTCTCATCCCAGTGATGGCTGGACGCATCGAAGCTCGCGCTCGTATCGTAGAGATCGAGCGTGCCGGTGTTGGAGATGAAGGAGGACAGTTCCGGCATCGCGGCAACATGCTGCATCTCGGATGCGGCAAGCGCCATCATCCGCGTCTGCACCCGCATGCCATGTTCGAACATGCGCGGCGAACTGGCTTTCCAGAAACGCCATAGCCAAGGTGCGATTTTGTGGGCGTAGGCCGGCGGAACGCTGAGCGGGCCGAGCGGATCGATCAGCCACTTCGGCGCCTTCTTCATGATCCCGGGGGCTGGCATCGGAATGATTTCCGGAAAGGCCAGGATGCCGGCATTGCCGGCACTGGCGCCGCGGGCAATTTCGCCGCGCTCCAGAAGCGTGACGGACTTCCCTTCATTCTGCAAATAAAGCGCCGACATGACGCCGACGATCCCCGTGCCGATAACCAGCACTTCGCATTTGCCCAGAGAGCCGTTTCTATCCATGTCTCATCCATTCGGAACGAGATAAGCGCCGATCGCAAATCCGTCGCTTGCCTACCATTTTTGAATATTGTTTGTCGACTGGGGCGTTTCGTGGAAGTCCACGCCCAGCAGTTCAAGAGCCAGCGTCGTGCTTCAGGGCTACTTCGGGGATTTCACCACATTGTCCGGCGTGATCAAAGCATAGCTGAACCGCTGCATCTTGCCTTCGACAGGAAAGTACATCGGCGCCTCGAATGTGTTGACGCTTACGTCGCTCAACGTCACACCCATTTGCGCCTGCAGCCAATCCACCATGCCAGCCGACTGGTCGCGTCCGGTAACCCAGACAAACAACACGGGATGATCGCTCGACAGCGCGAAGGCCGGATCGAAGTCGTCATAGGTGGTGGTGGCAACCGTGGTGTCTGGAAAGACAAACCGCAGGTTTCCACCGGTGTACCAGTCGGAGGTCACGATGAGAGAAGGCGAGATTCCCTTCTCTTGAATATGCTGCCGGAACACCTGCCAGTCGTTGTTGGATCTCGATGTCTTGCCGAGCATCGCCTGGACCGGCACGGAGACGATCAAAGCGACTGGCAAAATGGCCATTACGACGAGGCAGACGGGGAGAACTTTCTTGACGAAAACGGCCGGATCGAATGACCTCTGTTCAAGCCACAGCGCTGCGAGGATCGGGAATGGCATGACGAGCGGGAGCAACCATCTGTCTCTCACCTCCGTCATCGTCGTTGCTATGATGACGATGAGGAGAACCGCTGCAAGCGCGATGAAGTAATGCAGGAAGAAGCGGAGCCAAGGCGAGACCTGTTGCTCGCCGGCTGTGGTGTCCGTCCTCTTCACACTTGACGCAAAAAGCACCAGTGCAGGCAGGATCATCACAATCGCCGATCCCGAAAAGACGTGCGCGATGCCCGTCAGGATCTGCATCCACCGGCTTTCCGGTGCCTCTTCCGCCATCCGCCGCAGTGTCACGTCCGAGGCAAATTGCAGGTTGTCGAAGAGCCATATCGAATGCGGCAGGAAGACGAGCAGGCTGATCCCGATCGTCAGCAGAATGCGCCAATCGAAGATGCGCTCGCGCCCCTTTGGATGAAGCCAGACGGCAAGGAGGATCGCGGGAAGGATGAGAACGAAATTGTATTTCGACAGCATCCCAAGGCCGACCGCAACTCCGGTCAGCACATAGCCCATCGTGGTTGGCGTCTTAAGAAGCCGGACGCTCAGATAGATCGCCCAAAGGCTGGTCAGCATCAGCATCGTCGTGTGGGTGAGATCGCGCTGCGCTTGCCAGAACAGTTGAGGGCTCACGAAGAACGCCAGCGACGCAACCAGGACCAGAGACTTCTCTCTCAAGACGAGGTCCGACAGTTTCACATAGGTCGCAAATACCAGAAAAAGAATGAGGTTCTTGGCAACGGCGAGACCCAGCATCGAGGTGCCGAAGATCGCAAAGATTGCCTGCTGATACCAGTTGTAGAGCGGCGGCTGGGCGTCATAGCCGAGCGCCAGCCACTGGGCAAACAGCACCTGCTGCGCTTCGTCTATGCGTAGTGCCGGAGGGAGCAGGAGACGAACGGCGATCTGAATGAGAAAGTAGACGCCAAAAAGGGCAATCACCGCGTTCGGATTGTTCACCAGAGAGCTTGTGAGTCGCCTGTAGAGACTGTTTATGCCCGACGCTCTATGCTCCAGACCTGTGCAGAGTGCCATTATGGATCCAGCTTTTCGTCATGCGCATTCGCCAGACTGGAGAATGTTTGCGGGGCGTTTTAGCATGGACTAATTATTTTGCGCGCGAAAAATCACGCTTTCGAGACAGAAAATTCTAGGGGATCTTTCGCGTAGCGAGGATGCCCGGCCCACCGGGCACCCCCCTTGGCATTAGCGTCCGGCGTTGTAGGCCGCGATCGCGGCCATGTTGACGATATCGCTGTCCTTCGCACCCATGGCGGTGATCTGTACCGACTTGTCGAGACCGACCAGCAGTGGACCGATCACGGTAGCTCCACCAAGCTCCTGCAGCATCTTTGTGGAGATCGACGCGGAATGGATCGCCGGCATGACGAGAACATTGGCCGGTCCAGAGAGCCGTGCGAACGGATACTGGCTCTGCATCTTTTGGTGGTTGAGGGCGATGTCTGCCGCCATTTCACCGTCCACCTCGAAGCTCACATTGCGCTTGTCGAGAATGCGAACCGCTTCGCGAACCTTGTCGGAGCGCTCACCGACGGGATGGCCGAAGGTGGAATAGGCAAGCATCGCAACGCGCGGCTCGTAGCCGAAACGCCGCGCCAGTCCTGCCGCTTCTTCCGCGATATCCGCCAGGTCTTCGGCCGACGGCATGTCGTGAACGGCCGTATCCGCGACAAAGACGGTGCGATTGCGCGAGACGACAAGAGAGACGCCGATGACGCGGTGGCCGGGCTTGACGTCGATGCAGCGGCGCACGTCTTCAAGCGCTGTGGAGTAGTTTCGTGTCGTGCCGGTCACCATCGCGTCCGCATCGCCCATCGCCACCATGCAAGACGCAAAATGGTTTCGGTCGTTGTGGATCAGGCGCTGGACATCGCGCAGCAGCAAGCCTTTGCGCTGCAGGCGGGCATAGAGGTAATCGATGTAGAAATCGACCCGCTCGGACAGGCGCGCATTGGTGATCTTGATGTTCGGACGGTCGAGATCGATGCCAGCGCGCTCGGCATTGGCCTTGATGATGTCGTCGCGCCCAAGAAGGATGGCGGTGCCGAGCCCTTGAGCGGTGAACGAGATCGCCGCACGCATGACTTGCTCTTCTTCGGCTTCGGCGAAGACCACGCGCTTTGGCGAGCGGCGGACGCGCTCGTAGAGGCGCTGCGTGGTGGATGCCATCGGGTCGCGGCGTGCAGATAGTTCGCGGGCATAGGCATCGAGATCGGGGAGCACGAGGCGCGCAACGCCTGTCTCGATCGCAGCCTTCGCGACGGCGACAGGGATCGCCGAAATCAGGCGGGGGTCGAAGGGAACAGGGATGATATACTGAGCCCCGAAGCGGGGGCGGTTGCCCTGATAGGCAGCAGCCACGTCGTCTGGCACGTCTTCGCGGGCGAGATCGGCGAGCGCCTGGGCCGCTGCGATCTTCATCTCGTCATTGATCTGGCTTGCACGCACATCGAGCGCGCCGCGGAAGATGTAAGGGAAGCCAAGAACATTGTTGACCTGGTTTGGATAATCCGAACGCCCCGTTGCCATGATGGCGTCATCGCGAATGCGCGAGACTTCTTCCGGTGTAATTTCCGGATCGGGATTGGCCATGGCGAAAATGATCGGCTTCGGTGCCATGGAGCGGATCATCTCTTCGGTGAAGGCGCCCTTCTGCGAGAGACCGAACACCACATCCGCACCCTTCATCGCTTCTACGAGTGTGCGGTTGTCGGTCTTCGTTGCATGAGCCGACTTCCACTGGTTCATGCCCTCGGTGCGTCCTTGATAGATGACGCCCTTGGTATCGCACATGGTGATGTTGGCAGGGTTGAAACCCATGGCCTTGATCAGGTCCATACAGGCGATCGCTGCCGCACCTGCGCCGTTGCAGACGAGCTTGGTGGTGTTGAAGTCGCGACCAGTCAGCGCAATGGCATTGATGAGGCCGGCAGCGGCAATGATGGCGGTACCGTGCTGATCGTCATGGAACACCGGAATGTCCATGAGTTCGCGCAGACGGCTTTCGATGATGAAACATTCCGGCGCCTTGATATCTTCGAGGTTGATGCCTCCGAAGGAAGGGCCGAGATAGCGCACGCAATTGATGAAGGCGTCTGCGTCTTCAGTGTCCACTTCCAGATCGATGGAGTCGACATCGGCAAAGCGCTTGAAGAGGACGGATTTGCCTTCCATCACCGGTTTGGACGCCAGTGCGCCTAAGTTTCCGAGGCCAAGGATGGCAGTCCCGTTGGAAATGACCGCCACCATGTTGCCGCGCGTCGTATAGTCATAGGCGGTGGCAGGATCCTCCGCGATCGCCTTCACCGGCACTGCGACGCCAGGGGAATAGGCCAGCGACAAATCCCGCTGCGTTGCCATCGGCTTGGTCGGAACGATTTCAAGCTTGCCGGGACGGCCTTCCGAATGGAAATCCAGGGCTTCCTGATCCGTAACCGATGTTCTTGTGCTGGCGGGCTTTGACGAGTCTGACATGAGCTTGCGGTACTTTCCGTCTATCAACAGTATAAAATCTCTGCCGTAGTTATTGTATTTTCGGCGCTGGTGCCAAGGACTGAATGTTGTTCACTGCAGCAAAATTGAAGGCCAGGGCCACCAAGAGAGATTCAATCGATTAGTTTGCAATTCCTCTTGTTAATCTTTGCTTCGGACGTCAGGCGCCGTGTGGATAACGGGGGAGGGCAATGCGCTTTTGTGCTGCTGTCGCGTCCACACCATCGGGAGTTCGTGGTTTACGCCGGCTCACAGCCTTTTCTGCCCGAGGGACTATTGATAAGTCCTCCTTATGAAAATGACTCTTTCGCCATTGTCATTCCGGCCCAGACGACGCTATACCGCCGGTAGTGGTTTTGGATGACGGCAATGTCTCGTCCTCCGAACCCTGGGAGGATTTGTTCTGGTATTTTGGTCGTCGGCCACAGGGTCGGCGACGATCTATGCAATGAATGGATCGATATGACTGTCACGGCGGACGTCTTTCCCCTCAATCGTCCTTGTTCGGTTGCGCCAACCTCATCGAGGTCGCGTCCAGAGACTCTTCCTGCGAACTGTCCCGGCGGTGCCGGAAACCGAACGATTATCGAGCCTTCCTTTTTTCGGCGGCTCTCCAACCGGATATTGACTCTATGAATAAATCTGCAAATTCACTTTCGCTTCCAGCCAGATTATGGCTGTTGGTGCTGGGCGTGGTCATCCTGGCCGCGGGCTTGTTCTTCGCCATCGGCGGTGGCAAGCTCTTTGCCCTTGGCGGCAGCCCCTATTTCGTCACGGCTGGTGCAGCGCTCGTCATCTCAGGCCTGCTGATCATCCTGCGCAAGCCTGCCGGCGCACTTCTTTTCGGCCTTGTTTTCATCGGCACCGCCATCTGGGCGGTGTGGGAAGCAGGGTTACACTTCTGGCCGCTGATCTCGCGTTTGCTGGCGATTGGCGTCGGTGCAACGGTGGTTGCGCTATCCTATCCGCTTTTGCGGCGCGCGCAGGGTAAAACACCTGCCTATGGTTCCTCCTTTGCCGTCGCTGCCATCTTGGCCATCGCCTCCGGTGCCGGTTTTGCCGGCATGTTCGTGCCGCATCCAACTGTCGCCTTCAAGGGCGAGGCGGCTCAATTGACTCCGGTGACGGCTGGCGATGAGCAGAAGAACTGGGAGCACTACGGCAATACCGCAGGCGGCAGCCGGTTCGTGGCTCTGGATCAGATCACCCGTGACAATGTCAAAGACCTCAAGGTCGCGTGGACTTATCACACTGGCGATACGCCGATCAGCCCCGGTGCAAATGGTGCGGAAGATCAGGAAACGCCGCTACAGGTGGGCGACACTGTCTTCCTTTGCACCCCCCACAATAATGTCATCGCTCTCGATGCCGATACGGGTGCTCAGAAGTGGAAGACGGACATCAACGCCAAGTCGTCCGTCTGGATGCGCTGCCGTGGCCTTGCCTATTTCGACGCTAAGGCACCGTTGCAACAGCCGACCGTACCTGGCTCTACGCCTGTCACGCCCGTGACCGTTGCAGACGGTGCGCTTTGCCAGCGTCGTATTCTGATGAACACGATCACGGCTGAACTGATTGCGCTCGATGCCGATACTGGCGCGTTTTGCCCGGACTTCGGCACCAATGGTCGCGTCGATTTGAAAGTCGGGCTCGGCAATGCGCCTGATCCGCAATATGTGCTGACCTCAGCACCAACGCTTGCGGGCACCACGGTCGTGGTCGGTGGTCGTATCGCCGACAACGTCCAGGTAGATATGCCAGGTGGCGTGATGCGTGGCTTCGACGTGATGACCGGCGAACTGCGCTGGGCCTTCGACCCTGGCAACCCCGAGATCACCAAGCTGCCGCCCGAAGGCCAGACCTATACGCGCTCCACGCCGAATGTTTGGGCCGCAATGTCCTATGATCCGGCGCTGAACACTGTCTTCATGCCGGTCGGCAGCCCCTCCGTCGATCTTTACGGCGCAACGCGCACGCCGCTCGACCATAAATATGGCGCATCGATGCTCGCTCTTGACGCCACGACGGGTCGTGAAAAGTGGGTTTACCAGACGGTCCACAACGACCTCTGGGATTTCGACGTGCCGATGCAGCCAAGCTTCATCGACTTCCCGAAGGCGGGTGGTACAACCGTGCCCGCTCTCGTTTTCGGCACCAAGGCAGGCCAGATCTACGTCCTCGACCGTGCCACGGGTCAGCCATTAACCAAGGTGGAAGAGGTCCCGGTCAAGCCGGCCAATATTCCGAACGAGCGCTATGCGCCAACACAGCCGCGGTCCGTCGGCATGCCGCAGATCGGTGCGCAGACCCTGACCGAAGCGGATATGTGGGGCGCGACCCCATTCGATCAGCTTCTGTGCCGTATCGCTTTCAAGGGCATGCGCTACGACGGCCTCTATACCGCGCCTGGCACTGACCTGTCGCTCAGCTTCCCGGGCTCGCTTGGTGGTATGAACTGGGGCGGTCTATCGACCGATCCGACGACGAACACCATCTTCGTCAACGACATGCGTCTCGGCCTGTGGATCCAGATGAAGGAAGCCGCACCGACCAAGGCAACAGCAAGCGGTGGCGAAAGCGTCAATACCGGCATGGGCCTCGTGCCGATGAAGGGAACGCCTTACGCCGTCGACAAGAACCGCTTCCTGTCCGCACTCGGCATTCCCTGCCAGGCGCCGCCCTACGGCACGATGACCGCCATCGACATGAAGACACAGCAGATCAAGTGGCAGGTTCCTGTTGGCACCGTCGAAGATACCGGCCCGCTCGGGATCAAGATGGGTCTTCCGATCCCGATCGGCATGCCGACTCTTGGTGGCACGCTCGCCACGCAGGGCGGTCTGGTCTTCATCGCCGGAACGCAGGATTACTATCTGCGTGCCTTCGACACCGCGACCGGCAAGGAAGTCTGGAAAGCCCGCCTTCCCGTGGGCAGCCAGGGCGGCCCGATGAGCTACAAGTCGCCAAAGACCGGCAAGCAGTACATCGTTATTTCGGCTGGCGGCGCGCGCCAGTCTCCCGACCGCGGCGATTACGTCATCGCTTACGCGCTGCCGGAATGATGACGAAAAGATGCAATGAATGACGATCGGACCCGGGAGCAATCCCGGGTTCGTGTGTTTTGGAGAGCAGAATACCGCCGGAACCGCTCACTTTGGAGGGCGTTAGGGGCCCCGCGTCGGGCAGTAACCATTTCGATCAACAGACTATTGACGGGTTGAGCTGATAAGTTTCGTATTCGCCCAAGAACGGTCATAGCGATGTTGGGAAATATCTATATGGTCGGCGCAGGCATTTTTAGCTTGGAAAGGTTTTATTTGTGAAGGAACTATCTCGAAAGATCACCCCAGTACTTCTGGCAGGCGGCGCTGGATCTAGACTTTGGCCAGTATCACGGGATCAGTTGCCCAAACAGTTCCAGCCTCTTGTCGGAGAGCTTTCGACATATCAGCAGACCTTAAAGCGCGTCAGCGACAAAAGCCTCTATGCGGAACCGCTGGTGATCACCAACGAGGATTTTCGCTTCTTCGCAAGACGACAGGCCGAAGAGATCGATCTGCCGGCAACCGTCGTTCTGGAACCGGCGCGCCGCGACAGCGCTGCCGCCATGGCTGCTGCAGCACTGCTGGCGGATCGCCGCGAGAAGGGGTCGCTCGTGCTGGCGCTCGCGGCAGACCATGTGGTGCTGGACAATGATCTTTTCGCCGATGCCGTGAGGCTGGGTGCGGAAGCGGCAGAGCAGGGCAACATCGTGGTCTTCGGCCTGACGCCCACCGAGCCGCGCACGTCCTATGGTTACATCAATCCTGGCGAAGCTATCAACGGGAATCCGGACCTTTGCGTTGTCGAAGCGTTCGTCGAAAAGCCGGATGAGGCGCGTGCCGTCAGCTACGTCGAGAAGGGCTATCTCTGGAATTCCGGCAACTTCCTGTTTCGCTCCGACATCATGATCGAGGAGTTGAGGAGCCATGCTCCCGAGATACTGGCCGCAGTTCAGGCGGCCGTGGAAAACCAGGAAGTCGATCTCGGTTTCGTTCGCCTGCACAAGGAAAGCTTTGAGTCCTCGCCGAAGAACTCGATCGACTATGCCGTCATCGAGAATACCAAACGCATGGCCGTCGTGCGGGGGCATTTCCGTTGGTCCGATATTGGTAGCTGGGATGCCATTTGGGAGATTGCCGACAAGCATGACGCTGACAATGCGATCGAGGGGCAGGGGATCATTATCGATTCCGAAGGTTGCCTCGTTCATTCCAACGGCCTGCTGACGACTGTCGTCGGCGCCAAGGATCTCGTCGTTGTTGCCACGAAGGATGCGGTTCTTGTCACGCCGAAGAATCGTGTTCAGGACGTCAAGGGCTTGGTGGAAACTCTGAAAAGTGGTGATCATTCCTTGAAAACGGAGCGGCACAAGCGCGCCTACCGTCCATGGGGTCATATCGAGCAGACGGATTCCGGCCACCGCTATCGTGTCAGCCACGTCAAGGTCGAGCCGGGCCACCGGATCTCGCTGCAACAGCACTATCACCGTTCGGAGCATTGGATCGTCGTTCGTGGTACCGCAACGGTCACGATTGAGGACCAGACCCGCCTACTGACGGAAAACGAGTCGGTCTATATCCCGATCGGCAAGCCTCATCGCCTGGCAAATGAGGGCCAGATCCCGCTGGAACTGATTGAAATCCAGACCGGCTCCTACCTTGGCGAAGACGATATCGTTCGACTGCACGACGACTACAAGCGCGAGTAGGATCGAAGCGTCAGCGCCCCGAAACGTGGATCGGATCAGGCTGCGGAAGACAGCCTGACGGTTCCCTGTGCCGGCAGAAGTCTCAGCACTTCATCGGCATAGGCCATGCTGTTTTGAAGTGCCTTGTCGAGATTGCTGACCTGTGACGGGTTCATCATGTGGAGATAGCCGCGGAACTCGAACATGTCGCGGAAGGCGGCACGTTCGATGATCGGCGTGTTGAGGACGTTGACGTCGCGCTTGGCCAGAAGCGCCTTTGCTGCCAGCAACGCGCGCGTGGTCACCATGGAATTCACGCGTGACAACAGCACCGAGTGCGGGATTTTGATGCCTGCACGATCGTCGAGATAGCGCAGCAGTTCCAGCACCTGTGCTGCGCCCTGCGCATCCATCGTGCTGCCCTGAACCGGGATGATGACGTGATTGGAGAGGCCAACCGCCGTCGCCAGAAGCGGGGACTGGGCGCCGGGCAGATCGACGATCACATGGTCGAACTTCTTGCGGTTGTCGAGCACATGCTGCTGCAGTGTGGTTATCGAAACATAGGTGATGACCGTAAGGTCAATGCGGTGGTCGGCATTATCGCGCCACTTCGAGAGCCAGCGCTGCGGGTCGGTGTCGATCACGCAGACGCGCAAGCCCCGCCGCGCAAGTTCCGATGCCAAGAGAAGAACTGCGGTTGTCTTGCCTGCACCGCCCTTGGTGTTTGCGAACGTGATGACTGCCATGATGAACCCGAGCGTAAAAAGAGGGAGGCGGCGATCATCGCGCAAGAAACCGCACCCATCTCATGGTGCGGTCCGATCATTCAACAATATGGTTAATAGGGTCTGAAGAGAAAGTGCGAGAAGTCAGCGTCTGTGGTCTTCCGCCATGATTTCACGGGCGATCTGATCGAGCGGAACGATCTTGTCGACGCCGCCATGCGCTATCGCTTCCTTGGGCATGCCAAAGACGATGCAGGAGGCTTCATCCTGCGCAATCGTATAGGCCCCGGCCTGATGCATTTCCAGCATGCCGCGCGCGCCATCGTCCCCCATGCCCGTCATGATCACGCCCATGGCGTTAGACCCGGCGGAGCGGGCGGCGGAGCGGAATAGAACATCGACCGACGGTCGGTGCCGGGAGACGAGCGGACCGTTTCTGACGGAGACATGATAGCGCGCCCCCTGGCGCTCCAGAAGCATGTGCTTGTCGCCCGGTGCGATCAGCACGTGGCCGCGCAAAACCGGATCGCCATCTTCCGCTTCCTTGATCTCGACTTCGCAAAGACCATTCAGGCGCTTGGCGAATGCCGCTGTGAACTTTTCCGGCATATGCTGGACGATGACCATGCCCGGTGAGTTTGCCGGCAGTCTCTCCAGCATTTCGCGCAAAGCTTCTGTACCGCCTGTGGAGGCGCCGACACAGATCACCATTTCGGTGGTGCGCGCCATCGCCTTGCCGGACGGCGGCGGCAGCACGGCATCTGCCGTCAATTTGGCCTGGGTACCAAGCGAGCTCGACCCGCGAGGCTGAGCGCGCACGCTCTTGACGCGCGCATGTGCCGCGCTCTTGACGACTTCGCAGATGCGCAAGGCGGATTCTGCCAGATGATCGGCAGCGCCGATGCGCGGCTTGAGAATGACGTCGACGGCACCGGCTTCCAGCGCCTGAATCAGCGTTTCGGACCCTGCTTCGGTCAAGGAGGAGCACATGACGACCGGGATCGGGTGCTGTGACATGATCTTCCGCAGGAAGGTGATGCCGTCCATGCGCGGCATTTCGACATCGAGCGTGATGACGTCGGGCAGGTCTTCCTGGATCCTTTTCGCCGCCATGAACGGATCGGACGCTGCCCCAATGACCTCGATCGCAGGATCGCCCTCTAGCACCGCAGTCAGCGTCTGTCTTACGCTGGCAGAGTCATCGACAATGAGGACGCGTACTTTTTTGACCATGATAACCTACTGCTTGAGGAAAACCGTGTTGGCGACCTGCTTGACCGGAAGATTGATGCCGGTGACAGATTCCGAATGCCCGATCATCAGGTAACCGCCCGGCGCCAGGCACTTGCAAAGCTCGGTCAGCACGTGAGTCTGCGTCTTCTTGTCGAAGTAGATCAGCACGTTGCGGCAGAAGATGACATGGACCGGCGCGCCGATCTCATAGGACGGGTTCATAAGGTTCATGCGGGCAAAGCCGACCTTGGCGCGCAGCTTCGGCGAGATCCTGACGTCGCTGCGATGTTTGTCGCGTGCCTGCATCACGTATTTGCGCTGCAAGGCGGAGGGTACAGGCTCCAGAAGGTCACGATTGTAAATGCCGGAATGCGCCTTCTTTAAAACGTCTGTCGAGAGGTCCGTCGCGAGAATGCTGAAATCGGAGATCACACCCTTCTCGACGGCTTCGGCCATGACCATCGCCATCGTGTAGGGTTCAGCGCCTGTCGAACAGGCGGAGCTCCACGTGCGGGGCTGTCTAATCCCCTGCTTGGCGAGCGTAGGAAGAGCGGTTTTCTCGAGAAAATCAAAATGGTTGGGTTCGCGGAAGAAGTCCGTTTTGTTCGTCGTCACCACGTCGATAAGATAGATGACCTCGTCTTTCAGACCGTCCTGGCGGAACAGGTATTCGCAGTAGTCGCCAAAGGATCGAAAGCCTGTTGCGCGCAAGCGCTTGCGCAGACGGCCTTCCAGCATCGAACGCTTGGCGTCCGTCATCTTGATCCCGCAATAATCATAAATGAAACTGGATAGCTGGCGGAAATCGCGGGTGCTCAAACTATCTTCGAAGTTGACGCTAACAGCGGTACTCAATTACTCGTCCTTTCAGGCTGCGCGCATCGGGCCGTTGTCGACCTTTGCAAGCTCACCGGCATCGCCAGAGAAAAGCTTTGCGAGATCGATGATGACGACGAAGTCGCTTTCGCGGCGAACGACACCGGCGATGTAGCTGGAGTTCCAGCGAATGCCGATGTCCGGTGCGGTCTCGATCTGGTCCTGCCTGAAAGGCGCGACTTCAAAGACCTTGTCGGCAACGAGACCAAGCGCCAGCACCTTGTCGACGAAGGGAATGTCGAGCACCAGAATGCGCGTGTGCGAGGTCTTAACGGTCTTGGTCATGCCAAGGCGCAGGCGAAGGTCGATGACCGGAACGCCCTGTCCGCGCACATCCCTCAGGCCGAGCAGGTAATCAGGGCCGTGGGGGATCTTGAAGGCTTCTTCGTGGTCGAGGATTTCACGAACGACGTCCACAGGAACCGCGAAAACTTCCTCGCCAAGGCTGAACGTCACGTATTGCATGGTAGATGTAGGGCTCGCCATTTGCGTCTTCTCCAGAAGTCTTGGTCGACATTGCCGATTGAGCGGTTGTTACGTCAGGTCAGGGGAGGCGGGCCTGGGGCCCGCATCCATAGGGTTCGTTAGCCAGCATGGCGGAAATCGCCGTCATTCTCATCCGGGCCGCCCATGGACATGTCCAAGGCAAAACCCTTGGCACGCGCTTGTTGGGCATGGACCGTACTAGTCGGGGCAGGGCGACGGCCTGGCGTTGCCGGTTTTCCAGCACTTCGTGGTGCTGCCACTGGCGTTGCCTGGCGCACGGGCGTTGGCCGAACCGCAGGTCCCGCGTTGGCACGCTCGACCTTGAAGAAGGCGATGCTCGTTTGAAGCTCTTCGGCCTGTGCGGCCAGTTCTTCGGATGTTGCAGAGACTTCTTCGGAGGCACCGGAATTCTGCTGCGTCACCTTGTCGAGCTGCTGGATCGCCTCGTTGATCTGGCTTGCACCGATATCCTGCTCGCGGCAGGCTGCAGAGATTTCCGAGACCAGTTCCGCCGTCTTACGAATGTCTGGAACCAGGCGGTTCAGCATTTCGCCAGCTTCGGTCGCAACCTGAACCGTCTCGCCGGAGAGCGAGGAGATTTCAGCGGCGGCCGCCTGGCTGCGTTCTGCCAGCTTGCGCACTTCAGAAGCAACGACGGCAAAGCCCTTGCCATGCTCACCGGCGCGTGCAGCTTCGACAGCGGCATTCAGTGCGAGAAGGTCGGTCTGACGCGCGATTTCCTGGACGATAGAGATCTTTTCAGCAATCGTGCGCATGGCGACGACAGCACGGCCGACGGCTTCACCGCTGGCCTCTGCATCCTTGGAGGACTGGCGAGCGATCTTTTCGGTCTGAGCAGCATTATCGGCGTTCTGCTTGATGTTGGCGGCCATTTCTTCCATCGAAGCGGAGGCTTCTTCGGCAGAGGATGCCTGTTCGGTTGCACCCTGTGACAGCTGTTCGGAAGACGAAGACAGTTCCTGGCTGCCGGAGGAGACGTTGTCTGCCGCGGCCAGCGCGTCACCGACGACACCACGCAGGCGTTCCACCATGTCGTCGACATGCGTCAACAGGACACCGATTTCGTCGCGGGAGTTTACCTGAACATTCTCCGTCAGATCGCCTTCGGCGACCTTGCGAACCGCTGTCGTTGCCCGTGTGAGGCCACGGCTAATGGAGATGCTGATCCATATTGCTGAAACAATGGACACGACGCCAGCGACTGAAGCGATGATCACAAGCGTACCGAACGTGCTTTGGTAGGCAGCGTCGCTCGCCTCATCGGCTTTCTTAACGGCGGCTTCGGTCAAGCTGGAAAGCGATTCCGTCAGGGCGTCGAGCTTTTGACCCGCAACTGTTCCTTCATTCTGGTTCAAGGCAAGCGCGTCATCACGGCGGCCCGTCTTCATGTAGCCGACAAGGCGATCTTCCAGTTTCTCATAACCAGCCCAGAACTCGCGAATTTCCGCCCACTTGCCTTTAAATTCTTCGGGTGCTGCAGCTTCGCCCGCATTAAGCGCCGTCGTGAAGTTTTTTCTCTCTTCTTCGATGGTTTCGAAGGCGGCGTTCATTTTCTGCTCGGTGGTTGCGAGCAAAAGATCGCCCTCTGCCAAACCAAGACCGTCAAATGCCTTCGCCAGATCGTTGGCCACATCATCCTGTCGGATGGGTCCCGTCATCATAGCATCTTGGAGCGTTGCCAATCGATTGAGGCCGCTGATCCCGAAAATCGCGCAGCCTGCCATCAGACCGACGAGCAATGTGAAGATCAGAGTGAGTTTCAATTTAATCGTAAAACGCATCGAGGTGTTCCTTAGCTAAGTAGGACACGTAGCCAGCGCTATCATGCCGCTTTTCAAAGAGACCTTAGGCCTGTGATGGTGGCGGGCTAGATCGCCCGCCATAGTTTCTAGAATGATTGGGTTGTACCCAGTGTCAGGCCGTTTCGCGGAAGTCGTGGTCGTTGTCGTCCGGTCCACCCATGGACATATCGAGGGCAAAGCCGTTGGCGCGAGCCTGCTGAGCATGGACGGCGCTCGTCGGTGCAGGACGGCGCACGGGAGCGGCAGACTTCGCAACTGGACGATGTGCGACCGCCGGGGCTGCATGGCGAGCCGGTGCAGAGCGAGTTGCTGCAGCGGCATTGGCACGTTCGACCTTGAAGAAGGCGATGCTGGCCTGCAGCTCTTCGGCCTGTGCGGCAAGTTCTTCTGATGTTGCAGAGACTTCTTCGGAAGCACCAGAGTTCTGCTGCGTCACCTTGTCGAGCTGCTGGATCGCCTCATTGATCTGGCTGGCACCGATATCCTGCTCGCGGCATGCGGCAGAGATTTCCGAGACCAGTTCCGCGGTCTTGCGGATATCCGGAACCAGGCGGTTCAGCATTTCGCCAGCTTCGGTAGCGACCTGGACGGTTTCGCCGGAGAGCGAGGAGATTTCAGCGGCTGCCGCCTGGCTGCGTTCTGCCAGCTTGCGAACTTCAGAAGCAACGACGGCAAATCCCTTGCCATGCTCACCGGCGCGTGCAGCTTCGACGGCGGCGTTCAGTGCGAGAAGGTCGGTCTGACGCGCGATTTCCTGGACGATAGAGATCTTTTCAGCAATGGTCCGCATGGCGACGACAGCACGGCCCACGGCTTCACCGCTGGCCTCTGCATCCTTGGAAGACTGGCGAGCGATCTTTTCGGTCTGGGCCGCATTATCGGCGTTCTGCTTGATGTTTGCTGCCATTTCTTCCATCGAAGCGGAGGCTTCTTCGGCAGAGGATGCCTGTTCGGTCGCACCCTGTGACAGCTGTTCGGAAGACGAAGAGAGTTCCTGGCTGCCGGAGGAGACGTTATCGGCTGCGGCCAGCGCATCGCCGACGACACCGCGCAGGCGTTCGACCATCGACTGGAGAGCAATGCCGAGCGTGTCCTGGTTCGAAAGCGGCTTTGGCGTAACAGTCAGATCGCCCTCTGCGATCTTATTTGCGACTGTTGCCGTTTCGCGCAGGTTCGTGACCATGTGCAGCATGGCGTTGCCCAGCGTATCCCGATCCGACAGAGGCTTCACGTCCTTGGACAGATCACCCGAGGCGATCGTACCGGCAACATCGGCGGTCGCGCGGAGATTCACAACCATGTTGCTCATGGCGATACCCAGGCGGTCCTTGTCGGAGAGCGGCTTCACGTCCTGGGAAAGATCACCTTCCGCAATGTTGTTTGCGACCGCTGCGGTGGCGCGCAGGTTGGTCGTCATCACGTTCATGCTGTCGACGAGATCCTTGATCTCGTCATTGCTCTTGATCGCGATGTCCTGATCAAGGTCGCCAAGCGCAACGGCGCGAGAAGCACGGATCGCCTGCTGCAATCCCTTATTGATACCAAGCGCAATCCATGTAGCGATCAGGATCGACAGAATGATGATCGCTGCGACGACGCTGATGAGGATCGTACGCGAGGTGTCATATTCCTCGTTGGTCGCTTCATCTGTCGCCTTCAGGTCAGCAGCGATTTCGTTGTTCAGGCTTTCCAGAGTGGTCAGCAGAGCCTTCGTGGCTTTTTCGCCGTCTCCCATGGAGATAGCACCGGCTTGGCGATTGCTTTCAGGCGTGTTGATGGTTGCAAGGCGGAGTACTTCTTCCTGCAGCTTTTCCCACGCAGGAACCGCAGCCTTCAGTTCCGTCACCTTCGCATGAATTGCTGGATTTGTCTCTTTTTCTAGCGTCGCAATAATCTGTCCAATTTTTGCGCGGTCGGTGCGGGCGGCGTCGACATAAGTTGAGATGCGAGCAGCGTCTTCATTCAATGCCGCGCTCTTCTCGTTGGCAATTGCATTTAGGATAGCGTCGGAGAGATCGCTTGAGTTGCGCAGGTTGGCGGCAGGGCCCTGTACGATATCCGTTACCGCGGCATTGAGCGATGACAGCTGGGTAATTGCCATGCCGGCCATACCCGCCGATAACAGAATGATGAGCGCAAAGGCGAGCGCGAGTTTGAGCTTTATCGTAAATCGCATTTTGGTGGATCCTTAAACATGGCGGCAGGCGACGGAACGAGGAAGCTCAGATGCTGGGAGTCTTGCTCGGGTCTGGCGGGTGGGTGACGAGGAGCCTGGGCCTTCAGTCCGAGGCTCCTCGCAAATCTTAGGCGCTTTCGCGGAAGTCCTGATCGTTTGCGTCCGGGCCACCCATCGACATGTCGAGTGCGAAGCCGTTGGCGCGGGCCTGCTGGGCGTGGACAGATTGCGACGGGGCAGGGCGACGAACCGGGGCAGCAGATTTCGCCGCAGGACGGTGCGCAACCGAGGCAGCCGCTGCGCGAGCCGGGGCGGGGCGACCATTTGTATTGGCACGCTCGACCTTGAAGAAGGCGATGCTGGCCTGAAGCTCTTCGGCCTGTGCGGCCAGTTCTTCCGAGGTGGCGGACATCTCTTCGGAAGCACCGGAGTTCTGCTGCGTCACCTTGTCGAGCTGCTGGATCGCTTCGTTGATCTGGCTTGCTCCGATATCCTGCTCGCGGCAGGCTGCAGAAATCTCAGCCACCAGTTCCGCCGTCTTGCGGATATCTGGAACCAGACGGTTCAGCATATCGCCAGCTTCTGTCGCAACCTGAACTGTCTCGCCGGAGAGCGAGGAGATTTCAGCGGCGGCCGCCTGGCTGCGTTCTGCCAGCTTGCGCACTTCAGAAGCGACGACCGCGAAGCCCTTGCCATGTTCACCGGCGCGTGCAGCTTCGACAGCAGCGTTCAGTGCCAGAAGATCGGTCTGACGCGCGATTTCCTGAACGATGGAGATCTTATCGGCAATGGTCCGCATGGCGACCACAGCACGGCCGACGGCTTCACCGCTGGCCTCGGCATCCTTGGAGGACTGGCGAGCTATCTTCTCGGTCTGGGCCGCATTGTCGGCGTTCTGCTTGATGTTGGCGGCCATTTCTTCCATCGAAGCGGAGGCTTCTTCGGCAGAGGATGCCTGTTCGGTCGCACCCTGTGACAGCTGTTCGGAAGACGAAGACAGTTCCTGGCTACCGGAGGAGACGTTATCGGCTGCGGCAAGCGCGTCGCCGACGACACCACGCAGGCGTTCGACCATTTTTTCAAGCGAGATACCGAGGGTGTCCTTGTCCGAAAGCGGCTTCGGCGTCACGGTCAGGTCGCCGTCGGCAATCTGGTTTGCCACACTGGCCGTATTGCGAAGGTTGGCCGTCATCACATTGATGCGTTCGACAAGGTCCTTGATCTCGTCATTGGTCTTGATCTCGACGTTCTTGTCGAGATCACCAACCGCGACAGCTTCAGCAACCGCCATGATCTTGCGCAGACCGGTGTTGATGCCGAGCGCGATCCAGGTTGCGATGATCAGGCTTCCGAGAACTGCCGATGCAACGGCGATGATCATGATCAGACGAACCTGCTCATAGGTAGCCTGGCTGCCGGCAAGCATCGTGTCGACCCGTTCGAGCTGAACACGCACGAGGTCTTTGGTGTTAGTACCGATAGTCAGTGCGAGAGCGCGCATCTGACCGTTCGAGAATTCAATGGCACTCTGCCTGTTCCCAGCTGCCAAGAGGTCCTTCAACTTTACGGACTCTCCGTCGAACTTCTCGAAGTTCTCGATCACGGCAGCCCAGTAAGGCCTGCCCTGTTCCGAAGCCTGCGACAGGCCGGTGCGGCCCAGGTCGAGGGTCGTTGTCGTCAGATCATCCGCGATTTTCATGTAGCGAGCGGTACCGTCAGCACCGCTTTCGAGCAGCGCGTTCTTCTGCTGGCGAATGATTTCAGAGAGATTGCGATCGATCTGGAGCGCGTATTGCAGGCGCTTCTCCGGGCCGTTTGCCAGTTCGCCGATCGCTTGATTGACCGTGCCAAGGCTGTTGATGCTGTAGAACGACAAGCCAGCAAGAACCATCAGGATAATGCCGAATGCCAGCGTCAGTTTGAGTTTAATCGTAAATCGCATTTTGCCCCCTCAAGTAATGCGCAAGGCGCATCAGGTGTTTGCTGACCCGAAAGATCCATTTTCTTTCGGTGTGCCGTCTCGTTAGCTTCCACGCGTCCGGTTGGGCGCAGGGAAAGTGTCATTCACGCCTTTCGGCGCCCGCTTAATCGTCGGTCCCTGTCGACGTCGCGGACGTCATGCCTTTCCAAGTTCCACGACATTGCCCTGCGCGCCGATCTTTCCGGGCAAGCTTTCTCGCTGCGCCGAGAAAATCGCGATCAGGTTCGGCATGATGACGAACTCGGCCCCGCGCTTGATCAGGCAGTTGATGTAGTCGGGTCGCCACCGCATCCCGACGCTGGGCGGCGCCTCGCTGGCGGACTTGGAAAAGGTCGTCACTTCGTAGACCTTGTCGGTTCTAAGCCCGACCAGCGTCTGTTCGCCTTCCAGCGAAACCTCGATGACGATGATACGACTGTCGATGGTCTTCTCCGCCGCATGCATGCCGAAGGCGAGACGGATGTCCGCCAGCGGAATGACCTTGCCGCGAAAATTGATGACGCTCGACACGAAAGCCTTGGCGCCCGGAACGGCCGTTTCAGGCAGAAGGTCGAGGATTTCCTGAACCTGTGCGGCCTCGATGGCAAAGGTCTCGCCTTCGATCGAAAATGTCAGAACTTCAATGTCTTGGCGTTCGGCCCAGAAGTCTACGGGCTGTTTCAAAAGCGGCTGGTTCATCCGGCAATGCGCATCTGCGCCTCCTGTTGCTGGCCTGCCGCAACCAGGTGTGCGACGTCGAGAATGAGAGCGACGCTGCCGTCTCCAAGAATGGTGGCGCCCGAGAAGGTCGCAACATCGTGGTGCAGCTTGGACATGGCTTTGATGACGGTCTGGTGATCGCCGATGATCTGGTCGACGACGAGACCCACACGTTCCGACCCGGTGGAAATGACCACCACCTTCTGGAACTGATCCGGCTTCGTGCCGCTCTGGAAAAGCTCACGCAGGCGGATGAACGGCACCAGGCTTTCACGCAGCGAAATGAACGAGCGACCGCGAGATTTGACGTCGTCTTCCGGCGACAGTTCCAGGCACTCTTCGACTGCCGAGAGCGGTATGACGTAGCAGCCATGGCCGACGCGAACGAGCAGGCCGTCGATAATTGCAAGGGTGAGCGGAATGGCGAGCGATACTTCTGAGCCAGCACCCGGTGCGCTGGTGATGTTGATCGTGCCGCGTAGCGCCTCGATCGTCTTCTTGACGACATCCATGCCGACGCCGCGGCCGGAAAGGTTCGTAACCTGGGCTGCCGTCGAGAAGCCTGGCTCGAATATCATCTGCAGGAGTTCTTGATCTGTCAGGGTTGCGCCCGGGGCCACGAGCCCTGAGGATTCCGCCTTGGCACGAACCCGCTCACGGTTGATGCCACGACCGTCGTCCTTAATGGTGATGATGACATCCCCACCGGTTTGGCGCGCGACAAGTGAAACATGTCCGACCGGGTCCTTGCCGGCAGCTATGCGCTCTTCCGGTGTTTCCAGGCCGTGATCGCAGGAGTTGCGAACAAGGTGGACGAGTGGATCGGCAAGCCGTTCGATCACGGCCTTATCGACTTCAGTGCTTTCGCCCTCGGTGATCAGCTCGATCTGTTTGCCGGTTTCGCGCGCCAGATCATGCGTCAGGCGGCGGAAGCGGCTGAAGAGCTGGGCGATCGGCACCATGCGAAGCACCATCATCGTGTCGCGAAGCTCGCCCGAAAGCCGCTCCACATCTTCGGAGACGGCGCGCAGGTGAATGTCGACGCTGGTGTTGGCGAGCTGCGACAGACGCGACTGAGCGATAACAAGCTCGCCGACGCGGTCCATCAATTCATCGAGCCGTTCAGCCGGGACGCGTACATTCTCAGCGGCTCTTCCCTGCTTGCCATCGGTGGCCGCCTGAACAAGCTGCGGATTGGCCTTGGCGGCTTCTTCGACAGGTGACGGCGGGGGCACGATTTCCTGGGAAGCCGAGGTGTCCTCCACCTGCGTGATCTCAAGCTCCATATCGTCCATGACGAAGATGAAGACGTCATCGATGGCCGAACGGGGCTGCTCGGTCGTCAAGGTCACTGACCAGCCGACATAAAGCTGCGTGGGGTCGATTTCCCCAAGAGGAGGAATGGCGCCTGTGTTGGCGATGATGGAGCATTCGCCTAGCTCAGCCAGCTCGTTGAGCAGGCCGAGTGGGTTGGTGCCATTGGCCATCGCGTTCTCAGGAAGACGGAAGGTGATCGTCCACGTCGCGCCAGAGGTTTTTGGCGCCGGAACAGCAGCGGTCGCCTTCGAAGCCGACTGGGCAACTGCCTTCTTACCAGCGCCTTCGCCGACAGCAGCCTGCAACTTGGCCAGCAACCGATCGCCGGTTTCAGGAAAAGCAGTCGCTGGATTGTCCACCAACCGTCGCATGTGGTCCTGGGCTTCCAGAACGGCAGCGATCAACTCGCTGGTGGCAGGAACTTCGCCCTTGCGAACACGGTCGAAGGCCGTCTCGCAGTGATGGGTAAAGGCAGCGAGTGCCTCGAAGCCGAACATTGCGCCGGACCCTTTTAAGGTATGCAGACCGCGAAACACGGCATCAATCTGACTTTGATTGGATAGATCATGCAAGAGGTCGAGAAGCCCGCTTTCGATCTGCTCGAAAAGCTCGGCGGCCTCCGTCCTGAAAACCTGAATTGGGTCCAGCAGCGTCATTTACCAAGTACCTTTCTGACAATCTTCACGAGGTTTTCCGGGTCGAAAGGCTTGGTCACCCAACCGGTGGCGCCGGCTGCCTTGGCGCGCGCCTTCATGTCGGCATCGGATTCGGTCGTCAGGAAGATGATCGGCACGCCGGTATGGGCTGGCGACTGGCGCAGCGCCTCGATCATCTCCAGACCATTCATGTTCGGCATGTTGAGGTCGGTGACGATAAGATCGAAGGGAGCGCCCTTTGCTTTCGCAAGTCCGTCGGCCCCGTCTACAGCTTCGGTTACCTGATAACCGGCATTGGTGAGGGCGATCTTCGTCGTCATGCGAATGCTTGCGGAATCGTCCACGGTAAGAATGTTGGCGCTCATTTAGATGTCCTTTCCATGCAGCCAGAAGAGGCGCGAAGCCTCGTCCATGTTCTCAAGAAAACCAGCGCGTCCCAGCGTTTCCACGACGCTTTTGCCGGCTGGCTTCTTCAAAGTGATGAATTTGCCCTGCTCGCGGGCGTAAAGACGGGACGACTCGACGAGCTGGACGAAGCTCAGATCGACGGATGCGTCCTCGGGTATGTCCAGCACGACAGCGCTGCTTTCCTGAAATGCGGAAAGCAGGGTCTCGTGAATCGCGGTGATCCCCCTGATCGACAGGGATGAGGGAAGAGTGACTGTTTCAGGGGTCATCGGCTTTCCTGGGTGTTTTCGGTTTGAACGCGCCCTTCGGGAGAAAGGGAGAGTGTGTCGATGAGGCTCGCTGCCAGCGCTGGCGGTTCGACCTGCGCCTTGCTGCCATTTGTCATCAGTGTCTGGACGGCGGGCCACTGCCGATCGAATGCTGCGACGCAGTCCGGATCGAAGTGTAACCCGCTGTTTTCAAGGATGTGGTTGCGAGCAGCCTCGATCTCCCACGCCTTTTTATAGGGGCGTTTGGTGCAAAGCGCTTCGAAGACATCTGCAACCGCGACGATCCGTGCTACGAGCGGAATGTCCTTGCCCTTAATGCCTTTCGGATATCCGGTGCCGTCCCACTTCTCGTGATGGCCACCTGCAATGGCTTCGGCGATCTGCAGAAGACGCGACGTTCCATTGCCAAGCAGACTGACGCCGAACTCGACATGCTTGCGCATTTCGGCAATTTCGTTGTCATCGAGTTTGCCCGGCTTCTGCAAAATACAGTCGGCAATGCCAATCTTGCCGACATCGTGAAGCGGCGCCACGAGATAGATCATCCGGCAAGTTTCTTTGTCGAGCCCGAGGTCTGCCGCAATCAACTGGCTGATCTTCGCGACCCGGGAAATGTGGTCGCCCGTTGCGCCATCGCGAAACTCGATCGCCCTTGCAAGGCGCCAGATGATTTCTTCTTCGCGCGCAACCAGTTCCTGGGTCGCACGGGTGACCTCCTCTTCAAGCCGGGTCGCCTGACGCGAGAGCTCGAGGTGGGCTTTGCGGAGCTGCAGGAGATTGGTCGCGCGGGCCTGAAGCTCGATGGCGTCGAAGGGCTTGGATACGAACTCGGTAGCACCGGCTTCGATAGCTGCGATAAGGACTTCGCGCTGGCGCTCTGCCGTCACCATGACGATCGGTACGAGATCGTATTCGGGCGATTGCTTCAGCGCCTTGATGACATCGATGCCCGTATGGCCAGGCATCATGTAGTCGATGAAGATCAGATCCACAGGATTGGCGAGGCAATAGGTTAGCGCCGCCTCCGGCGCCATAAATGGAATAAGTTCAATACCTTCAATATTGCTCAGAGATGATTGAAGAGCAAAGAGTGCGGACCGGCTATCGTCTACGAGTACTACCTTCACCGTGGCTCCAGGCATTCGGCAGGGAACAGCATTCCGTTCTCCGGTTTTGAGGCCGAAGCGGGCGTTCATGATGATGAGGACATTTGGAAAACCGGGCTTGCGTCATGCGCCCATTGCGACCGCCGCATGCAGGCCGAAAATGTCGTTAGAACACGCAATCGGGCCACGGTTGTCAAAATCTATTTAATAGAACGATGGTTAAGGGCGCGTTAAAACCCAGGCGCCATGGTTTTTTATTTCTAAAAGAAAAAGATCAATAAATAGAATAAGATGAGTCTGTATTTAATATAAGGAATATGCGTCTCTGCCAGCCTAGTAAAAAATGTACGAAGTGAAAAAGGACCAAGGGGAAAGTCAAATATACATGAGTAATATTTCATATTTAAAGCGATTTTTTTATTTATTTATATATTTTAATGTTTGACGTGGCCTATGAAGTTTTTGCGTGCAGCGACGAGTGGGGGAAAACGTAGGCTCCCCGGCGAAGGAAGCCTCATTCCTCCCAAATCCTGCTGATTCATCCAGTGATTTTCGAGTTAAATAATTGAATATAATTGCATTTTTAGAAAGTTAAAATTTCGCGTCTTGCCCAGTTGCGCAACCAATATGATTCGCATACGGTCTTACGGCAACGTTTCAGTGAGGGAGGAGACTCATGCGCATTCGTTCTATCCTGACCGCTTTGGCGGCAAGTGTTATGCTGCCGGCGGGTATAGCCGCAGCAACGGATCTTGAAGTAACGCATTGGTGGACATCGGGCGGCGAAGCTGCTGCCGTAGCCGAGCTTGCCAAGGCATTTGATGCAACCGGAAACAAGTGGGTGGATGGCGCGATTGCGGGTTCCGGCGGCACTGCCCGCCCGATCATGATCAGCCGCATCACCGGCGGCGATCCCATGGGTGCCACGCAGTTCAACCATGGACGACAGGCTGAAGAGCTTGTCCAGGCTGGTCTGATGCGTGATCTCACCGACGTTGCCACGAAGGGTAACTGGAAAGATGTGATCAAGCCGGCAAGCCTGCTCGACAGCTGCACTATCGACGGCAAGATCTATTGCGCGCCGGTGAACATCCACTCCTGGCAGTGGCTGTGGCTTTCCAATGCGGCCTTCAAGAAGGCTGGCGTCGAAGTTCCGAAGAACTGGAATGAATTCATCGCGGCTGGTCCTGCGTTGCAGAAGGCCGGTATCCAGCCTCTCGCACTTGGGGGTCAGGCATGGCAGGCGAACGGCCTGTTCGATACGCTTGTTCTGTCACTCGGCGGCAAGGATCTCTACGAGAAGGTTTACAAGGACAAGGATGCCGAGGCCGCAGCCGGACCGGAAATGGCGAAGATTTTCGCTGCCGCCGATGCCGCCCGCAAGCTTGCCAAGGGCTCCAATGTTCAGGACTGGAACCAGGCCACCAACATGGTCATCACCGGCAAGGCCGGCGGCCAGGTCATGGGTGACTGGGCGCAGGGTGAGTTCCAGCTGGCAGGTCAAAAGGCCGGCACGGATTATTCCTGCCTGCCGGGTCTTGGTCTCAACGAATATCTGACGACCGGTGGCGATGCCTTCTACTTTCCGCTCTTGAAGGATGAAGCCAAGTCCAAGGCGCAGGAAGTGCTGGCCGAAACCATCGTCGATCCGAAGACGCAGGTTGCCTTTAACCTGAAGAAGGGCTCGCTGCCGATCCGTGGGGACGTCGATCTCAATGCGGCGAACGACTGCATGAAGAAGGGTCTTGCCATTCTCGCCAAGGGTAACGCCCTGACGAGCACCGACCAGCTGATTTCTGCTGACTCGCAGAAGCAGAAGGAAGACCTGATGGCGGAGTTCTTCGCCAATGAATCGCTGACCGCTGAGCAGGCGCAGAAGCGCTTCGCTGACATCATCTCTTCGGCGGACTGATTATCAATCGCAAGGCATCGGCGGGCGAAATCCCGCCGATGCCGCGAAACCTCATGAGTGCGCAGTCGGGCGCTCGTCGAGATATCTTTCGGATATTGCTCAACAGATGTCCGGAGCAACGATTGATAGGAGGGCATATGGCCGTAAAGAGCCATTCTGGACGTCCAAATCAGCTGTTTCGCAATCTGAACTCGAAGATTGCATCCATCCCCCTGATCTTGACCTCCATGGTCATTTTTCTGGGCGGCACGATCTGGACCGTTGTTTATTCCTTTACCAACTCCAAGCTCCTGCCAAGGACGACCTTCGTCGGCTTTGATCAGTATGAGCGTCTGTGGGCCGCACCGCGCTGGATCATATCGATCCAGAACCTTGCCATTTACGGCATCCTGTCCCTGATCTTCAGCCTGGTGATCGGCTTTCTGCTGGCCGCACTGATGGACCAGAAAATCCGGTTCGAAAATACGTTCAGAACGATCTTCCTTTATCCCTTTGCTCTGTCCTTCATCGTGACGGGCCTCGTCTGGCAGTGGCTGCTCAACCCGGAATTCGGCATTCAGTCGGTCGTGCGTTCGCTCGGCTGGGAAAGCTTCACCTTCGATCCGCTCTATAATTCGCAGATCGTGATCTACGGCATCCTGATCGCAGCGCTCTGGCAGGGCACGGGCCTCGTCATGTGCCTGATGCTCGCGGGGCTTCGCGGCATCGACGAGGATATCTGGAAGGCGGCGCGTGTGGACGGCATTCCCATGTGGAAGACCTACCTGCTCATCGTCATTCCGATGATGCGGCCTGTCTTCATCACAACGCTTGTCATTATCGCCAGCGGCATCGTCAAGGTCTACGACCTCGTCGTGGCGCAGACCAGCGGCGGTCCGGGTATAGCCTCGGAAGTGCCGGCGAAATATGTCTATGACTACATGTTCCAGGCCCAGAACCTGGGGCAGGGCTTTGCCGCCTCGACCATGATGCTGCTCACCGTTGCCATCATTATCGTTCCATGGGCCTATCTCGAATTCGGAGGGCGCAAGCGTGGCTAACATTAGCACTCTCAACACCGTCGCTGCCGGTGCAGATGCCGTCTCGGATCAGTTGAGCGGACCGCGCGGCCGTAAACCCCGCAAGAGACTGTCGCGCCGCAACATCATCCTCTACGGCACGCTGATCGTCGCAGCGCTCTATTATCTCCTGCCGCTCTACGTGATGGTTGTGACGTCGCTGAAGGGCATGCCGGAGATCCGTCTCGGCAACATCTTCGCGCCGCCGGTGGAAATCACCTTCGAGCCGTGGGTCAAGGCCTGGGCGAATGCCTGCACCGGGCTGAATTGCGACGGGCTTTCCCGCGGCTTCTGGAATTCCGTGCGCATCATGATCCCGTCCACCATCGTCTCGATCCTGATCGCCTCGATCAGTGGCTATGCGCTGGCGAACTGGAAGTTCAAGGGTTCTGAGTTCTTCTTCTCGGTCCTGATCATTGGTGCCTTCATTCCCTATCAGGTCATGATCTATCCGATCGTCATCGTGCTGCGTGAAATGGGCATCTACGGCACGCTGACGGGTCTCATCATGGTTCATACCATCTTCGGCATGCCGATCCTGACCCTGCTGTTCCGCAACTATTTCGCGGGGCTGCCGGAAGAGCTCTTCAAAGCCGCACGCATCGATGGCGCCAATTTCTGGCAGATCTATTTCCGCATCATGCTGCCCATGTCGATGCCGATCTTCGTCGTCGCCATGATCCTTCAGGTCACGGGCATCTGGAACGACTTCCTCTTCGGCGTCGTGTTCACAAGGCCTGAATACTATCCGATGACCGTTCAGCTGAACAACATCGTCAACTCGGTTCAGGGCGTAAAGGAATACAACGTCAACATGGCTGCAACGCTGCTGACGGGTGCCGTTCCTCTTTTCGTTTACTTCGTTTCAGGCCGACTTTTTGTGCGCGGCATCGCCGCAGGCGCAGTCAAAGGGTAAGTTCATGAATAAAAGCGTTTCCATTCGGGATTTGTCTCTGTCGTTTGGCGCGGTCAACGTGCTGTCCACGCTCAATCTCGATATCTATGATGGCGAGTTTCTCGTTCTTCTTGGCTCGTCGGGCTGCGGCAAGTCCACTTTGCTCAATTGCATCGCCGGACTTCTGGAGCCGACCGAGGGCCAGATCTTCATCAAGGATCGCAACGTCACCTGGGAAGAGCCGAAGGATCGTGGCATCGGCATGGTCTTCCAATCCTATGCGCTTTACCCGCAGATGACGGTAGAGAAGAACCTGTCCTTCGGCTTGCAGGTTGCGAAAGTGCCGAAGGACGAGATCGATCGTCGGGTCAAACGAGCTGCGGGGATTTTGCAGATCGAGCCTCTTTTGAAGCGCAAGCCCGCCGAACTTTCCGGTGGCCAGCGCCAGCGTGTGGCCATCGGCCGTGCACTGGTGCGCGACGTTGACGTCTTCCTCTTCGACGAACCGCTATCCAACCTCGACGCCAAGCTGCGCTCCGAACTGCGTGTGGAAATCAAGCGCCTGCACCAGGCGCTGAAGAACACGATGATCTATGTGACGCACGACCAGATCGAAGCGCTGACCTTGGCCGACCGTATCGCCATCATGAAAGCCGGCGTCATCCAGCAGCTGGATGATCCGGTCTCGATCTATAACCGCCCGAAGAACCTCTTCGTCGCAGGCTTCATCGGCTCTCCGTCGATGAACTTCCTGCGGGGTGAACTGGCCGAAAAAGACGGCAAGGTCGTCTTCGTGACCAATGGCGTGAGCTTCAGCCTCGACGGTTATCAGGCCCTGGCACCGCTCACGGCCGGCAAGCCTGCGGTTCTCGGCGTTCGCCCCGAACATATTCGCGTGGACGCCGATATCATCGGCGGCGAGGTGCATGAGGCCGTAGTCGACATCGAAGAACCGATGGGTGCCGATAACCTCATCTGGCTGAAACATGCAGGCCATACGATATCGGTGCGCGTTGGCGGCCACAGGCGTTTTGCGCCCGGAACCAGGGTCAAGCTCGGTTTTGACATGACCATGGCATCCCTATTCGATGCGGGCACGGAAGACCGCATCTGACCCTATCATCTTCACCATTCGAGCCAAATGTCAGGAGAGACCTATGACCAAACTCGGCTTTCAACTTTACAGCGCGCGCAATTTCCCGCCGCTTTCCGATATTCTCAAGAAGCTGTCTGCAGCAGGCTATTCCCATGTCGAAGGTTTTGGCGGGATCTATGCCAATATGGATGAGGCCGCACTCAAGGGCCTCCGCGCCGACCTGGATGCCAACGGTCTCACCATGCCGACGGGCCATTTCGGTCTCGACATGCTGGAAAATGATCGCGAGCAGTCGCTGAAGGTCGCCAAGACGCTTGGTATCGAGGCGATCTATTGCCCCTATCTCATGCCTGATCAGCGCCCAAGCGATTCAGCCGGCTGGTTTGCCCTCGGCAAGCGACTTCAGGAAGCAGGCAAGCCCTATCGCGATGCCGGCATTTCTTTCGGTTGGCACAACCACGACTTCGAGTTCGCGACCTTGGAAGACGGCTCCACGCCACAGGAGCAGATCCTTGCAGGTGGCCCAGATCTCGAATGGGAAGCCGATATCGCCTGGATTATCCGTGGCAATGCCGATCCTTTTGCCTGGATCGAAAGCTATGGCAAGCGCATCACCGCAGTCCACGTCAAGGACATCGCGCCGGCCGGTGAAAACAAGAATGAAGACGGCTGGTCGGATGTCGGGCACGGCACCGTCGACTGGAAGGGTCTTGTCGCGGCCCTGAAGAACACAGCCGTGAAGTACTACGTGGTCGAGCATGACAATCCAAGCGACGCTGATCGCCTGATCACGCGCTCCATCGAATCCTTCAAGACCTACTAAAACCATTGCGGTGAGCGCCGGTTCGCCGCAATCACCGTTCTATTTTCACGCGTGTCCGGCCAACGAAGCTCACTATCAGTTGGCCGGACACCATCATCGAGACCACTTCGGAGTTACCCATCATGGCCAAGGAACTTGGCGTCGGCATCATCGGATGCGGCAATATTTCAACAACCTATTTTTCGCTGTCTCCGCTCTTCAAGGGGCTGAAGGTGCTTGCTTGCGCGGACTTGAACAGAAGCGCCGCGGAACTGCGTGCCGAAGAATTCGGCGTCAAGGCGCAGTCTATCGAGGAACTGCTCGCGAATGACGAGATCGACTTTGTCGTCAATCTCACCATTCCGGCAGCGCATTTCGAAGTCTCCAAGGCGATCTTGCAAGCCGGAAAGCACGTCTATTCGGAAAAGCCTCTCGTCCTCAGTCTGGAAGAGGGTGAGGAACTGCGCCGCATTGCGAAGGAAAAGAACCTCGCCGTCGGTTGCGCGCCGGACACCTTCCTTGGCGGCGCGCACCAGTTGGCTCGCAAGCACATTGACGAAGGCGGCGTCGGCCGCATCACCTCGGGCACCTGCCATGTGATGAGCCCCGGTATGGAGATGTGGCACCCCAATCCCGGCTTCTTCTTCCTGAAGGGCGGCGGTCCTATCCTCGATCTCGGCCCTTACTACATCGCCAACCTGATCAACCTCATCGGTCCGGTGAAGCGCGTCGGCGCCTTGACCTCCATGGCGAACCCAACCCGGACGGTGACCAGCCAGCCGCTTAACGGCCAGATCATTCCGGTCGAGACGCCCACGAACATCCACGCGCTGCTGGAATTCGTCAATGGCGCGACCATCACATTGTCTGCCAGCTGGGATGTCTGGTCGCACCGTCATGCCAATATGGAGCTTTACGGCACAGAGGGTTCCATCTACGTGCCCGACCCCAACTTCTTTGGCGGCGTGGTCGAGGCCAGCGGTCGCGATAAGGACATCAAGCCGCTAGAAGACTGGGCGCATCCCTTCGGCATTTCCAATCAGGAAAGCCCTAACGGTCCGCGCGCCAACTATCGGACCGCCGGCCTAGCAGACATGGTCATGGCGCTGATCGAAGGCCGGGACGCCCGTTGCTCGTTGGAGCGCTCGCTTCACGGCATCGACGTCATGACCTCGATCCTGAAATCCGGAGAAGAAGGCCGCTTCATCGAGATGACCACCACCTGCACCCAGCCTGCAGCGCTCGGCATCGAAGAAGCGCAGTCTCTGCTGCGATAACATCGGCGGCATTGAAGTGCCCGTGTCGCTGACACGGTATTGCGAGGAACTGACTGCCACCGGGGTCGCGGCTGCGCCCCGGTGGCAGTTTCATTTTGGGTTAATTCTGCTTGGCGGAGACCGCCTTCGCCGCCTGGTCGATCGTGTCGGACACGACCTCCGGCTGGGTCATGAACAGCGCATGGCTGGCCGAAACCTTCGTAATCTTCGCGTTGATGCGCTCGGCCATATGGATCAGCATCGCCTGATCGAAAGCCTTGTCTTCTGTGGCGATCACAGCCCAGCTGGGCTTGCTGTGCCACGCGGCGTTCTTCAACCTTGTGGCAAATGCAGACATGTTGATCGGCACCTGAGAGTCGCGCATGAACGCGACTTCCTGATCGCTCACATCATGAGCAAACCCCGCCTTGAACTTATCGCGGTTAACATAACCGTACCCGTCCTTGGTGATGTCCAAGACGAATTCCGTTGCCGGTGCAAAGCCCTCATACTGTTGGGCCGTGGTTTCGCCAGCGTCTGGCGAAAGGGCCGAGACATAGACCAGGCCCGCCACTTTGGGATCGATGCCGGCCTCAGTGATGACCGTGCCTCCCCAGGAGTGCCCGACCAGGATTGTCGGACCATCCTGTCGGTCCAGCACCCGCCTGGTTGAGGCAACGTCGTCTTCCAGTGAGGTCAATGGATTCTGGACAATGCTGACGCGGTAGCCGCGTTTTGTCAGGTTTTCATAAACGCCTTTCCAGCCGGCGCCATCGGCGAAGGCGCCATGAACCAGAACAACATTCCTGACGATCTGGTTCTCAGGAATGACGTCTGCGGCATGGGCAGATGCTGTGGTTACAAAGGCGGCGGCGATAGCAGTGATCGAGGTCAAGGTCTTCATCGTAATCTCCTTAAATTTGCAATAACTATTATTGCGATAACAATAAACTCACACGGATCTATGGGATCGTCAAGATATTATTTATCGCGATATTGGTTTTTGTCGTAACACCCTGTATATAAAGGGAAAGGAGTTCGATATGGCCACCAAAAGGAATGATCCACCACCCCTCAGCGACCAGCTGTGCTATGCGATCTACAGCGCAGGCATCGCGATCCAGCGCGCCTACAAGCCGCTTCTCGATGAGCTGGGCGTGACATATCCCCAGTACCTCGTGCTCAACGTTCTATGGAGCAAAGACGAGCAGACTGTCGGTGCCATCGCAGCTTCGCTCGCGCTTGAATCCAGCACTCTCACTCCGCTTCTCAAACGTCTGGAAGCGTCGGGCCTGCTACAAAGAACGCGAAACGCCAGCAATGAACGCCAAGTCGTTATCGCATTGACCGATGCGGGCAGGGCGCTGCAGCACAAGGCGGGGTGCCTAAGCGATACGCTGCTGGCGGCGTCGACCCAGACGCCAGAAGCGCTCGCGGCACTGAACCGCGACGTGCGAGGCCTACGAAACGCCATCTATTCGCAGATTGGCGGGTGGGACGAGCCTGCGTGAATTTGGCAGACATGCTGGCTGGATGAACGGTAATGGTGGGTCGCATGCCAACTGGGGATGCACGCCTCGTCCCTTGGTGTGCATTTAGAACTTTCGGCTGACCGAAAGCGTGAAGTTTCTGCCCGCCATCGCCGATACGCCATCGGTGAGATAAGGGCTGTAAAACTTATCAAAGATGTTTTCGACGCCTGCTCTGACTTCCGTTCCTGCCATAAACCCTTCCTTCGGTGTCCATTCCAGGAGAAGTCCGTGGACGGCATAGCCTCCACTTTCAGGCCTCGCGTAAAAGTACCCGGTACCTTGATAGTAAGGTGTGTGCTTCTGTTCGGCGACGAACTGGCCGGTCCAGCGCAGTGACAGTTCGGAGTCTGGAATTCGATAACCTAGCGAAGCATTCACAGTGAGCGGAGCCATATCGCCGGGATAAGTTTTGTCGCCATAAATGTCGTTGATCGCGCCCTTACGGGAGCCATTCATGATGGAAAGACCGAGGCTGCCGAACACGGTGTCCGATTCATAATTCGCTTTCACTTCAACGCCGTAGATACGATAGGATGGCGTGTTCCAATAGAAGGGCACAGGACCTGTCACATTTGCCAGATTGGCACTACCAAATCGTCGGGTGACGGGATCGGTAACGTGATTGTAAAAACCGGATACCGAGGCAGTGAGAGTATCCCCTGAACTCCACACATCGTAAAACTCCTGCGACACACCCACATTGAAGGAGTTATTTCGTTCCGGAAGAAGATCTCTTGATGTTGCAGATGCTTTCGTTGCAATGCTTTGCGACGAATAGAGTTCATCGATAATGGGGGTTCGCATCGCATAGGCCCAGTCGAGAAAAAGTGTTGTGGAAGGCGTCGCTTCCCAACGGCCGCTCAGGGCTGGGGTGAAGCCATTGTAGGAAACCGCCGAGTAATCATGTCCCGCCAAGGGGTTGTTGTATCTCGGAGCGGCATTCGGTTTGCCTTCCATTCTCACGTGGTCGAAGCGAAGTCCCGGAGTGATGAAGAAGCCATCCGTGACTTCGACTTCATCACGAATGAAGGCTGAGATCGATGTCTGTGTGCCTTCAGGCACGATCCAGGACGCATAGTAGCCGTAGTTGTAACTTGGATTGCTGCTGTTCGCGACGTCGTACATCCATGTGTCACGATCATGCATGCCGATCTGGATGCCATAGTTCAAGACGTGCGGAGCATTCAGTATTTCAAGCCTGGACGTGTTCTCTGCCTCAAACTTGATGTCGGAGTATTGGGCGTCATTCTCTTGGCCGCCAAGCGAGGCGCTGGGTGTAAATCCCGGGATGACGGGCCGCGTGCGATGGAGGCTCGTGGAAGAAAAGCTTGCCATTGCTTTGAAATTCACGAGGTCGCTTTCGCCGTCATAGCGGTATTTGAGCGTGGCCGAAAAATCGTCTAAATCGCGAGCAGCCAACGCACGCAGTCGCGCCTGTTGCCTTCCGTACCGATCGATACTGGACTGACTCACGGCAAGATCGCCACGAACGGCTGCCACTGGCCCCCAATCATCGGAGCGTCCGTAGGTGAGGGAAGCGCGGATTTCGTGACCTTCGTAAGCAGCGCCGCCATTGGCGGTGAATGTTGTGAGCCGGTCATTTGATGCGTCATAAACCTCTCCGCCGCCCACGCGCATATTGCCGCTCTTGCGCCAGGTTCCAGACATCAGCCCGTCATAGGTTACTGGCGTGTCGAAATCTGATTGCCCATAGACCATGACGCTCCCTGTTCGCTGATTATTGGCGGTGTGGTAGCTCCCTTTCGTCCATCCTCCAAAGCTTTGGCCGGGCTTCAGCATGTCCTTTGCTGTCTTCGTTTCCATCAGGATGGTGCCACCAAAGCCGCCATTTCCGTAGCGAACCGATGTTGCACCCTTCTGAAGTTCGACGCTCTTGAGGATTTCCGGCTCTATGAAAATGGAACCCTGATCGTAAAGTTCGAAATTTTTCGGAGCACCGTCCAGCAACACCCTGGTATCTGACGGTCTCGCAAACCCGCGTATCACCGTTGTCTGTCCTTGCAATCTTAGGCCGCCCGCGGTCGCCACCCCGGGTGTCCTTTGCAACAATTGCGGAAGCGTACTAGCTTGGGAACGTTCGATATCGGCTGAGTCAAATGCGGCGTTGCCCGGCGCACTTTCGTTGAATTCCCGACCTCTGATCACGATTGTCTTAAGTGTGGTAGCTCCGTCTAGTGATGGAGGCTGGACTGGCTCCGATGCCGGCTCGATCTTGATAGTATCCACAGAGATGTATCGATAGGCCAATCCCCGGCCCGACAATAGCGCTTCAAGCGCATGACGCACGTCCATCTGCCCTTTGATCTCCGGGCTCGTCTTGCCTGTCGTAATCGAAGAATCGAAAAGAATTTGCAGCCCCGATTGAGAGCCTAGGCGGTTGATCGCCGAGCTAAGAGGACCTGCTGGAATGTCAAACGCATCGAACTTCGCTGGCTCTGCAAAGGCATTGCACCCACTCCCAAGCGCAAAACCAATAAGCAACGTCGGCAAGATATAGCTTCGACGTCCCGGTCGAATATTCAGGTGTCCACGGTCCATGGGGAGTCTCCGGATATTGGATGTTTTCATCCCCGGTACGAATGAACATGAGTATTTGGGACATCTTTTTAAGATTTTTCGCTGGCGATATCAGCGCAGGATCGTGAGGTAGGGCGTGAGCTTCAATAGCTTGATATCAAACGCTTTGGCGAAAGACTGAAGAGCCTTGTCAGGATCGCTCATATCGAGGGTCCCAGAGACTATTTTGCTACGCAGTTCGCGGTTTGCGACCAGGATCTTTCCCGGCAAGTACCTACCGACGGTCTCGATAACGTCCGGAAGAGGCTGCTCGTCGAATACCAACCTGCCGCTTTCCCATTCAGTGACGGACTTTGAGTCGACAGGAAAGGTCTCGCTAATTCCGGAGGCTGAAGCAAAATTAACGCCCTCGTTCTCCTTGACGACTTTCACCTGATGCTCATCGTTAAGGCGCACAGCGACGCTGTGGCGGATGACAGCAACCCTTGTTTCGCTCTCCAGCATGTTGACGTCGAAGGCTGTGCCCAAAGCTGTCACGGTCGCACCGTCGGCCTCGACGACGAAGGGCCTTGTCGGGTCTGGCGTAACGTCGACAAGCATCTCGCCGCGCATCAAAATGACACGCCGTTCGTGCTGCGAAAACTGAAACGCTATCGCTGAGTCAGCGTTTAGCACGAGATTGGAACCGTCAGGGGCCCTGAAGGATGCTCGCTGAGCAACGTCCGTGACGTGATCGGCCCGCAAGGTTATCAGCGCATCCGACATGTAAAGATACGAGCCCGCAGCTATCCCAGTCATGACAATGATGGAGGGGAAAACCGTCTTCGAAGGTGGCTTGGACGGAAGAGGAAATCCAAAGTCGCTTTGCGCCGCCGAGAGCCGCTTCGCATCGCCTACGAGACAACGCACACGTTCATAGGCTTTCGCATTGCTCTGGTCTTTGGCTAACCAGGCGTCGAAATCCTTTTTCAACTCTTCATAGTTGGGACGGTCTCGCAATTTCAGAAGCCAATCAATTGCCTCCTCTTCGGCGTTGCCCGTAAGATCTGCGCGATCCGTCAAAGTGTCGGCTCCAGTCGTTGGAGGCAGTGCAGATAAGCCTTTCGCAAATGACGGTCGACCATATTCTTCGTAAGTCCGCTCTTCTTCGAGATCTCAGTCGATGTCAGTCCTCCGACTGCACTTGCGAGAAACACCCGGCGACGCTGCAAAGACAACTCCATGATTGCCTGTTCCAGAATGACGAGCCTCAGGCCTATGTCCGCAGTGTCTTCAGCGCTCTGGCAAGCGTCCGCTACAGTTGCAGCCTCTTCGGAGTTACCAGCAAACAGCCGCTTTTCGAAGTTTGCCCTCCTGAAGTGGTCTATGCCCAGATTGATGCAGGCGCGAATGAGGAATGCTTTTACCGCCGACTGGTTTTCCGGCAGTCGCGGTTTCCCCATAAGCCGCACATAAATATCGTGAACTATGTCCTGCGAGCCGAGAGGCGTGTGTCCTCGCTTGCGCATAGCGCGGCAAAGGTCATCGTAATAGGCTTCCATTGCTGCGTTGATCTGAGACTGAGAAGCAGGTTTGCTCCACATGGGTGGTATCCGACTATTCGCTGAGTTGGGCTCTCATAGAACGGAAATGACGAATCGGCAATTAAATATGACTAAAAAAATCATGTTATTTTGTTGTCCACCCTTGGCGCGAGCCACTCGGCTTTTACGTCTTCACAAGCCTCGCCCTTTGCTCTAGAAGCCCAGCGGTAATCCGGTCGCAGCCCACCCGGTCAAAACAAGGGATCTCAAATTATGAAAACTATCGTCATCTGCTCCGGCGGATTGGACTCCGTTTCGCTTGCGCATAGAATTGCAGCGGAACACGAACTTCTTGCTCTGCTGTCTTTCGATTATGGTCAGCGCCACAGAAAAGAGCTGGACTATGCGGGTGCGTGTGCCACCCGCCTTGGTGTGCCGCATCACATCATCGACATTCGCACCATCGGCGCTCACCTCACCGGGTCGGCTTTGACCGACGATGTCGAGGTGCCGGATGGGCACTATGCGGAAGAGACCATGCGCTCCACCGTGGTGCCGAACCGCAATGCCATCATGCTCACCATTGCCTTTGGTCTGGCGGCTGCGCAGCAGGCGGATGCGGTGGCGATTGCCGTTCATGGCGGCGATCACTTCATCTATCCGGATTGCCGCCCAGGCTTTATCGATAGCTTCAACACCATGCAGGCCCACGCGCTGGAGGGCTACGCCCAGGTAGAGCTTTACGCACCTTACGTCATGGTCTCCAAGGCGGATATCGTGACCGATGGGGCAAAGCACGACACGCCCTTTGGCGAAACCTGGTCTTGCTACAAGGGCGGCGAGCGCCATTGTGGGCGATGTGGCACCTGCGTCGAGCGGCGCGAGGCCTTTCATCTGGCTGGCGTGGCTGACCCCACCGATTATGAAGACCCGGATTTTTGGGCGGCGGCCACCAGTGCCTATGCGGCGCGGGAGGTGCGTTGATGTTTCGCATCACCAAGGAATTTCACTTCTCCGCCTCGCATCGACTCAAAGGCCTTCCCGTCGATCATCAATGCGCGCGGCTGCATGGCCACAACTATATCGTCGAGGTGGAGCTTTCCGGCGAGGCGTTGAACGAGCACGGCTTCGTTCGCGATTACCACGAACTGGCGCCGCTGAAGTGCTATATCGACGACTGCTTCGACCACCGGCATCTGAACGACGTTCTCGGCCATGACATGGTGACCGCGGAACGGTTGGCGCAGCATTTCTATGATTGGTGCAAGGATCGGCTTCCCGAGACGAGTGCAGTGCGCGTCAGCGAGACCGCCAAGACATGGGCAGAGTACCGGCCGGCGGCTGCACGATGAGTGTGGCTGTTGACGCGCCGCGCGACCTGCCGATCCGGGTCAGCGAAATCTTCGGTCCGACCATTCAGGGCGAGGGGCTGCTGATCGGTCTACCGACTGTCTTCGTTCGGACCGGCGGCTGCGATTATCGCTGTTCCTGGTGCGATACACTGCATGCGGTGGATAGCGACTATCGGGATGACTGGAAGCCGCTCTCCGTCGAGGCGATCTGGGCGGAGGTCGTCAGGCTGTCTGGCGGCAAGCCGATCACCGTTTCGTTGTCCGGCGGCAATCCTGCGATCCAGCCGCTGGGACCGCTGATCCAGAAAGGTAAGCGCGAGGGATATCGCTTCGCGCTCGAGACGCAAGGCAGCATCTGCAAGGACTGGTTTGCCGATCTGGATTATCTCGTGCTCAGCCCCAAGCCACCCTCGAGCGGCATGGAGACGGACTGGCAGGCCTTCGAGAACTGTCTGGAGGCCGCCGGAACGGGACCTCAGCTTGCGCTAAAGGTCGTCGTTTTCGACGACGCCGATTTTGCCTATGCGCGCGAAGCCGCCTCGCGCTTTCCCGCCCTTCCGGTCTATCTTCAGCCCGGCAATCACACCCCGCCACCACCCGATGACGATGATGCGCGCGTCGATGTCGACGGCATTATGGATCGCATGTTGTGGCTGGTGGAAAAGGTCGCATCGGAGCGCTGGTTCGAGGCGCGCGTGTTGCCTCAACTTCACGTTTTGCTGTGGGGCAATCGCCGCGGCGTCTAACGCATAGATTACTGCATCTTGCGGGCTCGTCATCCCGATAAGCCGGAACCGCGAGCGTGCGTCGCGAAAGTAATAGATAGCATCCTGCTTCAAGTCACGATCGCTACAATGCGCGTCTGCGTCATAACGATTCGTCAAATTAAAGTGTAGTAAAGTTGGCACCTAACGGACATGGTTTGCCGCTATGAGGAGGAACGTAGCGTCGGCTGATGCGTTAGGTTGAAACTTCGAATGGGAGGAAGCCATGTTCGATTTTTTGAAGCCAGCTCAAATGATTGTTGAGAACGACGAGGAGACCGGCACCTATGCAGATGCCTTGCTTCAGGTTCCCGATCTGCAGTTGACCAATGCGGCGCACGAATATGGCCACGATGCCCATACGCGTGATTATGGCGATCAGCGCGAGATCGCGCGCAGCTCACTTGGATTTGTTTGAGTTCGAAAAAAGCGGGCAACCCTTCCACGGACTTGGACGTTACAACGTCATGTCAGGAGAGCGGGCAGTTTGGTCTTAAGAATGGACCGATCCGGCGAGCACAGTGGACCTGAAGGCGATCTCTGGGGACCGGCTGCCCGCACATATTTGGAGATAAGACGCGATGGGTATCGTCCCGACACAGCCAGATCCCACGACGCCGCCAATTCCGCCGCAGCCTGAAGTCCCTCCAATCCAGGAGCCGGAGCCTGACCGCCTGCCGGACGAGGCGCCCAATCCAAACCCCGATGAGAACGATGAGCCACCGATGGTGGTTTAGGCTGGACGACTGAACGGCTTGCTGAGATGAGGCGAGCCTTTGGCGCCGAAACGCCAAGGCAGATCCACAGCCTTTGTAATGCCGATGCGTGGCCCGGCGGCGATCTCTGGATCGGTCTTACTTGGACGAAGCAGGACCGGTTGCTTAAAGACGGACATTCCATCGGCGTCGCCGGTGATCGCAAACGCTTGGCAGAGCTTGCCCGGACCGGAGCATAGGTTCCGCAAGACATCAGTTCCGCGTCTCATCCTCATCAGGTCCACTCCCGTCTGAGGTTCAAGCGCGCGGATCAAGACCGCCGAGCCAGAGGTGCACACGATGTTGGCGCACCAATGAATTCCATAGGAGCGGTAGACGTAGAGGTGTCCTGGCGCACCAAACATGACGCGATTGCGCAGCGTCGGCCCGTTGAAGCTGTGCGAGGCGGCGTCGTCAGGTCGATAGGCTTCTGTCTCAACGATGATGCCGCCCGTGTTGTGAAAGCGAAATTCCATCCCGATCATTGCCCTGGCAACGACCACCGCATCCCTATCGAAGAAATCCTTGTTCATCCCGGCATGGTGACGCGCGCAGGCGCCGGGAACAACCCGTATTTTATCCAGTTTAGTGGATAAGCCACTCGTTCTGGCCAAACGCTACTGCCATCAATAGGAGACAGCCTATGGCGCAGGAAAAAGTTGCACTCGTCACCGGCGCGGGATCCGGCATTGGCCGCGCCTCCGCCATCGCTCTTGCCAAGGATGGCTATGTCATCGGTGCGCTCGGGCATACTGCCGATGAACTCGAAAAGCTTGTTGCCGATATTGAGAAGGACGGAGGAGAAGCTTTGACGCTGGTTGCCGACGTCGCGGATGAGGCTGCAATGGAAGAAGCTATCACCCGGCTCACTGAAAAATATGGACGGTTGGATGTTGTGGTAGCGAATGCCGGCATCAACGGCGTTTGGGCGCCGATTGATGACCTGAAGCCGGAAGAGTGGGACAAGACCATGACCGTCAATCTTCGGGGCACCTACATGACCCTCCATAAGACGGTTCCGCATCTGAAGGCCGCCGGCGGCGGATCGATCGTTATCATCTCATCCATCAACGGCACACGCACCTTCACGTCGCCGGGCGCCACGGCCTACTCAGCCACCAAGGCCGGGCAGCTTGCGATGGCGCAGCAATTGGCGCTTGAGCTTGGCCAGTACAAAATCCGTGTCAACGCGATCTGTCCAGGCGCAATCGAGACGAAGATCGACGACAACACCGATATCCGTAGCTCTCACGAAACGGAAATCCCGGTCGAATGGCCGGAGGGCGACATCCCCATCACGGGCGGGGAGGCGGGTCTGAGCGAGGACGTTGCCGATCTCGTGGTGTTTCTGGCCAGCGACAAGTCGCGTCACATCACCGGCACGCCGGTCTGGATCGACGGCGGTCAGGGACTTCTGCGATAGAAGGACTGCCATTCGTCGCGCTCACGTCGTTGTGTGTCTATGATTAACGGACTCGTAACGGAAATTCACGACTCTTTGTCCATTCGGGTGATTGCCGTCATGTGGTCACCTTCTTTAGTTAGTCACGCGACAAAGAGACGGGCAAGACGTTCCATGAGCACTTCGGCAAAATCGGGTTTCGTAGCGACGAAGCTTCGAGACATCATGATCGCATCGGCGCGTGCCGCAGCTGTCGTTGGGCTGTGTGCTTCGCTTGCTGCCTGTACGTCCATGGGGTTCGACAGCGCGTCGAAAGAGCCGCCTAAATTATCCTCCAAGGTTGCTGCCGCCATGTCTGCCAAGGGCATGAAGCCGGAAAGCCCCGTGCTTGTGCGGATTTTCAAGCAGGAAAGCGAGCTGGAAGTTTGGAAGGTCGACAAGACCGGTAACTACGCCTTGTTCAAGGCCTATCCGATGTGCCGGTGGTCTGGCAAGCTTGGTCCCAAGACCAAGAGCGGGGATCGACAGGCGCCCGAGGGCTTCTACCATGTTTCTTCCAGCATGCTGAACCCGAACTCTCGGTATTATGTCTCTTTCAACCTCGGCTATCCGAACAGGCTTGAATCGGCGCTCGGCTATACGGGTGAAGCGCTGATGGTGCATGGCGCCTGTTCTTCGTCTGGCTGCTACGCCATGACGGATGCGCAGATTGGCGAGATCTATGCGATCGTCGAGCGTGCCTTAAAGGGCGGCCAGGATCGCTTTCAGGTTCAGGCCTATCCGTTCCGCATGACGGCGAAGAATTTGGCGGCTTACAAGAATGATCCGAACTTCCCCTTCTGGCGGACGCTGAAGGACGGCTATGACTATTTCGAAGTCACTCGCCGTCAGCCAAAGGTCTCGGTCTGCGGTCGCCGCTACGTGTTCAACGCAGAATTTGCCGGCGGCGAGCCGGCCGATCCGCTGGCAGCCTGCCCACCCGCTGTCAATCAACTTGACCCGCAAGTGGCTTCGCGGCTCGACGTCGAGAAGCAGAAGCTCGATGTTGCAATGGCCGGTGGAACTTCAAGCGTCATGAACGCTTATGTCGATGGCGGGATGCATCCAAGCTTCCGCGCTATTTTGAAGAACAGCGGTGCAAAGGACATGGCCGGTCGTGTTTCCGGCACGAAGTATCCGATAAGCCGCCCGGAAGCAGCGCTCGCCGATCCGTTTTCCGGAGCACGATGACGATGGCATCGGCCTGAGCAACGGAACCGATTTCGGCAGGCACGATGCATGGATTTAAGAAGGTGGAGTGTCTTTTGGCCGTCCAATAGGACGCACGGCGCTCCAGTTGATGAGGATTTGGATTGAGTAAGCATGAAACTACACGCCGAAGCTTTCTGTTCGGCACCGGCGGACTGGCCCTGACGGCCCTGGCAGGATGCACCACCACGCAGCGCGAGACAGTGGAAACACGCCCCAGAGTCGATCCTTATTATGCTGAGGTCTATGGACCGAAGCCGGACGAGCAGTTCCCTCTGCCGGCGATCCCGTACCAGAAAATCGATCCGCAATTTTACCGCCAGATGGTCGAGAACCCGACCGGCGAACGGCCAGGCACCATCGTTGTCGATACGGCTAACCACTTCCTCTACCTCACCTATGAAAACAACCAGGCGATGCGTTATGGTGTGGGCCTGGGGCGTGCCGGCTTTGAGTGGGCGGGCAGGGGTGTCATCCAGTATAAGCGCCAATGGCCGCGCTGGACGCCGCCCGATGAGATGATCGCGCGCCAGCCGGAACTTGCGCCTTATAGCTCCGCGAACGGGGGCATGGCTCCGGGTCTGATGAACCCGTTGGGAGCACGTGCGCTTTATATCTTCAAGGACGGCCGCGACACGATCTACCGACTGCATGGTTCGCCGGAATGGTGGACGATCGGCAAATCCGTTTCGTCCGGATGCGTTCGCCTGATGAACCAGGATATTGTCGACCTCTATAATCGTGTGCCTGACGGCACGCCGATTGTCGTGACGTCGCTTGCTCCGCCTTCACAGGTGATGGCTGGTGCGCCTGCGCCGCAAATCGTCGCTGGTTTGCCGGGTACTTACTAATTGAAAAGAGCGTCGCCGTCTCAGGCAGGCGGCGCTTCCCATTCCACGCAGATGCGTGTTCCCGAATGCGCCTGAACGCTGCTCTGCTCCACCGTCGCCTTCAAGCTCTGGGCCATGGCAGAGATGAGCTTTGTGCCAAGCCCGGTGCCTTGAGGCTTCGGCTTGCTTCCCATCCCCACACCGTCATCTTCGACGGTCAGTTGCAGCTTGCCCTCGCGGATTTTGAGCGAGATGCGGATATCGCCATCACTGGTGGGGTAGGCGTATTTCAACGAGTTCGTCGTAAGTTCGGTTACGATCACGCCGAGTGCCACCGCCTGGTCGGGTGCCGCGCTGATCGTCTCCATGTCCGTCTTGATGCGAATGCGCTCATTGTCCGGGCCGGATTTCGCCAGCTCGTTGATGATGGAAGAGAGATAGGCGTCAAGATCCACCACACCCATATTGTCGGCGGTATAAAGACTGCGGTGGACGCCGGCGATGGCTGAAATTCTGTTCTGCGTTTCCGATAGAACGGTGCGCGCCTCCTCGCTGGAGGCTGCGATCATCTGCATGCGGATCATTGCCGAGACCAGCGAAAGGCTGTTGGCGATGCGATGGTTCATCTCTTTTGCCATCAGCTCGGCGCGTTCCTTGGCACGCACGAGAAGACGCTCCGCCTCTTCCTTCTCCTTGCGAAGCTGGAAATTGGCGCAGACCTGTTCGATGGAGGTCAAGAGCAGTGGGAAGAAATCGTCGGCGACCGTCTTAATGACGTAGTCGGCAGCACCCGCCTTCAATGCGTCGATGGCGATCTGTGCCTCGCTTGCGCCGGTGACATAAAGAACGGGCGTATCGCGGCTGCGGTCGCCGATGGCATTGAGGAATTGCAGGCCGGTGCCGGTGACAAAATAATGGTCCAGCACCACGGCGTCGAATGTCCCGGCATTGAATTTCTCAAGCCCAAGGACGACGGACGGTGCATGGTCGACCTGAACGCCGTGCCGACCCAGCACGCGTGTAGCGAGCCGCGCGACAGTGGGATCATCATCGACATAAAGTATATGCACCGCGTTTACGCCTTTATGGAACCTGTATCACCGAGAAGAAGAGGCCGAGGTTTCTGATCGCGGTTGCAAAGCCCTCGTAATCGACCGGCTTGGTAATATAGACGTTTGCACCGAGATCGTAGCACTTCTGGATTTCAGTCTCGTCGTCCGTGGTCGTCAATACGACCACAGGCAGACGCTTGGTATGCTCGTTGCTCTTGATCTGCTCCAATATCCTGATTCCAGACATATCGGGAAGATTAAGGTCGAGAAGAACGAGAATGTAGCGGTCCTTGCTGACAAGGCCATCGCGGTTCGGTCCGAGAATGTAGTCCAGCGCCTTGTTGCCAAGCGTGAAGGGCACGATCTCGTTGTTGACGCCCGCGCGTCGCACGTTCTTCTCGATGAGGCGCGCATGCCCTTCATCGTCTTCGATCATGACGATCGTGACTTCCTGGCCGGTGATTTTCATATGTCGTTACCTCGTGTGATTTTCCGCAGATCAGTTGGCAAGGTCAGATGGAATGTACTTCCCTTGCCAAGTTCCGAGGCGACGGTAATGTCCCCGCCTAAATTTCTTATTAGCGAACGCACATGTGCGAGTCCAATACCTTCGCCCTGCTGATCTTGATCGCCCGCGCGCCTGAAGAGTTCAAAGATCCGCTCCAGGTCGTCTTCTGCAATACCACGTCCATTATCGGTAATGTCGAGCCGCACGATACCACGTCCCTGCGGCATGATGCGCGCTGAAATGCGCAGTGGACGACCTTTCATCTGATACTTGACGGCGTTGTCGAAAAGATTGCCAAGGATCTGATCGAGAGAGATCCGGTCGCTGATGACGGTGAAGGGCTGCACGTTGACGTCGATCTCGCCGTCCACTGCAGAGACCTGGTGCTGAACGCTTGCGGCCGCTACCGCCAAAAGCTCTTTCAGATCGACCTTCTCCGCCTGCAACTTGCGGCGGCCATCGCGGGAAATCTTCAGGATGGCATTGATCAGTTGGTCCATCTTGCGGGTGGACGAGCGAATGAAACCGATTGCTTCCGGCAGGTCTTCCTTAACAGCCAACCGCGCGTCTCTGATCTCGTTTTCCGAGAGCGTGGCACCATCGGCCAGCACATAGCTTTCGATAGGTTTCAGCGAGGCTTCGAACTCAGACAGAAAGCCCATAATGTTGACGAGCGGCGCACGCAGGTCGTGCGTCACGATATAGGCGAAGCGCTGTATTTCCTGATTGGCGCGTATCAAGTCACGAGTGCGCTCGTTAACGCGTTCTTCTAGGCCACGATTGAGCGAATCGACCTCCTCGCGAGAGCGCATCAGTTCGCCGACGTATTTCGCGATCAGAAAAAGAGCGCCACCCACAACCGCGATGATAGCGATAGCGCCGCCGATCGTCACCCAGCGAAGATTGTCCGCCGCTTGCAACTGATCGTTGACAATGACGCGCAGCCGATCATCCGTCACATCCTGAAACTCATCCAGCGTGTTGCGGATCTCTTGCATGTAGATGAGGCCTGTATCGGCGCGGACGATATCGATCGCCTCATCGATCCGTCCCGCATTCACAAGATCAATCGTGCGACCGATTTCGGCGATCTTGGCATCGATGGCAGTCTGAAGAACAGGAAGCTTTCCAGTATAGATCGGCTTGTTCTGAACGCTGGCCACAAGCCGCTCACGCTTTTCCGCCAGCGTCTGCAAGGCTTCCCTATATGGAGCGAGATAATCTTCCCTGCGCGTCAGCAGATAACCGCGCTGACCGGTCTCCGCGTCCTGAAGGGTGGTGAGCACGTCCAAAATTGCCGAGCGGATTCGGCGGAGATCTGCGGTCTCACGGGAATAGTTATCGTTCTTTTCAACGAGCCACAGTGATGCCCCGACCATTCCGATCAACAGGGCTATTCCGAGCCCCAGCATGACCAGGGTTCGCCTGACAAAAGGAGAGAGTTTGACCAATGACGTCCCCACATCTCAATCGGCACAGTTGCCCGGCATGTCGCAATGCGCAGTTGAAAACGACCTATGCCTATCCTGTTGTTTATGCAAGTTCATGCAGTCTTACCAGCGGGATAGTACGGTTTCGCACAAAAGACTTTGACTGACGTTAGAGTAGTGGAACCAAAATTCCGGGTCCGATGTTGTTGCTGCAAAGCTATACAGTTCTGGAGACCCCGATGAAACGGTTCGCAGCAGGCGCCGCAGCGCTCTTCCTATTGTCAACGACGACTGCCGTTCTGGCGCAAACCTACGAAGTCAGCAGCATCGCGCCGACGAAGAAAGTCTCATCGAACAGTGCCGTTGCGAAGAAGCCAAAACTGGCAAAGCGAGCGAAAACTGCCGTGGCTGCTAAAACGGACGTTGCTCCAAAAGCGGAGGTCGCCCCTCGAGCTGAGAGCGCTGCTACCTACATCGTCGACGTGTCCGGAAAGCACGTGCGGCTTATTGGGCCACGTTTTTATCCTGACAATTCCAATGAGGTGGAGTTGGCGGGGCGCAAAGACGCTTTGATGAGGGAAGCAGCCCTGATGAACACTTCCCTTTCGACGGCGTCGCGATAGGGTGCTCGCTGCCAAACCATGTTACACATAAGTACAGCGGTTTTGTGATACTGGCATGCGATAAAACAAGGACCTGAAGCGTACAAGTGGATCTGAAAGATCGCGACACGCTTCATGCGAAGGAATGGCCTTGCATCCACTTGGGGAAATATATGACGGATAGCAGGGGAAGCGGGTGGATCAGGCCTGACGATGACGAGTCGCAAAAGGCCACGTTTCCAGAATTATTCTTCGATCTCGTTTTCGTTTTCGCGCTGATCCAGCTTTCCTATACTTTGACGGAAGATTTTGGCGCGACTGCACTCTACGAGGCCGCCATCCTCATCCTTGCATTGTGGTGGCTATGGGTGCACATCACCTGGCTCACCAATCTGCTGAACACCGATAAAGGGCCTGTCAGGATGTTCCTGTTCGGCCTCATGTTTGCCGGGGTGTTGCTTGCCATCGCCTTGCCCAAGGCGTTCGAGAGCCAGGGGATCATCTTCGCCTCGATCTATACGGTGATGCAGCTCTCCCGCTCGCTCTTCGGTCTCTATGTTTTCCACGGTGTCGACCACGGCAACTCCAAGACTTTCGGCAGGATCACCGTCTGGCTGGTGGTTTCCAGCTTTTTCTGGATTGCCGGTGGGCTGACCGATAGCTTGACCTATCGCTTGCTCCTGTGGACGGTGGCGATCGCCATCGAATATATCGGGCCGCTCGTGCGGTACTATGTACCTGGCATACGCGCCCATGACGACGAGCAGATTCTTCTTTCGGGCGAGCACCTTGCGGAGCGATGCGCGCTGTTCGTCATCATCTGCCTTGGTGAGACGATCCTCACGACAGGCAAGACGGCGACGGAATATATGAATTCCGGCCTGACTTTCGTGGTGTTCTGTGCGGCCTTCCTCAGCACCGTCATCATGTGGTGGATATATTTTCACCATGGGCAGGAGCAAGCTTCTGAAAAAGCCGAGGAGACGGCCGAGCCGGAGAAAATTGTACAGAACCTCTTCAACTACGGCCATCTGCCCATCGTCGCGGGGATCATCCTGACGGCTGTCGGAGAGGATTTCAGTCTTTCAAACAGCCATGATCCCGCGACGCTCAGAGAGTCGCTTGCGATCATGGGCGGGCCGATCCTGTTTTTGCTCGGCAATATCGGCGTCAAGGTTGCGGCATCCCATGTGAGGCCGGTTTCGCACTTCGTCGGTGTCGGGGTGCTGGTGGCACTCCTCTTCGTCCCAGATGTTCCGCTTTATGGTCTGCAGATTGCCAGTGCAGCCATCTTGCTGCTCGTTGCGATCTGGGAGTATGTGGCGCTTCGCAAAAATGCCGAGACGATGGGATAGGCTGGCGTCTAAACCGCTCACGCCTCAATCAAGGCTCGGCATGACGTCATGCTTGCGGAAGGTGGGTAATGCCTCAGACCGACGTTCGATTGCGACAATCAGACTTTGCGCCGGCGTTGAGAGCGGCACGCCCGTTGCGGTGATGACGCCCCAGTAAAATGGAACATGGAAATCGAGCGGCAGGACAGTCAGTCCCTCGATCGGCAGGCCCGTCAGTGTTACGGACTCAACGATACCGATACCGAGGCCGCTTCTGGCGAGCGCCAGCGAGACGTAACTCGTATTGCTGTCGATAATGCCAACCGGTTCGACGTCGTGATGATTCAACGCCTGATCGATCCGCCTGCGCAATCGGTAAGGGTTGGCAGAGGTCAACAGGCGGCGTTCCCTAAAGTCCGAGGCTGTGATCACGTGCCGCTTTGCCAGAGGATCGTCGCTGGCGATGACGGCAACATACGAAACCTCGCCGATCCAGTGGACGTCGACACCCGGATTGTCAAAAGGCAGGCTCGCGATGCCGACCTCTGCGGTGCGCGCGACAATTGCTTGTACGACATTTTCCGACGTCATGCTCGCCAGATGGATGTCCAGCGGGGACCCGCGGTCTGGAAGATCGGACAGAGCAAGCGGTGCGATACCGGCCGCCAGTGCAGGAACGGCAGCCAGCCGCACGGTGCCGGCCTGATCATTGGCAATGTCGTACACGGTCTGGCTGATCGTCTTCAGCCCGCTCAAAAACAGCTCCGCTTGAACAAACAACGCACTGCCTTCTTCTGTAGGCGCGATGCGTGGCCCATTCCGATGCAGCACAGGGAAACCAAGTTCGCTCTCGAGGTCCTGGATCAGCCTTGTGACCACCGGTTGCGACTTGCGAAGCGCCTGGGCAGCACCCGTCATGCTGCCAATCGACATGACCGCAACAAACGCTTCGAGCTGGCGCGCATCAAGGTAGTCCAGTGGCATCGAAACTCCTGAAGTCGCCACTATCGATAAAGGCTTCTATCATGGCTCTGTAGGGATTTATATCGATCCTGTTATGAGCGAGCCACTCCTGATTGTAGTACGTTGCGGCGTATCGGTCACCACTGTCGCATATCAGCGATACGAGCGAACCCTCCCGTCCTTCCTTCATCATCGCTGCCGCAATCCAGCATACACCGAAGAAATTGGTGCCGGTGGAGCCACCGACGCGCCGGAAGAGGCGCTCTGAGAGGACATGCATGGCAGCGATCGATGCTGCGTCCGGTATCTTGATCATGTGATCGATGACGCCGGGAATGAAAGAGGGCTCGACGCGCGGGCGGCCCACGCCCTCGATGCGTGACGGTGTCGAGCAGGTGACGTTGCGGTCTCCCGACATATAGGATTGGTAAAAGGCCGAGTGCTCCACGTCCACCACACATAGCCGGGTCGGAAGATTGCGATAGCGGATGTAGCGTCCGATCGTGGCGGAGGTGCCCCCGGTGCCGGCATTCATCACCACCCATGAGGGCTCTGGATGCTCTTCGCTCTGCATCTGGTCGAAGATGGATTCGGCGATATTGTTGTTGCCACGCCAATCCGTTGCACGTTCGGCATAGGTGAACTGGTCGAGATAATGGCCCTGCGCTTCCGCAGCCAGCTTCTCCGCAACGGTATAGACTTCGGCGGGACTGTCGACGAAATGACAGCGACCGCCGAAGCGCTCGATGGCCTCCACCTTCTGGCGGCTGGTGGAGTGCGGCATGACGGCGATAAAGGGCAGGTCGAGCAGATGCGCGAAATAGGCCTCGCTGACAGCGGTGGAGCCGGACGAGGCTTCTACCAGCGTCGTTCCCTGGCGGATCTTTCCGTTGCAGATGCCATAGAGGAACAATGAGCGGGCGAGGCGATGCTTGAGGCTGCCGGTCGGGTGCGTCGACTCGTCTTTTAAATAAATCGATATGCCGCGCAGGCCGTTAAAAACGGGCTTCACGAGATGGGTATCAGCTGAACGGCGTCCGTCACCTTGCAGAATGCCGATGGCACGACGCGCCCATTCGCGGTCTTCGCATGCCGGCAGCGGGGTTATGGGAGGCGTTGAAAGACACTCATGCATTGCAGTTGAGCTCCATCTGGCCCGACCGGCTCGCCGTGCGCGACGCCTCGTTCAAATATTTTATCGAAGCGACAGTTTCCATAAAAATATGCTCCCATGAATAGATATGGAAGAAGAATGTTCCATGGAGTCGTCCTATCTTAGAACGATGGTTTTGCAAAGTGGGTGGAGACCAGCAGCGCGCACCGCAACGCCAAAATTTTAGCGCCGCGTGATCGGATTGGCTCTTCCAGAGCCGTCTCAATGGCGATAGCGTCAGGCGGTGCCGTCCACCAGAACGAAGGGCTGTCCCCTCGAGCACGTTTCGATGCGCGCATCCACCCGATAGATATCGCGCAGCATGGCAGGCGTGATGACATCTTCGGTCGCGCCGCTCACCACCATCTGGCCGCCTGCAATCACAAGGGTATTTTCGCAGTAGCGTAGCGCATGGTTCAGATCGTGAAGCGCGATCAACACGATCATGCCCTCGCGACGGGCGAGGCTTGAGATGAAATCCAGCACTTCCACTTGCCGATGAAGATCGAGCGCTGAGGTCGGTTCGTCCATCAACAGCACTTCCGGCTTGCGGACGAGTGCCTGGGCAAGCGACACGAGCTGGCGCTGGCCACCGGATAGTTCGCCAAGTCCGCGGAAGGACAGGTTGTCGATGTTGAGCGCCTTTAGTATCGCGTCGATCTCGGCAAGCTCGTCGTCTCGAACTTTCCAGCCGCTTCCCTGCTTGGCAGACAGCAGGATGGATTCGTAAACCGTGAGCACCGCATTGGCACCAGTGTCCTGGGGCATATAGCAGATGGTCTTCGGCCCTTGCTCCGTTTGCGATAGCGTCACCACGCCGGGGCCGGAAATCAGGCTGGCAATGCGCTTGAAGAGCGTGGATTTTCCGGCTGCGTTCGGGCCGATGACAGCCGTGACGCTCCCTGCGCGGAGCATATCCATAGTGACATTGGAAAGAACGGTCGTGCGTCCGTATTTCGCGCCGACATCCTGTAGAGCCAAGGCTACCATGCGCGTCTCCTGTTGGAAAAGATCAGGATGAAGAAGAAGGGCACACCAACGAGAGCCGTGATCACCCCGATTGGCAGAACGGCGCCGGGGATCAGCATCTTGCTCACGACGGAGGTGACAGAGAGAAGAAGCGCGCCGCAGATGACCGAGCCGGGCAGGAAGAAACGCTGATCCTCGCCCACCACCATGCGGGCAATATGGGGGCCGACGAGACCAACGAAGCCGATTGTGCCGACGAAGGACACCGGAATGGCGGCCAGCAGGCTGACGGTCAGCATGGTCTGGAGGCGCAGGCGGCGGACGTTGACGCCCATGCTCGCAGCCTTGTCATCGCCAAGGCGGAGCGCCGTCAAAGCCCAGGCGTTCTTCATGAAGAGCGGTACGGTCAGCACGAGAATGGCGGCGGTGACATAGACCTTCGCCCATGTCGCCTTGGTGAGGCTGCCCATGGTCCAGAAGACGACCGCTGCGAGTGCCTGTTCGGAGGCGAGATATTCGAGAAGCGAAAGGGCCGCATTGAAGGTGAAAACCAGTGCGATGCCGAGAAGCACGATGGTTTCGACGCTGACGCCGCGCATGGTGGACGCAAAGTGAATGAAGAGGGCGGCCAGCATTGCCATCAGGAAGGCGTTGATCGGTACCATATACTCCACCGCGCCTGGGAAGATCGCGATGCCGCCGACAAGCGCCAAAGCAGCGCCGAAACTTGCCGCTGCCGAGATGCCAAGCGTGAAGGGGCTGGCGAGAGGGTTCGAGAGGATGGTCTGCATCTGCGCGCCCGCGACAGAAAGCGAGGCGCCGACGGTGACCGCCATCAGGGCAATCGGCATGCGGATGTCCCAGATCACCACGCGAAGCTGGTTGGCAACCGCCGCCGGATCGAAGATGGCGCTTACCACGTCTGAAAGCGTGTAACGCGCCGGCCCCAGCGCCATGTCGGTCGCAATGCTGAGACACAAAGCCAGAAGAAGACCGACAAGGATCAGTATGCGGCGGCCGGCAAGGGCGCGGTATTGATGCCCTCCGGTCGTCTCCACGGGCGTTTCGGTGACGGAAGCCATTTTAGTTCACGCCTTTTTCGAGAGAAACGAAGTAGCCGGGCTTGTAGCTGACGGGTAAGAATTGCTTGTGGAAGTCCGCGAAATTCTTCTCCGGATCGAGATCGGCAAAGAGATCGGGATGAAACCACTTGGCAAATTGCTGGATGGGGAAGAACTCGTAAGGGGCGCCATAGAACTGGTGCCAGACGGCGTGGACATTGCCTTGCTTGACTGCCGTCAGTTCAGGAAACGGCGTGCGGGTCATCAGCTTGGCGAGACGCTCCCGCGCCAGTTTCATATCGGCGCCGCGGCCAACAGGCACGAACTGGTTGATATCGGATTCCGCTGCCCAGTTGGAACCCGTAACGATGATGTGGGCTGGATCGGAGACGACGAGTTGCTCTGGATTGAGATCGCCGAAGGTGGTCTTGATCACGTCAGACGCAATATTGTGGCCACCGGCTTCCTCAACCATCGCGCCGAAATTGACCGGGCCAAAGGTACGGCAGCAGGTATTTTCACCGGAGATACCCGGCGCGCGCTCTATGAAGACGCCAGGACGTTTCAGATCCTTGACGGTCGCCAGCTTATCGGTCACCAGCGCGATCTGCTGGCGGCGATAGGCCATGAATTCGTCTGCGCGCTGTTCGGCACCGAAAATTTGTCCAAGGGCGCGGATCGAACGTTCGGTGTTCTTATCCGGGTCGAGCCGGAAATCGAGATAGACAACCTTGATACCGGCAGCGGCGGCCTTCTCTTCGAAGCCGCTTTCCTTTGCGCTTTGCTCGGCCTCCAGATTCAGCGTGATCACATCCGGGGACAGTGCAATAGCGGCTTCCAGGCTGAACCCGCCTTGCGGCAGATAACCGAAGCGGGGCAGATCCTTGATCTGCGGAAAGCGCTCGACATAGGCCGCGTAGCTATCGGGGTCCTTCTTGATGAGATCGTCCCGCCAGCCGACGATCGTATCAAACGTTTTGTCGCCCTTGAGGGCCGCGACGACGTGAACCTGCCGGGCTTCGCCGAGGATCACCCGCTTTGCAGGCAGATCCATCTCGACGGTGCGACCGGCCGCATCGACGATCTGCGCCGACAAGGCCGGAGAGGAGAGTGTCGCAAAGAGTATGGTTGCGATGGTGCCAAGCGTTTTGAAAATCATCGGATGACCCTCTTTTAAAAACAGCATGGCGAGGCGGAGAGAGGCCGCCTCGCTTCGTTCGTTTCTGGCCTGGTTCGGGCCATCGCCTTCTCTGTTTTACGTGTCGTTTTTCAGAGAAACGAAGTAGCCGGGCTTGTATTCGAGCGGCAGGAAGCGCTCATGCAGTTCCTTGAAGGTCGCCTCAGGATCGAGGTCCTTGAAGAGATCGGGATGCAGCCACTTGGCAATCTCCTGGATCGCGACGAACTGATAGGGGTTGTTGTAGAACTGGTGCCAAATGGCGTGAACATTGCCGTTCTCGACCGCCTTGACGCCGGTAAAGCCCGGGCGCTTCGTCAGCGCTTCCAGCTTGCGGCGCGCTTCCTTTAGATCCGCACCGTAACCGACGCCGACCCAATTGCCGCCGGGCACATAAGCGTCCCACTTGCCACCGGTGATGATGATCTGGTCCGGATTGGAGGCAATGATCTGCTCGGGATTGACCGTGCCGAAGGTGCCGGGAATGATGCCCTTGGCCATGTTGATGCCACCGGCGATCTCGACCATCTTGCCGAAATTCTCATTGCCGAAAGACATGCAGCAATCGTCCGAATATCCGCCGGCGCGCTCAACGAAGACGACGGGCTTCTTCGGGTTTTCCTTCTCGAGAACGTCGGTGACGCGTTTGATGCTGTCGGAGCGGAACTTGATGAAGTCTTCCGCGACCGCTTCCTTGCCCATCAGCTTGCCCATAAGACGCATGCTCGGCTCTGTGTTCTCCATCGGCTTTTCGCGGAAGTCGACATAGACCAGCGGAATGCCGACCTTGCCAAGCTTCTCGATATAACCCGCTTCCTCCGTTGCCGTCTTGGCATCGATGTTCATCAGGATGACATCGGGCTTCAGCGCAACCGCCTGCTCGATATCGAAGGTGCCGTCCTTCATGCCGCCGAACTTCGGCAGCTTGGCGATATCCGGATACTTCGCCAGATAGGCCTCATAGGTTTCTGGATCGGCCTTAGGCAGATCGTCGCGCCAACCGACGACGTGTTCGAAGGGGTTGTTCTTGTCCAGAGCGGCGAGAAAATAGATTTGGCGGCCTTCGCCGAGAATGACGTGCTTGACCGGCACATTGACCTCGACATCGCGTCCGGTGACGTCTTTGACCGTCACTTTTTCAGCAAAAGCCGGCCATACGGTCGAAACCAGAAGGCCCATTGCAAGAACTGCGGATCTGCCTGTAATGCGCATTGAAATAGCTCTCCAATAAAACTTTTGGCGCTTTAAGATTTTATGATTGCGTTCGTCAAGTTTTATCTTTTAGAGCAATTCTCATCTGCAATTGTGAAGGTCGGCCAGCATGGACAGCGCAAATGATTACGGAAGCAACTTTGGTCTGAAGGACGAGATCAAGGCTTATTGGTCCGCTCGCGCTGCGACCTTCGATCTTTCACCCGGACATGAAATCTTTTCCGAGGATGAACGCGCCGCCTGGCATCGCCTTGTGCTGAAGCATCTGGGGCCGGGTGAGGGAAGGCTGGCGCTCGATCTCGCAAGCGGCACGGGGGTCGTCTCCCATCTCATGGACGATCTCGGCTTCAGCGTGACTGGCCTCGACTGGGCAGAGCCCATGCTGGAGCGGGCAAAGGCCAAGGCGAAGAGCCGAAACCGACAGATTGCCTTTCGTATGGGCGATGCGGAAAACACCATGGAGCCGGACGCGAGCTATGATGTGGTGATCAACCGTCATCTCGTCTGGACCCTGGTCGATCCAAAGGCCGCCTTCCTCGAGTGGATGCGGGTTTTGAAGCCCGGCGGGCAGGTGCTGATCGTCGATGGCGATTTCGTCAATGTCAGCCGCATGGAGAAGGTCCTGAAAGACCTGGCGAACTGGCTGCAAAGGCGCGGACTTCTCAAGGCCGAAGCGGTGCATATGCCGCCGGATATGGCCGGCACGCATAACAGCATTCTATCTCGTGTCTATTTTTCCAATGGTGCGCGTGCCGAGGCGGTGGCAGCATTGCTGCGCGATGCCGGCTTCGAGGACGTGACGATCGACACCGATCTTCGCGACGTTCACAAGAGCCAGGCAAAGAACTGGAATGTCCTGAAGGCTGCGGCCCGTGGCATTCAGCACCGCTACGCGATCTGTGCGCGCAAGCCGGGATAAAAAAGCCCCGGATTTCTCCGAGGCTTGAGGGTTGTATGATCAGCCGGCCTTCGCCATAGCCTTGGCAGCCATGCGGGCGCGGATCGATTCCACATCTGCCTTGGGCGTCGCCGCAAACAATGTGCGGGTGTAGCTGTGCTTGGGGTCGGAGAAGACCTCGTCGCGGGTGCCATATTCGACCGCTTCACCGAAATACATCACCATGACTTCGTCGGCGATGTACTTCACAACCGACAGGTCGTGGCTGATGAAGACATAGGTCAGACCGAACTCGTCCTGAAGGTCGGCAAGCAGGTTCAGCACCTGTGCCTGGACCGAGAGATCGAGCGCGGAAACCGGCTCGTCCAGTACGAGAAGCTTCGGATTGAGCATCAGTGCACGCGCAATGGCGATACGCTGGCGCTGTCCGCCGGAGAACATGTGCGGATAGCGATTGTAATGCTCGGGGCCGAGACCGACGCGCACCAGCATGTCGGTCGCCTTTTCGCGGCGCTCGGCGGCAGACATTTTGGTGTTGATCAGCAGCGATTCACCCAGCACATCGCCGATCTTCTGGCGCGGGTTGAGTGAGCCATAGGGATTCTGGAACACGATCTGCACCTTCTGGCGCATATCCGCCGTCAGGTGGCCGGGACGCGTGTCCATCTTCTCGCCATCGATGAAGAGTTCGCCGGATGTGGGCTCGTCGATGAAGGTCAGCATGCGGGCAAGGGTAGACTTGCCGCAGCCGCTTTCGCCGACGATTGCCAGAGTCTTGCCTGTCTCCAGCTTGAAGGAAACGCCCTTGACGGCATGGACCGTCTTGCTCTGCTTCAGAAAGCCGCCAGGGATATGATAATCCCGCTTCATGTCGCGGACTTCGAGCATGATCTTGTTGTCGCTCATGCCGTTTCTCCCCCAGTGCTTGCGGCTGGCGTCGGTGTGCCATCGAAGAACTGCGATACGGTCGTCAGGCGATCGCCCGTCGCGTTCTCCGGCAGCGCTGCCAGAAGTGCCTTGGTATAGTTGCTCTTCGGGTTTTCAAACAGAGTGAGCACGTCGGCCTCCTCCATCTTGCGACCCTTATACTGGACCACGACGCGGTCGGCCGTTTCCGCCACCACGCCCATGTCGTGGGTGATCATGATCAGGCCCATGCCGGTTTCGGCTTGCAGGCGCATGATGAGATCGAGGATCTGCTTCTGGATCGTCACGTCGAGCGCGGTGGTCGGCTCGTCGGCGATCAGGAGCTTCGGATTGCAGGCGATCGCGATCGCGATCATCACGCGCTGGCACTGACCGCCAGACATCTGGTGCGGATAATGCTTCAACCGCTCTTCCGGATCCGGCAGACCGACGAGCTTGAAGAGTTCGATCGCGCGTGCGCGACGTGCCTTCTTGTCGAGGCCCATATGGATTCGCAGAACTTCTTCGATCTGGAAACCAACCGTGAAGCACGGATTGAGGCTTGCAACCGGTTCCTGGAAAATCATGGCGACATCCTTGCCGATCAGCTTGCGGCGTTCGGATGCGCTGAGATTCTGGATATCTTTGCCCTGGAAGAGCATGCGGTCGGCGGTAATGCGCGCCGTCCAAGGTAAGAGGCCCATAACTGCCAGCATCGAGACTGACTTGCCGGAGCCGGACTCGCCGACGATGGCAAGCACTTCACCCGGATCGACCGAGATCGACACGCCATCCACGGCGCGGAACCAGCCATTGGCGGTTTCGAACTCGACGGTGAGATTATCGATTTGCAGAAGTGCCATATCAGGACCTCTTCAGTTTCGGGTCGAGCGCATCACGCAGACCGTCGCCCATCAGGTTGATGGCAAGAACGGTGATGAGGATGGCAAGACCTGGGAAAGTAACGACCCACCAGGCGCGCAGAATGAATTCGCGCGCCTCGGCAAGCATGGTGCCCCATTCGGGTGCGGGCGGCTGCGCGCCCATGCCGAGGAAGCCAAGAGCGGCTGCGTCGAGAATGGCGTTGGAGAAGGAGAGCGTTGCCTGAACGATGAGTGGGGCTGTGCAGTTCGGCAAGATGGTGCGGAACATCAGACGCAGAGGACCGGCACCTGCAAGGCGCGAGGCGGTCACATAGTCCTTGCTCTTTTCCGCCATCACCGCGGCACGGGTCAGGCGCACGAAGTGCGGCTGAAGAACGAGGGCAATCGCGATCATGCCGTTCGTTAGTCCCGGTCCGAGAATGGCGACGAGAACGAGCGCCAGAAGCAGCGACGGGAAGGCCAGGATGATGTCCATCAGACGCATGATGGCGGTGTCGAGCCAGCCGCGATAATATCCGGCCAGAACGCCGATGACGACGCCTGTGGTCAAGGACAGGGTGGTGACGAAGACACCGATAAACAGCGAATACTGCGCGCCGTAGATGAGGCGGGACAGAATATCGCGGCCGACCGGGTCGGTGCCGAGCAGATAGGTCAGGCGTCCCCCTTCGACCCAGGCGGGCGGCAGAAGGACAGCGTCACGATACTGTTCAAATGGCGAGTGCGGCGCGATGAAGTGCGCGAAGACGGCAATGATCACGAGCGCGAGGAAAACATAAAGGCCGATGACGGCACCCTTGTTTTCCGAGAAATAGAACCAGAATTCCTTGAGCATCTGCTTGCGCATGGCGGCAGAGGAAACCGGTGCAGCGGTTTTGGTAATGGCGGTATCGGCCATGAAGCGGTCCTCCCTTTAGTGCCGGATGCGCGGGTTGATCAGGCCATAGAGGAGGTCAACGATGAGGTTGACGACCATGATGATGCCTGCAATCAACAGCAGACCACCCTGAATGACCGGGTAATCGCGGCGGAAGACGGAATCGACCATCCACTTGCCGATGCCCGGCCAGGAGAAGATCGTTTCGGTGAGGATGGCACCTGCCAGCATGACGCCGACCTGGAGACCGATGGTGGTGATGACCGGGATCATGGCGTTGCGCAGCGCATGGATGCCGATCACCCGGAAGGGAGACAGGCCCTTGGCGCGTGCGGTGCGCACATAGTCTTCCGACAGCACTTCCAGCATGGCCGAGCGCGTCTGACGCGCAATGACAGCGAGCGGAATGGTGGCAAGCACGATCGACGGCAGCGCCAGATGGCTAAGCGCGGAGGCGAATGCCCCCTTCTGCCCGGACAGCAGCGAGTCGATCAGCATGAAGCCGGTGACCGGCGGGAAGTAGAACATCAGCGAGATGCGCCCCGAAACAGGTGTCCATTGCAGAATGCCGGAAAACAGGATGATCAGCAGCAGGCCCCACCAGAAGATCGGCATGGAATAGCCCACGAGCGCGATACCCATCAGGCCCTGATCGAAGACCGAGCCACGCTTGATGGCCGCAATAACACCTGCCGGAATGCCGATGCAGATAGCCAGGATGATGGCGCAGAAGGAGAGTTCGACCGTTGCCGGGAAGAGCGCGAAGAACTGATCGATGATCGGAGATTTGGACACGATGGACGTGCCGAAATCCCCTGTCAGGATGCCCTTCAGATAGTCGAAATACTGGATCACCAGCGGACGGTCGAGACCGAGCGCAGCGCTGATCTGCGCATGACGCTCTGGCGACATGACGCGTTCGCCGGAGAGCAGTGCGACCGGATCGCCCGGCAGAAGCCGGATGAACAGGAACGCGATGATAGAAACCCCGATGAATGTCGGGATGAGCACGGCAATACGCCGCACGAGAAAGCCAATCATGAGAAACCTTCGATCTGTTCCCTGAGGAACCTATGCTCTGGCACGAGGCAGTTTCGCCTGCTTATTGGTATGTTATGAGTGCCGCATAAAGGAACTGCCGCGCACCTTCGAAAAGATGCGCGGCATGTCTTGTTTGGGTGCAGCGATTACTCGGTGATGTCGACGTTTTCGAACGTGAAGTCACCCAGCGGGCTCTGGACGAAGCCCGTTACTTCCTTGCGCATAGGAACGATGGACAGGGAGTGGTCGAGCGTGGCCCAAGGTGCTTCCTTCTTGAAGACAACCTGAGCTTCTTCGTAGAGCTTGGTGCGCTCGGCCTGATCGGTCGTAACCTTGGCCTTCTTCACCAGATCGTTGAATTCCTTGTTGCACCACTGTGCACGGTTGTTACCGCCAACAGCTTCGCAGCCGAGCAGCGTGTCAAGGAAGTTGTCCGGATCGCCATTGTCGCCGGTCCAGCCGAGCATGACGGCGCCGTCACGGTCCTTGGCCTTGGAGCGGTCGAGATATTCGGCCCACTCGTAGGAGACGATTTCAACCTTGACGCCGATCTTGGCGAAATCATCCTGGATGATTTCAGCCGCGCGACGGGCGTTCAGCATGTAAGGACGCGAAACGGGCATCGCCCAGACCTTCATGGAGAGGTCCTTCACGCCGGCATCTGCGAGCATCTTCTTGGCAGCGTCGAGATCGTAGGTATCGTCTTCGATCTTGTCGTTATAGGACCACATGGTCGGCGGCAGCGGGTTCTTGGCAGGTGTTGCCATGCCCTGGAAGACAGCGTCGACAATGGCCTTCTTGTTGATGGCCTTGTTCAGCGCCTTGCGCACTTCGACCTTGTCGAACGGAGCCTGGGTGGTGTTGTAGGCGAGGTAGGCAACGTTGAGGCCTTCCTGCTCCATGACCTTGAGGTTCGAGTCTGACTTCATGGACTGAACGTCAGCAGCGTTCGGGTAAGGCATCAGGTGGCATTCGCCAGCCTTGAGCTTCTGGTAGCGAACGGCAGCGTCCGTGGTGATGGCGAAAACCAGATCGTCGATCTTCGGTGCGCCGCCCCAATAATCCTTGTTGGCCTTGTAGCGGATGACGGCATCCTGCTGGTAGCCGACGAATGTGAACGGACCAGTGCCGACCGGCTTCTGGTTCAGTTCGGCCTGCTTGCCTTCGGCAGCGAGCTTATCGGTGTATTCCTTTGAAACGATCGAAGCGAAAGGCATTGCGAGGTTTGCGAGGAAAGGAGCTTCCGGGCGGTTCAGCGTGAACTTGACCGTCATGTCGTCGACTTTTTCGACCGACTTGATCAGTTCAGGGAAGCCCATGCCGGCTGCATATTCCCAGGACGTGCCCGGAACATACTGGTGCCATGGATTGTCGGTCTTGATCTGGCGCTCGATGGAGAAAACAACGTCATCGGCATTCAGGTCGCGGGTCGGCGTGAAGAAGTCTGTGGTCTGGAACTTGACGCCAGGACGCAGCTTGAAGGTGTACTCCTTGCCGTCCTTGGAAACTTCCCAGCTCTCCGCGAGACCTGGAATCGGCTTCGTGGTGCCCTTTTCGAATTCCAGCAGGCGGCTGTAAACGGTGTGTGCAGCGGCGTCGAAGGTGGTGCCGGCAGTGTAGAGGCCCGGATCGAAGCCTTCAGGAGAACCTTCGGAGCAATAGACGAAGGTTTTCGCGCTTGCCACATTCGCGAAGCACGTCGCCGAAAGCAGAGCGGCGGCGATGATGCCAAATTTGTATCTCATATGTGAGCTCCCAATTTTTTGTAACCGGCTCGCTTGTCCCGCGAATGCCGACTGATCGTCGTTATAAGAAAGTCTTTACATACTCAAGCGAACACTGAAACGATTCATATGATTTTTGATCAAATATTCAACTTACCGCGATCTGATACTATTTTAGGCGAAATCATTAGAATGTTATGATCGTCGAATTGCTCAAATGCGATATATCCTTCTATCGCCGTGAGGAGCGGGCATACGAAAGCGCCCCGCGAGATGCAGGGCGCATGGGGTGGATTACGATGGTTCAGTCGTTGATTGCGCCGACGAACCTCAAGCCGCAGAGATCTTATCGCCGACGAAGCGCCAGTTCACGAGGTTTTCCAGCACGGCCTTGATATGGGCGGGCTTACGGTTCTCGTAATCGACGTAATAGGCGTGTTCCCAGATATCGATGCCGAGATAGGCCGGGCGACCGACGGCCACAGGATTGTTGCCATCTTCATATCCGACCAGCGCAAGCTTGTTCGCGTCATCTCTGGTGAGCCAAACCCAGCCGGTGCCGAAGACCTCATCGGAAGCCGCGACGGCCTTTTCGATGAACTTGTCATAACCGCCGAATGCGGCGTTGATTTCATCGGCCGTTTTTCCCTCTGGCCTGTTTGGGCCGCCTGGTACGAACTGGTCCCAGTAGAAAACGTGGTTCCACGCCTGCGCGGCGTTGTTGAAAATCTTCTTGTCTGCCGCCTTGCCGTAGGACGCCGTTACGATCTCTTCCAGCTTCATGTCCGCATAGGGCGTGCCCTTCGAAAGCGTGTTGAGCTTGTCGAAATAGGCCTTGTGGTGCTTGCCGTAATGAAGGCCCACCGTCTTTGCCGAGATATGCGGCGCCAGCGCGTCCTCCTTGAAGGGAAGTGCGGGCTGCTCGAAAGGAGTTGCGGCACGGCCGAGGGACGGCGTTGAGAGAACCGTTGCGGCAGCCGAGGCGGCGCCGGCTGCGAGGACTGCGCGTCTGGTCAATATCATGGCGGTTCGAAGCTCCTGGTGATTAAAGGTTGAGAACGGATAACCACAGCAACTGCAAAAGGTTTCCCGCACTGGCTTCGTTTAAGACGTTCTCCCGAAGTTGTTATCGCGATCGAGACTCGCTGCGAAGGATCTCCAGCGGTCGGCGTCGCCCCTGCGCAATTTTTAGCGGCGCAGGCGACATTCAGGGTTGCACGAAATTCTGGAGCGGTTAGCTTGTCCGCGGTTGCGCGGCGGAGGCTTGGTCCGTTCAACTGTATCGATACAGGAGGAAGTCAGAGATGAAGACGATCAAGGGTCCCGGTTTGTTTCTGGGTCAGTTCGCGGGAGATGCCGCACCCTTCAACAGCTGGGACGCGATCGCCAAATGGGCCGCTGAAAAAGGGTATGTCGGCGTTCAGGTGCCGACATGGGCGAGCCAGTTGATCGACCTCAAGAAGGCGGCGGAATCCAAGGATTATTGCGACGAATTTGCTGGCATTGCGCGCCAGAATGGTGTCGAAGTGACCGAGCTTTCGACCCATCTTCAGGGTCAGCTCGTCGCGGTTCACCCCGCCTATGACGAAGCCTTCGACGGTTTTGCAGCACCGGAAGTGCGCGGCAATCCCAAGGCACGGCAGGAATGGGCGGTCGATCAGGTCAAGCTCGCCTTGAAAGCATCGCGCAATCTCGGCATCGATGCACACGCGACATTTTCAGGTGCTCTCGCCTGGCCCTTCATCTACCCGTGGCCGCAACGTCCTGCAGGCCTGGTGGAAACGGCATTCGACGAACTTGCTAAACGCTGGACGCCGATCCTGAACTTTGCCGATGAGCAGGGTGTCGATGTCTGCTACGAAATTCATCCAGGCGAAGACCTGCATGATGGCGTGACCTTCGAAATGTTCCTGGAGCGCGTGAAGAACCACAGCCGTGCCAACATGCTCTACGATCCCTCGCACTACGTGCTGCAGTGCCTGGATTATCTCGACAATATCGACATCTACAAAGACCGCATCAAGATGTTCCACGTCAAGGATGCCGAGTTCAACCCGACGGGACGCCAGGGCGTCTATGGCGGCTATCAGGGTTGGGTCAACCGCGCGGGCCGCTTCCGCTCGCTTGGCGACGGCCAGGTCGATTTTGGCGCCGTCTTCTCCAAGATGGCGGCCAATGATTTCGATGGCTGGGCCGTGGTCGAGTGGGAATGCGCCTTGAAGCATCCTGAAGACGGCGCGCGCGAAGGCGCTGAATTCGTCAAGGCACATATCATCCGCGTGACGGAAAAGGCCTTCGACGATTTCGCCTCCAGCGGTACGGATGATGCGGCCAACCGGCGCATGCTCGGCCTGTAATAGAACGATTGCGAGGACTGAAAACTATGGCAATTGAAGGAAAGACGACCGACAAGGCGTCCAAGCGTATTCGCCTCGGTATGGTCGGCGGTGGGAGCGGTGCGTTCATCGGCGGCGTTCACCGCATGGCGGCGCGTCTCGACAACCGCTTTGAACTGGTGGCAGGCGCACTATCGTCCACGCCGGAGAAGTCGAAGGCCTCCGGTCTGGAGCTTGGGCTCGATGAAGACCGCTGCTACGGCTCCTATGAGGAAATGGCGGAAAAGGAAGCGGCACGCGAAGATGGCATCGACGCCGTCGCAATCGTCACGCCGAACCATGTTCACTATCCCGCGGCAAAGGCCTTTCTGGAGCGCGGTATCCACGTCATTTGCGACAAGCCGCTGACCTCCAACCTCGAGGATGCCAAGAAGCTGAAAGAGGTTGCCGACAAGGCGGATGCACTGTTCGTGCTCACCCATAATTATACCGGCTACCCCATGGTCCGCCATGCAAGGGAGCTGGTAGAAGGTGGCGTGCTCGGCGATATTCGTCTGGTTCAGATGGAATATCCGCAGGACTGGCTGGCCGAGCCGATCGAACAGACCGGCGCCAAGCAGGCGGTCTGGAGAACGGACCCCGCGCAGTCGGGTGCAGGCGGTTCGACCGGTGACATCGGCACCCATGCCTACAATCTCGGCTGCTTCATTTCGGGTTTGGAGTTGGAAGAGCTTGCGGCAGACGTGCACACCTTTGTCGAAGGGCGGCGCCTGGATGACAACGCCCACGTCATGCTGCGCTTCAAGGCGAAAGGTGGCAAGCAGGCGGCCAAGGGTCTTTTGTGGTGCAGCCAAGTCGCCGTTGGCCATGAGAACGGCTTGAAGGTGCGCGTCTATGGCACCAAGGCTGGGCTGGAATGGACGCAGGCGGACCCGAACTATCTGTGGTTCACCAAGCTTGGAGAGCCAAAGCAACTGATCACCCGCGGTGGTGCCGGTGCCGGTGATGCGGCGTCCCGTGTCACGCGCATTCCATCCGGCCATCCGGAAGGTTACCTCGAAGCCTTTGCGACGATCTACTCGGAAGCGGCCAATGCCATCGATGCGCGCCGCAATGGTTCTGACCTCGACAAGGCCGTCATCTATCCAACCGTGGATGATGGTGTGAAAGGCGTTGCCTTTGTCGAGGCATGCATTCGCTCGTCCAAGGACAACGGCAACTGGGTCAAGCTCTAAGACAAACAAACCGCCGTGCGATTGTCTCGCACGGCGGTTTGGTGAATTCCTATTGCAGCTTTCAGGCAGCGCCCGCGGGATCGCCGATTGGCAGAAGCGCGGGATTGAGTGTCGGATCGTTCGGGTTTTTCGTATCGCCCGGATCGTTCACGGGTGGCACGGGCGGCTTTTCCTGAACTCGGTCCGGAATGCCCGGTGTCGATGTTGGACCACGCGGGCTGTCGATCGTGGACTCGTCCAATGGATCACGGTTTGGCATGGTGAGCCTCCTTTGTTTGTTGTTCGACAAGTGAACAGAATGTAGGGGCATTGGTTCCCCAAGTTGCCCCTGAGGCACTCGCATTTGGGCGATGACTGTTCCAGCGAAGTCATCTGACTATCCTAGTCTCTTTAGTTTTTGTCGAATGGAGACAAAGGGTCTTGCTGTTTCAAGGACGTTGAGGGAGAGCCGTCGGCAGGGTGATCTTTTCTGGCGGCGCGATCTTCGTCAAAGGCAATGTCGAGCAGCCGGTGCGGTTGCACTTGATCGCCTGGGCGGCGACCAGCGCACCCCTGATATCGATCATTCCAGCACCTTGTGCGCGGCGACGATTTTGTTCTCGCTCGGCCCGACCGCCGCCTAGCTCAGCGCCATTTGCCCCTCGGCGGCAAACGCCCTGATCGTCAAAAACCTCAAGAGGGTTGTGGCGACTGGCGTTACCAGTCTGTGGATCGGTGATCCCATGGAGTATCGTGATGACCGAAACCATCGAAAGTTCAAAAGATAGAGCGATCTAAAACATCCATCTCAAATCAATCCGCAACCTCCTTTTTTCAAATGCAATCCCCTTGTTATGCGGCCCAGCTACCTCCGAGCGGTATAGCGGCGGGCGATGCGCGCGAAGCGGCGGGCAATGCGGTGGGGATCGCCAACCGACAGCCATGCGATCCGCCCCATGGCATACAGCGCCAGAGCGGGCGCGCCGATGACGCGGGCGTTGGCGGCAAGGCGGCGTAGTGTCTCCGATGCTGTAGCCCCAGCTACAGCAGCCGAAAGCGCTGTTTTGGCGTCACCAGCACGGCCAACCTGATGAAAAACCATGTGGGAATCAATGCCGATTGCGCCGGGGTCGCCGCCTTTCGCAAGGGCGGCATCAAAAAGAGCGACGGCCTTGGCGATATCACCATGCCCCGCCTCTAGCGCCGCGTAATAGTGTATTTCTTCACTGGTCAGCGGCGCCGAACCGACTGCACGGAAGACGGCCCGCAGCAACAGGTTACGACGAAGTGACGGCCGCGCATCGATCGGGAGGCGGAGGTCTTCTGGAAGGTTGTACGTGCCGTTGCTCATGGTGAACCGGGAAAGAAGCCGGACCGTCGCCGTTCGGAAACGCCGGTCGAAGAAGGGATGGGCGGCAACCAGTTCTCGATCTGTCTCAAGCGGCAGCACGCGGTCGCACAGCGTGCGCGGCAAAACTAGGATGCTGACGCTCTGCCCCTCGACCTCAACCTCTCCTGTTACGGCCGCGTGGCCTCCAAGATCGCGAGGCCGCCACTTGATCCCGAGATCGCGGACAATATAGTTCACCGCATTCTGATCATCTGAGTAGCGCTGCGTTTCCGCCATCCATAAACGAGCAAAGGCGGCTAGCGCTGGTCCACTTCGAGCCGCGAAAAGGCCTGGACATAGGGTGAATCCCCAGTCACGACCAATCGTGGCGGGATGACCATGGTCCATCGTAAAGGCCAGATCGAAGCGCTGATCGACAAGAAGTGTCGCGACATCGCCGAGCCAGAATGCGTCGAGGTCTGAGTGCATAAATAGGTCGGGGTCGGTTCCGTCACTGGCAAGCATTTCCTCTAGCAGCAGAGCCAGTCGACGGATCCAGAACAGACCACGGTTCGGCGCATCCGCCGCTTCCGGCGGCGCGCGGCGTGTAAGGCATCGGCCATCTGCTGAGGCGCGGATAAAGGCTTGCTCATCCATAGCAATCACCGTGGGCGGGACAGGCATATTGGATCTAGAAAGATCAAGCCACAGCCGCAACAAATCGACATAGTCTTGGCTTACGAAGGTGACGATTCTCACCATGAAGCATTGAGCCTAGCACAAGGGTCAACAAAACTATAAAATACGACTTGGGTCGCGCGCAGCCCGTTCAAATGGATTAGGTTTGAAGCTATCATAAATATCTTCTATAACGGCAAACAGGTAAGCTCAACTATAAAACAACTTCAAGCAGGGCAATTGTTTGAAGTTGAGAGCGGTGCCGGCGCGTCTATTTCTATGTTTGTAGGAGACACCGTATCATATGAGGCCGTCGTGTCCGCGAAGACGTTCCTGGATCATTTTTTCGGCTCTTGATGCCCCCACCAGTTTTGGAAAGGCTTCCATCCCTAGTCGGAAAATTTCTCTGATCGTGTCGTGCGGCGATGGCCAGAGTAGAGGATTTCTGTGAGATCGGGCGCTGAACCAAGCGAAAGCTTAATCTCCTCTGCCGCTTTCTACCATCCGAACATGTATTCTCTCTCTTGACGCACACACCGACGTGATTAACGCGCTTCCCGCTCGGCTATTTGCCGAACGCTTCATCGATTGGTTCGAAACCTGCGCGAGCGAGAGCCTGCCATCGTGGCCTTCGACATCTGCACTGGTGCTCGACGTCGTCTTCCACGAAGATCTCATGCCCTTAAGGACTCAACCGGCCCAGCCAATATGACGACAATCAAGCATGCGGCCCTCCAACTTCTCAAGCAGATCCCCGGGAAGGCTAGTCTCGAGATCAGAAAGGCACCGCTGAATTGCACGACAACTATCCCATAACCCTCTACCAACACAGAACGTGACTTCATGCGATTGAACCAAGGGGATCGCATTTGAAAAAAGGAGGTTGCGGATTGATTTGAGATGGATGTTTTAGATCGCTCTATCTTTTGAACTTTCGATGGTTTCGGTCATCACGATACTCCATGGGATCACCGATCCACAGACTGGTAACGCCAGTCGCCACAACCCTCTTGAGGTTTTTGACGATCAGGGCGTTTGCCGCCGAGGGGCAAATGGCGCTGAGCTAGGCGGCGGTCGGGCCGAGCGAGAACAAAATCGTCGCCGCGCACAAGGTGCTGGAATGATCGATATCAGGGGTGCGCTGGTCGCCGCCCAGGCGATCAAGTGCAACCGCACCGGCTGCTCGACATTGCCTTTGACGAAGATCGCGCCGCCAGAAAAGATCACCCTGCCGACGGCTCTCCCTCAACGTCCTTGAAACAGCAAGACCCTTTGTCTCCATTCGACAAAAACTAAAGAGACTAGGATAGTCAGATGACTCCGCTCGAACAGTCATCGCCCAAACGCGATTGCCTTGACACCAAGCTGGACCCCGCACAGCATGGTTTGGCGCAGATGCGCTCGAACCCAAGCGACACCTGAAATTCAGCGTTAACCTCCTGTTATCCATGCCGTTAAAGTTTTAGCTAAATTCTAACCAAGTTTCTTTTTCCGCCATACCTTCGCGCTTATGTTGACCATAACAGCAATCAGACAGGCACTGTCCTTGGTGGCTTTCGGAATGACGTCTCCCGCGGGGAGACTTAAGGACTTGGTATGGAGTTGATGATGTCCAATAAATTCAGATCTTACGCTGTTGCCATTGCGGCAATGGTGGCTGCCAGCCCGGTTGTTGCTGCAGACCTCACCTCGTCCTACGAGGCGCCTCCAACCTATAACGAGCCTGCGAGCTCTTCCTGGACGGGTGCTTATGCCGGTGGCCATATTGGCGCTGCCATGCCAAGCGCAAACCCTTTCCGTGACGGCAAGGGCTTGGCGCTGGGCGTTCAGGGTGGCTACAATTATGACCTTGGCGGTGCTGTCGTCGGTGGCGAACTCGAAGCAACCCATCTCGGCGATACCCGCGTCTCCGTTCCGAACGGAAATCTGCGCGAGCGCTGGCGCGTTGCGGCAAAGGCCAAAGCTGGCGTCAAGATGGACGAAACTCTGATCTACGGCACGGCTGGTCTGACGGTTACGAGCCTTCGCGACGGCGACAATGTTGTCGGCCCTGATGGCATGAAGGAAGGCTACCTGCTCGGCGCCGGTATCGAACACAAGTTCAATCAGCAGATTTCGGGCAAGGTCGAGTACAACTATGTTGCAACCAACGATGTTCGGACATTCTCTGGCGGCACCACATCGCGGACTGATATCAGCGACAACGTCGTCAAGGGTGGTTTGAACTATCACTTCTGACATGTTTGGCAGGATTTGAGACTGCCAACGCGGTTAATTGGAAGGCGGGCAAAACAAGCCCGCCTTACTTGGAGCGGCACTCCGTGCGCGCACCAGAGGCGTTAGCAAAGGTATTGTCCGACGCGTGATAGGATGGGTAGCGTGTTGCGCACCAACGAATGTGTTGAACTTCTTCCGCTGAAAGAAGAAGGTCGCCACTGCCCTTCGTTGCGCCGCCATTGCTAAATGCCGAGACGGAAGCGTTCGTGGCCTCTTCGGCAGAAGCTTCGTTTACATAGGCGGGGTTAATGACGCTCAGGGCGAACGATGGGCCGCTTGCAGCGCACATGAAGGCTGCTGCTAAAAAAACTACGGATTTTGCTTTTCCTGATCTTGACATTTTGGAAGTTCCTTTTCCGTATTGTGGAAAAGCAACGTGGCGAGACTGTCTTTGGTTCCCCTTATTAACGAAGTCTTAGATTTATCGTGCCGATGATGGCCGATAGCCGGTGCGCGAAGCCCCACTGATTCGCGCTGCGTACGTCCTCGTCCGTCTCGCTACGGCCCCGACCCTTCCCGAACGACATCAGCTCAGCATTTCCTCTACGTCTGCGCCTTGTTACACCCACACATGCTTTGCGATCTTCTGGGGCAGACAGGATGCAATACTGGCAGCGATCGCCTACATCATCGTCGCCCATAAAAAGACGTCGATGGCGGTTCCCGTCTGGAACGGCAGGCGGCACCTTGGCGTTCTGCGGCGATGAAACAGCGCTGCCGCAATCTCATCTTCATCCTTGGCGATCAATTGTCCCACTCCGTCTCAAGCCTGGAGGGTGCCGATCCGGATCAGGACATGATCCTGATGTGTGAGGTGCAGGAAGAGACCACCTATGTGCGCCATCACTGCAAGAAGATCATCCTGATCCTTTCGGCCATGCGCCACTTCGCCGAAGATTTGCGCGGCAAGGGGTTCGACGTTCGCTACACCGAGCTGGATGATAAGGCGAACACGGGGAGCTTCACCGAAGAGCTGAAGCGCGCCGTCAAAGAGATAAAGCTAGAGAAGGTCATCGTCACCGAGCCGGGCGAATTTCGGGTGTTGCAGGCGATGTCTGGCTGGGAGAAGTCTCTCAACATTCCCGTAGAAATACGCGCCGACAGCCGTTTTCTCTGTTCGAAGGAGGAGTTCGGGGCGTGGGTTGAGGGGCGGCGCGAGCTGAGGATGGAGTTTTTCTATCGCGACATGCGCCGAAAAACCTCTCTTCTCATGGAAGGCGACAAGCCCGTGGGCGGTCGCTGGAACTTCGATGCTGAAAACCGCAAGCCGGCAAAGCCCGATCTCTTTCGCGCCTCACATCCGAAGTTTACGCCCGACAAGACGACGCGCGACGTGATGAAATTGATCGATGAACGTTTTGCCGAGCATATGGGGGAGGCAAAGGGCTTCGCATTTGCGGTCACGCAGAAGGATGCGGAGCGGGCAGCAGACGCATTCATCGAGCATTTCCTGCCGAGCTTCGGTGAGACGCAGGATGCCATGCTCTCCAGCGACCCGTTCCTCAATCATTCGCTCCTGTCCTTCTACATCAATCTGGGTCTTCTTGACCCGCTCGACATCTGCCGGAGGGCGGAGCGCGCCTATCTGGAAGGCGATGCGCCGATCAACGCTGTTGAGGGCTTCATTCGCCAGATCATCGGCTGGCGGGAATATATGCGTGGCATCTACTGGCACTTCATGCCGGACTATGCGGATCGCAACTTTTTTGACGCGTCGCGACCGCTTCCATCCTTCTTTTGGGACGGCAAGACCGAGATGAATTGCCTTTCGACGGTCATCGGTGAGACCATTGATCACGCCTATGCCCATCACATTCAGCGGCTTATGATCACCGGGAATTTTGCGCTTCTTGCGGGCCTTGATCCCCATGCGGTGCATGAATGGTATCTCGAAGTCTATGCCGATGCCTTCGAATGGGTAGAGATGCCGAATGTCATCGGCATGAGCCAGTTCGCCGATGGCGGATTGCTGGGATCCAAACCCTATGCGGCAAGTGGAGCCTATATTTCGCGCATGTCGGACTATTGCGAAAACTGCCGTTACGATGTGCGCAAGAAGACCGAGGAGGGAGCCTGTCCCTTCAATTCGCTGTACTGGGATTTCCTTGACCGAAACAAAAAGAAGCTCGACGGCAACCGCCGTCTGGCCCAGCCTTATGCGACCTGGGGACGGATGAAGGACGAACAGCGCAAGGACTATAAAAATGCCGCGCGCCAGTTTCTGAAAAAGCTCGATGATGCAGAGCCTGTTTAGGAGTTTCTCGTAATGATGACGTCACTCGCAGACGGATATCGCGCGCTCGTGATCGGCTCTAGCGGTGGGATCGGCTCGGCAGTTGCGAGATTGCTCCAGGCGGACGAGCGGTGCGCAGAGGTCGTCGGTCTTTCGCGCTCCGGCGACGGCCTGGATATTACCGACGAGGCAAGTGTTCACGACGCCCTCGGAAGACTTGACGGAGAGTTTCAGCTCATCTTCTGCGCCACCGGGGCGCTGACGATCGAGGGCGTTGGCCCGGAAAAGGCGCTGAAGCAGCTTTCTGCCGACGCGATGATGAAGCAATTTGCGCTGAATGCGCTCGGCCCCGCGCTGGTGTTGAAACACGTCGCTGCGAAACTGCCGAGGCGAGAGCGCGGGCTGATGGCGTTTCTGTCGGCAAGGGTCGGTTCGATCGGTGACAATCATCTCGGCGGATGGGTATCCTATCGCGCCTCGAAGGCGGCGTTGAACCAGATTATCCGAACCGCTTCCGTCGAACTTGGCCGCAGTCACCCGCAGTCGGTCTTGGCAGCACTGCATCCTGGCACCGTGGCAACCTCGCTCAGTGATGACTACGCCGGTGGCCGCGATCGGTTTCTACCGGAGGAGAGCGCGACCAGGATGCTTTCCGTTCTGGATAGACTTCAGCCGGCGCAAAGCGGAAGCTTCCATGCCTATGACGGTTCGAGCATCGAATGGTAGGCCGTGCGAAGCTGAGGCCATGCGCGGACGGCATCGCTGTCATGACTTGCTTCCCCGGTCCCGCAACCCTATCTCTGTTTCATCAATCCGATCAAACAATGCGTATTGCTAAAGCATCTGCAACGGCAGGTGCGGAGCAAAGACGCGCGCGGAGGTAAATCGATGCAATCAGCACCCAAAAGCTTACCGGAGATGAATGTCGGCGAGCGGCACGCCATGATGAATACTGTGAGCGAAGCGCTTTTCGATGCGGCCGAACATGCGTCTGAAGAGGGCGATGTGCGGCTGGCAGAAAATTTCCGCGCCATGGCTGCGATGATCGAAGGTGAAACCGGGGAAAGGTCATCGGATAACCTCAGGCCGCTTGAGCTTATTCTGACGCAAGCACTGACACTCCTGCAGCTCTACATGGACAAGGCAGCCGGAAACCGGGTGCTTCACTGAATGGATTTCACCGCGCCCGCAAATCCGATAGTTGCCAGACTCTCAACAACCGCATAGACCTCTGCTGTGGCGTTAAGCATATAAGAAATTCTGCATACAGCTTCGTTCCGAAACCTGTATTCTTCCCTCAGTAGACTGACATGTAACGGATGCGGCTGTGAAACTATCGGTCATTCTGAAGACGCTGAACGAAGAAAACCGGATCGGCGCGGCCATCGAAAGCGTGATCGCTGCTTTGAAGGCCGTGCCTGGTATCGAAAGCGAAATCATCGTCGCCGATAGTGGTTCGAAGGATCGAACAGTCGAGATCGCTTCTCGATATCCTGTCATCATCGCCCAGATTCAAGCGCCCGCCAAAGCCAGTTGCGGCGTTGGTCCCCAGCTCGGATTTCAATACAGCAAGGGGGAATTCATCGCCTTGATGGACGGCGACATGCTGCTTGATCCGACCTTTTTGCCCGAAGCCTTCGATTATCTAGACAAGCATCCCCGCGTTGCCGGCGTCAGCGGCGATATCAACGAGGTCAATCTCGATAATCTGGAATTTACCCGCCGGGTGCAGCGAATTGCCTCGCAGGTCAAGCATGGCGTTCGCGATCGTCTGAACGGTGGCGGCGTTTACCGTCGCGCCGCAATCGAAGAGGCCGGATATTTCTCCGACCGCAATCTTCACGCATTCGAGGAATTCGATCTGGCTCAACGTCTTCGTCTGCGCGGCTGGACGCTTTACCGGCTGGACCGGCGCTATGTCGATCACTTCGGCCATAACATCAATTCCTATGTGCTGCTGACACGGCGCTGGTCGTCGAAATATCTGCTCGGCACAGGGGAGCTTTTACGCGCAGGCTGGCAGCAGGGGCGGTTGAAGCAGGTCGTCCAAGAGAACCCGGAGATCAAGCTTTGGCTTGGCGTTTATGCTTGGTGGGCAATTCTGCTTTTCTGTCTGATCGGCAGCCTCTTTCATCCCATCGGACTGATTGCCTTTGTCGCCCTGCTGGTGCTGCCGGTCGTGGCGATGTCGATCAAGAAAAAAAGTCTGGAGCTTGGCCTTTACGCCATCGTGGCCTGGTGCTTTCATGCGGCAGCACTTCCGTTCGGTATCCTATCGCGACGGAAAAATCCCGGAAGTTGGATTGAAAGTAAGTTGTTGAAGCCCTGATGAAAAAAGCCCTTCTTTGGATACTGGCCGTTTCGTTCGCATTGATCCGGCCAGTCTATGCCGAAGAGTGGCTCCCCGTCAGGGAAAAGTCGCTTGAAGTTCAGGCGGGAAGCCCGCTCGATTTTTCTGGCATTCTTCCAGAAACGAAGATCGACGAGAATACGCGGGTCATCGTCACACCCGCTGGCAAGCTCGCGATAGCCAATGACGCCGCCAAGCCGCAGCGCTTCCTGTGCGCGTCTCTTGCGCTAAGCCCGGCGTCTGGCGGGTTTCCGGATCACGATGCTGCCGACCGCTATGCCCTGCAGCTCAAAAGGCACGGCTACAATATCGCCCGTTTCCATTATGTCGACGCCGCGTTGATGGCAGACCGCGCCAAGGATTTCGATTTCGACCCGCAGGTGCTGGATCGCGTCCATTATTTCATGGCTGCACTGAAGCGAAACGGCATCTACTGGATCATGGATGGACTGAGTTCCACGCGCGGAGCCTATGGCGGCTATGAGGACCGATGGGATCTCAAGGGCGACCTCAAGGTCGATGCGCAGATTACGGATGCAGGCTTCGATCACTGGCTGAAGTTTCAGCAGGCCTTCCTCGGCAAGGTCAATCCCTACACCGGCATTGCGCCCATTCGCGATCCGGCACTGGTTGCCATTGTTCCATTCAACGAAAACGGCCTGGAATTCGATTCCATGGTGCAAGAGGGTGTGCGAGGCAGCGTTTTTCAAAAGCAGCTTCAACCGCTCTTCAGTGACTGGCTCTCGAAGAAATACGGCAGTGACGACGCGCTAAAGCAGAAGTGGGGTTGGTGGACGAAGGAAGGCAGTCTTGAGGACCGCTCCGTTGCTCTGCCGACCAATCGCAACGAGCGCAGCGAGCGGATGCGCGACCTGCAATCCTTCTTCATCGATGTCGAGCAGAACGCCACCCGGCGCATGACCAAGGCGCTTCGCGATCTTCGCTTCCGCGGTATCGTCTTGCCCTACAACAACTGGCCGACGATCCAGACTGGTATTAGCCGCAGCATCCAGGATGCGGTGGCGATGAACACCTATCATGACTGGGTTGGTTCCTATGAGCCGGGCACCAGCATCGAGGGGAAGAGCTCGCTGGAAGACGGGCTGCGCTACTTAAGAACCGTGGGTGCTGCACGCTGGCTGGGGCGACCCTTCGTCATCACGGAATATGATCATCTCTTTTGGAACCCCTATCGCTACGAGGCAGGTCTTGCGGCACCCGCTTTTGCTGCCCTACAGGGTTGGGACGTCTTGTGCCGCCATGCGCACGGTCCGATCGTTTTGGCCTATGGCGAAGATTTCCGGTTCAAGAAGCAGATTCTGCCCTACGCGATCGCACTCGACCCGGTGGCACGCGCGGGCGAAACGCTGGCTGCGCTCGTCTTTCGCCGTGGCGACGCCACGAGCACGTCGCTCGATATCCCTTTCCTCGTCGATGAGCAAAAGGGTCTGCCGCAAGGCGTCAACGACATGGAGCCTGAGCTTCTCACACGCCTCGGTCTTGTCGGGGCCATTGGCCTCCAATCTGTGACCGATGCCAAGCCTGGTGTGGTTGCGGTTGCACCGCAGCGCGAGGGGGAGACCCCGATGGCAATCGTGGCAAAGCTGAAAGATGCTGGTCGTGTCGATCCTTCGGCTCCGGCGGATCTCGATAGTGGTAAAGTCGTGAGCCAGACCGGCGAACTGCAACTGGACGCCGGAGCCAAGGCCCTGGCCTTGAGAACGCCGATGACCCAGGCGCTCGCTTTCGACAAGGTCGGGGACGGCGTCGAGGTTGGTGCTTTCAGCGTGAAGCATGCGGATGGACGGGGATTGCTATCGCTGTCGTCACTGGACGGAGTGCCGTTGAAAGACAGCAAGCGGCAGCTCTTGATCCTGGCCTCGGATGCCCGCAATTCCGGAATGCGCTTTCGCGACGCGGATCAGTACGTCATCGAAGATTTTGGCCATCTGCCGGTTCTCATCAGGCGCATGGAAGTCGGTCTCCGCTTCGAGACCCCCGGCACCTTCAAGATTTCTCCTGTCGGGCTGGACGGCCGTGTCCGTGCGCCTGTCGCAACCGTCAAGAGCGGTAACATCCTGCGTCTGTCGAACGACACGCCCGGTGGTCCGACCACCTACTTCTTGGTGGAGCGGACCGAATAAAGGCGCGATGATCATTGAGATCTGCTCCGTGCGCATCAGGCGGCTATTGTCGCGCCGGTCATGGTCGCAAAACCTCGCCGTATGCTAAAGCCAGCTGAAAATCAGGGTCGATTTTCGGAAATAACGATGCGCCAATTTAAAGCGTTATCGCGCCCTTTGTGCGCTCCAAAGGACGCTCTAGTAAAAGTCGCGCGTCAGACGTGTCCAGCCTTCGCCACCGAGACCGCCGAAATACGCCCGGCCGTTTTCCATCGCCTCCCTAAACAAGGCAGAGCGGGAGGTTGCGGAGATGCCGGTGAAGTAGCGATACCAGATGCGGCTGTAGCGGGAGAGAGACCGGATCATCTCGGGTCGGGCCTGGGAGCAGGCATAGGTGAAGCCGGACCGTTGGAGTGCGAGCAGGGTGGCATCGACAACGGCATCCTGAGCCTTGTCTTCGTAAAGAAGATCAAGGATATGCGCAGAGCCTCCCATTTCACCCACACATGAGAAGACGCCAACGACATTGCCGTTCTTATCCTTGACCTGCGCCAGCATCAGCTTGCCGCGTCCGCCCTCTCCCTCCGAGGCGTTGACGGCCCATGTGACGTAGCGCTCGTCATAAACCGGAGCGACCACGTACCATGCCAGATAACGGTTCGCATATTCGGCAAAGACAGCAGGTGTTGCCTCCACCACACTATATCCGTCCGCCGTCGTCACGTTGTTAGCAAGACGATTGTCAGGAAGCTGACCGCGGCTGATGAGGCGTGGAAAGCGGTCGAACAGCTTCATTCTCAGGAAATTGATAAGCGCCGGGACTGGTTTGAACATTTTGTACCAGCGCAGAGCCTGAACCTGGAGTTCGATGCCGCCGATCGCCTTGAAATGGGCAATGCCGATAGGGGCGCCGCTGTCTGTAAAGAGGATGCTGTCGGATTTCGGTCGGGTGCTTAAAAACACCGCCGCAGCGGCGCGCGGATTGGCATCGGGCGTCGTCGCGAAGCCGCAGGTTAGCCTTGCAATCACAGTCTCCTCACCGATACGATAGGTGAGCGGTATGATGTTCAGGAGCGTTTTCAATGCGCCAGTGTCATCGACTGACACGAGGCTCCCATTTTCGGGTGTGTAATTGGGATGGGTAAAGAGGATCTCAGACAGGTGCGCTCCCAGCGCTTTCGTCTTCGGCTTCGAACGGGATCGGAACACCGACGTAAAGAGTTCGCTCATCTGGGGAACATCGGCCAGTTCTGCGGGGCGAAGCTTTGAAGTGTTTTTTGTCGTCATAATTCAACGTCCTTGCTTGCTGCGATGGAGCGGGCGACATACGCCCGAACCACGAGCCATGAAGCGATCACGATGCTAAATTCGATAATATATGCTGAGATAAAAATTCCGTAGGGTGGCCAGAGCCATGCAGCCACGCCGATAACGAGCGCGCCGATGCCGTTGGCGAGGTTGAGTACCCAGGCGCGCGCCCCATGTTCACCAGCCGCTCCCAGCAGATCGACCGCAACCGACCAGATCGCGATAAAGAGGATGAGTGGCGCCAGGATCCTGACGAATGTCGGCAGGGACACATATTCCGTTCCGAATATCAGCGGCATGAGGGAGGCCGCGAAGAAGATGAAGAGGGCTGCCGCCAATCCAAGGCCGATCGCGATTGCCAGAATACGCATTGTCAGCGTGAAGGCGTGGTGGATGCCGTTCACGCTGGCCACGGCGAGGTGAGGGTAAATGAGCCGGTTCAGCGCATCGACCGCCATGTAGCTGCTATCGGTGATGCGCCGGGCGACGCCGTAACTGCCGACCATTTCGGGGTTCGCCACCAAGCCGAGGATCAGGAGATCGACGTTCTGACGGAAGGCGCGAAAGATGAATGGGGTGGCGAAAAGAACCCCCAGGCGGATTTCCGGGCGGTCGAGCCTGTAGTCCGGCCGCGCGATGCGAAAGGCAAGGAACCCATAAAGCGCAAGCGTCAGTATGAATGACACCATTTGCCATGTTGCCCAGCTTTCGACCGTATTGACGTCGAAGGCGATGCAGGCAAGAGCCGCAGTCAACGTTCGGATCAGCGCAAATCCCATGATCGAGGCGTTGGCGGCAGCGTTTCGGCGGTGTGCCAGAAAGATGGTTTCGCCCAGCATGATCAGGCGGACCAGGACGATGTTGGTCAAAAGCAGCTGAAAGGTTATCCAGAGGTTCTCAGCTGGCGCTTCTGCAAAGCGCATGAAGTGCGGCAGTACGATCATTCCGAGGAAAATCAGCACCGCCCCGCTGATGCCGCTTAAGATAATGCTGTGGCCGAAGATGCGCGGAAAGCAGGATGGGTCTTGCGGAACGCGGCGAACGAGAGATTCCGACGCGCCCATGCCGCAAAGGTGGACGGCAATGTTGGTGACGGCGATCAAGGAAACGTAGCGACCGAATTCGTCAGCACCGAAAGTTCGCGCGAGTATCGCAAATGTGATGAGTTGCGCGGCATTGGCAATCAGAAGACTTGCCGAGGATGCGCTATAGGACAAGAGCATTCCAAGCAATCTGGATGTATTTCCTGGTGCGTTTCTTGCCATGTTTCATTCCATGCCGAGAAAGAGGAGGGGCGTAAACCATTTCTCAGCGGTCTGTGTGGTTTATGGGAGCTATAAGCTGAAAATGTTTCGTTTCGATTGACACAAAGGTCCGGTCGCGCATGTACGAGTATCCAAAGCAGAAGCGCGTCGAGCGCCCAACGCCGGAGCCTTTGCCGCGTCCAACCCTCGATGCAAAACCGGCCACACCTTCGGGCCCCATCATCAGGCCCGGCAATATCTTTCTGTGGTTGCGCCGCGGGCTCTTCGTCATTTTGCTGTTTGCTATTATCGGCGCTGCGGCCGGCGTCGCCTTCGGCGTTCTCGTCAAGCCGCGCTACACGGCCTCGATGGATATCCTACTGCCACCGCCGTCCGGTCAAGTCCTTCCAAATGAATTGACGGTGCCCGCCCTTCAGAGCGAAGCCCAAATCCTGGACATGTCGAGCAAGATTCTGCTGCTGAATTCCGGCAACGTTTTGCGGAGGACGGTCGAGCGCGAGCAGTTGCAGCAGCTTCCGGAGTTCAACCCTTCGCTCGAACCTGGCTTCAATCTGATGGAAGCGCTGGGTCTCTCGAGCCCTAAGCCGCCAGGCGATCAAACCTTGACAGCGATGCGAATTCTCGACAAGCGCATCAAGGTTAGCCGCCAGGGCGGGACCTATCTGGTCAACATCACCCTCTGGACACGCGATCCCGAGCGGTCGGTCAAGATACTGGCGACACTTGCCGAGTCCTTCAGGCAAGAGCTTGAGGCAGGGCGTAGCGATCTTGCAAAGAATGCGAGCGCAGCGCTAGCGACCCGCCTTGAAGAGTTGAGGGGTGCCGCGACAGAAGCAGCCAATGCGGTTGTGGAATTCCGGCAGAAAAACAATCTCCAGGATCTCGGCAGTGTGGGCTCCGTCAATGTTCAAAGCCTTTCGCAGCTGAACACGCGGTTGAACGATGCCAACTCCAGACTCCAGGACGTCAGAGAGCGCTACAAAAAGCTGAGCCAAACGTCAGCAAACGGTGTTGCCGGGACCAGTTCGCTGTCGTCACCGCTGCTCGATACGCTGCGCTCGCAATATTCGGTTCTCAAACAGCAATATGACGAGCTGGCACTGACCTACGGAGAACGCTATCCGAAGCTTGCTGCGTCCAGGGCGCAGCTGGCGACGCTTAGAAGCGAAATCGCCCGCGAGACGGACCGCGTCTTGCAAAGTGTCAAGATCGAGATGGACCAGGCGCAAAGTGCGGTCGATAGTCTTCGCAGTCAGATCAACACAGCGCAAGGCCGTGTGTCGAATGACGATGCGGCGCAAGTCGAGCTACAGGATTTGCAGAGAAATGCCGAGGCCAAGGCAGCGCTCTACGACACGTTCCTGAAGCGCGCTGGTGAAACCGGAGAGCAGGAACAGCTCAACGTTTCCAATCTCCGGATCGTCACCGAGCCGGTGCCGCCTGAAAGGCGCAACTTCCCCCCGCCGACATCATTGCTTGCGATCGGTGGCCTGATTGCAGGGCTCTTGCTTGGTGTATTTTTTGTCATCGCAGGTCGTACGCTGATTGAACTCAGGCGCAACGACTGGCGGTTCGAGCGGCTCGTGTGATGCAGGCAACCACGATCTCGCCAGCCCAGCCAAGCGGACAGCACATGAAGGTTAGAGTTGCGACCTTCATGGCGGTCTTCCTGTTCTACTTCATCACCACGAACCCGTTTATTGATCTCGTAAAACTGCAATCTGCCGGAACGGAGATCGTACCTGGGTCAAATTTGCTCAATCAGATGACGTTCTTGCTGATCACGTCTCTGACCATCTATGCGGCCGTGAACCATCCCATGCGCTCGCAGATCGCCCAGCCGAGAGTTTTGATCATCGCCCTTTTAGGGTGGTTTTTCATCTCGTCCGCGCTTTCGAACTATCCCATCGACGCAATCAAGCGGACGATCCTTGCAACTCTGACCTTCTTCAATGCAGGCATGTTCCTGCTTCTTCCCCGCTCGGAGGAGCAATTCGCCCGACTGATGCTCTATGGCACAGCCATCACGCTCAGCGTGGCTTACTTCGGGGTAATTTTTCTGCCGCGGCTTTCTATCCATCAGGCGGCTGAAATCGTCGAGCCGATGAATGCGGGTTACTGGAGAGGCCACTACGCACACAAGAACCTCACGGCTGCGGTGATGCTGCAGATCACATTTTTCGGGCTCTACTTCCGCAGTGCAGGATGGAAGAAAAGCGGCATCGCCATTGCTGTTCTGGCCGTCTTCTTCCTCATGCATACCGGCGGTAAATCCTCGACCGCGATGTTGCCGATGATCCTCATTCTACAATGGATGTTCGAGAGGTTTCGCTGGACACGGTGGTTTATCGCCGTGGGCGGTATCGTTGCCTTCAACACTCTGATCCTTGGCGCCACCCTATCATCGGATTTCCGAAGCCTGGTCGTCTCGGTCGGCATTGATCCGACCTTCACCAACCGCTCGGACATCTGGAAGATCGCCTTCGATGCGATAGGCCAATCGCCGATCCTCGGCTATGGCTTCCAGGGCTTCTGGCAAACGCCTGACCTGATGCAAAGCCCGGCCGGTCTGGAGACTTGGGCGGTCCGGGCTTTCAACGGACATAACGCTTATGTGGATACCCTGCTGACGACAGGCATACCGGGGTTGCTGCTGGCGCTGACGCTGGTCATTCTGGTGCCAATGCGGGCGATCGCTCGACTGGACCGAGCACCACCAAATGATCCGGCATTGACGCGCCTGTTCCAGCGCACATGGCTTTGCGTGCTCTACTCTGCCTGTCTCGAGGCTATTTTCTTCCAGAACGGCAGCCCGGTGTTTTTTATCTTCCTCATCTCCATTTTCGGCTTGGTCCTGCAGTCCAGGATGAGCCTCGTCAAAGAACCGATTGTGACCAGGGAGGAAAGCCATGGCGCTCTTATCCAAAGTCAGCGGTAAGCTTGTGTATTTGCGAGAACGTGTTGCCGAACGGGCTGTGCGCGCTCTGCCGGCGTCGACGCTCAACGTCGCCTGTCGCCGCCCCGTCGTGTCCTTCACTTTCGACGATGTGCCTTGCACGGCGTTAAGCGCCGGTGCGAAGATTCTCGAGGAAAATGGGGTCCGTGGCACGTTTTACATTGCCGGAGGGCTCCTCAATCGGGTGGAGCCGGACCGTAACATCATCTCGGAGGAGGGCTGCCGCGAGCTTGCCGCAGCGGGTCATGAGCTCGGTTGCCATACGTTCGGGCATGAGATCGTCCACACGCTGTCGGGCCGGGCCTTGCGTGAAAATCTTACCCGTAACGGCGCCTTGCTCGACAGCTTTGAGCCGCCGGTGACGAAACGAAACTTTGCCTATCCCTATAATCAAGGGTCACTACGGCATCGGCAACTCTTTGCCGACCGTTACCAGACGGCGCGCGGAGGAGGGGATCGCATCAACCGGGGGAAGGTAAACCGCGGCTTTCTCTGGGGAATGGAGATCCGCCAGCCGGAACAGGACGCCCTCGCTTTGGTTCGGCAGATCGACGACGTGGTGAAAGAGCCAGGCTGGCTGGTGTTCTTCACCCACGATGTCAGTGACACGCCGACACCTTATGGATGCACACCTTCGACATTCTCCACACTGGTGCGCTACGCTATTTCGAGCGGTTGCCTCGTTCTACCGGTTCGGGATGCTCTTCAACATGTGGAGAGTTGAGATGACGCAATGAGCGGGACGCTTCTGGCAATCAACAATTACCATTACCGCCGCGGTGGCGCGGACGCGATCTTTCTCGATCAGATGGAGATGTTTGCCCGCTCCGGGTGGAACGCCGTGCCCTTTTCCATGCAGCATCCAGACAACCTACCATCGCAGTGGTCGCCCTATTTCGTTCCTGAAATCGAGTTTGGTCGTCAAGGCGGTCTGATGACGAAGATCGGTCACGGGCTGGAGATCATCTATTCCCGCAAGGCGCGACAGAGCCTGGCTGCATTGATCGACCAAGTGCGGCCTGATGTGGCGCACGCCCACAATGTTTATCACCACATTTCTCCGGCGATCTTCCCGCTTTTGAAGAAAAAGGGAATACCCACCGTCATGACGGTGCATGACCTGAAGCTCGCCTGTCCCTCCTACAAGATGCTGGCGCCGGATGGCGTTTGCGAAAGATGCAAGGGCGGGCGCATCTATAATGTGCTGCTTCACCGCTGCATGAAAGGATCGATTGCTCTGAGCGGACTGGTCATGGTGGAGACCGCCGTGCATCGCGCGCTCCGGCTCTATCGCGATCATATCGACAAGCTCGTGGTTCCAAGCCGGTTTTACAGGCAAAAGCTGATCGAATGGGGATGGCCGGACGACAAGCTGGTCTATATCCCGAACTTCGTCGACCATGCGATCAGCGAACAACGCTTTGCCGTTGAGGAGGGCGATTACTTTCTGTTCGCGGGGCGTCTTGCGCCCGAAAAAGGTGTCGATACCTTGATCCGGGCGGCTGCACGGTCGGGGCAACGTCTGCGTGTTGCGGGCACGGGACCGGAAGAAGCAGAGCTTCGGGCGCTGGCGCAGATAGAAAATGCCGATGTCGAGTTCCTCGGCTATCTCAGCGGCCAAGCGCTCCATGAAACGGTGGCCGGTGCCAAGGCGCTCGTTCTTCCCTCCGAGTGGTATGAAAATGCGCCGGTCAGTATTCTGGAGGCCTATGCCTTGGGTCGTCCGGTGATCGGAACGGACATCGGGGGTATTCCGGAACTGATAAAACCAGGAGAGACAGGGCTTATCGCTGCACCCGGCGATCCGGATGATCTTGCAGGAGCACTCAACGCGATGAACCAATTCTCTGCAAGCGAGCGCAAGGAGATGGGCGAGCGTGGTCGCGCTTGGGTTAACCAAGAATTCTCTCGCGGCGCTTTTTTCGAAAGGACGCTGGACCTTTATCGAGGTTTAGGGATTTCGTCTCTCGGGTAGGTCTTTAGTATTTTAGATAATTATAATTTACCTGTTATGTGAAGGGTTTCGTCAATAAAATGGCGCTACGGTGCAGAGTAGGCGAGGCAGCGTGAAAGCTGTCCGCCGGTTGCTGGTATCATGACTGTACCGTAGGAGTGGGTAGGATGCCCGGGAGGAAGCGAGTAGTGGACTATACGGCGTCGAAACAGACGACGGCACTTCGGGCGCGCAGGAATGCCGACGAGGTCCACTTTCCCGATCTTGATGCGGTTCGCATTTGTGTGATTGGGTTGCGCGGTGTACCGGGTGTACCGGGCGGTATCGAAACCCACGTTGAGCAACTTGTTCCAGGGCTGGCCGAAAGAGGCGCCGACATTCACGTCTATGCGCGTCAAAATTACGTCGCCGGCGAAGTGCCTTATGTCTGGCGCGGTGTCACCGTTCATCCCACATGGGCGCCAAGCAACACGCGACTGGAAGCCATCGTCCACACGCTTCTCGCGCTCTTCAAAGCCCGAAGGCTAAAACCTGACATCGTCCACATTCACGCGGTCGGTCCCTCGCTGGTGGCACCCTTGGCGCGCCTGATGGGGATGAAGGTCGTCTTCACCCATCACGGCTATGATTACGACCGCGAAAAGTGGAACACGCTGGAGAAGAAGGTTCTGCGTCTTGGCGAATGGGCGGGCATGCGCTTCGCCCACGGCCGTATCGTGGTCGCCAAACATATTGCCGATGCCATGCAGGCAAAGTTCCATCGCAACGTCCATTTCATCCCCAATGGCGTGCAGATCGATATCGAAGCCGCAGATGACACCGTCCTTGATGAATTTGGGCTGACCAAACGCCGCTACGTCCTGCTGGTGGCACGCCTTGTCGTTGAGAAGCGCCAGATGGATTTGATCGAGGCCTTTCTGCATGCGGATATGCCGGACACCAAACTGGTTCTGGTCGGCGGCGGGGACGCCCGTAGCGACTATGCAGAAAAATTGAGAGCACGGGCGAAATCGCATTCGAACATCGTGCTGACAGGATCGCAATCGGGCGCAAGGCTTGGTGGGCTGTTTGCCAATGCCGGACTATTCGTTCTGCCTTCCAGTCATGAGGGGATGCCTATAGCGCTTCTCGAGGCGCTGGCTTACGGCCTTCCCATATTGGCAAGCAACATCGAGGCGAATCTAGCGCTCGAACTGGATGCCGAATCCTATTTCCCCTTGGGCGATGTCCCGGCACTTTCCCAGGCGATGCAGAAAAAGCTCTCGGACAGCAAAATGCCTGCACACGCCTCCGTCGAGGTGGGCGAGATGGGCAGCAAGATCATGGCACGCTATAACTGGACGACCATCTGCGAGCAGACAGCCTCACTCTACCTCTCCGTCCTAAAGCGTAACTGACATCAGACCTTCGGGTATTTGCGTAGTGTTACAGAACCGGCCTGAAACAGGAACCGATCGACGCAAGCGCGATGCCAAGCCCCAAATGACATATGCGCGTCATAATAAGGCATTCCCGTTGAACGATCAGCGTCTTTAAACGTTGCTTTTCAAATGCAATGGTGAGGAGCGCTGAGTTGGTTTTCGATGCGAGCGAGGCAATGAGCCGGTTTGGAGAGAGCCATACAACGGTTGTTTTGTGGCAGCGTTTCGAAGTTTCTCACAGGGAGATGTTCGACTCCCTCTGGAGTGCGATCGAGTTTGTTCGGAACACCGCGTTTCGACCGAGCCGTGTTGAACTGCATGTTCACCGCGGAGGGCACGATGTGCTGATCGCCGGCGATGAACTCGCACTGCTTCTCGCGGAACATGAAGAGCAGAAGGCCTGAGGAAATAGGAGTCAGCGCCAAGCGTGAGAGGATTACTTAGAAGCGTAGTTCTCTGGTTACATGGCCGCGTATCGCCGTCCTCTCTTAAAGCGTGTCGCGATCTTCCAGACTCGCTCCCTGCCCTTTAAGTCTTTGTTTAGCCGCATGTCGTTATCGCAAAGCCGATGCTTTGCTCGGACCAGGCTTTAGCCGCTGAGCGTGCTTTCCTGCGTTCCGACGGTCATCATGTTGCCGCGCCACGAAACAGAGGAACCCATCCAGCTTCTTGCCCAGATAAGCGGGAGCAGCGCATCGCGCATGATCATGGCTGGAAAGCTGGTCCATGAGACATGCCAGCCTTTGAGTTTTGCGAGTGCCAGTTCTGGAAGGTAGTAGAGCCCGAGGACGGCGACCGTAACCGCTACCAGCGTCTTGCCGTCTGCGCCGGCGAGCAGGGCTGCGGCGAGGGCCAGAAACAGAGGTGGAATTCCGCCAACAAGGATTTCGGGCGCGAAGAATTGCGGGAAGGTCACGCGCCGCAACCGAGCCCAGCGGGCCTGCCGCGACCAGACCTCGGCAAAGCTGCGCGTGCCGAGCGGCTGCTCGAAAGGGGCTGGCGCAAGGTGAACGCTGCGTCCACTTGCACGAACGAGCTTCGTCGCGGCAGCATCCTCCGCAATTTCCGCTCCAAGAGCCTCTATACCGCCGAGGGAGTCGAGAAGCGGCTTGTTCCACAGCATTGTCTTGCCCTGCGCAAAGCCCTGGCCCAACGTTTCTGCGGCATATTGGTAGCGGCACTGAAATGTGTTGAGGAAGGTGCATTCAAGCTCCGATCCAAGATCGGCCGGGCGTGAACCAAGCGGCGGCGAGCAGACGAGGCCGCTATCCTTACGCCATGCGCTCATCAGCGTCGCAATGTAATGATCGGGCATCAGCACGTTGGAATCGGCGAGGATCACCCATTCGCTGGTCGCCGCACGCCAACCCTTGACGCAATTGTTCAGTTTGGGATTGGCGCTGATCCGATCATCACCCACCAGCAAGCTTGCCCGAATGTGAGGGAAGGCGGCGATGTTGGATTTAACGTGCGGGATGACAGGATCTGCGCTATCCGCAACACAAAAGATGATCTCGTAGTTTGGCCAGTCCAGCTGAAAGGCCCGAGGAATTGTCAGTGTGGTGAAATTCTCCACACCTCGAAGCGGAATGACGAGGGAGACGGGCGGTTGGGTTTGTGGCTCTAAGCCGCGCTTCGTCGTCGGTTTCACACGGATCGCGGTAAGAGCTATGCTCAACAGGTGAACAAAAATCAGCGCGAGGGCGAGAACGGCGAGAGCGATGTCCATGTGCAACTCCACACATCCGGATCTGCCCGGCGTTTAGGTTTCTATCGCAACTATAACGCTTTCATGACAGACGGATGTCATATGGCTCCGCCTGTCACATAGTTTTCATTCTACTGTGGATGAGCAATATTGCACGCATCCATCCGCAAATGCTGTGACGTTTGAGACTATCGCACCGGTCCGAAAATCGGAACCGATTTTCGGACCGGTGCGATAGGTCGGTTCAATGGGCGAAACGCGTCTCTTATGCGTCCGAAACAACCTGCGCCATCTAGCGCGTCATGCCCCAGACGTAGCCGAGCAATGCGGCCAAGCCTAAAGCCTGAAGAGGGTGCTTTCGGACTTGGCGGATCACCGTGTTCTGAACGGAATCGATTTCACTCTTCGCGACGCGCGCGGATCCGGAAATCATCTCCTGAGCAGATCCCGTGATACGCTCAAGTTCAGAGCGCAGTGCTCTGATCTCTTCCATCGCGCGACCGGTTTCCGGATCGTCGTGGCGCGCTCTGACAGCAGCGAGAGCCTCGTCCACCTTTGGTGTGTCCTCCGTTTCCTGTTCCTCCGCGGGTTCGGTTGTCGCGGTTGCTGTCGTCGGACTCGTTTGAGAAACAGGGTCGGAGGCGGGGAACGTGTCTTCGAGCCCCGTCTGAAGATCTTCTTTTCCGGTGCGCTGTCTTGCCTGCTCGTCATGCAGTGAGGCAACGGCAGGTGACATAGAATTTTTGTCGGACATGGTTTTGTCTCCGTAAGGGTTCGTCGTCTCAACTTCTCAGACGCGGGAGGGTTCCGGTTCGATCGATGATGGATTACGGCGGGCTCGAGATGACGCCGCGTTGCGGGTCCGAGCGGTCATGCTCCACCGCGATAATGGTGGAGAGCCGAAGCGGGTGGAGACGTCCTCGGCCGGCAGCGCATTTGCCACGAGGAAGTCGGGCTGCGCCTCCGCCGCGACGATACGTGCATTGCCCTACCACCTGGATCGAGCATTCTCGCCCCAGCGTGGGTCGCGTCTGCATCTGCCACAGGAAACCAGCTTAAAGATGTTCAGGCTTTCGGATGGCTGGGGTCGGATGACGGACGTGGTCTCGTTGAAGCCATATGTGCGTTGCGGGCCGGCCATGGGAATCTCCTCCTTATTCTCCTGACCGAACCGCAGATGGGCAAGGCGGTTCCGTACGGCCCCGCCCACATTTCCTCTTTTGACTGTCGGTCTCAGATCATGATTTCGCCACCGGTGACGGGAATGACGGCAGCGGTCATGTAGCTGCCGCGGTCCGACGCCAACAGAACATAGGCGCCGGCAAGCTCGGCTGGCTGTCCAGCGCGACCGATCAATGTCTGCTCACCGAACTTTTTGGTCTTCTCCACGCCCATGGTAGACGGAATGAGCGGTGTCCAGATCGGCCCTGGCGCAACCGCGTTTACGCGGATACCTTTTTCGGCGACCATCCCGGCGAGCCCGGCGGTGAAGTTCAGGATCGCACCTTTGGTGGAGGCATAGGCAAGAAGGTGTGGCGAGGGCTGTGTCGACTGAATCGAGGCGGTATTGATGATCGAGCTTCCGGATTGCATGTGCGGCACGGCGGCTTTCGACAGGAAAAATGGCGCATAGATGTTGATCTTGAATGTCTGATCCCACTCGGCTGACTCGATGTCGCCAATGTCCGCATAGGTGCGCTGGAATGCGGCGTTGTTGACGAGGATATCGATCTTGCCGAATTCATCGACGGTGCGCTGCACCAGTGCCTTGCAGTGCTCTTCAGAGGTGATGTCGCCAGGAACGGCGACCGCCTTGCGACCGGCGTCTTCCACCCATTTGACTGTATCGCGCGCGTCCTCCTCCTCGTCGAGATAGGAGATCACGAGGTCGGCGCCTTCACGTGCGAAAGCGATTGCGACGGCCTTGCCGATACCGGAATCCGCGCCGGTGATCAGCGCGACCTTACCGCTTAGAAGGCCGCTGCCCTTATAGGACTTTTCGCCGTGATCGGGCTTTGGCTCCATCTGACCTGTGGTGCCTGGTGGCGCCTGCTGCTGTTCAGGATAGGGCGGGGAAGGGCGGCGAATATCGGAATCCATGTCTGTGCTCCACAATTGTTACGAAGCCCAAACACGGTTCAGCAGTTGCAGTTCCCTGTAAGTTTTAGCGGGCGCTTAAGGATTTTGCGCATCATAGGTGTCTGAAGTTCCCATTCCGCGGCGTAGGAGAGCGACCTTAGCAAACTGCTGTGGCAACTGTTGCGTGCTGGATTGCCTGCCTCGCAAGGGCGTCCGCACGTTCATTCCATGGCAGGCCGACATGGCCCTTGCACCAAGCAATCTCGATCCTATCACTGCGTGTCAGGCACGTGTCGAGCGCCTTCCAATGATCGACATTAGGAACGTCTCGGCTACGACCCTTGCCGTTCGGGGCGCGCTTGCGCCAATGGTTCGTTCTCCAGATGTGGCGCCACCTGTTGCACCCCGTCACCGCGTAGGAGGAATCGGACCAGATCGTCGCAGCTTCGCCAGGCGTGTTCTCGTCCAGCCAGTGGAGGGCTTCAAGAATGGCAAGGAGTTCCGGCGCGCTGCTATCGGCGCAGCCTATACTGCCGGACCGCGACGCCACTTCGACATTGTGCCGAAGCACGACCACGCCCCACCCGCCGATGCGCTTGATCGGGTCATATGAACCATCGACGAAGAGCTGGAGGTCGTGGGGAGCAGAGGATTCCAACATGGGCGAGGTTCTTTCGGCGATCGATCGGCAGCTGAGTTGATGACGCGGTTGAGTTAGACAGGGTTCACCGCTGAAGATGAGCTTCTAGAAGACAAAACACACCCGCGTGCCTATTTCCACAGCACCGTTTCTGGCTCTTCCTACTTCAAGACGCGGAGCTATGCGTCTATGCATATCTCACCTGCGATAAAGGTCATTTATTGTGCTGAGAATTAGGGGTAGTTTCTAATCATCGAAGCGATGCACCTCCTCCCGCAAAGCTTCGAGTTGCAAATGTCCTTATCCTCCTCCCAAAGGGCATTTGTTAGAACAGCAGCACTCCTCCTCCCAGTTGCTGTTCGGTTCTTTTCGAAAGCCTGCCGCACCTCCTCCCGCGGCAGGCTTTTTCGTTTTCAGCGTTTTTGTTTGCGGCGCAGGGTGACGAAGGTCACGACAGCAGCCACCAGGCCATACATCGTCCATTTGAAGGGAAGAGCATCCGCGGTTTCACTGCGGATCGGCAGAACGGTCACGGTGCCGGGAGAAGATTCGTATCCGGCTTTGCCTTCTGCTTTCGCCTGTTCGATCTGCTGAGGCGAGACGGCCCATTCCGCGCCTCGCGACTTGTCCAACATCATGAAAGCCGCTCCGACAGCGATGCCGACGATGATGGCCACGGCCAAGCTTCTGATATTTTGCATGTTTTACTCCTGATTTGCAGGAGCGTCTCTACAGCATCGACGGGAAAATCGGAATCGATTTTCGGAAAGCACGATGTGTCGATTTAGGAAAGGCAAAGCATGCTTTGTGCGTCCAACAGGACGCACGGTGCCTTAGCTGGTGCGTGCCGGTTGGCCCTCGCTTACTGCTGCAAGAAGTCCAGCAGGTCTGAGGTGAGGCGTGGGCCGTCCGTCTCAAATTCAAAGGATCAATATATCTTGATCGCTTTTAAACTATCGCAATTTCGCCCAAGAATAAGATAAGACGGAGATATTGAGTAATAAGGAACATGTCGGGATGCGCTTGAAGCCCCTTTTCTTCAGCCTTGTCATCGGAATTGCCACCGTCGCGCAAGCGCGCGAGCCCGCGCAGATGCCGGTGCTGGAAGCCACTGCACCCGAGGCAGAAGCGGCCGCTCTCAGCGCACAGTTCCTGGAGCGTTATGCATACCGTCCTGTTCCGCTGGACGATGCGCTCTCCGTCAAGGTCATGAACAAGTATATCAAGTCGCTCGATCCCGACCGGATGCTGTTCACGCAGAGCGATATTGACGGCTTTGCCAAGGACAGCAAAAAGATCGACGACGCGATCCAGAACAAGAACCTCGACATCCCCTTCTCGATGTTCAAGATCTATAACCAGCGTGTGGTCGAGCGGATGACCTATGCGCGCAGCCTGTTGAAGAACGGCTTCGATTTTACGGTGCAGGAAGACTATCCGCTGTCGCGCGAGGATGCGCCTTGGGCCAAGACGGAAGAGCAGGCCAACGAACTCTGGCGTAAGCGCGTGAAGAGCGATTGGCTCAGACTGAAGCTTGCCGATCAGGACGAAGCAAAGATCCGCGATACGCTCGACAAGCGTTACAAGAACATTTTGGACCGTGTCGAAACCTATAAGGCCGACGACGTTTTCCAGTCCTTCATGGCGGCTTTCACCACGGCGGTCGATCCCCACACCGATTATTTCAGCGCCAAGGCTTCAGCTGAATTCGATATCTCGATGAAGCTTTCTCTGGTCGGCATTGGTGCCGTGCTGCAGGAGCGCGACGGGTACACGACGATCCGCGAGCTTGTGGCCGGTGGACCGGCGCAGCTTTCAAACAAACTCGCTGTCGGCGACCGCATCATTGGTGTCGGTCAGGGCGAAGAAGGCCCTATCAAGGAAGTTGTTGGGACACGTCTCGACGAGGTTGTGCAGATGATCCGCGGCGAAGCGGGATCTGTGGTGCGCCTGGACATTCTGCCGGCAGATGCCGGAAATGCCAGCGGTCACCGGGTGATCAACCTGGTCCGCGACAAGGTCAGCCTCGAGAAGCAGGCGGCCAAGAAGTCCGTCGTGCCTGTCAAGCTTGGCGACCAGACATTGAAGATTGGCGTCATTGCGCTGCCAACCTTCTACGAAGATTTTGAGGCGCGCCGCGCTGGCGACAAGAACTACAGAAGCGCCAGCCGCGACGTCGAAAAGCTTCTTGGCGAATTGAAGCAGGAGAAGGTCGACGGTGTCGTCATCGATCTGCGTGACAATGGTGGCGGCTCGCTGGCCGAGGCCATCGATCTCACCGGTCTCTTCACTGGCAAGGGACCTGTGGTTCAACAGCGCAATGCAGCTGGCAAGGTTGAAGTCGAGAATGATGATCGCTCCACGCCGGCCTGGGATGGTCCGCTCGGCGTTCTCATCAATCGCGGCTCCGCTTCGGCGTCGGAGATTTTTGCGGCCGCCATCCAGGATTATGGCCGCGGCGTCATCGTCGGTGATCCAAGCTTCGGCAAGGGCACCGTGCAGACGGTCGTCGATCTGGACAGGGTGGCCGGCAAGCAGGAGCCGGAACTCGGCCAGCTCAAGTTGACGATTGCCCAGTTCTTCAGGATCGACGGCGGCACGACGCAGCTGCGCGGTGTTACGCCTGACATCAACACGCCAAGCGTTCAGGATCCGAAAACGCTCGGCGAATCCAGCTATGACAACGCGTTGCCGTGGACGACGATAAAGCCCGCCAAATACAAAAAGCAGGGCGATATGACGGCACTTGTGCCTGAATTGGAAAGCCGTCACGAAGCGCGCATCAAAGACGACAAGGATTATCAGCGCTTCGTCGAAGATGCCGCAGAGCTAAAGGCCCAGCGCGAAAAGAAGACGATCTCCCTCAACGAGGCAGAGCGTCGCAAGGAAATGGCCGCGGTGGCTGCGAAGCTCAAGGCGCGTCAGGAAGCCGGCGTCGTCGTTCCAGAACTCGATGACGGGCTGCAGGCCAATGAGCGAAGCCTCAGTGCCAACCTTGCTCTGGAAAACGCTCGCAAGAACGCGAAAGATGTGCTTCAGACCGAGGCGGCTGCAATCGTGGCCGATATGGCGGATATCTTGCCGGGCAAGGACAAGGCTTCCCGTTAAAATCGGAAGTAACGGCAATAGATTTGCAGCTTCGGCCTGAAAATCAATTTCGATTGGCGGGCCGAAGCATCAATTCAAGGTCTCGCTCATTTGTGACGGTTAAGCTTTGATCGTGTGGGGTCATGCCGTCTGTTGAGAGCTCTGATCTTGCTGTCTGCCGCCTGAGATAAGATGGCCGACGCGGCGTCTCCACTCGTGAGAAAACCATTAACCTTGCCAAGGTAATTGTTTGCCCTGATAACTGTGAGTGCATTATTGCCGATGTAAAGTATCTGCGTATTGCCAACGGAACTCACCATGACGGCGCGCCTTAATCACTTCAAGCTTGTTGGCCCTGTTGCCGTCATTGTCGGGCTTTTGTTGCTCGGACTGGCCGCCGTACTATTTTTTGGTGCTGCCCGCTTGGACGAGGAGGCGAAAGTGCGCCAGGAGACGTTGGTCAAGCGCAATGTCGCGATCTGGATCTCGGACATGGAAGTCGTTTTGACATCCTGGACGATCTGGGACGAGGCGATCGATAAGCTCAACAACAATTTCGATCTCAGCTGGGCCGAGCGAAACCTTGGCCAGTCCATCATCGGCACGTCGAACGTGCGCTCGCTCGCCGTGGTCGACAGCAACGACAAGATTATCTACGCCAAGACGGCAGATGATTTCGCCAACCATTCGTTCCTGAAACAGCAACCGAGCGCGCTTGTCGCGGCAGCCCAACCGTTGATCGACTCGGTGCGAGCGCGGGAGCACCGGCCGAAGAAGAGCGGCATTCCGGACAGGATCTCATCAAGCAAAATCGAAGTGGTGGGGAATGACGCTCTCTTGCTGACGGCAAGCCTCTTTCAGGCCGATATCGGGACAGTCGTCCCCAATACCGACCGCGCGCCAATCCTGGTTTCGGCCATTCCAATCGCGGGCAGCCTTCAGGCGTTTTTCGGCGAGCGCTTCATGCTTGACGATGCAGCCGTCGAGCCGTCTGAGCAGGTCAAGCCCGGTCGCGCGTCTGTGGACATTGCCGCTGCCCCGCATGGGCAGGTACAGGTTCTGTCATGGCAGGCGAACACGCCGGCCCATGATCTGCTGCGGCAGTCACTGCCCTTTGCCGCGGCCACGCTCTGCATCTTCATCGCGAGCTGTGTCCTCGCAATCTCGACGTCGCGTCAGGCGCTCAGGATGCTTGTCGATGCGGAAAAGCACATGCGGCATGCGGCAACACATGATTTCCTCACGGGGCTTGCCAACAGAACACTGGTATCGACCAGGTTTACGCAGCTGTCGGAGCAGGGGCCGTTGACGGTTGTTTGCATCGATCTCGATGGGTTCAAGGCAATCAACGATCGCTTCGGTCACGCCGATGGAGACGATCTTCTGAAGCAGGTTGCCGAGCGGTTGCGTGCCGGATGCGCCGCGGACGATGTTTGCTTCCGTCTTGGAGGCGACGAATTTGCGGTGATGATGCCGAAGGTTTCCGAAGAGGAGGCGGAGGCGCGGTGCCGTCAACTGGCTGCGGTGATTTCCAAGCCTTATGAAGTGAACGGCACGATCATGGCGGTTGGCGCGTCCTATGGAATGAGCAGGGTCCTGGCAGAGGAGACCTCACCAGATCCCGTCTTCAGACGTGCAGACGAGGCGCTCTATATTGCAAAACGTCTCAACCGCGGTGGAGCCAATCCATTCAGAGGCGAAGTTGATCTGGCGGCGTCCTCCTCTTGATCATTAGCGACGCTGCCTTGCGCGTTGACCAAATCAGACCCCAAGAACAATCGTCTTCAACGCGCGAATAACCTGCGGGCTGGTCTGTCTGCGCTGCTCGGGCGCAAAACCGAATTCCACAAGAGAAGGGTCCTCTTTCGAAGAGGCGCTGCCCGAGGCATGGATTTCGTGGATGCCAGTTGCGGCCAGAAGCTCGGGCACGAGATCGGCCGTTACGCCACCGCCCGGCATGATGCTGATACGGCCATCCGCCTGATGCGCCAGGCGCTTCAGCGTCTCCATTCCAAGCGATACGTTCTTTGCGCAGCCGGAGGTCAGGATGCGGGAGATGCCGAGATCGATCGCGGTCTCGAGGGCTTCGATCGGGTAGTTGACCATATCAAAGGCGCGGTGAAGGCTGATGTCCAGGCCGGACGCAGCTTCAATCAACCTCGTCAAAACCTCTCGGTCAAGGCGTCCGTCTGTGGTCGTCGCGCCGATGACGACGCCGGGTAGCCCAAGCTCCCGTGCCTGCGCAATATCCGCCTCCATGATGGCGACATCGGCCTCGTCATAGACGAAGTTTCCGGCTCTTGGGCGGATGAGCGGGTAGACGGGAATTGGGCTCGTTCGTTTCGCGTGGTGCATCAGGCCGTAGGACGGCATCAATCCACCGACGCCCAGTGCGGAGCAAAGCTCGATGCGGTCTGCCCCGCCCTCGATCGCTGCGGCGAGACCCTCTGCGCTGTCGACGCAAATCTCCAGCAACCGCCCGGTATGATCAGCCATGATATTCGCTTCCTTGTTGGGTGTGGAGATCGTCCTTAACAGCCGGCCGCTTGTGAAGGAAGCCGAGCAATGCCACACCGCAGAGACCTGCAAATGCGCCGAGCATTGCCGTGTGGGAATAATCACTGACAGCCGTGCCGACCGAGAAGAGCAGGGAGCTCAGGCCGCCGCCCAAGAAGATGTTGACGGCGATGAGCGAGCTTCCAAGACCTGCGCGCCTGGCGATCAGGTTTTGCAGATAAGTGATGGGCAGGGAAATGATGCCGGCTGCGCCGAGACCCGAAAGAGGTGTCAGCAGGTAGACTGTCATCGGGTCTTTCGCCAAGCCGAGACCGAGCATGTAAGCGCAATAGATAAGCGCACTGGCAGCGATGGCGACTGCGGCCGATGTCTTGGTTTCCACCCATCCCCAGAAGAAAATGAAGACGATCTCGAGAAGAGCGACGATGCCGACGATCGCGCCGACATCGGCCGGCTGCCCGCCCGCCTTTCCGGTTACCACGAGCGGCAACACGATGCCGTTGACATGCAGGGTGCATGAGATCAGCGCAATGGCAAGCACGAAGGGCCAGATCTGGCGTGAGCCGAGATGGCGAATGGATGCGAGGAACGCGTAAGCTGGCTCCTGCCGTTCGGTATGGGCAATGGTTTCTTCACGCATGAAGCGGGCAAAGAGAATGAAACAGAAGGCGCAGGCGATCGCCGCCAGCAGAAAAGCTGGGAGCATGCTCGTTCGGCCCGCAAGCGCGTAACCGACAATGCCGGGCACCAGGACCCAGGAGAGCGAGATCGCGGCACGAACCGCGGAGTTGACGGCGATAAGATCACGCGGCGGCATGCCGGCGCAGCTTGCGCGGACATAGGCGAAAATCAGCGAGTTGAGCGCTCCATAAACCGGAACGGGAATGAGCAGCGCAAGTGCGAAGGTCCAAATGGTCGGAAAGGCATAAACCACGCCATAGCCCAACGCCCCGGATATGCATGCTCCGAGAATGGGAAGCTTATAGTGGCCTAGCCGGTCCGAGAGGATGCCCATGCTGATGCTGGCCGACACGTTGACCAGCGCTGCGACGAAACTCAGGATCGAGAAACCGGCATCTGTCAGACCGAGTTCGCGAATGCCGATCAGCGACATATAGGGCGCGGTCGCGGCACCGGTGAAACCGAAGACGAAAATACCGGCAGCCGAAAGCCGCAGTTGGTCATGTCGATAAACAAAGGGCAGCGCCGACAGCATGGATCGTCCACTTAAAGCATGGTCCAAGCAAAAGTGTGGAGCGATTTTGCAATGACGACATGCGGTAAAAACAGGACCTGAAGCGTGTGAGCGAACCTGAAAGATCGCGATACTCTTCAGGAAAGACAGCCTGCGGTTATGCAGGATGGGAAAGTTGAATGGGCGCTCGGAATGTATCCCGAGCGCCCACGAGTCATCTTGCAGTCAGCGGCTTGGCTGAAAACCTCAACGCCATCGTGCGGATGGTTTCGCAGACGGGGTATAGTCGAAGTCTTTGACGAAAGGAAATATCGGTTGCACCCGCCGCTTCGATGGCAATGTCTCGATATCCTGGTTGATAACGCCATCCGTCAGCGCCATCAGGTTTGGATTTGATAGCGGCTGAAGCTCTGGCGAGAGGTAACCGGATTTCACCACCAGCAATCTTACTTTGGCAGGATCGATGCCGTGACGCGTGAAGTCTGCGATATTGTGGTAGGGGCGACGGCGGGCTGCGAGAATGAGCGTGATGCCGCCGATCTTGACGACAGCCTGTCGCTCATCCGCTGCGCCTGGATCATCGAGGCTGACAATCTCGGCACCGACTTCGACGAAGGGACTGGCGGGATCGAGTGAACCGCCGATCTTGAGGCTGAGCGTCTTGCCGATGCCAGCGGCAAAACACGCTTCCACCGCCGGACGGTCGGTAATACCGCCAATGACGGCGCCTTCGAAGCCGCGCAGGATCAGCGACTTCAACACGTCCGCACGGTCGCCCACGCCACCACCAGTGGGATTGTCGCCGGAATCGGCAAGAATGACCGGCTGCGTTTCAGCCTTCTCGGCCAGGTCAAGCATATCTTCGAGATCGCCGGTGACGGGACCGAAGCGAAAGTCTCCTCTCGCCTGCCAATAGGACAGAGCGATCTCTTCCGCGGCGCGTTTTGCCGCTTCGGGATTTGACCCCGTCACCACAGCGCAGGCGGTTGCTCGCGGCTCATCTGCCCAGACATAGCCGACCATCAGATTGGCATCCCAGACGCCGTCGATCCGATCATGCTCCGGCAGGCGATGGTAGAGCGACTTTGCGGGTTCGTCTTCCGTCGAGGTTTTCTCGCCCGGCAGCAGAACCGGAACCGGAGCCCAGGCGACACCTGGCTTTTCGCCGGTTTTCAGCGTCCTGAACAGCATCGACCAAGTCCGCACCATCGTCTCGCGCACATCGATATGGGGCGCGGTGCGATAGGCAGCGAAGATGTCGATCTGATCGACGATCTTCTGGGTCACGTTGCCGTGCAGATCGTAGCTGACAGCCAGCGGAATATCCGGACCGATGATCGAGCGGGCATTGGCAATCCAGTCGCCTTCGGCATCGTCCATGCCTTCGACATTCATTGCGCCGTGCATGGCAAGATAAAGACCGTCGAGCGGCAGGGTCGCCCGCAGCTTGTCGGAAAATTCTTGCCTGAATCCTTCATAGGTCGCCCTAGAGACCGGGCCGCCTGGAATGGCGCGGGCGTGAAGGAGAGGAAAGATTTCCACACCCTCGGTCGGCAGGAAGCTGAAATACTCAGCACCCGTCAGATCGTCACCGCGCAACACGCGAAAATCTTCCGGCTGCATGAGAACAGGCGAATAGGTGGAGCACTCCGTATGAATGCCGCCGACTGCAATGCGTAACACCATGGCACTGTCTCCGATCAAAGCGTGGGGCTGAGGCGCACGAGCGCCGAGAAGCGATCCCAATCCTTGCGCTCACGCGGTGTCCAAGCGGCTTCTGCCACGGCCGGCAGACGCGGGAAGACCAGATGGTTGAAGTAGTCGCGGTTGAGAAAGTGTTCGGTCCAGATGCAGGCCTGCACGCCACGAAGACGCGGCTTCAGGTCCTCGGGAAAATCACCCACTGCCTCATAGTGATAGGTGTGATGCGGCGGCACGGTGCCGGCCCAGCTGGCGCCCGGCTCCTGCCAGGCTTCGTCCTGCACCATGTCGAGATAATAGGCCTGGCCCGGCGTCATCACGACGTCGTAGCCCTCTTTCGCCAGCTCGACGCCGACTTCGGGCGCGCGCCATGCCATCAGCAACGTGCCGTCCGGATCGACGCCGCCGCCGTGGGAGACTTCGTCCCAGCCCGCCATGCTGCGGCCTCTGTCGGCCAGCATTTTTTGAATTCGCTTCATGAAGTGGCTCTGGAGCCCGAAGGTACCATCCAGACCCTCCTTCTCCATCAGCTTGCGCGCCAGCGGCGAGGCCATCCAAGTGTTGTCGGCCACTTCGTCGCCACCGATATGGATGAGCTTTGACGGGAAGAGCTCGACCATTTCATCGAAGACCTTGCCGAGGAACACATAGGTCTCTTCGATCGCAGGATTGAGGGCGTTGTTCGGGAAGCCTTGAACCGAGCGATAGCTGTCCGGCGCTTCCTGACCATCGACCAGTTCGGGAAGAGCGGCCAGGATTGCAGTGCTGTGGCCGGGAATATCGACTTCCGGTACGACTTCGACATTCAGTTCGCTCGCATGGGCGATGATGGCAGCGACATCCGCCTGGGTGTAGAAGCCACCGACCGGCTTTGCGGCATTGCCAAGCTGCGGAAGCATCGGTTCATCGGGGCCGCGCATGACGCCCACGGTGGTCAATTGCGGATAGGCACGAACTTCGAAGCGCCACGCCTCGTCATCGGTCAGGTGCCAATGGAACACATTCATCTTGTACCAGGCGAGAATATCGATGAGACGAAGCACGTCTGGTGCCGGAGCAAACTGGCGTGATACATCGAGGTGGCATCCGCGCCATCCGTAACGCGGTTCATCCTTGATGGTGCCCGAACCTGGGAAGCGGAACAGCGTCGCATTTCTGCGCGCGCCATCATGGAGCTGTGCCAGTGCTGTCAGACCATATTGGCGGCCCGTATCGCCGCCATAGGCAAGCACGATCTCGTCTTCGGCGAATGTCAGCTCATATGCTTCCGCCGCAAGCGAACCGCTCTGCTGAAAACGTATAGCCTTACCCTGTTCGACCGCGATCAGCGAAAATGGCTGGTGGGCTGCAGAAAACAGGCGGCGATGGAGGCTGAGGACTGTGTCCATCGCCTTCACGTCGGCGAGCGTGCTGCCCGCTGCCGGGAAGAGCACGACGGGTGTTTCACCGGCTTGCAAGTGCGCATGCTTCGGCCAGGGTAAAAGCGAGAAGGGCTCAGTGATGCGTCCTTCCGGCAAGAGCGGCTTTTGCGGATCGCTGACCCTGCCTTCCAGCATCAGATCGGCAACGTCGATGGTGTGATGGGTGCCATCGGAGAATGTCAGATAGGCGGATTTCGCTCCGTCGGTTCTATGCTTGGCAGGCCGCCAGAGGCCGCGCACGGTAAAGCGCCAGCTGGCGCCGGGCTCCAGAACGAAGCCGGCAGGCGGCGCATATTGGTGGAAATTGGCGTTGCGCAGCAGGAACGTCGCGTTCTCGCAAGCTGGATTGTCCATGACGCGCGTCAGCGCCGTATAGGCGAGTTTGAAGTCGCTGATCGGCGTGTCGGTGAGGTTGACGAGGGTAAAGACAAACCCGCCTGACGGGTCGCCCTCAATGGGATGCCATGCGTTTTCGAGGCGGAATCCGGTCTTGCTCATCGTCGTTCCCTTGATTTTTATGCGTGTTCAGTAATGTTCGGATTGAGAGAAGGTGTGGGCGAGCTCGGCCTGGCCTGCCGTCAGCCCGCAATCGACGGGCAGGCAGACGCCGGTGATGGCCGCTGCCTGATCGCTTGCCAGAAAATGGACGGCATTGGCGACGTCGTGCGTGTTGGCGATACGGCGCAGCGCATACCAGCGCTTGACCTCCTCGAAGACATTCGGATTGGCTTCGGCGCGCGCTTCCCAGGCTTGGGTGCGCACGGTTCCGGGCGCCACGGCGTTGGCTCTGATGCCGAATTTTCCGTATTCGACCGCGATCAGCTTGGTCAAATGGATCAACCCCGCCTTGGCGGCGCTATAGGCCGGATGACCGAAGACAGCCATGCCGTTGACGGAGGCGATGTTGACGACGGATCCTTGCATTTCCGTCAGGTCGCGCTCGACCGCGCGGAAGGTCAGGAATGCAGCCTCCAGATTGAGGCTCGAATCCATGCGCCAGATTTCCGGCGTCGTGTCGTGCAGTGAAACGGCGCGTGCCGCACCGGCATTGTTGACGAGGGTTACGACCTTGCCGAGCGCCTCTAATTGGTCCGTCATGGCCTTGAGGCTATCGGCATTGGTGACATCAGCGACGATCGTCACGTAAGCGGCTCCACCGCCAAGCGCGGCAACCGCGCTTTCCAGAGCACCCTGATCAATATCGACAAGGGCTATAAGGTCATGGCTTGCTGCGAGACGGGCAGCGATTGCGCGCCCGATATCGCCGGCAGCGCCTGTCACCACGGCGATGCGCTTATGGGTCGTCATGTCGTCAGTCTCCCAATATCTGGCGGTCGTCGCCGCCATCGCGATGCTCCAGCAACTGCTGCTTGATCTGGCGCAGCGTGATGGTGGAGTGTTTGCGGTTCTTGTAGGCCACCAGGCTGGCAAGCACGTCGATCACCGCGAGATAGGCAAAGCGCGTCGAGGTGGGGCGATAGATGTTGTCGCCTTCCGGAAGGTCGATGCCGATGACATGGTCTGCGAGCCTCGCCACCGGGCTTTTCACTTGAGTGAGTGCAATGGTGCGAATGCCGTTTTCTCTTGCGAGTTTGAAGCAGCGCATCAGTTCCTGATTGCGGCCCGAAAAGGACGAGCCGATGATCACATCGCCCTCCTGCGCTGCCGCCGTCAGCATGAGTTGCATATTGTGGTCGTTGCTGGCGGTGATGCGGGTGCCCAGGCGAAAAAGCCGGTTCTGCAGTTCGAGGGCGACCATGGAGGAATTGCCGCCGGAGCCGAAGGCATAGACCATGGAGGCCGCAGCAATCCGCTCGGCCACGGTATCGAGTGCCTGCGGATCGAGCGCGCGGTGAACCATGAAGAGTGCGTTCTGCGCTTTGGTGATGATGTCTTCGGCGACATCCTCCGCCGACGTGCTCTTGGCTTCCGGGTTGAGGTAACGGACGCCGACGAAAGCGGTCTTGGCAAGACGGACCTTGAAGTCAGCGAAGTTCTGGCAGCCGAGCCGGCGGCAGAAGCGGGTCACCGTCGGCGGAGAGACATCCGCCTTTTCCGCCAGTTCGATGATCGAGGCGCCGACGGCGAAGTCGAACTCGTTCAGCAATATCTCCGCGATGCGCTGTTCGGATGGCGAAAACTGCGCTCTTTCATCCTGAATGGTCGCAAAGATATCCATCGGCCTGCTTTCAGGACTTGGGTTTATAGGCGATGCAGTCGATCTCGACCTTGCAGTCCACCATCATCGAGGCCTGAACGCAGGCGCGTGCCGGCGGATATTCGCCGAAATAGCTCTGGTAGATGCGGTTGAACGTCCAGAAGTCGCGCGGATCATCCAGCCACACGCCGCAGCGCACGACATGCTCGACGCCGTAGCCGGCTTCGTGCAGAATAGCGATCACGTTCTCGATGGTCTTGTGAGTCTGTTCGATGATGCCGCCGGAGATGATCTCGCCATTTTCCATGGCCACCTGACCGGAAACGTGCAGCCAGCCATCGGCCTCGACCGCGCGTGCAAAAGGAAGTGTCTGTCCACCTGCTCCGGATTTTTCAGCGCCATATCGTTTGATGCTCATGGGATGGGCCTTGCAAATTATTTTCGTTATTCATTGACAAGTGACCATAGAAAACGGATTTTTGCCAGAGATTTTTGGTCATCATGAAAATAATTTAGATATGGAGCCCTCGATGCGTGACCCCTTCAGAAACCCGTTTCCTGCCTCGGATGCGGCGCGACACGCCATTTGGGAGATGTTGGTTCCGCGCGATATCGATGCATTTCTGGCCGCAGACTGGTCGATGGTGGCAGATGACTTCGTGGAAGACGGTTTCATCGGCATCAGCGGCAATCGCGAACCGAATCCCGACAAGTGGGCGCTGGCCTTCCCCAATCTTCCCGCCTACCGCGACGAGTGGCTGAAACAGGCACGCGAGTTTGCAGAAGGCAGTTACGGCGAAGACCCACGGACGGCGATTTTCACCACGACGACCCTGGAGGAGATCGAGATTTCTGGCGAAACGGCGTTGGTGCGCAAGAAATTCGACGGCAGCATCAAGAAGGCTGATGGCTCGACCGATGTGATGAAGTGGCAGACACTCTATTATTGCCGCCTGCATGAAGGTCGCTGGAAGATTTCCGGCTTCACCGGTTATCTGCCGAACCCAATGGGCCAATAAACGTCCTGCCCTTCAGCAAAAAAGGCCCAAGCTCTTGCGCATTTTTACCGCGGCTCTCGCCACTGAGACCAACACTTTCGCGCCGATCTGCATCGACAGGCGGGCTTTCGAGGAATCGCTCTATGCACCGCCGGGCCAGCATCCCGTCACACCCACGCTTTGCACCGCTCCGATCACTGTCGGTCGCGCGGTCTGCGCCGCCAAAGGCTGGACGCTGATCGAAGGAACGGCGGCATGGGCGGACCCGGCGGGCCTCATCAACCGTCAGGCCTTCGAAAGCCTGCGGGATGAAATTCTCGATCAGTTGCGCGCGGCAATGCCGGTCGATGCGGTGGTGCTTGGCCTCCATGGCGCGATGGTTGCGGATGGATACCTCGACCCGGAAGGCGATCTTTTGGCGCGCGTCCGCGAGATCGTTGGGCCTGATATTCTGGTCTGCGCCGAGCTCGATCCGCACAGCCACCTGACGAGAAAGCGCGTCGATGCCGTGAACTTCTTCGTCGTCTTCAAGGAGTTTCCGCATACGGATTTTGTCGATCGCGCTGAGGATCTGTGGCGGATCGCGGTGGATACGCTGGAGGGGCGCGTCAAACCGGTCATGTCCGTGTTCGATTGCCGCATGATCGATGTGTTTCCGACGTCCCGCGAGCCGATGCGCAGCATCGTCGATCGGATGATGGCGACAGAGAAGCAGGACCCGGAGGTGTTGTCGCTTTCCATCATCCACGGCTTCATGGCGGGCGATGTGCCGGAGATGGGAACGAAGACCATCGCGGTGACCGATGGCAATGCGGCCAAGGGCGTGGCGCTGGCGCGTTCGATCGGGCTTGAGCTCTTCGATAAGCGCGGCACCTTCATGATGCCGCAAATCGGTGAGGCCGAGGCAGTGTCACTTGCGATGAAAGCGGATACCTCAACCGGTCCGGTGGTGATTGCCGATGTCTGGGACAATCCGGGTGGAGGTACGGCTGGCGATGCCACGGTGCTGTTGCGTGAACTGATGGCCCAGGGCGCTACAAGCGTCGCTGCCGGTCTCGTGTGGGATCCAATTGCCGTCCAAATCTGCATGGCGGCAGGCGAGGGGGCTCAAATTCCGTTGCGCTTCGGGGCGAAATCCGCACCCAATACCGGCGATCCTATCGATGCCCTGGTGAAGGTCGTCAGGGTCGTGCCCAATGCCGAGATGAAGTTTGGAGACAGCATCGCGCCATTCGGTGATGCTGCCCATATCCACTTCGACGGGATCGACGTGATTTTGGGGACGGTGCGGGTTCAAAGCTATGACCCGTCTCTCTTCACGGCCCTCGGCATCGATCCGCTGTCGAGGAAGATCCTGTTGATCAAATCCACCAACCACTTCTACGCCGCTTTTTCGAAGATCGCCTCGCAGATCCTCTATTGCTCGGCTGGGAAACCCTATCCCAACGATCCGGCAACCAACCCTTATCGCCGCGTCAGGCGGGATATTTGGCCGATCGTGCAGGACCCGCATGGACATAAGGCGGCCTGAACGGTTGCCGACGGTCGTGAAAGCTCGCAGATGCGCTCTCGGCGTCTACAGGAATGAACACATAGTTTAAGGGCGCTTCCTTCAAGCAAGGAAACGCCCTTAAACTTTATTTGTGCTTCAAGCCGCCTCGTAACGGAGGTCAGGCCAGAACGGGCAGCTCCTGTGTCTTCCAATCGATACGACGTTCCAGCGCATTGCCATCGCCATCGAAGAGGTGGCAGTCCGCGCCGTTGATGGCAACCGAAACAGGCTTCTCGACTGCAACAGGCGCGGAGCCCGACAGAAGAGCGCACCACTGCTGGCCGGTAGAAAGCGTCGAATAGGAAATCGTGTTGATGCCGAGGCGCTCGATGACGCTTGGGACTGTAGTGATAGTCATATCGCCCGTGCCGAGGCTCAAATGTTCCGGACGGATGCCGAGGGTCAGCGTATCGCCTGCACGCACATTTCCACGCGCGACAGGCACCGTCAGCTGCTTGCCTTCATAGGCGATGGTCACGCCGGTGTCCGAAGCTTCCACACAGGTTACTGGCAGGAAGTTCATTTTTGGATTGCCGATGAAGCCTGCGACGAAGAGATTGTCCGGCTTGTGATAAAGCTGTAGCGGCGAACCGACCTGCGCAATGCTGCCGGCATTGAGAACCACGATGCGGTCGGCCATGGTCATGGCTTCCACCTGGTCATGGGTCACGTAGATCATTGTGGCTTTTAGCTGCCGGTGAAGCTTGGTCAGTTCGATGCGCATGTCGGAGCGAAGTGCTGCATCAAGGTTGGACAGCGGCTCGTCGAACAGAAAGATTTTCGGTTCGCGCACGATCGCGCGGCCAATAGCAACGCGCTGGCGCTGGCCACCAGACAGCATGCCGGGGCGCTGTTCGAGGCGATGCTCAAGCTGCAGGATCTTGGCGACCGCGTGGACCTTTTCGCGGAGCTTGTCTTCCGCCATCTTCTCGACCCGCAGCGGGAAGGCGATGTTCTCGAAGACGGTCATGTGAGGGTAAAGTGCGTAGGACTGGAAGACCATGGCGATGCCACGCTCGACCGGCGGCTTGTCGTTGACGCGGATACCATCAATGACGATATCGCCGTCGCTGATCGATTCCAGGCCTGCAATCATGCGCAGCAGCGTTGATTTTCCGCAGCCGGATGGGCCGACGAAAACGACGAATTCTCCGTGCGGAACATTGAGTTGCACGCCTTTGAGGACTTCAAAGTCGCCGTAGAATTTTTGAACGTTGTTGAGATGAAGCTGACCCACGATCGTCTCCAGAGGGCCGTTTGCACCCGGTGCATTCGGCAGCGCTGTTTGGTGTACCGCAAGGCTGTTCGTCACATGCGGTGGTGTCGAAGGGGACGTTTGAGAGAACGCCCCCTTCGGTTCGATATTACTTGTACTGCTCGAGGTCGGCCGACGCCTTCTTCAGCGCGGCTTCAGGCTCAGCCTTGCCGGTGACGACAGACTGGACCATCTCGATCATGGTGTTCTGGAAGCCCTTGTAGTCGGTGAAGAGCGGCTCAGGACCACCATAGGTGATGCCTTCGATCAGAGGCTTCCAGTAAGGATCCTTTGCAACGAATTCATCGACCTTTGGAGAAGGACGCAGAGGCGTCAGGCCGGCGTCGCCCTGAAGCTCATACTCGCCCTGCGGACCAGGAGAGGTGATGAACTTGGCAAATTCGATCGCCTTGTCCTCAACGCCCGAACCCTTGAAGATGGCAAGGCTGTCGGTGATGAGCAGCGTGCCCGGACCCTTGGCCGATGGGCCAAGCGGGAGCGTTGCGATGCCCCAGTTGATGCCGGTCTTCTGCAGACGCGAAGCGGCACCCGAGCCAGCCTGGATCATGCCGACCTTGCCGTCGAGGAAGATTGCGCGGATTTCGTTCTGCTCGTAGGCCGTTGCGCCTTCGACGGAATAGGGGGTGATGTCCTTGTAAGCCTTCAGAGCAGCCAGCACTTCAGGGCTGTCCATGACGATCTTGTCGCCATCGATGACCTTGCCGTTGTTGGTGTAAACCCAGTGCATGAACTGGTGCATGGTGTTGTCGAAGGTCTTGGCAGGCAGGCCATAACCGGCAATACCGGTCTTTTCCTTGATCTGCTTGGCAAAGGCGATTTCTTCCGCCCAGGTCTTTGGTGGCGTTTCAGGATCGAGACCGGCCTTCTTGAACAGATCCTTGTTCCAGTAGAGGGCCTTGGTGGAGAAAGCGACCGGAACGCCCCACTGTTGATCATCAATGGTGACTGTATCGACGATGTGCGGATAGTAGGACTTCTTTTCCTCGTCCGTCATCGGAACGGGAACGATCATGTCATTTTCGGAGAACTGCTTCAGCGTGCGCGAGCCGACATAGGCCATGGCGGCTGGAGAGCCGGATGCAGCAAGCGTCGTTGCCTTGTCCTGGCACTGTTCCCAGCCAACGACTTCCGGCTTGACGGTCCAGCCTGCGTTCTTGCCTTCCCATTCCTTGATGTATTTTTCATGGATCGGGTCGATCTTGTCGCCGCAATAGATCCAGGAAATTTCCTTGTCGGCGGCGTGTGCAGACATTGCGCCCATTGCTGTCGAAGCAGCAAGGCTCAGCGCGTAGAGGGTAAACTTGAATTTGGTATTCACGGTCAGTCTCCCATTCTCTGGTGGTTATCTTATTGTTTCACCGCGCCTGCGGTCAGTCCGCTGACGAGATAGCGTTGCAGGAAGAAGATCACGATCATCGCCGGGGCAATGCCGACGAAACTTGCGGCCATGAGTTCGTTCCAGATGACCTCCTGGCGGCCGAAATAGGCAAAAAGGCCGACCGGCAGAGGCATGTATTCCGTTTTTGAGTTGAAGGTCAGTGCGTAGATGAACTGTTGCGCGTAGGAGCCAATGAACGTCGTGATCGCGACCACCACGATGCCGGGCATTGCGATTGGGATGATCACGCGGCGTAGGGTGTAAAAGTAGCTGGCGCCATCGACATAGGCTGCTTCATCCAACTCGCGCGGGATGCGCATCATATAGGTTCGCAGCAACCAGATAGCGGACGGGATGAGGAAGGCCACGCCCGGCACGATCATGGCGAAATATGTATTGAGAACGCCGATCGAGCGCATCAAGCGGAAGAGCGGGATGAGCAGGACCGCGCCGGAGAACATGTTGACGGCGAGAAAGGCACCGAGCAACAGACCGCTGCCGCGAAACTCGAAGCGAGCAAAGGCATAGGCTGCAGGAATGACAAGTGCCAACACGACGGCCGTGACGATGCCGGAGATAAAGAACGAGTTGAAAATGTATCGGGCAAAACCCGGTACGCTCACCCACATCGTCCGGTAAGCTTCGAAAGAGCCATTTTCTGGCCAGAAGCGATAAGGTGACGAGAAGAGCTGGCTGAGCGGCTTTAGCGACACCAGAAAACCTTCGACAAAGGGCGACAGCACGAAGATCAGGAACAGCGCGATGCCGCAATAGATCGCGAGGATTTCGTACCACTTGTAGCGGTTGATCAGTGCGGGAGGAGGTGTCATCGCTTGTCTCCGGCAGAAAGCTTGCTGACAATGCGGAAGTAGGCAAGGCAGAAGATGGACAGGAAGATGCAGATCAACACGGCTCGGGCAGCACCCTCACCATACTTATAAGAGCCGATGGCGGTCTTATAAGTGTCGATGATCATCGTCGTTGTTTCGCCGTTCGGGCCACCGCGGGTCAAGATCCAGATGATGTCGAAGGAGTTGAAGGTCGAGATCAGCGACAGCATCGACATGGTGATCATCGAAGGCACGAGAAGCGGCAGCGTGATGCGGCGGAAACGATAGAGGCGTCCGGCACCATCAACCCAGGCGGCTTCGTAAAGATCCTGCGGAACGGCCTGCATGGCGGCGAGAAGATAGAGCGTCACCATCGGCACGCCGATCCACACATCGGTGATCACGGTTGCCCAAAACGCGGTGGAGCCCTGCGCCAGAAAGGCAACCGGTCCATCGACCAGACCGGTGCGCTGGAGCATGCCGGAAATCATGCCGAACTGGCCATTATACATCCAGCCCCACATGAAGATGCCAATTGCCATTGGGACGATCCAGGGCGGCATTGTCAGAATGCGGAAGATCGCACGGCCTGGTACTGCGGCATTTAGCATGGTCGCGCCAAAGGTGCCGATAATCATCTTGATGGCGACCGAGAAGAACGTCCAGATGAAGGTACGGATAATGACTTCCGCAAAAGTAGCGTTGAAAATCTTGTCGTAGTTGGCCCAGCCCACCCAGTTGGTGGTCTTCTTCAGCGATGCATCGGTAAAGGACAGAATAAACGTATCGACAAGCGGGTAGGCGACAATTGCAAGAACATAGAGGAGGGCTGGCGCTAAAAGCAGCCAGGCAAAGAAAACGGCGCTTCGTCTGGTGTCCATGATCACCCTTTCATCAGGCGGAGCGCTTTTGCGCGTCTTCGGTGCCGTGAAGGCAGGCGTCGTACTTTGCCCAGACTGGCGCCAGATCGACCACCTTGCGGGCAGCACGCGCTTCGTCCATGGCAATCGCCAGGATGCCGGCTTCGATGGCGTCGAGGGCAGAAACCGGTAGGGCAGCGCCCGTCGTGACATGGGCAAAGACATCGGCGGCCATCTGCTCGTCCGCGCCGTAATGGTGCGATTTTACCGATGGGGCCTGATAGGTATTGCCGATCAGCTTGGCACTGTCATGGGCGCGGTGAACGTCAAGGAAGCCACGGACGAAATCGCCTTCCGCCATGCCCTTCGCGCCGACGACGCAGAAGCGGCGGAACTCGTCCGGCACGTTGAGGTTCGTGTGGAATGCCAGCGACGCACCGTTTTCATATTCGACGATGGCGGTCTGGAAGTCGATGATGTCGCCATCGCTGTCGAACACCTTGTCTGCACCCATCCAGCCGCTTGGCTTGCGGAAATAGATATCAAGGTCATTAACGCCGCTGTTCTGCGGGGCGTTCTTCGGCACGAAACTACGGCGTCCGCCGAAGCTCGAAACATAGCGCGGGCGCACACCCATCACGCCGTTATAAAGGTCGAGGTCGTGGCAGCACTTTTCCAGCATGAAGCCGCCGGCTAGCTTGTCGTAGCGGCGCCAGTCGCGCATGAAGAAGGCGCCATGATAGGGGGCAATATGCTCGGAGGCTTCGATCGAGGCGATATCGCCGAGAAGTCCCTGAGCCTGTGCCTGCCGCAGATCGCGGTAAAGCGGTGAGTAACGAAGGACGAGACCGACCATCAGACGGTCCTGGCCGTACTGGTTCAGAAGCCGCGCGAGTTCGAAGCTTTCCTCGATGGTGGTGACGATCGGCTTTTCGGTGAACACCGTCAGGCCTGCTTCCAGACCGATGCGAATATGCTCCAGATGGAAAGTATTGGGGGAGCCGATCATGAGAAGATCGAAGGTTTCCTTCGCGATCATCTCCTCAGGGGTTTCGTAAGCGCGGCCGGCCGATATATTTTCTGCCTCCAGCTGCTTCATGCCCGCTGGTTCGGGGTCCACATGGGCGACGATCTCAAAATCAGGATCGATTTCCGTAAAGACCTGGCCAAGATAGCCAAGGCGGAATCCGAGTCCGATTATTGCGACTTTCATGGCTTTGCAGCTCCCCTTTTCGTAATTTATTTTCGTAGCCTGTTGCAAATTTCCAGTATGGTCAACCGGAAAAACCGCAATTGAGTGTGGCTATGAAAATAATTTTCACGTGCTGAATGTTCTTCTTTGTCTCCCGCTTTTCGGGCGTGGAGGATAAGCGTCTAAACACTGGAGTCTTGGGCATTTCCCCTCGCCAGCCACTTTCGGTTTTCCGCAGGCCGGTCGTCGTTGTTAATAACTAATACCAAAAAAATACCTTCTGTCTACAGTGGAACAAAAATTTGTTTCGGAGGCGCCGTGGAATATATGTTCGGCGTTGAAATCGCTCATATTTTGGCGATTATCGATTGATTGGTCCTGCATATTGCCAATGTGGCGTTGTATTGGTATCAGTTTTGGTATGGTGTCTGAGAGACGATTTCTGCCGTAGGTGGCGGACCATCTCCCCATGCAAAGATCGGAGAGGCGCAATGGACGGTGTTTTGCCGTTTGGTGAATTGCAGGCATTACGGGGCGGGCCGCTTTACCAGAAGTTGCGCCGCTTGATCGAGGATGCCGTATCCAATGGGCGATTGAAGCATGGCGATGCCCTGCCAGCCGAACGGGACATCGCCGATGCCGCAGCGATCAGCCGGGTGACCGTGCGAAAGGCGATCGACGAGCTGGTCGAGCAGGGCATTCTGGTCCGGCGCCGCGGTTCTGGAACCTTCGTCGCCAAGCCGGTGCCGAAGATGCAGCAGCCTCTGACACGGTTGACGTCCTTTACCGAAGATATGCGTCGTCGTGGAATGGTGGCAGGATCGCGTTGGATCGAGCGCGGGCTTAAGTTTCCCACAGCTGAGGAAACCATGATGCTCGGCCTTTCAGGCGGGGCTCGCGTTTCACGTATCCTTCGTTTGCGCACCGCCGACGATATGCCGATTGCGCTCGAGCGGACCAGTCTTCCGGACGATATTTTGCCCGAACCTGAGACGGTCGAAGACTCGCTCTATCTTGCGCTCGCCGCCCGCGACATTCGCCCGGTGCGCGCCAATCAGAGAATCTCCGCGGTGCTGCTGCGCGATGACGAAAGCGAGTTGCTGGAGGTTCCACCCGGCTCCGCAGCGCTTTCCGTGCAGCGTATCGCCTATCTCAATACCGGGCGCGTGATGGAAGTCTCCACTGCGCTTTATCGCAGCGACGCCTACGATCTCGTCGCAGAACTCACGATCGGCGCCTGATCAAAACCTTAGAGGCCATACTGATGACGACAATGATGCGACGCGAAATCGACGAAATCCCCCAGGCCGTGGCCCGGCTTCTGGATGCTGGGAAAGACGATATTTCGCGGGCAGGACGCGCTCTTGCGGCCCATGATCCGGCCGTTGTGGTCACCGTCGCTCGCGGCTCTTCCGACCATGCTGCCTATTTCCTGAAATATGCGATAGAGCTTGAACTCGGCCTTCCGGTCGCGTCTCTCGGCCCGTCATTGGCCTCGATCTACAAGGCGCCACTGCGCTTGGAGCGGGCTGCGGCCTTCGCGGTCTCGCAGTCGGGTGCGAGCCCGGATATAGTCGCGATGTTGGAAGGTGCGAAAGCAGGCGGCGCCTTGACCTTATCTCTGGTCAATACGACACCGTCTCCTCTCGCCGACACCGCCTCGATTGCCCTTAATATCCAGGCTGGACCGGAAATCGCGGTGGCAGCCACCAAGTCCTACGTCAATTCGATCGTCGCAGGACTGGCGGTTCTTTCCGAATGGAGCGGCTCGGGCTCCTTGAAGAAGGCTGTGGCAGCGCTCCCCGACCACCTCGATAAGGCGCTTGCGCTCGACTGGAGTGTGTTGGTAGAGCCGCTGGTCAAGGCGGAATCTCTGTATATGCTCGGCCGTGGACCGGCACTTGCCATTGCGACGGAGGCGGCGCTGAAGTGCAAGGAAACCTGTGAGTTGCACGCCGAAGCCTATTCATCCGCTGAGGTGCTGCATGGTCCGGTTTCGCTTGTTGCCGAAAGCTTCCCGGTGATCGCCTTTGCTGCGCGTGACAAGGCGGAAGCCTCGATTGCCGAAACGGCATCGGGTCTCGTCGGCAAGAATGCCAATGTCTATCTGACGTCCGACAAGGGCAGGGGTGCCACCATTCTTCCCTTCGTAGAGACGGGTCACCCACTGACCGATGCCTTGGCCCTGATCGTTCCTTACTATGGCATGGTCGAAATGCTGTCGCGCGCGCGTGGTTTTGATCCTGACAAGCCCGCAGCCCTCAAGAAGGTAACGGAAACACGATGATTGGCTCATTCGCGCTGTGTGGCGGCCGGATTTTCGACGGGGCTGTCTTTCTGGATGGCCACGCACTTGTTGTCGAAAACGGCCGGATCAAGACCATTATGCCGGTGGCAGATCTATCGTCTTCCATCGAGCGTCGTGATGTGGCGGGTGGCCTCATCGTTCCAGGGTTTATCGATCTTCAGGTGAATGGCGGTGGCGGCGTATTGCTGAACAACCAGCCTGATCTCGACGGCATTCGCACGATATGCTCGGCGCATGCTGCCTATGGCACGACCGCCCTTCTCCCCACCCTGATTACCGATACTGTCGATATCCGGAGCAAGGCCGTTGCAGCGGGTATTGCTGCCTTTGCGGAAAAGGTACCAGGCTATCTCGGTCTCCATCTGGAGGGCCCGCATCTCTCAGTCGCCCGCAAGGGAACCCATGATCCCTCGTTGATCCGCCCACTTGAGAGCGACGATCTGCAGTTCCTCGTCGAAAAAGCCGGTCACTTCGGCGAGGCACTCATGACGCTTGCACCCGAAAGTGTCTCGACCGCCGATGTCACCAAACTCGTTGAGGCGGGCTATGTTGTGAGCCTTGGTCACACCAATGCCAAGGCGCGGGACATTTTGCCTTACGTTTCGGCTGGCGCTTCTATGGTCACGCATCTCTTCAATGCGATGAGCCAGATGGAAAACCGCGAGCCGGGTCTGGTTGGTGTGGCACTGGCTAATGGCCGCTTGTCCTGTGGCCTGATTGCGGATGGCTTTCATGTTGATCCGATCGTCATTCAGGTGGCGCTCGCTGCCAAGCAGGGACCGGGACGGATATTCCTGGTCACCGACGCCATGTCGACCATCGGCACCGATCAGCAGGGTTTCCTCCTCAATGATCGTGAAGTCTTCCGCCGTGGCGGACGGTTGACGCTTGCTGATGGTACGCTTGCGGGCGCCGATATCGATATGCTCTCTTGCGTGCGCTTTGCCCATGAGCATATCGGCCTGCCTTTGACGGAAGCGTTGAATATGGCCTCGCTCTATCCGGCCGAGGCGATTGGCTGCGCCACCAAGGGCAGTCTCGCCGCCGGGATGGATGCCGATCTGCTGGTACTGAAGCCGGATTTGTCTTTGATGGCGACCTTCATCGCCGGCGCTTGCGTCTTCGGCGAAGATTTTTCAAGAGGGGCTGCGGCTTGATCGTCTGTTTCGATATTGGCGGCACCGCCATCAAGGGCGCTGGCGCCTGGGCTGTCGATGACATCCGCCCGGTTGCACGCCGGCAGACGCCGATCCATGATTTCGATGCCTTCGTTGATGTGTTGAAATCCGTGATCGACGAGATCGGAGAGAGGCCGGACTGCGTCGCGCTGTCGATTGCAGGCGTCATCGACCCCGATACCGACCGTGCCAACATTGCCAATATTCCCTGCGCTCATGGACGCTTGTTGAAAGCAGACCTTGAGGCAGCGCTTGGGCATCCCGTGCTGATTGCCAATGATGCGGATTGCTGCGCGCTTGCGGAATATGGCGCAGGCGCAGGGCGCGGACATCGCGTCGTCTTCGGGGCCATTCTCGGCACGGGTGTCGGTGGTGGTCTCGTTGTGGATGGCAAGCTGATCAACAGCGCCGGCGGTTTTGCCGGGGAGTGGGGCCATGGCCCCGTTGCTGCCACGCGCGCCGGCAATCCCGCTGTGGAACTGCCGCGCTTTGCCTGCGGCTGCGGCCTCGATGGATGTGTCGATGCCATTGGCAGCGCCCGCGGCATGGAGAAGCTTCACCGTCACCTGACCGGCACCGAGATGAAGGCGGAAGAGATCCTTGCGGCTTGGCAGGACGGCGATGAAAAAGCTGCGCGCACGATCGATATCTATATCGACATTCTCGCAGGACCCCTGTCGCTCGTCATCAACATGACCGGTGCGACAATCGTTCCGGTTGGCGGAGGCCTATCCAACTCGCTGCCGCTGATCGAGGCGCTCGATCACGCCGTGAGAGCAAGAATTCTCCGCAAATTCCAAAGGCCGCTCGTGGTCAAGGCTGAGTGTGCCATTGAGCCCGGTCTCGTCGGGGCGGCCGTGCTGGGACTGGCATTCGCTTCGAGTCGGTAGAGGCTTGGTGGCGCCAACGCCTTCTTCTCTATACTACGACGTACCAGTGGCAGCCTGAGCCTGGGTCACGGTGTTGTCTCCAACCCAGCGCGCTGCCGGCTCAATTCCACCGAGAGGAAAGAGGTGGAGTTGCGATATCAGCGACGCCGGATTGTTCTCGACATAAGCCGTCAGCGCATCCACCATCTCGGTCGGCTCATAGGGCATGAGCAATCGAGTCACGTCCAAAGCCCGCTTTTGCAGCACCTTCAATGAGGGGCCGACGCCGCAGGAGATGGCGAACTTGATTAGAGTTTGAAGTTTTGCGGGACCCGCAATTCCCACATGGATTGGAAGACTGACGCCCGCCTCTGCAATTCGCTCCGCCCAAGTTGTAATAACCCCGGGCTCGAAGCCGAACTGCGTGACGATCGCCATCTCGGCATCGGTCAGTCGAGAGAAGTCCGTTTTCCACTTCAAAGCGCTATCGACATTGCTGGTCGTGCCGTCCGGATCGATGTCACGGCTCCCTTCCGGATGGCCCGCCACATGCAGCCGCTGGAAACCATGCCGGTCGAAGAGACCGCTCTCCAGCAAGTGGATCGAGCTTTCGATCGTGCCGACCGGACGCGTCTCCCCGCCGCCCAGCAACAGGGCCTCGGTGACATCAGCCTCATTGCGATAAAGTTCTATCCAACTCTTCAGAGTGGCGATGTCGGGAATGCTGCGTGCGGGAAAATGCGGCATGACGGCGAACCCGTCCTGGCGTAGCCTTTTCGCCGTCGCGACCATGTCCTGGATCGATGTCCCGGTGATGTGGGCAATATAGACTCGTGTTCCAGGCGGCAGGAGCCTGGAAAAGTCAGTGATCTTCGCGGCGGTCTTCGGCGTCACCTCGATGGAATACGGATTGAGGAGAAAACTCAAATCTTTCGCGCCAAGCGCGCTCTTGTTCTTCGTCCGATCGGTAAACTTCAGTATTGCCATAAGCCGATTTTCTTTCCGCATGCCAAGCGCGATATTTAGAGCCGCAGCGATCTTCAATCCAGACCTAAAACTGGACAGCCGTGCGGTTACCCGGATCGATTTATTTGCTCTTTTTTATCCATTGCATCGAATCCTGCCGAACCATGTGAGGATATTTTTACTCTCTTGCTGAACAGTGGTGTTTCAAACTGCGACGTAACGAGACGCTAGAAGATAATTTTGACCTGATTTCTCTTTCATAAGAGGCCAAAGTGAGAGCCAGATGCTCTTGAGCACGGAAAGTGCGGATCATTTTGAGGCAGAAGCGCCAGCACGGCCGGCCAGAATTGTCTGGTATCAGTCGTTGTTCTGGAAGATCACCGTTTCGCTCGTGTCCAGTGTCGTGCTTGCCTATCTCGTTGGCGCTGCTGTCGGCTGGGTGATGGTCCAGCGGGACTCGCTTGACCAATGGCGTCGCGAGGCAGAACTGAACGCGCAGGTGACGAGTTCTGCGATCCGCACCATTTACACCTTTATCTCCATCGACAGTGATAGCAGCGGCCAGATCGTCAAGATCACCAGCGAGCGACCGCTGGGTGACGATGCCTCCATTTTGGATACAGGCTTCAATCCCGGGGACGTTCTGGCGCTTGCCGCTGCGCAAACCAAGAACAATGTCTGGATTTTTCAAAAGGACCCCGCTGGTCAGACCTTTACCAGTTCCGCCGACGCGCTGGGGGAGGTGGAGAATATCTCGCTGACATTGCCAGAAGGCACGGCGATGGATGCATTCTACGTCGGCTTTGCCGAGCTTGGTACGGTGCGGCACTTCATTGCTTTCGTTCCGGTGGTCGATCAGAATGGAAAGCTGCAGGGCAGTGTGGTCACGACGATCGGCGAGGCTTCCAAGCTTCTCGAAACACAAACGAAGCTTCTACAGAATTCGCTTGCGCTTCTGATCACCATTTTGCTCGTGACCGGCGGGGTCGTTGCACTTCTGATGCGCAAGGTCTTCATGCCGGTGCCGGCGCTGATTGAAGCACTCACCAAAATCGCCCATGACGACACGGCCTCGGTGACGCCGTTTCAACATCGCAAGGACGAGATCGGTCGCGTTGCCGTCGCGATCGAGAAGGTGCGCGAAGCCGTGGTCGAGCGGGAGAACCTGCGCCAGATCCGCGATGTGGCGAAACAGATGGAACATCTTGCCCATCACGATCCGCTGACCGGACTGCCAAACAGAGCCTTCTTCAGCAAGCGGCTGGAGAGCGAGATTGGGGAACTGGCAAATGGCCGACGGTTCAATGTCATGCTTCTCGATCTCGATCGCTTCAAGGCGGTCAATGATGTGTTGGGCCACGCGAGCGGCGATGCTCTTCTCGTATCCTTCGCAGAGCGCCTGCTGCAACTGATCGGGCCGCAGGACATGGTGGCTCGACTAGGCGGTGACGAGTTCGCGATCCTGCAGATCGTCCGTAAAAATGCGGTGCGTGAGGCCAGTCGCCTGGCGAAGGGTATCATCACGTCAGCATCACACCCGTTCATGTTGCTGGGCAAAGAGGCCTCCGTCGGGGCCAGCGTCGGTATTTCGATAGCGCCCCTTCACGGTCACGAGATGTCCGAACTGCTCAAACATGCCGATGTGGCGCTGTACTGCGCCAAGTCCGGCGGTCGCGGGAATTTCCAGTTCTTCGAACATGGCATGGAAATGTCGAAAGAACAGGACCACGAACTGCAGCAGGACCTCGACCTCGCGGTTCAGCGGGACGAATTCGTGCTGCACTACCAGCCGATCTTCTGCTTCTCCAATCCCGAGCCTGTCGGCTATGAAGCGCTGGTGCGCTGGCAGCACCCGGTTCGCGGCTGGGTGACACCCGACGACTTTATTCCGCTGGCCGAAAAGACCGGCCAGATCTGTGCGATCGGCGACTGGGTGTTGAAGCGGGCCTGCCAGGAAGCCATGCGATTGCCGAACGAGGCAACGGTGGCCGTCAACATCTCGGCGATCGAGTTACAGCAGGGCGATCTTGTCGAGAAGGTGCAAAGGGCGCTGAATGACAGCGGCTTGCCGCCATCTCGGCTCGAGATCGAGTTGACGGAAACGGTTCTGCTCTCCGGATCGGAGGCCATCACATGTCTGCAAGACATTCAGGCGCTTGGGGTCAGGATCGCGCTTGATGATTTCGGAACCGGCTATTCGAGCCTTGCTTATCTGACCAAACTACCGATCAGCAAGATCAAGATCGACCGCAGCTTCGTTGCCGACGTGATGACCAGCACCCAGAGCCTGGCAATCATTCAAGGTGTGATCCACATCGCCGCAGGACTTGGATTGAAAACGACGGCGGAGGGCGTGGAAACGCCAGAACAGCTTTCGCTGCTTCGTGCTGCCGGATGCGACCTGTTGCAGGGCTATTACCTTGGCCGCCCCATGCCACTTGCCCATATCGAGAGCCATTATCGTTCCGCACCCGCAAAGATGGTGCACCGCTAGGAGTAGAGACATGAAGCATATTTCTCTTACCCTCCGTGGGCTGATGCGCCGCTCGGTCATTCCCACTTTGTTCGCCGCGCTCGTCTCTTCGCCGTTTCTCACGCTTTCTGCTGGCGCTGAGGAGTTGAAGAGCCCGACCCTCGACAAGATTGCGCGTACCAAGACGATCACGTTCGGGCACCGCCAGGACGAACTGCCGTTTTCCTATGTGACGCCGGATGGCGTCGTGCGCGGTTACTCCATCGATATATGTCAAAGGATTGCGGATCACGTTCGAGACACGCTTAAGCTCGATACCCTGAAGACCGATTATGTGGTGGCGACGCCCGCAACCCGTTTCCTGTTGGTGAAGTCCGGCAAGATCGACATGGAATGCAGCGCGACGACCAACAATGCCGAGCGGCGAGAGCAGGTAGCATTCTCCTATCCCCACTTCATCACAGCCACCCGCTTCGTGACGAAAAAATCGAGTGGGTTGAACAGTATCAAGGATCTGGCCGGACGAACGGTGGCTTCGACGACGGGGACAATCAACATTGCGCAATTGCAAAACGTCAACAGGGAGCAAAAGCTGAACATCTCTGTGCTGATCAGCAAGGTGAATTCTGAAGCCTTCGCCATGGTCGAAAACAATCGCGCCTCCGCCTTCGTGATGGATGATGTTCTTCTGGCCGCCCACGTGGCTTTTTCAAATGCACCTGGAGACTATATGATCTCGAAAGAAACGTTCGGGCCGCCTGAACCCTATGGTATTCTTCTGCCAAAGGGCGATGATGCGTTCAAGACGTTGGTGAATGAAGCTCTCTACAAGATGTTTACGGACGGCGAAATCGAGACGATCTACAACAAGTGGTTCATGTCGCCCTTGCCGCCGGACGGGCGCAATTTCAACCTTCCGCTATCCCCAGAGCTGCAGGCCGCCTTCAAGGAGCCAAAGGAGTACCTGCAATGAGAATGTACATCTTTCATTGCTTCCTGCTTGCATTCTGCGCGCTCGGCTCGATTGCAGCCAAGGCGGAGGAAAAGGTTTTCGACACGCCCACCCTCGATCGAATTGCCCAGACGGGCAAGATCAGGATCGGCTATGGTTCGACAGCACCCTTCTCCTTTCTCAATGCGGACGGCCAGGTTCTTGGCTACTCGATCGACCTTTGCCGTGCTGTGGTGGAAAAACTGAAGCAGCGGCTCAAGGTGCAATCCATCGATGTCGAGTTCGTGCCGCGCACGCCCAGCAATCGCGTGCAGCTTCTCAATGATGGAACGATAGACATCGAGTGCAACGCAAGCACCAACACGGCAGAGCGGCGCAAGAGCGCAGCCTTCGCCTACCCGCACTTTTTCACCGTGACACGGTACGTTTCCCTGCGGAAAAGCGGTTTCAAGACATTGGATGATCTGAAGGGGCGTTCGGTGAGCGTGGCTCTCGGCACCGTCAATGTCAACGAAATCAATGAGAGCAGCCGCAGGCGGAAACTGAATATCTCCGCCGTTCCTGTTGAAAGTCTTCAGGCTGCGTTCGATATGGTCACAGAAGGTCGTGTTGCGGCCTTTGCCATGGACGAGGTTTTGCTGAAAACGATGATTGCCCGCACGCAAAACCCGTCCGACTATGTGCTTTCCGAGGAGCAGGTGACAGATGCCCAGCCCTTTGGTTTTATGATGCGCGTGAAAGACAAGGCGTTCGTCGGGGCAGTGAACGAAGCACTGAGCGAGATTTACAAGTCAGAGACTGCCAAAGAGATTTACAAGCGCTGGTTCGAGGAATCCATGCCGGGGCTCAACATCAACCTTGGTCTGCCGATGAGCAATTTCCTTGCGGAAGCTTTCCGCAATCCGAAGATCGTTGAATAAGCGCAGACGGGTGTGAGATCCCTTCTATCCTTTCGATCTATAAGCATACTGAGCAAACCTGTGTCGCGGCGATGCGATCAGGCATGCGGCAAAACAAGAACGAAAGCGTAAGAGCAAATCTGAAAGATTGCGACGCGCTTAGGTCCATGCTGCGACTATTTCGCTAGACGTCGCGCCTGCGTGTCAAAGCCTGAACGCCGGCGTCGCGCGTCCCGTTTTGTCTTCTCCCCGAGTTGTTCCGGCCTTTGTGCCGTTAATTTTTCAGGAACCAATGCCTGAGGGGCACGTTCGATTGGCAGGAGACGCGCCGTGTCAAACGGACGTGATGGTGCCGGAGAACATCGGGATTTTTCCGTTTTCTCTCGATGGCCAACGAAAAGGCAGACGAGCTTCTTATCCATCCGGCCGTCTCCGCCCAATCTGCCAAGACAATTTGGCTGCCAAGGAGGTTTTGACGTGGAAAAGACCGAAACGCGAAAGCTTGCGGAAGAATACATGCTCCTTGGCGGCACCCGCCAGGTCATGATCGACGACAACAAGACATTTGTCCGTCAATACGACCATGAGCCGGAAGAAGCCGAGCGCTTCTGGCAGGAGCGCATCGCAACCCTCGACAAGGCACGGATCGCCGATGTCGAATTCTTTCTACCGTCTGTCAACTCAGACGTAGAATCCTAACTAGCCCATCCCAACAGAATATAGACCAGGAAGGAAACAGTCATGACTGCTATCAATTCTGCCAAGATCGTCATTCTCGCGACCGACGGATATGAGCGCTCGGAGCTTCGCGTGCCGTACGAAGAGCTGCAGCGCAAGGGCGCAGACGTCAAGATCGCCTCGATCAAGGATGGCGAGATCAAGAGCTGGGACGAGAAAGACTGGGGCGACAGCGTGAAAGTCGACCTGCTCGCCAAGGACGTGCGGATCGAAGATTTCGACGCTCTCGTCCTTCCTGGCGGCCAGATCAATCCGGACGTCCTGCGCGCCAATGACGACGCAATGCGCGTGGTCAAGGAATTCGTGAAGTCCGGTAAGGTCGTGGCTGCCATCTGCCACGCACCATGGCTTCTGGTTGAAGCCGATGCGGTTCGCGGCCGTGAAGTGACGTCTTACGGTTCCATCAAAACCGACGTGAAGAATGCCGGCGGCATTTGGAAGGACGAAAAGGTCGTTTGCGATAAGGGCATCGTCACCTCCCGCAACCCCGACGACCTGGAAGCTTTCGTTGCAAAGATCGTCGAAGAGGTCGAAGAAGGCCGTCACGAACGTAAGGCAGCATAAGCTATTTTTCATAGCTTCAAGACCGATGAAGGGCTGGTGCACCATGGGTGCGCCAGCTTTTCTTTTGGGCACGGCCATGTGAGGCGAATGTGAAGAAAGAGGCGCCAGTGCGCGTGCCTTCCAATCGCGAGTCGAGGCAGGCAACACTTTGCGAGGCAGTGATCTTGCCACATTGTTGCCTTATTTAGGCCACTCTTTCGTCTCTGAAACGTTTCAGAAAGCGGTTGAAATTAATTTTTCCCAACAAAAACGGTTTATTTTTAATTATTTTATATGTGCGGCGCCATAATTTTGCTGCGCTGCATATAAGAAATATTACATGTTTCTTATTTAATTGAGCCTTAGAGAAGCGCTCCATCCTACAGGCAAGACCAGTAAACCAGAAGAACAGTTTTAATATAAATGGCTGCGCAATACATAGAGATGGTCACCATGCGTCAACTGCATGACGCGTGCCTGTCTTTGTTCCTTTTATAGGCGTTCATCAATAGTCTCAGCCAACATGATGTGAGGAATTTGGGGCGGCCGGTTTTAGGCAGCCGGGTAACGCTGCCTCACAAAAAATTCAAAAGCACCAAATTCCGACCACAGACTTCATGTCTCATGGTGACTGCATGACGCGCCCAACGGGTACCGACCTATCGCAAAACATAAATGGAGTTCTCTCTATGAAGTCCGCGACTCGATCGGCTGTTTCGCCGCTTAGTGGTTCTGAAGAGTCTGATGTGAGCTTTCCTATCGGGGGCATCGTGAAACGCAGTTTCGATGTTTCCTCGGCACTGCTCGCCCTTCTTGTCCTCAGCCCGATCTTTCTCATGATCGTGGTCTTGGTCAAACTCTCCGACAAGGGACCCGCTTTTTACGGCCACCGCCGTATCGGCCATAATGGCCGCACGTTTCATTGCCTGAAATTCCGCACGATGGTCGTGAACGGAGATGAGGTGTTGAAACAATATCTGACGTCTGACCCGCAAGCTGCGGAAGAATGGCGCCAGACGAGAAAACTGAAGAACGATCCGCGTGTCACAGCTGTCGGTAGCGTTCTTCGCAAGCTGAGCCTTGATGAACTGCCACAGCTCATCAACATCATTCGTGGTGAAATGAGTGTTGTGGGTCCTCGTCCTGTCGTGGACGAAGAGCTCAACTACTATGAAAGTGCCGCGCGCTACTATCTCAGCACGCGTCCTGGTCTTACCGGTCTCTGGCAGATCAGCGGTCGCAACGACGTCTCCTACAAGGAGCGCGTTGATTACGACACGCAATATGTTCAGAACTGGTCGATGATGAGAGACATTTCCATCATCATGAAAACCGTGCCAGCTGTCTGCATGTCCCGCGGCAGCTATTGAAGCCAGATTAGATACTCGGCGTGAACGCAGGCCCTCCCACCTGTGCCATGCCTTGCGGCTGCGACCGGACCTGAGCCGGTCGCACATTCACTTTTCAAGGCATCAACATGGAGTTTTACATGGTTGGCATCGCCGACGAAGCCCTCCCTAAAAAACGGCGCACCCAAACATGGTGCAAAGGTACTGCTCTGGCTGTTGCCGCGGTGCTGCTCTTCACCAGTCCGCTCAGCGCGCTTGCGCAGGGTGGCCAATACCGTCTCGGAACCGCTGACAAGCTTCGCATCCGCGTTGCCGAATGGCAGCCGGCAGACGGCACCATCCGCAACTGGGATGTGATCAATGGCGATTACTCGGTCGGCCCGTCAGGCACGCTGGCGCTTCCCTTCATCGGCCAGTTGAATGTTGCCGGAAAGACCGCAGGCGAGGTGGGAGAGGCGATCGGGGCGCAGCTTCAAAGCAAGTTTGCTCTGCGCAACCTTCCATCAGCCTCCGTCGAAGTTGCCCAGTTCCGTCCGGTCTTTTTGACGGGGGATGTGCAAACGCCCGGCGAATATCCCTATGCGCCCAATATGACGGTTCTGAAGGCTGTCAGCCTCGCGGGCGGTTTGCGCCGTTCCGATGCAGGGCAGCGTTTTGCGCGTGACTTTATCAATGCCCGTGGTGACGCCGCCGTCTATGACGACCAGCGTGGCCGTCTTCTGGCGCGTCAGGCAAGATTGCTTGCCGAAGTGAGCGGCGATCAGGAGATCAAGAAGACGCCTGAAATGGAAAAGGTCGTCAATATCGATGCGCTCCTGGAAAGCGAAAGTGCGCTGATGAAGTCTCGCACCGAGCGCTATACGCTTCAATTGAAAGCGTTGAAGGATTTGCGTGAACTGCTGGATGCGGAAGTGGAATCTCTGCGCAAGAAAGCAGAGAGCCAGCAGCGTCAGTTGCAATTGGCAAATGAAGACCGGGAAAAGGTCAATCGCTTGAACGAGCAGGGTCTTGCGCTTGCTCAGCGTCGTATCTCGGCGGAGGAACGCGCAGCCGAGGTGGAAGCGACGCTTCTCGACATCGATACGAATGCTTTGCGCGCCAAGCAGGATATCAACAAGGCGATCCAGGATGAGATCAACCTGCGAAACGACTGGGACGCGCAGCGCTCCAAGGAATTGCAGGATACGCAGGCCGAATTGCAGAAGCTGAACCTCCAGCTTTCCACCAGTCGCGAGCTCATGTCGGAGGCCTTGGCGCAATCGGCGGAAGCTCTGCGCTTCGATCCGTCCGGCAAGTCGGCCTCGATTTCCTACGTCGTTGTGCGTGAGGACAAGGGGAAATCGAAGGAAATCAAGGTTGACGAAACCACGGCGCTTGAGCCTGGCGACGTTATCAAGGTTTCCTCGGAAGTGCTGATGCAGTGAGGCTGCCATGCGGATTGCGAAATCGGCACTGATCGATCCTGACAGAAACGGGCTCTACGGAACGGCGGCAGTCGCGCTGTCCTTCTTCGTCTTCGCCTATTCGTCGAAGTTCGGCCAGATCTCGATCCTTGCCTATTACGCCGTCTGGCTGCCTCTGGTCGTCGTGGATTATCGCCGGGTGCTCGGCAATTACACCCGCTACTTCTGGATCTTCGCCTTCGGCATTCTGGCCGTGCTGTCGAGCTTCTGGTCGGACGCCATGTCCGTCAGCCTGCGCGCCTCCATTCAGTACATGACGCACATCGTTTGCGCGCTGATTGCCATGCGCGTCATATCGATCAAGACGCTGACGCGCGGAGCGCTGATCGGCATTACCATCGTTCTTCTCTATTCACTGCTGTTTGGAACCTATCTTTTCGATGCGCTGGATGGCACGACCAGCTTCGTCGGCGCATTCTCTTCCAAGAACCAGTTGGGCTTCTATGCCTCGCTTGGCGTCCTCTTTGCCGCGGCCTCGGTGCTTGTGCTGCGCCAAAGAGGTTTGTGGTTGCCGATCGCGGGCGTTGCCGGTCTGATCTCGGCCTACAGCCTGCTTGCATCGCAATCGGCAACATCCGCGATCACCACTGCAGCCGTCGTCATCATGATGGCGGGTCTGCTGCCGCTCTGGGCCCTGTCACCTGGCAATAGGAAGATGCTGTTTTTTGCAGCCGTTGGATTGGGCGGTCTGTTTGTCGTGGCCGCGCTACAGTTCGGCCTCTTCGACGCGATCCTCGGTGTCTTCGGCAAGGACACGACACTGACAGGACGCACCTATCTCTGGCAGCAGGGCATTGAGGCGGCCAAGCGGGCGCCAATTTTCGGTGTCGGTTATCAGGGCTTCTGGGTGCCGGGCTTCTCCGATGCCGAACGGCTTTGGGACGATTTCTTCATTTCCGGTCGCAGTGGCTTTCATTTCCACAACACCTATATTGAGGTGGTGGTGGAGAACGGTTTCGTCGGTCTCATTCTGCTTGTCATCCTGCTCTACGGCACGCTTTTGGGTCACTTGCGATCAATTCTCATGCGCAATCAGGATCCGCAGGCGCTCATCCTGTTTTCGCTCTGCGCCCTGTTTGTCGTCCGCTCTTTCGTCGAGATCGATATTATTTTCGCATACCAGATCGGCTCGTTCCTACTGTTCTACGCGGCTGGCAAACTCTGCCTGCCGCGGCGCACCCCTGCGGTCACATCGCCCTTTTTGGCAGGTATCGCGGTACGGCCATTGGCCGGGAGATAAAGGAATCATCCATCTCTCCACAGGAGTCCGGCGGACTCATGTTGACTCTTTTGTGAATCTAGAACAAAAAGTGAACATTAGTTTTTTAGCGTGGAATGCTCTGAGAAGTTTCGTGTCATGCAGAAGCGCGCAGAACAGCTTGTCGTGGAGGAATTGCGAGAAAGGCTGGAGAGGATCACCCAAGGTCCTGCCAGACAGCAGGAGACTCTGCCCTTCAATATTCCAGCCATGGATGAGCGTCTCCCCGGTCAAGGACTGAAGCTTGGCAGCTTGCATGAGGTGAGCGGCGGCGGAAATGGTGCCGTGGATGGCGCAGCGTCAGCGCTCTTTTGTGCGGGCATCGCTGCCCGGTTGAAGGGCAAGATCCTTTGGTGCGTGACCCGTCCCGATCTCTTCATGCCTGCTCTCACACAGGCAGGACTTTCGCATAACCGGCTGATCATCGTCGAATGCCGCGACGAAAAGGGCGTGCTGGATTGTTTCGAGGAGGGGCTTCGCTGCAACGGCTTTGGTGCCGTCATCGGTGAAGTGTCGAAGCTGCCGATGAACATGTCGCGGCGTCTGCAACTGACGGCGGAAGCTTCGGGCGTGGCAGCCATAGCGCTTCGCCGCTGGCGTCATGTGAGCGGTGTCGCCGATTTTGGTCAGCCGACCGCCGCCGTCACCCGATGGCGCATTTCCATGCGTCCCTCCACCCCGCTGCCGATACGCGGGGTAGGGCGGTCACGCTGGTTTGTAGAATTGCTGCGTGTCCGGGGCGGCGAACCTTTTGAACTGGAAGTGGAAGCCTGTGATGCAGAGGGTCGTCTCGCTATACCTGCCGACATGGCAGACGGATCGATACCGCAGGATGCTTGGGGACGAAGCGCCGCCGGTTGAAACTCCGCTCGTCATGATCGCCCGCCAGGGAAGCCGCCGGCTCGTGGCTGCTCTGAATAGTGCCGCGCTGAAAGCGGGCTTGCGCCCCGGCATGCCGGCCAGCAAGGCACAGGCCATTCTACCGGGCCTTATTGTCGAAGACTTGAAGCCGGTGGAGGATGCAAAAGCCCTTGAGGATCTGGCCTTCTGGTTTCTACGCATCTATGCCCCCATAGTCGCGCCGGATACGCCCGATGGGCTGGTGCTCGATACGACCGGGGCCGATCACCTGCATGGCAATGAAAGACTGATGCTGACGGGAATGATCAATCGCCTGCATGCGCTGGGTTTTACGGCGCGTGCGGCAATTGCCGAAAGCTGGGGCGCGGCTCACGCGCTTGCCCGTTTCGGGCGCGAAGCCGTCACCATTTTACCTGAAGGCAGTGTGCGAGAAGCGCTCGCGCCTCTCCCGCTTGCCGCCCTGCGGCTGGATGCACATCTGGTCAATGAGCTGAAGGTCCTGGGCTTTCGCCGCATCGGAGAATTGGCAGCTGCGCCGCGCGCGCCGATCACCTTGCGGTTCGGACCGGAGGTTGGGCGCAGGCTGGATCAGGCTCACGGTATCCTGTCGGAACCGATAGAGCCGGTCCGCGTGGCGGAACTGGTAACCGTGCGCCGCTTCTTTCCCGAACCGATTGGTGCTGCAGAAACCATTGCAAAATACACCCGAAAGCTTGTGTCCGACCTCTGTCTGGATTTGGAGAAGCGGGGTTTAGGTGCGCGTCGTGTCGATCTCGTTTTCCATCGTGTCGATAGTGGTGTACAGGCCATTCGGGCCGGAACCTCCAAACCCGCACGCGATAGCAAGCAATTGTCGCGCCTTCTGACCGATCGTATCGAGACGATCGATCCGGGTTTCGGCATCGAGAAGATGACGCTGACGGCGACCCATGCCGAGCCGCTTCTTGCCGGGCAGACGCGCTCCGTTCTTCTGGATGAGGCGGGGGGCGATATTGGCGAGGCTGTCGATATCATCCTCAATCGAGGCCACAAGGTCTATCGCTATGCCGCCGTTCAAAGCGATGTGCCGGAGCGTTCCGTTCAGAAAATTCCGGCAGAGGCCACGGAAGATGCACCCGGTTGGCCTGAGCATTGGCCGCGACCGGTGAGGCTTCTGTTCAAGCCGGAGCCGATCCAGACGGTGGCGCTGCTTCCCGATCATCCTCCCCGAAACTTCACATGGCGCGGGGTACGTCACATCGTCAAGCGGGCCGACGGACCGGAGCGCGTCTTTGGCGAATGGTGGAAGCGCGATCGAGAACTCTCGGCGGTTCGCGATTATTTCCGAGTGGAAAATGAGAATGGCGAGCGCTTCTGGATCTTCCGTTCCGGCGATGGCGAGCACACCGAGACCGGCTCTCTGGAGTGGTTCATGCATGGATTTTTCGCATGAGTACGGGTGTTCGTTATGCCGAACTGCAGGTTACCTCGCATTTTTCTTTTCTGCGTGGTGCCAGCTCCTGTGAGGAATTGTTCGCCCAGGCAAAAGCGCTTGGCATAGAGGCGTTGGGCATTGTCGATCGCAACAGCCTCGCGGCCATTCCTCGCGCGCACAAGATTGCGAAAGAGCTTGAGCTTCGGCTGGTGGTCGGCTGCAGGCTGGATCTGGTGCAGGATGTCTCCGTGCTGGTCTATCCCACGAACAGAGAGGCTTATGGTCGGCTGTGCCGACTGCTGACATTCGGTAAGAGAGACGGCAAGGCTGGCAAGTGCTCACTCACATGGAGCGATCTGGTTGCCTATGGCGAAGGGCTGATCGTGGTCCTCCTGCCGGATGAGACGAGTGAAGGGCTTGCCAGCCATCTACGCAGGATTAAAGCGGACTTTGCCGATCGCGCCTATGTGGCGATGAGCCTGCGCCGCCGGCCCAATGATGCATTCCGCCTCCATGAGCTTTCGCAGATGGCAGCGCGCGCAGGCGTAGCAACGGTCGTCACCAATGACGTTCTTTTTCACGAGCCCGGTCGTCGCATGCTTCAGGATGTCGTCACCTGCATTCGCCACAACTGCACCATCGACGATGCCGGCTTTCGCCGCGAGCGACATGCCGATCGCTATCTGAAGCCGCCGGAGGAAATGTACCGGCTTTTTTCGGCCTATCCGGATGCCTTGGAAAATACGCTGAAGATCGTGAAGAAGTGCAGGTTTTCGCTCTCGGAGTTGGAATATCAATATCCCGATGAGCGGCAGATACCAGGCCTGACGGCGCAGGAAGCGCTGGAAAAATTCGTCTGGGATGAGGCACCGAAGCGATATCCCAATGGCGTGCCGGAAAAGGTGAGGAAGGCGCTTCGGCACGAATTGACCATCATCGCCAAGAAGGAATATGCGCCTTACTTTTTGACCGTCAATACCATCGTCAGGAAGGCACGGGAGATGAAGATTCTCTGCCAGGGACGTGGATCTGCGGCCAATTCGGCCGTCTGCTATGTCCTCGGCATCACCGCAATCGATCCGGATGAAAGCGACCTTCTGTTCGAGCGTTTCGTTTCCGAGGACCGTGACGAGCCCCCGGATATCGATGTCGATTTCGAGCACCAGCGGCGCGAGGAAATCATCCAGTGGATCTATGATCACTATGGGTTCGATAAGGCGGCGCTTTGTGCTGTGGTGACCTGCTATCGCGGCAAGGGCGCCATCCGCGATGTCGGCAAGGTACTGGGCCTTCCCGAAGATCTGACCAAACTCATGTCCTCCCAGATATGGTGGTGGACGGAAGGCACCGGCGAGAAGCATGCCAATGAATTGAATATCAATCTGGAGGATCGGCGCGTCAGACTTGCCTTCGATCTCGCGCGCCAGTTGATCGGCACGCCCCGCCATTACAGCCAGCATCCGGGCGGCTTCGTGTTGACCCATGACCGGCTGGACGAACTCGTTCCCATCCTTCCAGCATCCATGAAGGACAGGCGGATCATCGAGTGGGACAAGGACGATATCGAGATCGTCAAATTCATGAAGATGGATTGCCTGGCACTCGGCATGCTGTCCTGCATGCGCAGAGCCTTCGAAATGCTGACGGTTCGCAAGGGTGAAGAGTTTGGACTGACCAGTATCAATAACAACGACGATCCGACCTACGACATGATCTGCAAGGCCGATACGATCGGCACGTTCCAGATCGAAAGCCGGGCGCAGATGTCGATGCTACCTAGGCTAAAGCCTCGTAAACTCTACGACCTTGTCATTCAGGTGGCGATTGTTCGGCCCGGTCCGATACAGGGTGACATGGTGCATCCTTATCTTCGACGAAGGGAAGGAAAGGAGGAGGTGGTCTATGAGCGGCCTGAATTGGAAAACGTTCTCAAAAAGACGCTCGGTGTTCCTCTTTTTCAAGAGCAGGCGATGCGTGTAGCGATCGAATGCGCCGGTTTTAGCGCCAATGACGCTGACCGTTTGCGAAGAGCCATGGCCACTTTTAAAAACGTAGGGACGATCAACGAGTTTCAAGAAAAGCTCGTTCAGGGCTTGGTCAGAAATAAATTCAGCGAAGACTTCGCCAAGCGTATCTTCAAGCAATTGGAAGGCTTCGGCAGCTACGGTTTCCCCGAAAGCCATGCAGCCTCTTTCGCATCGATTGCCTACGCATCGGCATGGGTGAAGTGCCACCATCCCGATATCTTCTGTGCGGCGCTGTTGAACTCCCAGCCTATGGGATTTTACGCCCCGGCACAGCTCGTTCGCGACGCACGTGATCACGGCGTTGTGGTTCGGCCCGTCTGCGTCAATGCGAGCCGCTGGGATTGCATGCTGGAGGAGAAGGTCGGTCCAGATCGCAACGCCGTGCGCCTTGGCATGCGGCTGGTGAAGGGGCTGTCCAACCATCATGCGGGCAATATTATCGCGTGCCGGGAGGAGCGTCCCTTTCAATCTATCGATGATTTATGGAGGCGGGCAGGGGTACCGGTTTCCGCGCTGGTGTGTCTTGCCGAAGCGGATGCTTTTTTGCCGTCTCTCGGTCTTTCACGTCGTGAGGCATTGTGGGCGATCAAGGGCCTGCGCGATGAACCCTTGCCGCTTTTTGCTGCCGCAGCTGCTCGGGAGAACGCGTTGATCGAGGAGATGCAGGAGCCGGAAGTCAACCTGCTGCCCATGACCGCAGGCGGAGAGGTTGTGCAGGACTATGGCCATGTGGGCCTGACGCTGCGAGACCACCCCATGAGCTTCCTACGCCAGGATCTCGCGCGACGTCGGATCGTGACATGCGCTGAGACGCTCAAGACGAATGACGGTCGCTGGCTGGAGGTCGCTGGTCTCGTGCTCGTGCGGCAGCGCCCTGGCTCGGCGAAGGGCGTCATCTTCATGACGCTTGAAGACGAGACTGGAATTACCAATGCCGTCGTTTGGGTCAAGACCTTCGAAAAATATCGACGTGTCGTCCTGTCGGCGAGCATGGTCGGAATTTACGGCAAGCTTCAGCGTGAAGGTGACGTCGTTCATGTCGTCGCCCACCGCATCACTGATCTGTCGGACATTTTAAGAAGTGTCGGGGAAAGGGATAAGCCGTTTCCGCTGCCGCATGGTCGCGGCGATGAGTTTCATCACGGTAGCCCGCCGACACGGGATAGACGGGGGTTGCCACCGAGATCAACTCTTCAGGAGAGCGATGACGACCACATCATCATCAAAGGCCGCAACTTCCATTGAGAGCCGCAGCGCGCCTTCGTTGCAAGACCGATTAATGCTCTTGAGCCTCTCAGGTGAGAGCGGCGTTCTTGATCCGGTCCTTGCCGACCTCGATCACATGCCGCATGGCTTTCACAGCGGCGTTTTCATCTCGCGCTGCAATGGCGTGCACAATGCGCAAATGGTTGGCGGCAATCTCTGCGATGGTGGCCGGAGCAGAGGCTGGCGACGATAGCTTGAAGGAGATGGCGAGTGCCGCCTCGATCAGACCGCTTGCCGAACGCATGAAGGGATTGCCGGAAATGCTGGCAACGGCCAGATGGAATTCCAGATCGATCTTGGCAATGCTTTCGGCGGTATGGGCAGGGTTGTCGAATTTCGCCGCGATCGCGTAGAGCGCGACGATATCTTCGCTGGATGCATGCCGAGCAGCCGCTGCCGCAGCAGCCGGCTCAAGCGCCAAGCGAATTTCAGCCAGATGCTCGATGAACTCCGGATCGAGACCCGCCTCGCAGCGCCAACCCAGCACATCCGGGTCAAAGAAGTTCCAGCTCGATTTGTCGAGAACGCGTGTCCCGACTTTCGCTTTGGCTTCCACCAGCCGCTTTGCGGCCAGCGTCTTCATCGTTTCTCTGAGAACGGTCCTTGATACGCCGAAGCGAAGCGAGAGTTCGGCATCGTTGGGGAGAAGGGAACCCTCCGGTATCCGGCCCGAAACAATGGCGCTGCCAAGTTCCGCCACGACGTGCGCATGGCTGTTGCGCCGCTTTCGTCCCGATATCGTGTTTTCCAGTAGCCCCAACAACTATCTCCCTCGCTGCTGTTATGCCGGGTGAGCCGCCGCCATTCTTCTGTTTGAGTACCAGATGATTGTGCGTTGCAAAACGATGAATATGAACAGAAGTATGCCGATAACGATTTTCGTCCACCAGGATGACAGTGTTCCATCAAAAACGATATAGGTCTGAATGAGGCCCTGGATCATCAGGCCGATGAAAGTGCCGGCAACGAGGCCTGTTCCGCCTGTCAGCAGCGTCCCGCCGATCACCACGGCGGCAATCGCATCCAGTTCGACACCAACGGTTGCCAGAGAGTAGCCGGACGAGGTGTAGAGCGTGTAGACGATGCCCGCGAGACCGGAGAGAAAGCCGGACAGTGCGTAGATACCGATCGTGGTTTTGGCGACGGGTACCCCCATCAGTTCCGCCGATTGCTGGTTTCCACCAAGTGCGTAGACATTGGCACCGAAGCGGGTGCGGGCTGCCACCAGTATGCCGACCGCAAAGACGATCAGCATCAGGATGGCAAGCGCCGTCAATCGACCGCCACCGGGCACACGAATGTAGAAGCCCTGGATGGCATTGATGACCGGATGGGAGATTGGGACGGAATCGGTCGACATGAGATAGGCGGCCCCGCGTGCCAGAAACATGCCTGCGAGGGTGACGACGAAGGGCGGGATCGCGAGAAAGCGGATCATCGCACCCATCAGGCTGCCAAAAATCGTGGCGATGACGAGCACCGCCGCGAAGGCAACGAGCGGATGAACACCATATCCGTTGACGAGCACGGCGACGAAGACGCTGGAAAAGGCGATGACCGAGCCGATGGACAGATCGATGCCGCCAGACAGAATCACGAATGTCATCCCGACGGCCGCAATACCGAGAAACGCATTGTCGGTCAGAAGATTGCCGATGACCCGTGTGCTGAGAATGCCCGGATATTGGGAAACGCACAGCGCATAGGCAATGATGAAGATCGCCAGCGTGGTGAAGAAGGGAAGGTTGCGTGTGTGGATCATCGCGCAGCTTCTCCTTTGTTGGTAGTGGGCGCCGGTGCCGCCGGGCTTGGTTTTTTCGGCGTCCTGGTAAAGCCGAGCAAAGTGACAAGTGCCGGCGATTGAAGCGTCAGAACCACGATGATGATGCCTGCCTTGATGATCAGGTTGAATTCAGGCGGGAAGCCTGAGACGAGAATACCGGTATTGATCGTCTGGATGATCAGTGCGCCGATGAGCGACGCGGTGATCGAGAAGCGACCGCCATTGAGCGACGTGCCGCCGATGACGACTGCAAGGATCGCATCGAGTTCAAGCCAAAGGCCGGCATTGTTGGCATCCGCACCGCGAATGTCCGCGGTCACGATCATACCGGCGATGGCGGCACATAGTCCGGAAATCGCGTAGACGAAGAACAGCAGGAAGCGGGCGCGAACACCGGCAAGTGCTGCCGCGCGGCGATTGATGCCGGTTGCCTCGATCAGGAAGCCGAGCGCGGACTTGCGCACCAGAAGACCGATAAGAATGGCGCTCGCCACCCAGATCACCACGGGCAGAGGAACGCCTGCAAAGGACCCGGAACCGATGGCTGAAAAGCTGTCATTGTTGAAGGTCAGGATGACGCCTTCGGTGATCAACTGCGCAATGCCGCGGCCGGCAACCATGAGGATGAGGGTCGCAATGATCGGCTGGATGTCGAGGACGGCGACGAGGATGCCGTTCCAGATGCCGCAGGCAATACCGACTGCCAATGAGACGGCGATCACGACGGGAATGGAATGCCCGGCACTGATCAGCGTGGCTGCAACCGCACCGCAAATGGCGATGACCGCGCCGATGGAGAGATCGATACCCTTCGTGGCAATGACCAGCGTCATGCCGATCGTCAAAAGCGCTACGGGTGCGGCGCGCACCAGAATATCGATAAGGCTGCCATAGAGGCGTCCATTCTGCATCGAGACGTTCAGGAAGCCAGGCGATATCACCGTAATGGCAGCCAGAATGATGAACAGCGCAATGAACTGCGGCGCCAGTCTCTTCAATTTCAACGTTACGCTCTTCATCACGCGGCCTCCGTACGGGCGGAGGTCGCAATCGCCTTCATGATGTTTTCTGCAGTCACGTCGGATCCCTTGAGCTCTTCAACATGGCGACGGTCCGACAGGACGATGACGCGATGGGCGACCGCCGTCAGTTCTTCCAGCTCCGAGGAAATGACGACGAGCGACATGCCCTCCTGGCAGAGCTTCTCGATCATCTTGAGGATTTCGGCGTGTGCACCAATATCAATGCCGCGCGTCGGCTCATCAAGAATGAGGAGGCGAGGCTCGGTTGCCAGCCAGCGGGCAAGGATTGCTTTCTGCTGATTGCCGCCAGAGAGGAACTTGATCGGACGTTCACGATCGGCGGGACGAATGTCGAGCGACTTGATGAAGTCGTCGGCCAGCGCTGCCTTCTGACGCTTGGAAATCGGTCGCATCCAGCCTTGGCGCGCCTGCAGGGCAAGCGCGATATTATCGGCGACGGAAAAATCGCCGATAATGCCGTCCGTCTTGCGCTCTTCAGGACAGAAGCCGAAGCCCTGTTCGATGGCCGCTTCCGGTGATTGGATGGACACCTGCTTGCCATCGATGGTCGCCGTTCCGCTTTCCGGCTTGTCGATGCCGAAGAGAAGAAAGGCGGTTTCACTGCGTCCTGAACCGAGGAGCCCTGCAATGCCGACCACTTCACCCGGACGAATATCAAGATCGAAGGGTTCGACGCTGCCGCGTTTGCCATAGCCTTGAAAACGGATGGCAGGCGCCCCTTCGACCACATCATTGTCGGAGGGCTGGCGGTTATGGGTGACATTCTGCAATTCGCGCCCGAGCATCATGGAAATGAGCTCGCCTCTCGGAAGCTCCGAAATGGTGCGCGTCCCCACCAGCTTGCCGTTGCGCAGGACTGTGACGCGGTCGGCAATGTCGTAAACCTGGTTGAGGAAGTGGGTGATGATGACGATGCCGAGACCTTCGGCGCGAAGCTGTCTCAGCACCGTGAAAAGCATCTCGACTTCATGCGCGTCGAGGCTGGCTGTCGGCTCATCCAGAACGAGCACCTTGCCGGAGAGATCGACGGCGCGCGCAATCGCAATGATCTGCCGGATGGCGACCGAATAGCTGGAGAGCAGGGCATTGACGTCGATGTTCAGGCCATAGCGACCAAGCAGCTTCTGGGCCTCTTCGCGCATGGTGCGCTTGTCGATGAGGCCGAAGCGGCGCGGCTGGCGGCCGAGAAAGAGATTTTCGGCAACGGTCAGGTTTTCCAGGAGATTGACCTCCTGGTAGACAGTGCCAATGCCGAGAGCTTGTGCTTCACCGACATCGGCTGGGGAAATCTCGTCGCCATCGAGGCGCACTGTTCCTTTGTCGCGGGTGTAAACGCCGGTGAGTATCTTGATGAGCGTGGATTTGCCGGCACCATTTTCGCCGAGCAGCGCGTGGATTTCACCCGCACGAAGGGTGAAATCAACATTGTCGAGAGCGGTTATGCCGAGGAAGGACTTACCGATGGCACGTGCTTCCAGAAGGGACGTTTGTTCGGACATTCTGAAGCATTCCATTGAAGACAAAGCGTGAATGGAAACGGTGCCGAAGCACCGTCCCGATCGCCAGTTCCGATATGAGGCATGTTCTGCAAAGAACCAGCGGCACTCTGCAATGCGCAAGAACGGAAGCGTTTGGATATCTGGGGTGAAGCGGACTTCACCCCCAAACCGGTCTTAGTAGCCGAGGCCTTTCTTTGCCTCATAGACCTTCATCGGATCGTCAGACGCCGTGTAGAGCTTGGATTCTGTCTGGATCCACTTCTTCGGCTCTTTCTTGTCCTTGAGGTAAGCGTCAAGAGCATCGAAGGCAGGACCAGCCATGTTCGGCGTCAGTTCGACCGTTGCGTTCGCTTCACCGGCAGCCATGGCCTTGAAGATATCCGGAACGGCGTCGATGGAGACGACCTTGATGTCTGTGCCGGGCTTCAGGCCGGCTTCCTTGATCGCCTGGATTGCGCCGACAGCCATATCATCATTGTGGGCGTAAACAGCGCAGATGTTCTTGCCGCCATTTTCAGCCTTGATGAAGCTTTCCATGACTTCCTTGCCCTTGGTGCGGGTGAAGTCGCCGGTCTGCGAGCGCGTGATCTTGATGTTCTTGTGCGAAGCGATGGCTTCTTCGAAGCCCTTCTTGCGGTTGATGGCAGGCGAAGAGCCGGTCGTGCCCTGAAGTTCGACGACATTACAGTCCTTCGAACCGACATCCTTGACCAGCCAGTCGCCAGCAACCTTGCCTTCGTGAACCTGGTCGGAGGTCACAGCGGTCAGGTAGAGGCTGTCTGGAGCTTCGATTTGACGGTCAAGAAGAATAACAGGAATGTTTTCTTCCTTGGCTTCTTTCAGAACGGCGTCCCAACCGGTGGCGACGACAGGGGCAATCAGAATGGCATCGACGCCTTGGGCGATGAAGCCGCGAACGGCCTTGATCTGATTTTCCTGCTTCTGCTGCGCATCGGCAAATTTCAGAGTGATGCCACGCTTTTCAGCCTGTTGCTTGGTGACGGTGGTTTCTGCAGCGCGCCAGCCCGATTCGGAGCCGATCTGCGAAAAGCCGACGGTGAGCGACTTTGCGGATACGCCAGAAGCCAGGCATACGGAAAAAGCGACGGTAACCGCCGCAAGTGCTTTTTTCATCTTTAATCCTCCCAGAGATGATGTCGGCTGACGGGGCGATATGAGCATATAGTATTATCTTTGAAAAGCGATTTTTTGCTTCTGATCGTCACTTGGCGTGAAATAGAACGGGTCATTCTAAATAAAGCAATTTAGATTCAATGAGATAATTTAGTAATATTTTTTCGACGGCATTGCTGCCTCCGTCTTGGGGTTCCTTGACAATTGCGTTCACTCCGAAATAGTAATACGAATACAAAGAACAATCTGCGGCATTGACCGCATTCCTCAATTGCCGCAGATCAGGCAAGGGATGAAAAAGATTGAGGCGGGAGGAATCGTGCGAATCGTCAGCGAGAGTTTGGACGCAGTGGAAGGTTTGGGCAGATGTCCGCCTTGCCAGATGTCGTCGTCTCCGCTACGCGTCTGCGTGGTCCCATTGTCGACGCTTCACCATGAATTCGTCGCACTCCCGTTGACCTACCCGTTCGCCACTTCCGGCTGGAGACCATTATCATGACAGACTCGAAGAATTTGACCGCCCCACAAGGCAAGCTGCGTTCGCGCGCTTGGTTCGACAATCCCGCAAATGCCGACATGACGGCGCTCTATCTCGAGCGTTACATGAATTTCGGTCTGAGCCAGGCCGAGCTTCAGTCGGACCGCCCGATCATCGGTATCGCGCAGACAGGTTCCGACCTTTCGCCTTGCAATCGCCACCACCTCGAACTGGCGAACCGCCTTCGTGAAGGTATCCGCGAAGCGGGCGGCATCGCCATCGAGTTTCCGGTTCATCCGATTCAGGAAACCGGCAAGCGCCCGACTGCCGGTCTCGACCGTAACCTTGCCTATCTCGGCCTCGTCGAAGTGCTGTATGGCTATCCGCTCGATGGCGTCGTTCTGACGATCGGCTGCGACAAGACGACGCCTGCCTGTCTTATGGCGGCGGCCACCGTCAACATTCCGGCGATTGCTCTGTCCGTCGGCCCGATGCTGAATGGCTGGTTCCGCGGCGAGCGCACCGGCTCCGGCACCATCGTCTGGAAGGCTCGCGAACTTCTGGCGAAGGGCGAGATCGACTACCAGGGCTTTGTCAAACTCGTTGCCTCGTCCGCGCCGTCCACCGGCTATTGCAACACCATGGGCACGGCGACCACGATGAACTCGCTGGCCGAAGCGCTCGGCATGCAGCTTCCAGGCTCTGCCGCGATCCCTGCACCGTATCGCGATCGCCAGGAAATCTCCTATCTCACCGGTCTTCGCATCGTCGAGATGGTCAAGGAAGACCTGAAGCCATCCGACATCATGACTAAGGATGCCTTCATCAACGCCATCCGCGTCAACTCGGCAATCGGTGGTTCCACCAACGCGCCGATCCATCTGAACGGTCTTGCACGCCATGTCGGCGTCGAGCTCACCGTCGATGACTGGCAGACCTATGGCGAAGAAGTTCCGCTGCTCGTCAACCTGCAGCCGGCTGGCGAATATCTCGGTGAAGACTACTATCACGCCGGTGGCGTTCCGGCTGTCGTCAACCAGTTGATGGAACAGGGCCTCATCATGGAAGACGCCCTGACCGTCAACGGCAAGACGATCGGCGAGAACTGCCGTGGTGCGATCATCGAAGACGAAAAGGTCATCCGTCCCTACGATCGTCCGTTGAAGGAGCGTGCAGGCTTCCGCGTGCTGCGCGGCAACCTCTTCTCTTCTGCCATCATGAAGACCAGCGTTATCAGCCCGGAATTCCGTCAGCGCTATCTCTCCAACCCGAACGATCCTGAAGCTTTCGAAGGCCGTGCGGTCGTCTTCGACGGTCCGGAAGATTATCACCACCGCATCGACGATCCGTCGCTCGGCATCGACGCGCAGACCGTTCTGTTCATGCGCGGCGCAGGCCCGATCGGCTACCCGGGTGCGGCAGAAGTCGTGAACATGCGTGCTCCCGATTACCTGCTGAAGGAAGGTGTCAACTCGCTGCCTTGCATCGGCGACGGTCGTCAGTCCGGCACGTCGGGCAGCCCGTCGATCCTCAATGCCTCGCCGGAAGCGGCAGCAGGCGGCGGTCTTGCCATTCTGCAGACCGGCGACCGCGTTCGCATCGATGTGGGCAGAGGCACCGCCGATATCCTGATCTCGCCGGAAGAACTAGCGAAGCGTTATGAGGCGCTGAACGCTCAGGGTGGCTACAAGTATCCGGATCACCAGACGCCTTGGCAGGAAATCCAGCGCGGCATCGTCGGACAGATGGAAACGGGTGCCGTGCTCGAACCGGCCGTGAAGTACCAGCGCATCGCCCAGACCAAGGGTCTTCCGCGCGACAACCACTAAAGAATGGTCCGATGTGCCGGAGCGATCCGGCACATCATTCCTCGCCGCCGGTTGTGACACAGCCGGCGGTTTTTCTTTCTCTAAAGCCTGCCGCGATTTTTCATATCCGCTTTTTAGCTTTTGTCTTGTTTCTCCGCATGGCGTTATCGCAAAAAAACGGATCACACCTTTATGAGTCCGACGTCATGACCGTGATGTCGCCATTGCGTCTGATTTTAACGGCAGAAAGGCGCCGCGTCATGAAGGCGCCGGTGTCGACATTCAGCCGGTTAGCGACCATCGCAACATTGCGCACAGGCGTATGACCATGAACCGTGAGAAATGGGTTCTGCGCCAACGGTGCGCCCTGCTGGTTCGGACGGATCCAGAGGAGGTGTTTATCCTCCTGCTGTTCGAGAGGAACGTCGTTCAAAAGTCCCGCGTGAACGAAACAAATGCCGGGCACCGAAATCAAAGAAGGAAGGCTGGCGGCAAAGGCGATGTGATGAGGCGGAATGGCCTGCTGTACCGCTGCACGAAATTGCCGATTGTCGTCCGGGAGCCATCGGATGCCATAGGACTGCAAGGTTTCCAGCCCGCCAAATTCCAGCCAGCGGTGATCCCGATGCGGGTTCTTGAGAAAGTCCAGCATGGTTTCCTCATGGTTTCCGGCCAGGCAAAACCGTTGGAATCCGTCGAGCTGGGTCGAGCTCAACTCTTCCAGCACGGCCGAGGACTTCGGCCCGCGATCGACATAGTCGCCGAGCATGATGATCCACTTTGCGCCAGTCTCCTGCGCGGCGTCGGCCTTTATCTTCTCTTGCAGGACATGAAGAAGATCAAGACAGCCGTGGACATCGCCGACTGCATAGATGACCTCCGGTCTTTCGGAAAAGAAGAGTTTTTGGCGCATGGCGGGACCATATGAGCTGGAGAAAGGGCAACAGCCGGAGCATCGACCCAGCCTTAATGGTGAACGTTACGCTGAAGGATGACACGCTTTATACGCAAAACCTCATAGCCTCACCAGATGCCGAGTCCATACTGAAGGTATTTCGTCCACGTCGTTTGGCAACATAAAGTGCTCTATCGGCAAACTCGACCAAATGGTCGAACGATACGTCTGGGCCATCAGAACAGTTGACGACGATGCCGATGCTGACTGTCACGACGTCTAGCCTATCAGGGCGGCTCGGATGCGGGATTTGCAGATCTGCCACGGCTTGAAGAATAGCTTCGGCTGCGCCTGCCGCGCTCATCTCACTCGCGTTACGCAAAACGAAACTGAATTCCTCACCCCCGAACCGAGCGCAGAAGGCATCGTCGAGGCCGTCCGTGGCATTCGCCAAGGCAGCGGAGACCTCTTGGAGACATGCGTCACCGGCAGGATGCCCGAGAGAGTCATTATAGAACTTGAAATGATCGACGTCGATCATCATCAACCCGATCGATTGCGAGTCGGAGAGCCAGGTGTCCACCTGTTCTGACAAGTGGCGGCGGTTGGGAAGTCGGGTCAGGGCGTCTGTTCTCGAGAGATCCTCATATTGCTTTCGTGCGGCGTCAGCGCTCTGCGCGAGCAGCGTCGCCTCTAGGGCGGTGAGATAGTCACCGCAGCGACGACGTTCGAGCAGATAGTTGGCATAGAGGCCGAAGGCGCTGGCCGTCGCGATCTGAATAACGAAAGCGATCCCAACGGGCGTTTCGAGGTTGTTTTTGGTGACAATCGCGAGAAGGGTCGATGCGAGCGCCAACGACGTGAACAACACGGCATGCGGAAATCGCAAAGCCAGCATCATGTTGCCGAAGATAATGGTGAGCGAGAGTTCGCCAAACGTAAAAACACCCAGGGCGGAGCGCGTTTCCCAGAAGAGGAAGACGGGAAGGAGGTGGGCATTGAGCATGCCGACCGTAATCAGCCGCTCGGTCCAGACGAGAGGCGTACGACCGATAAGCCAAATCAAAGCCAGGGACGTGGGCGTGATGAAGCCGACACGTAGGAGTACCGACGTCCAGAAGGTGTCACCAAGAAGGATGTAGTTCGTGATGTTGTACACATTATAGAATGCGAGGCCGACGAAAATGGCGAATTGCAAATCGACGATTCGTTGGGCGCCTTCCTCTTGATCATATCGCGCCTGTATGGGTGGAGCGAAGCGCAACCAGACATCAAGCGCGGGGCGCCCACCCAAGTCGTAATGCTGTTGGATTAAGCTGTGCTCCACACCAATTTCCAGTTTTTGCCAAACGCTTCACAATCTCCGGCCAAAAGCCGTCGGGGCAGAATGTTATATCGAATAAGTTTAGAACATTATAATCGCCCGGCACCGGCGCCATCTTTCCCAATGTATCTACCATCCACGGGTTGCGCTTTACGAAGAGTGCGATGCTCAACCCACGGCTGGAGCCGCCGAAAGGTTGTGAGAACGGTCTTACCGCGCTAGGGGCGGCAGTCCTTCCCGCGCCCGAATGAGTTCGATCAAGTGACGCAGCGCCGGGTGGTTTTGCCGTCGGCTCGGATAATACATGTGGAAGCCGGCACCGGTCGATGACCATTGAGGCAAAACGACTTCCAGCCGTCCATCGCGCAGCTCCGCATCGGCACGGCGTTTCAAGACGTAGCCGAGACCCAAACCATCGGCAGCGGCATCGATGGTGCTCTGCGTATCGCTGATGGTGCAGTTGCCGGGCACGTCGATCCGTATCATGGCGTCGCCGTTGCCCAGTTCCCATCGGAACGCCGAATTGTCACCCAGAAGAAGGCGCAGGCATGAATGCTGCATCAGGTCGTCAGGCTTCTTCGGTCGGCCATGCGTGTCGAGGTAGCTCGGCGCGCCGACGATCACCCATTCCAACGGTTCGGTGAGCGCGACCGCGATCATATCCTCGGGAACTGTGTCCCCGTATCGTATCCCGGCATCGAAGCCTTCGGCCACCATGTCGACCGGGCGATTTTCGACGACGACGGTAAACCGCATATCTGGCAAGAGCTTCAGAAAACTCGGGAGTAAAGGGCTCACCAGAAGGCGACTGGCGTCGGCGGGAATGTTCAGGCGCAGTTCGCCGAAAGCGCCAGCATGCCCGTCCTCCATCTCGGAGAGCGCCGAGCCGATCTCATCGAACCCTGCCTCCAGGCGGGCGGCGAAGCGCAGCCCCGCGGGCGTCGGCGCGACGCTCCGGCTTGTGCGATTGAGGAGCTTCGTGCCCAAACGCTCCTCCAGCCGGCGGATTGCGTGGCTAAGAGCAGATGCCGTGATGCCCAATTCGATTGCGGCTGCCTTGAAACTGCGGCGCCGAACGACGATTGAGAAGGCGGCAAGGTCGGGCAGCTCCGAGCGGAGAAACGGCGGCATGAATGAGTTCCGTTCAGTGCATCGTTGAATGTGATGCAAGCATAAGAACTTGCTTCTGTGTCTGCAAGGCCTAGGGTCGTCCCAACCGAAGAGTGCGGAGGAGCACCCCATGTGGCACGAATTGAAGATCCCGGATTTGAGCGACAGAGCCGTTCTCGTCACAGGCGCCTCCACCGGTATCGGCGCGGCAGTGGCCAAGGCCTTGGCGGCGCAAGGCGCAAAGGTTGCTGTTCATTATAATGAAAGCGCTGCGGCTGCCGAAGCGGTGCTTGCCAACATTCGCCACGCTGGGGGTGAAGCCATCCTTATTCAGGGAGATGTATCAAAGCCGGGCGGGAGTGAACGCGTGGTCGAGGCTGCAGCTGAAAAGCTCGGCGGGCTTGACGGGCTCATCAATAATGCCGGAGGCATGCTCGGTCGCGTGCCGACGGCGGAGATGGACGACGCCCATTATGCGCGTGTCATGGACCTCAATGCCCGCTCGGTGTTGGCTGCGACAAAGGCGGCCGTCCCGTTCCTGAAGCGGCGGCAGGGCTTCGTCATCAACACGACCTCGATTGCGGCACGCAATGGCGGCGGCAATGGCGCAATCCTCTACGCTGCCGCCAAGGGCTTCGTCTCGACGATCACCCGCGGCCACGCAAAGGAGTTCGTCGGCGACGGTATTCGCGTCAACGCCGTCGCACCCGGCATCATCGCGACACCCTTTCATGATCGCTATACCAGCCCTGAGATGCTCGATGCCCAGCGTCAGAGCGTCCCGATGGCCCGTGTCGGCACACCGGACGAATGCGTCGGCGCCTATCTCTTTCTCGCCTCGCCACTCCTGTCCGGCTACATCACCGGACAGATTATTGAGGTCAACGGCGGACAGCTGATGCCGTAGGGCGCCTCTGGCGCCTTTGTCTCGTCCAATCTTTGCCCACGCAGCCGACCGGCACACCGCCGAAGTCGTCGGCCTTTCTTACGGAGTACATTCATGACCATTCAGACACGCCGTCTCGGTCGGACGGACTGGAATATCTCGGAAATCGGTTTTGGCGCGTGGGCCATCGGCGGCTCATGGGGAGACGTGGACGAGAGTGATGCGAAGGCCAGCGTCCATGCCGCTCTTGATGCCGGTATGACATTCATCGACACGGCTGATGTTTACGGTGATGGTCGCTCCGAGCGCATCATCCGTGACGTGCTGAAGGAGCGCGGCGGCGAGCGGCCGATCGTTGCGACGAAGGCCGGACGCAGGCTGAGCCCACATGTGGCCGATGGATATACCAAGGCCAATCTCGAGGCTTTCGTTGATCGGAGCCTGATGAACCTTGGCGTTGAGGCTCTTGACCTCGTCCAGCTCCATTGCCCGCCGACAGAGGTCTACTATCGCCCCGAAGTCTTCGGCGCGATGGACGACCTCGTTTTGGCCGGCAAGATCCGCTTCTATGGCGTATCGGTGGAGAAGGTGGAGGAGGCGCTCAAGGCCATCGACTTCCCGAACGTCTCGACGGTTCAGATCATCTTCAACATGTTTCGGCACCGCCCCGCCGACCTGTTCTTCTCCGAGGCCAAGCGCCGCGACGTCGGCGTCATCGTGCGTGTGCCTCTGGCAAGCGGTATGCTGACGGGGAAGATGGGCAAGGACTCGACTTTCGCTGCTGACGACCACCGCAACTTCAATCGTCGTGGTGAGGCATTCGACGTCGGCGAAACCTTTTCGGGTGTCCCATACGATGTTGCGCTTGAGGCAGTCGAGGAACTGCGAGCGCTGGTTCCGAGCAACTTGACCATGGCGCAGTTCGCGCTGCGCTGGATCCTGATGGAGGAGGCCGTCTCGGTCGTCATTCCCGGTGCAAAAAACCGCGATCAAGCAACCTCCAACGCTGCGGCGAGCCGTGTGACGGCAATCCCCGCAGAGGTCATGGATAAGGTGCGGGCGCTTTACCGTGACAAAATCGCGCCGCATGTCCATCAGCGCTGGTAGGTAAAGAGACGAAGAAGAGTGCCGTGGGTCGTTTCGCGCACGGCGTTCTTCTTTGAATGAATGCATCATAAGGGACTGGCCGTTGGCTCGCTTGCAATTCCGCTGGGTTCGGATTGCCGGTGCGGGTCTGCTGACACTCGATGCCTAAAAACGAGCTACCTCTCCACGAGAGATATTTGTCTCATCACCATGTCTCACCTCAAAACTGTCCACTTTCTATAGATTGTTGTCGATGTTGCTCTGGAAGCAAGGGAGGAAGGACATGCCGCTGCAAAACCGCGTCGATCCGTTCGGGGATATTCTCGACCTGCCAATGCGAGGCCTCTTCACCGGCAATCGCGGCATCATTCACGACCCCGCCTCACGAACGCTGACGACCAAGCGATGGGCTTCGAAATCCTGGTTGATTTGCAGTTGCAGCTATAAGGACGTCCGTCGCGACGTCATGGCGTCGCGAAGCTGGACGGAGCTGTTCTTTCTCGATGAGGCGACTGCGCTGGCAGCCGGGCATCGCCCCTGCTTTCAATGCCGGCGTGAGGAGGCAGGCAAGTTCGTTGCCGCCTGGGTCGAGGGCAATGGTTCCCCGGCGGGTTCCATCCGCGATATCGACGCAACGCTGCACCGCGAACGCCTGCAGATGAAACGAAAGCGCGTCAATGTCCTTTTGACCCCTGTCGAGGATCTGCCGGACGGGACGATGATTGCGGCGCAAGGCGAGGCCTATCTTGTTGCCAGTGGCAATACCTACCGCTGGAGCCCTCAAGGTTATCGTCAAACATCCACGCTGCCTTTCGTTGACGGGCTTTTGACGCCGCCATCGACGCTAAAAGCTTTGGAGGCGGGTTATCGACCGGTGCTGCACCCGTCTCTTGAAACAGCCGATCTGGATGCTGCGTAATGATGAACGACCTCTTCGCCGGGCTTGAGCCTCAGCAGGCGTCCCGGCAGGATATGGCAGACGGTGCCGTGCTCATGCGCGGCCGTGCACTTGCCCAGGCAGATGAACTGATAGCCGATATTCACCGCATTTCATCATCTGCCCCCTTTCGCCACATGGTCACACCCGGTGGTTTTTCCATGTCGGTCGCGATGACCAATTGCGGCACCTATGGCTGGGTGACAGATCGGCGCGGCTATCGCTATGAGCGGCATGATCCTCTGACGGGTGAGAACTGGAGCCCGATGCCGGAAAGCTTTCTGTCACTTGCGGTAAGAGCTGCCAACGAGGCCGGTTATCCCGACTTCCTGCCGAATGCCTGCCTTATCAATCGCTATGAGCCAGGCGCGAAGATGTCGCTGCATCAGGACAAGGACGAGAAGGACTTTTCCCGTCCCATCGTTTCCGTGTCGCTCGGTCTCCCCGTTGCCTTCCAGTTTGGCGGGTTGCAACGCACCGATCCTGTGACGAAGTATCCGTTGCAGCATGGCGATGTGGTGGTATGGGGCGGACCCTCCCGCCTTTTCTATCACGGTGTGCTGACACTGAAAAACGGCGTCCACGAGAAAGCCGGCCCCTTCCGTTATAACCTCACCTTCCGCCACGCCGTGGTGTAATCAAGGCGTCGCCCACGCCCACGCTGTGCTGAGGTCTCGAAGATCGTCGCGGAAAGACTGGACTTTAACGAGTGTGTTAACTCTAAAAACGATCTCCGCCCTTTCCTCAGGTCGCGTTTACCTGTCGTTTCGTCATTCCTGTGTAGCGTGAAAGCACAACACGAGATCGGGAAACGACCATGGGTGCAATGCTCAAGCCGAACAGGGCCTACGATACAGACCAACAGATTGAGTTTAACAGCAAGCTGACGGCTGCCCATGCGCGCATCGAGAAGCGGTTTCTTGATGGCGGCGCAGTGCTCGTTTCCGTCATGGAGATGCTCAACGATCTTATCGGCATTCTCGATGGGATCACAGGAACAATGGACCAGGGCAAGACCGAGGAGACGGTTGCCGGTCTGCGCAGGACGATGACGGATCTGGCGCATCTGCCGGAAATCGAGCGCGATCGTAAATCCGGTTTCGAAGCACTGACCACCATGTGCGCCTCGACCCGCGGCCATATTGACGACATTCACGAGACCATCCGCTACCTCAAGACCTTTGCCATAACGGTGAAGATTGCCGGTGCGGGGCTGGCGGAGTTTTCCGGTTTTGCCGACGAAATTCGCGATCGCATCCAGTCGGGTGCGGATGAGGTTGCCCGATTTGGTGCCAATCTTGAGGCGATGCGCGCACAACTCACCGATGCCCGCTCATTTTCGTCGAAAACACTGACCGACTTCGGCTCGATCATTCCGCCCATCATCAAGGGACTGACGGAAAACTCCGCCCGCATCGTTGCCCAGCATCGGGAAATGGCGGAGATCGCCGGACAGGTCAAAAAGATTGCCCAAGGCGTGCAGGGCAAGATCGGGTCCGTCCTGTCCAATCTGCAGATCGGTGACATTACCAGACAGCGCATCGAGCATATTCAGAGCATTCTCCAACTGTTGGAAGAGTTCGTCGCCTCGTCGGAAGGCGAAGCGTTGACCGAGACCGAACATGAGGTGCTGCGCGAAGCGGTGCTGCAGCTCGTCAGTGCTCAGATGGACGAAACGGCTGCGGACTTCCAGCGCGATTGCAGCAAGATTTTCACCAGCATTTCCAGCTTTATCGATGATGCGGGCCGCATTTTGTCTTTGCGGGACGAACTCGTCGATCGCAGCTCGAACGGCGACAACAACGTGCTTGCGCTGATGGAAAGAGATATTGTCGAGGCCTGCAAGCTCGCTGAACGCGTTCAGGGCAGCAGCGGCGACGCGGACAAGGTCGTGTTTTCCGTTGCCGAGAGCGCCCAGGAATTGCTGCGCGGTATCGAGGTGCTGCGTTCGATCAAGATCGACATCCATTACATGGCGCTGAACTCCAACCTGCGCTGCTCCAAGCTTGGCGAAGCAGGGCGTTCCGTCAACGTCGTCAGTGGCGAGATGCGGATCTTCGCAGGCAAGCTCGAAACGCCGGCCGACGCCATCGTCGAGGATCTGCGCGGCGTAGAGGTTGCCACACAGGCGCTTGTGGAACAGGGGCAGGGGCTTTCGAAGAACTTCAGCGCGCCGCTCAATGAAGCGCTGGATTCGATCCGGAATGCCAAATCTCAAATGGAGCAAGGGACGCAGGCGCTCGCCGAAGAGGGGCAGGCGGTGTTCAGCCGCATCAGCGCTGTCGTCACCACCCTCGATTTCGAAAGTGAGCTCGGAGCCACCTTCAACGATTGCTGCAATATTGCAGCCCAGTTGTCGCAGGGGTTTCAGGCCGATGTATCGGGCTTCGCCGACAAGATCGAAGGCTTTTCGTCGCGTGTCTACAAACTCTACACCATGGCACATGAGCGCGATATCCACGTGCGATATCTGCCGGCTAACAGCGCCAGCGCTCACGCGACGGCCACACAGTCGGCGGAAGCAGACGATGACGATCTCTTTGCCGATGCACTGTTCTGATCACTTGGAACCATTTTAGCACATGTGCGAAAGCCGTGGGGTTCGCTCCGCGGCTTTCTGCTATTCTGGCAAGCGTTGGTCGGGGTTAAACTGGTGAACCAGCCTGATGCATTTTGGGGTTGCAAAAGCCGGCAGGATATCCGATCCATCCTGCACTGCGTTGCCTGAGGCGGACGCATCCATGTTTGCTCGATAGTCCGGTCGCCGATCGGTATTTCAACGGGCGAGCATCGACAGCCAGTGGTGAATGAGCATGACGGGTTCTTTGGAGGCTAGGCCGCTTTTCGGCATCGGTCTCGCGGCTATGGGCTATTCCTGCTTTGCCATGCAGGATGCGTTGGTGAAGTACCTGGTGGAAACCTATTATGTTCCGCAGATCCTTTTCGTCCGTAGTGCCGTCATCGTGGCGATCACCGGAACACTGGCTTATTTCTACGGTCACCCATCCATTTTGAAGAGCAAATATCGCGGCACGCTAGTGCTGCGCGCAACGCTGATGCTGATCGCCTGGATGCTGTTCTACAGTTCGTCGCTCTATCTCGGTCTGGCGGAACTGACGACACTTTACTTTTCTGCGCCGATCATGGTCGTCGTCCTTTCCATCTTTGTCTTGAAGGAAAAGGTCGGCATGGGGCGCTGGATTGCATGTGCCTTCGGCTTCATCGGCGTGCTTGTCGCAGCCAATCCGACGCACTCGCCCAACTGGCTTCCGGCGCTTCTATGCATCGTTGCCGGTTTCTGCTGGGCCTGGAGCACCATCCTCGTTCGTATCGTCAGCAAGAGCGAAACGACGCTGACGCAGATGTATGCGACGAGCGCGTTGTTCGGCATCGCCTGCGCGCTGGCTCTGCCATGGCTGTGGAAGAACCCGGACATGCAGGGCTGGGCGCTGATGATCGGGGTCGGCCTGATCTCCACGCTCGGCCAGTTTCTGCTCTATGAGGGGTTCCGGCACGCCGAAGCTTCCTCACTCGCTTCGGTCGAATATACCGGGCTGATCTGGGCGTTTCTCTATGGCTATCTCATCTGGTCGGAAATCCCGGCCGCTAACGTCTTCATCGGCGCCCTTCTGATCGTGACCGCAAGCCTTGTGCTTGTTGGCTGGGAACGTCGCACAGTACGATCGCCGAAGGAGCGTATTCTTTAGATGTCCTGTATCTGCGCTGCCCATGCTTTCGCTGTCAAAGCCGCCTTGCTTGGGAACATCCGCGCTGTCGCGACGTTTTCGAGAGCCTGTAAAAGGAGACTCTCATGGCAGTTGTTTATCATGTCGATCAACATGACGGTGGATTTGCGTATCGCGTCGATGATGTCTGGTCCGAGACTTTTCCAGACCACGATACGGCTCTGGAAGCCGCGCGGGATGCGGCGCGCCGCCAGCAGATCGGCGGAGACGAAGTGGAAATTTCCTACCAGCTTGCCGATGGGCACTGGCAATCGCAGCATGTGAAGGGTGGAGACCGGCCGGAAACGGACGTCGTCGACGACACCGCAGACCGATAAAATGACGCTTCCGCCGATCATCGTCACGGCACATGCCGCGCCGGGCGATATGGCATATTTTGACCAAATGAGGCGGAAGCATTTTCCGCCCCATCGAAACTTCCTAAACGCCCACATCACCCTGTTTCACCACCTGCCCGGGCGGGTCTTTGGCGAAGCGTCAAGTCTTGCTCAAGAGGTTGTGGCGCAAACGATGCCCTTCACCGCGGAAGTATCAGGTGTCAGGCATCTGGGCGGTGGCGTCGCTTTCGAGATCAGGAGCGTTGAATTGGAAACCCTGCGCGCCAACCTTTTCAGAGCCTTCGGATCGTGGCCCGGGCCGCAGGATCGACAGAAGTTCAAACCGCATATCACTGTCCAGAACAAGGTGGAGAAGGCGTCCGCGGATACTCTCTACGAGGCGTTGCGTGCAGGCCTTGAACCGCGCCATATCACGATCCTTGGAATTGACCTGTGGGACTATCTTGGTGGACCATGGGGACACCGCGCTTTTCTGCCTTTTCCGCAGTAGGGTGCTGCTTCCGGCTTTGCGCCGACCAACAAGAAAGTGATGCCTTCAGAAATGCTTCTCACGCTCTCCAATGTCAGCAAGTCCTACCGAACCGCGGAGGGGCCGATTGCGGTTTTGCGTGGCATCGACCTGTCGGTGGATGCGGCGGAAAGTGTGGCTCTGACGGGAGAATCCGGCAGTGGCAAGAGCACGCTTCTCCATCTCGCCGGCGGGCTGGATCGGGCCGACACCGGCTCGATCATAGTCAATGGCGAAGACATTACCGCGCTGGATGAGGCTGGACGTGCCAGCTATAGGCGCAAGACTGTCGGGCTGGTGTTTCAACAGTTCAACCTCATTCCGTCACTCAGCGTCGTAGACAACATCGCCTTTCATGCGAAGCTTGCCGGCCGCTACGATGCCGACTGGGCGCGTGAACTCACCGAGACCCTGGGCCTCAGTACGCTGCTCAATCGCTATCCCGAGCAATTGTCGGGCGGTCAGCAGCAACGCGTGGCGATCGCCCGCACGCTTGCGGCACGCCCCGCGCTGGTTCTGGCCGATGAGCCGACCGGCAATCTGGATGAAACAACCAGCGAAGTGGTGCTCGACTTGATGATCTCGCTGAGCCGAGGTGCGGGCTCGGCACTGCTGCTGGTGACACATTCAAGCCGCATGGCGAGCAAGCTGGACCGGCAGGTGGTGTTGCGCGGCGGAAAGATCGTCGCATGATCTGGGCCGTGTTCCACGCGCTGATCTCGCACTGGCGCTACCGCCCGCTGCAGCTTGCGACGCTCGTGCTCGGGATTGGTCTTGCGACTGCACTGTGGTCCGGCGTTCAGGCCATCAATGCGGAGGCCAGGGCGAGTTATGCGCGCTCGGCGTCGATCATTGAACAAGGCAGTCTTCCGCGCCTCGTTGCCAGAGACGGAGGCTTGATCGCGCCGGAAAATTTTGGGGCGCTTCGGCGGGCGGGATGGAACGTCTCGCCCGTGATCGAGGGTGACTACCGTTTCAATACGGTGCGGATCAGGCTGATCGGTGTCGATCCGCTGACGATGACGGGTGAGGGCGGCCCCGTCCAGATCGCCGGCTCTTCCAATCTTGTAGACTTCATGGCAGACAAGGGCCTGCTGATCGTATCGCTTGCGACCGCAGCGCGACTTGAAGGTCAGACGCAGATCCCCTTGAAGATTTCGCCGGATGTGCCGGATGACGCCGCTTTCGTCGATGTCGGACTGGCGGATAGGTTGTTGGTCCGAGACGGGCGATTGAGCCGCATTGTGATGGCGCAAAACCAGCGCTCCGGCTTGCCGGATGTGCAAACCATTGCGCCGGAGCTTCACCTCCAGCCGATGGAAGACCGGGGAGATATGGCCCGCCTGACCGACAGTTTCCACCTGAACCTCACCGCCTTCGGCTTTCTTGCCTTCATCGTCGGTCTCTTCATTGTCTACTCGGCAACCGGCTTGTCTTTCGAACAGAGGCGAGCCAGCTTTCGCACCATCCGTGGGCTTGGCGTTTCTCTGCCTATGCTGACGGTGCTGCTGCTGGTGGAAATCCTGGTTCTGGCTTTGCTGGCTGGCGTGATCGGTGTCGCTCTTGGCTACGTCATCGCTTCGTCCTTGCTTCCTGGCGTGTCATCGACGCTGCGTGGTCTCTACGGCGCGTCCGTTCCGGGAAGCCTCCAATTGCGACCGGAGTGGTGGGCCACGGGAATGGGCATGGCGCTCGTTGGAACCCTGCTGTCCTCCATCCAAAGCCTTTGGCGGGTGCGTCGCATGCCGCTTCTCGCCTCCTCGCAACCGCAGGCCTGGGGCCTTTCATCGGCTCGCGCGCTCCGTCTGCAGGCCATCGCAGGTGCCGGCCTTCTCCTGATCGCGGTAATGGTGGCGCTGTTCGGCAAAGGGCTTGTCGCCGGTTTTACGGTGCTGGGCGCATTGTTGTTGGGGGCAGCACTGCTTCTGCCTGCCTTCCTGTCAAGAGCGCTCACATGGGCGCAACGGCGTGCAAAGGCGGCGTTGAGCGTCTGGTTCTGGGCAGATACGCGCTTGCAATTGCCGGGCCTGTCTCTGGCTTTGATGGCGCTGCTTCTGGCGCTCTCGGCCAATATCGGCGTGGGAACGATGGTGTCGAGTTTCCGAATGACCTTTATCGGTTGGCTCGATCAGCGCCTGGTCTCTGAGCTCTATGTTACCGCCAGAAACGACGAGGAAGCTGCTCGCCTCAGAGCATGGCTGCCACAACACGCCGATGCCGTGCTTCCGATCTTCAGTGCTGAAGGGGAGGTCATGGGCAAGCCGCTGCAGATATCAGGGGTCGCGGACCATGCGACCTATCGCGATCACTGGCCGCTTTTGTCCGAGCAGCCAGATGCCTGGGACGCCGTTGCATCTGGGGCTGGCGCTCTCATCAATGAGCAGCTCTGGCGCGGAGAGAGTTTGAGACTCGGAGAAATACTGCAGCTTGCGGACGGCTGGAGCGTGCGGATCGTCGGCGTCTATTCCGACTATGGCAACCCGCGCGGTCAGCTGATGGTCGGTGCAAATGCTCTGACGACGCATTACCCGCAAGCCTCGAAATTGCGCTATGGCATCCGCGTAGAGCCCGCCCGTGCTGCCGCGTTGAAGAGACAGATGGTGACAGAACTTGGCTTGCCGGAGGGAAATATCGTCGATCAGGCGGCTATCAAGCGTCAGTCCCGGGCCGTCTTTGAGCAAACCTTCACCGTAACGGCGGCCCTCAATATATTGACGCTTGGCGTTGCCGGTTTCGCCATGTTCGCCAGTCTTCTCACCCTATCGGGCGCAAGACTCCCACAGCTCGCACCCGTTTGGGCCATGGGGATCAGGCGGCGCAATCTGGCGTTTTTCGAAGTGTGGCGAACGCTTGCTCTCTGGTTTACCACTTTCGTTTTCGCTATTCCTGTTGGCCTAGCACTGGCATGGGTGCTGCTCGCGATCGTCAATGTCGAGGCCTTCGGCTGGAAGCTTCCGATGATGATCTTTCCGTTGGAGTGGCTGCGCCTTGGCGTCATCGCGCTGATTGCAGCGCTGCTCTCCATCGTCCTGCCCGTCCGCCGCTTGGCCTCCATCGATCCGGCCGATCTTCTCAGGGTGTTTGCCAATGAGCGGTAGAACGCATCTCAGCCTCCTGTTTTTATGTGTCACCCTGTTTCAGCCGCTTGCAGCATCGGCGCAAGGATTTGCGGGGCTGGGCTCTGAGGCGCAAGGCTTTGCAATACCACAGCGTGGCGTGAGCTTGCTCTTTCCCAAGGATCATGGAGCGCATCCGGACTATCGTATCGAGTGGTGGTATGTAACCGCCAATCTGACGACCGAAGATGGCCGTGCTCTCGGAGCGCAGTGGACGCTTTTTCGTTCTGCCCTTGCGCCCACCGACAAGCAAGGCTGGTCCAGTTCCCAGATATGGATCGGCCACGCTGCGGTCACCACGCCGGAAAAACATTTCGTTGCCGAGAGATTGGGGCGGGGCGGTGTCGGGCAAGCCGGCGTAGAAATTACCCCCTTCAACGCCTGGATCGACGACTGGCAGATGAGTGCCCGTCCGCAGGGGTCCGGCGACGCCCTGGATCATCTGACGCTGACGGCCAACGGCACGGACTTCGCCTATCGACTGCAACTGGATGCCACAGGACCTCTCGCGCTGCAGGGAGACCGCGGCTTTTCGGTCAAGTCGCTCGCGGGGCAAGCAAGCTATTACTACTCCCAGCCCTTTTATCAGGTCACAGGCAGTGTCGAACTGAATGGTCAGCCGATCAAGGTCAGCGGGCACGCGTGGCTTGATCGCGAGTGGTCGTCGCAGCCGCTTGCCGCAGATCAGACAGGATGGGACTGGTTCTCGCTTCATCTGGCATCGGGCGACAAGGTCATGGCCTTCCGGTTGCGGGACAGCAAGGGTGGGTACACGTCTGCCAACTGGATATCCGCCGATGGCAAGACGACGCCGCTGTCGTCCGATGACGTCATTCTCGAACCGTTGCGGAGCGCCGATGTGAACGGCAAGACCATTCCAGTCGCGTGGCGGGTGAGAATTCCGGGCAAAGGTCTTGATATCACGGCGCGTCCTCTCAACGAGCAGGCCTGGATGGCAACGTCCACGCCCTATTGGGAAGGGCCAATTTCTTTCCAGGGTAGCAGCAATGGTGTGGGTTATCTGGAGATGACGGGCTATTGATACGTAAACCTATGAAAAGCATAGTCTCTTCGAGACGGAGAAAGCGAGTTTTGTACATGATCTCGATGCCAGGGGCGGCTGTCGCAAAGGCGATAGCCGGACAAGAGTGCGAATAGAAACGTCCGAGTCGAGTGCCTCTCCCTCCGTCAATCTTTTCGACGATATCCATCGGTCGACCTTCGACTATTTCTGGTCGGGCGCTCACCCCGACACAGGCTTGCCTTTCGACCGGCTGAGTGCTGAGGGAAAGCCGATCAACGATATCGTCTCGGTATCCGGTGCCGGCTTCGGCCTCATGGCCATTCTTGTCGGCGCCGAACAGGGATGGATCGGTCGCGGGCAAGCGCTCGAGCGCGTCTCGCGCATGCTTCAGTCGCTGTCATCCGTGGAGCGGTTTCATGGTGCCCTACCGCATTTTGTCCATGCGCAGACGCTGACGATTCTCCCCTTCGGCCGCAGGGACGATGGTGCCGATCTGGTGGAAACCTCTCTATTTCTGCAGGGCCTCATCTGCGCCCGGGAGTATTTCGCAGGACAGACTCCAGACGAGACGGCCTTTAGAGCTTCTGCGGATCAGATCATTCAAGGGGTCGAATGGTCGTGGTTCACCCGCAAGAAGGATGGGCCGCTTTATTGGCATTGGAGCCCAAAGTATCATTGGGCGCGCAATGTTCCGATCACCGGCTGGAACGAGGCGCTGATCGCTTACGTGCTTGCAGCTGGCGCAGAGCATCATGCCATCAAGCCGGAAAGTTATCATGCCGGTTGGGCAAGGCATGGCGAGATGGTCAACGGTAACACCTATCTCGGCACGGTTTTGCCTCTGGGCGAGCCCTTTGGTGGCCCGCTGTTCCTATCGCAATATTCGTTCTGCGGCCTCAACCCCTTTGGGTTACGCGACCGCTATTGCGATTACGCTGGGCAGGTTACGGCCCATGCGAAGATCAATCACGATTACTGCAAGGCGGAGCTTGGCGCTCAAGGTGCCTGGGGAATGACGGCCTGCGACGGGCCGAAAGGCTATCGCGCCTTCTCGCCAACCGTCGATGGCGGCGTTATCGCGTCAACGGCTGCCCTTTCGAGTTTCGCGTTTCTGCCAGATGAAGCGCAGGAGGCGCTGGAGATCTTCGCGTCCCATCAAGATGGAAAGCTGCTGGGACGATATGGTTTTGTCGATTCCTTCTCACCTGCCACCGGCTGGGCGGCGAAGACGCATCTGGCCACCAATCAGGGGCCAATCGTCGCGATGATGGAAAACCATCGCTCTGGTCTGCTTTGGCGGTTGTTCATGAACGCACCCGAAGTACAGCGCGGACTGGACAGATTGGGGTTCGAGCAGGCGAGATGAGTCTTGAGCGTCCCACAGGACGCGGATGCAGATGATCTTGATTGACGATGCTTCAGCGTCCTTTATTCTGCTGGAAACAGAAAAGGGGATCAGTCCAAGATGGCGACGACGCTTTTGGTTCGCAACCGAAATTACCGTCTGCTTCTTACCGCGGGTACGCTGACAAACCTTGGCGACGGAATCATTGTTCTCGCGCTGCCATGGCTCGCCACACTGATGTCGCGTGATCCACTGGCGATTGGTGCGGTAGCTGCTGCCGGGAGTATGCCGTGGCTACTCTTTGCGCTTCCAGCAGGGGTGATCATCGACGGTACGGATCGGCGCAAGTTGATCGCGCAGGCAGACATGATCCGGGCGGGCATAGTAACTGCAATCATGATGTTGGCTTTGAGCGAGCCAGTGGCATCAGCCGTGTGGGTCTTGGCAGGCCTCGCTTTTCTCCTTGGCTGTGCTGAAGTGCTGCGAGACAATGCCGCTCAAACGATCTTGCCGTCTATCGTCTCGCCGGCAGATCTGGAAGTGGCTAACGGTCAGATGTGGAGCGCGGAGCAATTAATGGGGCAGTTCATTGGCCCGCCGCTCGCGGGTGTACTGATCGGGCTTGGTGTTGCGGTGCCATTTGGTCTAGATGCGGCAATACTGGTGCTTGCTGCCGGCATGGTCTGGTTGATCACTATGCCGCCTCAGATGACCCGCACCGCTAGGTTTTGGCCTGCTTTCGTTGAAGGTGTTAGCTGGATGCGGAAAGATCGCCTTCTTTTCAGGTTCGCTGTGACGCTAGGGATGGTGAATTTCCTTTTTTCCATGGCAGCAACCGTTACCGTCCTGTTCTCGCAGGAGATTTTGAGATTGTCTGCGGCCGAGCATGGACTGCTACTTTCCGCTGCTGCGACAGGCGCGGTTGTCGGCAGTCTAGGAGCGCCGTTGATCACGAAAAAGGTCGGCGCTCAGGCAAGCCTATACCTCTCGTTTGTGATATGGGCTGGAGGATATGCAGCTATTTGTCTAACTTCCAGTGCGTTGGCGGTTGGTGCAGCCATGGCCTTCTTTATGGCGGCCTCCATGCTTTGGAACGTCATCACTGTCTCGTGGCGCCAGCGGCGTATTCCGGCAGAATTGCTGGGCCGCGTGAACAGTATCTACCGCTTCTTCGGATGGGGATCGATGCCTCTTGGTGCAATAACAGCTGGTATGCTGGTGTCGGTAATTGAGAACGAGGCCGGCCGCGAGATGGCTCTTCGCGGACCCTTTGCTTTGGCCGCTTTCGGCTACCTGGCTCTGTTGGCTTACGCCCTCCTGAAACTGAGGCTTCAATAAGTAGGCACAGGCTTGTAGGAGCGGATCAGCTCATCCTTCGATGAATACGTCTGTTCCGGCCCGCAGAACCCCGCTCTCGACCACGTCGCAATAAACGCCAAGGCATCTATGGTTCGTTCGCAGGATGGTTCTCAAGACATCCGGCTGCTCAGGCAGGTCCGGTTGCGGGATCAGTGTAACGCCGCAGCGCTTGGTCTTCTCAATGACGATGGCGCGGATGTTGCCGATATGCAGGATGGCACCGATCCAGTCGTCTTCGGGAAAGGCATCCGTTACCGATGCCTGGAGAAGGATAGACGGTCGGAAGCGCCTGCGATCGGCCTCGCCCGAGGTCAACCGGTTTCTGATCTGCTCGACCGAGGCCGAGGAGAGAAGATGAAGCGGGCTCGCCTGATAGGCCCTGCCGATGACGGGGAGCCTCTGTTCGAGCTCGTCCGCCGCATCGGCGTATTTGCCGATGGAGACGCCGAAGCCGAAATGCGCAGACAGTCTTCTTGGAAGATGGTGATCGTCGATGGGCAGCTCATCGCCATCGGGAAACAGAAGCCAGGTTTTCCCCGCACCATCGATCCGGCTGGAGAGCATGAGAGCAGGGCGCCAGCGTGCGTCCTTTTCCGGTGTGGCGATGGCGCCGGTGCTGGTTTCGAAAAGTCCAAAGCACCGATCGCCGGCAATACCTCTCTCATGGAGGGTAACGGTTTCACATCTTTCGCCTCCAGTTGAACTGACGGGGTAACGCCAGATTTCCTGGATGTGGCCGACTTTATTCATGCTGCGAATTCCAACGGTTGATCAGAGTGCTTCCCTGTTACGGGAAGCGTCCTCAAGCCGTAAGACGCTCGTGCAGGTCAATTTTCGCCAAGTCCTTGATAATCGACCCTGCAACGACTTCTCCTATTTCAGCGGCACTGGTGATCCCCTGTATAAACGGATGTTTGTGCAGGAGATAGGGAATTGCAGCACAATAGAGCGCTGTCTGAAGTGCACCCCCGGAGATCACACGATACTCCTCATCCACATCGATGCCGCCGAGATGAGTAACCTCGCGCGCATTGTCATCCGATAATACGCTGCGTTCCAGCACGGTTGGCGCCTCCCGCACCACCTCACTGCTGACAAGGCTGGGGAAGGGGATGTCCTTGGCGGAATGGGCGCTTTGACCCGTTGCATCGATGAAGGTGTCGAACTGGAGTGTCGTATCGTCCGTTGTCACCGTCGCGCCACGGCGCCCAGGATCGGTTGCGATCTCATAATCGTTTCCGAGTTTCTGGATCGACAGCACGCCGGCATTGCGAAGCGCAAGGACACGCTCAATGGAGAGATGCGGGACAGTCGCATACTCATCAATGAAGATGCTCTTGAAGGACTTTCCGAACCGCTTGAAGTCCTCGAGATCCAGATGCGGCACGATTCTCGCAACGATCTCATGGGTGATCATGATGGCGTTGCGCCACGGCACCGTGACCTCGTGGGTCATATTGCTCTTCGCTTCGGCCAGATTGAGCGCTGCCCAGGCAAAGGGGTCCGTTCCAGAGCGATACGCATAATAGGCATCGGCAAAGGTGTCGACGTCGAGATCCGACAATCCGATCTGCATGGCGTAGTCCGGATCGCGCAGCGAGAGTTCCTGACGGAAAAGCTCGAATGTCGCATCGAGAAGACCGCTTGGTCCTTGGGCAATCAGCGCATCGACCGCTTCTTCGGTACAAATGCTCGGCGTCTCGTAGGGAATGGGGAAATAGAAGTCGGCTTCCGGCAGCAGACCTTTTCGCGACATCAAGGTGGCGTGAAAATCACCAGCGTCGCTTGCAGTCTTATAGGTCAGCGCGCCCGCCTCGTCATAGAGGAAAGAGCCGTTCGACGTCGAGACTGTCATCAGGGCGTCGATGGCGCTCAGCGACGTTCCAAGAATGCCGAGCCGTCCACCGCGAATGCTCTCCAGAGCGGTGGCTGGCCAGGGCGAGACGAAGTATCCGGGCTTCGTCTCGGTCGTTTCAGGCCAATCATGGCCGGTCGCCATGATCACATGACCAAAGGCGCTCCCCAACTGCTCGGCATGCTCCGTTTTCACCTGAATGGCGCCTGGACCGACGACAATGTCCGACACGCGATGGCCAGGCTTCACCGTGACCGCGTGCCCTCTCTCCTCTGCCTCTGCGAGAAGGAAACGGAATTGCGTATGGAAATAGTCTCCCAGCACCACGCGGGGATAAAACTGGCGCTCGTTGATCTCGCTTTTGACGATGCCGAAGCGCTGGAGATAAGCGTCCGGCTGCTGTTTCAGCCAGTCCGTCAAGATCTGGCCAATCAATGGAATTTCGATGCTCGGGATATTGCACAACATCACCGGGTCGTTGATGCCCGGCAGATAAGGTGTTCCCTTGCCTGCCTCGCTTTCGGCCTCGTAGATGGTGATGTCGAGAGGCGTAGCGGATTCGATCAGGTACTTCAGCGTGTAGATGCCGGTCGGACCCGATCCGATGATGCAGATTCTGTTTTTCACGTGGATCCCGCCCAGTCCGGATGATGATGGTGACCACATTAAAGGCTAGGATCGGAATGTTGTTCCATCCTCTTTCAAAGCGTCCGCTAACGGACGGTCGGTCTGGGTCTTTTTAGCGGATTGAGTGATTTTTTCGTCGGAACGAAACGGCGCCGGGCTCATTTCCTTCGCATCCGAAACGATAAACAGGAGGAAATACCAATGGTTTCTGCAGACAATATTCGCGAGCATATGGAAGTCAAAGCCGCTGATGGCAGCCATGTTGGCACCGTCGACCATCTAGAAGGCCAGAGCCGCATCAAGCTCACCAAGAACGATGCCGGTGACGGCAAGCATCACCTCATCCCGCTTGACTGGGTCGACCATGTGGATTCTCATGTTCATCTCAGCAAGTCCGCATCGGACGTGCGCCAGAACTGGGAAACACTCAACTAATCGAGTGACCCTCGTTCACGAAAAATGCGGCTTTTCAGCCGCATTTTTTTTGCTCATTTGTTCTGCCGCGAGCGCTATCAGGCGGCGCGTTCCAGACCTGGTGCTTCCATGCCTGTCCGCTCGACATATTCGGTGTAGCCACCATCATATTGATGGATGCCGTCCGGCGTCAGTTCAAGGACGCGGTTGGAGAGGGCGCCGAGGAAATGGCGATCGTGCGATACGAAGAGCATCGTGCCTTCATACTCCGAAAGCGCCTTGATCAGCATTTCCTTGGTGTCGAGATCCAGATGGTTGGTCGGTTCGTCGAGGACGAGGAAATTCGGCGGATCGAACAGCATCGCGGCCATCACCAGGCGTGCTTTCTCGCCACCCGAAAGGACGCGACACTTCTTCTCCACATCGTCACCGGTAAAGCCAAAACAGCCGCTCAGTGCGCGAAGCGGCGCCTGTCCCGCCTTCGGGAAACGTTGTTCCAGCCATTGCAGTATGGTGGCATCACCATCCAGAAGATCCATGGAATGCTGAGCGAAATAGCCGAGCTTCACGCTCGCACCGATCGTGACGACGCCGGCATCCGGCTCGGCGCTGCCCGTCACCAGTTTCAACAGCGTCGATTTGCCAGCGCCGTTGACACCCATCAGGCACCAGCGTTCCTTGCGGCGGATCATAAAATCCAGTCCGTCGTAGATGGTGCGGCTGCCATAGGCCTTCTTGACCTTTTTCAGCGACACGACGTCTTCGCCGGAGCGAGGGGCAGGAAGGAATTCGAAGGCCACTGACTGGCGACGACGCGGCGGCTCGACACGTTCGATCTTGTCGAGCTTCTTCACCCGGCTCTGGACCTGGGCGGCGTGCGATGCGCGCGCCTTGAAGCGTTCGATGAACTTCAGTTCTTTTGCAAGCATCGCCTGCTGGCGCTCAAATTGCGCCTGCTGCTGCTTCTCGTTTTGAGCCCGCTGCTGCTCGTAAAATCCGTAATCGCCAGAATAGGTCGTCAGTGAGCCGCCGTCGATCTCGATGATCTTGTTGACGATGCGGTTCATGAACTCCCGGTCGTGAGAGGTCATCAGCAGGGCACCGTCATAGGTCTTCAGGAAGTTTTCCAGCCAGATCAGGCTTTCGATATCCAGATGGTTGCTCGGTTCGTCGAGAAGCATCACGTCCGGACGCATCAAGAGAATGCGGGCGAGCGCCACACGCATCTTCCAGCCGCCCGAAAGTTTGCCCACATCGCCGTCCATCATTTCCTGGCTGAAGCTGAGACCTGCCAGCACTTCGCGCGCACGGCCTTCAAGCGAATAGCCATCAAGCTCCTCATAGCGGGCCTGGACCTCACCGTAACGTTCGATGATCTCGTCCATCTGGTCAAGTTGATCGGGATCGACCATGCGGGCCTCAAGCTCGCGAAGTTCAGCGGCAATGACGCTGACGGGGCCGGCGCCTTCCATGGCTTCGGCAACCGCGCTGCGACCGGCCATCTCACCGACATCCTGATTGAAATAGCCGATGGTAATGTTCTTCTCGGCGGCGACCTGACCTTCGTCGGGCAGTTCCTCGCCGGTGATCATGCGAAACAGCGTGGTCTTGCCAGCACCGTTCGGTCCCACCAGACCGACCTTTTCGCCGCGGTTGAGCGCCGCGGACGCCTCGATATAGAGAATGCGATGGCTGGCGGATTTGCTGATATTTTCAATGCGGATCATGGGGAGCGGACCAAACTGTCAAAACGTTGCGCCCCTATGCCACGGCCTGCCTGCGGTGTCATCCGTTGAATGCTCGGGGTAGCCAAGAACAGTGCCGAAGCCGCTTTCAAATGGAAAAAGCGGCCGCTTATGGCCGCTTTTTCCTCTTCTCGCCTTGGGAGGCTGGTTATGCCTGGGGCTGCTTGGTCTTGCGCAGATAGGGCAGCACGGTATCGAACGACCCGAAACGCTTCACCGCATCTTCATTCGAAACGGCAGCGGTGATGATCACATCGTCGCCCTGCTTCCAGTTGGCGGGCGTTGCCACCTGATGCTTTGCCGTCAACTGGATGGAGTCGATCGTGCGCAGGATTTCATCGAAGTTTCGGCCGGTCGTCATCGGATAAGTGAGGATCAACTTGATCTTCTTGTCCGGGCCGATGACGTAGACCGAGCGCACGGTCGCGTTGTCCGCCGGTGTGCGTCCTTCGGAGCTGCTGCCGGCGTCTTCCGGCAGCATGTCGTACAGCTTGGCAACCTTCAGTTCCTTGTCGCCGATCAACGGATACTCGACATTGAAGCCAGTTGCGGTCTTGATGTCCTGCTTCCACTGCGCATGGCTTTCGACCGGATCGACGGAAATGCCGATGACCTTGACGTTGCGCTTTTTGAATTCCCCATCAAGGCCAGCCATCGCGCCGAGCTCGGTTGTGCAGACAGGAGTGAAGTTCTTTGGGTGAGAGAAGAGTACCGCCCAGCTATCGCCGATCCAGTCATGAAAGCTGATCTGGCCCTGGGTCGTGTCAGCCGTAAAATCCGGTGCGGTCTGGTTGATGCGCAATGTCATTGTCTGCTCCCATTCACATGTTGACGGAATAGTGCCGTGAAACCCACTGCATGTCGCCGCAGATTTGTGCTTGCTGCAAAGGTTCAAAGAAAAATGAGTCTGAATTTTGTATGAGGGCGCAAAGTTTATCCTACAAATGATCGATGGCCGAACGAGATGTTCGGCCATCGATAGGATGTGCGCTCTTAGGAAATGACCGGATCGAGCGAACCGGAGGCGTAACGCTTTGCCATGTCGCGCAGCGGGATCGGCGTGATCTTGGATGCCTGACCAGCGGTGTTGAACAGCTCGAAACGCTCCTTGCAGAGCTTGGTCATGGCTTCGCGCGCAGGCTTCAGATACTTGCGCAGATCGAATTCAGCAGGCTCTTCGACAAGGACCTTGCGGATCTGACCAGTGATGGCCATACGGCAATCGGTGTCGATGTTGATCTTGCGAACGCCGTTCTTGATGCCGCGCTGGATTTCCTCGATCGGAACGCCGAAGGTCGGCTTGATCGCGCCGCCATAGGCATTGATGATGTCCTGCAGATCCTGCGGAACCGTTGAAGACCCGTGCATCACAAGATGCGTGTTCGGCAGCTTGCGGTGGATTTCTTCAATGACGTTCATCGCCAGGACGCTGCCGTCCGGCTTACGTGTGAATTTGTAGGCGCCGTGGCTGGTGCCCATGGCAACGGCCAGCGCATCGACCTTTGTCTCGCGAACGAATTTCACCGCTTCATCCGGGTCGGTCAAAAGCTGGTCGTGCGAAAGAACGCCTTCGGCACCATGACCGTCTTCGGCTTCGCCCATGCCGGTTTCGAGAGAGCCGAGAACGCCGAGTTCGCCTTCGACCGAGATGCCGCCATAATGGGCCATGTTCGTGACCTGGCGCGTCACATCGACATTGTAGTCCCAGTCGCCCGGCGTCTTGCCGTCAGCCTTCAGCGAGCCGTCCATCATTACCGAAGTGAAGCCAGCCTGGATGGCCGTCATACAGTTTGCGGGCTCGTTGCCGTGGTCGAGGTGAACGCAGACGGGGATGTCTGGATAGATTTCCACCACAGCGTCCATCATGTGCTTGAGCATGATGTCATGCGCATAAGCACGGGCGCCACGCGAGGCCTGCATGATGACGGGCGAGTTGGTTGCGCTGGCGGCATCCATGATGGCCAGTGCCTGTTCCATATTGTTGATGTTGAAGGCGGGCACGCCATAATCGTGTTCAGCTGCGTGATCGAGCAGTTGGCGGAGCGTAATTCGAGCCAAGGTTTCTCCCCTTAATTGAGGTCGCCGTCGATTGCGGGGACCATTTGAACCGAGTGTGTGACCGATTTTTCATCACGGAAAACACTCTTGTCTTGAAGGACATAACTCGCCAAGCACTTTTTAACGGCACGAGTTTTTCAAACGATTTGGATCGAATCTTTTTTTGGAATGGCCCTTTAAACCGGTACCGCGACCGTCATTTTCAACTTAAGCGAGAATCGAATCGGTTCTTTCAATAAGCGGATTCAAAAGAAATTAACCTGTCGTAGTTGAGCGAAAACCCGTCGCTTTCTGCGCAGGCTGTCGGCGGTCTTCACGCCATCATCCACCCAAGCTTGCAAAAGACAAGAAATGAGCCTGGTGCCAGCGGCGCACTTGCGCTTTCATAGATGCCGCCAACAAAGGGAACAGATATGAAGAAACTTCTTGCATCGACCTGTCTTGTATTTGGACTGCTGGGTGGCGCCGTCGCCGCCAACGCTGCCGAATGCGGTAGCCCCACCATCGCCAGCATGAACTGGCAGAGTGCTGAAGTGCTCTCCAACATCGACAAGATCATCTTGAACGAAGGCTATGGCTGCACCGCCGAGATCACGGTTGGCGACACGGTTCCGACCATCACCTCGATGGCTGAAAAGGGCCAGCCGGATATCGCGCCGGAAGCCTGGGTGGATCTGCTTCCAGATGTCGTCAAGCGCGGTGTCGATGAAGGCAAGCTGGTCGTTGCGGCCAAGGCGCTGAAGGATGGCGGCGTTCAGAGCTGGTGGATCCCGAAATATTTCGCGGACGCGCATCCTGAAATCAAGACCTTCGCAGACGTCTTCAAGAACCCGAAGCTGTTCCCCGATCCTGAAGATCCGAGTAAGGGTGCTGTCGTCAACGGTCCGCAGGGCTGGGGTGGCACGGTCGTAACCGCGCAGCTCTTCAAGGCCTATGGCGGTGAAAAGGCTGGCTTCACTCTGGTTGACAGCGGTTCAGCCGCCGGTCTCGATGGCTCGATTGCAAAAGCTTATGAGCGCAAGCAGCCATGGGTTGGCTATTACTGGGCGCCGACCGCTATCCTCGGAAAGTACGAGATGGTGAAGCTGGCTCAGGACGTGCCGAACGATCCCGCAGAATGGAAACGCTGCAACACGGTTGCCGATTGCCCGGATCCCAAGCCGAACGCCTGGCCGGTTGACCAGGTCGTGACGCTCGTCGCCAAGCCCTTCTCCGAAAAGGCCGGCCCTGATGTTATGGCCTATCTCAACAAGCGTTCCTGGGACAACGCCACCGTCAACAAGCTGATGGCGTGGATGACCGACAACCAGGCAACCGGTGAAGACGGTGCCAAGCACTTCCTCAAGGAAAATGCCGACGTCTGGTCGACGTGGGTATCGCCGGAAGCAGCCGAGAAGATCAAAGCGTCTCTCTAAATACTCCCCCGCGCCACGTCGTTCTTTTTTCAGGAACGCTTGGCACGCGAAACGACATGCGGCGCCCATCTGCCGCATGTCAACGCCGTGGGTGACGATACGTCACTGTTCGACCGTTCCCCCTGTCGGGGCAACGCTCACAGGGGATGACTATGGATTGGTTTTACACATTTCCGCATATGAATGATGAGGCTCTTCGGAACCTCAAGAAGGTGATCGACGACGGCTTCCGCGGCTTTACCCGAGAATGGGGCGGCACGATCGAAACGTTCTTTTCGCCGCTTCAGCATTTCCTGATCTCGGCCGAACGCTTCATGACACAGACACCGTGGCCGATCATCATCCTGATCATCATGGCAATCGCCTGGTTTGCCAGCCGCAGCATCAAGATCGTTTTCGGCTGTCTGATCACACTCCTCCTCATCGGTTACTTCGACATGTGGACCGATACGATGCGAACGATCTCGATGATCTTCGTCTGTACGGTTCTATCCATTGCCATCGGCCTTCCACTCGGCATTGCCATGTCGCGGTCCGACCGCTTTCAGCGGATCGTCAATCCCGTGCTGGACGTGATGCAGACGATGCCAAGCTTCGTCTATCTGATCCCGGTTGTCATGCTGCTCGGCATCGGCAAGGTGCCAGGTCTGATCGCCGTCGTTATCTACGCTATCCCGCCGATGATCCGCCTGACCGATCTCGGTATCCGCCTCGTCGACAAGGATGTGCTGGAAGCGGCGGATGCATTCGGTTCATCCGGCTGGCAGAAGCTCTTCAAGGTGCAGCTACCGCTCGCCTTGCCGACAATCATGGCCGGTATCAACCAGACGATCATGATGGCACTTGCGATGGTCGTGGTCGCATCCATGATCGGCGTGCAGGGGCTGGGTCAGCCGGTGCTCAAAGCCATCGCCAACCAGTACTTCACCCTCGGCATCTTCAACGGTCTTGCCATTGTCGGCATTGCCATCATCTTCGACCGGATCAGCCAGGCCTATGGCAAGCGGCTCCAGAAGCACCAGGAGGTCGCCCATGGCTGATGGTTTCGGCGGTATTGAAATCCGCAATCTCTACAAGATTTTCGGTTCCAACCCTGCGTCCCATGTGGAGGCCGTGCGCAACGGTCTGACGAAGCAAGAGTTGAACGAGAAGTATGGCCATGTGCTCGGGCTTCGCGATATCAACATCACCATTCCGTCTGGCTGCATTCAGGTCATCATGGGCCTGTCCGGGTCCGGCAAATCCACGCTGATCCGCCACATCAACCGGCTGATCGATCCGACCGCCGGTGAGGTGCTGGTGGATGGCGTGGATGTGGTGAAGATGTCTCCGACGGAGCTTCGCGAGTTCCGTCGTCATCAGACGGCCATGGTGTTTCAGAAGTTCGCACTTCTGCCGCATCGCAACGTGCTGGATAACACGATCTACGGCCTCGAGGTTCAGGGTGTCGCCCGTAACAAGAGCATAGACATCGCAATGCGCTGGCTGGAGCGCGTCGGCCTGAAGGGTTTTGAACATCGTTATCCGAACCAGCTATCTGGCGGCATGCAGCAGCGTGTGGGCCTTGCGCGTGCGCTTTCCAACGACGCGCCGGTGCTGTTGATGGACGAAGCCTATTCCGCCCTTGATCCACTGATCCGCACGGACATGCAGACGGTGCTTCTCGATATTCAGAGCGAAATCAAGAAGACCATCGTCTTCATTACCCATGACCTGGATGAGGCGCTTCGTCTCGGCGACCAGATTGCAATCCTTCGCGATGGCGAAGTTATTCAACAGGGAACAAGCCAGGATATCGTCTTGCGCCCTGCGGATGCTTACATCGAAAGCTTCGTCAAGGAAGTGAACCGCGGCCGGGTTGTCCACGTGGAAGCCATCATGACACCGGTACGCAGCGGTGTCGCAGCGGATGCTCCGCCGATCCCCGCCGGCACCAACATCGAAGACGCCATGCGACTGCTTTCTATGAGCGGACATGAAGTTGCGACGGTGGTGGGCAAGAAGGCAGAGCCGCTCGGCATGATCACTTTCCGTCAGCTGGCAGGTGCCATGGTCAATGCGCCGGGCTCCGGACCAGCGGAAACCTCTCACGGAGATCATGTCGTGCGTGCACAGGCCTGAACGCACTGTTCACCAATCGCTTCGGTACATCCTGCTGGCGGCGCACTATATGTGGGACAACCACATCAATTAAGCCAGCAGGTTTTATCTCATGAAGAAGATCGGTTTTCTGTCCTTCGGCCATTGGAGCCCTGGATCCCATCCACAAGCGCGTTCCGCCAAGGACGTTCTGCAACAGTCCATTGAACTCTCCGTCGCCGCCGAGGAAATCGGCGTTGATGGCGCCTATTTTCGCGTGCATCACTTTGCACGCCAGCTTGCTTCCCCCTTTCCATTGCTTGCCGCAGTCGGTGCGCGCACCAAGTCGATCGAGATCGGCACGGCCGTCATCGATATGCGCTACGAGAACCCGCTCTACATGGCGGAAGATGCCGGCTCTGCCGATCTCATTTCGAATGGACGCCTGCAATTGGGCTTGAGCCGCGGATCGCCGGAACAGGTGATCGACGGCTGGCGCTACTTCGGTCATCGCCCCGCCGAGGGCGAGAGCGACGCCGATATGGGTCGACGCAACACCGAGATCCTGTTGGAGGTCCTGAAAGGCCACGGCTTTGCCGAGCCCAATCCGCAGCCAATGTTCCCAAATCCGCCCGGTCTGTTGCGACTGGAACCCCATTCGGAAGGCCTGCGCGAGCGGCTCTGGTGGGGTGCCGGCTCCAATGCCACGGCCCGATGGGCGGCAAAGCTCGGCATGAACCTGCAAAGCTCCACCTTGAAGGACGACGAAACGGGTGAGCCCTTTCACGTTCAGCAGGCGGCGCAGATCCGAGCCTATCGCGAGGCCTGGAAAGAGGCCGATCACGAACGGACGCCCCGCGTATCGGTCAGCCGCAGCATCTTCGCGCTGGTGGATGATCGCGACCGCGCCTATTTCGGTCGAGGTTCGAAGGAAAGCGATAGCATCGGTTACCTCGACGCCAATACGCGCGCCATCTTCGGCCGGTCCTATGCCGCCGAACCGGATGTGCTGGTCAAGGAACTGGCGAAGGATGAAGCGGTTGCGGAAGCCGATACGCTGTTGCTGACCATTCCGAACCAACTTGGCGTCGATTATAACGTCCATGCGCTGGAGGCGATCTTGAAATATGTTGCGCCGGAACTCGGCTGGCGCTGACTTCAGGGGGCTCTAACTCTTTGAGTTTTTGCGTAGCGCTTACCGAGAACAGATTTCCGTTTTCGATAAGTGGCCGTCATAAAAAAGCCGGAGCGAATGTCGCCCCGGCTTTCTTTTTATCGGACAAGCAGGCTTACTTCTGCCAGCTCTTCACCAGTTCGTCGTAGTTGACGGTTACCGGCTTTTCCTTCTCGTTCTCGACCTTCAGCTGCGGTGCCAAGTTGCCCTTGGCGACGGCATCCTTGTGCCAGTATTCGAGATCGTGCTCTTCCGCCAGCTTCGGGCCCTTGTCGCCCTGAACGCCTGCACGTTCCAGGCGCTGCATGACCTTTTCCTGTTCGGCGCAAAGCGAGTCCATGGCTTCCTGTGCGGTCTTCGCACCGGAAGAAGCATCACCGACGGCCTGCCACCACAGCTGAGCCAGCTTCGGGTAGTCAGGAACGTTGGTGCCGGTCGGAGACCACTGAACGCGAGCAGGCGAACGGTAGAATTCGATCAGACCGCCGAGATCCTTGGCGCGTTTGGTGAAGCTCTCGTGGTTGATGGTGGATTCACGGATGAGGGTAAGACCTACATGTGCCTTCTTCACGTCCACCGTCTTGGAGGTGACGAACTGCGCATAGAGCCAGGCGGCCTTTGCGCGGTCGGTCGGAGTGGACTTCATCAGCGTCCAGGAACCCACGTCCTGATAGCCGAGCTTCATGCCGTCTTTCCAGTACACACCATGCGGGGAGGGGGCCATACGCCACTTTGGCGTGCCATCCTCGTTGACGACCGGCAGACCCTTCTTGACGGCATCCGCGGTAAAGGCGGTGTACCAGAAGATCTGCTGTGCCACTTCGCCCTGCGCAGGCACGGGACCGGATTCGGAGAAGTTCATGCCCTGCGCTGCGGGAGGAGCGTATGCCTTCAGCCAGTCGAGGTATTTCTGGATGGCGTAAACAGACGCAGGACCATTGGTGTCACCTCCGCGCGCTACGCAAGAGCCGACCGGCTGGGACTTTTCGTTGACCTTGATACCCCATTCGTCGACCGGCAGACCGTTTGGCAGTCCCTTGTCGCCGTTGCCAGCCATGGAGAGCCAGGCATCGGTGAAGCGCCAGCCGAGCGACGGGTCCTTTTTGCCATAGTCCATATGGCCGTAGACCTTCTTACCGTCGATTTCGCGACCGGTGAAGAACGCGGCGATATCCTCGTAGGCAGACCAGTTGACCGGAACGCCGAGGTCATAGCCGTACTTCGCCTTGAAGTCGGCCTTGTTCTTGGCATCGTTGAACCAGTCGTAGCGAAACCAGTAGAGGTTCGCGAACTGCTGATCAGGCAACTGGTAAAGCTTGCCGTCGGGAGCAGTGGTGAATTTGGTGCCGATGAAGTCGGGGAGGTCGAGACCTGGATTGGTGACGTCTTTGCCTTCGCCCGCCATCCAGTCTGTCAGGTTACGAACCTGCTGGTAGCGCCAGTGCGTGCCGATGAGGTCGCTGTCGTTGACGAAGGCATCATAGATGTTTTCGCCCGACTGCATCTGCGTCTGCAGCTTTTCAACGACGTCACCTTCGCCGATGAGGTCGTGGGTGATCTTGATGCCGGTGATTTCCGAGAACGCCTTGGCCAGGACCTTGGATTCATACTCGTGCGTCGTCAGCGTCTCGGAGACGACCTTGATGTCCATGCCTGCAAAGGGCTTTGCAGCGTCGATGAACCATTGCATTTCCTTTTCCTGGTCCGCACGGGAAAGGGACGAGAGGTCGCCGACTTCCTTGTCCAGGAAGGCTTTTGCCTCGTTCATGCCGGCGTGAGCCACGCCGGTGATTGCCAGCAGCGCTGCTGCCGTGGTGGTAAGAAGATGCATTCGCATAAGAGGTCCTCCCAAGGTTTTGCGATTGCGTCATGTGTAGAACTGCCGGGCCGTCCTCCGTCCCGGTATGTTGTCGGCAGCTATACGAAGCGGAACACGCCGATCGCATAGACAACCGAAAGAGCGAGCGCCCACCAAAGGCCTGTACCGACGAAGCCGAGCCAGGCGAGGTTGATGAAGGCGGAGCCGAGCAGCGAGACGAAGAGCCTATCCCCCCGTGTCGTCTCGAAGCGTAGAATGCCGACGCGCGGATTGCCGCCGGGCGAAAAATACTCCCACACCGCCATGCCGATCATCAGGGTCAGGATCGTCATGAAAAACAGTGCCGTCGGTAGCGTCCACGCCATCCAGGAAAAGTTCATTTCTGTTCTCCTTCTCAGACGCGACCGAGGGCGAAGCCCTTGGCGATGTAGTTGCGGACGAAGTAGATGACGAGCGCGCCTGGAATGATGGTCAGTACGCCAGCTGCAGCCAGAACGCCCCAGTCCATCCCCGATGCGGAAACCGTGCGCGTCATGGTCGCGGCAATCGGCTTTGCTGCTGTCGTCGTGAGTGTTCTGGCGAGCAGTAGCTCGACCCATGAGAACATGAAGCAGAAGAAGGCCGCCACGCCGATGCCGCTTGCGATAAGGGGCATGAAGATCTTCACGAAAAAGCGCGGGAAGGAGTATCCATCAATATAGGCGGTCTCGTCGATTTCCTTTGGAACGCCGGACATGAAGCCTTCGAGAATCCACACCGCCAGCGGCACGTTGAACAGGCAGTGGGCAATCGCCACTGCTATATGCGTATCGATCAGGCCGAATGCGGAATAGAGTTGGAAGAACGGCAGGGCGAAGACGGCGGGCGGAGCCATTCGGTTTGTGAGCAGCCAGAAGAACAGATGCTTATCGCCAAGGAAGCGATAGCGAGAGAAGGCATAGGCCGCTGGAAGCGCCGCCGCGACCGAGATGACGGTGTTCAACGCGACATAGATGATCGAGTTGATGTAGCCATTATACCAGGCCGGATCGGTGAAGATGATCGTGTAGTTGCGCAGCGTCGGGTTTTGTGGCCACAGCGAGAAGGCGCCGAGGATTTCGGCGTTCTCCTTGAAGCTCATATTCACCAGCCAGTAGATCGGCAGCAGCAGGAAGATGACGTAGATCGTCGGGATCAAAAAGGAGAAGCGGCTCATGGTGGAATTGCTCATATCGATCTCCTTTCTCACGCATCCGCGTCGCTGTTGGTCATGACGGTGTAGAAAATCCAGGACAGCGCCAGGATGATCAGGAAGTAGATGATCGACATGGCCGCTGCCGGACCAAGGTCGAACTGACCGATGGCCATCTTCACCAGATCGATGGAGAGGAAGGTCGTGGAATTGCCGGGGCCGCCGCCGGTGACGACGAAGGGCTCGGTATAGATCATGAAACTGTCCATGAAGCGCAGCAGCACGGCAATCAGCAGTACGCGTTTCATCTTAGGCAGTTGAATGAAGCGGAAGACGGACCACCGCGAGGCGCCATCGATGCGAGCCGCTTGATAATAGGCATCCGGTATGGAGACGAGGCCGGCATAGCAGAGCAGCACGACGAGGCTTGTCCAGTGCCAGACATCCATGATGATGACGGTTGCCCAGGCGTCCACCGGGTCCTGCGTATAGTTGTAATCGATGCCGAGCTTCGAAAGGTAGTGGCCAAGAAAGCCGATATCGACGCGACCGAAAACCTGCCAGATGGTACCGACGACATTCCAAGGGATGAGAAGCGGTAGCGCCATCAGAACGAGGCAGACCGGAACACCTAGCCCCTTCTTCGGCATGTTCAGTGCGATCAGAATGCCAAGCGGAATTTCGATCGCCAGAATGACGAGCGAGAAGATCAGGTTGCGGATCAGCGCATCCCAAAAGCGTGGCGAGTGCAGCATTTGCACGAACCAGTCGGTGCCTGCCCAGAAGAACTCATTGTTGCCGAACGTATCCTGCACAGAATAATTCACGACCGTCATCAGCGGGATGACCGCCGAAAAAGCGACGAGCACCAGAACCGGAATGACGAGGAACCAAGCCTTGTTGTTGACTGTCTTGTCCATGGCTCAGGCTCCTGTTCCCACGCGCCAGCTATCGGCGTAGATGCCGATGGCCCTCGGATCGAAGGTCACGCGCGGGTCTGCGGGGATTTCACCGTCCTCTGGCACTACGATCGTCAGTGGCTGACCGGCAAAGCTGGAGCGCACCACCTTCTGACGACCGAGGTCCTCGACCTTGGTGATCGAGACCGGCATGCCGTCGCGGCCAAGCGAGATGAATTCAGGCCTGATGCCAAGTTCCGTCTTGGCACCCGCATTGACGTCTGGAGCGGAAGACAGTGCAATCGTCTGGTCACCGATTTTAGCCTGCGCGCCGTTCAGAGAAACAGGCAGCACATTCATGCCGGGCGAGCCGATGAAGTAACCGACGAAGGTGTGGCTGGGGCGCTCAAACAATTCCGCGGGCGTGCCGATCTGGACGATTTGGCCATCATACATGACCACGACCTTGTCGGCGAAGGTCAATGCTTCGGTCTGATCGTGCGTGACATAGACCATGGTGAAACCGAACTGGCGGTGCAGGCGCTTCAACTGCGAGCGAAGCACCCATTTCATATGGGGATCAATGACGGTCAGCGGTTCATCGAAGAGAATGGCGTTGACGTCGTTGCGCACAAGACCGCGACCGAGCGAGATTTTCTGTTTCTGGTCGGCGGTCAGGCGGCGAGCGCGGCGCTTAGCCATGGCGCCGAGATCGATCATCTCTAGGATTTCGTTGACGCGGCGATCGACGTCGGGCTCGGAAACACCGCGGTTTCGCAACGGAAAGGCAAGATTGTCGTAAACCGTCATCGTGTCGTAGATAACCGGAAACTGGAAAACCTGGGCAATGTTGCGCTGTTCGGTCGGCAAATTCGTCACATCTTTGCCATTGAACAGAATGCGGCCGTCGGACGGATGGATGAGGCCGGAAATGATATTGAGCAGGGTGGTCTTGCCACAGCCGGAAGGGCCGAGCAGCGCATAGGCGCCGCCATCGCTCCACTCGTGGTGCACCTCCTTCAAAGCGTAATCGTTGGCCGCTTTTGCTTTGGCGTTATATGCGTGGCGGATATGGTCGAGACTGATACGTGCCATGTCTCTATCTCCTCACGCGGCAGCGAGCTTTGGGGTTGCAAGGGAGCGGCCATTCACGTCGAAGGCCATGATATGGCGGGTGTCGAGATAGATGTCGATCTGGCGGTCCGGCTCGATGTCGAGAATGCCACGGGTCAGCATGACCCAGCGATGGCCGGCAAAGTCGAGATGGATGAAACTTTCAGAGCCGGCGATTTCCGAGACCAGCGTTTTTGCCTGAAGCTTGGCCGCAGCAGCATTGGTTGGGCCAGGGTAAAGGTGATGCGGATGAAACGCCGCTGTTATCGGGCCGTCGGGAATGCCAGCAAGGTGAGCCGGAACAGCGAAAGCCGGTTGGCCGTTTTGTAGGAACGAACCGCCTGATTTGGCCAGTTCGACGATGTTCAATGGCGGATCGGCAAAGGTTCTGGCAGAGACAAGATCGACCGGATTGCGATACATGTCGATGGTCGGACCGTATTGGGTGATCTGACCCTGGTTCATCGTCGCAGTGTTGCCGCCCAGAAGAAGTGCCTCCGAGGGCTCCGTCGTCGCATAGACGAAAATCGCGCCGGACGAGGCGAATATCTTTGGCAGTTCCTCGCGCAGTTCTTCACGCAGCTTGTAATCGAGGTTGGCAAGCGGCTCATCCAGGAGAACGAGGCTGGCATTCTTGACGATGGCGCGCGCAAGTGCGGTGCGCTGCTGCTGGCCGCCGGAGAGATTGAGCGGCGTCCGCTCCAGATAGGGCGTCAATTTCAACAGGTCGGCCGCTTTTCGAACCTCGCGGTCGATCGTCGCATTATCCTTTTTTGCAATCCGCATCGGGGAGGCGATGTTTTCGTAAACGGAAAGCGAGGGATAATTGATGAATTGCTGGTAGACCATGGCAACGCTGCGATCCTGCACGCGTTTGCCGGTGACGTCGGTGCCATCAAAGACCAGCGAGCCCTCGGTCGGTTTGTCGAGGCCTGCCATCAGTCGCATCAGCGACGTCTTGCCGGACAAGGTCGGCCCAAGCAAGACATTCAGCGTGCCCCGCTTGAGTGTCAGATTGGTGGGGTAGATGTGATAATCCCCGCCCACCATCTTCGCGATGTTGCGCAATTCAAGCATTCTGTCCCGCGGCCTCCTCCACCAGCAAGATGTCTGCAATCAATACGTCTTATGCAGCGCCGTCACGGCGCGTCCAAATCAGTCGTCTCAGGCAGCCTTTGTCGTCATGTAATCGTTGAGCGCTGCAACTTCCTCCCGGGAAAAATGCAGGCCTTGCTTCGTTCTGCGCCAGAGCACGTCCTCGCTGGTTCTGGCCCATTCCTGTCCCATCAGCCAGGTGACTTCGCGCTCGTAAAGATCCCCGCCGAAATGCCTGCCCAGTGCCTCCACACCGGTCGCATCTCCCAGGAAGACGGCAGCTTTCGTTCCGTAAAGGCGGACCAGCCGACGGGCATGGCGATCCGAAAGAAAGCCGTAGCGGGCCTTCAGTTTCGCCACTTCAGCCTCGTAGCCGGTCGGTGCAAAATCGCCGCCGGGCAACGAACTCTTCGCGGTCCAGGGCGAACCCTTGGTGCCGATCGCTTCGTTGATCTTTTCCAGCGCGTGTTCGGCAAGACGACGATAGGTTGTGAGCTTGCCACCAAAAACGTTGAGCAGTGGTGGCTCGCCGGTGTTCTGTTCAAGCTTCAACACGTAATCGCGTGTTGCTTCCTGGGCCTTGGATGCCCCGTCATCATAGAGCGGGCGAACGGCGGAATAGGTCCAGACGATATCGTCCTTCGTCACGGGCTCGGCGAAATACTCGCTGGCCGCCTTGCAGAGATAATCCGTTTCCTCTTCGCTGATCCGCACCTGCGACGGGTCGCCGTCATAGTCCCGGTCGGTCGTGCCGATCAGGGTGAAATCGGTTTCGTAAGGGATGGCAAAGATGATGCGGTTATCGGGGTTCTGGAAGAAATAGGCGCGCGGATCGTTGAACTTCTTCTTCACGACGATGTGGCTGCCTTGAACGAGGCGCACATTATGGACCTGGTTCTTGCCCGCCGCGTTGGACAATACCTGATCCACCCAGGGACCGGCCGCATTGACCAGCATCCGCGCCTGCACGGTTTTCACGTGGCCGCTCTCGATGTCCTGCACATCGATGGTCCAAAGACCATTGTCCCGGCGAACGGAGATGACTTTCGAGCGGTTCATGATGTCGGCGCCGCGGTCTGCCGCGTCACGCGCGTTCAGCACCACCAGGCGGGCATCATCCACCCATCCATCGGAATATTCGAAGGCCTTAGTGAAGAGCGGCTTCAACGGTTTGCCGGCCGGGTCACGCCGCATGTCGAGCGACTTGGTGGCAGGCAGCAATTTGCGGCCGCCAAGGTGGTCGTAGAGGAAAAGCCCAAGCCGGATCAGCCAGGCGGGACGAATGCCACCCTTGTGGAAGGGCAGAACAAAGCGCATTGGCCAGATGATGTGGGGCGCCATGGCCCACAGAACTTCGCGTTCCATCAAGGCTTCGCGCACGAGACGGAATTCGTAATGCTCCAGATAGCGCAATCCGCCATGGATGAGCTTGGTGGCACCAGAGGATGTGCCGGAGGCAAAGTCCTTCATCTCCGCCAGCGTAACGGAATAGCCTCGACCGACCGCATCGCGCGCAATGCCGCAGCCATTGATGCCGCCGCCGACGACGAAGATGTCGCGAACCGCCTCTTGAGCCACCTGTCCCTACTCCCTGTTGTTGCGCGTGCAAGCCGAACGATTTTTTTGTTGAAGGGAAAATAAAAGGAACTCAAAGCGAATGTCAAACGAAACTATCGTCTATAGTATCTGTATTCACTGGGGCTGTTTCGATCAGTTGGACGCCTGCTTCTCTGCAGATGTCTCGTATCGACTCCGATGGGCAACGGTCAGTGATAAAGGTCTGAACCTGCGAGAGATGACCGATCCTCACCGGTGCTGTGCGCTCGAATTTGCTGGAGTCACTGGCGAGAATCACGTGACGCGCATTGGCGATGATTGCCTGGGCCACTTTCACCTCGCGAAAATCGTAATCGAGCAAGGCGCCGTCCGGATCGATGGCCGAGACGCCGATCACCGCATAATCCACCTTGAACTGACGAATAAAATCGACTGCCGCCTCGCCGACAATGCCACCATCGGTGCCGCGCACCACGCCACCGGCTATGATGACTTCAATGGAGGGGAAGATCCGCAGCCGGTTTGCGACGTTGATATTGTTGGTAATGACCATCAGTTCGTGGTGATCGAGAAGCGCGTCGCCGACCGCCTCCGTCGTGGTGCCGATATTGATGAAGAGGGAGGACTTGTTGGGAATAATGTTCGCTGCCGCCTTGCCTATGGCCTGCTTCTCGCTCGCTGCAATCGAACGTCGCGCCTCGTAGCGCATATTTTCGGTGCCGTTCGGGAAAATCGCGCCACCATGAATGCGGTTCAGCGTCCGGTTTTCGCAAAGCTCGTTCAAATCCTTGCGGATCGTTTGCGGGGTGACGGAAAAGCGTGCAGCGAGGTCTTCGACGAGCACGCGTCCTTCAGATTTTGCAAGCTCTATGATCTCAGTTTGACGCGCGCTGAAAAACATCGGATGGCCCCCTAAAACCTTTTCGTTTTGTTTCAGTTTAGCCAAAAACGAAAGCCGCTCAAGCGTCCTTCACGCTCTATCTGCATCAGCCTTTCAGGGCGGGATTCTCATGGGGGATCGGCCACCTTCAGCTTTGTGGTCATCTTTTTCCACAGCTAGACACGAAATTCAGCGTAAATTTGTCAGTCAGCTAGACGGATTGTGGCGCGACGTATCCTGATATTTTTTCAGCATATTTTGCATCTGCCGCATTGTTGCGCAGTCACGGTTGTGCCTGTTCAAGGGGCAGGTTTGAAGTGGCTGAAAATATTGGGGGTTGCGCGTCAAGCCAATATGCCCTTGTTTTAGGCCTCTCAAACTGTCTGGGAGCATTAAAAAAATGATTTCGTTTAAAACGACAACGCGGGCCGCACTTCTTCTTGGCTCACTTCTGATTGGCGCCAGTTCCGCTCTTGCTGAAACCGTTCTGCATCGCGGTAATCCGGGGGAACCCCAAACTCTCGATCAGGCACAGACCTCGATCAATATCGAAGCCTTCATCCTGAAGGACCTCTATGAAGGTCTGACGATTTATGACTCCGCCGGCAAGATCGTGCCCGGCACAGCCGAAAGCTGGAAGTTGTCGGATGACGGCACCGTCTATACATTCAAGCTGCGCGACAATGCGAAGTGGTCGGATGGCTCTCCGGTGACCGCAGAGGACTTCGTGTTCTCCTATCAGCGCGTTCAGGATCCGAAGACGGCTGCCAAATACGCCAATATTCTTTATCCCATTAAAAATGCCGAAAAGATCAATAAGGGCGAGTTGCCGCTCGATCAGCTCGGCGTGAAGGCGGTGGACGACAAGACGCTCGAAATCACGCTTGAGCGCCCGACACCCTTCTTCCTAGAGCTTCTCGCGCACCAGACGGCACTGCCCGTCTCCAAGGCAAGCTTCGACAAGAACGGCAAGGACTTCGTCAAGCCGGGCGTCATGGTCTCGAACGGCGCCTATACGCTGCAGTCGCATGTTCCCAATGACAGCCTGACTGTGGTGAAGAACCCGAACTTCTGGGACGCTGCCAATACCAAGATCGACAAGGTGATCTTCTACCCGATCGACGACCAGGCAGCCTCGGTTCGTCGCTTCGAGGCGAAGGAAATGGATCTCGCCTACAACTTCTCGGCCGATCAGCTCGATCGCCTGCGCAAGGCCTATGGCGAGCAGGTCCATGTGTCGCCTACACTTGCAACCTACTACTACACTTTCGATACGCGCGAAGCGCCCTATAGCGACGTTCGCGTTCGCCGTGCGCTCTCCATGGCTGTCGATCGCGACTTCCTTGCCAAGGAAATCTATAGCGGATCGCAGGTTCCTGCCTATTCCATGGTGCCGCCCGGCATGGACTCCTACGGCGAGCCGGCCAAGGCCGATTTCGCAACCTTGTCCCAACTCGATCGTGAAGACGAAGCCGTCAAGCTAATGAAGGAAGCCGGTTACGGTGAGGGCGGCAAGCCGCTCTCCATCGAAATCCGCTACAACACCAACCCGAACCACGAGCGTGTAGCAACCGCTATCGCCGATATGTGGAAGAACACGTTCGGCGCCAATGTGTCGCTGGTGAACCTCGACGTGGCGTCGCACTATGGCTACCTGCAGGAAGGCGGCAAGTACAATGTCGCGCGTGCCGGCTGGGTCGCCGATTACGCGGACGCGGAAAACTTCCTGGCGCTCTCGATCTCCTCCAACAAGACCTTCAACTATGCGAAGTTCAACAACGCGGAATACGACGCGTTGATGAAGAAGTCTTACGAGGAGAAGGACCCGGCTGCCCGCTCCAAGCTGCTGCATGAGGCTGAAACGATCCTGATGAAGGAGCAGCCGGTGGCACCGCTCCTGACCCAGGCCGATCTCTGGCTCGTATCGGATCGCGTCAAGGGTTGGCACGACAACGCTGCCAATGAACACTTGAGCCGCTTTCTGAGCGTTTCCGAATAAGCAGCGCTGGCACGGCGGCTGAATAAGCCCGCCGTGCCATGCCCCGGAGCCTGAAAAGCCATGATTTCATTTGTTCTGCGCCGTCTGGCGAGCGCGGTGCCGACGCTGTTTATCGTCGTCACCATTTCCTTTTTCCTGATGCGTTTTGCACCGGGCGGTCCGTTCAACCTTGAACGGCCCCTGCCGCCACAAACGATGGAAAACCTGATGAGAACCTATCATCTGGACGAACCATTGTGGCGTCAGTATCTGATTTATCTGCGCAATGCAGTGACAGGCGATTTTGGTCCGAGCTATATTTACAAGGATAACACCGTCGCGCAGCTGATCGGCAAAGGCCTGCCTTACTCGCTGGAGCTCGGCTGCTATGCGCTGCTTCTGGCGGTAATTGGTGGCGTTATTGCCGGTACCTTCGCGGCGCTTCGGCAAAACAGCGCCTTCGATTTCTCCATCATGTCGATTTCGACGGTGGGTGTGACAGTGCCGAATTTTGTCGTCGCACCGGTGCTCACGCTTGTCTTTGCTGTGTTCCTCGGCCTTCTGCCTGCCGGCAGCTGGGGCGACGGATCGCTGCGTTATCTCATCCTGCCAATGATTGCGCTGGCCCTGCCGCAGCTTGCGGTTATCGCGCGTCTGACGCGTGGTGCGATGATCGAAGCTCTGCGCATGGACCATATTCGCACCGCCAAGGCCTACGGTCTTCCGGCAAGAAGCGTGGTCGTCTTCCATGCCATGCGCGCTGCCATGCTGCCGGTCGTCTCCTATCTGGCACCTTGCGCTGCAGCGCTTTTGACCGGTTCTGCCGTCATCGAAACGATCTTCACCATTCCAGGTGTCGGTCGCTACTTCGTTCTCGGCGCCATCAATCGCGATTACACGCTGGTCATGGGAACCGTGGTTCTCGTCGCCATCTTCGTCATCCTCTTCAATCTCGTGGTCGATATTCTCTACGGCCTTCTCGATCCGAGGGTTCGACATGACTGATCTTTCGACCAATCTTCCACCCCAAGCCGAGGTGCAGAGCCGAAGCCTCTTCCAGCTGGCAGCGATGCGCTTCCGCCGCAACAAGGCGGCGATGGCGGGCTCCGTCATGCTGGTGCTGATCACGCTCTTCTCCTTCATCGGTCCGCATTTCCTCACCCACACCTATGACCAGGTGTTCTCATCCTACGTTTCCGTGCCACCGAGCCTGGAGCCACGTCCGGATGTGAACAATCTGCAGGAGGTGATGGAAGGCGTTGCAAGCCGTGCCCGTGTCGATCTGAAGGAATTTGCCGTCAGCGGCCAGACCTTCACCGCAACGGTGACCTCCAGCAGCGCCATCGATCCGCGCACGACACGCTATTTCGACCGTGCCAACGAGTTCGAAAACACCAAGGTCGTCGCGACCGAGGACGAGGGACGGACACTGAAGCTGGAAGGCGAGGTGAACCGGGAATACTTCTTCTTCGGCACCGATACCAACGGGCGTGACATGCTGGCCCGTGTCATGCTGGGCGGGCAGATCTCGATTGCTGTCGGGGTTCTGGCGAGCCTCGTGTCGCTCGGCATCGGCGTGGTCTATGGCGCAACGGCCGGCTATATCGGCGGACGCGTCGACAATGTGATGATGCGCTTTGTCGAAATCCTCTACTCGCTGCCCTTCGTCTTTCTCGTCGTCGTCCTCGTGGTGTTCTTTGGCCGAAGCTTCATCCTGATCTTTCTGGTGATCGGGGCGGTGGAGTGGCTGGATATGGCACGTATCGTCCGAGGCCAGACGCTTGCGCTCAAACGACGGGAATTCGTCGGTGCGGCACAGGCTTTGGGCTTGAGCGACTGGCAGATCATCCGCCGTCACATCATCCCCAACACCATCGGCCCGGTCGTCGTCTTCGTCACCGTCGTGGTGCCGAAGGTCATTCTTCTGGAAAGCTTCCTTTCCTTCCTCGGCCTTGGCGTGCAGGCGCCGTTGACGAGTTGGGGGGCGCTGATTTCGGAAGGCGCCAACAACATGCAGTCGGCACCCTGGCTGTTGATCTTCCCGGCTCTGTTCTTCGTGCTGACCCTGTTCTCCCTCAACTTCGTGGGCGACGGGTTGCGTGACGCACTTGATCCAAAGGATCGCTGACATGACGACATCTGAAACCATATTGACGGTTCGCAATCTCAAGGTCGACTTCACCACGCCGGACGGCATGGTCAATGCCGTTAAGGGCATCGATCTTGATGTTCGCCAGGGTGAGACGCTTGCCGTTGTCGGTGAATCCGGTTCCGGCAAGAGCCAGACGATGATGGGCATCATGGGGCTTCTGGCTTCCAATGGCGTCATCAATGGATCGGCGAAATATCGCGGGCGCGAGTTGATCGGCCTTCCGGTCGATGAACTCAACACCATCCGCGGCGCGAAGATCACCATGATCTTCCAGGAGCCGATGACCTCGCTCGACCCGCTCTACCGGATCGGCGCGCAGATCGCCGAGCCGATCCTGCATCACCGTGGCGGCAGCAAGAGCGAGGCGCGCGCCCGTGTTCTCGAACTTCTGAAGCTCGTGGGTATTCCCGATCCTGAGCGCCGCATCGACAGCTATCCGCATGAGCTTTCCGGCGGGCAGCGCCAGCGCGTCATGATTGCCATGGCGCTGGCAAATGAGCCGGACATCCTGATTGCGGACGAGCCGACGACAGCACTGGATGTCACGATCCAGGCGCAGATCCTCGATCTGTTGAAGTCGTTGCAGCAACGCTTCGGCATGGCTGTGGTGCTGATCACCCACGATCTCGGCGTGGTGCGCCACTTTGCCGACCGCGTCACGGTGATGCGGCGCGGCGAGGTGGTCGAGGCGGGCACGACGGAGGATATCTTCGAACGCCCGCAGGCGGACTACACCAAGATGCTGCTGGATGCCGAACCGAGCGGCCACAAGCCGCCAGTGGCAGACGGCACGCCCGTTGTGCTCTCCGGCCAGAATGTCACTGTCGATTACGACATTCCCGGCGGCTTCCTTTCCAAGGCAAGCGTGTTTCGAGCGGTCGACGGCGTGAATATCAATCTGCGTCAGGGTCAGACCATCGGCATCGTAGGTGAATCCGGTTCTGGCAAGTCGACGCTCGGCCGGGCGCTGCTCCGGCTCACCAATGCCAAGGGACGGATCACCTTCGAGAAGAAGGAGATCACCGGGCTGGATCGCAAAGCCATGCGGCCGCTGCGCCGGCGGTTGCAACTCGTGTTCCAGGACCCTTACGGTTCACTCTCGCCGCGCCAGACGGTGGGGGAGATCATCACCGAAGGCCTCTTCGTCCACGAGCCGCAATTGAGCCGCGCGGAGCGTGACAAGCGCGCCATCGAGGCGCTGAAGGAAGTGGGTCTCGACCCCGCAGCCCGCAACCGCTATCCGCACGAGTTCTCCGGCGGCCAGCGTCAGCGTATCGCGATTGCCAGAGCCATCATCCTGAAACCGGATGTGGTCATCCTCGACGAGCCGACCTCGGCGCTGGACCGCTCGGTGCAGGGCCAGGTGATCGATCTGCTGCGCGAATTGCAGAAGACACATGGCCTCTCCTACATCTTCATCAGCCACGATCTTTCGGTGATCAAGGCGATCTCGGATTATGTGATCGTCATGAAGGACGGAAAAATTGTGGAGGAGGGCGAGACCGACGCGATCTTCAACGCGCCGTCTGCCGACTACACCAAGACGCTGATCAAATCCGCTTTCACGGCGGATGTCGCAGCCTGATGTGTTGATCCTCAATACGCACTCACAATCTCTTATGCCCCGCTTCGGCGGGGCATTTTATTGTGATCTGCGTGCCGTCCCAAGATCATCGTGAAATAACCATGAAGGAACCAGTGAGGCGTCTCGACGTTATAGCGCGGTGAACATTTATGTGTGCCGAAGTAATGGCACTGAGGAGGCAACATGCGGAAGATTATTCAAGTTGCGGGACTTGCTGTTACTATGGCAGTTTCAAGCGTCGCCGTGTCCGGCGTGGCACAGGCGCAGGATGTGGAGCTGCGGATCGGCCCCGATGGCGTCCGCCCGGTTATCCGCGATCGCGACCGCGACCGCCGCGACATGGACCGCCGTGGCCCGCCACGTATGGCGGGTTGCAGCGAACGCGAAGCCCGCGCCGCCGCACGAGCATCCGGCCTGCGCGACCCCGAAGTGGTCCGCATCACGCCACGCCGCGTGGTCGTCGAAGGCGATACCCGCCGCGGCCCCGACACCATCACCTTCGCCAACCAGCGCGGTTGCCCGGAGATTTGATTGTAGGTTTTAGATGAAGTTAGAAAGGTCCGTTTAGGCGGGCCTTTTTTCACGATCTAGCTAGCTGCAGGCTTGTCGGTCGGCCATTTCGAAGAGGAAGGCTGCATTTAAAGGTAAACGCAATACCACTTTCCCAACTTGCGCCTAGGTAGCGCGACAAGCTTTCCATGTCACAATGCCAAATAAGAGAGAATGAATTTGACTAGTTTCTGAGCAGTTGCCTTTGCGGCTTCCCCTAAGACTGTGTTGGCGAATGTAGTCGCGATCCATCTCAAGGGCTGAACGATTAAGGCATTTGCCTGATTTTTGGAGATTTTCAAAGACCTGAGCTTTGAGATTCCCGTTTCCAAAGACGCCAGTATACCGTGTTTCTCCTTTGGATACTTGCCCTCAAATTCGTTGCTTTTGTCGATTTCTTTAACGGTCTTCTCTAGGCCTTTTACTAATTCATCAATCTCTTCGCCAGGTTCAATATCAATCTCCGCCCAGCCACTTCTTTCTACGTGCTCCTCTTGGGTCCAAAAGAGGCCGTCCATCCCGGCAATCTCGTCTAAAGATTTATCTCCTTGGGAGAGAAAATACGCGATATCCGAAGAACTATCACGAAGAGCTTTTTCGACAAACTGGATGCCCGCGGAGCTTATTTTATAGCGCCACTCTACCTTCTTTGTCCCGGTTCTGTTGATCAGAGCTGAGTCACTATATCTCGGGCCGTGAAACTCCTCGAGCGCAGACCCTATAAGATTGCGAGAGACGGAAACAGAAAATTTCGCTTTTATCTCGTCAACAGAAAAAGCATCTACGTTGTTATCGTTAACATGCTCAACGTACAGCTTCGCGAGCACGCATCTGGCTAAAGGCACTAGCCTGTACGGAACGTTTTGAAACATGCTGACCACTGTCGGTTTTTGTAGAGAAATTCGTTCGGCTTGTTGAAGTCACATTGCGATTATTTTTTTGCTTCGCTGCCTCCAGCGAGAGAGCCCACTTTGATATAACCGGAGTCTCGTTTTGTTCTCTTAAATAATCCAGCCCGATGGTGACATCGGACTGGATTTTGTTGTTTTATCCCCAGCTAAATCAGCTGCAACCGCTCGTCGCGCCGCACGTGTCGCACTTCTCGCAAGTCCCATTCCGGACCATCGTGAAGTTCTGGCACTCGGAGCACATGTTGCCCGTATAGCCCTGGGCAATCGAGCGCATGCGGCGTTCGTTTTCCACCTTCTTGGCGTCGGCCTTGGCAGAGGCTGCGTCGGCAGCGGCCTTGTCCGAGAAGAGGCCGGTGGCGTTCTGTTCGGTTTCGACCACTTCTTCTGCAATCTCTTCCGCCAGTTCGCGGGCGCGTTCCTCATAGTCACGCTTGAAGGCGACGACTTCCGAGGTGGCGACTGAGACTGTTGCCTCCAGCTTGCGTGCTGCGTTGCCGGAAATCGCCGTCACGTTGGCCGAGGCGCGGGCAGGGGCTGCCGTTGCCGAGCCCTTGATTTCCGCCGAGCCGCGTTCGCTTCCATTGTTGGAGACGAGCGTTGGCTTGTAGCCGCGGGTCAGGCCCTTGGAGACGACATCTGCCTTGCCTTCGGACACGCCGCGGCCAAGTGCGGTGTTGGAGAAGTCCGACGTATCGACATGTGCCAGATCGTGGCGGCCGAGATAGGAGATGGCGAGTTCGCGGAACACGTAGTCGAGGATCGACGTGGCGTTCTTGATCGCGTCATTGCCCGTGACCATGCCGGCAGGCTCGAACTTGGTGAAGGTGAAGGCGTCGACATATTCTTCCAGCGGCACGCCATATTGCAGGCCGAGCGACACGGAAATCGCGAAGTTGTTGATGAAGGCGCGCAGCGCGGAGCCTTCCTTGTTCATATCAAGGAAGATTTCGCCAAGGCGGCCGTCGTCATATTCGCCGGTGCGAAGGAAGATGGTGTGACCACCGATCTTGGCCTTCTGGGTGTAGCCCTTACGGCGGGTCGGCAGCTTTTCCTGGCTGCGGACGACACGCTCGATGATGCGCTCGACGATCTTTTCGGTGATGGTGACGGCCTGGGCTGCCTGCGGCTGAGCCAGCAGCTCTTCCATGGCGTCCTCGTCGTCCTCATCTTCCACCAGCGAAGCATTGAGCGGCTGGGAAAGCTTGGAGCCATCGCGGTAAAGCGCGTTTGCCTTCAGTGCCAGCTTCCAGGACAGCATGTAGGCTGCACCGCAATCTTCCACCGTCGCATCGTTCGGCATGTTGATCGTCTTGGAGATCGCACCCGAGATGAAGGGCTGTGCCGCCGCCATCATGCGGATGTGGGACTCGACCGAGAGATAACGCTTGCCGATTTTGCCGCATGGGTTGGCGCAATCGAAGACGGACAGATGCTCATCCTTCAGGAACGGCGCGCCTTCCAGTGTCATCGCACCGCAGACGTGAACGTTTGCCGCTTCGATGTCCTTCTTCGAGAAGCCAAGATGCTCCAGCAGGTTGAAGCTGATGTCGGAAAGCTGCTCGTCGGAAACCTTCAGCGTGTCCTTCAGGAAGTCCGCGCCGAGTGTCCACTGGTTGAAGACGAATTTGATGTCGAAGGCGCTTTTCAGCGCGCCATTGACGGCGTCGATCTTCTCATCGGTGAAGCCCTTGGCCTTCAGCGAGCCGGGGTTGATGCCAGGCGCCTGGTTCAGGTTGCCGTGGCCGACAGCGTAAGCTTCGATCTCGGCAATCTGGCTTTCCGAGTAGCCGAGCGAACGCAGCGATTCCGGAACCGCACGGTTGATGATCTTGAAGTAGCCGCCGCCGGCAAGCTTCTTGAACTTCACCAGCGCAAAGTCAGGCTCGATACCGGTTGTGTCGCAATCCATGACGAGGCCGATCGTGCCGGTCGGCGCGATAACGGTGGTCTGGGCGTTGCGGTAGCCGTTCTGCTCGCCAAGTTCCAGCGCCTTGTCCCAGGCCGCAACGGCGTGCTTGATCAGGTCCTGATCGGTGCAATCGGCATGGATGAGCGGAACCGGGTTTACCGACAGGCCTTCGTAACCATAGGCAAGACCCTGGGCGGCACGGCGGTGGTTGCGGATGACGCGCAGCATGTTGTCGCGGTTCGGCGCAAAGCCCGGGAAGGGGCCAAGCTCGCCTGCCATTTCAGCAGACGTCGCGTAGGACACACCGGTCATGATCGCGGTCAAGGCACCTGCAATCGCACGACCTTCATCGCTGTCATAAGGAATGCCCGAAGACATCAGCAGACCGCCGATATTGGCGTAGCCGAGGCCAAGCGTCCGGTACTCGTAGGAGCGTTCCGCAATCTGGCGCGATGGGAACTGCGCCATCATCACCGAGACTTCGAGAACGACGGTCCACAGGCGCACCGCATGTTCGTAATCGGCAATGTTGATCTTCTTGGTGGCCGCGTCCTTGAACTGGAGGAGGTTCAGCGAAGCAAGGTTGCAGGCTGTATCGTCCAGGAACATGTATTCCGAGCATGGGTTGGATGCGCGGATGGAGCCGGCGGCTGGCGAGGTGTGCCAGTCGTTCATGGTGGTGTTGAAGTGCAGACCCGGATCGGCAGAGGCCCAGGCGGCATGCGAGATCTTTTCCCACAGGTCGCGTGCCTTCAGCGTCTTCATCACTCTGCCGTCGCGGCGGGCGGTCAGGTTCCAGTCGCCGTCGCTTTCGACAGCGCGCAGGAAGTCGTCCTTCAACGAAACAGAGTTGTTGGAGTTCTGGCCAGAGACCGTGAGGTAGGCTTCCGAATCCCAGTCCGTATCATAGGTCTTGAACTCGATATCCTTGTAGCCCTGCTGAGCGAACTGGATGACGCGCTTGATGTAGTTTTCCGGAACCTGATCCTTCTTGGCAGCGCGGATTTCGCGCTTCAGGGCTGGGTTCTTGGCAGGATCGAAGCAATCGCCGTTATCGCCTTCGCAGTTGAGGCAGGCCTTCATAATGGCCTTGAGATGCTTGGCGACGATCTTGGAACCGGTGACGAGGGCGGCAACCTTCTGCTCTTCGTTCACCTTCCAGTCGATATAGGCTTCGATATCGGGGTGATCGGCATCGACGACGACCATCTTGGCCGCACGACGGGTGGTGCCGCCGGACTTGATGGCGCCGGCTGCGCGGTCACCGATCTTGAGGAAGCTCATCAGGCCGGAGGACTTGCCGCCGCCGGAAAGCTTTTCGCCTTCGCCGCGCAGATAGGAGAAGTTGGAACCGGTGCCGGAGCCGTATTTGAAGAGACGCGCTTCACGAACCCAAAGGTCCATGATGCCGCCTTCGTTGACGAGATCGTCTTCAACGGACTGGATGAAGCAGGCATGCGGCTGCGGATGCTCGTAAGCGGACTTGGACTTGGTCAGCTTGCCGGTGAAGGGGTCGACATAGAAATGGCCCTGGCCCGGACCGTCGATGCCATAGGCCCAGTGCAGGCCAGTGTTGAACCACTGTGGCGAGTTCGGCGCGACGCGCTGGGTGGCGAGCATGTAGGCAAGCTCATCGCGGAAGGCGAGAGCATCTTCTTCGGACGAGAAATACTTGCCCTTCCAGCCCCAATAGGCCCAGGTGCCGGCGAGGCGATCGAAAACCTGACGCGCGTCGATTTCCGAGCCATAACGCTCAGCCTCAGGCAGATCCTTCATGGCAGCCGTATCGGCAACGGAGCGCCACAGGAAGGACGGGACGTCGTTCTCTTCGACCTTCTTCAGAACCTTCGGAACGCCGGCCTTGCGGAAATACTTCTGCGCGAGAACGTCGGTCGCCACCTGGCTGAACTGCGCCGGCACATCAATATCCGCGAGGCGGAACACGACGGAACCATCCGGATTCTTGATTTCGCTGATTGCCTTGCGGAATTCGATTTCCGCGTAGGGCGACTGGCCGGGCTTCGTAAAGCGGCGTTCGATGCGCATCGTTGGTGTCCTTGTCCGTTGGCGCCTGATCGGGCGCAAAATATCGTTCCGGCGTCGCATGGGCCATGCGCCACCAGTTGTCTGCCGATGAATGGAAACGCTCATCCTTGGATGTCGTTCCTTTATGTCGTGGTTATGATGGCTGCAAGCATACTATATATAGTATTAACAGTTTCTTGTCGCCAGACCCCGCCTCACGTTTTGGCAGCTCCCGAACATGAACACGCCCCAGCGTTCCTCACCCCTCGTGGTTGGAACGCAAGACATCGCGTGAACTGATACAGGAGAGAACCGCAGATGAACCTGCCGATTCCGTTGCCGCCGCAACATGGATCTACTTTTAGAAAACGTGCTGATTCCGTCAAGGCCTAGTTTGTAAGGGTTCATTTACCACAAGATGTGGTGTGGGTAGGGTGTGGAAAACGGGGAAAGAAAAACCTTCCATAAATATCAGGCACTTGCAGCGCATTATGGCTGGCCGCTTACCTTGCGTGAAGCTTGCCTGTGGTGGCGGAGGGGCCGATGTGACGGCATTCTGGGAACGTGCCGTTGTTGCGTACAAGCAACAAGTGCCGTGCCTATCCACAAGGTTTGCGATTCGTGGGGCATGTGGAAGCGATGGGCTACAAGATATAGCGGTACTTGGAGGGGTTTCAGCTCCTGCTCTCACGCCAGAAACGGAACAGAACAACACAATCTTGAAACGATGAGCGAGCTTATCTAACCTCGGATCAACACTCATGGAAGGGATACGCGATGCAGACATCGCTGCCACAGATTTTTCTGGTCCGACACGGCGAGACTGCCTGGTCAGTGTCCGGTCGTCATACCGGACGGTCGGATATCGATCTGACGCCCAACGGGGAAAATGCTGCAAGATTACTCGCCGGGCGACTGAAAGGGATCACCGCTGATGTGGTCTGGTCGAGCCCGTCTCTCCGAGCGCGCAGAACATGCGAGCTTGCGGGATTTGCGTCCGCAATGTCTGTCAAGTCAGACCTCAACGAGTGGGACTACGGACAATATGAAGGCGTCACCACGAAGGACATCCACCAGACGGCGCCCGGCTGGCAGCTTTTCCGTGACGGCGCTCCCGGTGGTGAAAGCATTGAGCAGGTGGGTGTGCGAGCAGATCGCATTATCCATGATATCAGGGCCAGCGGCACGACCATCCTGATCTTCTCAAGTTCGCATTTTCTGCGCGTGCTGGCAGCCAGGTGGCTCGGGCTGCCGCCTGAACACGGAAGAAGCTTCGTCCTCGATACCGCAACTGTCAGCGTATTGGGCTACGAACACAATATGGAAGAACCAGTCATTCGAGCATGGAATACGTGATCAGTCCCGGCAATTGCGGCAGGTGATTGATCTCCATATTTTGCAGATCAATTCGCATGCAGCCCTTGGCGCGGGCGCTGCCCAGAATAATGCGGAGCGAGAGCGTTGTGCCTGTCATGGATGGATACCCCTTTCACCGTTGACCTCCTCATGGTAGTTCCTCAAGTAAAGTTGAGGTCAACGAGCATGATGAAAAAACTTCAGCAGATTCCTCTGATACGCGACCTCTCGGTTGGCGATGTTGCCGAGCGCGCTGGCGTCGCGGTCTCGACGCTCCACTTTTACGAGGCCGAAGGGCTGGTCAAGGGCTGGCGCACCAGCTCAAACCACCGCCGCTATGGGCGCGACGTGCTGAGGCGCATCGCCATCATCAAGGTGGCGCAGAGGGCAGGCATTCCGCTGAAGGAAATACAGCAGGCTTTGAACACCTTACCGGATGGCCGCACGCCAACGGGAAAGGACTGGCAGAGGCTTGCGACCCATTGGCAAGCGCAACTGGATGACCGCATCGCGCGGCTTACGCGGCTGCGTAATCAGCTCACCGGTTGCATTGGCTGTGGTTGTCTTTCGACGGATGAATGTCCGCTGCGCAATCCGGCAGATATATTGGGGGACAAGGGTCCTGGACCGGTGCTGCTGGAACCTGGCGAATAAGCCAAGAGGTTTCAGGCTAGTAAGGCGATCATCTGCGAAACAGGATCGGACCGCGTCGCGCAAAACCCATCAGGATTTCGCGCGACGTGAATTTTTGCGTGGTGATCAGCCGGGTGCGCCCTTGGCAATCGGCTCCTGATAGGTGAAGCCCATGTCCCACGGGAAATAGATCCAGGTGTCCTGGCTCACTTCGGTGACGAAGGTGTCGATGGTGGGAACGCCGGTTGGCTTGGCATAGACGCAGGCAAAATGCGCCTTTGGCAACATCTCGCGCACTTCCAATGCGGTCTTGCCGGTATCGGTCAGATCGTCAACGACGAGAATGCCTTCGCCGGACTTTTCCAACAGTTCAGGCGAGATGCCCTTCAGCAGAACGGTATCACCCTGATTCAGGTAATCGTGGCGGGTGGCAATGCATACCGTGTCGATCAGGCGGATGTTGAGTTCGCGGGAAATGATCGCCGCCGGAACGAGACCGCCGCGGGTGATGCAGACGATGGCCCTGAACTCCTGGTTCAGGCCTGCAAGACGCCACGCCAGCGCGCGGGCATCGCGGTGAAACTGATCCCAGGACACTGGGAAGGCTTTATCGGGAAGGGACATGGTGGGTCTGCCATCTCATTCAATTGCTGATGGCTTTGGCTAATAGCGGCAAGAAACGGCAAAAAGCAAGTCTATGCGCCTGCAGCGATCATGATCTTGTTGACGGCGCTCGATGCAGAGCCGCCGTGGACTTTGGGGGGCTCTTTCAAAGAGGCCACAATCGGTCGTGGCCTCTTCGGCTCGCGGTCAGCAGCCCTTGCCGCCATTGGCCCAGCGCTTGATGTCGGCGGAAATGCGCGGTGCATGACCGTCGTTCATAACAGGGCCGAACGCCTGGAGGTTTGCCGGATTGCCTTCGGCCTGGACCACCAGCATCGGGCGTGATTCCGGGCTGTTACGTGGAACGAGCAGAATACGGGGGCGACCGGAGAAGGAGTTGAGTTCCGGTGCCAGGCGGTAGGCCTTGAAGGCCGGATCGCCGGACTTGAACCAGCAGGCATTGGCGCCGAGCGCGATACGCTCCATGACCGGAAGAGCCGCCTGCGACGCGGCCCTCGGGGGCTCAGGCTTTGGCTGGCATGCGGCAAGTGCGAGTGCAGCGAGGGCCAGAGCGGCAATGCCAATGGAACGTCCAGAAAGGATATGGTTCATTCTTCAATCCAGCATGAGCTGCAAAAATAAAGCCGGGCGGATGCGCCCGGCTGGATGTGTCCGATATCAGGCAGCGATCACGCCAAGCGCTGAGGCAAATATGCCTCGGCCATCCTTGCCGCCATGTGCCGCTTCGATCAGGTTTTCCGGATGCGGCATCATACCGAGAACATTGCCCTTGTCGTTAATGACGCCGGCAATATCGTTCAGCGAACCATTCGGATTGGTACCTTCGGCATAACGAAACACCACTTGGCCATTGTCTTCCATCGCCTTCAACTCGTCGGCTTCAACGAAGTAGTTGCCATCGTGATGGGCAACGGGCGAGCGGATGATCTGGCCCTTGTCGTAGGTGCGGGTGAACTCCGTGTCGTTGTTGACGACCTCGAGCTTGACTTCACGGCAGACGAATTTGAGCGAGGCATTGCGCATCAAGGCGCCGGGCAACATGCCGGCCTCGACCAAAATCTGAAAGCCGTTGCAGACACCCAGAACCTTGACACCCTGTTCAGCCTTTTCGCGGATCGCCTGCATGACGGGCATGCGGGCGGCGATGGCACCACAGCGGAGGTAATCGCCGTAGGAGAAGCCGCCGGGGATGACGATTAGATCGACATCCGGGATCTGGGTTTCCGTCTGCCAGATGGTGACGGGCGCCTGACCTGAAATCTTCGTCAAGGCCGCGATCATGTCACGGTCGCGATTGAGGCCAGGAAGCTGGACGACTGCGGATTTCATGGGCCTTGGCTCCGAAATTCAGAGCATTTCCAGCAAGAGTGCCTGCGGTTCTGCATGGGAAATGCGTCAAACAAAGAGTTGAGAGCAATGGGGGTGAACCATCGTCCACCACACTTGCCCTAGAGGATGGCGATCGCGTAGTTTTCGATGACGGTGTTGGCGAGAAGCTTCTCGCACATCGCCTTCAGGTTTTCTTCGGCTTTCGCCTTGTCGGTGGTGTTCAGTTCAAGATCGAAGACCTTGCCCTGACGGACCTGGCCCACGCCGTCAAAACCGAGGCTGCCCAGCGCGCCTTCGATTGCCTTACCCTGCGGATCGAGAACGCCGTTCTTCAGCGTAACAGTCACCCGTGCCTTGATCACCTGATGGTCTCCTGATTTCACTTGACGAGAACCGGGCCTGTGCCGCGGATCGGTTCGTTTTCATTGATGATGCCGAGACGGCGCGCGACTTCCGAATAGGCTTCCACAAGCCCACCCATATCGCGGCGAAAGCGGTCCTTGTCCATCTTTTCCTGCGTCTCGATATCCCACAGGCGGCAGCTATCCGGCGAAATCTCGTCCGCAAGGATAATGCGCATCATATCGCCTTCGAACAGACGGCCGCATTCGATCTTGAAATCGACGAGCTGAATGCCGACGCCGAGGAAAAGACCGGAGAGGAAATCGTTGACGCGAATGGCGAGCGCCATGATGTCGTCGAGTTCGGCGGGATTGGCCCAGCCGAAAGCAGTGATATGCTCCTCGGAGACCATCGGGTCTTCCAGCGCATCCGACTTGTAATAGAACTCGATGATCGAGCGCGGCAGCACGACGCCTTCATCGATGCCGAGGCGCTTGGAGAGCGAGCCTGCCGCAACGTTGCGCACGACAACCTCAAGCGGGATCATCTCCACTTCCTTGATCAACTGCTCGCGCATGTTCAGGCGGCGGATGAAGTGGGTGGGAATGCCGATCTTGTTCAGATGCGTGAAGACGTATTCCGAGATGCGGTTGTTCAGAACGCCCTTGCCGTCGATGACTTCATGCTTCTTTTTATTGAAAGCAGTCGCATCATCCTTGAAGAACTGGATGAGCGTTCCGGGTTCCGGACCTTCATACAGGATCTTGGCCTTGCCTTCGTAGATTCGGCGGCGACGGTTCATAGTGACATATCTCTTGTTTTAGCGCCGGTGCTGATGGCGGTCGTTTCGTTTCTTGAAGCGGTCCCATAGCGGAAAAGAAGCCATTTCACAATGCGACGGCACGCGGTTGTTTGCAATTCTTCAACCCTGTTTTTGGCTGTTCCAAGGCAACATCTCAAAGTTACGCTTTCTCAATAGTTGTATTCTAGAACAGTGGTGTCCCGATCAAGAGGACGCAAATAACGACACAGTAAAACGGGGTATAATCATGGGTCTGAGACAACGCGGTAAAGCGCTCGAGAATTTGTATTTTCACGAAGAAGAACTGAGCTTCCGTCTTCACGGCATGCGTAGCAGGTTGATGGGCCTTTGGGCTGCATCCCTGATGCACAAGGACGACGCCAATTCCTATGCCAGCGAGATCGTTGCCGCGTCCATCGGCCGCGAAGGCGACGACGCCATGTTCAACAAGCTGCATGACGATTTCGTCGCCGCCGGCGTCGGCGTTACCGATGATGTCATCCATGATCAGATGACCAACCTTCTGCGCTGTGCCGCCGACGAGCTCCGCAATGGGATCGCGCAATTCGACAACAAGCGCGCCGCCTGAATTTTCATTCCGTATTTCAACCATCTGACAGGTCTGAGTGTCTTGCGTGGAGATCGTCCATTCTCCATGCGCGCTGAGATTTGGGATGTTTGAGCATAAGTGCCGCAAGGCTCGAGCCGCGCAGGGTATACTTGCGCGGCATTTCCGTTTTACTTTCTATTCGCCAAAGCAGCGGCGAACAGGGCTGATCTTGTTCAGCTTTTATTCTCACTAATCGCAAAGCCCGACGGAGGCTTGAGCTTGCTCAGGAACTGAGCAAAGACCATGGTGCCTTCCGGCCACGGGCCATGGCCCGATTCTGCGTTGATATGCCCTGACATGCCAGCATCGATCAGAAGCGAACCCCAGGCGGCGGCAATGTCATCGGCATGCTCATACGTTCCGAATGGGTCGTTGCGGCTGGCGATGGTGATGGCCGGGAATGGTAGCGGATCGCGTGGATACGGCCCGAACGTCATCAGATGCTTCGGCCGGATGTCGGGATTGGCGACATCTGGCGGCGCGACAAGCATGGCACCAGCCACTCTGGGCGCGATTTCCGGCAAGGCGTGCATAACCGTCGGCACCCCGAGCGAATGCGCGACGAGGACCACAGGCTTCGTCGAGGCGTTCACCTCCTCGACAAGGCGAGCGACCCAGTCTTCACGCACGGGCTTCGACCATTCCGCCTGCTCGACGCGGCGTGCTGTCGACAGCTTCTCTTGCCAACGGGTCTGCCAATGGTCGGGGCCGGAATTGGTGTAGCCGGGAACGATGAGGATATCTGCTTCTGATGCTTTCATGCCGCTTATCTTGGTGTGTTGGCTGGCGTTATCAAGGTGCAAAGCAAAGGATCGCTCATAATGCTGCAGGGTTCTTTGGTATCAGAATATGGTGGCGCTCACCTCGGTACTGGCCGAGGTGAGCAATTCCTACCTTTGCCAGGAACTAAGGATCAAGCCTCGCCGAAGACGCGCTTGAAGATCGTGTCGACATGCTTGGTGTGGTAGCCAAGATCGAACTTTTCGCGGATCGTCTCTTCCGGCAGGGCTGCGCGCACTTCCTCATCCGACAACAGTTCTTCGAGGAAGTCCTTGCCTTCTTCCCAGACCTTCATCGCATTGCGCTGAACGAGGCGATAGGAGTCCTCACGCGAAACGCCGGCCTGTGTCAGCGCCAGGAGCACACGCTGCGAATGGACGAGGCCGCGGAACTTGTTCATGTTCTTCAACATGTTTTCCGGGTAGATCACCAGCTTCTCGATGACGCCTGCCAGACGGTTGAGGGCAAAATCGAGCGTGATGGTGGTGTCTGGGCCGATGCCGCGCTCGACAGACGAGTGGCTGATATCGCGCTCGTGCCAGAGAGCAACGTTTTCCAAGGCCGGAACGACAGACATGCGTACCAGACGGGCCAACCCGGTCAGGTTTTCGGTCAGAACCGGGTTGCGCTTGTGCGGCATGGCGGACGAACCCTTCTGGCCGGGCGAGAAGAACTCCTCCGCTTCCAGAACTTCCGTGCGCTGCATGTGGCGAATTTCGATGGCGACGTTCTCGATCGACGAGGCAATGACGCCGAGTGTGGCAAAGAACATGGCGTGGCGATCGCGCGGGATCACCTGCGTGGAGACAGGCTCCGGCGACAGACCAAGGGCCTTGCACACATGCTCTTCGACGGATGGATCAATATTGGCGAAGGTGCCGACAGCGCCGGAGATGGCGCCGGTGGCGATTTCGGCGCGGGCGTTGACGAGGCGGGCGCGGTTGCGGTCCATCTCGGCATAGAAGCGCGCAAATGTCAGACCCATCGTCGTCGGCTCGGCATGAATGCCGTGGCTCCGACCGATACGAACGGTGTTCTTGTGTTCGAAGGCGCGGGTCTTCAGCGCGGTCAAAACCCGGTCCATGCCGGCGATCAGCAGGTCGGCAGCGCGGACCAATTGGATGTTCAGCGTCGTGTCGAGCACGTCGGACGAGGTCATGCCCTGGTGGACGAAGCGGGAATCCGGACCAACGAATTCTGCAAGATGAGTGAGGAACGCGATGACGTCATGCTTGGTGACGGCTTCGATTTCGTCGATGCGGGCAACGTCAAACTCGGCCGCACCGCCCTTTTCCCAAATGGTCTTTGCCGCTTCCTTCGGGATCACGCCGATGTCCGCCAGCGCGTCGCAGGCATGCGCCTCGATTTCGAACCAGATCCGGAACTTGGTTTCCGGCGACCAGATAGCGACCATTTCCGGCCGGGAATAACGAGGGATCATGGCAAAGCCTTCTTAAACTGAGAAATCTGGTGCCCGTTTAGCAAAGTGTTTCGGCAATCTCAACGCATTCGGCGCGTCAGGGTAAACCTGGCAACACGTACGTCTGCCTGGAGATCAAGCTCGGCCGCGTTCGGCGGATGCTCTGAGAGCGGAGACGGTTTTCGTATAGTCATCCACACCATTGCCCTTGAAGACGGCAGAACCGGCAACCAGAACATTGGCGCCCGCCGCAATGGCGCTGCCTGCCGTCTCGGTGGTGATACCGCCATCCACTTCCAGTTCGATCGGGCGATTACCGATGAGCGACTTCGCCGCGCGGATCTTGTCGAGCATGGCTGGAATGAACTTCTGGCCGCCAAAGCCGGGATTGACGCTCATGATGAGGATGAGGTCCACATCGTCGAGAACGTTTTCGAGCACGGAAAGCGGGGTTGCCGGATTGAGTGTGACGCCGACCTTCTTGCCGAGCGCGCGAATGGTTTGCAGGGAGCGGTGCAAATGCGCGCCGGCTTCGGCATGGACCGTAATGCTGTCGCAACCGGCCTTGGCGAAGGCCTCAAGATAAGGATCGGCGGGGGCGATCATCAGATGGCAATCGAAGAAGGCCTTGCTGTGGGGGCGCAGTGCCTTGATCACATCCGGCCCGAAGGAAATGTTCGGCACGAAGTGACCGTCCATCACGTCCAGATGAATCCAGTCGGCGCCAGCGGCCGTGACATCGGCGACTTCCTGTCCGAGCTTGGCGAAGTTGGCGGCAAGAATGGAGGGGGCGATCCGGACGGAGAGGGTCATCTAAAAATGCTCCTGATTGGCAAGGCGTTGCTGGCCCTTAGCACCGCACGCATGGGTCAACAAGCGTCGATCCAGACCTCCAAAGGGACAAATCGATTAGACAGAGACCGATCGTCCGATACCACGTTTCCAGAGGCCCTAATTCAACGCCTTGTCGACGACGACGAAGTTGGTGCCAGTCCAGCGCTGAAGCCGGTAGGAATTGTCCTGCAACTCGTGGCGTTCATTGAAGATGACGGGGCCGATGACCGTATTGAAGGTGGTGCCAACCATCACGACAGGTGTTGGTTTCGATTGCTCCGATGCCTTCTCCAGCGCCTGGGCTGAGAGTTGGGCGGCGGCATAGGCCGGAAGAACGTAGCCTTCGGGTTCGATATTGGCAGCGCGCAACTGCTGCACCGCCTCTGCCGCGGAGGGCAGTGCTGCGTAATCCGGTAAGGCGACAGCAAGCGTGCCCGGCTGCAGAGGAACAGGCGCGTTTGCCGCCCGCAGCGCATCGCTGCCCATAAGCACGAGTGAAATTTTCTCTGCGGCAGCGTCGCGTGCGATGATCGATAGGTCGTTGCGTTCTGTGGCCGCGAAGACATGTGTCACGCCGGTGCGGCTCAGGCGACGCACGAGGGCAATCTGTTGTTCCTGCGAAGGGCGTAGCGTATCGGTGAAGGTCGGTTTCAACCCCGCCTCTTCCAACCGCGCACGTACACGGTCCACCAGTTCACGGCTATAGATCGTCCCGTCATCAAGAAGCGCAAATGGCAAGCCCTTCCAATCGCGCAGCATGATCTCCGCAACCGCCGAGGTTTCATCGTTCTCCGAGGGTGCCATACGAAAGAGCGGCCAACCGCGCTTCAATGCATCTTCCATCAGAATGGGCGAGCGGCTCGAGAGAGTGATGGCCGGGATGGCGGCATTCTTCAGTGTCGGCAGTGCATCCGCGAGAGTTTCCGTACACAGGAAGCCGACGACCACGGAGACTTTCGACGCCACAAGACCGTCGGCGATGGCACCACCGCTGCCGTCCTCGCAGCTTTCATGAATTTCCATGACATCGAGGCCGACCTTTGCGGCTGCCGCCTTCACACCCTGCCGAATTTGCAAGCCCAGCATCTCATATGCGCCGTTCTGCGGAGCAACGACTGCAATCGTCGCAGCATTTGCAGCGCCAGCGATGCTGAGACTAAAGGCAAAACTGAGCAGGCGGAGTGAATTCATGGATGGCATTATCCTGTGCGATTGTCCGATGTTATCGAGGCTGAGCAGGATGCAAAAGGTTCAATACCTAGAAAAATGCGCTTTATGACAAAGAATGCTCGTTCGTCGCGTGATTGGCGAAATGCCGACGCCGGCAAAGCGTTATCCCGTCACGATGCGAGATGGCGAAACGCATCCCGGGCGAAAACAGAGAGAGGGGAGGGCAGGTCGTCGACATCGAACCAGCCCATATCGGATAGCTTGTCCGGCTCCGTCAATTGGGCCGTTCCCGTCACGTCGTCAGTCACGTAAATCAGTGACAGCCAGTGTTGCCTGTCAGCTGCTATGATCTGCTCGCTAATACAGAGGAAGCGGACGTCCCCGATGGTCAGCCCGCTTTCTTCCTCAGCTTCGCGACGGGCAGCCTCAAGGGCGTGCTCCATGTGATCGACCTTGCCGCCCACAATGCTCCAGTGGCCGGCTTCGGGTGATTTCACGCGCTTATAGAGCAGCACCTTGCCGTCCCGCCTGATGACGAGACCGCATCCGACACCGGGAAAATCGATGCCTGGCTGTGCCATCAGCCTTTGGCGTTTGCGACGATCAGCATGAAGGCCGGGATGTCGTCGCCGAAGCCGACGGGTGTCGGGCCATCATCATGGTCGCGGTAGTGGCGGCGGCGATCACGATTGTCGTCATTCGCATGGGAAGCACCGTGGCTCCGCTCGAAATTACGCGGTGCCTTCTCGTGCCTGCGCTCTGCCTTCACTTTGTCGCCTCCATTTGCCGCAACCTGAATGGTGTCAGCCGGTTTCACATTCGGGATTTCCGCTTCGACCTCTTGAGGCGCTTCGCGGCGGTTCCGATCGCGGCCACGACCACGATCCTTGTCTTTGTCCTTGCCGCGGCGCGGACGATCGGTGGCGAAACTTTCCATGGGTGCGGGAAGTTCCGAAAGATCTCCGCTGAGCCACTCAATCTTTTCGCCGATCAGCTTTTCGATGGCGTCGAGATACTTGGTGTCACGGCGATTGACGAGCGTGAAGGCAGCACCCGAGCGACCCGCGCGGCCGGTACGGCCGATGCGGTGGACATAATCTTCCGCATGGATCGGGACGTCGAAGTTGAAGACGTGGCTGACATCTGGAATATCGAGACCGCGTGCTGCAACGTCGGACGCGACCAGCAGTGTGATCTGATTGTCCTTGAAACCCGCCAGCATCTTCGTGCGCGAGTTCTGGTCCATATCACCATGCAGGGCACCGACGGAGAAACCGTGCCGTTCAAGCGAACGGTAAAGATCAGCGACGTCCTTCTTGCGGTTGCAGAAGATGATCGCGTTCTTGAGCTCGGTCTGCACCTTGATGAGTTCACGAAGCACGGCGCGCTTCTCGTAATCCTTGTCGTGAGTCGCAACGATGCGCTGCGTCACGGTCTTTGCCGTCGAAGAAGGCTTGGCCACTTCGATGCGGACAGGGTTCTGCAGGAAGCGATCGGCCAGCTTCTGGATTTCCGGCGGCATGGTGGCCGAGAAGAACAGCGTCTGGCGCGTGAAAGGAATCATCTTCGCAATGCGCTCGATATCGGGGATGAAGCCCATGTCGAGCATACGGTCTGCCTCGTCGATGACGAGGATTTCCACGCCCGTCATCAGAAGCTTGCCGCGTTCGCAGTGGTCAAGCAGACGGCCGGGGGTGCAGATCAGGACATCCGCGCCACGCTCCAGCTTGCGATCCTGCTCTTCAAACGAAACGCCGCCGATGAGAAGTGCAACGTTCAGCTTGTGATTCTTGCCGTACTTCTCGAAGTTCTCGGCAACCTGTGCCGCCAGTTCGCGCGTCGGCTCCAGAATGAGCGTCCGCGGCATTCTTGCGCGCGCTCTGCCCTTTTCAAGCAGGGTGAGCATCGGCAGCACGAAGGAGGCCGTTTTGCCGGTTCCCGTCTGTGCAATGCCGCAAATGTCGCGTCTTTCCAGCGCCGGAGGAATAGCGCCCGCCTGGATAGGTGTTGGCGTGCTGTAGCCAGCATCGGCAATAGCGGAAAGGACTTTTTGGCTCAGGCCAAGATCAGAGAATGTTGTCAAAGGAAAAACTGTTTCCGTTCTGGTTCGAAGAACAAACGACTGTCGTAGCGTTAGTGCCGCAGATCGTGGTCCGCGACATAGGCCTAAATCGCCGAAAAGTCAAGGAAACAGGGATTTGTCTCGAAATGGCACATGAAAACTGGCCGATGGAAGAAAATCCGGCTCGAATTCTGATGCGTGACGGGTCTTTACTGCAGATAGGTCTTTAATTCGGTGCCCGCAACGAGGAAGCGCATAGGGTCAACCGCCTCGTCATTTAACCGCACTTCGTAGTGGACGTGGGGTCCTGTGGAGCGCCCGGTGCTGCCAGCCTTGCCGATGACATCGGACAGCTCGATCTTTTCGCCGGTACGAACGAGGATCTGCGACAGATGGCCGTAGCGCGTCGTGACACCCTTGCCGTGATCGACCTCTACCATGTTGCCGTAACCGCCTGAATAGCCTGCAAAAGACACGGTTCCGGCACCGGTGGCGCGCACATCGGCGCCGGTTTCTGCGCGGAAGTCTATGCCGGTATGCAATGCGGGCCGACCGAGGAACGGGTCCATGCGATTGCCGAAGCGGCTGGTAATATCGCGACCGGGTGCCGGATTGCCGAGTGGCAGGCGCTCTGCAGTGCCGCGAACGGTTTCCAGACGGTCCAGAGCGCTGTCGAGATCTGCGAGGGAGGCTTGAAACGGATTGGTCGAGGCTTCGACAAAGGGACCGCCAACGGCATCGTCAGCCTTGTCATCGATCTTCAGGCCGGTGCTACGAATAATATCGGCCATGGCGTCGGCGCGGCTCTTTGCCCCAATCGTCAGCGAAGCGATTCGCCCGAGTTGATCCGATTCGATGCGGTTGAGCGAGACGAGCATGCGTGTCAGCGCGCGACCGGATACGGCGCCTCTGTTGTCGCTATAGGTCAAGCTGCCTTTGAGCGTCGATCCTTTTTCCGCACCACGCAGTGCGCGGTCGATGGCGGACGCGCCGCCGGAAAGGCTGGCCTTTTTCTGGGGAGCGAAAGCGTTGGCCGACGGCGTGACACTCTGTTCATCCGGTGCCGATCGAGTGTCTTCCTCATTGAGAAGTTCGTTGGCGCGTCCGTGGCGGGAGGAAAGGGCATTCTGCTGGGCAAGAAGCGTTTCAACCTTCTTTTCAACAGCTTGCTGGTCAATGAGCTGACGCGAAGTAATCTGATCCACCTGCGAGCGTAGCGCTGCGATGCGGTCTTCATAATCCTTTTGCATGCGCGATTGCCGCGCGATCATTGCACCCAGCATATCGTCGCGGAAGACGAGATAAGCCGTCGAGCCGATAAAGCCGAGGCTCATGACGAGGATAATCAGCAGTGTGGGGATGACGAGCAAGGGTCTGATCGTGACATGGCGAACCTTTTCGCCGCTCGCCAGAATGAGGACGTGCTGCTTGCGCTTCTTGCCAAAGGCCAGGTTTGTCCTCGCTTCCGTCATTTCTGCTCCAGCGGTTTGTCGTCCACTGAGGAAGATAATTTGTTAAGGTTAACGAAGCTTTTACAAACGCGCTCAGCTTTGGCTGACAGCGGTGAGCGAACGATAGAAGGACGGAGTCAAACCCGCCTCGGCGCGGGCGAGATCGTTGAAAGGCGGCTTCAGTGGTCCACGAAAGTTGATCCTGACCAGTTGCTTGAACGTTTCGGCAGGGTCCTTCTTTTCCCGCGCGCACAGGAAGCGGAACCATTTCGCGCCGATCGCGACGTGCCCCTTTTCGTCATTATAGATGACGTCTAGAACGGCAGCGCTCTCAAGATCGCCCGTCTCCCGCATCTTGGCCTGGAGGGAGGGTGTGACATCGAGACCGCGTGCTTCTAGAATGAGCGGCACGACCGCAAGCCTTGCGGTCAGGTCGTTGCGCGTCTGGTGCGCGGCCTGCCAGAGCCCGTCATGGGCTGGAAGATCACCGTAATCGGCGCCCATCGCCCGCAGGCGATCTCGCACCAGCCGGAAGTGCTTCGCCTCTTCGAAGGCGACCTGCATCCAGCCATCGAAAAAGGAATGCGGAACAGGCTCGCTGGCGTAGCGGGCAACGATGTCCAGTGCGAGATCCACCGCGTTGAGTTCGATATGGGCAATGGCATGCAACAGAGCAATCCGGCCCTTCACACTGTGAAGCGACCGGCGCTTGACCGCGGTTGGTGGAACAAGTTCCGGCTTCTCAGGTCGTCCCGGTCGATCCGGCAGCTTGGGATCGAGCGGGGACCGCAAGGAGATACGCCGCTCGAACCAGCGGGTCGCGGCTTCCTGCGCCAATGCCGTCTTTCGGTCGAGATCGGCTGTGGCGATGGCCTCGGTTGCCGCGCCGCGGAGTGATGTCATCGTGAATGGCATGGTCACCGGATCAGACTCGACCGGTCAAAGCGCCTTTGCCTCATCGAGAACTGCCTGCGCATGACCTGGGACTTTCACCTTGCTCCAGATTTTTGCGACCTTGCCGTCCGGCGAAATGAGGAAGGTAGTGCGCTCTACGCCCATGTACTTCTTGCCGTACATGCTTTTTTCCTTCCAGACGCCATAGGCTTCCAGCGCGCTCTTGTCCTCGTCGGCGGCCAGCATCACGCTGAGCGAATGCTTGGCGGCGAACTTGTCGTGGCTCTTCACCGAATCGGGCGAAATCCCAATGACGACGGTATTTGCCGCTTCGAACTGTGCGCCCAGTGCGCTGAAGTCAATTGCCTCTGCCGTGCAGCCGGATGTGTCATCCTTTGGGTAAAAATAGAGCACGACCGCTTTGCCCTTCAAATCGGAAAGAGAAATGTCGCCACCGCCGTTTCTGGGAAGACGGAAATCGGGTGCTTTGTCGCCAATCGTCAGTTCTGCCATGGTTCACCTTTCTTTTGCCCGGATTGTTGAGCATGGGGGCAGGTATTCGATATATACCGAATAACAGCTTCGTCCAGTCTTGTGGCGAGTCAAGCGGGATGGCAGGGTGAAACCGCCAAACTGAAGAGGCCCTGGCTTGGGGTTCAGGATATTTCCGGGAGCGGGCAGGGGACGGATGGCGGAAATTCGCGGGGAGAAGGTCAGTTTCAGCAAGCGAGACATCGTGCCGCTGCACGATTTACCGTCTGCGCAGGCCGAAGACCCAATCATCGTTCATTGCCCGGCGCCGCGCTCCATGCTGTGCGCCTTCGCAAAGGTCTTTGTCGCCCTCTTTATCCTCGCCTTCCTGTCCATCGGCGGGATCATTCTGTCCGTCGAAACCGGTTCAGTCGACAGTGTTCTCTCAAGCCAGGCGCAGCAGGCTTTGGAGCGGGCACTCGGTCCCCGCTACCAAGCGCGCATAGGCTCCACGGCAATTCGCTTTTCCTCTGGCCTCCGGCTCTCGCTGGTCGCCCAGGATGTCGATATTACCGATAGCGAATCGGGGCAGCACCTAAGCCGGGCGCGGTCCATCGGCATGGCGCTCGATCCTGTCGCGTTGCTGACCGGACGTGTGTCAATTGCCACGCTGGAAGCCAACGGAATGGAGCTCGACACGGCGCTGTTGCCGAAGGGGCAGGCCTTCGATCTCGCGCAGCTTCGCATCGATGCGATTCCTGCGCTTCTGGAAAATGCCTTTGGCGACCTCGATCGCCTGTCGCAGACCTTCCAGCGCAGCGGCACGGAGGAAATCGATCTTTCCGATATCGCCATCCGCCTGCCGCCCCGCGACGACGGCAAGCCGCGCACCATCAATCTCAGCGAGTTGTCTCTCGTTCCCGATGGCGAGGGAGGCTATACGCTTGATGGCGATGTGGCATTCAACGGCCAGGTTGCGGAATTGGCGCTCGCCGCCACCGCTGTCGATGGCCGCATCAACAATTTCTCCGCTCGGCTCGATGGGTTCGATATCGGTCCCCTTCTGGAACAGTTCGATAACGAAGGGCTGATGCACCAGGGGCTCAACGTCAAGACCGGCATCAACATCGCTGCGGCCCGCGGTGCCGAGAATGAGAAGCCTGCCCTCGATTTATCTTTCGCGCTTGGAAACGGTGAGCTCTATATCGGCGGGGAAGCACAGCCTGTCAGCGGTGGCGTGGTCAACGCGCATTACGATTTCGACGGCAAGGCCGTTCTGGTCGACAATTCGAACCTCCAATTTGGCCGCACGACGCTGCCCATCCAGGCCAAAATCCTCGACAACGACAAGGGTTTCGATCTTTCCGTCCATCTGCCGAATGCGACGGCCGTTGCCGATGCAGGTGGCGAGGAGCCCGTGACATTCGATCTGACGGCGGACGGTACCTTCGACCGTACCACACGCGAGATCAATGTGCCGTCCCTTTATGTTTCAAGCCAGCTCGGCAACATGGCGGGCTCGCTGAAGGTCCATTTCGGCCAAGGGTCTCCGGAAATCAGCTTTGGCGGGCAAATCCCGAAAATGGAGGCGACGGCTGTCAAGCAGCTTTGGCCGTTCTGGATGGCGCACAAGGCGCGGCCATGGGTCATCGCCAACCTGTTCGGCGGTACGGTGCGCAACGGCTCCATTGCCGTATTCATCCCGGCGGGTCGAATGTGTGGACCGAACTGCCCGCTGGAGCTATCCGCCAGCGAATTGCAGATCAAATTCGACGTCGAGAACACCCGCTTGAACGTGGCGGGTGACATTCCACCGCTTCGCGATGCCTACGCTCATTTCGAACTCGTGGGCGAGAAGATCGACGTGACCGTGTCGAAAGCAACCTCCTTCTTTCCATCGAACCGCAGTCTCGAACTCGAAAACAGCCGCTTCTCGATTGCCGATGTTTACGACAAGCCGCTGATGGCCGACCTCGATCTCAACGTCAAAGGATCGGCCGACAGTATTGCCGAACTCGCGTCCTTCCAGCCGATCAATGCGTTGAGGGACACCGAATTTCAGCCAGGCGATTTCTCCGGGAATGTGACTGCCCATGCCAAACTGAGGGTCGGCCTGTTGAAAAGCCAGTCTCCGCCAGATCCGGTCTGGACTGCCGATCTGGCGCTCAACGACGTTTCGCTGGCGCGGCCAATCTCCAACCGCAAGGTTTCCTCGGTCAATGGCAGCCTGAAGCTTAACAATGAGACGCTGCATCTTCTCGGCAAAGGGCGGATTGACGATGTCGCGATGAACATCGATTTCACCCAGCCCATTCGCAAGACCAGCACGGCAGGACGAAAGCTGGTGCTGAATGCAGTGCTGGAGCCAGGCCAGATTGCCAAGCTGGCACCGGAACTCTCCAGCGTGCTGGGCGGAACGACGTTGCTCGAAATCGACAGCACCGATCCCGACCGGCAGGATGTGAAACTCGATCTTTCCAATGCTTCCATGGTTCTGCCGGGGCTTGGCTGGACGAAGGGTGTGGGCGTCAAGGCAAATGCGTCCTTCAGCATGGAGACGGTCAACGGCCGTACCAGCATTCATGATTTGGCGTTCAAGGGCGATGGCTTCGGCGCCGCTGGCGACCTTGCCTTTGATAAGAGCGGTCTGATCTCCGCCAATTTCTCCCGGTTCCAGTTGTCGCCTCAAGATGATTATGCGATCTCCGTTTCCGCGGCAAAAAGAAGCTACACGGTCAATATCAACGGCAAGTCGGCTGATCTCAGGCCCATCATCGCCAAGCTGCGCAATTCCGATAGCGGACCCTCTGGCGCGTCCGCCGGTACGGCCCAAAGCGGCGATCTCGGCTCGCTCAACATCAAGGCAGATCTCGACCGGGTCTATGGATTCAATGACGAGGCGCTATCCAATGTTACCGCCAGCGTTGGCGTCAGGGATGGCAAGGTGCGCTCGGTGGATTTCAAGGGCGTGTCCGGTCGCGGTCAGGCCGTGGTGGCGCAGACCACGAACCAGGGCGACGGCGGCACGATCAATCTGACCAGCAGCGATGCCGGCGCCTTTGCCCGCTTCACCAATCTCTACACCCGCATCCGCGGTGGTCTGTTGAATCTGGTCATGACCACGTCCAATGGCACGTCGTGGAGCGGTTCGCTCGATCTACGCAACTTCGCCGTTCTCAATGAAGCCAAGCTGCAGGATATTGTTGCGACCCCTTCCGGTCAGGATGGACGCAGTCTGAATGCGGCGGTACGGCGCAACATCGATGTCAGTTCGGAGAAGTTCCAGCGCGGCTTCGCTCGCGTCGTCGTTGTCAACGGCGTCGTGGCATTGGAGAACGGCGTGGTCCGTGGCGAGCAGATTGGCGCCACCTTCCAGGGCGTTTTGAAGGACCAGAACGGCAATATCGATATGACCGGGACCTTCATGCCTGCCTATGGCCTCAACCGTCTCTTCGGCGAGTTGCCGTTCATCGGCATCTTTTTGGGTAATGGTCGTGACCGTGGTCTTCTCGGCATCACCTTCAAACTGACGGGCCCGACGGCCACGCCGCGGTTGCAGATCAACCCCTTGTCGCTGATTGCGCCTGGCGTTTTCCGGCAGATATTCGAATTCCAATGATAAAGCGGTTACGCATACGCCTGATGCCGCGTCGGCAGCTGTTGACTCTCAACCTGCCATCCTTATTTAAAAACCAAAAATAGAACTCAAGATTTCAGGCCAGGAAATGCTCGATAAGACCTACGATTCCGCTTCCGTAGAACCCAAAATTGCCAAGGCCTGGGACGAGGCCGATGCATTTCGCGCCGGCGCAAACGCCAAGCCGGGTGCCGAGACCTTCACAATCGTCATTCCGCCGCCGAATGTCACCGGCTCGCTGCATATGGGCCATGCTCTGAACAACACGCTCCAGGACATTCTGGTCCGTTTTGAGCGTATGCGCGGCAAGGATGTTTTGTGGCAGCCGGGCATGGACCATGCGGGCATCGCCACGCAGATGGTCGTCGAGCGCAAGCTGATGGAGAACCAGCTTCCCGGCCGTCGCGCCATGGGCCGCGAAGCCTTCATCGATAAGGTCTGGGAGTGGAAGGCCGAATCGGGTGGTTTGATCTTCAACCAGTTGAAGCGTCTTGGTGCGTCCTGCGACTGGTCGCGCGAACGCTTCACCATGGATGAAGGTCTGTCGAAGGCGGTTCTCGAAGTCTTCGTTACGCTTTACAAGCAGGACCTGATCTATCGCGGCAAGCGTCTGGTCAACTGGGACCCGCATTTCGAGACGGCCATTTCCGACATCGAGGTCGAGAACCGCGAAGCCGACGGCCATATGTGGCACTTCAAATATCCGCTGGCGGGCGGCGAAACCTACACCTATGTCGAGAAGGATGCCGATGGCAACATTGTCTTCCAGGAAGAGCGCGACTATATCGCGATCGCAACCACCCGTCCGGAAACGATGCTAGGGGACGGCGCCGTTGCTGTTCATCCGTCCGATGAACGCTATGCGCCCATCATTGGCAAGCTGTGCGAAATTCCTGTCGGCCCGAAGGAAAGCCGCCGCCTGATCCCCATCATCACCGACGAGTATCCTGATCCGACCTTCGGTTCCGGTGCCGTCAAGATCACCGGCGCGCATGACTTCAACGACTATCAAGTCGCCCGTCGCAACAACATCCCACTCTATCGCCTGATGGATACGCAGGCGCAAATGCGCGATGATGGCGAGCCTTATGCGCGTTGCGCGGAACTTGCCGGCGAAATCACCCGCTCCGGCAAGCTGCCGTCCGAAGCCGATGTCGACGCCATCAACCTCGTACCCGACGAGTATCGTGGTCTTGACCGTTACGAGGCGCGCAAGCGCGTTGTAGCGGCGATCAACGCCGATGGTCTTGCCGTCACGGTTAAGGATGCTGAAGGCAACGACGTTCCGTACGTCGAAAACAAGAAGATCATGCAACCCTTCGGTGACCGTTCCAACGTCGTCATCGAGCCGATGCTGACGGACCAATGGTTCGTCGATGCAAAGACGCTTGCCGAACCGGCCATGGAGTCGGTTCGCGAAGGACGCACGAACTTCGTACCGAAGAACTGGGACAAGACCTACTTCGAATGGATGGAGAACATTCAGCCATGGTGCATCTCGCGCCAGCTCTGGTGGGGCCATCAGATTCCTGCCTGGTATGGTCCCGATGGCCAGGTCTTCGTCGAGAAGACAGAGGAAGAAGCGCTTGACGCTGCCGTTCAGCATTATCTTGCCCATGAAGGCCCTTGGAAGGCCTGGGTGCAGGAGAAGCTTGAGAACTTCAAGCCGGGCGAAATCCTGACGCGTGACGAAGACGTTCTCGACACATGGTTCTCCTCCGCGCTCTGGCCGTTCTCCACTCTCGGCTGGCCGGACAAGACGCCGGAGCTTGCGCGCTATTACCCGACCAACGTTCTCGTCACCGGCTTCGATATCATCTTCTTCTGGGTCGCGCGGATGATGATGATGGGTCTTCACTTCATGAAGGACGACGCCGGTCACGCCGTCGAGCCGTTCAATACCGTCTATGTCCACGCGCTGGTTCGTGACAAGAACGGCCAGAAGATGTCGAAGTCCAAGGGCAACGTCATCGATCCGCTTGAACTGATCGACCAATATGGTGCGGACGCACTGCGCTTTACGCTTGCCATCATGGCGGCGCAGGGGCGTGACGTGAAGCTCGATCCGGCACGTATTGCCGGCTACCGCAACTTCGGCACCAAGCTGTGGAATGCCACGCGTTTTGCCGAAATGAACGGTGTGAAGCGTGATCCGCACTTCCTGCCGGAAGCCGCAACGCAGACGATCAACCGCTGGATTTTGACCGAGCTTGCCAACACGGCAAAGGAAGTCACGGCATCCATCGAAAACTACCGCTTCAATGATGCGTCCAGCACGCTCTATCGCTTTGTCTGGAACCAGTTCTGCGATTGGTATCTCGAACTCCTGAAGCCTGTCTTCAACGGAGAGGACGAGGCAGCCAAGGCAGAAGCGCAGGCCTGTGCGGCTTATGTTCTGGAGGAAGTCTACAAGCTGTTGCATCCCTTCATGCCATTCATGACGGAAGAACTGTGGGCCCATACAGCCGGTGAGGGCGCGAGCCGCGACCAGCTGCTTTGCCACGCCGACTGGCCCGCCCCAGAGTTCACGGATGAGGCGGCTGCGGCTGAAATCAACTGGCTGATCGATCTCGTCTCCGGCATTCGCTCGACGCGCGCGGAAATGAACGTGCCGCCAGGTGCCACCGCACCTCTGGTCGTCGTTGCCGCGAACCCGACGACCGAAATGCGTCTCGACCGCCACTCCGCTGCGATCCGCCGTTTGGCCCGCGCCGACGAGATCCTGGCTGCCGACACAGCACCGAAGGGCTCGGCGCAGATCGTCGTCGGCGAGGCGACCGTGTGCATCCCGCTCGGCAATCTCATCGATGTCTCTGCCGAACGGAGCCGTCTCGAGAAGGCAATCGGCAAGTCGGAGGCCGAACTGGAGCGTATCGACAAGAAGCTCTCGAACGAGAAGTTCGTGGCCAATGCCGATCCGGAAGTGGTCGCAGCCGACCGTGACCGCAAGGCTGAACTCGAGCTTCAGATCAAGAGCTTGAAGATCGCGTTGCAGCGGGTCAACGAAGCCGGTTGATCTCACATCTGCACAGGTTGAAAAGCGCCTTCGCACTGGAGGCGCTTTTTTATTTGTTTTGCGAGGCCAGCACAGTTGAGTCGGCGATGACCGGCTGTCACCACAGTCTCCGCGCCAAGTTCCTCAGAACGTGACAGAAATCGGACTTTCTGAGTGAAAACTATGAATGTTGTGTCGCGGTCACACTCAGTGCTTTTGAAGAAAATATCTTCTAAAATTCGGTAGTTATTTGTTCGATAAGTGGAATAATTTACTTATTTAATCTCTATTTTTGTCTTTCCTCAATTTTTCACGTAAAGCATTGATCAAAATCACCTCGGGCGCTGAGGCCATGGGTGCATTGTCATTTTCTCCAAAGCGCTTCAATTTCCCATCATTACATTGCCTTTGATTGGGGAGAGAGATGGCAACCACTTGGATCAAAAGAGGGACTCTGGGTCTTGTAGGTGCCTGCATGGCGGCTGGTAGCGCGCAGGCTGGAGGTTTCACGCGCGGTGATGCTGATACCGAAATCCTATACGAAGACGGCACGGTGGCGGCGCGGGGCGGCGTAATCTATGTCATTCCGAAGCGCAGCTTCGACACCATCAACGGTGCGAATGCAACCGACGACGAATACTCTAAGAACTACGCTATACCGTCGTTCTCGGCGAAGGCGCGCATTTCGCAAAATTTATCATGCGCTTTCACTTACACGCAGCCTTTTGGGGCTAAGTCAGAGTATGGTACCCAAGCACAGGCCGCAGACAGAGCGGCCGATGTCGCGGCGGGCGCGCTCGTCGGCAATGCCGTTATAAACTCCAAGTTCTCGACAAACGAATATGGTGGCACATGTGCCGTCAATTTCGATGTGGGCCCAGGGCAACTCTATTTCCTAGGCGGCGGTTTCGTCGAGAGCTTTGACTACAGAGAGACAAAGACGCTTGGGACCCTTCATCTTGAAGATTCGAGTGCCGGCGGCTACCGCATTGGTACGGCGTACGAAATCAAGGAGTATGCCCTCCGTGCTGAATTGATGTATCGCTCACAGGTTGATCATGATGCATCTGGCAATTTCACGCCGAGTGCTTTTGGTGCTGGTGTCGTAGGTCCTTCTACTCGATCTGCTGTAGGAACTGGTTCCCTACCGCAGTCCGTTGAACTTAATTTACAGAGCGGTATTGCTCCTGACTGGCTGGCGTTCGGTTCGGTGAAATGGACAGACTGGAGTGTTCTCCAGACGCTGAACTACACCATTACGGGGCTTGGAAATCAGCAGAAGAACTTCTTTTGGAGAGACGGTTGGACGATCACTGGCGGTATTGGCCATAGCTTCAATGAAAATGTCTCCGGCGCTGTCACGTTGACCTGGGACAAGGGCGTTGGTACAGGTGCGGATATTATGACGGACGTCTGGACACTGGGCGCGGGCGCACAGATCAAGAGCGGTCCTGGTGTGCTTCGTGTTGGCGCAGGTGTTTCTTACTTGACATCAGGGAGCCAATCGACTGCACAAAAGGCCGACTTCAACGCCACTGCTGGAGGCGATTGGGCTTATGCGGTGAGCACATCGTACAAGATCGCATTCTGATCAAACTGATTTATCAACTTATTGAAACATAAAATAGCCCGGCCCTTCAACGGCCGGGTTTTTTTGTTGCCGATCGGCAATATTGTGACGATTTGGCAACAAATTTCTGCAACCTTAACGTAGCGTAAGAATGTGGTCGTATTTGTCCATTTCCCGCCACAAAGCATGTGCTTGAGTGCTTTCGACGGCGCGGGAATGGAAGAATATGCAGACATCAAAAGTGGTGCTGCGGAAGTGGTGGAAGTGAAAACAGGTGCGGATTCAGGCTTTAAGCAAGTAAAGATGGGTTGTTCCCGTCAAAGCTTGTTTGGTGGAGTCCAGACGGCAAACAGACGCCGTGATGTTGCCGGAAACGGTGCTTATACCCGTGCTCATGAGATTGCTGATGTATTACCGCTCAGGACCACCGGCAGCACATTGAAAGCTGTTGCCGGAACGACGCAGTGTGTTGAGAGATCGCGGCCTGCTATGGACGTAAGGTTCGCCTTCGCCATGTGCGGGAAGAGTGAGAGAAGTTCGTTGAAATGCTGAGATGTGACATCAACGTTTTGAAACCGCTATGTCTGGGGCTGATGCTCGCATCGCTCTCAATGCCGGTTCTGGCATTCGATATCAATTCGGGCGTCACCAAGGAATCGGGTCCTTTCGATCTCTTCAAGTTCGGCTTCAAGTCCTACAAGAATGGCAAGAAGGAAGATGCTGTCGAGGCGTATCGCTACGCGGCTGAAAAGGGTCATACCGGCTCTCGCTGGGCTCTTGCCAATATGTACGCCTATGGTGATGGCGTCGCCAAGAACGATTTCGAAGCCTTCAAGATTTACAGCGAGATTGCCAGCCAGGGCGTGGAGCCTGGGTCGGAAGACACGGGCTTTTTCGTCAACGCGTTGTTGTCTCTCGCCGATTATTACCGGCACGGCATTCCAGGCAGCCCTGTGAAGATGGATCTTGGCCAGGCACGCCAGCTTTACTTCCAGGTCGCATCGACCTTCGGTGTGGCCGAGGCGCAGTTTCAACTGGCCCAGATGATCCTCGCAGGCGAGGGCGGTCGTGCGGATGCACAACAGGCGAAGAAGTGGCTGAACCAGGCTCGCAAGCACGGTCATGCCGGCGCCATGTCGATCTTCGGCAATCTGCTGTTCCAGGAAGGACAGACAGTTCGTGGACTGGCCTTTATGACCGCCGCGCTGGACAAATGCGCAGCCGCGAACTGTGTGTGGATACAAAACCTTCAGGAACAGGCTTTCTCTGTCGCCGCTGAGGATGACCGTCGCGTCGCAATTCAACTCGCACGCAACATTTCCTCCGGTGATGCGGATTAAGCAGATGTCTGCGGAATTTCGAGAGTTTCTATTCTAGCGAACTCCCAGTCCTTCACAATAACGTTATATTAAACATAGAAGGCGACCATAGGTTGCTTTCGTGTCTCCTTCTACTCTTGCGGGCTGAATGAATCGCGCCCGTGTTGCTCCACAAAGCATGTCCTGTTCATTGTGAATTTTCGTCAATGGGATGCTGCTATGGCGTTGGATTTTTCCCGCATTCGTACCAAACTCGCCCTCATGTCAGGTACGGGCGTTGTCCTTGTTCTGACTGCGTCAGTGGCAGGCTGGTTTCTCTCTCAATCCGTGGATGCCGCTGTCTCAAAGGGGCGCGTTCAGGCTGACCTCGCCCGCAACATGGTGGATATGAAGGCCTCGCTGCGAGGCATGGAAATCGGTGTGGGCGACATAAGGTTGGCGTCTACGCCGACTGAACTGAAAGAGGCGCAGACCTACACCACGAAGCGCCATGAGTCGGCTGTCAAATATCTTGAGCTTGGAACGGTCGCGATGGCCGCTTCCAGCAACAAGGACCGCGCTCAGAAAATTTCCGACGTGCTCGCAAAGTACAGCGCCGACGTCGGAAAGCTCTCGACCGATCGTGCCGCAAACGCCGATATCTCTCAGCAGCTTCTTCCCTTGAAAAATGCGAGCGCTGAACTGGCATCGCTGGCTGATGAGATCGTCAATGACGCGAAAGCGAGATCAGAAGCTGCAAATGAAGAACGCCGGCAGCTTCAGGCGCTTGCGTCCACGATTACCATCATTCTCTCCGGCCTCATGGTCTTGCTGATGATCGTCTCCGCCTTCTTTGGCCGCCGGGCCATTGCGACGCCGATTACGAGAACCACCGATTGCATGAAGACGCTGGCGGACGGTGATTTGTCCGTCGCGATCCCCTACACCGACAATAAGGACGAGGTCGGTGACATGGCCAGAGCTGTTCTGGTGTTCAAACAGAATGCGGTGCGGGTTCGTGATCTTGCTGCTCAGGAGGCCGCACTCCAGGAGCAGAATGCGGATCTACAGAGCAATATCGCCCAAGTCGTCTCTTCTGCGGTTGCGGGTGATTTCTCCGCTCGTATCAGCAAGCGTTATGAGAACCCGGACCTCAATCGCTTCGCGCTCAGCGTCAACGAACTGGTCACATCGGTCGACCGCGGCGTGGCAGAGACCAATCGCGTCGTCGCGGCGCTTGCGGATGGCGACCTGACGGAATCGATGCAGGGTGATTTCCGCGGTGTGTTTCTCGAACTGCAGCGCAACGTCAACGCAACGATGGACAGCCTCCGTTCGGTGATGATGGAGGTGCGTTCCGCAATCGACATGATCAGGAGCGGGGCGGGCGAGCTGCGCATCGCCTCTGACGACTTGTCGAAACGCACCGAACAGCAGGCGGCTTCGCTTGAAGAGACCGCGGCCGCGCTCGAGGAAATCACATCTGCGGTGAAGAACTCCACCGCCCGCTCGACCGAAGCCTCTGAAATGGTTGCACAGGCACGCCAGAGCACCGAACAATCGAGCGACGTCGTCAGAAGCGCCGTCTCGGCTATGGGGCGCATCGAGCAGGCGTCCAATGAGATCGGCAACATCATCAATGTCATTGACGAGATCGCCTTCCAGACAAATCTTCTGGCATTGAATGCGGGTGTGGAAGCTGCCCGTGCCGGCGAGGCTGGTAAGGGCTTTGCTGTCGTGGCGCAGGAGGTACGGGAGCTTGCCCAACGGTCAGCAACAGCGGCGAAGGACATCAAGACGCTGATCGTCAGATCCCGCAATGAGGTGACTGCTGGCGTTTCGCTCGTGACGGAGACCGGTGGGGCGCTGGAAGCGATCCGGGACCATGTCGGGAAAATCGATGAACATGTTCACTCGATTGCCACCGCCTCGAAAGAACAGTCCACCGGCCTCAGTGAAGTGAACGGCGCCGTCAACCAGATGGACCAGACGACGCAGCAGAACGCGGCGATGGTAGAGCAATCCACAGCGGCGACCAGCAAGCTTGCCGACGAGGCAGTCAATCTCAGCAATCTCGTGGCCCGCTTCAAGACGGGAAGCAGTCAAACTGCACCGGCGCAGACAGCAGCGAACTCCCAGCATCGTGTGCCGGTGAGGAGGCCGACCGTACAGCAATATCGCGGCAATGCAGCCGTGGCCATGAAGAGCGAGTGGGAAGAGTTCTGACCTGCAGTCTCTTCCGAGACCAACGAGGCACGGGGCCGGGCGTGAGATGATCGCGTCCGGCCTCATCCCATTTTATCCGCCGCGATGTCAGGCTGCTTCGAAGTCAAAGTAGCCGGAGACCGGCACGTGGTCGGATGGCTTTTCCCAGGCGCGGACATGTTTCTCGATGGAGACGGAATGCAGCCTGTCCGCTGCCTCCGATGACAGCATCAGGTGGTCAATGCGGATGCCGTTGTTCTTCTGCCAGGCGCCTGCCTGATAGTCCCAGAACGTGTAAAGCCCGGCCGCGTCGGAGGTGGCGCGGGTGGCATCGGTGAGGCCGAGATTTTCGAACCTTCTGAAAGCAGCCCGTGTCTGCGGCAGGAACAGGGCGTCGCCGGCCCAGACCCTTGGGTCATGGCAGTCGAAAGGCTCAGGAATGACGTTGTAGTCGCCGGCCAGAATCAACGGCTCTTCCAGTCGCATCCGCTCTTCGGCAAAGCGGCGCAGCCTCTCCATCCAGGCTAGCTTGTAAGGATACTTCACCGGATCATCCGGCGGGTTGCCGTTCGGCAGATAGAGCGAGCAGACGCGGATGACACCGCCCTGCACGGAAAACACACCTTCGATGAAGCGCGCCTGTTCATCACTATCGTCACCCGGCAGGCCGCGATTGACCTCATCGGGCCGCATCTTGGAGAGAAGCGCTACCCCGTTGAAGCCCTTCTGGCCGTGGGTTTCCACATGGTAGCCGAGCGCTTCGATCTCGAGGCGCGGAAAGTTTTCATCGACGGATTTGATTTCCTGAAGGCAGGCAATATCCGGGCTCGAATCCTTCAGCCATTCGCAAAGGTTTTCGATGCGCGCCTTGACGCCGTTGATGTTCCAGGTGGCAATCTTCATCGCAGGGTTCCATTCCGTTTGGACCCTGTTTTACCCGATGAGGCGGCGAAAGCCACCGGTTTTCACTCTTTCAACAGGAAGCGCTCTAAATCGAAAAGCTGGTGCCGCAACCGCAGCTGGCAACCGCGTTGGGGTTCTTGATCTGGAAAGATTGGCCGAGCAGGTTATCGACAAAATCGATTTCGGAACCGGCCATGTAGACGATCGACATGCTGTCAATCAGCACCTTTGCCTCGCCGCGCGATATGACAATATCGTCGTCGGTCGGGGCGCCATCGAGGTCGAATTTATACGAAAAGCCCGAACAGCCGCCGCCTTCGACGGATACGCGAAGCGCCTGCTTGCCTGCCTCGGCGGAGACGATCTGGGCGATTCGTTTCGCAGCGGATTCAGAGAGTGTAACGTCTGTGGTCATGTCATTTCTCCAACCGGGGTCAAGAACCGGAGAGCAAAGTTCTGTCTAAGACCGATTATAAACCAGTCAAATTCACCGTCTATAGCGTTACCACCAGCAAACGTGCTTTGCGGCAACCTTCGCGATAGGTATGAAGGGCAGTGTAAAAGGTCAATGGGCCGATGGCAGGACAGAGATGATTATCGATCAGCGTGCGTTGGGTTTTGGAAGCGGAGAGAGAGCGGTTTATGCCGCCGATCCATGGACGACGCGCGGGCGCCTGTTTCCCGAGACCTCCAGCCTGACGCGCTCCGAGTTCCAGCGCGATCGCGACCGCATCGTTCACACGACGGCCTTTCGGCGCCTTAAGCACAAGACGCAGGTGTTCATCAGCCCGGATGGTGATCATTACCGCACGCGTTTGACCCATACGATCGAGGTCGCACAGATCGCCCGCGCCCTTGCCCGTGCCCTGAAGCTGGATGAAGATCTGGCGGAAGGCGTGGCGCTGGTGCATGACTTTGGCCACACGCCCTTCGGTCACACCGGTGAAGATGCGCTCGATGCGGTGCTGAAACCCTATGGCGGCTTCGATCACAACGCCCAGTCACTGCGCATCGTTACCAAGCTCGAGCGGCGCTACGCCGAATATGACGGCATCAACCTGACCTGGGAAACACTTGAAGGTCTGGTCAAGCATAATGGCCCGCTGTTGAATGCGGCGGGCGAGGGGACGCATGGTCCTGTGCCACTGCCGATCCTCGAATATTGCCAGCTGCAGGATCTGGAGATCGGCACATTTGCCAGCCTGGAGGCGCAAGTCGCAGCCATTGCCGATGACATTGCCTATAACACGCATGACATCGACGATGGTCTGCGTGCAGGTTATCTGACCTTCGACATGCTGGAGGAAGTGCCGTTTCTCTCAAGCCTTATGGCTGAGGTTCGGGCAAAATACCCGTCACTCGACGACGATCGCTTCGCGCATGAGATCATGCGGCGTCAGATCACGCGAATGGTTGAAGACGTGATCGGCGTCGCGCAACAAAACCTTGCCCTCCTAAAGCCAAAGAGTGCGGCCGACATTCGCGCCGCCGACCGCACCATCGCGACCTTTTCGCCGCCGATGGCTGAGACCGACAAGCAGATCAAGAAGCTGCTCTTCGGACATATCTATCGCCACCCGGACATCATGCGCATACGCGCAGGCGCGACACAGATCGTCACCGATCTTTTCCATCGCTACATGGAGACGCCAGCGGAGATGCAAAGCCACTACTGGGTGGACAGCATTCCCGGCATGACCGAGGCTGCCAGAGCCCGCCATGTGGGCGATTATCTGGCCGGCATGACAGACAGTTATGCCGTGAGAACACACCAGCGGCTGTTTGACCATACACCCGATTTGCGATAGGCAGCGCGCAATTGCGAAGCCAATACTAAATGAATGAAAGCCCTTCGCGCAGGTAGATGACCATGAACCTTTTTGCCGATTTTGACGCACGAATCAAAAAAGCTCTCGAGACGATCGATCTCGTCAAAGCCCATCGCGATGCTGTCGATTTTGGCCGTGTCACCGTGGAATCGCCACGCGATCCAAGCCATGGCGATGTCGCGACCAACGCGGCCATGGTGCTGGCAAAGCCACTCGGCACCAATCCCCGCGCGCTGGCCGAGTTGATCGTTCCGGCCCTTGAGCAGGATGCCGATGTCGATAGCGTCAATGTTGCGGGTCCCGGTTTCATCAACATTCGCGTATCGGTCGGCTACTGGCAGCGGCTCTTGGCCGGCATGATTTCGCAAGGTCTGGATTTTGGCCGGTCCACGGTAGGAACGGGTAAGAAGATCAACGTCGAATATGTGTCCGCCAATCCCACAGGGCCTATGCATGTGGGTCACTGCCGCGGCGCTGTCGTCGGCGATACGCTGGCGAACGTGCTCTCCTTTGCCGGCTATGACGTGACCAAGGAGTACTACATCAACGATGCTGGCTCGCAGATCGATGTGCTGGCGAAGTCGGTATTCCTGCGTTACCGCGAAGCACTCGGTGAAGATGTCGGCACGATTCCGCCCGGTCTTTACCCGGGCGACTATCTCGTTCCCGTTGGAAAGGCACTGGCGGATGAGTACGGCATCAAGCTTCGGACCATGCCGGAAGAACAGTGGCTGCCGATCGTCAAGGACAAGGCAATCGATGCGATGATGGCGATGATCCGTGAGGATCTCGCGGCATTGAACGTCAAGCACGATGTGTTCTATTCCGAGCGGACTCTTCATGCTGGTAATGCCGGCCCGATTCTTTCTGCCATCAATGACCTGACCTTTAAAGGGCACGTCTACAAGGGCACGCTGCCGCCGCCGAAGGGCGAGGTTTCGGAAGATTGGGAAGACCGCGAACAGACGCTCTTCCGCTCGACGGAGGTGGGTGACGATATGGATCGCCCGCTGATGAAGTCGGACGGCACCTATACCTACTTTGCAGCCGACGTCGCCTACTTCAAGGACAAATACGATCGTGGCTTCTCCGAGATGATCTATGTGCTGGGTGCCGACCATGGCGGTTACGTCAAGCGTCTGGAGGCGGTTGCGCGCGCCGTTTCCGAAGGCAAGTCGAAGCTCACCGTGCTGCTCTGCCAGCTCGTCAAACTTTTCCGTGATGGCGAGCCGGTCAAGATGTCGAAACGCTCCGGCGATTTCGTCACATTGCGGGACGTCGTCGACGAAGTCGGACGCGATCCGGTGCGATTCATGATGCTCTACCGGAAGAATTCGGAGCCTCTGGACTTCGATTTTGCCAAGGTGACCGAGCAATCTAAAGACAATCCGGTATTTTATGTGCAATATGCTCATGCCCGTTGCAAGTCGGTTTTCCGGCAGGCTAACGAGGCGTTTCCGGGGCTTGATCTGGACGTTTCCGCTCTCTCTTCCGGATCGGTTTTGATTAACGATGTCAATGAGTTGCAGTTGATCGCAAAGCTGGCGGAATATCCGCGTCTGATCGAGTCTGCGGCACAGAATCATGAGCCGCATCGCTTGGCATTTTACCTCTACGATCTGGCCAGTTCCTTCCATGGACACTGGAACAAAGGTAAAGATCAGCCGGAATTACGTTTTGTTAACGATAAAAACCGAGAATTGAGCGTTGCCAGACTAGGGCTGGTGAGTGCTGTCGCAAATGTGCTGAAGTCCGGATTGACGCTTTTGGGAGCGGATGCGCCTGACGAGATGCGATGACATCCCTCACCATTATTTGCTCACAATACGCTGGCAAGTGCTGTGATGCGTAGATGGTGGAACACGTAATGGTCGAAAAAAATGTCGCGTATAACCGAGACTCTCGGTCGCAGGAATTCGCTGACAACGATCCCCTGGCTCAATTGGCGCAACTCGTCGCGCAAGAGGATCGTCCTCCCCATGTCGCTCCCCTGGCTGCGCAGAACGCTGCGCCGCCTGCCACGCGCCGGGAGCCGGAATTCAACCTCGAGGATGAGCTGCTTCGCGAGTTCGCCGTCTATGACGCGCCGCGCCACGAGCCCATCGCGCTGGATCCCGCCAACGATGTGCGCGCGCCCGTTCCGGTCAACGAGTTCATGCAGCGGGTTGAATCGGTGTTCTCCCGCCGCGAGCCTGAGCTCGAGCCGGTTGCGCCACAAGTCCCTGCGGGCCATGAAGACTATCTGGTCGCAGAGCACGCAGCACCAGCACCCCGTTCCGATCTGAGAGACGATTTCAGCGACGACCCCGACTCGGTCGCTTCTGTGTTTGATGTCAATCATCGCGACCAAGCACCAGAACCCCGTGAACCGGCCTATGCCGCTGCACACGAGGCCGTCGTAGAAGCTCCGGTCCCTGCTGCCCTTTCACCTGAGCCGCGCGCTTACGAACAGCCGGTCCAGATGCAGCAGCCGGTCGCTCCGTCGCAGCCAGCCACGCAGTACCAGCCAGCCCCTGTTCAGGAGCCGGATTGGGAGCGTATGGCGGAGACATCTGGAGAGACGGCGATCGATCTGGCCAGCGAGCTGGAAATGTCGGTTGCCGATGACGCGCCCTCTCTCCAGCCGACCGCGCCATCGCTGCGCAAGTCCTCGCTCGATTTCTCCAGCCTGCGGTTGCCGCTTGCCAATTTCGGCACGACCCGGGCGACGCCTGTGGCTCCCAAGGCTCAGCCGCAGCCCGCTCCAGCGGCGATCCCAGCCGTTGAACCACGCGCGCCTGTCGCTGATGAATTGACGGCCGATGTGCTCGCAGGTCAGAAGATGTCCGCCATGGACGAGCTGATCTATGACGTTGCACGCTACGAGATCAGCAACAAGAGCGTCGATGCTGCTGCGCCTGTGGCCAGAATGGAGCCGGTCGTCACGGCTGCCCCGATCTTGCCAGCCGTCGAGCCGGTGATCAAAGTCCAGGCCGTCAAGCCTACGCCTGCACCCGTCCGCGCAGAGCCTGTTTTCGAAACGCCTGTTGCGGCACCAAAGCCAGTCGCACCGCAACCGGTTGTCTCGGCACCTGCCGCGTCTGCGCCGGTCGCTCCTGCCCCTATTGCTCCAGCCCAGCGTATCTCTGCACCGGTCGCGCCAGCGCCTCGCGCTGAACCACCGGCGCCCATCGCAGCCCCTTCTGCTGCCGATGACTTCGACGCTTTCAACGACTCTGATTTCGAGCTTGCGCTTGAGGATATCGATTTTGATATCGATTTGTCAGAGATCGCCAATATCGAAGTGGCACCTGCACCCATAGCCCAGGCTGCGCCTGCCGCCCAGCATGCGACTGCCCCAAAGTCGGCGCCAGTCATGCAGCCGAAGCCAGCTGCGGCACCGATTGTCGCCGCTGCACCTGTCGCTTCCCGCTCGCAGCCTCAGCCGATCGTTGAGCGTGCGCGCTACGAGGAACGTCGTCCTGCAGCTCAGCAGCCAGTTGCGCCTGTCGCGTCGCTGGAAAGCCTGCCTTTCGATCCTAGCCAGATCGGTGAGACCGAGGATGCGCCTGAAACCATCACCGAGTTGGACGTTCCGGAACTGCCCGTTGGCGTTTTCGAGCCGAAGCCGGTTGCGCGCCGTCAGGAAGAAGATCTCGATCTCGACACCGAGCTTGCCTCGCTCTTTGCCTCGCCTGCTTCCGGTGGTCTTGATCGTCACAAGAATGCAGCGCCGCGTCAGGCACAGCCTCAGCCGACACAGGAAGAGGTAGACGAATTCGAGCGTGCGCTGGAGCAGGACTTCCGCCGCAGCATGCAGGAGGCGGCAGAGGGCCGCCTCGGTTCGCAGACACGCGAAGATGCCGCTCCAGAGCAGCAGGTTCGTTATGCCGAGGATGAGCGCGAAGGCGGTGCCCGTCGTTGGTTCGTCCCAATGGCAGCGGCTGTCGGTCTCCTTCTCGTCGGTGGCGGCACCTACGCGCTGATCGGTGGCGGTTCCTCCCACATGGGTTCGAACGGTGCGCCGGTGATTATCTCCGCCGATAGTGAGCCAACGAAGGTTGTGCCGGAAAATCCGGGTGGTCGCGTCGTACCGAACCAGGACAAGGCGGTTTATGACCGCGTTGCCGGTGCCGCACCGTCCGACCCCAAGCAGCCATCGCTGATTTCGACCAATGAAGAGCCTGTGGATGTCGTGCAGCGCACGCTCATTCCTGAGCAGCTTCCGATGGAAGACGAAGCCGACCAGATGCAGGACGGTACGTCCACACCGGTTGGCGAAACGGAAGATCCGCGTCTGCTCTCCCGTGGCGAGAACACCCAGACCGCAGACCATAACGGTCAGTCCGGTGTGAATGTTTCGCCCCGCAAGGTCCGCACCATGATCGTCAAGCCTGACGGTACGCTTGTTGCACAGGAAGTGCCGGCACCTGCGGCTGAAACACCACAGCAGGATAAGGTCGAAGAACTGGCGGCTCCGGCAACCACGGAAAAGGCACCATCGGTACTCGCCACCTCTCGTGTTCCCGTGACGCCTGAGCAGCCTGCCCAGGCAGCGCAGACCTCGGCTCGTCCGGCACCTGCCGCGGCTCAGCCGGCCCAGACCCAAACGGCTGCACCGCTTCCAGCGGCCCGTCCGTCCAGCCAGCCTGCAAACGTGGTTGCCACCGTAACCAATCAGGGTAACGTCCGCCCGGCGGCACCGGCCCAGCCTGCTCAGCAGACAGCATCCGCTGCTCCTGCAGCGGCAACCAGCACGCCGTCTTCGGGTGGCTATTACATCCAGATCGCATCTCTGCCGAGCCAGGCAGAAGCGCAGAAGTCCTATCAGAACATGTCGGCGAAGTTCGGCTCTGTCATTGGTGGACGTGGTGTAGACATCAAGGCTGCCGAAATTGCCGGCAAGGGCACGTTCTACCGTGTTCGCATCCCCGCTGGTGACAAGAACGAAGCGGCGGCATTGTGCGAACGCTTCCGCTCTGCTGGCGGTAGCTGCCTCGTCGCCCGCTGATCGCGAAACTCAAATCCAAAAGCCGGGATGGTCACGCCGTCCCGGCTTTTTTCGTAACTGATATCGATTGCACGTGCCCTCATCGACAGGACCCATACCATGACTGAATCGAAAGCTATGATCCTTGGCTGCAGCGGCTTGACGCTGACACAGGAGGAGATCGCCCTCTACAAGGCGGAGCAGCCTTGGGGTTTCATTCTCTTCGGTCGTAATATTGGTGACGCGCAGCAGATTACCGATCTGGTGGCTTCCCTGCGTGAGGCGGTCGGTCGCCAGGACGCGCCGGTTCTGATCGATCAGGAAGGTGGGAGGGTCCAACGCATTCGCCCGCCGATCCTCCAATCCTACCCGAACGCCCAGGCGTTGGGAGCGATCTATCTGCGCGACCGTGAGCAGGGTCTGCGGGCCGCCTGGCTGATGTCTCGCCTGCACGCCTTCGATCTCATGCGCTTTGGCATCAATGTGGATTGCCTGCCCGTTCTCGATGTTCCGGTGGAAGGTGCAAGCAATGTCATCGGTAACCGCGCTTACGGCTTCGATCCGAAGATGGTCTCGGAAATGGGGCAGGCGGCCGCTGACGGTCTGAAGGCCGGCGGGATGCTGCCGGTGATGAAGCACATTCCAGGCCATGGACGCGGCATGGTGGATTCACATCATGAACTACCGGTGGTGGACGTGCCGCTGGATGATCTCGATGCGCATGACTTTGTCCCGTTCCGTGCCTTGAACAAGGAACTGATGGGCATGAGCGCGCATCTTGTTTTCAATGCAATCGATCCTGAGCGCCCAGCCACGACATCGCACAAAGTGATCGACGAGATCATTCGTGGACGCATCGGTTTTGACGGACTGCTGATGTCGGATGATAGTTCAATGAATGCATTGAAAGGGACGCTTGGCGAGCGCGCTGCCAATATTGTTGCGGGCGGTTGCGATATAGTCTTGCATTGCAACGGTGTGATGAGTGAAATGCTCCAGGTCGTGAAGGAAGTTCCCCCTCTCGCAGGCCGGTCACTGGAACGCGCCAAGGCCGTAGAAGCGGGCTTCCCCGCAGCAGACGATGCCGATGAGGCAAGCTTGAGAGACGAATTCAACGCCATGCTGGCGGTTGCCTGATCCGCTGAGCGGGCAGAGCGCCAGCGAAAGGCCCGACAGACGAGACGATGGCAGCAGAGAAATCGCGCGGCGGCACGCCGATGGACAAGCTCTGGCAGGATGTGACGCCGGAGCGTGCGACGGGCGAAGCGGCATTGATGATCGATGTGGCGGGCTTCGAAGGCCCGCTCGATCTGTTGCTGCACTTGGCTCGCGTTCAGAAGGTCGATCTCTCCCGCATCTCCGTTCTGGCGCTGGCGGAGCAATATCTACAATTCGTCGAAACCGCACGCCGGGTCCGCATCGAACTTGCCGCCGACTATCTGGTCATGGCGGCCTGGCTCGCCTTCCTCAAGTCCAAGCTGCTGATCCCGCAGCAGAGCAAGGATGAGGGCCCGACGGGCGAGGAAATGGCTGCAACGCTGGCCTTCCGCCTTAAGCGTCTGGAAGCCATGCGCGACGCCGCCGAGAGGCTGGTGAACCGCAATCAACTCGGCCGCGATATCTTCGCCCGTGGTGCGCCGGAGCATATTCCCCATCGCAGTCGCTCCGCATTCGAGGCGAGCCTTTACGACCTGCTGAGCGCCTATGCGACGCTTCGCCAGCGCCAGGCGATCACGCAGGTGACGATTGAGAAACGCCAGGTCTGGTCGCTGGTGGAAGCGCGCGAGTTGCTGACCTCTATGCTCGGTGAAATCGGTGAATGGACGGAGCTCGACCGGTATCTCCTGCAATATGTCCCCGATCCCTCAATGCGCGCCACTGCCATAGCCAGTGCCTTTGCCGCGTCGCTGGAACTGGTGCGGGAAGGATCGCTGGAGATCCGCCAGGATGGAGCGTTTCAACCGATCTTCATGCGTAAAGGCTCTGGTAGAGCGCCGGAACGTTCTGAAAGGGCCGATGATGTCGAATGATGTGGATATGGACGGCGGCGTTCCTGACGACGGTGCAGAGATCGGCGGCGGCACGGTTGCGGAGCGTCTTGAAAGAGAGGCGGAGCGCATTGCTGAAGCCTTGGTCTTCGCCTCAGCGCAGCCCGTGTCGGAAGCCTTCATCGCTGAGCGCATTCCGCGCGGTGTCGATGTGCCGCCTCTGATGCACCGGCTGAAGCAGGTCTACGCAACACGTGGCGTCAATCTCGTGCAGGTTGGCGGCAACTGGGCCTTCCGCACGGCGGGCGATCTTTCCTTTGTCATCCATGTCGATGAAAAGGAACCGAAGAAGCTTTCGCGTGCCGCACTCGAAGTACTGGCGATCATCGCCTATCATCAGCCCGTCACGCGTGCCGAGATCGAGGATATACGCGGTGTTCAGACCTCGCGCGGCACGCTGGATGTGCTGATGGAGGCGGGGTGGGTGCGCTTTCGAGGGCGCCGCCGCACCCCTGGGCGTCCGGTGACCATGGGAACGACGGTGGAGTTTCTGGACCACTTCGGCCTTGAGGAGTTGCGCGACCTGCCGGGCCTCGACGAACTGAAGGGAGCGGGGCTGCTGTCCGGCCGCATTCCGCCGAATTTCGGCATTCCCGTGCCGTCGATGAGTGACGAATTGACCGAGGACGAGGACCCGATCACGCAGCTCGATCTTGAAGAACTGGGGCTGCTGGCCCCCCGCGGTGGCGACGTAGACGATTGATTTTGTTGCGGGTGCGCAGCGATCACGTAGATGTGTCGATATGCTGCTGCATCACAGCATTTCTCGCTGGCTTACTTTGTTGAATAGCCATTTTGTTGTTTGAAAAAGCTATTCAAACGGCTTACATCGTTTCAAAGCAAAATTCAGGGAGTTTGCGTTATGGGTTCTTTTAGTGTTTGGCACTGGCTGATCGTTCTGGTGATCGTGCTGGTTCTGTTCGGCCGGGGCAAGATTCCAGAATTGATGGGCGATGTCGCAAAGGGCATCAAGAGCTTCAAGAAGGGCATGGCTGATGACGATGCCACGCCACCGCCTGCCGACACCAATGTCAATGCCAAGACGGTCGATCACAAGGCTGACGAGATCAAGTAATTGATCCGGGGTAGGACGGTCACGTCTTTGCCCTGGTCTTTTGGCCTTGAGGATCATGGCGCGTTGTTGCGCGTGTCGGGAGCTTTTTGATGTTTGATATCGGCTGGAGCGAGCTGCTGGTGATTGCGATCGTCCTGATCGTGGTTGTTGGCCCGAAAGACTTGCCGCCCATGATCCGTGCCTTCGGCAAGACGATGGCCGGCTTCCGCAAGATGGCGGGTGATTTTCGCGCGCAGTTCGATGAGGCCATGAAAGAGGCCGACATGGACGACGTGCGCCAGACGATCGCCGATGTGCGCAATCTCAACCCGACAAATTCCCTGCGCGATGCGATGAACCCTTTGCGTCAGCTCGGTAATGACATCCGCTCCGATCTGCAGAAGGCGGCAACGCCGTCCGGACCGGCAACCAGCGCCCCGGTTGATGCGCGGGATGTCACCCTGTCCGGCCCGGAGATGACGTTGCCTGACGCACCGCCTCCTTCTTTGACGCCTGCGCCGATCGCCGCCGCACCGATTGCTCCAGCGCCCGTTGTTGCGCAAGCAACGCCGGTCGTAGAACCGGTTGCCGAGAAGCCGAAGCGGAGCCGCAAGGCTGCCGCGAAAACCACGCAGGAAGTCGAAGCCGAGGCGGTGGCTGCGAAGCCCAAGCGCGCCCCGCGCACGATTTCGGCCAAGGCCGATGCGAAGAAGCCGAAGGTCTCGTCCGTCGCTGAAATGCAGGCCGAGCCCGCAATTTCTCCTGCGCTGACGGACGTTGCGGCCAAAGCTGCGAAACAGACGTCAGCAAAGGCCGCGGATAAGAAGGTCGCATTGGCTACCGCGCCCAAGCCGAAGGCGGCCCGCACCAAGTCCGACGCCACCATGGCTGCCGAGCCAGCCAAGAAAGCACGAACGGCCAAGGCCAAGAAGGATGAAGCATGAGTGAGGATATCGAGGATAAGCCGCAGCCGCTTATCGAACACCTCATGGAATTGCGCACGCGGCTCATCTGGTCGCTGGGGGCATTTTTCGTGGCCTTTCTGGCCTGCTTCGCCATGGCCAAGCACTTGTTCAACCTTCTTGTCATCCCCTACAAATGGGCGGTGATCTGGGCAGGGCTGGACGTCGCCAAGTCATCGCTGATCTATACTGCTCCCCAGGAATTCTTCTTTACGCAGATCAAGGTTGCCATGTTCGGCGCCATGGTGATCTCCTTTCCTGTGGTTGCGTCGCAGCTTTACAAATTCGTCGCGCCCGGTCTCTACAAGAACGAGCGCGCTGCCTTCCTGCCTTTCCTGATCGCATCGCCCCTGCTGTTTCTGCTTGGCGGCGCGCTGGTCTACTTCTTCTTCACGCCCATGGTCATGTGGTTCTTCCTCGCCATGCAGCAGTTGCCGGAAGACGGCGAGGTCGCAATTTCACTGATGCCGAAGGTGTCGGAGTATCTCAGCCTCATCATGACGCTGGTTCTGTCCTTCGGTCTCGTGTTCCAGCTGCCGGTCGTCACCACGCTTCTGGCGCGTGTCGGATTGCTGACCAGCGACTGGCTGAGAGAGAAGCGCAAATTCGCGATCGTCGCTGCCTTCGTCGTAGCCGCCGTTCTGACGCCACCCGATCCGATGTCCCAGATCGGTCTTGCCTTGCCAGCGATCCTTCTCTACGAGGTTTCCATCTATATGGCTCGACTCGTGGAGAAGAAACGCGCTGCCGAAAACGCTGGCCGGGAGCTTGACGGTCCCGAAGAGGCGTGACGGCTTCTTGAGTTCTTTCTTCAGACGCCGGGTCATTTGTCCCGGCGTTTTGTTTTTCAACAAGCAAAGACGTAAAACCACGGTCTGGAACCACGATGCACGATATTAAATGGATACGCGACAACCCTGAAGCTTTCGATGCGGCGCTGGCCAAGCGCGGAGCCGAACCTCAGTCCGCGAGCCTGATTGCGCTCGACGAGAAGCGCCGCTCCGTTATACAGACCCTGCAGGACATGCAATCCCGCCGCAACACCGCCTCCAAGGAAATCGGTGCGGCGATGGCGCAGAAGAATGCTGAGCTTGCAGAGAAACTGAAGGCAGAAGTTGCCGATATCAAGGACAGCATGCCGAAGCTGGAAGACGAGGACCGTCAGGTTACCAGCCAGTTGAACGATGCCCTGTCGCGCATTCCCAATATCCCGCTGGACGATGTGCCGGTCGGCAAGGATGAGAACGACAACGTCGTGACCCGCGTTGTCGGCCAGAAACCCGGCTGGAATCACGAAGCCAAGGAGCATTTCGAGATCGGTGAAGCGCTCGGCTATATGGATTTCGACCGTGCGGCAAAGCTCTCCGGTTCGCGCTTCACGGTTCTCACGAGCCAGATTGCTAGACTGGAGCGCGCGCTTGGTCAGTTCATGATCGATCTGCACACCCGCGAGCATGGCTACACAGAAGTGTCTTCGCCGCTGATGGTGCGCGCCGAAACGCTGTATGGAACGGGCAATCTTCCGAAGTTCGAAGAAGACCTCTTCAAGACGACGGATGGACGATACCTGATCCCGACCGCTGAAGTGACGCTTACAAACTTGGTCGCTGGCGAAATCCTCGATCAGGAGAAATTGCCGCTTCGTTTCACGGCGCTCACCCCATCGTTCCGTTCGGAAGCGGGCTCTGCCGGTCGCGATACGCGCGGCATGCTGCGCCAGCACCAGTTCTGGAAGTGCGAACTCGTCTCGATCACGGATGCGGAAAGCTCGATCGCCGAGCATGAGCGCATGACGGCCTGTGCTGAAGAGGTGCTGAAGCGTCTCGGCCTGCATTTCCGCACCATGACGCTGTGCACTGGCGATATGGGCTTTGGCGCGCGCAAGACCTATGACCTCGAAGTCTGGCTTCCGGGCCAGAACACCTATCGCGAGATCTCGTCCTGCTCCGTCTGTGGTGACTTCCAGGCACGGCGGATGGATGCGCGCTATCGCGGCAAGGGCGACAAGGCTACGAAGTTTGTTCACACGCTGAACGGTTCGGGCACGGCCGTCGGACGTTGCCTGATCGCGGTTCTGGAAAACTATCTCAACGACGATGGCTCGGTGACCATTCCGGACGTGTTGTTGCCTTACATGGGTGGCCTGACTCGGATCGAGAAGGCAGCCTGAGCTTCGATACCGGCTCCTGCGTCGACGGCGCAGGAGTACTTCATCTCTGCCCGGAGGAGAGCGTCGTCCAGCAAGACATTTGGTTGAGTGGAGACGGGCGCTGTGTGTTGTAGAACGAACCGATGAGGGAGAAGACCATGCGGATTTTGCTGACCAACGATGATGGCATCCATGCCGAGGGGCTCGCAGCGCTTGAGCGCATTGCCCGCACTCTGTCGGACGATGTCTGGATCGTCGCGCCGGAAACCGACCAGAGTGGTCTTGCACATTCCCTGACGCTTTCCGAACCGCTTCGCCTGCGCAAGATCTCCGACAAGCACTACGCGCTTCGCGGCACGCCGACAGACTGCGTGATCATGGGCATTCGTGAAGTTCTTCCCGGCAAGCCCGATCTCGTTCTCTCCGGTGTCAATTCCGGCGCCAACATGGCCGATGATGTGACCTATTCGGGTACGATTGCCGGCGCTATCGAAGGTACGCTGCAAGGCGTGCGTTCCTTTGCGCTTAGCCAGGCCTATGCCTATACGGGCAATGCCGAGCGGATCGTTCCCTGGGAGGTCGCTGAAACCTATGCGCCAGATCTCATCCGCAAGCTGAGCGAGATCGATTTACCGGATGGCACATTCCTCAATCTCAATTTCCCCAATTGCGCACCGAAAGATGTGCAGGGCGTCAGCGTCACAGGGCAAGGCAAGCTCGATTTCGGGCTGACGGTAGAGCAGCGCCAGGACGGCCGCGGACTTCCCTATTACTGGCTGCGCTTCGGTGAGCGGCTCGGCACCTTCATGGAAGGCACGGATATTCATGCCGTCAAGAACAACAAGATTTCCGTAACACCGCTCAAGCTTGACCTTACCGACTACACGGTCAAGGATCGGATCGCCAAGGCACTTGGATTCGGAGCGAACGATTGAAATCCCCCATGGTGGAGAAAGAAGGCTTTGCCGCTCTCGTCCTGAGGCTGCGGGCCGAAGGCATTTCCGATCTCGATCTCCTTACCGCTGTCGAGCAGACGCCCCGCTCTCTCTTCGTCCCGGCACCGCTTGCGGCGGATGCCTATTCCAGCCGCACTATCCCGATCGACTGCGGAGCCTTCATGGAAGGTGCCGATATGGCGGTGAAGATCATCTCCCGGCTTCAGGTCAAGCCCGGTCAGCGCGTGCTTGAAATCGGCACCGGCAGTGGCTTTATGACGGCGGTGCTTGGGCGTAGAGTCGAGCGCGTGCTCTCGGTTGAGCGCTACAAGACACTGGTTCAAGCGGCACAGAACCGGATGGATGATCTCAGCATCCGCAATGTGGTGATCCGTCAGGCCGACGGCTCCAACGGTCTCGTCGGCGAGGGGACCTTCGACCGTATCGTCTCAACCGCAGCCTTTTCTGCCATGCCACGCTTCTTCACCGAGCAGATCGTGTCCGGCGGCATGATGATTGCACCGATCATCCTGGAAGACGGTCGCTGCGTGATGACCCGTTTCTCCAAGACCGGCAGCCGCTTCGAGCGAGAGGAGTTGTTCGAGACGCCCTATCTGCCGATCGAATCCCACATCGCGACGTATCTTTAAGTCGACCTTGAGCTTCGCCAACAAAAAAAGAGCCGACTCGCGCCGGCTCTTGATGATCGTGGACGTCCTTTAGCAACCTACCCGAAAAGCGCGAAGCTGCTCTTCAGCGTCACCCACACGCCCCAAAGGAGCGGAAGGCCGACAGCGGCCCAGGCGAGAGCGGCCTTGCCATCGAAACCGCCCTTGCCGATGCCGAAGGAACCTGTCGGGCCGGCATTCGCGGCTGCGGTCTTGGCCTGGAGCGAGGCGACTTCCTCATCCGACATGAACCACTTGTCGGAGAGCGGCTTGACGAGTGCGTTGGCGATGAGGCCGAGCGCCAGCATACCGGCAAGAATATACATGGTGCTGGTATAGAGGGCTGGCCCCGGCGCTACACCGGCAGCGATCTGCGCCTCACGGATATAGTTGACCACGACCGGACCGACGATGCCGGCCGTTGCCCAGGCGGTCAGCAGGCGACCGTGGATGGCGCCAACGAATTGCGTGCCGAAGATGTCTGCCAGATAGGCGGGAATGGTGGCGAAACCGCCGCCATACATGGACAGGATGATGCCGAAGGCGAGGACGAAGAGAGCCTTCGAGCCCATCAGAGCAAGCGTGGGTGCCAGCGCATAGAGGATGATGCCGAGAATGAAGAAGCAGAAGTAGGTATTCTTTCTGCCGATCTTATCGGACATCGAAGCCCAGAAGAAACGGCCACCGATGTTGAAGAGCGACAGAAGCCCGGTGAAGCCTGCTGCGATTGCGGCGATCTGTGCTTTCTGCGCGGCATCAAGATCAGCAAAGGCAACGCCTGGCTGACCGATCAAGGAACCAGCGAAGATTTCCTGCAGCATGGGCGAGGCCATGCCGATGACGCCGATACCGGCGGAGACGTTGAGGCAGAGCACTGCCCAGATCAACCAGAACTGTTTGGTCTTGTGAGCATCACGCAGATGCACATGACGCGTCGTGATCATCGCGCTTTTGGCAGCTGGCGGCGTCCAGCCTTCGGGGCGCCAGCCAGCCGGTGGTATGCGGTAGCCGAAAGCACCTGCCATCATGAAGACGAAATAGATCAACGCCATCACGACGAAGGTCTGCCACACGCCGACCGTCGTATCGGTCTTGAAATAGCCCATCAGCAGGTTGGCAAGTGGAGCGCCGATCATTGCGCCGCCACCGAAACCCATGATGGCCATGCCGGTCGCCATGCCGCGGCGATCCGGGAACCACTTGATCAGGGTCGAGACGGGAGAGATGTAACCAAGGCCAAGACCCACGCCACCAATCACGCCAGCACCAAGCCACATCAGCCACAACTGATGGGTCATAACGCCGAGCGCTGCAACGAGAATGCCCCCGCACCAGCAGCAGGCGGAAACGAAGCCAGCCTTGCGTGGACCGACACGCTCCAGCCAGCCGCCCCAGATGGCAGCCGAGCAACCGAGCAGAACGAAGAAGAGCGCATAGATCCATCCAAGGTCAGCCACGCGCCAATTGCAGGCGGTGGTAAAGAGCGCGCCGATGAGCGTCAGGCTCGAGCAGCTTGGATCGGTCGCCGGAAGGGCCCGCGACAAAGGCAGCCAGAACACGCTGAAGCCATAGGCCATGCCGATGCACAGATGGATTGCCAGTGCGGCTGGCGGAACCAGCCACCGGTTGAAACCGGGTTTGGCGATAATTCGCTCTCGATCGAGAAGACCTGCCCCTGCCATGCCTCCTCCGCTTACGCCTGCAACTGCCATCGACAATACCTCCCTCTTTGGAATGTCAGGACAACGTCAAATGCTCTCGCTCATACGTGATGAGCGGGCATCGATGAAAAAGGGGAAGCCGGGCTGATCAGAGACCCGTCTTCCAGGATGTAGGTTTCGACCTCATATTGGCGTGCGCAAATACCGTGCGCTTTCGGTACACCTTCACGCCGCGCCGGAAGGAACGCTGGGTTCCGACAGAGATTCTCCAGCTATCGGACCTTTGCCTCCCGGCGCACCCCGTGCTGCGTCTTCCCCCAGGCCGACCGCCTGCGTTGTTGGGTCTCCCGGACGCTTGATCTTTGCCGATGCCGTCACGACGAGCGGCAGGAAGCCGTCTGCGCCATTGTCGATCATCTCGAAGAAGCGCCGCCGCATGCGCGGCTCCCAGAACTTGTTGATGTGCGTGGCCACTCCATCCACCTGCACCTCCTGCGGCTGCGAGGTGAAGAATGTGGCGATCTGGTTTGCCATGCGGATCAGCTTCTCATCTGTGTGGCTAAGCGACATGACTGTTCTCCCCGGAAGCCAGACGGTCGGGTCTGGTAAACACTTCGAATTCATCGCCGCGCGCGATACCGATAAGGCTGATACCGGCCTCTTCCGCTGTCTCGATGGCAAGTGCGGTCGGCGCCGAAATCGCAACGAGGACCGGGCATCCGAGAAGGGCGGTTTTCTGCACCATCTCGACGGAAAGACGGCTGGTGACGACCACGACCCCATCGGCCGCCGGACGTCCGGAGCGGAGGATTGCACCGGAGAGCTTGTCCAGAGCATTGTGCCGCCCGACGTCCTCTCGCACCGCGACGATGCCGTTCTCTGGCCGGTAGAAGCCCGCGCCGTGCACCGCTCGTGTTTCGCGATTGAGGCTTTGCCCGTCTCCAAGCAGGCGAATGGCTTCGCTGATCTGCCTCGGCATCAGGCGGGCCGCCGGATCCTTGACCGTCGCGACCTTGCGGGTTGCCTGCTCGATCGATTCAATACCACAAAGACCACAGCCGACTGGTCCTGCCATGCGGCGGCGGCGTGCCACCAGCGCGTCGGCTGTCGTATCCTTCAGCGTAATCTGCACGTCGATCCCTCGACCCGCTTCAACCAGATCGACCTCGAGGATATCTTCCGCCGACGTCACGATTTCCTCCGCCAGCGAAAAACCATAGGCGAAGTCGATGAGGTCTGTCGGCGTTGCCATCATCACAGCATGGGTGGAGCCTCCATAGGAGAAGGCGACCGGTACTTCCTCCGGGACGATGCGGTGGCCCGCCTCCATTCGCCCTTGTCGGAAGCGCCATTCGTCGATCGTTCGGCTCGGTTTCTGCTGCATTCTCCGATCCTATTCCGCCGCGTCGAGTTTCGCCACGATTCGGCGCGACTGGCGGGAGAATTCCTCATAATCTTCCTGCCACTCCGTCGGACCGTTGGACGGCGAAACCTGAACGGCCGTCACCTTGTATTCCGGACAGTTGGTCGCCCAGTCGGAGAAGTCCGTGGTGATGACATTGGCCTGCGTGTCCGGATGGTGGAAGGTCGTATAGACGACGCCGGGTGCGACGCGGTCGGTGATCAGCGCCCGTAGCGTCGTGTCTCCCGAACGGCTTGCGAGCTTGATCCAGTCACCGTCCTTGATGCCGCGCTGTTCGGCGTCGTGAGGATGGATTTCCAGCCGGTCCTCCTCATGCCAGACGACGTTTTCCGTCCGTCGCGTCTGCGCGCCAACATTGTACTGCGACAGGATACGGCCTGTCGTCAGCAGCAGCGGGAAGCGCGGGCCCGTACGCTCGTCGGTCGCCACATATTCGGTGCGGATGAACTTACCCTTGCCGCGTACGAAGCCGTCGACATGCATGATGGGTGAGCCGAGCGGGAATTTCTCGTTGCAAGGCCATTGGACCGAGCCGTGCTTCTCCAGATAGTCGTAGGAGACGCTGGCAAAGCTTGGAGTTGTTGCTGCGATCTCGTCCATGATCTGCGATGGATGGGTGTAGTTCCAGTCGAGCCCCATCGCCTGGGCGAGCTTCTGAGTTACCTCCCAATCGGCATAGCCATTTTTTGGGCTCATGACCTTACGCACGCGATTGATGCGGCGTTCGGCATTGGTGAAGGTGCCGTCCTTTTCGAGGAAGGTCGATCCCGGCAAGAAGACATGGGCGTAGTTTGCCGTCTCGTTGAGGAAGAGGTCGTGCACGACGACGCATTCCATGGCAGCGAGTCCTGCAGACACATGCTTGGTGTCAGGATCGGACTGCAGAATGTCCTCACCCTGAATGTAGATGCCCTTGAACGACCCTTCGACAGCGGCATCCAGCATGTTGGGAATACGCAAGCCCGGCTCATTGTTGAGCGTCACGCCCCATAGCTTCTCGAAAGTCTCGCGCGTGGCGTCGTCCGAGATGTGACGATAGCCCGGCAGTTCGTGGGGGAAAGAGCCCATGTCGCAGGAGCCCTGGACGTTGTTTTGACCGCGCAGCGGGTTCACGCCAACGCCCGGACGACCGATATTGCCGGTCGCCATGGCCAGATTGGCAATTGCCATGACGGTCGTCGAGCCCTGGCTGTGTTCGGTGACTCCAAGACCGTAATAGATGGCGCCATTGCCGCCGCGGGCATAAAGACGCGCAGCACCGCGAAGCTCTGCTGCCGGAACGCCGGTGAACTTCTCCGTCTCTTCCGGGCTGTGCTCCTCTTCCGACACGAAGGCCGCCCAGTCCTCGAATTCGGACCAATCACAACGTTCGCGAATGAAGGCTTCGTCGAAGAGACCTTCGGTGACGATGACATGGGCAAGTGCGGTCAGCACCGCAACGTTCGTGCCGGGCTTCAGCGGCAGATGGAAGGCAGCCTCCACATGTGGCGTGCGCACAAGGTCGATGCGGCGCGGATCGATGACGATCAGCTTGGCGCCTTGGCGCAGCCGCTTCTTCAGCCGAGAGCCGAAGACCGGGTGGCCGTCCGTGGGGTTCGCGCCAATGACAAGTACGACGTCAGACTGTTCGACACTATCGAAGTTCTGCGTGCCGGCAGATGTGCCGAAGGCCTGGCCGAGGCCATAGCCGGTTGGCGAATGGCAGACGCGAGCGCAGGTATCGACATTGTTGTTGCCGAAGCCAGCGCGGATCAGCTTCTGCACCAGATAGGTCTCTTCATTGGTGCAGCGCGAGGAGGTGATGCCGCCAATCGAGTCCTTCCCGTACTGGTTCTGGATGCGACGGAATTCGGACGCAACATGGGAGTATGCCTCTTCCCACGTCACCTCGCGCCAGGGATCGGTGATTTTTTCGCGGACCATCGGATTGAGGATGCGGTCCTTGTGGCTGGCATAGCCATAGGCAAAGCGGCCCTTGACGCAGGAATGGCCACGATTTGCCTGTCCATCCTTCCACGGCACCATGCGGACTAGCTCTTCGCCGCGCATTTCCGCCTTGAAGGAGCAGCCCACGCCACAATAGGCGCAGGTGGTGACCAGTGAATGTTCTGGCTGACCAATGGCGATCACGGATTTTTCCGTCAGTGTCGCCGTCGGACAGGCCTGAACACAGGCGCCACAGGAGACGCATTCGGAATCGAGGAAGGCTTCATGCGCACCGGGCGACACGCGGCTGTCGAAGCCGCGCCCTTCGATGGTCAGCGCGAAGGTTCCCTGTACGTCTTCGCAGGCGCGGACGCAGCGTGAGCAGACGATGCACTTTGACGGATCGTAGGTGAAGTAGGGGTTCGACTCGTCCTTCGGCATCCACTGCGCGTTGATGCCGCCATCAGTCGAGCGCGCCTTGACGTGGTTGTCGCCCTCATAGCCATAGCGCACATCACGCAGGCCAACCGCACCTGCCATGTCCTGCAACTCGCAATCGCCATTGGCCGCACAGGTCAGACAGTCGAGCGGGTGGTCGGAGATGTAGAGTTCCATCACCCCCTTGCGGATCTGCTTCAACCGTTCCGTCTGTGTGTGGACGACGAGGCCTGGGGCAACCGGCGTTGTGCAGGAGGCGGGGGTGCCGTTTCGACCCTCGACCTCCACCAGACAGAGGCGGCAGGAGCCGAACGCGTCGACCATATCGGTGGCGCAAAGCTTCGGAACCTGGATGCCCGCTTCCATGGAGGCACGCATGATGGAAGTGCCGGCAGGCACAGTAATTTCGCGACCATCAATGGTCAGCGTCACCACGTCCGTGGATTTGGAGGCCGGAGTGCCGTAATCGATTTCGTGAACGAGGGTCATGGTATCACTCCGCCGCTTCAACAAGTGGGGTGGGTGCGAAATCCTCCGGGAAGTGCGTCATCGCGCTCATCACCGGATAGGGGGTGAAGCCGCCCAGCGCGCAGAGCGAGCCGAACTTCATGGTGTTGCAGAGATCCGCCAGAAGCTGGCGGTTTTTCTCGGGTTCGATACCGCGCGCGATCTTGTCGGCGGTTTCGACGCCGCGTGTCGAGCCGATGCGGCAGGGCGTGCATTTGCCACAGCTTTCGACCGCACAGAATTCCATCGCAAAACGTGCCTGATTCAGCATGTCGACGGTGTCGTCGAAGACGACAATGCCCGCGTGACCGATCAGACCGCCGGCGGCGGTGAAGGCTTCATAGTCGAAGACCGTGTCGAAGAGCGATGGCGGGAAATAGGCACCGAGTGGACCGCCCACCTGCACCGCCTTGACCGGGCGACCGGAAATGGTACCGCCGCCAATCTCATTGACGAGTTGGCCGAGCGTCATGCCGAATGCAGCTTCGTACAGACCGCCATGTTTCAGGTTGCCGGCGAGCTGAATCGGGATCGTACCATTCGACCGACCGACGCCGTAATCGCGATAGAACTGCGCGCCGCGATCCATGATCACTGGAATGGAAGCCAGCGACATGACGTTGTTGACGACGGTCGGCTTGCCGAACAGGCCCTGGAGGGCGGGAAGTGGCGGCTTGGCCCGAACGATACCGCGCTTGCCTTCCAGACTGTTGAGAAGGGAGGTTTCCTCGCCGCAGACATAGGCACCGGCGCCAACGCGCACTTCCATATCGAAGGCTTGAGGCGAGCCCATCACTGAAGGGCCGAGGATGCCAGCAGAGCGAGCAATCTTTATCGCCTCGTCCATGACGGCGATCGCATGGGGGTATTCGGAGCGGGTGTAGATGTAGCCCTTGGTCGCACCGACTGCGATTGCGGCGATCGCCATGCCCTCGATCAGGACGAAGGGATCGCCTTCCATGATCATGCGATCTGCGAAGGTACCGCTGTCGCCCTCATCGGCGTTGCAGACGATGTATTTCTGGTCAGCGGAAGCGTCTGCGACGGTCTTCCATTTGATGCCTGTTGGGAAGCCGGCACCACCGCGTCCGCGAAGGCCGCTTTCAGTGACCTGTCGGACGATGTCCGCAGGAGGCATCCCGATCGCCTTCTCTAGGCCTGTCAGGCCCTGATACTGGCGATAATCATCGAGCGACAGAGGATCGGTGACGCCACAGCGCGAGAAGGTAAGGCGTGTCTGGCCTTTGAGGAACGGGATATCCTCTGTCAGGCCATGTGCGAGTGGGTGCGCGCCGCCATTGAGAAAACCCGCGTCGAAAAGTGACGGGACATCCGATGCTTTGACCGGCCCATAGGCGACGCGGCCCGCGTCGGTGCGCACTTCGACCAGCACTTCCAGCCAGAGCATCCCGCGAGAACCGTTGCGGACAATGTGGACATCATAGCCGCGGGAGACGGCTTCTCGCTCGATGGCCGCGGCCACCTTGTCGGCACCGACAGCAAGGGCTGCCGCATCGCGGGGAACGAAGACGGTGATGGTCATTTGCTGACCTCCGCCACGATGTCGTTCAGACAGTGCTCATCGACGCGTCCATAAAGCTCACCATCCAGCATCGCGGCCGGGGCAGACGCGCAGAGGCCAAGACAGAAGACGGGCTCAAGCGTGACCGAGCCATCGGGTGCGGTTTCGTGCCAGTCGAGGCCGAGCCTTGCTTTCGCGCGTTCGGCGAGCCTGTCGCCGCCCATCGACTGACAGGCTTCGGCGCGACAGAGCTTCAGGGTGTGGCGCCCGGCGGGGTGATCGCGAAAATCGTGGTAGAAGGTGATGACACCATGCACTTCGGCGCGCGAAACATTAAGCGCAGAGGCGATCAACTGCTTGGCACTTTCCGGAATATAGCCGAACTCCGCCTGCACCTGGTGCAGGATCGGCAACATCGGACCTTCCAAGTGGCGACAGTGATCGATGATTTCGGATATCCGGCTTGCCTCGGTACTGGCAACCGCTCGAATGTTCATGGTCAGTCCTCCCAAACCGACGCCAGACAGACAGAGACTTATCTCCGTGAAACCCGCGATACCGAGAAGCTGAGTGCTCGTAGGTTGCGCGTGTCCCAATCTGGCTTTCGGGAAGGATGGCGAGAATGCATCCGTCAGGTCAATAAAGGCGTCCCGTTGTGCGATAGAAAATTTCTATCGAAAGCCGATGCCGCTGCGCGGGATCTGGCTTCATGCAAAAGCGCGGAAACGAGAGGCGTGTGAGGCTCGCGATGGGTTGCGACCAAGCCCACCAAGTGTTCAGCATCTGGCTCCGAGATCGGTATCATTCGGATCTGCTCTGGAAAACCGAATGATTCCGCAACGTTACGCGGCATGATGGAGGCCCAATGACCGGTTCGTATGTGGGAAAACAGCACGATCATCGAATTGGATTCAAGTGTCGGCTTTGCTTGGACGCCAGCTTCAGCCATATGCGCATTGATGATACGACGGTTTTGCATGTCCGGTGTTAATAGACAAAGCCGAAGACCGGAGACCTCCTTCCACGTCACAACTTCGCGATCCGCAAGCGGCGTTCCGGCTGCTGTGATGAGGTGGTAGCGTTCCGAATAGAGGGGAACGGTGGTCACACGGCCCAGCGGTTCGTTGTCCAGGTAGGTGATTCCCGCGTCGATCTCGAGATTTTCCAGCTGACTGAGAACCTGCAGTGAGGTCCGTGAGGTGACCGAGAAAGTAACATCCGGGTGACGTGCCTGGAAAGGCTCGGTCAGCCTTGGCACCATGGCGAGTGCAGTGGGGATAACGGCGATCCTGATATGCCCCGCGAGACCCTTTCGGGCTGCGCGCATCTCTTCGCGCATGGTGCGAGCATCGCCCACGATCCGCCTTGCCCATTCGAGAACGCGCTGGCCCTCCGGGGTCAGCCCCTGATAGCGCGACCCGCGCACGACCAGCACGACGCCCAACTGATCCTCAAGCTGGCGGATTGCTGCCGAAAGTGTCGGCTGCGAGATGCGGCATTCTTCGGCTGCCCGACCGAAATGTTCCGCGCGGGCCAGAGCAATGAAAAATTCCAGCTTGTCGATCATCGTGGTTCCTCCCCTCCATTCCGGTTTGGCGCGGATGAGGGGTCGCGGTCAACTGGTGGGAATCAAGCAGGGCCATGCATTGGCGACGGATGAGCCCCATGCTGGATATCGCCGAGGCCGGCATGGTTATCGAATTATCAAAAAATATGCGAAGAGCTTAACGTTTTAACGGCGTGGTAACACTAACGCGCTTTAATCATCTCATCGACGCATGGTTTTTCCGTTTCGGAAGAGGGGCCTTGCAAGTGTTTGTTCAGCCGGATCGATTCCGATGCGGCGTTTGCGTCAGTGTAGATCGAGTCATGCGTATGAGTCATTCGCCTAAAACCGGAAAATCAATCGCAAAGATGTTCGCAGCGGCATTGCTGGCAAGCGTCGCAACGGGTTGCAGCTCGGACGCGACACGCTTTAGCGGACTCTTTTCCAGCAACAATACGGACCAGATGACGACCGCGTCCATTCCTCAGCGCAACGGTGCCGGTGCCTATGGTCAGGCCCCCGTTCCCCAGGCTGATATGAATGGTGGCGGTTATGCTGCCGCCCCGCAGGGCGGTTATGGCAACCAGAACGCGGCCATGAACCAGCCTTATCCGGCTTCGAATGGCGGCTATGGTTCGGTCCAGCCATCAACGGCCCGTTCGGCATCCTCTGCTGCACCTGTTCAGCGCGCCGAGCTCTCCGCTCCATCGCCGGTAGCAAGCCGCGATCCTGCGACGAGACGCGAAGCCATGGCACAGCCATTCCCATCTGCGACCGCAAACGGCGCGCCATCCATGGCGTCGGCGCGGCTACCGGCGAACAACAGCGCCGATACGCTGTCGACCGGGTCTGTCAAGCGCGACAATAATGGCTGGCACACGGAAGGCGCGTCTTCGGTCACGCTGAATTCCGGCGAGACCGTCGCAACGCTCTCCAGACGCTACGGCGTGCCGGAAAAGGCAATCCTGCAGGCAAATGGCCTGAAGAGTGCATCGGCTGCGCGTCCTGGTCAGTCGATCGTCATTCCGCGCTTTGGTCAGACACCCAATGCTGCCCGTGCTGCGTCCAACAATATCGATTTGAGCAAGAACAACGCCCCGGCTCCAACCCGTGGCCAGGAACAGAATCTTGCTGTTCTGCCGGCACAGGGCGCTGCTCGCGACAAGGTTTCGGCTGACAATGGCAAGTTGACCCCTCCAGGCGGCAAGCCGCTGCCGCCAACCGGTGGCTACAAGGTCAAGCCGGGCGACAGCCTTGCCAAGATTGCTCGTGAAAACGGCGTCTCCGTTGCCGAGCTGAAATCTGCCAACAACATTGCAGATGGCAATATTCGCATCGGTCAGACGCTCACCATTCCAGCCGCTGGAACAGACGGCATCAAGACCGCCTCGGTCAAGCCGCATGAGACTGCTGCGCCCGCGGCTGCGGCAAAGGCTGTCGAGACACCTGTTGCCAAGACAGAGGTGCCGAAGGCGCCGGCTGCCGAAGCAAGTGTCAGCGATGTCGAGAAGAAGTCCGATGTCGCGTCGATCGCGCCGGAATCCACCGGCATCGGCAAGTATCGCTGGCCGGTTCGCGGTGCCGTGATTTCCGGCTTCGGCGAGAATGTCGATGGCAACCGCAATGACGGCATCAATATCTCCGTTCCGGAAGGCACGCCGATCAAGGCTGCCGAAAACGGTGTGGTCATCTATGCCGGCAACGGTCTGAAGCAGCTCGGCAACACCGTTCTGGTGCGTCACGACGACGGCAAGGTCACTGTTTACGGCAACGCTGCCAACCTCGATGTTCAGCGCGGCCAGAAGGTTCAGCGCGGTCAGACGATTGCCACCTCCGGCATGACTGGCAGTGCCAAGCGTCCTCAGGTTCACTTTGAAGTCCGTAAGGACGCAACGCCGGTGAACCCATCCTCTTTCCTTGAATAGTGTTTTGCGTATCAAGGTAAAGGAAAAGCCGGGTCGGAAGGCCCGGCTTTTTCATTTTGATGGGCGCTCAAGTCCGACCGTCGCCTCGATGAAGTCGGCGATACGGCCTGTGTCATCGAGATCGAAAACGGGGAGAGTACTTTCCGGGATCAAGTGATCGGCAGCGATTGCAATGATATGCGGATCGCTCGGCGCCAGCGGTTCCGTCTTTGCGGCGTCCTTCCGGCGGGCCTCTATTTTCGGCACGGGCTCGTATTTATAGCCTTCGATCAGAACCAGATCGCAGGGCGCGATGCGCGCGAGGATCTCCTCGAAAGACGGTTCAGCCGCGCCGCGCAGCTCATGCATGATGGCAAAGCGCGTGCCGGATACGATCGTCACCTCATGCGCGCCGGCCTGTCTGTGCCGCCAGCTATCCGCACCCACCTTGTCGATATCGAAATCATGATGGGCGTGCTTGATCGTGGAGACCCGGTAGCCGCGCGCGGTGAGCTCCGTGACGATGCGCACTGCCAGCCCAGTCTTGCCCGAGTTTTTCCAGCCGGAAATGCCAAACACTTTTTGACGCGTCATGGAGTAAGACTCTTCAGGAAGGTTTGCGCTTGCGACAGCTCTTCCGGGGTGTTGATGTTGAAAAACGGATCGATGGAACTGGTGGCGCTTTCCACTGGTGGAAAGGACACGCCGATCGTGGGGTGGCGCGCCAGAAAGCTGCGGATGCGACGGTTGTCGTCCTCCTCGAGCCAGTTCTCCAGATCCTCGACGAGAGCAAATGGCCAGAGAGCAAAGACGGGATGAACCTGTCCCTTGGATGCGGCGATGACAATGGTGTTCTCGTCCGGTAGGTGATCCAAAAGCTTCGAAGCAAGATCGTCCGGAAAAAACGGACTGTCTGAAGGCGCCGTCAACATGTGGCTCGCGCCAGATGGGTGGTCTCTAAAGTGCTGCAAGCCTGCGAGAACGCCAGCGAGAGGTCCTGCGTGACCCATCTTGGTATCGGGCACGAGAGGCAGGTCGAAGGCCTTGCCCCACTCGCCGGTGGCATTGAGCGCCAGCGTCGAAATCTGTGGCGCCAGTCTATCAATGACGTGGTGCAGAAGGTGTCGCTCGCCAAAGGGGCAGAGAGCCTTGTTGGAGCCCATGCGTCGCGAAAGACCGCCGGCCAGAATCAGGCCAGTAAGGGAGCGTGCGGTTTTCATCATGCCTCACCTCTTAGCAGACGCTGCGCGTGGCGGCGCTCCTGTCTGCCCGCATAAGCGCTTGTCGCCACGGCAAGCACGCCATTGACCAGCATGACGAGGAGCAGATGCGTCGTTCCAGCTTCCTCCGATAGCAGGGCCGAGGCAACAACGGAAAGCATCGCCCCACCACCAATCGTCAGCGCGCCGCCAAGTCCGGAGGCAGAGCCTGCCAGATGCGGCTGAACGCTGACCATGCCGGCATTGGCGCTCGGCAGTGTCACCCCATTGCCGACGCCGATGAGCGCGAGCGGAATGAAGAACTCATAGTGGCTGCCGAGATCAAGATGAAGGAGCAGGTATGCAATGACGATGCCGGCAAGCGCGATCACATTGCCGGCCAGCATCATCACCGGGATGCCGATGCGGCTGGCGTAGCGGCCGGAAACGAAGTTGCCCAGCATATATCCTGTCGCCATGAAGAAGAACTGCATGCCCAGCACCGCTGGCGTCAGCCCGTAGAGCACGCTGCCGACGAAAGGCGCGCCGCCGAGGAAGGAGAAAAACAGGCCGGAGGAGAGCGTGCAGGTCAGTGCATAGCCCCAGAAACGGGTGGAGCGAAGAAGCTGCGGCCAAGCCTGGAACTGGGCTGCGAAACTTGCCGACTTCTGCCGGTTGGTTTCGCCCATGTCGAAAAAGACGAGCAGTAGAACCGCAACCGCCGACAGGCCGACGAAAGCGAAGCTTGCCTGCCAGCCAGCGAGATCATTGAGAAAACCGCCGACGGTGGGCCCGACCATAGGCACCACGGACATGCCCATGGTGACGTAGCCGATCATCGAGGCCGCCTGCTCGGCAGGCACCATGTCACGAACGATCGCTCTCGCCAGAACGAAACCCGAGGCGATAGCCGCCTGCAGAACGCGGCCAATCATGAAAACGGTGATGTTCGGCGCGAATGTGCAGATCAGCGTGGCCACAATCATCAGCACGATGCTGACGAGCATAACCGGTCTGCGACCGAAGAGATCGGAAAGCGGTCCGATCACGAGTTGAAGCACGGCAGTGGCGGCGAGATAGCCTGAGACGGCAAACTGCATGACGGCATAATCAGTGCCGAAATAGACCGACATTGCCGCAAGCGACGGCAGGAAGACATTCATGCTGAGTGCTGCGACACCGGCCACCAGAACGAGTGTCATCACATGCGGTGGGGTCGAGCGATCGAGAAAGCGCGCCTTGTTCATTCGATACCTATCGCTTGCTTGGCGATCGGCGCACGGTGACGCCGGCTTTCGCGGTAGAATGTGTAGAGACCGGAAGCGACGATGATGACCGTGCCCGACAGCGTCCAGACATCCAGATGATCGCCGAAGAAGAAAAAGCCGATCGAGAAGGCCCAGATCATGCTGGTGTAGCGAAAGGGTGCGACGAAGGAGATGTCACCGCTGCGCATTGCCGTGATGACCGCCTGATAACCGATGACCACCAGCAAGGCGGCTGCCACCAGATGGGACCAGACATAGGTGTCCATTGGCTGCCAGCCACCGAAAGGCATGATCAGCGCCGCACCGAACAAGGTATTGACGACGGTGGTTGTCATGGTGACGGCCATTGAGGGAACATCTGCATACATGCGCCGGGTCAAGAGGTCGCGTCCGGCGGTGACGAACATCGCACCCAGCACCAGGAGTGCGCCGGAGGTAAAACCTTCCGGACCGGGTCTGAGAATAACAAGGACTCCAAGAAAGCCGACCAAAATCGCCGTCCAACGTCGCCAGCCGACAGGCTCCTTCAAGAAAAGTGCTGCACCGAGCGTCACCGCAAGGGGGAGGGACTGCATGATGGCCGCCACATTGGCGAACTGCATCATGCTGAGCGCCTTGAGGTAAAGGATGGAGGCCGAGATCTCGCAGAGACAACGCATCAGGATGACGGGGCGCAGCATGGTCTTGAGTGGCCGCAGCGCGCCCATATGGCGCGCGATCACGTAAACCAGAACGCAGGTCATAACGCCGCGAACGAAGAGGATCTGTCCGATATTGATGTAGGGCGTGACGGACTTGGTGAAGGCGTCGTTGACCGTAAAGCTTGCCATCGCCAGAGCCATGAGCAGCGCTCCGCGCGTATTGTCCGTCAATGCCATGATGCCATCCCAAGAACGAGGTCGCGATGCGGGCCTTCCGCAGCGAGGCGACTCCGTTCACTCCTCCTGTCCCAAAGTCGTGACATGGTGAGCGGTCGAATTCAATCCATTTAATGTAAGGGTATCAAATAATAAGCTAGCGGAAGAATCAGCCGCCGGTGACGCTCATGTGGCGGGCGACAGCGGGTCGCTTGCGATTCCGATCGATGATGAAGTCGTGACCCTTGGGTTTGCGAAGGATCGCGTCGTCGATCGCCTGAGACAGAAGCGCGTCGCTGTCGGAGGCGCGAAGCGGCGTTCTCAAATCCGCCGCATCGTCCTGACCGAGGCACATATAGAGCGTGCCGGTGCAGGTAATGCGGACGCGGTTGCAGCTCTCGCAGAAATTATGCGTCATCGGCGTGATGAAGCCGAGCCGTCCACCAGTTTCCTTGACCTCCACGTAGCGTGCGGGTCCGCCTGTCTTGAAGGGAATATCGGTGAGCGTGAAGCGCTCCTCGAGCGAGGCACGGAGGTCCGACAGCGGCAAATAGCGATCGGTGCGGTCTTCCTCGATCTCGCCCATCGGCATGGTTTCAATGACCGTAAGATCCATGCCCCGCGCATGGGCAAAACGCATGAGTTCAGGAATTTCGTGCTCGTTGAAGTCTTTCAGCGCTACTGCATTGAGCTTGATCTTGATGCCTGCCGCAAGAGCCGCGTCAATACCGGCCATCACCTTGGAGAAATCACCCCAACGGGTGATCTGTCGGAACTTCTCCGCATCGAGCGTATCAAGCGACACATTGATCCGGCGCACGCCGCAATCGTAAAGTTCGGCAGCATGAGCGGCAAGCTGCGAGCCATTGGTGGTCAGCGTCAACTCATCCAGCCGGCCCGCTTCAACATGGCGGCCGAGATTGCGGATGAGATGCATGATGTTCTTGCGCACCAGGGGTTCGCCGCCTGTCAGGCGCAGCTTGCGCACGCCCTTGGCGATGAAGGCGGAACAGAGCCGGTCGAGTTCTTCGAGCGTCAGCAGATCCTTCTTCGGCAGAAAGGTCATGTGCTCCGACATGCAATAGGTACAGCGAAAATCACAGCGATCCGTCACCGAAACGCGCAAATAGGTGACCGCCCGACCGAAGGGGTCGATCATGGGAGCCCTGACTTCAGAGAGCGGACTTGCCGTTGAGGGAAAACCGGTGACGCTGTTCATGTCCAGAGTCTGGGGATGCGACTGGCTAACGTCAAGTCGAAAATCCGTAATTGCGCTTGGATTGACCGTGGTTGGATCACAATCCATTGCTGTCCCGCCACGCTCACTTGGAAAAGTCCGAGCGCGCGGGCTTGATCGGGACACCGTCACGCTGCGGCCATCCACTCGAAAGTCTGTGATCATCCAACACATAGAGCCCGGGTGCGGTGTCCGTGGACGAATCTGCCCGTTTTGGAAGCGATCGCTGACCGACCGACCCCGAGCTCGTATTCAATCAAAACAAGCTTCGCTCATCGCTTCTCAAATCGCCTTCAATCTGGTGAGGCGCGTAGAGATTGTTGCGAACCTGTCTCCGCCATGACCGTGCAAGACCTTCAGGGTTCGTCTGGATTTCCGCGACCGCAATGGCAGGTTGACCATCCATGGGGCATTGAACGGCCCATTGCCCGTCCGGCGAAGCGATACCAGACGGAGCACCGGGACTCTGAGGCGCGAGCGTAGAGAAGCTGATCCAGTAGCTATTGCTCGCAGCATGGCCGAGCGCCTCTGCCGCGAAGGCAGGAGCTCCCGACGGTGTTGCTCCTGCGGTGGAGAACAGGACACAGTCGACCCCAAGCGTTTCGTACTCAACGAAGATTTCTGGGTAATGCACTTCCATGCCCAGCGCGCACCCGATGCGCACGCCATCGACCTCAAACGTCACGGGGTTCCTGCCGGGTGAATACATGAAGGAGATTTTCGTGTTCGAGAGAAGGCGCTCGTCGTAGCGCGTCACCAACTCTCCACGATCGGAAACGACATATAGGCTGTTGTGTGGTCGGTGCGGCGAAGTCAGGCGATGAACGGACCCGAACACGATCCAAAGCTTGAGTGCGCCGGCCAGTCTCCTGGTTTTCTCCAGTTCCTCGCTCAGCACGTCCCATTGGAAGCGTGTCCAATCGGAAGGCCCGATGGAGCGCGGCCCCGTTTCGGACATGATGCGCTTGCCGGGCCAGCAGGTTGTGCCCTCCGGAAAATGGAGCAGGCGAGACCCTGCTTGATTGGCATCACGCATGAGGCGACGCATCTCCGCTCCACTGGCGCGAAGTGCCGACACATCGCGAGGATCGTCGAAGAGAGACGTTTGCGCCACAGCCAACCGCAGCGACCGGAGTTCGGGACGGTCTGGCTGCTGGCGGATATTACGAAGTGCGGCGGTGTAGGATTCGCCGGTTTTGGCGGCACGGGCACGCACGCGGCGTTTGAAATTTCCATTCTGGGTCATGATTTAGCCTCTCACGTCCCGGACAGGGTTCCCCAGCAACCATCCGGCACGATCGGACCAAGATGAGCGACCCGAGACGAAAGTCCCTTTGCCTCGGTTGAAGACCATGCTGGGGAAGGTCTGAGAGGTTGGGCGCAGGCCACGCCGAGATCAAGATGTCCAGTGACCCTCGATTCGTCAAGCTGTCTCAAGGGTCCGGCAGATAATGGAGTTGAGCACTTCAGGCTGCTCGATCGGCACATAATGCCCGCACTCGGGTACTACATACAAAAGACCATTTCGAGCCATGACAGCTTGCTTCCGGCTGATCTCAATCCCTGGTACAGTGTCCTCTGATCCAGTGATAATAGCGACCGGTCCGGAGAAACTTGAGAGAACATCATCGCGGTTTGGACGGGTGTGAAACACCTTCACACCTCGTGCAACGTCTTCCAAGGACTGACGCAGGGCAATCTTTTTTGTCCTCTCGATCGTCTCCGGCGAAGCTACGGGGGAAAGCAAAGGACTCCAGGATTTCTGCCATGCGAATTCCAGCCCTTCCTCGTTCAGCATCTTGAGAACGGAAGAATGATAGGCAAGGTCTCGCCTTCGCCACGCCTTGGTTCCTATGAGGATAAGGGCTTGGACCCGCTCAGGCGCCAGAGCGGTAACCTCAAGTGCACATGATCCACCGACTGAGCAACCAACAACGACGAGCCGTTTGGCCGTTGTAAGCGACAGTGCGTTTTCTGCCCATGATCCGATATTGTCTCCAAAGTCATAGAGCGTTGGAGCATGGGTCGCTCCGGGTAGTAGGTCCATTTGCTTGGCCCACATTGTCCCGTCCAAGGGCAGCGCGTGTAACAGCAGAAGTTCCATTCCAATGCCTATCATGGCCCCGCCATGGCCGTAAAAAATTGTGGCACATTGTGAGCAGGGGGGTGTGGGTAAGTTTTGCAATCCTCTCGAACCATAGGCCTGTAAGCAAGAGCGCGTGGACCTGCGCTTCAAACCGATGGCCTCGCGCGATAGCCATTGTTGCCACAGGCTGCTATGACGAACCAACGGTCGGTTAACGTGCCGGGCGTCAAATCTTCACACCTCGATAGAACGATCAGAAATTATGAGCAGCAGCGACAATCAGGCATGGCCCACCGAATTGCGGGTTTCCAAAGATCGCAAACACCTGACTGTGGTGTTCGATAATGGTGTCTCTCACACGCTCCCCGCCGAGATGCTGCGCGTTCTATCCCCTTCGGCGGAAGTTCAGGGACATGGTCCCGGGCAGAAGGTGACGGTGCCGGGCAAGCGCGATGTGGCGATCCGCAACGTGGTCGCCACGGGCAACTATGCGGTACGCATCGCATTCGATGACGGGCATGACAGCGGTATCTTTACCTGGCGCTATCTCCAGGAGTTGGGCGAAAAAGGAGACGCACTGTTCCAGAGTTACGAACAGGAACTCGCGGAAAAAGGCTTGAGCAGGGAGCCGCGGTTCCGTTAGGGAACTTGCATTTGATTTCAATATGGAGGTGACACTTGGCCGTCGAGGGAAATGCGAATGATCTGGCCCAAGTGGTCGTCCTGCTGGCCGCCGGTGTGGTGGCAGCGCCCATCTTCAAGCGCATTGGTCTCGGCTCGGTTCTTGGTTATCTCGCGGCCGGTCTTGTCATCGGCCCTTTCGGCTTAGGTGCGTTTTCCGATCCGCAGGCAATCATCCATATCGCCGAACTCGGCGTGGTGATGTTCCTCTTCATCATCGGTCTTGAAATGCAGCCCTCACGGCTGTGGTCCATGCGTAAGGACATCTTCGGTCTCGGCGCGCTTCAGGTGATGGTCTGTATCGGTGGCCTGACGATGATCGGCGTGGCTTTCGGCTTCGCAATCATTCCATCCTTCGTCGCGGGAACGGGTTTCGTTCTCACATCCACCGCCATCGTCATGCAGATGCTTCAAGAGCGCAACAGCCTATCGACGTTAAAAGGGCAGCGTATCATCGCCATCCTTCTCTTCGAGGATCTGGCAATCGTGCCACTTCTGGTGCTGGTCACATTCCTCGGCAGTGGCGGCGAAGAAGTCACGATGGCGGAGCGGCTCTCCTCGATCGGTATTGCTTTGGCTGCGACCATTGCGCTGATCTTTGCCGGTCGCTATCTACTAAATCCTCTCTTCCGGTTGCTTGCGTCTTCCGGTGCGCGAGAGGTCATGACGGCTGCGGCTCTGCTCGTCGTTCTCGGATCAGCCCTGCTGATGCAGGTCAGTGGCTTGTCCATGGCGATGGGCGCCTTTCTTGCCGGCGTGCTTCTCTCCGAGTCCGCTTTTCGCCATCAATTGGAAGCCGATATCGAGCCGTTTCGCGGCATCCTGCTTGGGCTTTTCTTCCTTGGCGTCGGCATGGCGATCGATCTTTCGGTGATTGCTGCCAACTGGAAGATCGTGGTCATCGGCGTCATTGCCTATATGTTCGTCAAGGCGCTGTTGATCTACAGCGTGGCCCGCCTCGTCGGTACCTGCCAGCGTGAGGCGATCGAGCGTGCCGTGCTGATGGCGCAGGGCGGCGAATTTGCCTTCGTCCTCTATTCCGCCGCATCCACTGCAGGCATTCTCGATGCCGAAACCAATGCGGTGCTGACCGCGATGATCATCATCTCGATGATACTGACGCCCTTGATGGTCATTGCCCATGACCGGATCATGCCGGCGGCAAAGCCCAACACGGATGGTCTGGAGCTTCCCGAAAATGTCGAGGGCAGCATTCTGATCATTGGCTTCGGCCGCTTCGGTCAGATCGTTAGCCAGCCGCTGCTCGCGCGGGGCTACACGTTGTCGCTGATCGACAAGGACGCGGATTTTGTCCGCGATGCGGCCGATTTTGGCTTCAAGGTCTATTATGGCGATGGCGCACGCTCGGAGATCCTGCATGCAGCTGGCGCCGCAACCGCACGCGCGGTGCTGATCTGCATCGATGACAAGGAGGCTGCGATCCGCATTGCCGAAATCGTCAAGCACGAGTTTCCCCTCGTACCGGTTCTGGCCCGCGCTTTCGATCGCGGTCACGCAATCGATCTGGTCAAGGCCGGCGTCGATTATCAGATCCGCGAAACCTATGAATCGGCGCTGGATTTCTCGCAGAAGGCCCTGACCTCCGTCGGTGAAGAACGGGATACAGCCGAGCGGCTGGTGGAAGAGTTTCGAGATGTGGATGTCGAGCGCTTTGCGATCGAGGTCGTGGGCGGTATTTATGCGGGCCGGTCGCTGATACGCGGCAATGCTTCGCCCGCCGATCTCGTGGCTGCCAGGACAGCACGCGAGCGCGCGCAACGCGAAGCACGTGAAGAGGCAGAGGCCAGCGGCTGACGCTTTGTGGAAAGACAGCTTAATCGGGAGTGAGGGTTTATGGGAATTATTCGTTCTGTTGAGGAGTTGAAGGCAATCTATGACGGTTGCTCCGAGGCTTCCCTGGTCAAAGTCACGTCAACTCTCACGCCCGAATACCGCAAGATGATCGAGGCGGCACCCTTTCTGGCGCTGGCAACCGTCGGGCCGGAGGGAATGGACTGTTCGCCGCGCGGCGACAAGGGCGGTGTCGTTCGGGTTCAGGATGAGAAAACCGTTCTGCTGCCAGACTGGCGCGGCAACAATCGCGTCGATTCTCTCATGAACATCGTGCGGGACCCGCGTGTAGCCCTGATGTTCCTCGTCCCCGGTTCGACCACCACAATGCGCATCAACGGCAAGGCGGTGGTGTCGGCAGAACCCGCGTTGCTCGCGAGCTTCGTGATGGATGGGAAGAACCCGCGCACGGTGACGGTGGTCACCATCGACGAAGTCTACTTCCAATGTGCCCGTGCGCTGATCCGCTCCGAGCTGTGGAATCCCGAAAACTTCATCGATCCGAAGTCGCTGCCGACACCCGGCGCATTGTTGAAAGCGGCCAAAGCGGATTTCGACAAGGAGACATACGACAAAGAGTGGCCGGAGCGCGCGGCGAAAACCATGTGGTGAAAAGTGCGATTCCCATGAGATCAGCGGCGCGCCGCTGAGCCCGATCCTTACGTCCGGTAGATCAGCCAGCTTTTGCCGGAGTAGTTTTTCTGCATCCCGTCTTCGAACATGATGGTGCGGTTGCGCCCGGACGTCTTGGCATTGTAGAGCGCGACGTCTGAACGGGCGTAGAGTTCGACAGGATTTTGCGCCTGAGAGGCCATTGCGTAACCGATGGAAACGGTAATCTGCCCGTAATCCACGCCGGTCTTCGAGTTTCGGAACGGGGTCTTTTCGAGCGAGAGGCGAATGCGCTCGCACATCTCCCGCACTTCGTCGGCATTCATGTTGTCTACGATGATCGCAAATTCCTCGCCGCCATTTCTGGCCACAAAGATATCCTTACGGACCGACTTGCGGATGACCGATGCAACGCTTGCAAGAATCTTGTCTCCGACGGGGTGGCCGTAAGTATCGTTGACGCGCTTGAAGTTATCGATGTCCAGCAGGATCAGGGACGACAGATGGAGCCCGAAGCTCGTATCGTAGGTCGATGCGAGCCTTTCATCGAAGGCCCGGCGGTTCGACAGACGAGTGAGCGAGTCTGTATTGGCGATGCGCTTGTATTCATCCAGTTCAAGACGAACCTGCTGCATCTCTTCAGCATGTCTGTCCAAGTCTTTGGAACTGCTCTCGCCTTGGGCGATCTTGGTCCCGGTTGCTTCTGAAAGGATCGCGATGGCCGCGCCAACGAGTGAGGTGCTTGTCGCGCTTTTGACCGTGATCCGCTCGCGCGTTTCATCCAGCAGCCGATTGTATTTCTCAAGGCTTGATTGCTCGTGCTTCAAAACAGTGAGCAAGGCGTCCAGCTCGAGATGCAGCTTCTCGTGAACCGTCTCGATGATCTTGCTGTGGCTATGGTTGAAGTAGCGGGTGCCCAGTTCGTCCAGTTCTTCCTGGGTCGCCTTGCTGCCGAGCTGCAGCAGTTCCTTGGAAAGAGCGGGGTTGGAGCCGATGAAGGCTTCGTAGAAAAGATTGTAATTGCGGGGAATGGGCGAGATACCCATGCTGCGCATGGCGTGCAAGATTTGGCTCGCCACGTCTGCTCCGGGAAAATTTTGTGTCGGCCCCGTATTCATGATGTGTCCCCAGATCGTCCCGTTTTTGTTCTGACCGACACGCCTCAACGATGGTTCCCCAACCGATTGTTGATGCTGCATGGAAAGTCGGCGTGTTCTTGGGCGTAGCCTTCTCCGAGAATCGCACGTGAACACGGAATCCAGTTACAGTCTCGCAAAGATTTTATCTACGAAAATTAATGGCTGTAAATAGTATTTCAGAAAAGCCTGAGATGGGGAGTGTGGTCAGACAACGAGTGCGACCCGTTGCCTGACCTTTGTCATTACTTAGGGCCGATCATGTTTTCCGGACGGACGTACTGATCGAATTCCTCGTTCGACAGATATCCGCCACCGACAGCCTCTTCGCGCAGCGTCGTGCCGTTCTTGTGCGCGGTCTTGGCAATCTTGGCGCAGGCGTCATAGCCGAGCTTGGTGTTTAGCGCGGTCACGAGCATGAGCGAGTTCTCCACGCCCTTGCGGATGTTGTCTTCGCGCGCTTCGATGCCGACCACGCAATTGTCGGTGAAGGAAACGGCTGCATCGCCCAGAAGCTGGACGGACTGCAAGAAGTTGTAGGCCATCATCGGGTTATAGACGTTGAGCTCGAAGTGGCCCTGCGATCCTGCGAAGGTGATGGCGGCCTGGTTGCCGAAGATGTGGGCGCAGACCTGGGTCAGCGCCTCGGACTGGGTCGGGTTGACCTTGCCTGGCATGATCGAGGAGCCTGGCTCGTTTTCCGGCAATGCAAGTTCGCCGAGACCGGCGCGTGGCCCGGAACCCAGGAAACGGATATCGTTGGCGATCTTAAAGAGCGCTGCTGCCGCCGCGTTGATCGCGCCATGGGCGAAGACCATCGAGTCATGAGCGGCCAGTGCTTCGAACTTGTTCGGAGCGGTGACGAAGGGCAGGCCGGTGATGGTGGCAATCTCTTCGGCAACCTTTTCGGCAAAGCCGACAGGCGCGTTGAGGCCGGTGCCGACGGCAGTGCCGCCCTGTGCCAGTTCGCAAAGGCCGGGCAGCGTCAGTTCGATACGCTTGATCGATGATGCTACCTGCGCCGCATAGCCGGAAAACTCCTGGCCGAGCGTCAGAGGGGTTGCATCCTGAGTATGGGTGCGGCCGATCTTGATGATGTGGGCAAAGTCCTTCGCCTTCTTGTCGAGCGCGGCATGCAGGTGCTTGAGGCTCGGCAGCAGGTGATGAACGATCTGCTCGGCGCAGGCGATATGCATGGCCGTCGGATAGGTGTCGTTGGACGACTGGCTCATGTTGACGTGGTCGTTCGGGTGAACCGGCTTCTTCGAGCCCATCACGCCGCCGAGCATTTCGATGGCCCGGTTGGAGATCACTTCATTGGCATTCATGTTGGACTGGGTGCCCGAACCCGTCTGCCAGACGACGAGGGGGAAATGCTCGTTCAGCTTGCCGTCGATGACTTCCTGAGCCGCCTTGACGATCGTCTCGGCGAGTTGAGCGTCGAGGCCACCGAGCGCCATGTTGGCGCGTGCGGCTGCCTGCTTGACGATGCCGAGCGCACGGATGACGGATGTGGGCTGCTTTTCCCAGCCGATCTTGAAGTTACCGAGCGAGCGCTGGGCCTGCGCGCCCCAGTAGCGATCGCTGGCGACTTCGATCGGGCCAAAAGTATCAGTTTCCGTGCGTGTGGCTGTCATCGTTGGTGCCTCTCCATTGTGTTCCGGTGGCAAGGCGGCGTTTCAAGCCCGTCTTGCGCGCGGGCCGACATATAGAGCCATCCCGCAACTCTGGAAAGCCTCACGCGCCGCAGGGCGTCAGATTTTGCCGCAGATTCGAAAGTCAATTGACGTGACTTTTGGGTAACGTTCGCAAAAGAGACAATTCCATGGCGCTTCAGGCTTAACAGATGAAAAAACATCTTTCTGCAATGCTTCGAAATTAAAGAGAAATTTAACTATTCCTGCCAAAAATTAAGGAGATTGCCAGAGGTTTTTTGACGAACGGCAGGACAATTCTGGCACGAGATCGGGCTTTGCGCGTTTCCTTTTCAAGCGAAGGCCAATCAGCTAGACAGACAATGTTTTATTTGCGCGTCAATGGATGATGGCGCTGGACGCAATGAGGACCAAATTGCAGATCACTTCAGGAAAAAAATCGGCGGCGTTCATACTGGCTCTCGGTGTTTCCGTCTCAGCGGGCATTCCAGCTCCAGCCAGCGCCATCACCCTTATGGATCTGCTTCGTGGCGGTCCTGGTAAGATCGAGCGCGAACGCCAAGACCGTGGCCTTCCAGGCGTCGTCCAGCAAAACGCTCCGGTCGGTGGCGATATCGATCCGGAGCCGACACCGCGCATTTCCGGTCCGCGCTATTACACCTACAAGGCAGATGGCACCCGTGCGGTTGATACGTCAAAGTTCGGCCCGGACTATGCCGGCGTAAAAGTCTCGGGAACGCCTGAGATCGCCAAGGCGCTCGAAGCTTACTATGCTGGCGGCGCAAAACCGATCTGGGTTTCCAATGGCGATATCAACGAGCGCGCGTCTGCCGTTCTCGCCTTCTTCGAAACCGTGGGCGACAGCGGCCTGGACCCGGCCGACTACAGCATCTCAGCTCCCTCTTCCGACGTCACGGCCAGCATCGCCGGTGAGCCTCAGGCCGAAGTCCAGACGGTGAGTGCCACGGAAACCGAGGCCAAGCCGGTCAACCGCGCGATGATGCAGTTCGAGCTTGCCCTCTCCGCAAAGGTTCTTGGCTATGTCCAGGACACCACCCGCGGCCGCATCGATCCGAACAAGCTTTCCGGCTATCACGATTTCAAGCGCAAGACGGTCAATCTTTCCCCGGTTCTGAAGCTTGCAGCATTGAGCCCGGATGTGACGGCCTATCTGAAGTCGCGTGAGCCTTCCAACCCGGAATATCAGGCACTGAAGGCGGAACTGGTCAAGCTTCTTGATGAGGACAAGTCCGGTGAAAACAAGATCGCTGTCCGCTCCGATCTGGTGCTGAAGCCTGGCGAAGATAACCCTGAACTCGCCAATGTGGTGAAGGCGATCGAGCATCGTTCGTCCGAGGCGCTGAAGTCGCAGCATGCACCGGCCCTGACAGGCTATCAGCAAACGACGCAGTACACGCCGGAGCTGGTCGATCTGGTCAAGGCTTTCCAGAGCGAAAACGGTTTGAAGGCCGATGGCGTGATTGGTCGCGCCACCGTTCGTGCCATGACGGGCGATAGCAACGAGGCGAAGATCGCCAAGCTTGAAGTTGCGATGGAACAGGTTCGCTGGCTGCCGGCAGATCTCGGCGACCGCTATGTGTTCATCAATCAGCCTGCCTTCATGGCCTATTACCATGATCAGGGCAAAGAGCAGTTTGGCATGAAGGTGGTCATCGGTTCGAAGACCAACCAGACCTATTTCTTCCAGGATGAAATCGAGACTGTCGAGTTCAACCCCTATTGGGGCGTTCCGCAGTCCATCATCGTCAATGAAATGCTGCCAAAGCTGCGCAATGACCCATCCTATCTCGACCGCCTCGGCTATGAGGTTTCAGTCAATGGCCGGGCCGTTTCGTCGTCGAGCGTAAACTGGTATGGTTCGACCAACGCGATCTCGGTTCGCCAGCCGCCAAGCAGCGACAATGCGCTGGGCGATCTGAAGATCCTCTTCCCGAACAGCCATGCAATCTACATGCATGACACGCCATCGAAGAGTTTCTTCAACCGCGATATGCGTGCTTTGAGCCATGGCTGTATCCGTCTTGTCGATCCGCGCCGCATGGCAGCGGCCGTTCTCGGCACGACGATCGACAACGTCAACAAGCAGATTGCAGCCGGTGAAAACCGTGCAGTGTCCGTGCCGGTGAAAATTCCGGTCTATGTCGCCTACTTTACAGCATGGCCGGACAAGGACGGTAAGGTGCAGTATTTCGACGACGTTTATGATCGCGACAGCTATGTGATGAAGGCGTTCGCCACCACCACCAAGGCGCGCTCAACCTCCATCTGAGGCGGCTGAAACATCTGACAAAAGCGCCCTACGGGCGCTTTTGCTGTATCGGGGCAGGGCATGCAGAACATTCAGACGGTCATCAACTCCATCTATGACGAGATGAAGAACCACCTCGGGGAGGGGAAGGTCGCGGATTATATTCCCGAGCTTGCCAAGATCGATCCGAAACAGTTCGGCATTGCCGTCACCACCGTCGAAGGCGAGACTTTCGTTGCGGGCGATGCCGCCGTTCCTTTTTCGATTCAAAGTATTTCGAAGGTTTTCATGCTGACGCTTGCGCTCGGCAAAGCCGGTGAGTCCGTCTGGAAGCGTGTCGGACGCGAGCCTTCTGGCTCGTCGTTCAATTCCATCGTTCAGCTCGAACATGAACACGGCATTCCCCGCAACCCCTTTGTCAATGCGGGTGCAATCGTTGTGACCGACATGGTGCTCGCGGGACACCAGCCGCGAGAGGCCATCGGCGAGTTGCTGCGTTTCGTCCGGTACCTCTCCAACGATGATACGGTCTCGATCGACAACACCGTCGCCAAATCCGAGCAGGCCACCGGTTTTCGCAATTTCGCGCTCGCAAACTTCATGCGAAGCTTTGGCAATATTCACCATCCTGTCGACCATACGCTCGGTGTCTATTTCCACCAGTGCGCGCTCTCGATGAACTGCGTGCAGTTGGCACGGGCAGGGCTGTTCCTCGCCAATCGCGGACGCAATCCCCTGACGGGGCACACGGTGGTGTCGGATCGCCGGGCTCGACGTATCAATGCTCTGATGCTGACCTGCGGCCATTATGATGGGTCGGGCGACTTTGCCTATCACGTCGGTCTTCCCGGCAAGAGCGGTGTCGGCGGGGGCATTCTGGCAGTGGCGCCGGGCAAGGCGTCGATTGCCGTCTGGTCGCCGGGTCTCAATAAGGTCGGCAACTCCGCGCTCGGCTCGGATGCGCTTGAAATGCTGGCGAACCGCATGGGCTGGTCCGTATTCGGGGCTTGATCTTGCGCCTATATGAGGGCATTGCCTGTCATTAACCGCTTTCAAGCGGATCAGACAGCGAGATGACCATGACCATTGCCGCACAGATCGATGACATTCAGGACGCCGGCGAGGTCGAAGAGGCTGGTGGCTCGCATCCGCTCTTTACCGATGCGCCGCGCTCCGTCTCCTTCAACAAGCTGCGCAAGCGGCTGTTGCGAAACGTGCGACAGGCCTTCGACGATTTCGGCATGTTGAAGGGACAGAAGCGCTGGCTGGTGGGCCTTTCAGGCGGCAAGGACAGCTATGGTCTTCTGGCGCTGCTGCTCGATCTGAAATGGCGTGGCCTTCTGCCTGTCGAACTGATTGCCTGCAATCTCGACCAGGGCCAGCCGAACTTTCCAAAGCACATCCTGCCGGACTATCTGACGAAGATCGGCATGCCGCATCGCATCGAATATCGCGACACCTATTCGATCGTGAAAGAGAAAGTCCCTGAGGGTGCGACCTATTGCTCCCTCTGTTCTCGTCTTCGCCGTGGCAATCTCTATCGCATAGCGCGCGAAGAGGGCTGCGACGCGCTGCTTCTGGGCCATCACCGCGAAGACATTCTGGAAACCTTCTTCATGAATTTCTTCCATGGCGGCCGGCTTGCTGGCATGCCGGCGAAGCTGATGAATGACGAAGGCGACTTGATGGTGCTACGCCCACTTGCCTATTCCGCCGAGGACGACCTGGCGAAATTCGCAGCGGCAATGCAGTTCCCCATCATTCCCTGCGATCTTTGCGGTTCCCAGGATGGTTTGCAAAGGAATGCCATGAAGGACATGCTGGCCGATATCGAACGGCGTATGCCTGGTCGCAAGGACGTGATGTTGCGGGCACTCGCGCACGTCAATCCCTCGCATCTGCTGGATACAAAGCTGTTTGATTTTTCCGGCCTGACTGTCACGGATCCGTCATCCTAGAGGAATAGGTGAGGCGCATTCCTCACCTATTCAGATTGTTTTCAATGACCCTTTCCGATTCAGATATCGACTTCCTCGTTGCAACCGTTGCCCATGCCGGTACCAGCGAAATCATGCCGCGCTTTCGCAATCTCAGCGCTTCGGCCATTTCCGAGAAGACATCGGCTGTCGACCTCGTCACGGAAGCGGATGTCCTTGCGGAAAAGCAGATCACTGCAGCCTTGCTGCAGCGTTTCCCGACCGCGCATATCGTTGGCGAAGAAGCCTATGATGCCGACCGTTCCGTCATTCCGGCACTTCGCGATGCGCCGCTTGCCTTCGTGATCGATCCCGTAGACGGCACATTCAACTTCGCCTCCGGTTTTCCAGCCTTCGGGACACTTCTTGCCGTGACCGTCAAAGGTGAAACGGTCGCTGGTGTCATTCATGATCCGGTGATGGGCGATAGCATCGTCTCAGTCAAAGGCGCAGGCGCCGTGCTGAAACGCGCAAACGGCAGCGAAGCGAAACTGCGCGTCGCCGAGCCCGTCGGTCTTTCGGACATGATAGGTATCTTTTCCTGGGGTCATAGCCATCCCGACCGCCGACCGGTGATCGCTGCAAATATGGCCAAGACGAAGATGGCGTTGTCCCTGAATTGCTCGGCGCACGAATATTGGCTGGTGGCGACAGGCAAGCTGCATTTCATCGGTCATGAGAAGCTTATGCCTTGGGACCATCTGGCAGGCGTGCTAACCCATCAGGAAGCGGGCGGCTACACGGTGAAGCTCGATGGCACGCCCTACCGCCCAGGAGATACCGAGGGTGGCATCCTTTCTGCACCAGACAAGGAAAGCTGGAAGATGCTGCGCCGGGACATTCTCGGTCTTTGATCTGAACATGTAAAGGAACCTCCCATGTCCGTCGAACTCGACATCGCCTCGCTTGCCAATGCCCTACAGGAAGCGGCGGCGGTGGAAATCCTCCCGCGGTTCCGAAATCTCGGCGAGGGTGACGTGCGGGTGAAAACCGAGGCAATCGATCTGGTAACGGAGGCAGACGAGGCGGCAGAGCGCTTGATCCGCGCCCGTGTCGCCGAGTTTATGCCCGACGCCCTGTTTGTCGGCGAGGAAGCGGTCGCTGCAGATCCATCGCTTCTGGAGAAGCTTGGGGATGCGGATCTTGCGGTGGTCGTGGACCCAATCGACGGCACCTATAACTTTGCTGCCGGATTGCCGCTGTTTGGCGTGATGCTGAGCGTCGTCTCCAAGGGTGAGACGGTCGGAGGCATCATCTTTGATCCGATGGGCAATGACTGGGTGATCGCGGAGAAGGGCTCCGGTGCCTGGCTTTGCAGCGCCGATGGCTCCCAGACGCAGTTGCAGGTGGTTCCGGCGCCGGAACTCTCACAGATGGTGGGTATCGCCAACACCGGCTACTTCGAGGTCGAGACGCGCCGTCGCCTCTTGAACAATCTTGCCGATGTCAGGCTCTTCACCAGTTACCGTTGCGCAGCGCATGAATACCGCATCTTCTGCGGCGGCCACATGCACTTTCTGATGTACAACAAGCTGATGCCTTGGGATCACTTGGCTGGCACGCTGATTTCACAGGAGGCGGGCGCCTATGCGGCGCGCTTCGACGGATCTCCCTATCTGCCAAATCATGTGAGCGGTGGCTTGCTGCTGGCCCCTGACAAAGAAACATGGACCGTGCTGCGTGAGAAGATTTTTACGGTCTGATCGACTGAACGACGGCACAAAAAAGGCGCGGTTGTCATGGCAGCCGCGCCTTTGCTTTATCTTTGAAGGCTTGTGTCAGTGCGTCGGCTTGTTGTGAGCTTGGAACAGCGTGCCCTTTTCGCCGATCAAAACGAACACAAGGCCGATGATGGAGACGATGAAGAAGCCGCTGACCATGGGCAGCGCCGTGCCATTGAAAGCCTGACCGATGCCGGCGCCGATCAGCGAGCCACCCACCGTTCCGAGAAAGCCGATTACGGACGATGCGGTCCCGGCCACGTGACCAAGCGGCTCCATGGCAAGGGAATTGAAGTTCGAGCCAATCAAACCAAACTGGAACATCGACAGGCCGAACATCACGATGAAGAGCGCAAATGGCATTGGCTGGGGACCGAGGATCATCATCAGCAGCCAGACGAAGTTGATGCCGATGAAGCCCAGCAGGGAGCCGTGTGACAGCTTGCGCATGCCATAACGCCCGACGAGCTTGGAGTTCAGGAAGGATGACAGCGACATGAACAGCGCGACAGCGGCAAAGGCGGCAGCAAACCAGGCGCCGAGATCGTAGATGCCCTTATAGACTTGTTCGGCCGAGTTGATAAAGCCGAACAGTGCACCGAAGATGATCATGCTGGCGATCGTGTAACAGAGCGCAACACGGTTGGTGAGAACGATCTTGAAGCCGGTGAGGACGGATGAGACGGTCAGCGGACGCACGTCCTCGGGCCGTAGCGTTTCGGGAAGCCGAATGTACATCCAGACCGTCACGACGGCAGCGATCGCGGCCATGAAGCCGAAGATCAGGTGCCAGTCACCAAAGAACAGCACGATTTGACCTGTGCCAGGTGCGATGACCGGGACCACCATGAACACCATCATGATCAGTGACATGACTTCGGCCATCTGACGCCCGCCATAGATATCGCGAACGATGGAAACGGTGATGACGCGCGTGGCCGCAGAGCCGATACCCTGGATAAACCGAAGGGCCAGAAGGCCGGCAAAGCTCGGCACGAAGATCACGGCGATGGACGACAGGATGTAGATGCCAAGGCCAAACAGCATCGGCTTGCGGCGCCCGAAGCGATCCGCGAGCGGACCGTAGAAGAGCTGGGCGATACCGAAGCCGAGCAGGTAGGCAGAGACGACGTATTGTCGATGGTTCTCGTTATCGACGCCAAGCGATGCGCCGATTTCCTGCAGGCCAGGAAGCATGATGTCGATGGCAAGAGCATTGAGCGCCATCAGCATGGCAGCCAGCCCGATGAATTCCGCGCGCCCCATGGTGCCTGCGGGCGAAGCGGTCGTTTGTGGTGGATGTGTCACAGGATTGCCTCAAAAAGAACGGCAAAGGCGTTGCATGACGCAACGCCTGGCATAGTTTTCTGACAATCAGGGTGGGCCGGATGAACCGGCCGAAATCAGGCCGCGCCGCGGACGCTGATACCCTGTTCTTGGAATTGGCTTTGAAGTTCGCCGGACTGGAACATTTCTCTTACGATATCGCAGCCGCCGAGGAATTCACCCTTGACGTAGAGCTGAGGGATCGTCGGCCAGTTGGAATAGTCCTTGATGCCCTGACGGATATCGGCATCGGCAAGGACGTTGACGCCCTTATAGTCCACGCCGAGATAATCGAGAATCTGGACCACCTGTCCGGAGAAACCGCACTGCGGAAACTGGGGCGTGCCCTTCATGAAAAGAACGATGTCGTTGCTCTTCACTTCGTTGTCGATCAGGTCGTGAATGCCGCTCATGGCTGTATTCCTTTCACATGCGGGTCAAGGCCGCTGCTTCGTTCGCTCTTAAATAACATGGAATATCGTTATTTCCAGTCGCAAAGGCGAAAAAACCAAGGGCGGTCGGAATTGGAACAGACAGTCATGATGCTGCCCCGAAGGTGTGGTGCCCTGATGCTCCATTCAACCAACGCCGAGGCCCGACATGCGCAAATTTGGTGTTTGGATCATCGCGCTGGTGGTGATCCTGCTCTTAGTGTTTGGGCTGTTCCAACTGAGCAAGGCGCGTGGCTATCAGCTGTTTGGAACGATCGTGCCGCGGGTGGAGACGAGCGAGCCCCTCGTGGCGCTCACTCTCGATGATGGCCCCACACTTCGCTATACGCGCGACGTCTTGAACCTGCTGGATGGAAAGAACGTAAAGGCGACATTCTTCCTCACAGGTCGGGAAATGGAGGAAACGCCAGCGCTCGCGGCCGATATCGTCCGGCGCGGTCACGAGATCGGCAATCACTCCTTCTCCCATTCCAATATGAGCCTGATGGGCTTCGACAAGGTGCGCGACGAGATCGAGCGAACGGATCGCGCCATTCGTGCGGCGGGGTATCAGGGCGAAATCTATTTTCGGCCACCCTACGGCAAGAAGCTGCTGACCCTGCCGTGGTACTTATCGCAGACCGGGAGGACTTCAATCACCTGGGATGTCGAGCCGGAATCCTACCCAGACATCGCTGAGGATGCAGATGCGATTGCGGAGTACGTGATCCAGAACGCCAAGAGCGGCTCGATCATTCTGCTGCATGTCATGTATCGAAGCCGCGAAGCGTCTCGCCAGGCTCTACCCAAGATCATCGACGGTTTGCGGGAGCGTGGCTTCCAGTTTGTCACCGTGTCGGAACTGATGAGGCACCAACAGAAGTGACACGAATTGCGGCTATCTCGCGCGTTGCTTGCTGCGCGCGGCAGCGGTCCGGCGTTTGCTGACCTGCCTCTTGGCGGGCGTCGGCTTTTTCTTTCGCACAGGTTTTTCGCCGAGGGCTGCCTCCAGAATGCCGCCAAGGATACCGCCGCCGAGCGATGTGCCGGCTTTCGCCTTTCCTCTTGCCCGTCGTGTCTTCCGAACGCCTGTCTTCGACAGGATCTCCGACATGGCGCCCTTCACGACACTCCCGATGATCTGATCAACGATTTTCGACAAGATCTTCTCCGCTCCGCAACAAAATCCTCTGGGCCGCTTATGATATAAAACATAATTAAGCCACGGTGTTTACTATATGGGCGACACCCATTGTATCAAGCGATCCTTTTGGGCTCTTCGCAACCTTCAGGTTTTGAACCCTTGGCTCGTTTTATGGCGTCTGTCTCCTCACGTCTCGTTTTCTATTTCCCCGGCTTTGATCCTTTGGATGCTGCCGCTCATCACCGTCGCTATGAGCGCAGTGCCGCTCAATCCGGCAAGACCTTTGGTCTCCACTATGGGGTCGGTCCGGTTCAAGAAGTTGAGGCTGGTAGTTGCGTAGAGGCGGTCTCGATCTCCGACGGTCAGAAGACGAAAAGCACCATCTATATTCATGACCATAACAGAATCATTTATGACCTAAGAGCGCCTCCCATCTGGAAGCAGGTTCTGCTCGGCTTCAAGGCCGGGGCCGAGATTATCACCAGCGGCGCGGCATTCCGATACTTTCGTCACGCCTGGCGTTTCGGCCTATTTTTCCTTTTTCCCTATCTACTCATCTTCACGGGCCTCCTGCTCGCGGCGTTGATCGCGGTCTTGCCGCTGCTGCTGCATGTTTCGCCGCTCCTCTGTCTTTTGAGCGTGCCAGCAGCATGGCTGTTCTTCTACAAGGGCGTCATCCCGTTCTCCGGGCGATTTCACACCTTGCATCTGTTTGCCGACTGGCGGTTTGCGCTGATGGTGGGCCGCGACGAGCCGGTCGCGCGTGCCTGGATCGAGGACAAGGCGCAGAAGGTCCTGCTCGCTCTCCAAACATCCTCAGATGAGGTGCTGTTTGTATCGCACAGCATGGGCGCGAGCCTGGCGCTGGCGGTGGCGGGGCGTGTGCTGGAATTGAAACCGGATGCGTTTGATAGACGCAATGTCTCTTTCGTGACTTTGGGCGGTGCAGCACTCCAATGCGCTTTCATTGCCAAAGCCACGCGCCTTCGCGACAGCATCGGGACGCTTGCGCGCCACGGCGAGGTGACATGGTTCGATATCCAGTGTCTGTCCGATCCCATCCATCTCTACAAATGCAACACGGCGCACCTGACCGGGCATGGCGATGCTGGCCAGCCCAAGATCGTGCGGATCAAATTCAAGCATTCGCTTTCGGACGAGCGCTATCGCAAGAACAAGCTGAACTTTCTGCGCATGCATCGCCAATATGTGCTGGGATCGGACCGAAAGTCCGGCTTCGATTTTACGCTGCTGACAGCCGGTCCGCTGCCGGCTGCGTCCTTTGTCGGCCTGAAGTCCGACGTGCCGCCGCCAGCGTTTCAATAAACACAATGCCGCAACGAAAAGGCCCGCGTGACGAATATCACGCGGGCCTTTTGTTGATCAGCGAAAGAGCCTTATTCAGGCGCGGAGGTCTGCAGCGCCAATGCGTGCAGGACGCCACCCATATTGCCCTTCAATGCGTCATAGACCATCTGGTGCTGCTGCACGCGCGTCTTGCCCTTGAAGGCGTCTGCCACGACTTCAGCGGCGTAGTGATCGCCGTCACCGGCCAGATCGCGGATGGTGACCTTAGCTCCGGGAATTCCAGCCTTAATCATGTCTTCAATGTCGCCGGGCTTCATGGGCATGGTGTCTACTCCTCAATTCTTATTCTGCTGCGACGAGTGTCTCGCCGTCCATGAACTGAGGGAACCACGATTCATGGGCATTGCGCAATTCTTTAATCTCGACCGCGCGCGCCGTACCCAGCTTTACCGAAGAGCCGCCGGTCTTGCCAATAACGGCGAGCGAAACGCCTGCCGAAGCAGCCTGCGCCTTGACGGTTTCGAGATCGGACTGCTTGACGGTCAGGACATAACGGCCCTGATCTTCGCCATAGAAAGCCAGGATCGGGTTGTTGCCGGATACCGTTTCGATGGTCGCGCCGATGTCCGATGCCATTGCCATTTCGGCAATCGCTAGAGCGAGGCCGCCGGAGGAGCAATCGTGAACCGCGCTCGTCAGGCCTGCTGTGATGACGGTGCGAACAAAGTCGCCGGTCTTCTTTTCGTTGTCCAGATCGACATGCGGGGCAGGGCCATCGATGCGGCCATGAATGTCGCGCATGTAAACCGACTGGGCAATGTGGGTACCAAGTCCCTCAGGCGCGCCAGCGAGCAGAATGACCTCGTCAGCTGCAGCAAAGCGAATACGCGCCATTTTCGACCAGTCCTTCAGAAGGCCCACGCCGCCGATGGTCGGGGTCGGCAGGATAGCCTGGCCGTTGGTCTCGTTATAGAGCGAGACGTTGCCCGATACGATCGGGAATTCCAGCACCTTGCAGGCTTCGCCGATACCCTTGATGGCATGGACGAGCTGGCTCATGATCTCCGGCTTTTCTGGATTGCCGAAGTTCAGGTTATCGGTTGCCGCCAGTGGCAGTGCGCCGGTGGCGGTGATGTTGCGCCAGCATTCGGCCACAGCCTGCTTGCCGCCTTCGAAGGCGTCTGCTTCCACATAGCGCGGAGTGACGTCGGAGGAGAAGGCAAGCGCCTTCGTCTCATGGCCCTCGACACGCACAACGCCCGCGTCGCCGCCCGGCAGCTGCAGCGAGTTGCCTTGGATCAGCGTGTCATATTGTTCGTAAACCCAGCGGCGCGATGAATTGTTGGCCGAGCCGACAAGCTTGATGAGCGCATCTGCAATATCGGTTTCCGGAATGTCGTTTTCGGAAAGCGGCGCGGAGACCTTTGCCGGTGTCCACGGACGGTCATATTCCGGTGCCTGATCGCCCAGTTCCTTGATCGGCAGATTGGCGACTTCCTCGCCATTGTGCAGAACGCGGAAGCGCAGATCGTCGGTGGTCTTGCCGACGATGGCGAAGTCCAGTCCCCACTTGACGAAGATCGCCTTGGCGACCTCTTCCTTGGAGGGCTCGAGAACCATGAGCATACGCTCCTGGCTTTCGGACAGCATCATTTCGTAGGCGGTCATACGCTCTTCGCGAACCGGAACCTGATCGAGATTCAGCTCGATGCCGAGATCACCCTTGGCGCCCATTTCGACGGCGGAGCAGGTCAGACCTGCGGCACCCATGTCCTGAATGGCGATGACGGCACCCGTCTTCATCAGTTCCAGGCAGGCTTCCAGCAGGCACTTCTCGGTGAAGGGATCGCCCACCTGAACGGTCGGACGCTTCTCTTCGATAGACTCGTCGAATTCCGCAGAGGCCATCGTTGCACCACCGACGCCGTCACGACCGGTCTTGGCGCCGAGATAGACGACAGGAAGACCAACGCCCTTGGCTTCCGACAGGAAGATGGCATCGGACTTTGCCAGACCGGCTGCGAAGGCGTTGACGAGGATGTTGCCGTTGTAACGCGGATCGAACTCCACTTCGCCGCCCACCGTCGGAACGCCGAAGGAGTTACCATAGCCACCAACGCCGGCAACGACGCCTGCCACAAGGTGGCGGGTCTTCGGGTGGTCAGGAGCGCCGAAACGCAGCGCATTCATCGCGGCGATCGGGCGCGCACCCATGGTGAAGACGTCACGCAGAATGCCGCCGACGCCGGTTGCCGCACCCTGATAGGGCTCGATATAGGATGGGTGGTTGTGGCTCTCCATCTTGAAGACGACGCAGTCGCCATCGTCGATGTCCACCACGCCGGCGTTCTCGCCAGGCCCCTGGATGACGCGCGGACCTTTGGTCGGCAGCGTCTTCAGCCACTTCTTCGATGACTTGTAGGAGCAGTGCTCGTTCCACATGGCGGAGAAGATGCCAAGTTCGGTAAAGGTCGGCTCGCGTCCGATCAGGTCGAGAATGCGCTGATATTCATCGGGCTTCAGCCCGTGGGATGCAACGAGTTCCGGGGTGATCTGAATATGATTTGGAAGTGTCATAGGTCTCACGGGGTTCGAGCCGGTACGGGAATTTCCGGTTCTTTACCCTAAGACATGCATTCTTGCGACAGGAAAATGCCTCAGCAGGCCTTCAATTCAGCGTCTTCGTCGCCTCTATTCAATGCTGTCGTAGCCCGCAGAACCGTTGTCGAGCAGCCTTCTGAGGACACCGAGCCCGCGTTTTAATTCGTCATGGGTCTTGGGCAGCGAGAAGCTGATCCGCACCCGATGGAAGATCCGGTCGGTTCTGGCTGGCTTGAACTCGTCTTCATCGTCGATCAGGACATTCTCGTTCATCGCCGCATTGCGGAAGGTGCCGGAAAGCCAGGGTTCGGGAAGTTTCACCCAGACGAAAGCGATGCCCGGCGCGCTATTGAAATCCACCCCCTTCAAGGTTTCGCTGACGATGGCTTTTCGCGCCTCGATCTCCTCGATGCATCCCTTTCGAATGCCGTCCGCATCGCCGCTGATCACCAGTCGCGCAGAAAGCTCCGCCATCAGGAAGGGAATGCCACCGGTCAGCATCTTGTGAGCCACGCGAATGCGCGTGACGAAGGCGGGCGGGCAGGCCACCCAGCCGCCACGCAAGCCCGCGCTGACCGATTTTGAAAGGCCGTTCACAAGGAACGTTCTGTCCGGCGCAAGTTCGGCGATCAGCGGTAGGGGGTTGCCGGTCATTGCGCCGTAGAGATTGTCTTCGACGATCCAGACATTGTGGCGATGGGCGATCTCGACGATTGCCTTGCGGCGCTTAAGCGGGAGTGTTGAGCAGGTTGGATTTTGACCGGCAGGCATCAGAAAAACGATCTTCGGGTGCTGCTGTGCGCAGATCCGTTCGAACTCGTCCGGGATGATGCCTTGGGCATCAATATCTACGATCGATATCCGCCGACCGGAAAGCGAGGCGGCGCGGCTGATTTGAGAATAGGTGACGGGTTCGAAGACGATGCGGTCCCCGGGCGCGGTCATGGCGGTGATGATGCTCATCACGCCCGCATGGGCGCCAAGCGTTGTGACAACATGTTCCGGCTTGGGAGACCAGTCTTGATGGGAAAGCCACCTTGCACCCGCTTCCGCCCAGAAGGATGGGAAGGAGCGGGTGTAGTCCATGATCTCGGACGGCTTTTCCCTGACAATGTCGGTCACATGCGATGCGATGACCTCCTGTTGGCCATTATCCGGCGCTGCGGTGCCATTGAAGGCGATCTGGCCGGGCGCCGCCAATGACACCCTTGTGCCGCCGAAGGGGCTCTCGGCCGCCTTCTGCGCCGCCTCTGCAGGCTTGCGGTCATTCACATAGGTTCCGCGACCAACTTCGCCGCTGACGAGGCCACGCTCGTGAATTAGCGAGTAGGCTCGGCTAATGGTGCCGATCGTAACCCCCAGGTCGAAGGCGAGATTTCGTTGCGGCGGTAGTTTTGTGCCCGGAGCCAGAACGCCATCTTCAATCGCAGATTCGATATGGTCGGCAAGGCGGACATAGATTGGGCCGGAGCCCTCGGCGAGGTTTGGAAGCCAATTTGTCATGGTGACAATATATGCATTGTACCCCTATATATGTCAATTGTATTGATTGTCTCGAAGATCAAGCAGAAGGGCAGAACGCCAGGCAGGTACAATCATGCGCAGGATGGAAGAATATCTAGCAGTAGCGGAACAGGAGAGCGTTGAGCCGACACCGGCAAGGTTTGTCCGCGATCAGATGACACCCGCCAGGCTTTTTATGCCGACGGAAACGCAAAGCGTTCTCGCCCGCGTGTTGCAGCGCCTCGCCTTCTGGTATGTCAAACGGCAAAGCCGGCTGAGCCTCTACGATCTTTCCCCTGAACAACTCGCAGATATCGGGCTGTCCCGAACGGAAGCCTATGAAGAGACCCGAAAGGCGTTCACATTGAGCTGGACGCGTTTTCTCTGAGGACCTGCTTCTCGATGCGGATACGCATCGAGATGAGAAGCCCGCAGCACCTGTCCCAACCGGTGCAGCGGGCTTTTTGCTATCGAACAAGCTTTTGTTTTGAATAGGTAATCCTTGTTATTCAGGGCGTTGCGACTGCGATGTCATTTTTTTGTCAAATCCTGCATTTTACCGCTTGCGGTATCGAAAACCTCTGACTATAAGGGCGCCACAAACCAAGCGCACGCGCCCTTCGTCTATCGGTTAGGACGTCAGATTTTCATTCTGAAAAGAGGGGTTCGACTCCCCTAGGGCGTGCCACTTGGCTTTGTAATCCCCCTTAAAATTGCCTTTCCCAACATCTATTCGTCGCGTTCTTGTTGCCCTGCACGAACTGCACGAGGACGCTCATGACTGCCCGCTTGTGTCTCATCGGCGGATCTTCCCATGCAGGGAAGTCTACGCTGGGTGAGGCCGTCGCCAACTATCTCGGTTGTCGTTGCATTTCGACCGACAGTCTGGCGAAGCATCCTGGACGGCCCTGGCGCGATCCGCCTGAGCTACCGCCACCGCATGTCGTTGAACATTATCGCGATCTGGCGCTGGATCAGATGATGCAATCCGTGCTCGCCCATTATCGCTCCATGTGGAGCCCACTCGTGCTGCCTCTGATCGAGAGCGGAGAGCGTCTTGTCTTAGAGGGCTCAGCACTTCTGCCGGAACTCGTTTCGCAGTTGGATATGCAGCATGTGCGGGCAATTTGGCTCGTTGCTGCCGAGGGCGTGCTGGAGCGCCGGATCGGAGCAGAGAGCGATTACGATTCGCGCGATCCCGATCCACGGTTTCTGATCGACAAGTTTGCTCAACGGGCGGTCGCGTTCAATCGCTTCGTCGGCGAGGAGGCATCACGTCTCTCCTTGCAAAAGATTGAGGTGGGTCGCGAGACCTCGGTCAACGAACTGCTACTCCAGCTTTGCCTGGAAGAAACCAAGTAAGGTTTGCAGTTGACCCTGTCCGCCATTGCGTGATGTTTGTGAGCGTCATTCTGGGAGGATTTTTCGTGACATCGAATGTACCGTTTTCGCTTGTGGGAATAGATCACGTCGTGCTGCTGGTCGACGACATGGAAAAGGCTCTCACCTTCTACCATGAGGTACTGGGATGCCGGCCCGGCTATTCCTATCCGGCACTCGGCATGGAGCAGGTTTGGTGCGGCGCGTCGCTGATCGTTTTGTGGGATATCACTCACCCAGGCGGCCAGAAAGCTGCGCCACCGGTGGCCGGTGGACGAAATGTCGATCATATCTGCATCGCGACGGGACCGTTCGAGCACGATGCATTGCGAGCGCACCTGGAACATCATGGCGTGATCATCGAGCGTGAGGCGATGCATGGCGGTGCACGTGGAATGGGGCATTCCTTTTATATCCGCGATCCTTTCGGTAATTTGTTGGAGGTGAAGGGACCGGCAGAATATCCGGATGGGCGCGCTGTGACCGCCTGATCCTCATCACCATCTTGTTGATGCAACCGCTCTGGAAGCCAAGCGTTTCCGGCGACACCTTTGCGGAGAACCAGCATGAACACACTGCTTCGATGGGCCAGCGCAGGCCTCGTCTCGTGCGCCTTGGGCATTAGCTTCTTTTCCCCAGCGCAGGCCGAGATGGCGAAAGCGCCAGCGGTTGCGCAGACCGACATGTCGCACTACCGAGGGAAGTGGCTTGAAATTGGCAGAACACCCATGTGGCTGACCGATGGCTGCGTGGCAGGCTATTCGATTTATAAGCCTGGTTCCTCGCCCGGGCAGGTGCTGGTTGAAGATGGATGCCGCGAAGGATCGCCGACCGGAAAGCTCAAGACGGTCGAAGGTATTGGGACAATAACGGACGCGAAAACGACCAAGGCGAAGATGCGGGTTCGCTATCCGCTCTTCATCACCTTCAATTACTGGGTGCTCTACAACTCGCCGGACAATACGTGGTTTATCAGCGCAACGCCGGACCTGGAGAATCTGTGGATTTATTCTCGCTCCGTGCCGTCTAAAGCCAAGCTGGCTGTGATGGTCAAGAAGGCAAAGGAACTCGGCTATGATACCTCGAAGCTCGAGTTTCCCGAGTTTTGATGTCGCGAAGTGTGGGGCCGCGTTGCATTGCAGCTTGGGATGATCTGAGGGCCGCTTTCGCAGCCCTTAGACTTTGGCAAATGGATCAGGCTGGGCGCACCAGAATGTGCTTCTTCTTGCCAAGCGAAAGCTTGATGACGCCATCTGCTGTCACTTCGCCCGAGCCGATAAGTTTGCGCTCGTCCGAAACGTTCTCGTCGTTGATGCGCACCGCACCACCCTGAACGTGCCGACGGGCTTCGCCGTTGGACGCGGCAAGACCGGCACGCACGATCAGCGAGAGAAGACCAATGCCTGCTTCCAAGTCTGTCTTCGGCACTTCGATCGACGGCAAGTTGTCGGAAAGCGCACCTTCCTCGAAAGTCTTGCGAGCGGTTTCGGCAGCCTGTTCTGCGTTTTCCCGACCATGAAGCATCGCGGTGATCTCGGTCGCCAAGATCTTCTTGACCTCATTGATCTCCGAACCGCCCAGCGCTGAAAGCCGAGCGATCTCGTCCATTGGCAGTGTGGTGTAGAGTTTAAGGAAGCGGGAAACATCCGCATCTTCCGTGTTGCGCCAGTACTGCCAGAAGTCGTAGGCCGACAGCATGTCGGGGTTGAGCCAGACAGCGCCGTTGGCCGACTTGCCCATCTTCGCACCTGAAGATGTGGTCAGAAGTGGCGAGGTCAGCGCGTAAAGCTGCGGCGTTCCCATGCGATGGCCGAGATCGATCCCGTTGATGATGTTGCCCCACTGGTCCGAACCACCCATCTGCAGCCTGCAGCCAGTGCGCTTGTTCAGCTCTACATAGTCGTAGGCCTGGAGAATCATGTAGTTGAACTCAAGGAACGACAACGACTGCTCGCGGTCTAGGCGTGTCTTGACGCTTTCGAAGGACAACATGCGGTTGACTGAGAAATGCCGACCGACATCGCGCAGGAACTCGAGATAGTTGATGTCACGCAGCCAGTCGGCGTTGTTGATCATCAAGGCTGGCTTATCCGCGCGATCGTAGTCGAGGTAGTTCGAAAACACCCGTTTGATCGAGGCGATGTTGCTCTCGATCGTATCGATGGTCATCAACTGACGCGCTTCGTCCTTGAAAGACGGATCGCCCACCATGCCGGTGCCGCCGCCCATCAGCGAAATTGGCTGATGGCCTGTCTTCTGCATCCAGTGCAGCATCATGATCTGAATGAGGCTACCCGCATGAAGGCTGGGCGCCGTCGGGTCATAGCCGATATAGGCAGTCACGGTTTCCTTGGCGAACAGTTCGTCGAGACCTGCCTCATCGGAGATCTGGTGAATGAAGCCGCGCTCATCGAGCGTGCGGAGGAAATCGGACTTGAACCTGGACATAACCTTTTTCTTTCTGGGATTAGTCGTGACCTTCACTGCATTTCAGTGAATGGCAGCGGCTTTATCATTGTTTTTTGGAAATTACACCCGTTTCGGCCATGAATGTTCGCTTCGATGGACGCTTACTCGCTACGGGGTGGGCGATAGCGGTACGGCAATGGAAAGGTAGGAAAAATGCGCGAGCAAGTCATACTCGAGACTGAAAGGCTGAAAGTGACAATGTGGGCGCCCGGTGACGTCACGCTTGTCCATCAACTGCATTCAACAATCGAGACGACTCGCTATCTCACGGGATCGGCGCCCTGGAGCAACGAGAAATGCGAAGAACGATTGTCGCGCTGGATCGATGATCACCACAGTTATGGCACCACGAAGTATAAGCTCCTGTCACGTGACGACGATCGTTTTCTAGGAAGGGCAGGTTTCTCCTTCTTTGGAGGCGAGCGGCCCGATTTCGAATTGGGTTATTCGCTTTGCCAGACGGAGTGGGGCAGGGGCTATGCGACAGAGATTGGCATGGCATTGCGAAACTGGTTTTTCGACCGAAAGATCGCCGACAAGTTCATCGCCTTCACCCACCCGGACAACATCGCCTCTCAGAAAGTGCTGACCAAGATCGGCATGCGACCGTGCCAGTCGATGACCGTCGAGGGGCTCGTGTGTCCGACATTTGAATATACGGCTGCCATGCATAACCAGATCGCAGCGCGATTGAGTTGACGTGAGTTCGGTCCGGTCAGAGCATCAGGCTTGAGATTAAGCACTGTTCCAACAAAAAACCGCCGGAGTGACCGGCGGCTTTGAAGGTTCTTTCGGTTTTTAGCGGATGCGCTTGGCCGCGGGCTCCGGCACCAGTTCGCCATTCAGGCGACGGTCGAGATAGTCGCCGCATTCGCTCATCAACTCGTCCACCTTGCCGCTGAAGAAGTGGTTTGCGCCAGGCACGGTGCGGTGGGTGATGAGAATACCCTTTTGGGTCTTCAGCTTTTCCACCAGGCCGTTGACGTCCTTTTCCGGTGCCACCTTGTCCGCGTCGCCATTGATGATCAGGCCGGACGACGGGCAGGGGGCCAGGAAGGAAAAGTCGTAGGTGTTGGGCTGCGGGGCAATCGACATGAAACCTTCGATCTCCGGACGGCGCATCAGAAGCTGCATGCCGATCCAGGATCCGAAGGAGTAGCCAGCGACCCAACAGCTCTTGGAATCAGGGTGCAGGCTCTGCACCCAGTCGAGCGCGGACGCAGCGTCCGACAATTCGCCAGCGCCATGATCGAACTCACCCTGGCTGCGGCCGATGGAGCGGAAGTTGAAACGCAACGTCGTGAAACCGCGCTTCTGGAACATGTAGAAGAGCTGGTAGACGATCTGATTGTTCATCGTGCCGCCAAACTGCGGATGCGGATGAAGAATGATGGCGATCGGTGCGCTTTTTTCCTTGGAGGGCTGGTAGCGGCCTTCGAGACGACCTGCGGGGCCGTTGAAAATAACTTCAGGCATAGGTACTCCGGTCGGTTTTTATGTTTCTGACTCTTTCCCCGCGCAAGAAGACTTGACGTGGATGGTCAGCTTTTCTAAAACCTAGTTTAGAACTGTTCGAAACTTGCGTTCCGTGGCGCTGTTGGTGGTGTCATAAGGCAAGGGTGACGGAAATTTCAAGGAAAATGCGCTCTGAGGCGCGAATGATCGGGATAAAGGCACGATTTGCGCCATGGGCACAGCGGAGCGCACATATCTGGACTGGAATGCGACAGCACCTTTGCTGCCGGCCGTCCGTGATGCGCTTGTTTCTGCTCTCGATCTATCCGGCAATCCGTCGTCTGTTCATAAGGAAGGACGTGCCGTTCGCGCCGCCGTCGAGGCTGCGCGTCGGAATGTGGCTGCTTTGGTCGGCGCTGATGCATCGCACGTCGTTTTCACCAGCGGCGCAACGGAAGCTGCAAATCTTGTGCTGTGCCCGCACTTTAAAATGGGCCGTTCACCCTTAAATATAAGCCATCTCTACGTATCCGCCATCGAGCATCCAGCCATTCGGGAGGGCGGACGGTTCAGTCGGTCCGCAGTCACGGAAGTTCCGGTGACGGAGCAGGGGCTGCTCGATATCGAAGCATTGGAAAGCCTGCTTTCGCGACACGACCGGGCATCGGGCCTGCCGATGGTGGCGTTGATGCTGGTCAACAATGAGACAGGCATCATACAGCCAGTGAAAGATGCGGCGCGGCTCGTTCATGCTGCCGGTGGCTTGCTTGTGGTCGATGCCGTCCAGGCGGTAGGGCGCATCCCGGTGGAGATCGAAGCGCTGGACGCAGACTTCTTGATCGTGTCGTCACACAAGATCGGTGGCCCGAAAGGTGTTGGCGCCCTGATCTCCCGCGGTGAAGTGATGATGCCTTTGCCGCTGATCCATGGTGGCGGGCAGGAAAAGGGTCATCGGTCTGGTACCGAGAACACGCACGCTATTCTCGGCTTTGGTGTGGCCGCAAAAGAAGCGGCGCGGATGCAAAAGGCGGAAAGCGCACGTTTGGCGTCGTTCAGGACCCGGCTGGAAGATGGAATGCGGGTCTCCGCGCCGGATGTCATCATCCACGGTGCGGATGTCGCGCGCGTCTGCAACACGACCTTCTTCACGCTTCCCGGCTTGAAGTCGGAAACCGGGCAGATTGCCTTTGATATCGAATGTGTCGCTCTCTCCGCAGGTTCGGCCTGCTCTTCGGGTAAAGTCGGAGAGAGCCATGTGCTGACGGCCATGGGGCAGGATCCGAAGCTCGGTGCTCTGCGCATTTCACTCGGGCACGCGACAACGGTAGATGATATAGAGAAGGCGGTCCGCGCCTTTAGCAAGATTGCAGGACGGCGCAAGCTTTCCGGTCAGGCAGCCTGAGGGCTGGGATAAACTGCGAAATGTCAAAATTTCGCTTGCGGTGCGGTGGGAAAAACGCCAACCCGCTCTTAAATAAACGCATGAAAGCGCTGGCCTCAGATGGCTCCCGCATTTATGTGAAGCGCGAATGAAGACGGGGGTTCCGTCTTGATACGTTGACAAGCCACCGGACCTTGTATCCGGCGAGATTGGAGAACGACAATGGCAGCGGTTCAGGAAACAATCGATCAGGTTCGCCAGATCGATGTGGACCAGTACAAATACGGTTTCGAAACCGAGATCGAAGTCGACAAGGCGCCTAAGGGTCTGTCGGAAGAGGTTATCCGGTTCATTTCCGCCAAGAAGCAGGAGCCGGAGTGGCTGCTCCAATGGCGCCTCGACGCTTATCAGCGCTGGTTGACGATGGAAGAGCCCACCTGGGCGCGCGTCAATTATCCGAAGATCGACTTTAACGACCTTTATTACTACGCCGCGCCAAAGAGCACGCCAGGTCCCAAGTCGCTTGAAGATGTCGACCCTGAACTGTTGAAGGTCTATGAGAAGCTCGGCATTCCGCTGAAGGAACAGGAAATCCTGGCCGGCGTAGAGAACCGTCGCGTGGCCGTGGATGCCGTGTTCGACTCGGTTTCCGTCGTCACGACCTTCAAGGAAGAGCTGAAGAAGGCGGGCGTGATCTTCATGTCCATCTCGGAAGCTGTTCGCGAGCATCCCGAACTGGTGAAGAAGTATCTCGGCTCCGTCGTTCCGACGACCGACAACTTTTATGCGACGTTGAACTCGGCGGTCTTTACAGACGGTTCCTTCGTTTTCATTCCAAAGGGCGTGCGTTGCCCGATGGAGCTTTCCACCTATTTCCGCATCAATGAGAAGAACACGGGCCAGTTCGAGCGCACGCTGATCATTGCGGAAGAAGGCGCCTACGTTTCCTATCTGGAAGGCTGCACCGCACCGCAGCGCGATGAAAACCAGCTTCACGCTGCTGTGGTTGAACTCGTGGCGCTCGACGATGCCGAGATCAAGTACTCCACCGTCCAGAACTGGTATCCGGGCGACAAGGAAGGCAAGGGCGGCATCTACAACTTCGTGACCAAGCGCGGCGATTGCCGCGGTCATCGCTCGAAGATCTCCTGGACGCAGGTCGAAACCGGTTCTGCCATCACGTGGAAGTACCCATCCTGCATTTTGCGTGGTGATGACAGCCGCGGCGAGTTCTACTCGATCGCTGTCTCCAACGGTTACCAGCAGGTCGATTCCGGCACCAAGATGATCCATCTCGGCAAGAACACGTCGAGCCGCATCATTGCCAAGGGCATCGCAGCAGGCTTCTCGGAAAACGTCTATCGCGGTCAGGTCTCGGCCCATCGCAAGGCGACCAATGCGCGCAATTTCACGCAGTGCGACAGCCTTCTGATTGGCGACAAGTGCGGGGCGCATACCGTGCCTTACATCGAAGCAAAGAATGCCTCGGCGCATTTCGAGCATGAAGCAACGACATCCAAGATTTCCGAGGATCAGCTGTTCTACTGCTTGCAGCGTGGCATTCCCGAAGAAGCCGCGATCGCGTTGATCGTCAACGGCTTCGTCAGGGACGTCATTCAGGAACTGCCGATGGAATTTGCTGTCGAAGCGCAGAAGCTGATTGGCATCTCGCTGGAAGGTAGCGTCGGCTAATGAACGAGCCCCGCCTGACGACAAGCTCACGCCTCCTGGTGTTGGGTATTTTCGTCTCGATGGTCGGGGTCTTCATTGGACTTGCCGGGCTGATGGCGGGCTATGAGTTCGCCAAGCCAACTTTAATCGCAAGCGCGGTCGGGATGATTGCTGTCCTTTGGCTCTCCGACGTGTTTGGACCATTTGACCGTTTCTCTTCTCGCAAGAGAAAACAAGATTGAGAGATAACAACATGCTTGAAATCATCGACCTGCACGCAAAGATCGCCGATACCGAAACCGAGATCATCAAGGGTCTGAACCTGAAGGTTGCCGCTGGCGAAGTGGCGGCCATCATGGGTCCTAACGGCTCCGGCAAGTCCACGCTGTCCTACATCCTTTCCGGCCGCGAAGATTACGAAGTGACCTCTGGCGACATTCTCTACAATGGCGAGAGCATTCTGGAGCTGGACGCTGCCGAACGCGCTGCCAAGGGTATCTTCCTCGCCTTCCAGTATCCGGTCGAAATTCCAGGCGTTGCGACCATGCAGTTCCTGAAGGTTGCGATGAACGAGCAGCGCAAAGCACGCGGCGAAGCTGAACTTACAACGCCTGACTTCATCAAGAAGGTCAAGGAAGCGGCTGGCGATCTGAAGATCGACATGGACATGCTGAAGCGCCCGCTCAATGTCGGCTTCTCCGGCGGTGAGAAGAAGCGCGCGGAAATCCTGCAGATGGCGCTGCTTGAGCCGAAGCTCTGCGTTCTGGACGAAACGGACTCCGGTCTCGACATCGACGCGCTGAAGATCGTTGCCGATGGCGTCAACGCGTTGAAGTCTCCCGATCGTGCGACCGTCGTCATCACCCACTATCAGCGCCTACTCGATTACATCGTGCCGGACAGCGTCCATGTTCTTTATAAGGGCAAGATCATCCGTTCGGGCGACAAGGCACTGGCGCTGGAACTGGAAAACAATGGTTACGCCGACATCATCGGTGAAGCGGCCTAATCAACGGGCCAGGAGACCATGTCCATGAATATTCAAACGACAAACCGGCTGACACCTGCGGAAACCGCACTGGTGGAAGCCTTCACAGCGAAGTTCACCGAGCTTCCCGGCAATGGCGATGTCGTTGCTGCGCGCGACGTGTTGTTCGACGACCTGAAGACCGCCGGTCTTCCGACGCGCCGCATCGAAGCCTGGCACTATACCGATATGAAAACCCTGCTGCGCAGCATCCCCGAGGATGCCTCTGCGCCGGTGATCGAGAAGCGTGATTCAGCCGTTGCCGGATCGCAGGTTGCCTATCTACGCCACGGCAAGTCGGCAGATACCGAGATCGTCGATTTCGAAATCGCAAGCTTTGCCGAAAGCCTGCTGGATGGCACGGCTGCCGGCTCGCTTGTAGCGGCTGACAAGGACGACATGATCGGCCGCCTGAATGGCAGCTTCGTGCGTGATGGTTACTCGGTGACCGTGCCGAATGATGCCCAGATCGAGCGTCCGCTCGAGCTCCAGGTGATCCATGGCGCCGGGCAGGTTCACACCCGCTCTCCGGTTCGCTTCGGCAAGGGCTCCAAGGCCACGATCATCGAGCGTCACCTGTCGGTTGCGGCGGAAGCAGCACTCGTCACGCATGTCACCGATCTTGAGGTTCAAGACGGAGCGGAAGCCACCTATATCCTTTTGCAGCAGCAGGGTGCAGCCGATACCCATCTTGCTCAGTTGCGTATCAAGCTCGGCGCAGACGCCAATCTTCGCCTCTTCATCATCAATGCAGGCGGCAAGCTCGTGCGCCAGGAACTGCGCATTGATGTGGAAGGTGAGGGCACCGATCTCTCCGTGCGTGGCGTCAACCTGCTGGGCGGCGAAACCCATACGGATGTGACGATGGTTCTCGGCCACAACGTGCCGAACACGACCTCGACGGAAATCTTCCGCAACGTCGTGTTCGATCGTGCCAAGGGCATCTTCCAGGGTATGATCCGGGTCGCGCCCGATGCCCAGAAGACAGACGCCAAGATGTCCTGCAACACCCTGCTGATGTCCGACGATGGCGAGTTTTCGGCGAAGCCTGAACTTGAAATCTTCGCAGACGACGTTCAGTGCGGCCATGGCGCGACGGTTGCCGATATCAGCGACGAACACCTTTATTACCTGATGGCGCGTGGCGTGCCGCGGGCGAAGGCGCGTGCCATGCTGGTGAACGCATTCGTCGCGGCAATCGTCGAAGAGTTGGAAGACGACAATCTGGTAGAGGCGCTGGAAGGCATCATCTCCAGCTGGCTGGAAGATCATGCCTGATAACAGCGAACGCGCCGTCAAAGCGGCTCCCTACGATGTCGAGGCCGTGCGCAAGGATTTTCCAATCCTTTCGCGTGAGGTCTACGGCAAGCCGCTTGTCTACCTGGACAATGGCGCGTCCGCGCAGAAGCCGCAGGTGGTAATCGATGCGGTGTCCCACGCCTATTCCAACGAATATGCCAATGTGCATCGCGGCCTGCATTTTCTCTCCAATGCGGCAACAGATGCCTATGAAGCATCGCGCGAAAAGGTGCGGCGCTTTTTGAATGCCGGCTCGGTGGATGAAATCGTCTTCACCAAGTCCTCCACCGAGGCGATCAACACGGTCGCCTATGGCTACGGCATGCCGAAGATCGGCGAGGGCGATGAGATCGTCCTCTCGATCATGGAGCACCACTCCAATATCGTGCCTTGGCATTTTATCCGTGAGCGGCAGGGTGCCAAGCTCGTCTGGGTGCCGGTGGATGACGAAGGCGCGTTTCATATCGAGGCTTTCGAAAAAAGCCTGACGGAGCGCACCAAGCTGGTTGCCATCACCCATATGTCCAACGCGCTCGGCACCATCGTGCCGGTCAAGGAAATTTGCCGCATTGCCCACGAGCGCGGGATTCCCGTGCTGATTGATGGCAGCCAGGGCGCGGTTCACATGCCGGTCGATGTCCGCGATATCGATTGCGACTGGTACGTGATGACGGGCCATAAGCTCTATGGCCCATCGGGTATCGGCGTTCTCTACGGCAAGGCCGACCGGTTGAAAGAGATGCGTCCCTTCCAGGGCGGCGGGGAAATGATCCTCGACGTCTCTGAGGACGAGATCACCTATAACGAGCCGCCGCACCGTTTCGAGGCGGGCACGCCGCCGATCGTTCAGGCGATAGGTCTCGGCTACGCACTGGACTATATGGATAATCTCGGACGCGCGGCGATCGCTGCACATGAGGCGGATCTTGCCGCCTATGCCACCGAACGTCTGCGAGACATCAACTCTCTGCGCATCATCGGCAATGCGCCGGGGAAGGGTGGCATCTTCTCCTTTGAGCTTGAAGGCATCCATGCCCATGATGTCTCGATGGTCATCGACCGCCGCGGCGTCGCCGTGCGCGCCGGTACACATTGCGCCATGCCGCTCTTGAAACGCTTCGGCGTGACCTCCACATGCCGAGCATCATTCGGGCTTTACAATACCCGCGCGGAAGTGGATGCGCTGGCCGAAGCACTCGATTACGCCCGCAAATTTTTCGCCTGACATCGGAATTGAGGATCAGGACCATGAGCACCGATACGACCGAACAGCTGCAGGATCTGGCACAATCGCCTGCAGAAGAGGCTGTGCAAGCCCCTGCCAAGACGTCCAGCATCTCCCCGGACGAGCTGGCGCGGCTCAGCGACGACGTCGTCGCCGCGCTGAAGACCGTCTACGATCCGGAAATTCCCGCCGATATTTTCGAGCTTGGTCTCATCTACAAGATCGACATCGAAGACGACCGGATGGTCAAGATCGTCATGACGCTGACTGCACCCGGTTGCCCCGTTGCCGGAGAAATGCCGGGCTGGGTGGAAAACGCGGTTGGCGCCGTCGAGGGCGTATCCGGCGTGACGGTTGAAATGACCTTCGATCCGCCATGGACGCCGGATCGCATGTCGGAAGAAGCGCAGGTTGCGGTGGGCTGGTACTGAGCGCCGTCGATTGCACAATCGACAACACTTGATACCGTCTCGACGCAAGACTAGATTTGAGTCCATAAACATCGGGCCTTGAACCCGACTGTCGAAGGAGTGATGAGCCCATGGGCTTTGCAGTGATGACAATGACGGAGGCTGCGGCCTCTCGCGTCAAGGCGATCGTCGATAATTATGGCGCTGAGGCCAAGGGCGTGCGCGTCGGGATCAAGAAGGGCGGCTGCGCCGGGATGGAATATACCATCGATCTCGTGACCGAGCCTGATTCCAAGGACGACCTGATCGAGCATGATGGTGCAAAGGTCTGGATCCAGCCATCCGCCGTGCTCTACCTGCTCGGCACGCAGATGGATTTCGAAGTCACCAAGATGCGCTCCGGCTTTACCTTCAACAATCCGAACCAGACATCGGCATGCGGCTGCGGCGAGTCCGTCGAACTGAAGGCCGCAGATCTTGCCATGCTCGCCAAGCAGCGTGAGGCTGAGGCTAGCGTCTGAGAAATGCCTGTTGGCATTGCGGTGCTTGTTCCCAAGCACCGCGACACTTCATTTTCCAAAGACGGTACTTAAGCGGATTGCCCCTCTAGCAGGGCTTCCTGTGTGGCAATCTCGGCCATCGTCATTGCGGCTTCTCGCGTCTTTGCAGCCGCGATAAAGCGCCCATTGTGACAGAAGGTTGCGCCTTCAACGCCGCTCGCCTGCTCCAGATCGCCATTGGTCAAGCCAGCCCAGGAGACGGGCAGATCGGCGCGAAGCTCGAAACCTTCTTCCGCGCGGCGGATGCCTGTGACGCACCAGTCCTTGTCGCGAGGATGAACGACGAAGAGCAGATGATCGGCACCGGCCTTGACGATGGCTGGCCTGAAAGGCATTCCGATCGGCAATTCCAAGATGCGTCTTTCGCCGGTGCGCTCTATGGCTTTGAGAACCAGCGTCTCTGCCCGCAGCTTTGCGGCCTTCTTCTCGATGCCGGCTTCGACAAAGGCGCGAGCGATCGCAAGCGCGCTCTGGAAGGCTTCGTCGTCAGCACCTGGTTCACGGTTGTCGAATGAAGGTTTCAAGGTTTCCAAAAGAGACGGCAAGGTGAGACCGGCAAGCTCGCCGGCAATGGCCGGGCTCAGCGCCCCATTGTCGGTAAGGTCGATCGGTAGCACAAAGCTCTTGTCGAAAGACGCGTGGACGTTTTCGATATCGGCGCCAGCAACGCCAAGCGCGATGAGGTAATCACGACCGTAATGTTTCCAAACAAGGCCAAATGAACTGTAGGGCTGACCATCGTCACGCAGCGGCGCGCCGCGCTGGTGGTGATCGAAAATCTGCGCCTCGGCATCATAGGCGCCGCCAACATCGTAGATGACCCGGTCTTGCGTAGGGGTGATCCACTCTGGCGCGCGGCTGCGAACGATCTTGGCCGTTGGGTAAAGCCGGGTGAGAATGACGCTGGAGAGTAGTTCATCGGCATGGAAGCCGCCGGAATGAGTGACGAGGAATTCCACCGCCATGGCGCAGTAAACCTTTTGCTGAAAGTCAAGTAACCGGGCAGTTACCCGTTATTTCGACCTGCTGCAACTGGCGGCTTATTGAATGGCCGTAATTTCCAACTCTTGCTCGCCGACCGTCACAATATCACCAACAGCCTTGCCGTTGAGAGCGCGAGCGACGGGGGAAACATAGGAAATGGACCCGGCCTTGGGGTCGGCCTCATCTTCACCGACGATACAGTAGGATTGCACGCGGCCATCTTCACGCGTGAAGGTGACGGTGCTTCCGAAGGAGACAACATCGTTCGTCTCGGGTGCGGGCATCACCTGCGCGGTTCGCAGTCGCTCCGCCAGATAGCGGATATCGCGCAAGTGTGGCGCGATCTGGCGCCGGCGTTCGTTCACGTCCTCCACCGCATTGGCGATCTCATGCGCGGCGCGGGCAGCTTTCATCTGTTCTTCAAGGAGCTTGAGACCTGCTTCGGTAACGAGGTTGGGATGTTGCGAGACAGGGCGATCCGGCAGCTGTGTTTCCGCTGCAGTTTCCGCACTCTCTTCTTTCACAAACGCAACGCTCACGATCCGACTCCCTCAATTCTAGCTTGTTTTCATATGGGGAGCGCAGGGCGCTTCAGCAAGTTCGACAGCACCGTTACTCGTGGCGCAATGCCTCGATAGGGCTGAGGCTTGCAGCACGGCGAGCCGGAAAATAGCCGAACACCACGCCGATAGCGGCCGAGAAGGCGAAGGCGACGGCGATGATCACCGGGCTGGTGACGAAGGGCACCCCGAGGAAGCTGACGACCGCATAGGCCAGGCCAAGGCCTGTCAAAATTCCCGCGGTCCCGCCGAAGGCCGAAAGCATGACGGCCTCGACGAGGAACTGTGTCAGAACCTGCTTTTCCAGAGCGCCGATGGCAAGCCGGATGCCGATCTCGCGCGTTCGTTCCGTCACCGACACCAGCATGATGTTCATGATGCCGATCCCGCCGACCAGAAGACTGACGGCGGCGACAGCGCCGAGCAAACCCGTCAAAAGGGTGGTGGTACCGGTCATGGCAGACGCGATCTGCGCCATGTCGTTGACAGTGAAATCGTCCTGGCGGCCAAGCCCGATGCGCCGACGCTCGCGCAGCAGATTTTCCAGGTCGGACTGCACTTTTGCAGTCGAGACTCCATCCTGGGCGGAGACCATGATGGAGGAAATCGTCGTCGTGCCGCCAATGCGGCGCTGATGAATTTTCAGCGGCATGATCACGGTGTCATCCTGATCATCGCCAAGACCGGATTGCCCTTTGCGCCCCAGAACAGCGATGACCGGGCAGGAGATGTTGCTGACGCGGATCGTCTGTCCCACCGGATCGGACGATCCGAACAGTTCCTGTCGAACGGTTTCACCGATGATGCAGCCGATCTGTCCGCCCCGGTCTTCAGCGGGCAGAAACTCGCGGCCTAACGCTATCGTCCAGTCCTGCGCGATCAGATAGTCGTTGGTGGTGCCGACGACGCTCGTCTGGTGGTTCTTGCCGCCATAAATGACCGTTGCCGCAGATGACCGGTTCAACGGCGCGACAGCCCGCACACCGCGGATCTGGTCGCGGATGGCCTGCACGTCGCTATCAGTGAAGCGTTTGGCATCGACACTGGCGCGACCAGGGCCGAATTGTCCGGGCCTGACGAAAAGCATGTTGGTGCCGAGGCGAGAAAGCTCAGACTTTACCTGCTCCGTCGTGCCGTTGCCGATGGTGACCATGGCGATGACCGCTGCCACACCGATAACGACGCCGAGCACGGTGAGGAAGGAGCGCAGCATGTTGCGGCTGATGGCGCGCATGGCGAGCCTGACGGTCTCAAAGAACATCGGTGGCCTCCCTTCTAAGCTCGACGGCGCTGTCCGAACCCAGACGGCCATCGACGAAGCGCAGCAGGCGCTTGGCATGGGCGGCGATATCTTCTTCATGGGTCACCATCACGACGGTGATGCCGCGATCGCGATTGAGCGAGGTGATCAGGTCCATGATCTCGATGCTGGTTTTGGTATCGAGATTGCCTGTCGGCTCGTCGGCAAGAAGCAAGGCCGGCTTGGTGACGATGGCACGGGCAATTGCCACGCGCTGCTGCTGCCCGCCGGACAGCTCCTGCGTGGTGTGGTGTTCACGCCCCTTCAGCCCGACCTGCGCCAGGGCTTCCATGGCAAGCGCCCGCCGCTCTGCGGATTTCATGCCGCGATAGATCAAAGGCAGCTCGACATTCTCGACAGCCGAGGTGCGCGACAGCAGGTTGAAGCCCTGAAAGACAAAGCCCAGCATGTGGCGGCGGAGCAGCGTCAGGTGCTCATTGTCAAAGCCGCTGGTGGGCACGCCCTGAAACAGATATTCCCCCGAAGTGGGCGTATCCAGGCAGCCGATGATGTTCATCGAGGTGGACTTGCCGGAGCCGGATGGTCCCATGATGGCGACAAATTCGTGTTCATTGATCGACAGGCTGACGCCGTCCAGCGCCCGAATGGCCGCTTCGCCTTTACCATATTGCTTCACGACATCGCGGAATTCGATCAGAGGCGGTGCGCTCATGCTTCCACTCCCGCCTAGCTGCTGCGTTGGGTTGCGTCGGTGATCACCTGGTCGCCGGGCTTCAACTCGTCCGAGGTCACGGCGGTGAACTGGCCATCGGTGGAGCCCGTCTGGACCGAGACGCTGACCGGGGTGCCGTTGCGCAGAACCCAAACCTGACGCTTGCCCGACGCGGCCTGCTCGGCACCGCTGCCGCGCGAGCGGTTCATGCGTGGCGGGCGGAAAAGGCCCATCAGCCCGCCGCCGCGCGAAGCGTTCTCCCGCGGTGGGGTGTAGCGCAAGGCGGCGTTGGGCACGAGTAGCGCATCTTTGACATGTTCGACCACGATATTTGCGGTCGCCGTCATGCCGGGGCGCAGCAGGAGTTCGGCATTATCCACCGTCAGAATACCCTTGTAGGTCACGACGTTGGAGACGGTTTCTGAAGCAAAACGAACGGTTTCGATTTTCGCCGGGAAACGGCGCTCGGGATAGGCATCCACATTGAAGGTGGCCTCCTGACCAGCCTCCACCTTGCCGACATCCGCCTCATCGATCGAGACCTGAAGCTCCATGCGGCGCAGATCCCCGGCGATGGTAAAAAGCACCGGAGCGTTCAGGGACGATGCCACCGTTGCACCGGGATCGACATCGCGCGTCAGGATCACGCCATCGATCGGAGACACAATCTTCGCCTTGCTGAGATTGACTTCCGCAAGCCGCAGATCCGCCTCGGATGAAAGCACCGTCGCTTCATTGACCTCCAGCGTTGCCGCAGCCGCATCGCGGTTGAACTGCGCCGCATCGAGATCCTGCTGACTGGAGACGCGGTTCTGCACCAGCGATCTCAGCCGCTCCAGCGATGTGTTGGCCGAGCCGAGATCGGCTTTCGCTTTTGCGACATTGGCTCTGGCGGAAGCAAGCTTGGCGCGCGCGCTCTGCACATCGGCCTCAAGTTTGTTGGTGTCGAGTTCAGCCAGAATGTCGCCCGCTTTCACCGGACTGTTAAAGGTGACGTTGACCTTGCGGATCGTGCCGGAGAGCTCGCTCGATATATCCACCTGGTCGGTGGGCTGCACCGAACCGGTGGAGGTAACAATGACGGAGAGATCGCCGCGCTTTGCTTCCTGCGTCGTGTAGGTGTAGGCGACGCGCGCACCGGCAAAGGCAAAATAGTATGTCGCCGCGCCAGCAACCATCAGCAGCGCGAGAATGATATAGAGCGAACGCCTGGATTTCTTTCTTCCGGTTTTCGAAGACACCAGAATGTCGCGAAGATCGGGCTTCGCTTCCTGGCTGTTCGGTTTTTCGCTACTGGCGTCCAAGTGGTTCATTCCCGTTGTCTGAGAGATTGCAGAAGTTGTGCCTTGATAGGTGGCTATCTGAGGAAGCTACTGCAACTGCTAAAATACGTCTGCTGGATCGCACGGCTGGAAGGGTGGGTGAAGTGAAAACTTCGTAATCTTCCCGCCAGGTGCATCCCGTCCCACAATCAGGGACGCCTGAGCCGATTGAGAAAAAACAAACGGAAAGGTGATTTTAGCTGTTGCAGGGTGTGCGGTAACCGTGTATCTCCCCGCTCACGACATCGGCGGAGTGTAGCGCAGTCTGGTAGCGCATCTGGTTTGGGACCAGAGGGTCGGGAGTTCGAATCTCTCCACTCCGACCATTCGACAAATCACTGATTTGTCTGGATTTGTAATTTCCCTTACATTGTTGAAATTGCTCTGGTGAGCGTATGTGAACGTTAAGCGTGTTCTGCTGGGCTTGCTGTTTTCAATACGATCGACGTCTCGCAATGTGATGTCGAGGCGCCGATGGATTGCGTTTTGATTTGTGGTCTCAAGCCTTGGTATTGTCTGCCGCTTGTGACAACCGTCCTCCTTGGAAAATGAATGTGCTCCTACCGCGCGCCGTGAGGCCTCCAGCCTCATACTCCGTATTGGAAGTGCACCCAGATCAAAGCGCAGAGCGCAATGCCGCCAATAATGACGGCGAGCAGCTTACTCTGGCCGGGACGGGGCTTCTTCGGCGGTTGTGGCTTGCGAAACTTGATGACGTTATCGCTCATGATGCGTGTCTCCTCTTAGGTGTCGCGATAGAATATGCTTCGCGCGTCCCATTCAAGCGTGGCTTTCGCTTTTTCTGTTGGTGAAGGCTCTTATGTTTCGGAGCGCGCCGGCCTCTTTACGGAGGTATAACGGCCGCTCTATCCTCTTTAATTGAGGCATCGTGCTTTCTGAAATTCGGTTAGGATTTTCAGCCCGATGCTGTAGCATCTACAAAGCAAGCGGCTTGACTTCGCGCGGGAGTCAGTCCAAGTGAAATTCTGATGCCGACCGTAATAAAATGGTTACGGGAAGCCGCGTAAAAAGAGCGTCATCGCGCTTGATCGCAAGACTGGAGCAGTTGAAATGTCTGCAAAAATTTATCGTCCGGCAAAGACCGCCATGCAGTCCGGCAAGGCCAAGACGAATATCTGGGTGCTGGAATTCGACGCCGAGGTTCCGCGCAAAATCGATCCGATCATGGGCTACACGTCCTCGTCGGACATGAAGCAGCAGGTCAAGCTCAATTTCGACACACAGGAGCAGGCCGAAGCCTACGCACAGCGCAAGGGCATCGAGTATCGCGTGATCCAGCCAAAGGAAGCAGAGCGCCAGACGGTTTCCTACACGGACAACTTCCGCTATACGCGCACGCAGCCTTGGACACACTAACCGTTTTCGGCGCCTCCACTGCGCCGCGAGTGGCCCCTTAGCTCAACTGGATAGAGCAACTGCCTTCTAAGCAGTAGGTCGCAGGTTCGAGTCCTGCAGGGGTCGCCATTTCGCTCACGTCGGACACCGAGCTTTGTTATCTGCTAAATTATACGTAATCGGTATAACCAACCAAGGTAACCGAATGTCGTGTCCAAACCCGGTGAAGAATACCCTATCGACTATCACGTTGATTAAGCATATTGCTTGATCTTCATGAACGCAGGATTACGACGAGGTCGTATGGGCTAACTCCAACAACCAAGGGGGATTTTTCTTCGATCATCAGTACCTTAGGTGGCACTACGAAATTGGATCAAGATCACCAAAACGAGCGTGGAGACAGTCGTTCCTTATTGAGCTATCCGCCTCGTTTCTGGTGTTCCGCCTCGTGTACGCGCTGAAGAGAATCCAGTAGACGACTTCCAGCTCCGACGATTTTTGACAAAACGCGGATCTGCTCGCGACACGCGATGCTTTCGGATTTGACGGGGTAGTTTATCTTATGATCAACCTCTCCCCAGATTTCTTCGAACAAAGTCCTCACTTGAAGTTCGCAGCAAATCGGAGAGTTCTCTTTCGGACGTATTAAGTAATGAACACTAGTATACGCCGTAGATTTTTCTTGTACCTCAAGGTCGAAGCCGCGAAAGTATAAGGCCGCTTCTGGGTCCCATGTGTAGGCTTTAGGTCGTTCGCTTAACCACCAATCGCCTTCGTCTACTCTCTTTCTCACTACTGCATCGATCTTGCCAAAATCGTCCTGAAACAGGTGTAGGATTCTGACGCCTGCGAGGTCAGTCATCTGCTCGAAAAAGTTATGTTCGTCGATTTCCCTACCTTGTGATAGTTTACGAATTATTTTTTTTCGAAGGTGCTCTTTGTCCTTCAGTCGAGATTTGAAGGAATGGACGACTCTTTCGTCAGTTTGGACAAGGCTTGGGTGAGATCCTATAAATTTCACTATCCCGTCCATGAACACCTCCAACTGGTGGGTTCTGTCTGGATCTACCAGCCGGACCAAGCGATCCGCTGTAACTTCAGGTGTCTCTAGGTTTGCTTCAGACATCAAGAAAAAACACTCGGTCTAACAAATCTTGTGCGAACTGGTGATATGCGTCCCGTGTCGCGTAAAACCGCCCTTTATTCGGGTTGATAGTCTTCTCATCGTCTTTTTCTATTTGACGGTGATCCGGAAGCTGCCACATCGGCATGTGGTACTTTTGTGCGAGTGAGGGGAACGTGTTATGTGAATGAATTACCGCATTATTGCCAATGGATCGTTCAGCAGCGCCCCCTGGGTAAGCTATCATATTCTGTGAATCGATGAACTTTCGGATAACATCAGGTATTTGCTCTGCATAATTCGAATGAGCTCTTGCGAGCTTGAGAGCGCTTTTGCTGTCCGATCGCGGTTTAGCATTGTAGATGGTGTATCCAAGAAACCTAACGAACTCCCTAGGAAAGGCATCACGTTTAGTGTCTGAGAGAAAATGGAATATACTCTCGAATTGCTTTCTCCAGGTAGTGAGTGCCGCACCAATGTTTCGAATACCGTAAACCGAAAATAGGTCTGGTGCACAAGGGATGAGAAACCCGTCGGCCAAAGATAAAAGATCTCTGTTGAGAGCACCGAGGCTCGGAGACGTGTCGAATATAACGATATCGTAGCCATACTGCTCAGCGTACTCGTGAGCGAGGGTCCTAACCCTAGTCGCGGTTCTTATCGACAAGGGGTCGCCTTGATATATGCCTGCCCACCTTTCAGCCAGCTTAGCCTCAAATAAGTGCAGCGTTAGTCGGCCCGGTATAAGATCAACATTTCCTCCCACACGCAAGGGTGGGGGGAGTTCTTCTATTTCCCTTGTTCCATCTTCCGTTGGCTTCAACAGAAAATGAATTGATCGGGGATCTTCAACAGTCTTTAGAAATGCTTCTTCACCCATTTCGTCACGGGTAGCAGCGTAGTCGTCAACAAAACTATCTTCAGCTTCCCATATGTCATGAATGGTTTCCATTTCTAATGCGAAGATAGTTAGGTTGCATTGTGGATCCAAGTCGATAAGCAAAACACGTTTGCCTAATTCTCCTAAAGCATGTGCGAGGTGAAATGTTAGAGTGGTTTTTCCCACCCCGCCCTTATTGTTGAAGATAGTTATAATCTTTGGAGGCATATTTATATCTCAGTTCCCGTTTACGCATTTCAATCATGAGTCGTATATTCGTGGAAGATCTAATTTAAGAGTAGCCTGCAAAATCGTTGTAACTTCTTCTTCTCAAGTGGATGCAGCGAGAATTGCGCCTTGCTTGCGTAGGAGACTAACGTTTTGTGACACGGTAGATTTCGGGACTTCGACTTTAAGCAAATTTGCGTCCCGTGAAAGCAACACGGTATACCGAAACTCTCAGCGATCAGGAGGACAACAGAGTGATATCGATTCCACAACCGCAAACGGCCGTAAGTTTGGTGTCCACGAGAGGATTCGAACCTCCGACCCCAGGATTCATACCACTTCGGCTTTCGCCGCCGTCCCGCCGGTAGGTGGGCGCGTTCGTGGTCTGGACTGTCCCTTCACCATGGGCGTAAACGCCTTTAGGTGCTGCCCATCCAGTCTCTACACCTTCAACGGATTTCTCCGAAGCTTGGCTCGGGATTGGCATGCTGGAAGCCCAGCGAAGCGTTCCCCGACTTTGAGCAGATCGATCGCGTCGTTTCCGGGCGCGACCCCCAATTTCACTTAGGAATCCTGTGCTCTATCCTGCTGAGCTACGTGGACACACATTGGCGCTTTTAAACCACTGGTCTTTCGGGATCAACAGCGTTCTGAGGCACATTTGTGATGTGCCCAGAAATTTTGAGATATCACCCCTGCAGCCGCTGTTCCGCAAGCTTCACCCAGTAGGAAATGCCATAGGCAAGTGCCTCGTCGTTGAAGTCGTAGCTTGGGTTATGCAGTCCTGCTGTGTCGCCATTGCCGATGAAGATGAACGCTCCGGGGCGCTCCTTCAGCATGTAAGAGAAATCCTCGCCTGCCATGGAAGGATCGACATCGGCATCGACATTATTGGCGCCGACCACGTCGCGGGCAATTTCGGCTGCATAGTCGGTCTCTGCGGGATGGTTGACGGTTATGGGACAGTAGCGGTGATACTCCGCTTCCGCTTCAGCGCCGTTGGCAAGAGCGATGCCTTCGGCAATCTGGCGGATCCGCGTTTCCGCCATGTCACGCACGTCTTCATCGAGTGTCCGCACCGTGCCGGCGATCAGCGCCTCGTTGGGAATAATGTTGTGGCTGGTGCCGGCCTGGAAGCGGGTGACCGAAACGACGATCGAGCGCAGGGGATCGGCATTGCGGGATGCGATCAATTGTAGATTGGTGACGATCTGCGCGCCGATGGCGATCGGATCTGCGGTGCGGTGAGGCTGAGCGGCATGGCCACCACGGCCTTTGACGGTGATGGTGAACTTGTCTGGCGCGGCCATGATGCCGCCCTTGCGAATAGCGAACTGGCCAAGCGGAATGCCCGGCATGTTGTGCATGCCATAGACCTCGTCCACGCCGAAACGATCCATCAACCGGTCTTCCACCATGGCGAGCGCGCCAGCGCCACCTTCTTCGGCAGGCTGGAAGATGACCACAACCGAGCCGTCGAAGTTGCGGGTCTCGCAAAGATACTTGGCGGCACCCAGCAGCATGGCCATATGTCCATCATGGCCGCAGGCGTGCATGTTGCCGGGCGTGAGAGAGGCCCAGGGCTTTCCGGTTTCCTCAAGGATCGGCAGAGCATCCATATCGGAACGGAGGCCGATCGTTCGGCCGTTCCTGCTGCGGCCGTGGATGACGCCAACAACGCCGGTGCGGCCGATGCCATTGACGATTTCGTCGACCCCGAACGCGGTCAGCTTCTCGGTGACGAAGCGCGCGGTCTCCTCTACATCATAGAGAATCTCCGGGTTCTGATGAAGATGGCGGCGCCATTGCGTCGCTTCTTCCTGCAACTCGGCGGCTCTATTCAAGATGGGCATTCTCTCGGTCCTGACTTTAGAAAAACAGCATGCGTGAATCGTGCTTCGGCTTGCCCCGATATTGCGCCGCATAATTGACGCAATCAATCTAGTTTGCCATTGCTAGGCCATATATGGTGACTATTGCCAAGCCCGCAAAGAAGACGGGAATTTGAGGACAGGCCTTGCAAGACGATCGCAGAACACGCCGCGCCGCCGGACGACTTTCGAAAACTGTTGCCGCTGTGGCCGCCAGCATAATGGCGCTGACATCGGTTGCTGCGGCCAATCCCAAGATGGTGGTCGATGTCAAGACAGGCAGGGTGATCGCGCATCAGGAGGCGTTTCGCAAATGGTATCCGGCATCGCTGACAAAATTGATGACGGCCTATATCGCCTTCAGCGCCATGAAGTCCGGAAAGCTCAGCCCCGATACGCCTGTCGTCTTCAGCAAACACGCCTCCGATCAGCCAGCCAGCAAGATGTATTTCAAGCCGGGCTCGAAGCTTACGCTCGATAGCGCGCTGAAGCTGCTGTTGATCAAGTCGGCCAATGATGTGGCTGTGGCGATTGCCGAAACCATCGGCGGTACCGAAGGTAATTTTGTCGCGCAGATGAACGCGCAAGCCGCGCGTCTGGGCATGTCATCGACGCATTTCATCAATCCGAACGGCCTTCCCGGCGCTGGGCAATACACCACCGCGCGTGATCTGGCGCTGCTCGCGCTCATCATCAAGCGTGAGTTCCCGGACTATGCGAGCTACTTCTCTCTCGAGGGTGTGACCACGGGCAAGAAGAACTATGCCAATTACAATATGCTGGTCGGCCGCTTCGAGGGTGCCGATGGCATGAAGACCGGTTTCATCTGTGCCTCCGGTTTCAACCAGGTGTCTTCTGCAAAACGGGATGGACGACAGGTCATTTCCGTGGTTCTCGGCTCCGACAGCCTTGCCGGGCGCACCGATGAATCCGCCGAGCTGTTGCAGCTCGGGCTGACGTCGCCAGCCGGCCAGGGGGTATCGCTTGCCTCTCTGGCACCCTATGGGGATACGCTTGCGGTGAATGACATCAGCAAGGAAATCTGCAATCCGAAGGCCGCCAAGGTGCGCAGCGAAAGCCGTGACGAGGCGGGCCGCATGATCATCAAGTCGCCCTATGTTCGCGAGATGACGCGTCCGCCGGTCTACTCCTTCGCCGGCCTGATACCCGGCACGGAACCCGTGGCGGTGGCAGAGACCAAGGGCAAGGGCGGAAGCGAAATGGCCAATGTGCCGATCCCCATCCCGCGTCCGGCTTTCTGACGCTTTGCATGTCTGGAGAGGTGGCAAATCCGTTGAGCCACGTCGCGGCTTCCCCAACCCGCGTTTGATGCTATAAGCGTCAAATTGTAACATTATAACGAAAAGGTGCCTTATGGCATTTGAACGGATTCCCGTGTCCATTCTCACCGGCTTTCTCGGTGCCGGCAAATCGACCCTGCTCAATCGGCTGTTGAAAGACCCGGACATGGCCGATGCGGCGATCATCATCAACGAGTTCGGTGATGTGAGTATCGATCACATGCTCGTGGAGCGTTCGGGTGATGGCATCATCGAGCTTGCCGAAGGCTGCCTATGCTGCACGGTGCGCGGCGAATTGGTGGATACGCTGGCCGAGCTGATGGATGGCATCCAGACGGGACGTTTGAAGCCGGTAAAGCGGGTAGTGATCGAGACAACGGGGCTTGCCGATCCTGCACCCGTCATGCAGTCGATCATGGGCAATCCTGTCATTGCGCAGAACTTCATGTTGAACGGTGTGATCACGGTTGTCGACGCGGTCAACGGCGCCTCGACGCTTGATCATCATGAGGAAGCCTTAAAGCAGGTGGCCGTTGCCGACCGGCTGGTGCTGACGAAACGGAAGCTCGCCTCTGCAGACGCCGTCGCCGCACTTGCTTCCCGCCTCGGTGACCTCAATCCCCGTGCTGCGGTTGAGGATGGCGATCAGGAGACCTGGAGCGCCGCCGTTCTTCTGGACAACGGTCTTTATGATTTTGCCAGCAAAAGCGCGGACGTCAGCCGTTGGCTGGGTGAAGAAGCCGCTCATGACAAAGATCATCACCATGGCGATCATCATCACCACGATCACGACCACGATGATCACCATCACGCCCACCATCATCACCATCACGATGTGAACCGGCACAACGCGTCAATCCGGTCTTTCTCCATCATGCATGATCGCCCCATCGATCCGATGGCGATTGAGATGTTTGTGGATTTGCTGCGCTCGGCTCATGGGGAAAAGCTTTTGCGCATGAAGGCGATCGTTGCGCTCTCAGACAATTTAGATCGACCGCTCGTTCTGCATGGCGTGCAGTCCATCTTCCACCCGCCACAGCGCTTGCAAGCCTGGCCCGATCCACACGATCGCCGCACCCGCATGGTCCTCATCACCAAGGATTTGAGCGAGGATTTTGTCAAGGATCTGTTCGCGGCCTTTACCGGGACGGCGACGATCGACAGGCCGGATCGGCAGGCGATGACGGACAATCCCCTCGCTGTGCCGGGTCTGACGTTCTAACGCAACAAGCGGCATTCCAACGACGATGCCGCGCCCTGCGCGTCGTTAAGTCGTTCATCCCAGGAATGGGACGAGACTAGACCATGATTTCTTGTGCTTGAATCAATTACATTCGTGCCTACTAATTAATAGGCAGTGTACTTGGTTCTAGGAGAAGATTTTGCATAGAGGAGCGCAGTGGCTGAGAGAAAATGCGCAAGCCCGCTTAGCGCTTTTTGACTTTGCTTTCGAACATGCCCCTGTCGGCATCGTGTTTCACGATGTCGCTGGGCGCATTCGACGGGCGAACCAGGCCTTCTCAAGACTAGTCGGAATTCCCCTCGATACGCTTCAGGGCATGTCATTCAAGAAGTTTGCCCATCCTGACGATCTCGACAGGGACGAGACGCTCTTCAATGCTGTCATTGAGGGTACACGCGATGGCTACTCCATCGAGAAGCGGTATATCAATCACCAGGGCGCTATCGTTCATGTGGTGATCCACCTGACAGCGATGCGGGATGCGGTGGGGAATATCGTGCAGCTGCTGTCACAGGTGCAGGATATCTCCGCGCAGAAGGAGAGCGAGCGCCAACTCGCGGAGAAGGCGGCGCAACTCGAGCTCGCCATGGAAGCCGTGCGTGGAGGGTTCTGGCACATGGATGTGGCGGCCGGACGCTTCGAGACCTCCGAACGGCTGGCACAGTTTATTGGTGGACCGGGCGCTGGGCGGCTCGATCTCGAACTCTATCTGGCGCGGGTCAATCCCAGCGACATGGCCTCCGCTGATCTCACGCCTCTGCTTTTGGGCGAAGTCGATCACTCCTGTGCCGAGTATCGGCTCAACACCGTGTTCGGCGAAAGATGGATGCGCTGCGACCGTCGTCTCCTTCGCAACCCGGATGGAACTCCGCGCCGGATCGTCGGGGTCGCTATCGATTTCACGGACGAGCATATGCGTCTCAAGGAATTCGAGCGTCGCTCGGAAACCGACGCTCTGACCGGCCTTCTCAACCGGCGCGGTCTTGCCATGCGCTATCCGCTGCTGCCATCGACTTCCGGATGGACGGTGTTGCTGATGGACCTCGATGGCTTCAAGACCGTGAATGACGTTCACGGTCACTCCGCCGGCGACAAGGTGCTGCTGGAGACAGCCAGACGCCTGGAGCAGGACGTCCGCGCCGAAGACCTGGTCTGTCGAACGGGCGGCGACGAGTTCGTGATCGTCGTTGCGGGCGATCTTGGCGTTGCGGATCAGGTCGCAGCCCGCATTGTTGAAGGCATGCGCGCACCCATCGCTGTTGGCGCAACAACTGTCGAGGTTCGTGCCACGATCGGTGGGGTCTGGATACCTGCCAAGACATCGCTCGAAGAGCTTCTGGCCGATGCCGATGCCTTGCTTTACAAGGCGAAAGCTGCCGGCAAGGACCGGTGGAACCTGCAAGCCAAAAATGTCCCAGCCGCCGCGCACTGATATGCCTGGTCGACAACTGGCCATGGCTCGATTGACCGAGTTCTGCTTGTCTTGCGAAGCCCACTGGTAAGGCTTGTGCATCAAGCGCGCGCCGCTGCCGACGCGCGCTTGATGTTCGTTACTCAGCCGCAGCCTGAATATCGACCTTGTCGAGGAGAATGAGCGGATCCTGCGATGCGGCCGCGAGATCGAAGATCCCAAGTCCGTTCGGGTTCTTCGCCTTGACGGTGACGGTGAGGGTGCCTGGCTTGAGGACGAAGGCGGCAAGTGCGTCGGTCGCGCCTCTCAACTGTGGCCGCTCGGCGGCGAGTTGCTGCATCAGGAAGCTTGCGCCCAGCGTCAACGTCGTGCGCGCTTGTGCTTCGCTGATGTTGTTCTGCAAAGCGTAGAGCTTGGTCAGGAGTGCTACCCCACCTTCATCCTTCCAGGTGAACTTGATCTCCCGACCCATCACGCTGAAAAGCGCTGCGTAAGCATTGGCGACGTCGAACGAGAAGAACTCTTTTGTGATCCCGCTCAAGAGGCCTGAGAGTTCGATTCGGCCAAAATCCTTGCCGCTGACAGAGATTTGGCGAATTGCCAGGCTACTGTTTTTTTCATCCCATGCGCTTGAGAGCGCGTAAGAGAGTGTCAACTCCTTCAAGCCAAGAGCGCGCGCCTCGGCAAATTCAGAGGAATCCTCCGGGATCGGGATAACGAGATCTTCCATCTTGTTTTCGAAATCGGTCGGAATGCCGTTAACAGGATTCTTCAGCACCGTTTCAAAGTTCTTGAGCGCGAACTTGATGCGCTCGGGCTTGCCGGTCGCGGGTTCGTCGGTCTTTTCCGGCGCCGAGGTATCGAAGTCTAGGCCGCTGATGCGGAAGCGTTCGAAGCTCGGCAGGAACTGTCTGTAGGGGAAGGTCGCCAGTTCTTCTACTTCCAGAGCGGCGGCCTGGGTGAGACCCTTGGCGGGCAAGGTCCAATCAAATCCCACGATGCTTGCTTCCGCCATCGACACCCTGTCTTGACCCTTGAGGATGGACAGGCCGTGAACGCCAAAATCGGTCTTGTAGCCTTCAATCCGCATGTCAGTCCGGTCGATGGTGATCGTCGTTCGCCCTTCCGTCGACTCTTGACCCTTGTCCAGGTCTTCCATCTTGAGGCCGAGGAACTGGATATCGCTCTCGCCGATGATGTCGAAAATCGAAAGCACCCTCTTGAAGTATGCCTGACGTTGTTCCGTTGTCAGGTCGTCTATATCTGCGACCTCAGTGATGGACGCCAGCGTCTGGGCCAGCGGTTCAGCGGGCATTCGTGCGCTCAAGCCACTGCTGCGCAATTCGTCGTAGGTCACTTGCCCGTCGTGGTCGGAGGTGGAAACCTTACTTATAGAAAGAGGACCAAAGACCTGTTTTGGTTCTTTGTCGTCCGGCCCCGCGGTTTCGGTGTTAAGCCTTACAATATATGCAACATCGACATCCTTGCCTTTGATCTCGCCAGTCGACGTGAGCAGACGCTTGGTTTGAGCAGCCCCAGTGTGGTCTTTTACTTCTCTGGTGGCGTCGGCGTTCACCTTGTCGATCGAGTAATCAGCGATCTTGCCATGCGCGACGTTTGAAAGAATCGCATTCGTATAAACGACTTTCTGCTGTCTTGTGCGCATCGCATACGATATCGTCATTTCCGGAATGGAAATTCGCTTCGCCGAAAGGCGTTCGATGCGTTTGGCAAGCGGATCGTCCGCGCCTGTTCCGGTTGCTTCCAATGAAGCGGGTCGTTCGATCTCGGCGTTCTCAATCCGGGCATTGGGAATAACGAACTTGGTTCTCGCATCCTCCATGGAGATGTTGCTGAGTTCCAATACCCCGTCGGCAAAAGGGAGTTTCGGGCGTCCGTCAACCGAGGCGACGCTGATTTTCTCGCCTGTCTTCAAGGGCAACGTCAGGTCTTTGATGTGAACCTGTCCCAGAAAATCGACATCGACCGAAGCCGCGGTTGCACCTCTTTCGGCAATGACTTTTTCGACCTGCTTCTGGTAGTACACCTTCGCGCCGACCGCGCCTGCGCCGATGATGACGATTATCGCCGTTGCGGCCAAAAGGGCCTTTTTCGCTCCGCTGCCGGTCTTGGTGTTTGCTTCTTCCACGATGCCTGTCCTCTCCGGCGCAAATTACGATCCAGGACTTCTTAAGGCACGGCAAAGTAGCGAAGCAAGGGGACAATCCCCGACCGTCACAACATATTGCAGGGTTCTTCGCGTCCTTGGCGAAGCAGCAAATCAAAACGTCGAGTTACCGCCTTGCTCATCGCCGCGGGTTGGAAATGTCAGTGCCACGCGAACACCTTGCTCAGGCCTTGACGTGATCTTTGCATCCCCGCCGCTCTGGCGCATGAAGCCATAAACCATGGCAAGGCCAAGGCCCGTGCCGCCCTGTTGCGCGCGCGTGGTGAAGTAAGGTTCGAAAGCCCTGTCTATCGCGTCCTGATCCATGCCGCGACCGTTGTCCTCAACCGACACTTCCACCTCTTGCTCCAGTAGCCGTGCCGAAATGAGGATCGAGCCGCCAGTCGGTAAAGCGGCTGCGGCGTTGAGGCAGAGGTTGAGAATGGATTGTTCGAACAGGGCAGCATCCAGTGCGAGCCTCGGCAAACCGTCTTCAATTTCGAGCGTGATCTCGTTGTTAGGCCCAACCGCAATCTCGAGCACATCCATCATTGCGCGCAAAAGCGCGCCGATGTCGACGGAGGCTGGATGAATGGGTTGCTGACTGCCGATTGAGAGCATGCTGCTGGCAAGTTCGCGCCCGCGATTGGCTGCCTTGCGAATCCGATTGATGTTGCGCTGCTGGCGCTCGCTAAACCCCGTCTCGCGCTCCAGAAGTCCAAGACTTCCCGTGATGATGCCGATCATGTTGCCGACCTCGTGGCTCAGTTGATGGGTCATGCGCATGATACCATCAAGCCTTTGGGCTTTCGCCGCTTCTGCCTCCTGTCGATCAAATGCTGTGACATCGCGCGCCAGGATGACAATGCCGCCATCTGGCTGGCGTGAAATGGCAATTTCCGTGACCTGCTGATCATCGGTGCGATGACGCACCGTGATCCGATTTGCAAGCGTTCCAAGGGCTCCGTCACGCGGTAATAATTCGGGGTCTATCGCAGGGATCGTGTCGATGAACTTGCGAAGGGGCAGCTTTCTTGACGATCCACCCCGTCGGCCGACAAGCTCGATGACCCGCCTGTTCATGGTGATGGGATGGCCCGTCGCGTCGAAGAGCGCGATTCCCTCGTTCATGGTCCGGAACGTCGAACGTATCGTTCTCGCGGCCGCTTCAGCCGTGCGGCGCAGACGCGAGGCTCGATCGACGCTGTCCTTGAAGGCGTGGAATGCTTCTGACAGACGCACAAGCTCGGTTTCCGAGCCTCTATAGGCTGGGAGGGTGACATCCTGCTCACCCTTGGCAAGCGAGTTCATGCCGGTGGACAGTGCCGTGATGCCGCTTGATACCCGCATGACAGAGCGGATCGACAGGGTGGAGAGAATGACGACGATGAAAAAGGCAATCGCCACCATGACAATCAGTCGCGTCAGTGCGGCCGATGCCGAATTAAGTCCATTGGTCAGCCTCTCGGCGACCGCTCCGCTTTGCGTTTCCGTCGTGTGAGACAGGGTGCGAGACACGGTGTGGAGTTTCGACACGGACGACTGGATGGCGAACATTTCCAGAAGATACTGCGTCTGCGCGTCGAACACGCTCTTGTAAAGCGCAAACCCTTCTTTGCCGACCTGCGGAGCCGCTGCCGGGTCATTCAAGAAATAGCCGGTCTCTGCGGTGAAGCGGCGCTGTAGTTCGCCCAGTTGGAACAGGCTCGCAGAATTGGCGGCAGCCTGGACAAGGGCATTGAGACGCTGGCGAAGCGCATCTTCGTTTACCGTCTGCCGGGTCGCAATCTGGCCAAGCGCTGCAGCCGCCTCCGCCTTGTGTTGTTGTGCCGCGTCTGCATCCGCTGCAAGCGACATGGTTTGCTGACGAATGGACTGCAGAAGGCTGACGATGTCATCATTGGGAAGAGCGTTCTGGCTGTCTCCGTGCTTGTACTGCGCGATCGTCTGGAGGAGCCCATCGACTTGTGCCACGACCGCTCGGCTCTCGCTGGAGACTCGGTATGGGGACGTGGCGTTCATCAGCAGAGGCGCGCTGGAAACCAGTTCGGCAACCTGGCGGGAAACCAGCGAGGCTCGGGCGAGGCTGGAAAAGGCTTGCAGACTATAGGCCGCCATCTCCGTCTTCGCCTTATGCAAACCGTAGATCGCAACCGACGAGAGAATGAAGACCGACGAACAGATGAACACGATGGCGAAGGGCAGCCGAAACGCGATGGACTGGAGGAAGCGCCGCTCGATCACAATGGCGGCTCTGCGATTTCGGTGTGCAAGACATATCCCTTGCCCCTTCGTGTCTGGATATGCTGCGGCAAGTCTGGATTGCGCTCGATCTTGCGGCGCAGGCGCAGCACCAGTACATCGACATTGCGATCGATGAAGCGATCACTCTCCGCACCGAGGCGATCGAGGATCTGGGACCGGCTGACCGGCTTGTTCGGTGTCTGAGCCAGTATTTCCAGGAGAGCAAACTCGGCGCTGGTCAGCGTCTTGCTGCGATCTGCAAGGCAGAGTGCGCGTCGTGCGGACAGATCGACCGCCCAGTCACCAAGCCGCAAAGAACTCGCCTCATGCTCGCGCTCCGGCTCCTTCTCTACCTTGAGCGATGGCGCGATGCGGCGAAGGACCGCCTTGATGCGAGCCGTCAGTTCGATCGGCTCGAAGGGTTTTACGACATAATCGTCGGCCGCTGTTTCCAGCCCGAGGACACGTTCGGTGGCACTGCCGGCGGCCGTGACCATCAGGATGCCGACATTGAGCCCCAGGTTCGTGCGGACGCGTTGAGCAAATGTCCTCCCGGAAATCCCGGGCAGATTGTGGTCGAGCAGAACGATATGGAACTGGTCGCGCCCTAAAATCGCGGTAGCGTCTTCGGCAGAATGGACGACCGTGGGTGACCAGCCCTCGGCTTCGACAAGATCCGCAATCAATTCTGCCATATCCGGATCGTCCTCGACGATCAGAATCTTGATCCTCTGGTTTTGCAAAATGAAGTCCTCCCAGCATCGATCATAGGCAAGAGCGTGGGATTATTCAAAAGGTCGATGATGACCGGCCCTGTCAGATTTGTAACATTCGTAACCGAATGTCCTTGCATGATCCAATCGTTGAAAAATCGGTAACCATTCAGCGATTGCGCAAGCGGTCGGTTCTGGCATTCTCTGCGGCAAGAATGGAACGGGGAGGTTCCAGGGAGGATCGATTGAAATCACTGCTTGCGGCATTGAGCGCCGGGCTGATCCTGTGGGTTGGCGGCGCGGCCTTTGCACAGGACGGCGGGAAGCTGAGCGTGCTCTGCGCGGCGGACGAAGCGTGGTGTGGGGCAATGCAACGCGCCTACGAGCTGAAAAGCGGCGTCCAGACCGTGATGGTGCGCAAGAGCACGGGTGAAGTTCTCGATCAGATCAGACGGGAAAAGAATGCACCAACCGTTGATGTCTGGTGGGGCGGCACCGGCGACACGCATCTGCAGGCGGCGTCCGAAGATTTGCTAGAGGCCTACGCTTCCGTACATGAAACCGAGGTTCTTCCCTGGGCTCAGAATTTCTTTGCCATGTCGGGTGGGCAGGCGGCGGGGATTTACGCCGGTGCGCTCGGCTTTGCCTACAATAGCGAGCTTCTGCAAAAACAAGGCCTTCCGGCGCCAACGTGCTGGAAGGATCTGATCAGCGAGGCCTATCGCGGTAAGATCGTCACGCCCAATCCCAACTATTCGGGTACGGCCTTCACGATGCTTGCGACGCTCGTGCAACTCTTCGGTGAGGACGAGGCGTTCAGCTACATGACGGCGCTTGATCGCAATGTCACCGATTATACCAGAGCCGGTTCTGCTCCGGTAAAGGCTGCCGCTCGTGGAGAAGCGCTGATCGGGATATCCTTCATGCACGATGCGGTGACGCAGAAGGAGGCGGGCGCGCCGCTTGTTATCGTCGCCCCTTGCGAGGGCACAGGATATGAGATCGGCGCGGTCAGCATCATTCGTGGCGCGAAGAACAGGGACGAGGCAAGGCATTTCGTGGATTTTGCACTGAGCCCAGAAGGGCAGGCGACAGGGTCTGCTGCCGGGCAGAACCAGGTCCCTTCCAACGCGAAGGCAGTCCTGCCACCGGGAGCACCCGACCTCTCGCTTATCAAGATGGTCGATTATGATTTTGCGACATTTGGCAATCCAGAGGAAAGAGGCAGACTTCTTCTAAGGTTCGATACGGAAGTCCATCCGCCCAGCCAATAAGCGAGCAACCTTAACCGGGACAGACGGCAGCGACGGCATGCCGAATGGCGAAGCCATGTCCTGAGATCAGCATTCAGACGCACATCATGGAGGAAAACATGCGACTGACACTTATTTCCAGCCTGCTTCTGGCAGGAACAACCTTGATGAGCTTACCCGCCCATGCGGCCGGTGACCTCAACCTCATCTGCGCTGCAGATGTGGTCATCTGCGAACAAATGAAGGGCGACTTCGAAAAGAGCCACGACATCAAGGTCAACATGGTGCGCATGTCGTCCGGCGAGGCATACGCCAAGATCCGCGCGGAAGCGCGCAATCCGAAGACCGATGTCTGGTGGGCTGGTACCGGCGATCCGCACCTGCAGGCAGCATCTGAAAACCTGACGCTCGAATACAAATCCAAGATGTTGGACCAGCTGCAGGATTGGGCAAAGAACCAGGCAGAGAGCGCCGGCTACAAGACGGTTGGCGTCTATGCCGGTGCTCTCGGCTGGGGCTACAACACCGACATCTTCAAGAGGAAGGGTTTCAAGGAGCCGAAGTGCTGGGCAGACCTGCTTGACCCAGAGCTGAAGGGCGAAATCCAGATCGCCAATCCGAACTCTTCGGGGACGGCTTACACGGCACTCGCGTCGCTTGCCCAGATCATGGGTGAAGATCAGGCCTTCGATTATCTGAAGAAGCTGAACGCCAACATCTCCCAATATACCAAGTCCGGTTCGGCACCCGTGAAGGCGGCTGCCCGTGGTGAGACGGCGCTCGGGATCGTCTTCATGCACGATGCCGTCGCGCAGACAGCGGAAGGCTTCCCTGTGAAGTCGGTCGCCCCTTGCGAAGGCACGGGTTACGAGATCGGCTCCATGTCGATCGTCAAGGGCGCGCGCAATATGGAAAACGCCAAGATCTGGTACGACTGGGCGCTGCAGGCCGATGTGCAGTCGCGGATGAAGGACGCCAAGTCGTTCCAGCTTCCATCCAACAAGAATGCTGAAATCCCGAAAGAAGCTCCACGCTTTGAAGATATCAAGCTGATCAACTACGACTTCAAGACCTATGGCGATCCTGCAAAGCGCAAGGCCCTGCTGGAACGTTGGGACAAGGACGTTGGCGCAGCCGCCAACTGATAGCTCCCTCCTGCCGCCTTCGTCTTCAAGTCTTCGACTGGTTGAGGGATGAAGGCGGCCCCTTTCCGATACACTCAAATTTGTGAGGTTGACCATGACACATGGCAATCGCCGGCTGGACATTGTTCTGGCCGTGGGACTGGCGGCCCTTGTGCTTGTTCCCTGGTACCGCATTGAAGGCGGTTTCTACGGCCTCGGCTGGCTGGCGGAATTTCCGCTGTCCAGGGCGGTCGCTCCCGGCATTCTTCAGATGGTGTCGGAAGGTCGCGTCTGGCTGTTCGGCGTTCTTGGGTTTTTCCTCATGGGAGCGATCGCACGGATCGTACCGGACAACGAAAAGCGTGGCGCCTTGCTGGTGATAGCGGGCAGCCTCGGTCTTGGGTTCCTCGTCCTTCAGGGACTGGCAATCGGGTTTTCCGGCTGGACTTGGCAGGCGACAGAAAGTCTCTTTGGCCCCTTGGCGGATGGTCAGCCTTCCAAGGGTGCAGGCGCGGTGACGATGGCCTTCGTCTTTGTCCTTTTCATCTCCTTTGGGCTTGCCGAACGAGGTTTCATGAAGGGCGATGCCTTTATCGTCTCATGCATCTCGCTGCTGATTTTTCTTGTGAGCGTCTTCGTCTTTTATCCGATCGGCAGCATGATGATCGGCGCCCTTCAGGACTTCGACGGTTCCTTCAATCCTGACGGCTTCATCCGCAACATGCGCGACCCAGGCATCTGGAGCCTTGACTGTGTCATGGGCGGCAGTCGTTGCGGCGTGGCATGGAGAACCCTGTTTCTGGCGATCATGACGGCAGCAGGTTCCACCATCCTCGGTCTTGCCTTCGCACTGGTGGCGACAAGAACACGCTTTCCTTTCAAGAAGGGTTTGCGTCTGTTGACGGTGCTGCCGATTATCACGCCTCCATTCGTGATCGGCCTTGCACTCACGCTGCTCTTCGGGCGCGCAGGTGTCGTGACCGAATTCATGTCTGGCGTCTTTGGCGTCGAACCAGGTCGCTGGCTCTATGGTCTGCCAGGCATCTGGATCGCTCAGGTTCTCTCGTTCACGCCCATCTCCTTCCTTGTCCTCATCGGCGTTGTCGAAGGGGTGAGCCCTTCCATGGAAGAAGCGTCGCAGACGCTTCGTGCCGACCGCTGGCGGACCTTCTGGCGCGTATCCCTGCCGTTGATGAAGCCTGGCCTCGCAAACGCGTTCCTGATCGGCTTCATCGAAAGCATGGCCGACTTCGGCAACCCGCTGGTGCTGGGTGGAAGCCATGGCGTTCTCTCGACCGAAATCTTTTTTGCAGTGGTTGGTTCTCAGAACGACCCTTCGCGAGCGGCCGTGCTCGCTATCGTCCTGCTTTGCTTCACGCTCTCTGCCTTTATTGCGCAGCGCTTCTGGCTGGCGGGAAAGAACTTTGCCACGGTGACGGGCAAGGGAGACAGCGGCGCGCATATCGCGCTGCCGAAGTCGATGTCCATTGCAGTCCACGCGCTGGTGGTTCCGTGGATGATCTTTACCGTCGTCGTCTATGGCATGATCCTTGTCGGTGGGTTTGTGAAGACCTGGGGCTTGGACAACACTCTGACGATCGATCACTACGTTCGCGCCTTCTCCGTCAGCATCAGCAACGGCTCCATCGCCTGGACCGGCGTTGCCTGGAACTCCTTCTGGACGACGATGGAAATCGCGCTCATCGCTGCGCCACTGACGGCGGCCGTCGGGTTGCTCACTGCCTACATCATCGTCAGGCAGAAATTTGCCGGGCGCAATCTCTTTGAATTCGCATTGATGATGAGCTTTGCTATTCCGGGCACGGTCATCGGCGTGAGCTACATCATGGCATTCAACCTGCCACCGCTTGAAATGACGGGCTCGGCCCTCATCCTGATCCTGTGCTTCGTGTTCCGCAACATGCCGGTTGGCGTACGCGGCGGCATCGCTGCCATGAGCCAGCTGGACAAGAGCCTGGATGAAGCTTCCATGACGCTGCGCGCAAACAGCTTCCGCACCATACGGCTGGTGGTGCTGCCGCTGCTTCGTCCCGCGATCCGCGCGGCACTCGTCTATTCCTTCGTGCGCGCCATCACGTCCATCAGTGCTGTGATCTTTCTCGTCAGCGCCCAGTACAACATGGCGACATCCTACATTGTCGGTCTCGTTGAAAATGGGGAATACGGGGTGGCGATCGCCTACTCGTCCATGCTGATCGTCGTCATGATCACCGTCATTGCCGGCTTCCAACTCGCGGTTGGAGAAAGACGCCTTCGCCGTGAAAACCGGGTTGCCGGCGTTTCCCTAGCTACATCCCCATCCAATCCTCAGGAGAAAGCCGCATGATTACCGTCAAACCCGGCTCAGTCGTTTTCCAGAATGTTCGCAAGACCTTCGGCGCGTTTACTGCCATACCGGATCTCTCCTTGACGATCGAACCGGGCACGCTCGTGACGCTCCTCGGTCCATCCGGTTGCGGAAAGACGACGACCCTTCGAATGCTTGCTGGCCTCGAGCATCCGAACTCCGGCCGTATCCTGATCGGCGACAAGGATGTCACCATGCTACCCGCCAATGAGCGCGACGTGTCGATGGTGTTCCAGTCCTATGCGCTGTTTCCGCATATGAGTGCGCTGGACAATGTGGCCTATGGCCTTCGATCCTCCGGGCTAAAGAAGAACGAGGCGCGTGACAAGGCGGAGGAAGGGCTGCGCCTTGTCGGTCTCGCCGGCATGGGCCATCGTCTACCTGCCGAACTTTCCGGCGGGCAGCAGCAGCGCGTGGCAGTTGCACGAGCCCTTGTGCTGGAGCCGCAGGTGCTCCTGCTCGACGAGCCCTTGTCGAACCTCGACGCACGTCTGCGCCGAAGGGTCCGAACCGACATTCGTGAACTGCAACAGCGCATCGGCTTTACGGCTGTCTACGTCACGCACGACCAGGATGAGGCGCTGGCGGTCTCCGATCGCATCATCGTCATGAAGGAGGGTGAGATTGCCCAATCGGGAGCACCGCGCGAGCTTTACGAAGCCCCGGCATCGTCCTTCATTGCGGACTTCATGGGCGAGGCAAATGTCGTACCTTGCGAGGTCATCTCACAGTCAGGCGAGGAAGCGATCGTCCGGATCGGTAAGACGGAACATCGCATTCCAAGCAGGCATCCGCGCGCTGGCGCGGCAAAACTCGCCGTTCGTCCAGGGTCTATCCGGATCGGCGCGCCGGGCGAGGCCGGGATGCCGGGACGCGTGCTGCACACCGCCTATCTCGGCGGGCACCTGGAATACGAAGTCGAAACGGAAGTCGGCACACTGTTCATCGTTGATCACGACATGAACCAGACTGTGAACGAGACCAGCGATGTCACACTCAGTTTTAAAAATCGTGGCATAGCGCTCATCGACGCGTGACCTTAGTGAATTCAATCAAGGACATTGGAAATGACAGAACGGAATGGCGCCCTCGAACAGCGCTTTGCGCTTGCACAGGAATTGGCGGCTGAGGCTGGTGCGATGGCGCTCGACTACTTCAACAAGCGCGACAGCCTGGTGATCGAGACGAAGAGAGATCTTCAGGACGTCGTCTCGATCGCCGATCGCAACGTCGAAACCATGCTGCGCGAGCGCGTCGCTGCGACCTTCTCCGGCGACGGATTTCTTGGCGAGGAGCATGGCTATGACGACGGTGTCTCTGGCTACACCTGGGTGGTAGACCCGATCGATGGGACCGCGCCTTTCGTCAACGGCATGCCGAGTTGGTGCGTCTCGATCGCCGTGGTCCGGGAAGGAAAGCCAGTCGTCGGCGTGATCCGCGTGCCATGTGCCGACGAGACTTACGCATCTGCTGAAGGACATGGCGCGACCTTGAACGGCAGGCCTTTGACGCTTGATCCTTCCAGAAATATTCAGAACGCTCTGACCGGCATCGGTTCCAACAATTACGTGACGCCGGAGAGAGTTGGTCGGATCAGCAGTGATGTCATGGCGCGTGGCGGCAATTTTATCCGCAACGGCTCCGGCGCGCTAATGCTGGCCTATGTGGCTGCAGGCCGGCTGGTCGGTTACTATGAACCCCATATGCGAGCATGGGACTGCATGGCCGGTTTCTGCCTGGTGAAAGAAGCCGGCGGGCAGGTCATGCCGTTCTCGCTGGAGGGGGAAAAGCTCTTCGAGGGTCAGCCTGTTCTCGCAGGAAATACATCATGCTATCAAGAGCTTGTGGAAATTCATAAAACCGGTTTGGCAGCTTGAGATTGCTCTAATTTAAAAATCATCTTGGTGCTTTTAGAAAGCAGCGGTCCGCATCAAGGCCGCTGCTTTTTCCATATGTCTCAGGCAAGCATATTCGCTGGATGGTGCCTTTTCTGCATAAAATTTCTGCGTGGATAAAATTTGAGCTTGACGAATGAGCTTGTTCGGCATTCATTGAACCAATGTGAAATTGGTACGCACCAATGAATGAGAAATCCAACATCGCTGGTCTCGACAATGCGAATTACGCGCTTGAACGTCTGCGCGAACTTATCGCTGTAAGTGCTTTTGGCCGCGATGGAAAATTGCCGACGGAGCGCACGTTGAGCGAGCGACTTGGTGCGGGCCGCCGTGAAATTCGGCGAGCACTGGAAGTGCTTGAAGCGGAAGGCTTGATCTGGCGTCGCCAAGGAGCAGGCACGTTCCTTGGTCAGAAGCCCGATAGCTGGGGCGACCATGCGGCAAGCCTCGTCCCCGGCACGAACTTCATGGAAATCATGGAGGTGCGTCTTCGCATCGAACCGCAACTGGCGCAGCTTGCCGCCATGCGCGCCAAACCCTCCGACATTCTGCGCATGCGCGAAACCTGCGCCAAGATCTACGAGCGCACCGATGCGGATTGGCGGGAGCTTTGGGATGGTTCGCTCCATCGTCTGATTGCGCAGAGCGCGGGCAATCAGCTTTTTCTGTCGCTCTTCGACGTCGTCAATCGCGTGCGCCAAGACCCGTCCTGGCAGGCGGTTCGCGAACGTGCACGTCGGCTCGATGACACGCTGAAGGAATCGCGCGACCAGCATGCCGAAATCATCGACGCGATTGCGGCACGCGATCCTTCCAAGGCAGGTGAGGCCATGCGCAATCACCTCCTGACATTGCAGGAACGCCTTATCCGCCAGACATCGATGGATCATCTCGATCACGGATCGAAGGGAGAGATCTGACAGACATCACCGCGGCAAGAACCGGAACACCGGCTGCCTGAACACCATCCAGAGGAAGAACGACATGAGACAGATCACCAAATTTTCCGCCACTCTGCTGACCGCAGCATTGCTCTCCACCTCGGCCTTTGCCGCGGATATTCGTATCGGCTTGCAGGACGACGCCGACGTGCTCGATCCCGCCCAATCGCGAACCTTCGTGGGACGCCTCGTCTATACCAGCATGTGCGACAAGCTGGTGGATCTCGACAACAATCTGTCCGTCGTTCCGCAACTGGCCACCAAATGGGCCTGGGGCGACAATGGCAACACGCTGACAATGGACCTGCGTGAAGGCGTCGTCTTTCATGACGGCACGCCGTTCAATGCCGAGGCGGCCGTCTATACGATCGAGCGCAACATGACGATGCCGGAATCGCGCCGCAAGAGCGAGCTCGCCTCCGTGGCGAAGGTGGAAGCGACCGGCGAGTACCAGATCAAGTTCACGTTGAAGAAGCCTGATGCCAGCCTGCTGGCCCAGCTCTCTGACCGCGCCGGCATGATGATTTCGCCGAAGGCCGGTAAGGAACTCGGCGCGAACTTCGGTTCCAAGCCGGTTTGTGCCGGACCATTCAAGTTCGTCGAGCGCATTCAGCAGGACCGTATCGTGCTGGAAAAGTTTGCCGATTATTGGAACAAGGATAACATCTTCCTCGACAAGGTGACCTTCCTGCCGATCCCGGACACCACCGTTCGTCTGGCCAATCTGCGCGCCGGCGATCTCGACATGGCGGAACGCATCTCTGCTTCGGATGCGGCGTCGGTCAAGGACGATCCGAAGCTGACCTATGGTGAAATCGTGGGACCGGGCTACATGGCCATGTATGTCAATATCGGCAACGGTCCGAAGGCCGACAATCCTTTCGGCAAGGACAAGCGCCTGCGCCAGGCTTTCTCGCTTGCCATCGACCGCGAGGCGATCAACCAGGTCGTCTTCGAGGGGACGGCAATGGCCGGTAACCAGGCATGGCCACCGACCAGCCCCTGGTACAACAAGGACGTCCCCGTGCCGGCGCGTGACGTGGAAAAGGCAAAGGCGCTGATGAAGGAGGCTGGCTTCGACCGCTACGAAATCGAGTTGCAGCATGCCAACAACACCACCCAGACGCAGATGATGCAGGTCATCCAGGCCATGGTGGCGGAGGCTGGCTTCGATGTGAAACTGAAGGCAACCGAATTTGCGACACTGCTTTCCGAGCAGACGGCGGGCAACTACGTGCTTTCACGCTCAGACTGGTCTGGTCGTTCCGATCCCGACGGCAATATCCACCAGTTCGTCACCTGCAAGGGTGGCATCAACGACACCAAATATTGCAATCCGGAAGTGGACAAGCTGCTCGACGAGGCGCGTGCCTCGACTGACGATGCGGTTCGCAAGGAGAAGTATGACGCGGCGACCAAAATCCTCGATGACGATCTGCCGCTGATCTATCTCGGCCATCAAGCCTATCTCTACGCGACGTCCAAAGCCGTGACCGGCTTCACCCCTTCATCCGATGGCATGATCCGCCTGACTGGTGTGAAGAAAGGCTCATAAGCCCTTGATGTTCCGTCGCAGGCGCTGGCAACAGCGCCTGCGCCAATCTCCGGCACACCGGTGTTTCAAGGATCGATCCAATGCACATCTATATCGGCAAGCGGCTTTTGGTTGCCATACCGACGCTGCTTATCATTTCCATTTTTGTTTTCTCGCTGCAAAAGCTTCTGCCGGGCGATCCTATTCTCGCCATGGCGGGCGAGGAGCGCGATCCTGCCGTCATCGAACTCCTGCGCGAGCGGTATCGATTGAACGACCCGGTCGTTTACCAGTATTTCTACTGGCTCGGCTCGGTGCTTCAGGGGGATTTCGGCATATCGCTGAGGACCAATCAGCCGGTTCTTGAATTGATCGGCCAGAAGCTGCCAGTCACCATCCAGCTTGCCGTGATGTCGATGTTCTTCGCGCTGATCATCGGTGTGCCGATCGGCATTCTTGCTGCCGTCAAACAGAATACGTGGATCGATTATCTTTCGAACATCGTGGCGCTGTCCGGTCTCTCTATCCCGAATTTCTGGCTTGGTATCATGCTCATCCTGCTGGTGTCGGTCCATCTCGGTTGGCTTCCGGCATCAGGCTACGAATCTATTTTCGTTGATCCTGTTCGCTCGATCCAGACCATGATCATGCCGTCCTTCGTTCTGGGTAATGCGCTGGCCGCGACGCTGATGCGTCACACGCGATCTGCCATGCTCTCGGTGATGAAGTCCGACTATATCCGTACCGCGAGAGCCAAGGGACTATCCAGCTGGCAGGTGGTGCTCAGCCACTCCTTCAGAAACGCTCTCCTGCCCATCATCACTTTGTCGGCGCGGCTCTTCGGAGAATTGCTGGCCGGTGCGGTTCTGACCGAGCAGATCTTCACCATTCCAGGCTTCGGGAAGCTCATCGTCGATGCCGTCTTCACGCGTGATTATGCCGTCGTCCAGGGTGTGGTGCTCTGCACCGCAATAGGCTTCATCCTGATGAACCTTCTGGCCGATGTCGTCACGGTTCTACTCAATCCACGCATGAGGGCTACCATATGAGTGTGACCGTTCAGATAGCCGCCCCGGTCGCCAAGCGCTCGCAAAATCGCGCATGGAAAAAGATGAAACGCAACAAAAGCGCCATCGCCGGTCTCATCATCATCGTTTTCTTTGCAGTTATTGCTCTGCTCGCACCCGTTCTGCCGATCGCCGATCCCTATGCCACAAGCTGGAGCGCCATCCGCAAGGCGCCGTCGGCGGCACATTGGCTTGGCACGGACGATATCGGTCGTGACATCCTCTCGCGTATGATCTGGGGCGCACAGGCCTCACTGATGGCGGGCGTCGTCTCCGTGTTCATCGCGGTCATCACGGGTGTTCCGCTCGGTCTTATCTCCGGCTATTTCGGCGGCTGGCTCGACCAAGTGATCTCGCGCATCACGGAAGCTTTTCTGGCAATGCCATTCCTGATCATGGCGATCGCGCTTGCCGCCTTTCTTGGCCCAAGCCTCACAAATGCGATGATCGCGATCGGTCTTTCTGCCATGCCGATCTTCATCCGGTTGACACGTGCACAGGTGCTTGCAGTCAAGACGGAGGACTATATCGAAGGGGCGCGCTCGATCGGGCTCGGTCATCACGATATCATGCTTCGCTACATCCTTCCCAACATCGTGCCGCCTATCATCGTTCAGGCGACATTGACGGTGGCAACCGCAATCATTGCCGAGGCAAGCCTCTCCTTCCTTGGCCTTGGACAGCAGGCGCCGGCGGCAAGCTGGGGCTCAATGCTCAATGTGGCGAAGAACTATCTTTCACAGGCACCCTGGATGGCCATCTGGCCGGGTGCAGCCATCTTCCTCGTGGTGATCGGTTTCAATCTCCTGGGCGATGGCCTGCGGGATGCGCTCGATCCGCGTGAACACTGATAATCCCGAAGGACTGATCTTATGACTGCATTCACAACTCGCCCTGAAATCCTCGGCACCTTCGGTGTCGTGACCTCCACGCACTGGATTGCATCCTCGGTCGGCATGAGCATTCTCGAAAAGGGCGGAAACGCTTTTGACGCTGCCGTGGCGACCGGCTTCGTGCTCCAGGTTCTCGAACCGCATCTGAATGGTCCAGGCGGCGACATGCCCGCGGTGATCTATTCGAAAAAGAAGGACAAGGTCGAGGTGATTTGCGCACAGGGTCCGGCCCCTGCTGGCGCCACTATCGAGCACTACAAGGGCGAAGGCATCGACATCATCCCCGGCGACGGTCTGCTGGCAACCGTGATTCCGGGCGCCTTCGACGGCTGGATGCTGATGCTGCGCGATTACGGCACGATGAGTGTCCGGGACGTGCTGGAGCCCGCCATCCACTATCTGGAAAACGGCCATCCGCTGCTGGCGCGCGTTTCCGCCTCGATTGCCGGACTTGCGCATTTCTTCCAGACGGAATGGCCGACATCCTACGAGACATGGGTGCCGGGCGGTCACGTTCCGCAGCCACTGTCAAACTTCAAGAACCCTGTTCTTGCCGAAACCTGGAAGCGGATCGTCAAGGAGTCCGAAGCCAAGCCTAGTCGTGAAGCTGGCATTGAAGCGGCACGCGACGCCTTCTACTGCGGCTTTGTCGCTGAGAAGATTGCCGACTATCTCGCTGAAGCCGAGGTGATGGATGCCAGCGGTTCGCGCCACAAGGGTGTTCTGACAGCCGATGACATGGCGGGCTATCAGGCCACCATTGATGCACCGACCACCTATGATTATCACGGCTGGACGATTGCCAAGACAGGTCCGTGGGGGCAGGGGCCGGTGCTGTTGCAATCGCTCGCGCTGTTGAAAGGCCTTGATATCGGTAAGATGGATCCGGCTGGCCCGGATTTCGTCCACACCGTCGTCGAGGCGATGAAGCTCGCCTATGCTGACCGCGAGGTTTACTACGGAGACCCGGACTTTGCGCAGGTGCCGATGCAGACCTTGCTGTCGGACGCTTACAATGACGAGCGCCGCAAGCTTATCTCGGACCAAGCATCGATGGACCTGCGTCCAGGACTCGTGCCCGGCTTTGAGAACCAGCGCGATCTGACGCTCTCCATGCTGAACTCGATGCAAGGCACCGGTGCGGTCTATGAGCCGACCATGTCGCATCTGACTGAAAAGCGCGGTGACACCGTCCATATCGATGTCATCGACCGGGAAGGCAACATGGTCTCGGTCACGCCATCCGGTGGCTGGCTGCAGAGCTCGCCCATCGTTCCTGGCCTCGGCTTCTGCCTGAATTCCCGCGCGCAGATGTTCTGGTTGAAGCCGGGTCTTCCGACCTCTCTTGCGCCGGGCAAGCGTCCCCGCACGACATTGACGCCGTCCCTGGCACTCTTCGAAGGTCGCCCGACATTGGCCTTCGGAACGCCTGGTGGCGACCAGCAGGACCAGTGGCAACTGTCCTTCTTCCTGCGCTATGCCCACTTTGGACTGAACTTGCAGGAAGCAATCGATCTGCCGCTATTCCATACGTCGCACTTCCCGGGGTCTTTCTATCCACGGACCCGCCAGCCCGGTAACGTCATGATCGAGACGAGCGTCGGTGACGATACTCTACGCGAATTGCGCAGCCGTGGTCATGACGTCACGCCCGCCGAACCTTGGACCGTGGGCCGTCTGACGGCAGCGCGACGCGATCACGATGGGCTGCTGCGCGCAGCGGCAACACCACGCCTGATGCAGGCCTATGCTGTGGGGAGATGAGCCATGACCGCCAATGGGCAGACGTCTACCGAAACAGTTCTGCGTGTCAAAAACCTGACGACCTCCTTCAAGGTCGATGACGAATGGAAGACGGTGGTCCGCGGACTTTCCTTCGAGGTGAAAGCCGGGGAGACGGTCGCGATTGTGGGTGAAAGTGGTTCGGGCAAAAGCGTTACCTCGCTATCGCTGATGCGGCTTCTCGATCCCCTGTTTAGCCGCATCGAAGGTGAGGTGGAACTCAACGGCAAGGCCATTCTCTCGCTTTCGGAGCAGGAGATGCGCCATGTGCGCGGCAATGATGTTGCGATGATCTTTCAGGAGCCGATGACATCGCTCAATCCGGTCTTTACCATCGGGCGGCAGATTTCCGAGGTGCTGATCCGGCATAAGGGGATGACCAAGGGTCAAGCCAGGGACGAAACGATACGGCTGCTGGAAAAGGTACGCATTCCCAATGCTGCTGGTCGTTTCGACGAGTATCCGCATCAATTTTCCGGCGGCATGCGCCAGCGTGTCATGATCGCCATGGCGCTGGCCTCTAAACCGAAGCTTCTGATCGCCGATGAACCGACGACCGCGCTCGACGTGACGATCCAGGGGCAAATCCTCGACCTGATCAAGACCTTGCAGGAAGAGGAGGGCATGGCCGTCCTCTTCATCACCCATGATATGGGTGTCGTCGCCGAAATTGCCGATCGCACCATCGTGATGTTCCGCGGCGACCAGGTCGAGACCGGCGACACCGCGGATATCTTTCACCGTGGACAGCATCCCTACACGCGCGCACTTCTGGCAGCAGTGCCGAAACTTGGTTCGATGGATGGACATGGCAGACCCCTGCGCTTCCCCAAGGTCGATATGCAAACGGGAGAGGTGGGCGAGAGCGTCGAGGTCGCGGACACCGTGGAGGGCGGCCTGACGCCGGTCCTTTCGGTCAAGAACCTTGTCACGCGCTTTGCCATCCGCTCCGGTCTCTTCGGCCGGGTGACGGGTGCGGTGCATGCTGTCGAGAATATCAGCTTCGATCTCTTTCAAGGTGAGACGCTTTCCCTGGTGGGTGAGTCCGGCTGCGGGAAGTCCACGACGGGCCGGTCGATCACCAGGCTCGTGGAGCCGGAGTCCGGTGAAGTCTCTCTCGACGGTTACGATGTGCTGAAGCTCGGCCCAACGGACCTGCGTTCGTTACGGCGAAGCGTGCAGATGATCGTCCAGGACCCGTTCTCAAGTCTCAATCCGCGCATGACTGTGGGGTCTGCTGTGGCCGAGCCAATGATCAAGCACCGCATCGCATCACCATCGGATGCGCGTCGAAAAGCGGCTGATCTGCTGGAGCGGGTCGGATTGTCATCGACCATGATGGATCGCTACCCGCACGAGTTTTCCGGCGGTCAGCGTCAACGCGTGGCGATTGCTCGCGCTCTCGCGCTCAATCCGAAAGTCATCGTTGCCGATGAGAGCGTCTCCGCCCTTGATGTGTCGATCAAGGCGCAGGTCTGCAATCTGCTGATGGATCTGCAGGAGCAGTTCAAAATCGCCTTCCTTTTCATCAGCCATGATATGGCGGTTGTCGAGCGCGTTAGCCACCGGGTGGCGGTGATGTATCTTGGAGAGATCGTCGAAATCGGCCCGCGTACGCAGATCTTTGCCAATCCACAGCACGCCTACACGAAAAAGCTGATGGCAGCGGTGCCTGTGCCAGACCCAGCCCGCCGCGGCATTCGGCGCAATGCCGGTATCGAAGAGCTGAAAAGCCCTGTCCGCAGTGTCGGCTATGTCGCGCCCAAGAGGGAGTACCGTGAAGTTTCGCCGGGACATCTCGTACTGGCCTGATCGGGCCACAATGAATGTGGTCAACAGCGTGACCTGACATCGGGTCACGTTGGGGTCACTCGGTGCCTCGCAAACGTACCGCACCGATTTCCATTCATGCCGACAACTATCCTTGGCTCCGTCCGTTGTGGCATGATGATGCTCAATCCTGGAGGAGTCATGAGGATGAGTGATCGATCGCTGCCGGATATTCCAAGATACAGTGCCGCTTCTCGGCTGCTGCACTGGATCGTTGCCATCCTGGTTTTTCTGACATGGCCGCTTGGGCTGATGATTGGCTTCGTCAAAGATGAAGTGAAGCTCGACTTCTACCTCGTCCATGAAAGCCTTGGCTTTCTCATCCTTTGGGTCATGTTGCTCAGGGTTGGAGTCAGGCTGTATCGACGGGCGCCGCCAATAGAGGGACCGGCGCTGGAGCGGATTGCCGCCCACTCAGTCCATGGTCTGCTCTACCTCTTCCTCATCATCATGCCAGTGTCGGGTTTTCTCGCCACGAATGCGCATGGCTTTCCCCTTGAGTGGTTCGGACTGGTGCCCATCTGGAGCCCGATCGGAAAATCTCCAGACATCGCGCCGACATTTTCAGCGATCCATGAATGGAGCGCGTGGATCATTTTGGCGTTGGTGGCGTTACACATGCTGGCTGTGATCTTCCACCATTTGATCCGCCGGGACGCCACGCTTTACCGCATTCTTTAAAGGGACGTCGATGCGCAACCTTCACATGACCGACAGGCTCTGGACGAAGCTTCTTTCCATTCGCGACGGAAAGGACACGCTCCGCCGCAAGGAAGCCGACCCGGCGCTGATGCTCTATGGTCCGATTGCAGCAGGAAGGGACGGTTTCGTCATCGCGCAGGTCGGTCAGTCGCTCGATGGGCGCGTCGCAACGCCGACAGGCGATGCCCGCGACATTTCCGGACCCGATGGTCTGGCGCATCTGCATCGGTGCCGCGCGCTTGTGGACGCGGTCATCGTCGGTGTTGGTACAGTCCAGAACGACAATCCCCGGCTCTCCGTGCGCGAAGTCAAGGGACCAAGCCCGACGCGTGTCATCATCGACTGCAAAGGTGAACTGACGGGGACGGAAGGACTGTTCAATGATGGCGGTGCGCCGGTGATCGTCATTCAAGGGCATGACGCCCCCGCAACGTCGTATCGCGCCGAGGTGGTAAAGCTCCAGCGCAGCGGCCGCGGTCTTGATCCGCGCGACATTCTTGATTGTCTCGCAGAGCGCGGCCTCAAGCGCATTCTTGTTGAAGGCGGCGCGCGTACAATCGCCCGCTTCATCGACGCGGGACTGGTCGACCGGCTGCATGTCGCGATTGCGCCCCTGATCATCGGTTCAGGCCCGTGCGGCATTTCGCTTTCGCCGATCGCCCAGCTTTGCAATGCTCACCGCCCTCAGGCCGATATTTACGGCCTTGGAAGCGATGTGCTTTTCGACTGCTGTCTGAAGCCGCAGGCAGATTCAAGTGTTCGGAAGGGCCAGGAAATCCGTGTGGCCGACGATGCACCGGCTTCCATCTACGCCAACGCGTGACAGGCGAAAGTCGAGCCACTGCTTGAACTCTGTGGGGTCGATGTTTCCGATTTCCTGGATCGGCGTGGAAAGCCCCGCAAGAAACTCGATCTGAAGCGCCTCGGATTCCGGTCCAAGCTCCCATTGGCTGGAGGCTGTCTCAATGGTGAATCCTGCGTCCTCGCACAAGCCCGATAGATAATCGGAGGCGTCTGGTCCCAGAGCGGGTCCGAAACCCTTGTCTGTGCGCTGATGCGCGTTGAAATCGGCCACAACGGCCTTATCCAAAGGGTGCTTGATCGACCATTCCATGACGCCGTCGTAGTTGAGCGCCGCATAAAGTCCGATCTTTTTGCGTGCCAATCGCTCGATAAATCGGCGGCAGAAATCCTCCGAGCAGAGGTCGAACAAGGCAGAGGCGGTAACGACCGCGACATTCTCGAGCAAACTCTCGTCCAGCGTGTTCAGGTCGGCGCAATGAAATGATACATCGTCCCGCGGTCCGATCTGGCGTTTTGCTTCGTCAAGCAACACCGCCTCGTAATCCAGTAACTTCCAGTCCACATCGGCCAGAAGCGGCGAGAGGGTGCGGAAGGTCGATCCCGTGCCGCAACCGATATCCATGACGACACGCGGGGAGTGCGACTCGATGTACGCTTTCACCGTCTCAACAAGAGACGACGATCGTGCTGCGCGATCGGCCGGTTCACGAAGGCGAAGCCATTCCTTGTCAAAGCCGCTCATATCAAACCTTTCAATCTGTTGGAAATGATGGTGGACGTATCGGTCCAGGTCGGAAGCTCTGCGCCCGCGAATGCGGCAGCCTCGGCCCGGCGAGCTCGCTCGTGGGGATCGATCAAGAGGCGTCTCAGTGCAAAGGCCACAGCCTCGACATCATCCACCGGGACCAGGAAACCGGCATCGCTTGGGACGACATCCGGCACGGCGCCCGAATGACATGCAACGATCGGTAGGCCGTACGAGAGTGCTTCCGCAAACACCATGCCGTAGCCTTCATACCGGCTGGCAAGAGCGAATATATCGGCACCGGCATAGGCAGCCGAAAGATCGTCGCATTCGCCCGCAAGCGTGATGCGGTCGTTGAGGCAAAGAGCTCTGATCTGCTCCTCCAGAGCCGATGCGACGGAAGGATCGAGATTTGGGCTGCCGATGATCTTGGCCTGCCACGAAAGATCGACGATCGTTGCAAGCGATGCGATCAGAACATCGTGGCCTTTTCGTCTCGTAAGGGAGCCGACGGAGAGGATCTGCGGGATCTCGTTGTGTGTCTTATGACCTTGCGGCGGTTTTGCTGTGCCGGGCACCGCGACGCTAATCTTGGATTCCGGCACACCAAAGTTCTCGATCAATTCGCGCGCCGTCATCGGTGAGGTGACGAAAACATGCTGCGTAGCGGCAAGCGCGTTTGTTTCGGTGTGCCGCAAGCGCATTTGATCGCTCTCGCCGACGCCGGTCTCGAGCGCCAAGGGATGATGAACGAGCGCTACGATGTTGAGGCGCGTTTTCTCCCGCTTTGCCCATTCGTCCATCACGCCAAAAGCAAGCCCGTCGATCATCACGAGCATGCCGTCAGGCAGCGCGGAAAGCCGCCTTTCAGCCTCTCTCAGAACGTTTGAAGACGGGGAGGGGAAACCCTCCCCGAGGGGAATGAGATCGATCGCCCATCCAAGCCGATCGAGCCCCGATATGATTTCGCGATCATAGCCGTAGCCCCCGGTTTTCAGCTCGAGATCACCGGGGTAGGCAAAGGCCAGCCTTGATATCAAAGGTCGGCCTCATACCAGCCGCGCGCGGCATGCGATTCATGCAACAGCACCCGGATGCGGCAAATCCGATGGCTGCCCGGGCCAAGACGCTTGACGGCAACCGCTTCCGCCAACTGATCGAAAATGTGTTTAGCGATGACTTCAGTGGTGCTGACCTTACCCTTGAAGATATCGAGCTCATCGAGGTTTTGGTAATTCAAGGGCTTCAGGGTTTCGGAGAGAACAGTCGTTGCCGCCCCGATGTCGACTGCAAGACCGTCTTCGTCCACGTCTTTTGTGAAGAACGCCGCATCAACGACGAAGGTGGCGCCATGCATGCCCTGTGCCGGTCCGAATACCGGACGCGGAAGGCTGTGGGCGATCATGATGTGGTCTCGGACTTCGACTGCGAACATGGTCTCTCTTTCGTTAGTAGCGGATGCGGTGGCAGAGCGTCGTCTGCGATGAAAGGATACGGGGATAGTCGTCGGCCAGATCAGCAAAGTCTGTCTCGCCGGATATGAGGTGATCGAGGCTATCGTCCGCCAACAGTTCCAAAGCTTTCGCCATGCGTCGGCCAAAACTCCAGCGCGCTCGCCGTGAGGGAGGAACGGCCCCGACCTGCGAACTTATCAACTGCAAGCGCTTTGAGTGGAACGCGCCGCCGAGCGGAACGGAAATGATCTTGTCGCCATACCAGCTTGCCTCGACGATGCGCGCCTCGGTGCCAGCATGTTCAATGGCCTCGGAAAGCGCGGCGCCGGCTGCCGAGGCGTTGATCAGTACGTCAAATTCGCCCTTGAGCGTGCCGGCTTCTGCAAAGGAGATGCCCATGGCCTCAGCATGCGCGCGGCGATCGGTATTGTTGTCCAGCAATACCGTACCGGTGCCCGCAATTCGGCGAGACAGGTTGGCGATCAAGGTTCCTACGACGCCGGCGCCAAAGACAGCGACGCGGTCACCGGGTTGGATCATGGCATCCCAGACGATATTGAGTGCCGTCTCCATATTTGCTGCGAGAACGCCACGCTCCGGGGGAAGACCTTCCGGCAATACAGCGATCATGTCCTTCGAGGTGACGAAACGATCCTGATGCGGATGGAGGCAGAATACCGTCTTGCCGATCAGATCGTCCGGGCCGGCTTCAATCTTCCCGATTGTGGAATAGCCGTACTTTACCGGAAATGAGAAGCTGCCTTCCATGTGAGGGCCGCGCATTCTGTCAAACTCGCTCTGCGGCACTTTGCCAGCAAGCACCAGAGATTCGGTACCACGGCTGATCCCACTGTAGAGTGTGCGGACAAGAACCTGATCTGCCTGAAGAGGTTCGATGCTCTCTTGCCTGATGGCGCAACGGTTGGCCGTCTCGATCCACAGCGCCCGGCATAGTGTGGTCTTGTTACTCAAAGCTTCGGCCGATGCTGATGCCAAAATGGTGATCCTAATAAATGCGAATTCCAATGGAGCGTATTGCCGAGACACGCGTTTTGTTCCGTACGGATTGCTAAAATAAATTCCGTGTCTGCGAGAAATCCAACCATGATCTTCTCCGTAGAAAACAAAAACCATCTAGGGAGAGTATGTCACATGTCGTCTGCCACCCATGCTGCTTTTCAGTTTTCCACCCCAGAGATTGAAGTCGAGCGCGCCGTTTCAGAACTACGCTACGGTCGCCCAATCCTCTTCTCCTCAAACGAGCGACGGCTGGCAGTTCTGGCACTGGATGCCGTTGCGCCTTCGATTTACGACCAGTTTGCGATGACCACTGAGAACAGCCATTCTCTCCTTCTCACTGCACCGCGCGCAACGCGCCTGGGCATTGTGGGTGGTGGAGACGTGCTCACTCCGCTCTCAGGCGTCAGCTTCGAAGAGGCGTCGCGGCTGTCCTACGTTCTTGGCGCAGAGCGTCCTCAGACTTGGACGACAGCCGACGAACTTGCATCGCAGACGGCAGAGTTGGCGCGTGTCGCGCTTCTTCTGCCTGCTATGGTCATGGCCGATGTTTCTTCCTCGCCTGAGCGTTTTGCCGGATGCTGCGAGCTCTCTGCGTCACGCCTGCTGAATACAGAAATGGCGCTCCAGCGCTTCGAAAAGGTGGTGAGAACGCGCGTTCCACTCAAAGACCTGGGCAATTCCGAGTTTGTCGTTTTTCGCGGCGGTCTTGCGCAAAAAGATCAAGTTGCGATCGTCGTTGGCAATCCGGACGTGTCGCGCACCGTGCCGATCCGCATCCATTCGTCCTGTATCACGGGTGACCTCTGCAACTCGCTGAAATGCGACTGTGGGGATCAGTTGCGCAATGGTCTCGCGCTGTTGAAGCAGGCTGGCGGTGGGGTCCTGCTTTATCTTGACCAGGAAGGTCGCGGCACTGGTATCGGCGCGAAAATGCGTGCCTATGGCTACCAGCATCTCGGCCTTGACACGATCGACGCCGACGCCGAACTTGGCCTTTCCGAGGACCACCGCCGTTATGAAGCAGCGGTTGCGATGTTGGGTCATATGAACATCAAGAAGGTCGCCGTCTATACGAACAATCCAACCAAGATCAACGGCCTTCGTGCCGGAGGTATCGAGGTGGAGGCGCGCGCTCCGGTAACGGGCACCGTCACCGCCGAGAACCAGAACTACCTCCGCACCAAGACCGTCCGTGCCGGGCATCTGATGGACCTTGAAACGCTGGTCGCAGCCGAATAAGTCCAGGATCCCGGGAGGATAAAAATGGCACTAATACAGGGCGAGTCGCTCGCGACCTTGAGAGACCGAAGGCCTCTCGTGCGAAACACGCTTGCAAATCTCGCCTGCCTGCTGCTCGGCACCATCGCCGTCGCGGTTTTGGTGCGTGTGGAAATGTCGCTGGGTTGGGATTTTGTTGTTGCCGCAACGCTGTCCCTTTCGGCGATATTTGCCTTCGTGCTCTACCTGCTTCCGCAATATCCACATCGGCGTTTTGGCTATGCCAATACTGTGACGGCCATTCGAGCCTCGCTCGTGAGTTTGACGGCAGCAACTGTGCTCTGTTTCGAAAGTCTGCAGCAAGCGGACACAGTCTTGTGGATCCTCGTTGGTGTCGTTGTGGTGGCGCTGGCGCTTGACGGAATAGATGGCTATCTCGCACGGCGGTATCGTCAAGAATCCGAGCTTGGCGCTCGCTTCGATATGGAAGTGGATGCCTTCCTGATCCTCATCCTCTCGGTCGCGGCCGCTCTTCTGGACAAGGCGGGTGCCTGGGTGCTGCTGATCGGACTGATGCGGTATTTCTTCGTCGCGGCCGGTTGGCTTCTTCCGGCACTCTCGGCTGATCTTCCTTCATCGTTCAGGCGCAAGTTCGTCTGTGTGGTCCAGGTGTCGATCCTGTGCCTCATCCTCGTTCCAGCCGTGGTTGCTCCAGTCTCAAACTATCTGGCGGCGGCGGCACTCCTGGCGCTCGTCTACTCATTTGCTGCAGACATTGTGTATCTCGTGCGCAACCGGGTGAGCACATGACGGTGGCCAGGAAGCTATCGTCATCGCTCGGCCTTGCTCGCTCTCTCGTCGTTTATTACGGTCAGCCGTGGCGGCGCTTTGGATTGAAGCGCTTCTACCGCTCCCTCGTCTCTCCTGGGCAGCTTGTCTTCGACATCGGCGCTCATGTGGGAAGCCGCAGCCGAACGCTGATCGAGATCGGAGCGAGGGTCGTCGCAATCGAGCCCCAGCCTCTCTTTGCTGACTTCGTCGAAAAGCATCTTGGCAAAGAGCTTGAGGGCTTCGAAAGGGTGGCTGTCGGTGCAACGCGAGGAAGCGTCGATCTGCTGATCTCCAGCCGTCACCCAACTGTCACCAGCGTTTCGTCCAGCTTTGTCGAGGCGGTTAAGAAAAATGCAGGGTTCTCCCACGTCAAGTGGGATGGGAAGGTCACCGTGCCCATGGTGCGACTGGATGATCTCATCGAAAAATACGGGGTGCCCGCCTTCATCAAGATCGATGTGGAAGGCGCCGAAGCCGCGGTTCTGGCAGGCCTGAGCCAGCCCATCGACCTGATTGCGTTCGAGTATATTCCCGCCATGCCGTCGGTTGCTAATGACGCAATTGCAAAGCTTGCCTCGATCGGCGACTATCGTTTCAATCGCGTCGAGGGCGAAACGCATCGCTTCGTTTCGCAAGGGTGGAAAACGGGAAGCCAGATGCTGACGGAACTTGCTGCAATGCCGGCCGATGCCAAATCGGGCGACATCTATGCGCGCATTGATCGTCGGTGAGGCAGTGGTCAGGCGTGGCTCGGTCGTCTCTTCAAGGCGCTCGCGGCAAGAAAGATCACGCCGGGCGCCGTGCCAAGGAGCGACAGCCAGCCATAGGTGATGCTCGCCGCCAGTCCATCGAGCGGTGCGGCTCCCAACAACGGCCAGAGCGCCATTGCCGCAGCCTCACGCGTGCCCCAGCCGCCAAAGCCTGTCGGGATGAGCATTGCCACCAGACAGAAGGGAATAATGGTCAGACAGGCGACCCAGGGCAGCTGCGTGCCCGTCGCGCCAGCGGCAATAAAGAATATGATCACATAGGTCGAAAGCACGCCCGCACTGGTCGTGGATTGCACGATCCAGGCTCCCCGCCGCACGAAGGCTTCGGCGAGGCCTTCACGCAACGCGTTTTGCGTGGCCCACTTGGGCTTGGCGACATAAAGAGCGACGATTGCGGCCAGAAGCAATGCGCCGGCGAACAAGAGGTAGTGCCGCAGCTGTTGGCCGAAATCCGTCTGCGTCATCAACGGCCAGACGCTGAGGCCGACGATCGCGAGAATGAAGAATGCGATCTGTCCGGACAGTCTCTCAAATATGACTGCCTTGGCAGGTTGCCGCCAGCCGCCGGGTTCGTCACCCCGCATGCGCCATGCTCTGATCGCATCTCCACCCACGCCGCCAGGGAGCGTCTGGTTGAGAAAACTTGCGACATAATATTCGCGTATTGCCTTCAACGGGGCGATGTCCTGCCCAAGACGGCGGGAGGTGAAACGCCAGCGAAGTGCAGAGAGAACGATTTGCAGCTGGACGAGCGCAAGGCACACTGCGACAACGATCCACGAGGTGCGGGAGAGCGATTGTCCAAGAGCATTCAAATCTGTTCTCAGGACGATCGCTGCCAGAAAAGCAAGCGTGATGAAAGAGACGACTATTCGCAGTTTGTTCAAGCGGAAGACCTTTGCATTTTGGCTGCTTTTCCAGCTCAGTGATACGCACTGCATTGAGAGTGGATTGAAGTGAACGGGAAAATCGGGTTCAGCCGCAAACACATTAACTTGAAAGCAGCGATCGGCGCATTGCTTTTCTCTGTTGCTGCACTGCTCGCTTTCAACCTGCCTGATCACCCCGACGCGTTCGGTGTGGGAGCGTTTACGAGGCTACCACTCGAATGGGCGCTCATCGGCCTTCTCACGCTTTTGACGAGGGGCTGGCTGCGGCGCATCGTGATTTTCTTATGCGGCTTTATCGTCTTTCTCGTCCTTTTCCTGAAGCTGGCTGACATCGGCGTCCAGTCCGCCTTCCAGCGCCCATTCAATCCCTATCTCGATCTGAAGATGCTGAAGGATGGCTGGATCCTGATTTCGGGTACGATCGGCACACCGGCAGCGCTCGCAGCGCTGATCGGCGGCGGTCTGCTTTTCCTTCTTGTCGCAAGCATCTTTCTGAGGTCGCTCAAATGGATGGCCAGCGCAACGGGATCGACGCGGCGGATTTTGACTGCGGCGTTTGCGGCAATCCTTGTGATCGGGGCGGGGCTGATGTGGCTCGGCTTGCCTTGGGTCGATCTTCGCACGCCTGTCTATTTGTCGAACAGACTGAGCCTCGTTGTCCGCTCCGCGGAGGATATGCAAGCTTTCGAAAAGGAGCTGGCGACCGGGATCGGTCCGACGGATGGACGCGATCTTTTCCGAAGGGTCAAGGGCAAGGATGTCATTCTGGTCTTCGTGGAGTCCTACGGGCGGTCCGCAGTCGAAGATCCTCTTTATGCCGATGTCACGGGTCGGCGGCTCGGTGCCATCGACCAGCAGCTCGGAGCCGCAGGCTTACACGTGGCCAGTGGCTGGGTCACGTCTCCAACGGTTGGAGGTCTGAGTTGGCTTGCTCACGGCACCTTGCTGTCCGGGCTCTGGGTCGATAGTCAGGCACGCTACGATCGGCTGATGATCAGTCACCAGCCGAGCTTGAACCGGCTGTTTTCTCAAGCCGGATGGCACAGTGTGGCAGTCATGCCGGCGATCACCATGGCGTGGCCGGAAGCGGACTATTTTGGCTACGACCAGATCCTGTCGGCATCCGGCCTTCAATATCGTGGCAAGCCATTCAATTGGGTCACGATGCCGGATCAATACACCCTGTCTGCCTTTGATCGGTTAGCGCTGAAGCCTGCCCATGAGCGCGGACAACGGGTCATGGCCGAGATCGCGCTCATATCCAGCCACGCGCCCTGGACGCCCGTGCCGATACTCATCGATTGGGACAAGGTCGGAGATGGCTCTGCCTTTAACGACCAGGCTGTCAGCGGCGACCCGCCGTCCGTCGTCTGGGCCGTCCCAGACCGGGTGCGTCGCCAATATATACAGACCATCGATTACTCGCTGGCGACGCTTGGGGAGTTCATGGAAAGGCAGCGCCGAGATGTGGTCTACGTCATCCTCGGTGATCACCAGCCGGCGTCGATCATCACGGGGCAGGGTGCGTCACGCGCGGTGCCGGTGCATATTGTCAGCGACGATGCAGACCTTGTTGCGCGCTTCGAAGCCAAGGGATTTGTCAGCGGTATGATGCCCGCTGACACGACGAAGGAGCAACCGATGAGCGCGCTTCGCCAAACTCTGATCGACACCTTCAGTGGCGCGCCCTGATGAGGACGCGCCTGCATCAGGCAGAAGCGCGTTCGCGCATGATGTCTTGCCAGGCATTATAGGCCGAGAGAACCGTTTCCATCTGCGCTGTATGGCCGGCGATGAAATCGTCGCCATAGATCGTTTCGTCGGGGTATTCGGTGATCAGGGTCATCGGGACGTTATGCCGATCATCGACGGATGAGAGACATGGGAAGCCGTTGATGATCCGAAAACCCGTCTCGCCGGCGTGGATTTCATAGAGAGCGATCTGGCGATTGTTGTAATCGAGAAGACCGGGGATTGCCCCGAGATGACCGGTGACCTTGTCCAGCAATGCTTCAGCCTGGCGTTCCCAGTCCGGGTGATGGCGGATGATGAGGAAGAAGCCCTTCGGCAATGTCCACATGGCGAAGTTGCGGGGCACATAGCCGGAAAGCGGTCGCGTCCATTCATGCGAGGGATAGCCATGCAGATTCACATGCAGCTTGGCATCGCTCTTTTTCTCCGCCTTGAAACGGATTTCCTTCTCGAACAGGTTGGTACCCGCATTCTCGGAGGTTCGATATTCGAGATCGTCGCCGAGTGCGGTGTAACGCGCGGCATGGTGCATATGGCGCGGGTTGTCGAGGCGAAGACGCTGGTGCACGGCATATCCGTCGGGGTTCTCCAGCGGCGATATCGTAAAGTGGGCCTGCTTCCTCTGGCCGAGCTTCCGGGCCGCGCGAAGAGCGCCGACAATGCCCGTCGTTTCGTTCGGATGTTGCCCGCCGCTGATCATCACCGCGGCATCGTCGCCGGATTTGTAGCGGGCAGAAAGGATGCGTCCGGAACGGGACCGTGCTTCGAAAGCGTCTCCGCCGATTTCGGCCAGGAGCTTCCTCACCTGGCTTTCCGCAATCGGCTCTTGAGCGGCGTCGATCGGCTGCTCATCCCCGTCTAAGAAACCTGTGGTAAGCGCCCGCGTCTCGATGACAACAGAAATTTCGCCATTGCTCTTGGCGATTTCAGGCACGATCTGTCCTGGTCTCAGACCTCGATCACCCAATGGGCGGCCTGATTTTTTCTGGAAAAATTCGAGAAGCGAAAAATAGAAATCCTCGTGCAGCGCCTCGCGAAGGCTGACGACCTCATCGCCGACCGGCAACGAGATGTCTTTCGCGGGGTGAACAACGCGAATGTTCAGCTCTTCGAAATAGGGCTCCTGATCGCCCCAGGCATGATCGGCTACGGCTTTGATGCCTGCTTCGAAGAGTTCCTCGTAATCCGTCGCCAGTCGCTCGCCCGGCTGCCGGCCAAGCTTCAACCAGCCTGTGGGCGAGACATTGATCTCGCCGACGATGTCCGTATGCACCCGGTTCGGCGCGAGGACGGTCACGCTCTCGATCTGCTCCCCGCGCTTCAGCGAGACATCATAATGAAAGTCACCGTCGTTACGGGCAATGAAGTCAATTTTCGCCTCACCAACCAGAGCCGCGAGCGGATAGGCCTCTAGGCGGAAGCGGTTTGCCGGGGCATTGGCATGGACGGGAAAGTGCACTTCGATCGCCTCGACACCATCGAGATCGATCTCTTCCAAAAAGGCAAAGAGAAGAGGTTTGTAAGCACTGCGAATGCGGGCAGTCACGCCCTTTTCCCGCAACCGTCTTTCCGCCTCTCTCCGGCTTTCCGTGTCGTCGAAGGTCCAGGCTTCCAGCGGTTGGCCCGGAATGGCGAGCTCGACAATAGCGTCCAGCGTTCGAGTGAAAGTCTGGTTTAAAAGCGGGCTCATGGCGATTACCTCGAGGTTCTGCCGGTCGGATCGAGGCTATCGCGAAGCCAGTCGCCGAGGAGGTTGAGACCGAGAACGGTCAGAAGGATCGCCAAGCCTGGAAAGACGCTGACCCACCATGCGGTCTGAAGATAGGTACGCCCGTCCGCCAGCATACCGCCCCAGCTTGGGATAGTGGGATCGACGCCGAGGCCGAGGAAGGTGAGGCTGCTTTCGAGCAGGATGTTGTTGGCGACATTCAGTGTCATCAGCACGATGACGGGACCGATCAGGTTTGGCAGCAAATGCTGGAGGATGATGCGCCAGTCCTTCACGCCGATAGCACGGGCCGACAGAATGAATTCGCGCTCCCTGAGTGTCAGCACCGAGCCGCGCACGAGACGGGCATATTGCACCCACTGCGAGACGATCAGCAGGATGATGGTATTGGTGAGGCTGCCTCCAACGATCGCGATAAAGGTGATCGCGAGCAGGATGAAGGGCATGGCGAGCTGGATGTCTGCAAAGCGCATCACCAGCATGTCCCAGAAGCCGCGGTAGTAACCCGCCACGAGCCCAACCGCCACGCCGAAGATCACCGCGCCGATCACCGAGGTGAAGCCAACGAGGAGTGAGATTTTGCCGCCGGCGACGACGCGGGCCAGCACGTCACGGCCGAGCGGGTCGGTGCCGAATGGATGGGCGGCATTCGCAAACGGCTTCGCGAGCCGCGCCATCAGATCGATTTTTTCCGCGCCACCTGGAAAGAGGACATCAGAGAAAACGACGGCAAGGCAGATCACGACCGTCAACGTTGCGCCAAGGATGAATTCAAGACTGTTGAAGCGCGAGAGGCGCGAGGTGTTGGCAGCCATCGTCTCTTACTCCGTGCGGATGCGGGGATCGACAAGCCCATAGGCAATATCGACCAGAAGGTTGATGCCGACGATCATCAGCGACAGGACAGTGATGACGGCTTGGAGAACCGGATAATCACGAGCGCCGACCGCATCGAAGGCAAGCGTACCGAGCCCGGGCCAGTTGAAGACGCGCTCGATGACGACGATGCCGCCGAGCAGACCACCGAACTGAAGGCCAAAATAGGTGATGAGCGGAATGGCGCAGTTGCGCAGGGCATGCTTGTAGAGCACCTTGTTTTCGCTCAAGCCCTTGGCGCGTGCCACCATCACATATTGCGAGCGCAACGTGTCGAGCATCGCCGTGCGCACAAGACGGACATTGGTCGCTGTCAGGATGACACCCATTGTCACGGCCGGCATGATATAGCTTGCAAATCCGCCCATGCCGCTCGGTGGCAACCAGCCGAGCGTGATCGAGAAGAGTAGAACCAGCATGGTTGCGAGCCAGAAGTTCGGAAACGACAGGCCGACGAGCGAGAATATGCGGATCACCTGATCCGCCGTCTTGCCGCGTGACGTAGCAGCCTTGATCCCAAGCGGAATGGAAAGCGCAATCGACACAGCCATAGAGATGAAGGCGAGCGCCAGTGTGGCTGGGAGTGCGTCTGCAATCAGTCGCGAAACAGGGGTGCTGCCGGTAAAGCTGCGTCCGAAATCAAGCGTCACGAGCCCCTTCAGGAAGCTGAAATACTGGACGAAGAATGGCCGGTCGGTGCCAAGCGCCGCACGGATGCGCGCAAGATCGTCCTCCGTCATGCTGCCGCCGCCCTGGAACATGGTGACCGCGGGATCGCCCGTCAGACGAATTGCGAAGGAGACGAGAAGGGTGATGGCGATGACGACAAAAATCGCCTGCAGCAATCGCTTGATGAGAAAACCGGCCACGAGCTTTTCCTTGAGAAATGTCCTGCCTTGCCCGCACAAAACGGGCAAGGCGATGCGTCAAAGGGTCGAAAGACTTATTCGACGGTGACGTCGGTGAGCTTCAACCGGTTGTCCGGTGGTGCGACGAAACCCTTGACCCGCTTGTTCATGCCGTAGATGGCATTGGTGTTGTAAAGCGGAAGTTCGAGTGCGCGGTCAGCGGTGTAACTGCCGATCTCCTTCAGGATCTTTTCCCGTTCGGCACGGTCGGTCAGCGGGCGCTGGGATTCCAGCAGCTTGTCCAGCTTCTCGTCCTTGTCGTAAGGGTTCCACTTCTCGCCGGAGTGGTACATGGAGTAGGCCGTGTTGTCGTAGTCGAAGGTCCAGCCGCCCCATTTCTGCTGGAACATGGCGCCGGTCTTGCCCTGCGGGATGATGTCGTTCAACAGCACGTTTGTTTCGTAGGGCTTGATCGTCGCAGTGATGCCCACCATCGAGAGGTAACTGGAAATGACCTGAGCCACTTCGTTCATCGTTGCGTCATTGCCGCGAATGTCGATCTGGAGCGTCGTGCCCGGCTTCACACCGGCCTCTGCCAAGAGCTTCTTGGCAGCTTCCGGATCGTAAGGCAGCGGCTTCAGTTCAGGATCGTAGCCAAAGGACAGTGCGCTCTGGAAGCTTGCGATTTCCGAGGCCTGCCCGGCAAGGATCGACTTCACGATCGTGCCGCGATCGACCGCCATGATGATCGCCTTGCGGACCTTAGGATCGGCCGTGACGCCATCGCGCGTGTTGAAGCGGAGTGCATCGACGGTGGGCCCTGGAACGCTGACGATCTCAAGGTTGGAGTCGCCTTCGATGACAGGGATCATGCCGATTGGAATGGTCGGCGGGATGACCAGATCCACACGGCCAGCCTGAAGTTCCGCCACTGCGGTCGCCGGTTCGGCGATGAAGCGATATTCCAGTTCCGAGAGCTTCGGAGCGCCGCCCCAGTAATCCGGGTTGGCTTCCAGCTTGATGTTGTTTTTCGGTGCGTAGGACACGAACTTGAACGCGCCGGTGCCGACAGGATTGAGGTTAAAGTTGTCCTCGCCCTTTTCCTGGATGTATTTCGGTGGCACGATCATGGCGCCGTAGCCTGCCAGCTTGGTCAGCAGCACCGGATCGGGCGCCTTCAGCTTCATGTCCACGGTGTAGTCGTCAATAACATCGACGCTTTCGATCGACACATAGTTGGAGCGCTGTGGGCCCTTTGCACCCTGTTCGCCTAGAAGGCGCTCGAAGGTGAACTTGACCGCGGCTGCGTTAAAGGGCTCGCCGTTGTGGAACTTGACATTCTGTCGAAGCTTGAAGCGGATACGCTTGCCCTCATCCAGTTCTTCCCAGGATTCGGCAAGGCCCGGCACCAGTTTCAAATCCGGACCACGATAGGTGAGACCGTCAAAGATGTTGGTGGCCACCGCCGCCCACTGAACCAGAAAGGTGTCGATTGGGTCCCAGCTACCCGGGTCCTGCGGGCTGGAAATGGTCATTTTGCCGGCGGCAAGAGCGGGCGATGCCACGAATGCAACGCTGGCCAAAGCCAGCGATGTCACAGCAGCGGATATTCCCCTTTTGATTATTCTCATCTTCTGTTTCCTCTTCAGATGGTGTGAACGTTGGATCGGTCAGGCACTTTGAGCGATGAAGTGGCCTGGGTTGATTTCCCGATGGATAAGGATTGGCGGTTCGTCGCCCACGCGGCGCACCGGATTGGGGATCTCACCTTCGATCATGGCGATGCGACGCTCGATAGTCGGGTCGGCGACCGGCACGGCGGAGAGCAGCCTGCGGGTGTAATCATGCGTTGGGGTTTCGAACACCTGGCGACGGCTTCCCATCTCCATGATCTGGCCGAGATAGAGCACCGCCACGCGGTGGCTCATCTTCTCAACCACCGCCATGTCATGGCTGATGAAGAGATAGGCCAGCCCGCGTTCGGCCTGCAGATCCATGAAGAGATTGATGATCTGGGCCTGAATGGAAACGTCGAGCGCCGAAAGAGCTTCATCGGCAATGATCAGCTTTGGATCGGATGCGAGGGCACGGGCGATACACACACGCTGCCGCTGGCCGCCTGAAAACTCGTGAGGATAGCGCGAGGCGTGTTCGGACGTTAGTCCAACGCGCTCCAGCAACTCATCCACACGTCGTTTCACAGCATTGTTATCGTTGATCAATCCGTGAGTGTTGATCGGCTCGGCAATCGAAAAGCCGACTGTCTTGCGCGGATCGAGCGAGGCGAAAGGATCCTGGAAGATGTATTGAACTTCCTGGCGAATGCGGAAGCGCTCGGAGGCGGACATCTGCGAAAAGTTGCGGCCATTGAACGAGATCTCGCCAGATACGGCGTTTTGCAATTGCTGGATGGTTCGTCCAATGGTGGACTTGCCGGAACCGGATTCACCGACCAGCGCCAACGTTTCGCCTGCATGAATGTCGAAGCTAACCTTCTGGACCGCACTCAGACGATGGGTCGTCTTGCCGAATAGGTTCTTGCGGATGTCGAAACGCACGAAGAGATCTTTGACGGAGAGAAGCGGCTTTTGATCGTATTTTGCCGTGTCCTGGACACGCTCCTCACCGACGGTGACGGGCTCGCCGTTCTGCAATACGGTTAACGGTAAGCGTTTGGGATAGTCTTCGCCTTCCATGCTGCCAAGGCGGGGAACAGCGGAGAGCAGGGCGCGCGTGTAAGGATGCTGCGGATTGGCAAAGACATCCCTGACCGGACCTTCCTCGACCTTTTTGCCCTTCCACATCACAACGACATCATCGGCCATCTCTGCCACCACACCCATATCGTGGGTGATGAAGACCATGCCCATGCCGAGCTTCTTCTGCAGGTCGCGCATGATGTTGAGGATCTGCGCTTGAATAGTGACATCGAGCGCGGTTGTCGGTTCGTCGGCAATCAACAGCTTCGGCCGGCAAGCGAGCGCCATGGCGATCATCACGCGCTGGCGCATGCCACCGGAGAGCTGGTGGGGATAGCGATTTAACAGTTCGGCCGCATCCGGCAGACGTACCATGTCCAGAAGCGAGCGAGCTTGCGCCATCGCAGCCTGTTTGCCGAGCTTTTCATGCAAAATCAGCACTTCGCAAATTTGGTCGCCGATGGTGAAAACCGGATTGAGAGAGGTCATCGGCTCCTGGAAGATCATGGCGATCTCCTTGCCGCGGATCGACCGCATCTCCTTCTGAGAAGTCTTCAACAAATCCTTGTTTTCAAATAGAATTTTTCCCGTCGGATAGGTCGCACCCATCATATCTGCTAGACGCATCGTCGAGAGTGACGTGACCGACTTGCCCGATCCTGATTCACCGACAACTGCAACAGTCCGACCCGCCTGCACCGTAAAAGACAGATCGTCCACGACGCGGCTTTCGCCAAACTCAACGCTCAGACCTTCGACGGAGAGGAGCGGCTTGCTGTTGTCCATAAGAGTAATGTCCTTCGTCATGCTCATACCAGCACTCCTGCTGCAAGGACCGTGCCAGTGTCGCAGAGGTGAAGGACATAAGCATCGTCCACGCCGGCTGCGCAGGCGCTAGAATTGGTCACAACGTCGCTTTTGGGGCCGATGAGTAGCATCGTACTGGTTTCCTCCACAATACAGGTCGACGCTAACAAAGGCGAACAATCCTGTCCATCCTGTTGAACAATTTTTGCATATTGCCCTACAAATAGTCACATGCTTTTGCATTGGGCGAGAGGTGCACGCGATGGGCACTGCGTAGCATGGCATGATCACGTGGTTTGAAACTGGATGCGGTCCGGCCGAACTTTTGAGGTTCGAGGCATCTCAAGCGGATGCCGCCGGGCGCGGATGAAGACGCCGAACGCGATCCGCTCGACGGGAGTGACATGGAGGGACTGGAACCATGGGGGCCTTTGACGAGGCATTCAGAAATTGAGCTGACACCCTATCTGCTCAGTCACCGTTGGCGCGGTCTTCTTCGGCAAGCTGCGAAAACCAGGCCGCATAGGCTGTGTTCTTCACGAGATGCCGATTGAGGTCCGGCTCCCCATCGTCCCACCACACCTTTCCCCTCTCGCCGAGAGCGATCTTGGCTTCGTCGACCAGCGCTCTCGCTTGCGCTAGCGCTACACGATCGCCCTTGGCTTGCCGAACCGCTCGCCTCGCGGCCATTAGTTCCTTGACCAACCGTATCCTGGTCTCTTCATCCAGAGCGGGATCGCTTTTGCGCCAGAGGCGCCCGCGGACCACGAAGTACCGACCATCCGGCGTGTCGGGGTAAGATCGGGGCTTTACGCTACTGCTCACAGCAACGACCCTTGGGCCGGTTCCATGTCCTGATGTGTCTCCATCTCACCGCGCCTTGTCAGCTCGGTTTGTGCGCTGAAGCGCACATCGCTATCCCTGTCTTGAAGATAACCGATCAGCGTTTCGGTGCTCAGGCGGTCCCAACCTTTGCCGCGATCCGGACCGGCGGGCACGCGCGGCAGCAGCCCTGGCTCGGCGCTCCAAGCCAAGAGCTCTTCTAGCGAGGCGGCGTTCAGCATATCGCGCAGGTGATGGGCGGTCACATAGGCGTCTGGCATGGCGCGGTGTGCTGGCAGACCAATCTCATGCACCAGGCCTTCCGGCATGCGCAGATAGCGTAACATCTGATTGGAAAAACGCGGCAATTCGGGCCAAACCCGCAGCGCACATTTCCACGTGCAGATCCAAGGCAGTCCTCCCGTCAGCCGAGCCGTGCAATATCGCTGTTCGAAGGCTGCGCGGTGGGCTGCAAAGGCCACCACGCCTCCCTCGGGGCGCAAGACGCTTGGCGCCACTTCCTTCCAAAACGGGGCGTCCGCGACCTGCTCGTCAAGAATATGATGGATGGCCATTGTGTCAGCCGTGATCGGGCGACCGGGATTGACGAAGCGGGCGCCGCGCTCATTCGTCAGCGCCCAACGTCTCCCTTCTACAAGTGCGACATCCTGCCAGCCGATTTCGCAAACATCATTGGCGCCGTTGCCGGCGGTCTCCAGATCAATCACGCGGATGCGTTGCGCTGATACCTTCAGCTCTTCTCTAGGCTCTTTCATCGATTATAAATCGAAGCCGAGCTGAGGTTGTTCCCCATCGTCTGAAATGCTCTCGTTTGTGAGGGAGGAAAGAGTGACTCCGAGCAAGCGAACGGACCGTTTGAACGGATAGACGGTCGCGAGCAGTCCCGCAGCGGTTTCGAGGATCGCGTTGCCGTTGGCGAAGGGGACAGCGCTGCTTCTGCTACGGGTCGCTTGCGTGAAGTCGGAGTACTTGATCTTCACGGTGACGGTCTTGCCGCTGAAACCTTTGGCCTGGCAGTAGCTCCAGACCTTCTCGGCAAGTGGCTTCAACTCGTCGGTAGCCAGATCGAGGTCATCGATATCCTGCACGAAGGTGTCTTCAGCACCGACTGATTTGCGTACACGGTCGGGTCGGACCCGGCGCTCGTCGATGCCACGCGCGATGCCATAGAAATATGGCCCCGACTTGCCGAAGTGATGTGTCAGAAACTGCAGGGTCTGCGCCTTGAGATCGGCACCAGTTTCGATCCCCAATCTGCGCATCTTCTCGGCAGTTGCCGGCCCAACGCCGTGAAACTTCTTTACCGCGAGGCCCTCGACGAACGCAGGCCCGCGCCTGGGCGTGATTACCGCCTGACCGTTGGGCTTGTTGAGGTCCGACGCCATCTTGGCGAGAAACTTGTTATAGGAAATTCCGGCGGATGCGTTGAGGCCAGTCACCTTTTTGATCTTTTCGCGGATTTCCAGCGCGATCTCAGTCGCGATCGGCATGTCCTTTAAATTTTCAGTAACATCTAGGTAGGCTTCATCCAGCGATAGCGGTTCTATTAATGGTGTGTATTCGGCAAATATCTCCCGGATTTGCTGCGAGACGGCGCGGTAGACTTCGAAGCGTGGTCTGACGAAAATCAGGTCGGGGCACTTTCGTGCTGCGGTCACGGAAGGCATGGCTGAATGCACGCCAAAGGCGCGAGCCTCGTAGCTCGCTGCTGCCACGACGCCACGCGCCGCAGCGCCACCCACGGCAAGAGGCTTTCCGCGAAGATCAGGATTATCACGCTGCTCGACGGACGCGTAGAATGCGTCCATGTCCACATGGATGATCTTGCGAAGCGGCGAGGGGTCGTTGAAGCTCATGGAGGCCATAGAAGCTGTTTCGAACAAAAGAAGAACATAGCATGTGTGGTGGCATGCGCCAAGACATCGCGGCCAGAAGTTTGTTGCGTTGATGAAACCAGCGGACCGATGGGGAGTTTGACCTACTCACTATGTCTGAGGAGATCCGTTATGGCCGACAACGCCACCAGTACCATTCGCGCGACATTCGAAACCCGCGAGGCCGCCGACCTTGCTGTCGAACATTTGGTGCAGCAGCACGGCATTGCTCGCCCAGATATCTTCATCCAGTCGGCTTCCGACGAAAACACCACAGGAACGGAATCGTCACGCGGCGACGTGAAGCGCGCCGACGCTCCCCACGAAGGTGAGATCGAAGTGTCCGTCGATATTGCAGCCGACCAGCTGCAGGCCGTTCAGCGCAGTTTTGGTGATGCCGGAGCGATCCGCGTTTCAGGCCGTTGAAGCAAACCGTCAAGCTTAGGTGGCGGGCTATGGGTTCTCGCAAGTGAGCTTGCCGCCTAAGTCAATAACGACGTTGATGATCCCGCGTTGTGGATGTATTTGATCCGGCAACGTCAGGGATCAAAATGCAGACCTTTTCTAGATTGCCGCCACTTGAAGCGCTCGTTGTTTTCGAAGCGGCATCGCGTCTCGGTAGCTTTTCCCGTGCAGGCGTCGAACTCGGCCTGACCCAAAGTGCGGTCAGTCGCCAGATCGGCAAGCTGGAAGCATTCATCGGCTCGAAACTGTTCGAACGGGTGCCGACAGGCGTGCGATTGACGACGGTGGGCGAGAATTATTCGATCGATGTCTCCCGACTGATCCTTGATATCGCAAGTGTCACGGATGGTGTCCGCTCCTGGACGGGTGCCAGCCAGATCACGATCGCCTGTTCCAGAGGCATCGCCGATCAGTGGTTTATGCCTCGCCTCAAGAAACTGAAGAACGATATTGCTGGGCTTGAACTCAGGCTGCGCGTTACCGACGACGTTGCACATTTGCGGCTCGACGAATTCGATCTTGCAATCTTCTACCGCAAAGAAAGACCGATTGGGGTTTGGCTCTCTGAGCTTGGCCAGGAAGAGGTGGTCCCGGTCTCTGGCGCTGGCGCATTGTTACTGGAAGAGCAGAGGGCGCCGGTCCTCATCTCCATTGAAGACTCCATGCGCGAGTGGCAGGATTGGGGCGATTGGTGGCGATCATCAAAGATGTCCCCGCCGCAGGATGCAGTGCACTGGAAACTTGGAGATTACGGTTTGTGTGTCGCGGCTGCCTCACAGAGTCTCGGCACGACGCTCGGCTGGACATGGCTCATCCGCGATCAACTGGACAGCGGTGTCCTCGTTCCGGTGCATAGCCACACGATGCGATCCGAAGGACGATTTTATCTCATGCGGCCTGCTGACCGACATCAGCGAAAGATCGTGCGAGAAGTGGCCGACTGGCTGATTGCAAACAACAAACAAACCGCTCGCTGATTATCATTACGCTTGTACGAGGCGCGCTCTGCGCCGACGATCCAGCATGAAACGTGCGTAACCGATCAAAGTGAATATCAGCCACGCCACCTGCGAAATCAGGGAGCCAAGATTGAAATTCCATATCAGCGAATAGATCAGGAGAACGCCACCGAGGATGTTGAGAATGGTGTAACGACCGTCTTCAACGCTCAGAATGCGCAATTGCAGCAGGGCATATGCGATGAGATAGAAAATTGCTCCTGCAAGGCCAACAATGTCCGCAAGCCCCATTTATACGCACTCCGTAACCGCCTAGTATAGACGCCTGGCCACGCCGGCTCATTCCGGCGACGCTCGTGTACTCCGCTTCGCAAACAAGCGGATACGCTTTGATTTCATGACCCCATGCGCAAAAATCATACCCCAGCTTATGGCTCCGTCTCTAGTGCCGAACCGCTGAGTACGATAGGCCAGCCCCCGAGAGCCGTCCCATGAACGGCGACGATAAAAACAGGGAACTGCACCATGACACACCCTCCTTCTTCCTTTTCGCTCGACCGACGTAGCTTCCTCATCGGCGCCGCCGGTCTGACGGCGCTTTCTGCTGGCTTCATCACACAGGCCAGCGCGCAAGACGCTCAAACTCCGAAGAAAGGGGGCGTGCTGAAACTTGGTATCGGCGGCGGTAGCACCACAGACAATCTCGATCCGCGCATCTTGAAGGACTGGGTACCCGTCAATCAGGCCTTCATGATCATGAATGGTCTTGTCGAGATTGACGCCAACAATCACGCGGTTCCAGAATTGCTCGAAAGCTGGGAAGCGCAGCCGGGTGCCAAGGAGTGGGTGTTCAAGCTGCGCCAAGGGGTGACCTTCCATAACGGCAAGGCGCTGACGGTCGAAGATGTGATCTATTCGATCAATCTCCACCGCGGCGAGACCACCTCTGCAGCGCGTTCGATCGCGTCTGCGCTGAAAAGCGTCGAGAAAGTCTCGGACAGCGAAATCAAGATCGTCCTTGAAAGCGGCAACGCCGACCTTCCCTACATTCTCTCCGACTACCACTTCCTTGTCGTTCCCGAAGGATGGACGGATTTCAACAAACCCGTCGGTACGGGGCCGTTCGTGTTCGAAAGCTACGATCCCGGCGTCCGGTCGCGTTTCACGCGTAACCCCAACTATTGGAAGCCGAACGCCGCGCATGTCGACGCCGTCGAAGTGATCGTCATCAATGATATCGCTGCGCGCACCAATGCCATGATGTCGGGTCAGGTTCATGCGATCAACCAGCTCGATTTCAAGACCGTCGATCTCCTGCGTCGTAACCCCAACCTCAACATCGTCCAGTCGGCTGGTGGCCAGCATTTCACATTCCTGATGGATTGCACGCAGGCGCCTTATAAGGACAACAATGTCCGCCTCGCCATCAAGCATGCGATCGATCGCGAGCAGCTTTTGAAGACCGCCCTGCGTGGCTATGGCCGCCTCGGCAACGATCATCCGATCCCGAGCTCCGATCGCTTTTATGCAGCCGACCTGCCGCAGCGCCCTTACGACCCCGAGAAGTCCAACTTCTATTTGAAGCAGGCTGGGCTCGATACGTTGAAGGTCGAGATTTCGGCCTCGGACGCGGCGTTCTCCGGCGCGGTCGACGCAGCAGCGATTTTCCGCACCAGTGCTGCCAAGAGTGGGATCGATGTGTCGATCAAGCGCGAGCCAGCGGATGGATACTGGGACAATGTCTGGATGAAGGCGCCGTTCTGCATGTCCTATTGGGGCGGACGTCCGACTGCCGACCAGATGCTGACCATTGCATACCAGTCCACCTCGGCACAGAACGATACGCACTGGAAAAACGAGACCTTCGATAAGAAGCTGATTGAAGCCCGCGCGCTTCTGGACGATGCCAAGCGTAAGGAAATCTATGCCGAGCTTCAGGCGCTGATCTCGAACGAAGGCGGCGCGATGATCCCGATGTTCGGCGATTATCTCGACGCCACCTCCAAAAAGCTCAAAGGCGTCACCACGCACCCGATGTTCAACTTCATGGGTGCTCGTCTCGCTGAAAAGGTATGGTTGGACGCGTAATGACTATTCTTATCCTAAAGCGCATTGCTTTGGGTATTCTGACGCTACTGCTCGTGTCGGCGCTTATTTTCGCCGGCACGCAGCTTCTTCCTGGTGACGTGGCGTCAGCAATACTCGGACAGAATGCAACGCCCGAGTCTCTCGCTGTGCTGCGCACGGACCTCGGTCTCGACCAACCGCTGCTGCACAGATATTTTGCCTGGCTCGGCGGGTTTGTAACCGGTGACCTCGGCAATTCTCTCGCCAACCGGCAGCCCGTCGCGGATCTTTTATGGCCACGGTTCTGGAACACCATGGCACTTGCGTTCTACGCTGCCGTGATCTCCGTGCCGGTTGCCGTTCTTCTGGGGCTCTTGAGTGCGATCTGGCGAGGCACTGTCTTTGACCGGGCCGTCAATATCGCTGCTCTCGCCTTTGTGTCGCTTCCCGAGTACTTCCTCGGGCTGCTACTGATCCTGTTCGTTTCCGTGCAATACAATCTCCTGCCGAGCCTTGCGGACACATATCCGGGAATGAGCATGGGAGACTGGCTGAAGGCGACGACGCTTCCGGCTCTGACGCTTGTTCTGGTGACGGTCGCCCAGATGCTGCGAATGACCCGGACGGCGGTCTTGGCCGTCATGGATCAGGCCTATGTGGAGACCGCTTATCTGAAGGGTCTACGCACGAAGCGCGCCGTTCTCCGCCACGCGCTTCCCAATGCCGCGGCACCGATCGTCAATGTCGTATCCTTCAATATCGCCTACCTGATTACCGGCGTCGTTCTGGTCGAGGCGGTGTTTAATTACAACGGGCTTGGTCGCTTCATGGTCGATGCCGTTTCGAAACGCGATCTACCGCTGGTGCAAGCGGCGGCGCTGGTGTTTGGCACCGCCTACGTCATCTTGAACATTATTGCCGACGTTACGGCCATCGCGCTCAATCCGCGCCTGAGGCACGCCCGATGAAATTCCTGCGTACTATTTCACCGACGGCATGGATCGGTCTGTTCATCATTTCACTCAACATTATCCTGTTCTTGGCCGGCCCCCATATCGCGCCTTTCGGGCAGGAGGAGATCGTTGGATCGCCCTTCGATCCGCCTTCGGCAGCCCACTGGTTCGGTCTCGATCAGAATGGTCGGGACATGCTGTCGCGCATTCTCGCTGGCGCGCAGATGTCCATTGGCGTTTCGCTCGCCGCATCTTTGTTGTCTTTTACAATCGGCATCACGCTTGGTTTCATCGCCGCTATTTTCGGCGGCTGGCTCGACACCATCCTCTCGCGCATCGTCGATACCGTCATGTGCATTCCGGTGTTGATCTCGGCCTTGGTCGTCTTGCAAGCGTTGGGATCGTCAATCCCAGTTCTCATCGTCACCATTGCGCTGCTGGACTCGACCCGCGTGTTTCGTCTGGCACGTATCGTTGCGCAAGGGATCAATGTTCTCGAATATGCCGAAACCGCGCGTCTGCGGGGAGAAGGTCTGTTGTGGCTGGTTTTCAAGGAAATCCTACCGAATGCGCTGCCGCCGCTGATTGCGGAATTCGGTCTGCGTTTCTGCTTCACCTTTCTCTTCGTTGCCGGCCTGTCGTTTCTTGGCCTCGGCATCCAGCCGCCTTTCGCAGACTGGGGCGGTATGGTGAAAGATAATCAGCAGGCTATTCTTTACGGCCTTTATGCGCCGCTTTATCCCGCTGCCGCAATCGCCATCCTGACCATCGGCATCAATCTTGTTGTCGACTGGTTGCTGGCGGGCCGCAGTGCTATTCAAGGAGCGGACCGATGAGCGAAGACAAGGTCCTTCAAATCCGTGGCCTGAAGGTTGCAGCTCCAAACGGCGCCATTCTGGTCGATGGCATTGATCTCGACCTTTCCCGTGGTGAGGTCAAAGGCCTCATTGGTGAATCGGGGGCGGGTAAATCCACGATAGGCCTCGCTGCCATGGGCTACGGTCGAAATGGCTGCCGCATCGTTGACGGCGAGATCGTCGTCGATGGCATCTCTTTGATGAAGATCGGCCGCGCTGGACGTGAGGCGGTGCGTGGCGCGCGTATTGCCTATGTCGCCCAGAGCGCTGCTGCGGCTTTCAATCCCGCGATGAAAATCGGCGATCAGATCATCGAGGGGCCTCTCTATCACGGCATCATGAACCGGCAGGAGGCACAAGCCTGGATGCTGGAGCTGCTTGAGGCGCTGCAACTTCCGGATTTTCGCAATTTCGGCAATCGCTACCCGCATCAGGTTTCCGGTGGTCAGTTGCAGCGCGCCATGGTTGCCATGGCGATGTCATGCCGCCCGGACATCCTTGTGCTGGACGAGCCGACCACGGCTCTGGACGTCACGACACAGATCGAGGTTCTCGCACTGCTGCGCAATCTTATCCAGCGGTACAAGACTGCAGCCCTTTATATCACGCACGACCTGGCGGTGGTGGCGCAGGTGGCGGATAGCATCACGGTCTTGCGCCATGGAAAGCGGGTAGAGGAGGGGAGCGCCGAGCAGATCCTCGAGCATCCTCAGGAAGAATACACCAAGCGTCTCGTCTCGGAACGCGAAACGAGCATGGCGGGGCAAGGCGTTCACCACGAAAGTGGCGAGGTCTTGCTGGATGTGCGTGACGTGACCGCTCATTACGGGCGCAAAAAGGTATTGGACAATGTCCATCTAACGCTGCGCCGCGGTGAGACTCTCGCCATTGTCGGCGAATCCGGGTCGGGCAAGTCCACGCTCGCACGCGTCATCGCGGGTCTACCGCCTCATTCGTCGGGAGTGATCTCACTCGCCGGACACAGGCTGGCCGATAGCTACAAGAAGCGCAGCCGGGAAGAGCTGCGCCGTATACAACTCGTCTATCAGCTACCGGATGTGGCCCTCAATCCGCGACAGACGGTTGGCGACATCATCAGTCGTCCCATGTCATTTTATTTCAACATGAAAGACGATCAGCGCGCTTCTGAGGTCGGACGGTTGCTCGATCTTGTCGGACTACCGCGAGACTTTGCCGAGCGACTTCCAAAGGCGCTTTCGGGCGGTCAGAAGCAGCGCGTCTGTATCGCCCGCGCTCTTGCAGCGCGTCCCGATCTCATCATCTGCGATGAGGTCACGTCTGCGCTCGACCCCCTCGTGGCAGAAGAGATCTTGCGATTGCTGCGCTCGTTGCAGGATGAATTGTCTGTCTCCTATCTGTTCATAACCCATGATCTGGGTGTCGTTCGCAGACTGGCGGACCGGACGATGGTGATGCAGCATGGCGTGATCGTTGAAACGGGCATAACCGCAGATGTTTTTGCCCCGCCTTACAAGCCCTACACCGAGCAGCTCATTACCTCAGTGCCGGAACTGCGACGAGACTGGCTTGATGGGGTGCTGGCAAAACGCGCAATCCCCGCCGCTTGAGGACGATGGCGATCTCGGATCGCCGTTCAAAATCCTGTCGTCGCTACTGGAGTCCCGGTACGGCGCCTAATCTGACTGGAATATTTGAAATGACAGTGCATGTCCAAGAACACATCTGGATTCCCTTGAGCGATGGTACGCGCCTTGGGGCGCGGCTCTGGTTGCCGGAAGACGCGGAACAATCGCCGGTCCCGGCAATCCTTGAATATATTCCCTACCGCAAGCGCGACGGTACTCGTGGGCGCGACGAGCCGATGCATGGCTATTTCGCAAGCCAGGGCTACGCGGCCATTCGCGTCGATATGCGCGGGACGGGCGAGTCCGATGGACATATGGCGGATGAATATCTGAAGCAGGAGCAGGATGACGCGCTTGAAGTGATTGACTGGATTTCCCGCCAAGCCTGGTGCAGCGGCAACGTTGGGATGATGGGAAAAAGCTGGGGCGGCTTCAACAGTTTGCAGGTGGCAGCGCGCAGACCTCCCGCGCTGAAGGCGATCATCACCGCCTACTCGACAGATAATCGTTATACGGACGACATCCATTACATGGGCGGTTTGCTGCTCAATGATAATTTGTGGTGGGGCACAATCATGCTGGCCTACCAGAGCCGGCCTCTTGATCCAAAGATCGTCGGCGACGTGTGGAGAGAGCAGTGGCTGGAACGGCTCGACAAGCTCCCTTTCTTCCCCGCTCTTTGGCTCGAACATCAGCGTTATGACGACTATTGGAAACACGGATCCGTTTGTGAAGACTGGAGCGCCATTGAGTGCCCGGTGCTGGCAATCGGGGCATGGGCCGACAGCTATACCAATCCGGTGTCCCGACTATTGGAAAACCTTCAAGTTCCACGTCGCGGGATCATCGGCCCCTGGGGGCACATTTACCCTCAGGATGGTGTTCCAGGTCCTGCCATCGGCTTCCTTCAGGAGGCAACCCGCTGGTGGGATCAGTGGCTGAAAGGTGAAGAGACAGGCGTCATGGACGAGCCCATGCTGCGTGCGTTTGTCTGTGACACGATCGAACCCACAGGCACGCGCACCACGACGGAGGGTCGGTGGGTTGGTGAAGCAGAATGGCCATCGCCTGAGATAACTGCAAAGCAGTTCGATCTTGGCGCTGATCGTCGCCTTGGCGGAAACGCATCGCAGGCAGCGATCCTGCAAATCCGTTCTCCGCAAAGCCACGGAAAAGCAGGTGGCGAATGGATGGCAACGGGTTGCCCAGGCGAACACCCGACAGACCAGCGGCTTGATAATGGGGGCGCGCTCGTCTTCGAAACCGAGATACTGGAACAGGATCTCGATGTGTTGGGTGCACCTTCGGTCCGCCTTCGCGTTGCTGCAGATTGCCCGGTATCGCAAATTTCGCTGCGGTTGAACGATGTTCTGCCGGATGGCCGCGTGACGCGGGTAAGCTATCAGGTCTTCAACCTGACCCATCGTGATAGCCATGAAGAGCCGGAAGCATTGGAGGCGGGCAAATTCTACGATGTAGCGATCAAGCTCAACGATTGCGGCTATCGCTTTGCCAAAGGTCATCGCGTTCAACTGGCCATCGCCACTGCCTATTGGCCAATGGTCTGGACGTCTCCATACAATGCGACGCTCAGCATCTCCGTGGCGGAGAGCAGACTTGAGCTGCCTGTTCGTGCGCCCTCGCATGAGACGAAAGTGCGTTTCGATGCACCCGCTCACGGGCCGTCGACTCCGATGTCGCAGGTCGATGCCGGCACGGTCAGGCGCTGGACCGAACAGGACCATGAAACCGGAATCAATACCTACATCACGGAAGGCGTGGGTGGCTTGTTCGGAGAGGGCGTCATCCGCTTCGACGAGATCGATACTCAACTTAGTCACAGTCTTCGCCGTGAGTTGACCATCAAGGACGACGACCCGCTATCGGCGAAATACGTGCTGACCCAAACCTATGAAATGGGGCGTGACGGCTGGCGGATAAAGATCGAAAGCCGAACAGAAATGCGCTCGGACGAGAACAAATTCTATCTGTGCGGAGAGTTGTCAGCATTCGACAATGGAACGCTGGTCAAGACGCGCCAATGGGACGAGCGCTTTGACCGCGATCTGATCTGAGCCCAATATCGGATGACCAGCAAGAGCGAATGGTGCTGAGCGCACCCTTCGCTCGATTGTTTTCGGCACCGCAGAAAGAGTGCCCTTCAGTTTGCCATTGGTGCTTTTAGCCAGACGAAATGCGCCAAGGTCGCTCTTATTCTCCCAGAGCAACGCCCTCTCGGCGTGGATCGGCGCTTCCAGCCAAGCCTTTGCCGGTGATCTCGATGGCGTGCAAGCCGGAATTCATCTCGCCCGGCTTCACGTCGTACCCGAGTGATTTGAGAGGTTCTGCCATGTCTTCCGCCTTGGTGCCGGCCTCGATATCGTAGGTCCCGAAGCGATTGATGAGATGCGGCTGAGCCACGATCTCCTCCACGGGCATACCCCAGTCGATATAGGCAATCAGCGCCTGCGCCACATATCCGATGATCTGGCTGCCACCTGGCGAGCCGATGGCGAGCAGTGGTTTTCCGTCCTTCATCACGATGGTTGGTGCCATCGAGGAGCGCGGCCGCTTTCCAGGCTCGACCCGATTGGCAATCGGCAGGCCGCCGTCATGGGTCTTGAAGGAAAAGTCCGTCAACTCATTGTTGAGGAGAAAGCCGTTGGTCATCAGACGCGAGCCAAATCCGTTTTCGATCGTAGTCGTCATGGAGACGACGTTGCCTTCCTTGTCAACGATGACGAAGTGACTGGTGGACGGCAATTCCAGTGCCGCATCCCGGCCGAAGAGGAGCGCGTGGTCCCAGCCGGGTTCGCCGGCTTTGACCGCATCCTTGCTCAAGGCCTTGTCGCCATCCAGCAGCCTTGCGCGCTCACCCAGATAGGATTTGTCAAGCAAGCCCTTGATCGGCAACGGCACGAAGTTTGGATCCGCCACGTAACGTTCACGGTCGGCAAATGCAAGACGTTGGGCATCGCCGATGATGCGCCAGCTTTCCACATTCTGTGGCCCCAAAGCCTTGAGATCGAAATTTTCCGAAAGGCCGAGGATTTGGCTGACGGCGACTGCTCCTGACGACGGCGGACCCATGCCGCAGACATCGAGAGCGCGATAGGTGAAGCAGACTGGCTCTCGCTCGATGATACGATAATTGGAAAGATCGGCTAGCGAAAGTACGCCGGGATTGCCGGTGGCTTCCCGCACGGTCTTGACGATGTCCTCCGCAATTTTCCCCTTGTAGAATGCGTCAGCACCATCTTTCGCGAGAAGCGCAAGCGTGTCTGCGTAAGATGGATTTTTTAACACGGTGCCTGCCTTCAAAGCCGCGCCTGAGCTATCGAAGAAATAGGACGTGGTCGCCTTGTAGGTCTTCAACCGGTCACCCTCGGAGGCAACCAGGGACGCAAGGCGTGGCGATACCCGGAAGCCTTGTGTTGCCAGGGTCTGGGCCGGCTTCAGGAGGCTTGCCCATTCCGCTTTGCCGAAGCGTTTGTGGACGTCCTCGAGAAGGCGGACGGTTCCAGGCGTACCAACCGAGCGGCCGCCCACCACGGCGTCCATGAACTTCAGGGGCTGGCCTTTCGCGTCGAGAAAGAGTGTCGGGGTGGCCTCCATGGGTGCCGTCTCCCGGCCATCGAAGGTGGTCAGCTTCCCGCTTTTTGCATCGTAATAGACGAGAAACGCACCGCCGCCGAGACCGGAACTCTGCGGCTCGACGAGACCAAGCACGGTCTGCACCGCAACCATCGCATCAATCGCGTTCCCGCCATTGGCAATCACGTCACGCCCCGCGTCAGCCGCGAGCGGATTGGCAGCCGCCACCATAAAGTTTTTGGCTTCCACGCGTTGAGCCGTTGCAACCGCCGTCGCTTTTTCGGGGGCAACGGTGTCGGACGCCTGCTGTGCCGAGGCCACGGAGGTGCAGAGTGTAAGGGCTAGAAAAGTTCGGCTGAGAAGTCTCGGTTGCATTGTCCTATCCTTCTAATTGGCACCACGACCAATGTGAGTGAGACGCGACACCGCGCGAGCCCATGTGGGTCCACCGCAAAACGATTTGGTCACACTATGAGGACTGTGTCACAGCCTGTCCACTCTGACTGATGACAGGTGCACGACGCGCGTATGGGGGCCTCCGATGATAGTCCGGCATTTTACCGCCGATGCTTTTCTGATGATTATCCATCACCGGATGCGCGAAAAAGTATAAGCCATGCGCCAGTGTAGCCGCCTCTGGAAGCGCGAAAATTTTAGCCTTTCATCGTGCCGTTGCACGGCTTGTGAACATATCACGCGAAGTTGTTGGCTAAAATCGATGCAGGATTGGTGTTCATTGTTAGGTTCAATGCACTGCTATTCCTTTTTCAGCATAGAGCAGTCAAAAAAGTATCAGCAATTTCTGCGGCGTGAGGTGGAGCAATAGCTCCGGTCGCGCCTATGCTCCACCTCAACGCCTGAGACGAGCCATAAGAGGAATGGTCACGTTTTCACTTGAGGCGGACGTGCGTGAGGGAGGAACCATGATGCAGCCCGATCTGGAACTGGTCCACATTCGCAAGGGCGAGTCTTTCGCTGCTTGGCGGCATGGCTACCCGTTCCGTACAGTTCGCTGGCACTACCACCCCGAATACGAAATCCACCTCGTCGTGGCTACGTCCGGCACCTTCTATATTGGCGACTTTGTCGGACGCTTCGACCCCGGCCAGCTGATCATGACCGGCCCCAATCTCCCCCAGAACTGGATCAGCGAGATAGAGCCTGAGGAAATCGTTCCGACGCGCTCTCTCGTGATCCAGTTTCCGGAAGCATTTATTGAGGAAGCCAGTGCATGCATGTCGGAGATGGAACCAGTCCGCAGCCTGCTGGAACGCAGCCGCCGCGGCATTCTGTTTGACGATGAGACGAGCAATCGCGTCCGGCCTTTGATTGAAAGGTTGATCGAAGCGCAGGGGCTTACGCGCCTCGCGCTCTTCTGGGAAATTCTTGACCTTCTGGTCAAAGCGCCATCTCCCGAGGTTCTGGCCAGTCTCAGCTATGAGCTGGATTTGGCAGGCACTGGCGATAGCGGCATCAATCGCGCCTTGTCGCATCTGCGCCAGCATCTGACCGCGCAGGTGGATGAAATTGATCTGGCTGAGATCGTCGGCCAGAGCCCCAGCACGTTTTCACGCGCCTTCAAGCGCCACACAGGCACGACGCTCGTGCGTTACCGCAATCAACTGAGGATCGATCTCGCCTGTCAGATGCTGCTGGCGGATCAGGACGTCAAGGTTGCCGAAGTCTGCTACGACGTGGGCTTCTCCAACCTTTCGAATTTCAACCGGCATTTCCTGAAACTGAAGGGAATGTCTCCGTCGAGGTTCCGAACCATATTCGCGGCCCAAAAGGCGGCAGTCATGGCGGAATAACCCACCGGCACATCGCAGATTTCATCAATTCGGACAGACGACTGTCCGGAAACGGGTAGTTGCTGCCCAAATTCCAACGGGAGGAAGAGTAATATGAAAATGAAGTCGAAGTTTCTGATGGCGACAGCCGCCCTCGCACTGATGGCCGCTCCGGCTCTGGCACAGGAAAAGCTGAAGATCGGCATGACGTTTCAGGAGTTGAACAACCCATACTTCGTGTCCATGCAGGAAGCTCTGAAGGAAGCCGCAGCGAGCATCGGAGCCGATGTCGTCGTAACCGACGCCGGCCATGATGTTGCAAAGCAGATTTCCGACGTCGAAGATATGCTTCAGCAGAAGATCGACATCCTTCTTCTGAACCCAACCGACAGCGCTGGCATCGAAGCCGCCGTTCATGCAGCCAAAGCCGCAGGTGTCATCGTCGTCGCCGTGGATGCCAACGCAAACGGTCCGGTCGACACCTTCGTGGGTTCGAAGAACCGCGATGCGGGCTACATGTCTTGCAAACATCTCGGTGAAGCCGTTGGCGGCAAGGGCGAGGTCGCGATCCTCGACGGTATTCCGGTCGTGCCGATCCTCCAACGCGTCGAAGGCTGCAAGGCCGCACTGGCGGAATTCAAGGACATCAAGCTCGTCGACACGCAGAACGGTCGTCAGGATCGCTCCGTTGCTCTTGGCGTGGTCGAGAACATGATCCAGTCGCACCCGAACCTCGTGGGTATTTTCTCCGTAAATGACGGCGGTGCGATGGGTGCGCTTTCGGCGATCCAGGGTTCTGGCAAGGACATCAAGCTGACCTCGGTGGACGGTGCTCCCGAAGCGGTGAAGGCCATCGCCGATGGTACGCCTTTCATCGAAACCACAGCGCAGTTCCCACGTGACCAGGTCCGCGTTGGACTTGCCATGGCGCTTGCCCAGAAATGGGGTGCTCGCGTTGTGCCGAAGGAAGTGCCGATCGACGTCATGGTCGTGGACAGCAAGAACGCCGGCGAGTTCAGCTGGTAATAACTCCTCCCAGGCTTCGTCCCCGCTTAGGCGGGGGCGGGACGCTTGGATCTAAAGACATTAGAGCGTCCTTTGTGCGTCCGGAATGACGCACGGCGCTCTAAATCCCGACCATTGAGGAGGGTAGAGTGCTCGAACTGAACGGAATAAGAAAAAGCTTCGGCAAGATCGAGGTCCTTCGCGGCGTCGACCTTCAGGCACGCCCCGGTGAGGTGCACGCGCTTCTCGGCGAAAACGGTGCTGGCAAGTCGACCTTGATGAAAATTCTCTGCGGCATTTTGCAGCCCTCCGACGGGACGATCCGCATCGACGGAAAAGAGCGGCAATTCGCCAATTATGACGAGGCGATTGCTTCCGGGATTGGCATCGTCTTTCAGGAATTCAGCCTGATCCCCTATCTCAACGCCGTCGAGAACATGTTCCTTGCCCGTGAGATCCGCGGGCCGCTTCGCCTTTTGAACAAGGGCGCCATGCGCAAGCGGGCCGCCGAGATCATGAGCCGCTTGGTGGTGGATGTTCCACTCGACGTGCCGGTCAATCGGCTCTCGGTAGCCCAGCAGCAATTCGTCGAAATTGCGAAAGCGCTTTCATTGGATGCGCGCATTCTGGTGCTCGACGAGCCGACGGCAACGCTCACTCCGTCCGAGACCGAGCACCTGTTCAATGTCATGCGAGAGCTGCGTCGTCAGGGCGTGGCGATCATCTTCATTTCGCACCATCTCGAGGAAATTTTCGAAATCTGTGACCGCATCACCGTTCTGCGTGACGGCGAGCTCATCGGGTCTTGCATGACATCCGAGGTGGACAACGACCGCCTGGTTGAAATGATGGTGGGCCGGCGCATCGAGGCGAGTTTCCCGCCGAAGCCGAAGCTTGATCCGTCGGCCGAGGTGGTGATCGATGTCGAAGAACTCCAGCTGAAGAAGGGCGGGCCTGTCTCGCGGTTTTCACTGCGCAAAGGAGAAATCCTCGGCTTCGCCGGGCTGGTTGGCTCGGGTCGCTCGGAAACGGTGCTCGCTATGCTTGGCGCCCATTCGGCTTCACGGCGCAGAATAAAACTCGATGGCTCCGAAACACGATTTTCCGGTCCTGATGATGCGCTGATCCGCGGCATCGGTCTGCTGCCGGAAAGCCGAAAGGAGGAGGGGCTGATTACCAGCTTCTCCATCCTGCAAAATATTTCGCTGAACAACTACCGCAAATATCGGAAAGCCCACTGGTTCCTCGACCTCAAGAAGGAGCTGGAGCACACGAAGAAAGCAATGGCGCAGGTGCAGGTCAAGGCGCAGGGACCCTATGCCCGCGTTGACACCCTATCCGGTGGCAATCAGCAGAAGATCGTGATTGCCCGCTGGTTGAACCATGACATGCGGGTGCTGATCTTCGACGAGCCTACGCGCGGCATCGACGTTGGCGCGAAGGCCGAGATTTACGCGCTGATGCGGGCATTCGCCGCGAGCGGCCACTCCATCATCATGATCTCGTCGGAACTGCCCGAGGTGATCGGCATGTCCGACAGGGTCTGCGTCTTCCGCTCCGGCGGCATCGTCGCCACGCTTCAGGGCGAAGATATCAATTCCGAAACAATAATGACAAACGCTACCACCGGGAGAGTTGAACATGTCGCTTGATGCTAACACCGGCGTTGCCGCGAAGACGGGCGGCTTCAAACTGAGCGGCCTGCTGCATTCGCCGCTGGCATTGCCGCTCGCAGGTCTGATCGTCGTCTCGATCCTGATGGGTCTTGCAAGCGACAATTTCTTCAGCGTCAACAACATCATGAACGTGCTTCGCCAGGTGTCCGTCGTTGGCATCCTTGCCGTCGGCATGACTTTCGTCATCCTGACCGGCGGCATCGACTTGTCCGTCGGTGCGGTCATGGCGCTTGTGGGAACGCTCTCGGCGGGATTGATGGTCAATACCGGATTGCCGGCTTCGATCGCGCTGCCTGCCGGACTCTTCATCGGGCTCGGTATCGGCATATTCAATGGCGCACTCGTCGCCTGGGGAAAAATGCCAGCCATCATCGTCACGCTGGCGACAATGGGAATGGCGCGTGGTCTTGGCCTCATCTATTCAGGTGGCTATCCGGTCAGCGGCATTCCGAGCTGGATTTCCTGGTTCGGTGTCGGCCGCATCGGTGCCGTTCCAGTCCCCGTTGTCATCATGGTCGTCATCTACGCCATCGCTTGGGTCCTTCTCCAGCGAACAGCCTTTGGTCGTCACGTCTACGCCCTTGGTGGCAACGAACTCGCAGCCCGGCTTTCGGGGGTGAAGACGCAGCGCGTCAAGCTCGCCGTCTATGGCATTTCAGGTGTCACCGCCGCACTTGCCGCACTCATTCTGACCGGTCGCCTGATGAGCGGTCAGCCCAATGCCGGCGTTGGCTTCGAGCTGGATGCGATCGCTGCGGTGGTGCTTGGGGGGACGGCGATTGCCGGCGGCCGGGGACTTATCCTCGGCACTTTGATCGGCGCCGTGCTGCTTGGCATTCTTAATAACGGCCTCAACCTGATGGGCATCAACCCCTATCTGCAGGACGTCATCAAGGGCTTCATCATTCTGCTGGCCATCTATATCGGGCGCGAGTGGCGCTAGGTCATCCGGAACATCTTCATAAACGCAGGAGAACTAAATGTCTGAATCGCTGCAAGGCAAGATCGCGGTCATCACCGGTGCCGCCTCCGGTATCGGGCTTGCCACCACCGAAGCGCTCTTGGAGCAGGGCGCCACCGTGGTCATGGTCGACTGGAACGAGAAGGCCTTGAATGAGCTTGTCGCAAAGCTTGGCGAGCGTGCCATTGCGCAGGTCACCAATCTTCTGGATACCGACAGCTGCAATGCCATGATCCCCGAAATCCTGGCAAAGGCCGACCACATCGACATTCTCTATTGTAACGCCGGGACTTACATCGGCGGTGACCTGACGGAGACCACACCGGAAGCCATCGACAAGATGCTGAACCTCAACATCAACGCCGTCATGAAGAATGTCCACGCCGTTGTGCCGCACATGTCGGAGCGCAAGACTGGCGATATCATCGTTACCTGCTCGATTGCCGGACACTTCCCCACCTATTGGGAGCCTGTCTATTCCGGTTCGAAATGGGCGATTACCAGCTTCGTCCAGGGCATGCGCCGCCAGATGATCCCGCACGGCGTGCGTGTCGCCCAGGTCTCGCCCGGTCCGGTCGTCTCCGCGCTGTTGGCAGACTGGCCGGAGGAAAACCTCCGCAAGGCCAAGGAATCGGGTAGCCTCATCGACGCGAGCGAAGTGGCCGATGCTATTGTCTACATGCTGACGCGCAAGCGCACCGTCACCATCCGCGACATGCTGGTTCTGCCGACCAACTTCGATCGCGTCTGATAATCGAGTGGCGGCTGTCACATCAATGGGTTCAGCCGCTTCTCTCATGTGTTGTGTGATCCGCTCGAGGAGTATTGCAAATGGCTTCCTACCTGATTGGCGTCGATGTCGGCACCGGATCTGCTCGGGCAGGTGTCTTCGATGTGGAAGGTAAGCTTCTCGCAACGGCCAAACGGCCGATCTCAATGCACCGGCAAGATGTCGGTATTGCCGAGCAAACAAGCGGTGAGGTGTGGCAAGCGGTTTGCGAGAGCGTCCGGGAAAGCGTTTCGCGAGCCGGTATCGATCCGGTAGACGTGACGGGTCTCGGTTTCGATGCAACGTGTTCGCTTGTGGTCTGCGGTCCGGACGGTGAGACGCTTCCGGTTGGCGCCCCCGACCATCCTGAGCGGGACATCATCGTTTGGATGGACCACCGCGCGGTTGGACAGGCTGAGCGGATCAATGCCGGCAACCACGCCGTCTTGCAATATGTCGGCGGGCGCATTTCGCCAGAGATGCAGACGCCCAAGCTCCTATGGCTCAAGGAAAACAGCCCTCGTGTTTACGTCCGCGCCGCGCACTTTTTCGATCTGACGGATTTCCTGACATGGAAGGCCACCGGATCGCTCGACCGCTCTGCCTGCACCGTGACCTGCAAATGGACCTATCTTGCCCATGAGGATCGGTGGGACGGTGATTATTTCAATGCCATCGGTCTCGGGGACTTGGCGGAGCAGGGCTTCCGTCGCATTGGTCAAAACGTCGTCCATCCAGGCACTGCGCTCGGCGCCGGGCTGACGGATGAGTCCGCGAAGGCAATGGGGTTACGCCCCGGCACCGCTGTCGCCGCCGGTCTGATCGACGCGCATGCTGGCGGGGTGGGTACGGTCGCGGCAGGCGGAGACGCCTCGCGATGCCTCGGTTATGTGTTTGGCACCTCATCCTGCACCATGACGACCACCGCCGAACCCGCTTTTGTACCAGGTGTCTGGGGTCCGTATTATTCTGCCATGGTTCCAGGCGCCTGGTTGAATGAAGGCGGCCAGTCCGCCGCAGGTGCTGCCATTGATTATCTGGTGCAACTGCACCCGGCGTTTACGGAGGCGAAAGAGCGCGCAAACAATGATGGCAAGGCCTTGCCGGTCTGGCTCGCCGATCGCGCGTTGAGCTTAGCTACGTCGGCTTCTGCCGCAGTGGATATCGCCAGGGATTTTCATGTGGTGCCGGAATTTCTCGGTAACCGCGCACCGTTCGCCGATCCTCACGCGCGCGCGGTCATCGCTGGTTACGGTATGGAGACAGGGGTGGATTCGCTCGTTGCGCTTTATGTCGCTGGAGTTCTTGGCCTCGGATACGGGCTCCGCCAGATCATCGAGACGCAGGCCCGACACGGTGCGGCGGTGGAAACCATCAGCGTCAGCGGCGGTGCCGGTGCCCATCCGCTTGCTCAGCAATTGCTGGCGGACGCAACCGGTATGCCTGTCGAGTTGACGGAATGCGAAGAGCCGGTTCTTCTTGGTTCGGCTATGCTTGGTGCGGTTGCTGCAGGAACTTTCCCGGATCTTTCGTCGGCCATGCCGAAGATGTCTCGGGTTAAAAACCTTGCCTCGCCAGAGGCCGCGTTCCGCAAGGTGCATGACGTGCGCTACGAGGCGTTCCTGGCACTGCAGAATGCAGGCCGCGCCATTCGCTCCAATACCCGTTCCTGAATACCGTCGAAGTCAAAAATTAGCAGGCCAACGCGGCCGCATTACGCGAGGATATCATGCAGTTTTCTGGAAAGTCCGTCATCATCACCGGAGCCGGCAAAGGGATTGGACGCGCCTGCGCCCGCCTCATGGCGGCACGCGGTGCAGAGGTCGTGGCGATCAGCCGGACGCAGTCCGATCTCGACAGCCTGAAAGCCGAAATTGGCGGACGTTCGATCCGTGCCGATCTCGCCGATGCCGTCGCCACTCGTGCTGCTATGGCAGAGGTAGGCACCTGCGATTTTCTGATCAACAGCGCCGGGATCAATGTGCTGGAAAGCGTATTGGATATGACCGATGCAGGCTATGAAGCTGTGCTCGGCATCAATCTGCGCGCCGCCATCATCACCTGCCAGGAGTTTGCCCGGGCACGCGTCGCAAATGGCGGTGGTGGTGCGATCGTCAACATCACGTCGATTGCCGGTCACCGCGGGTTTCAGGATCATCTTTGCTATGCCGCGTCCAAGGCGGGGCTTGAGGGTGCGACACGTGTGCTCGCCAAGGAGCTTGGTCCCCATGGCATCCGCGTCAACGCGGTCGCCCCCACCATCACGCTGACCGAACTTGCTGCGGAAGCATGGAACGATCCGGTGAAGAGCCAGCCGATGATGGTTCGCCATCCGCTTAATCGCTTCGCTGAAGCGGAGGAAGTGGCAGAGAGCATCGCACTCCTGCTGTCCGACGACAGCAAGATGATTACCGGTGCCATACTGCCGATCGACGGTGGCTTCCTCGCTGTTTGATCGGCGGTTTTGCGAAGCTGATCCGCAGCGAAGCTGCGCGCTTGGCGCTCGATGGGCGAGGCGCGACTATTGCTCCGCCTGCATCGGAGAGGCTGTTATCGCAAGCGGATCGGCCTCGACGAAGGCGGCAAAGGATTGGGCGATATCCCCGATGTCGCCATCGACAATAAAGACGAGAACGCTTGTGCGGTCCTCTGCCGGCCAGGCAGCCATGTGGACGGGCTGGTGGATGAGATGTTGAACGCCGTGGATCACCACCGGCGTCTCATGTCCTTCGACGCCGATGATGCCCTTGACGCGCAGGAGCTTCTCGCCATGCCTGTTGACCAGCAAGGAGAGCCAAGTCGAAAACCGCGGCCATGAGACGGCGTTGGGCGTGGTTAGGGATATGGCGCGGATCGCCCCATGCGCGTTGACGTCCTGAAACGGTGCATGCGCATGGTCATGGTAGCGCTCCGCTGCGACCCAACGCCGTGCTTCGGCGGGCCGGGCTGAAAGGTCGTGGATGTCCTCCGTCAGGATCAGGCTCGCAGCAGGATTGGCAGGATCACTGATTTCAATACTGGCCGTCGGATTCGTGGTCGATAGCTTGGCGATGAGCGCCGCTATCGCGTCGGGCTCGGCAATGTCCGTCTTGGTGATGACAAGTCGATCGGCGACGGCGACCTGCCGCGCGCTTTCGGTATAGGTCTCAATGTTGTGTTGGCCATTCGGAACCTCGACGACGGTGACGATGTTGCCCATCGAAAAATGATATTTCAACATCAGATCAGCCGTCAGCGTGGCGACGATCGGGGCCGGGTCGGCAAGTCCTGTTGTCTCGATGATGAGCCGGTTGAAGGACCCTATACGACCTGCCTTGCGCTTTTCGAAGAGCGACAGGATCGCCTGCTTGAGATCGCCGCGGATTGTGCAGCAGATGCACCCACTCTGCAGAAGGACAGTATCGTCCTCGATTGTCTCAACCAGCAGGTGATCGAGGCCGATGCTGCCGAATTCGTTGATGATCACGGCGGTGTTGGAAAGATCGGGACCCGACAGCAACGCGTTAAGCAGGGTCGTCTTGCCTGAGCCCAGAAAGCCGGTGAGGACGTTGACGACGATGGGTGGTTGAGCGCCAGATGGCATCACGCCTCCCGCATTTTCGACAGAAGCGTTGGATCGAGAGGGTCGATCACCTCGCCGGCAAAAGCCTCAGCCAATGGCCACAATTGGCCCAGATGGTCTACGACGGCACTTTTTCCCGTGCGGCCGGTGAGAACATATCGATCATTCCAGACCTTCAACCGCAGGCCAAAATGAGTGAGGACTGCATTGACGGCGCTGGCCTGACGGTAGCGCTCGGCGGCAGGCGTCATCGACGCAACGCCTTTGCCGCCGCTGCTCCAATGATCCGCCGCGCCAAGCGCACCGCACAGGCCGCACATTCGCTTTCTCCCTTATGCCTTGAGACTTATGATTGCGGACGCGCCGTGCCGCTGCGCGGGTAACGCTTGGAAAAGTCAGCGGCGATCTCTTCCATGGTGACGAACTTCACGCCCTCAAACTGACGGATGTGGTCGAAGATGCGCTCGTGCATCTTGAGCACGTGGGGTTTGCCGGAAACATCCGGGTGGATGGTGAGCGGGAAGACGGCATAGTCATAATTTTCATAGACCCACTCGAACTGGTCGATCCACATTTGCTCGAGGTCGCGCGGGTTGACGAAGCCGTGGCTATTGGGCGCGGCCTTGATGAACATCATGGGCGGGAGGTCGTCGAGGTTCCAGGACGCAGGGATTTCGATCAGGTCGGTTTCGGGACCTTGGGTAAAGGGTTTCATCCAGTGCGATGGATGCTTGGAATAATCGATCTTCGTCCATTCGTCACCGACGGTGACGTAATAGGGGTGGTGGTCGTTGTGCATCAGGGAGTGATCGTAGAGAATACCCTTTTGCTTCAGCAGTTCGTTGGTCTTGGAGCCGAACTCCCACCAGGGGGCCACATAACCGCGCGGCGGCTTGCCGGAAAGCTTGGTGATGAGATCGACGCATTTGTCGAAGATCGCTTCTTCCTGTTCGGGTGTCATGGCAATCGGGTTTTCATGGCTATAGCCATGCATGCCGATTTCGTGACCGGCATCGGCAACCTGCTTCATCTCATCCCAGAATGTCTCGATCGAGTGTCCGGGAATGAACCAGGTGGTCTTGATGCCCCACTTTTCGAAGAGACGGAGCAAACGCACAGAGCCGACCTTGCCTGCAAAGACGCCGCGGGAAATATCGCAGGGGCTGTCTTCGCCACCGTAAGAGCCAAGCCAGCCCGCGACGGCATCGACGTCGATACCATAGGACACCAGTATTTCCTTCGCCATGATCGCTTCCTTCTGTAATGGCCAGATAGGCCTGATTGAATTCAGGGCAGTTCGGTTGGGGAGAGGCCCGAGCGGCTGCCCCCCATGCTGATATGTTTGCGCATGTAATAATGCGCACCGTCCGGATCGCCGCGTTCGATCGCCTCCAGGATCAACTCATGCTCCTTGACCGCAGGCCAAAGATCGCCAGGGTGTAGGACCGGCATGCGCTGGCTCTCCTGCATGACGCCGGAGAATGTTCGATGCATATCGACGAGGAGGCGGTTGCCGGAGATCGCCAGGATCTGGCGGTGAAACTCGGTATCAGCCTCCACGTAACCGCCCAGATCTGCGTCATGTGCCGCGCGGCGGAAGGCCGCTAGCGTGTCGCTTAGGGCGGCTAGATCGTGGTCCGTGCGCGACATCGCAGCAAGTTGTGCAGCATAACTTTCGACGACATGCCGCAACTGGTACACCTCGCGAAGAGAATAGGGTGCGGCTTGCGGCCAGGCACCGTTTCTCTCATCGCTGCCATCGGCGATAACGAAACCGCGACCATTGTCTTGAGCTTTGATTTTGCCGGTGGTCAACAAAACGGAGATGGCCTCACGAAGCGTCGCTCTGCTGATGTCGAGCAGCCTTGCGAGCTCCCGCTGCGGTGGCAGCGCGGATCCTTGCGACCAGTGGCCTTCAGCGATCATCGAGGCGAGTGCTCTCACCGTTGCCGCGACAGCGCTTCCGCTTCCCGCTTCTGCTGTTTTCCTGATCGCTGTTTCAACCAAGTGCGCGCTCCATCTTGGTCTGACCAAGAGTTCCATTTAATACAGAAGATCGGATTTCGGTCAGGCCGTCAACGTCAAATAATAGGCAGTTGGTGCCCAATTCTTCGCCATTTGACAATCTTGGTCAGACCAAGTTAGCTGACGTAAAGATTTAGGGGAAAGATCATGACGAAAACTGTTTGCCTCATCACCACGGGCGGTACGATTGCCTCGCAGAAAAATGCGAGCACAGGCCATGTGACGGCGAAGCTTGGCGGAAGCGAGCTTCGGGCGTCGTTGGGAAGCCGTCTCACCGGTCTCGAGTTGGTGGTCGATGAATTCATGACCGTCGGGAGCTTTGCCCTCTCGCTCGAAGACGCCTTTGCTCTCGCATGCAAGATAAGAGATCATCTCGCCGACCCCAAGATCGACGGTGTCGTCGTGACGCACGGAACCGACACAATGGAGGAAAGCGCCTATATGGCTGATCTTCTCATCGATAGCGAGAAGCCGGTCGTCTTTACCGGTGCGCAGCGCGCAGCCGATGAACCGGATGGCGATGGTCCACGCAACATTGCCGACGCGGTTCGCATTGCTGCATCGGACACCGCCCGCGGGCTGGGCGTCCTTTTGTGTTTCGAACAGGAGTTTCATGCAGCCCGCGACGTGACGAAGTCCCACACCTCTCGCACCGACACGTTCATCTCTGCCGAACATGGGAAGCTGGGTGAAGTCGATGGTGACTTGGTCATCGTGCACCGGCGCCCGGTTGGCCCGGGCAAAGTTCGTGCGACACGTGTCGAGACGGATATCGAGATCGTCAAGCTCGGAATCGGCACAAGCGACAGGTTCCTGCGCTTCGCCGCCTCGGAGGGAATGCGTGGCATCGTGATCGAGGGCTTTGGCCGTGGCAACGCCACACCTGCCGTCACGGCTGCCGCTATCGATCTCGTCAAGAGCGGTGTTCCGGTCATCATGACGAGCCGATGCCAACGTGGTCGCGTCAAGCCGATCTATGGGAATGGTGGCGGCAAAACGCTTGCGGAAGGCGGCGTTATCTTTGCAGGGGATCTCAGTTCGCAGAAGGCACGCGTTCTTCTGGCGATGCTGCTCGGATCCGGGTTGGGAATCGAGGACATACGCCGTGAGGTCGAGCGCTTCGGTCTTTAAGCGGCGTGTCGGTCTATCGAATGCTTGAAGCGGGACCTTCGGAGGTCCCGCTTCATTTTTGCAGTCAGTCGATACGAGCGCCGCTGGCATTGAAGAAGTGCAGGTCTGCCGCCTTTGCGCCTATCTGCACGACGTCGTCCATCTCGATGCGCGAGCGTCCGGCCACACGAAAGACGATGGCGCTGCCATCTGCCAATATGCCATGCACGTAGCTTTCCGCGCCGACCAGTTCCACCGCAGCAACCTTGACGGAGGCGGTAAAAGCCTCGTCCTGGTGAGCGTCTGCGATCAGGTGGAGGTCTTCCGGACGGATGCCGAGAGTGGCTGCTGTGGCCGGAATTGCCGCGGTCTGCGTCATCCACCAATTGCCGGAAGATGTCGGGATCGCAAGCAAGTTCATCGACGGCGAGCCAATGAAGGTCGCGACAAAGGTCGTTGCCGGGCGCTCATAGAGTTCGATGGGGGTACCGACCTGTTCGATGCGCCCTGCATTCAAAACCACCAGCCTGTCGGCCAGCGTCATCGCTTCCATCTGATCATGCGTGACATAGACGCTTGTCGTCGCAAGCGAGCGCTGGAGCCGCTTGATCTCGACGCGCATCTGGACGCGAAGCTTGGCATCGAGGTTCGATAGAGGCTCGTCGAAGAGATAAGCGGCGGGTTCGCGCACGATGGCGCGGCCCATCGCCACGCGCTGGCGCTGGCCGCCGGACAGTTGCCGCGGCTTGCGCTCAAGGAACTGCTCGATCTCGAGCGCCTTGGCTGCCTGCTCGATACGGCGATCGATCTCGTCTTTCGGCGTATTGCGGTTCTTCAGCCCGTAAGCAAGGTTCTGCCGCACCGTCATATGCGGGTAGAGCGCGTAGTTCTGGAACACCATGGCAATATCGCGCTCGGACGGCTCCAAGTCGTTGACCACCCGATTGCCGATCGAGATTTCACCGCCTGAGATGCTCTCAAGGCCCGCGATCATGCGAAGCAAGGTGGACTTGCCGCAGCCGGATGGGCCTACGAGGACAACCAGTTCCCCATCGGCGATCTGCAGTGATACACCTTTGATGGCTTCGACATTGCCATACATCTTGCGGACATCGTTCAAAACAATCTGGGCCATTACTTTTCTGTCTCCACAAGACCTTTAACGAACCATCGCTGCATCAAAACAACGACGATGATAGGTGGGATGATAGCGAGGATCGCGGTTACCATGACGTAATTCCAGGGGGTGGAGGCGTCAGTGAAATCGACCATGCGGCGCAGGCCGATGATGATCGTGTTCATCTTGGCATCGTTCGTGACCAGAAGTGGCCAGAGATATTGGGTCCAGCCATAAATGAACAGGATCACGAAGAGCGCTGCAATGTTGGTGGTCGAGAGCGGAAGAAGGATGTCCTTCATGAAGCGGAAGGGTCCGGCATTATCGATGCGCGCCGCTTCGACCAGTTCTCCCGGGATGGTCAAGAAGAACTGCCGAAACAGGAAGGTTGCCGTCGCTGACGCCATCAGAGGCAGGGTCAGGCCCGCATAGGTGTCGATCAAACCGAGATCAACGATCACCTTATAGGTTGGCAGGATGCGCACTTCGACCGGCAGCATCAGCGTGATGAAGATCATCCAGAAGAAGAACATCCGGAAGCGGAAGCGGAAAAAGACGATGGCGAAGGCGGAGAGGAACGAGATGATGATCTTGCCGACGGCAATCGACATTGCCACGACGAAGGAGTTGAAGAGCAGGCGTTCAAGACTGACGCCGACCACACGTTCGACACCACCCGCCACGGCTTCCCGATAATTTTCTATCAGATGTCCGCCCGGGAGCAGAGACATGGGCGGGCGGATGATGTCTTGCGACGTCATCGAGGAAGCGATGAAGGTGTAGTAGATCGGGAAGGCGACAATGATGATGCCGATGATGAGGATGAGATGGCCGATGCCATTTGCGATGGGGCGTTTTTCAATCATGTCCGGTCCTCATCCGTAATGGACCCGCTTCTCGACGAAGCGGAACTGGAAGGCAGTCAGGCCGATCACGATGATCATCAGGATCACGGATTGGGCCGCGGATGAGCCAAGGTTCAAATTGACGAAGCCATCATTGTAGACCTTGTAGACCAGCGTTTCGGTCGCCTTGGCGGGACCGCCGCCGGTAACGGCATGAATGATGCCGAACGTGTCGAAAAAAGCGTAGACGGTGTTGACCACCAAGAGGAAGAAGGTGGTGGGGGCCAGAAGCGGGAAGATGATGGTCCAGAAGCGCCGGCTCCCACGAGCGCCGTCGATGGCTGCGGCCTCAATGAGCGATTTCGGGATTGCCTGAAGACCGGCCACGAAGAAGAGGAAATTGTAGCTGATCTGCTTCCAGGCGGCTGCGACGACAATCAGCGCCATTGCCTGGTCTCCCTTGAGCAACGGGTCCCACTGGAAGCCGGTGGAGCGTAGCAGATAGGCGAGCGTTCCCATGGCAGGGTTGAACATGAAGAGCCACAGCATGCCGGCGACGGCTGGTGCCACGGCATAAGGCCAGATAAGCAGCGTGCGATAAAAGGTCTGTCCGCGCACGACCTTGTCGGCGGCCGTGGCGAGAAGCAATGCCACGGCCATGGAAACCAGGGCCGTCAACGCGCTGAAGACGATCGTGACCTGAAGCGCGTGGAGATAATTCGGGTCCGAAAGTGTATCGGAAAAATTGGCGAGACCGACGAACGTCGTTTTAAGCCCGAATGCATCTTCCTGCAGCACCGATTGATAGATCGCCTGGCTTGCGGGCCAGAAGAAGAAAATCGCCGTCAGGATGATCTGGGGTGCCAACAGGAGGTAGGGCAGGATTTTGTTCGGGAAGTGAACCGTGTGCAAGGGTGATGCTCCTCAGCCGGCCAGAGAAAAAGCATTGCCCGCATCCAAAGATGCGGGCAGCGGCTTCAGCTTATGGTGATTACTTGGAGGCAGCCGCGATGGCTGCATTGCCGCGCTCGACGATCTGGTTCAGCGTCGTCTTGGCATCCTGCTTACCTGCCAGCATGGCTTCGAACTGCTCGTTCATGATGTCGCGGACCTGTGGCAGGTTCGGCAGGCGAACACCCTTGGAGTTTTCCGTCGGTGCCTTGCCCATCATCTGAAGGATCGGCGTTTCACGCGCCGGATTCTTTTCGTAGAAGCCGGAAGCCTTCGTGGCTTCGTAAGCGGCATTGGTTACGGGCAGATATCCGGAAACCTGATGCAGGCGTGCCTGGATCGGCGTTTGCGACAGGAAGTGGAAGAACTGGGCAATGCCCTTATATTCTTCATCAGACTTTCCGCCAAAGACCCAGAGGCTTGCGCCGCCTGGAATGGTGTTCTGTGGTCCGTGACCTTCGTAATAGGGAAGCTGGCCGATGCCGTAATTCATTCCCGACTTTACGATGTCGCCAAGACCGCCGGAAGACTCGGTCAGGATTGCGCATTCACCCGACAGGAAAAGCTGTTTCGCTTCGGACGTGCGGCCGCCGTAACGGAACGTCCCGTCCTTGGCCATATCGGCGATCGACTGGAAATGCTCGACGAAGAGCGGCGCGTTGATCTTCAACTCCACCTTGCCGCCACCGAGGCCGTTTTCATTCGTGCCGTAAGAAACATTGTTCCAAGCGGCGAAGTTCTCGGTCTGGATCCAGGTCAGCCAGGTCGAGGTGAAGCCACAGGGTGCAGCACCGCTTTCCTTGATCTTGCGAGCCGCTTCGAAGACTGCGGGCCAGGTCTTTGGAGGGTTCTCTGTATCGAGGCCGGCTTTCTTGAAGGCATCCTTATTGTAGTAGAGGATCGGCGAAGACGAGTTGTAGGGGAAGGAGAGCATCGTGCCATCCGGCTTGGAATAATAGGCAACGATACCTGCTAGATAGTCGGCCTTGTTAAACTCGAATCCACCCTTCTTGAGAACATCGGCGACCGGCATGATGGCACCTTCTGCACCCATCATGACGCCAGATCCCGCATCGAAAACCTGAATGATTGCCGGAGGCTGCTTAGACCGGAAGGCTGCGATCCCCGCATTCAGGGTTTCCGGATAGGTGCCCTTGAACACCGGTGTGATCTTGTACTCGCTCTGGCTCTCATTGAACTCCTTGGCGAGCTGATCGACCACCTCGTTGTTCGCACCGGTCATGGCGTGCCACCATTGCAGCTCGGTCGCGGCAAAGGCAGAGGTGCCAAAAGAAAGCGAAATAGCAAATGCCGCCGCGGATGCAGCGAGACGTTTCGTGGACATGATGCCTCCCTAGTTTTACGCATGGTCCAGCAACAAGCTGTCCAGGATTTTTTGCGCCAGAACCTCCCAGAACCAGCGCCAACTCGCTTCATTCGAAGCGTGTCATATAGAAAACGAAAACAAGTGAACGTGCAACGAAATTATGACAGTTGATCTTTGCGGGTTGTGCAAAACCAAAGGCTGAGAAGATCGATGGGCCGCTGGCTTAGGCCTAGGGCACTCCAGACAATGTAGAGAAGCCCCGAAGACGATCGTCCTCGGGGCTTCTGGTTTGACGATATTGTGATCGCCGTCACACCGCTTCGCTCATTTTGTAGTCGGTGTTTGCAGGCTCTTGCTTGTGCTGAATCAGCGGGCGGTTGCCGGAGAGTTTGCGAACGAGCACATAAAAGACCGGCGTCATGAAGATGCCGAAGATCGTGACCCCGATCATGCCTGAGAAAACCGCGACGCCCATGGCAGCGCGCATCTCGGCTCCCGCACCCGTAGAGATGACCAGCGGCACGACGCCCATGATGAAGGCAAGCGATGTCATCAGGATCGGACGCAGGCGAAGGCGGCTGGCTTCGATGGCCGCGGCAACCGGTGAGCGGCCTTCGAACTCCAGTTCCCGTGCGAACTCCACGATCAGGATGGCATTCTTCGCCGATAGCCCGACAAGGACGATGAGGCCGATCTGGGTGAAGATGTTGTTGTCTCCGCCCGTCAGCCAGACGCCGGTCATGGCGGCGAGCACGCCCATCGGCACGATCATGATGATCGCGAGCGGCAGAGTGAGGCTCTCATACTGTGCGGCCAGAACCAGATAGACCAGCAGCAGCGCCAACGGGAAGACCAGCAAACCCGAGCTTCCGGCAAGGATCTGCTGATAGGTCAAATCCGTCCACTCAAAAGAGATGCCCGATGGCAAGGTCTCACTGGCAATGCGTTCGATGGCTGCCTGGGCTTCGCCGGAAGAGAAGCCGGGTGCTGGGCCGCCATTGATATCAGCCGACAGGAAGCCATTGTACCTCGTTGTGCGCTCCGGGCCGGTCGTGGCATTCACCTTCAACAATGCGGACAAGGGTATCATCTGTCCATTCGATGAGCGAACTTTCAACTGACCGATATCTTCCGCCTGGGAGCGGAACTTGGCATCGGCCTGAACACGCACGCTGTAGGTGCGACCGAAAGCGTTGAAGTCGTTCACGTAAAGAGAGCCAAGATAGATCTGCAGCGTCTCGAACACGTCCGTCACCGAGACACCCAGTTGCTCCGCCTTGGCACGATCGAGATCGGCGTAGAGCTGCGGCACATTGATCTGGAAGCTTGAAAACAGGCCAGCCAGTTCGTGCGTCTGATAGGCTTTGCCGAGGAAGGCCTTGGTGACTTCGTCAAGCGTCTGGTAACCGAAGCCTGCGCGGTCTTCGATCTGCATTTTGAAGCCGCCTGTGGTGCCAAGTCCGTTGACAGGCGGTGGCGGGAACATGGCGATGAAGGCATCTTGCACCGCGCCGAATTTCTGGTTGAGCGCCATGGCAATAGCGCCGCCAGAAAGCTCCGGTGTTGTGCGCTCTTCAAATGGGCTCAAGGCGACGAAAACAACGCCCGCGTTCGAGCTGTTGGTGAAGCCGTTGATGGAGAGACCCGGAAACGCGATTGCATGTTCGACGCCTGGCTGCTGCATGGCAATATCACTCATGCGCTTGATGACGTCTTCCGTCCGGTCGAGACTTGCAGCGTCCGGCAGCTGGGCAAAGCCGATCAGATACTGCTTGTCCTGCGCAGGCACGAAGCCGCCGGGCACCGCATTGAACATGGCATAGGTTGCGCCTGCGAGCAGCATATAGACGACCATGACGATGCTCTTACGATTGAGCAATCCGCCGACGCCCTTGCCATACCCGTTCGAGGTTGCCCCGAACGCGCGGTTGAAACCCCGGAAGAAGCCACCCAGCACCTTGTCCATGCCGCGGGTCAGCCAATCCTTCGGCGCGTGGTGGTCCTTCAGAAGCAGGGCTGCCAGTGCAGGAGACAATGTCAGCGAGTTAATGGCCGAGATGACCGTCGAAATTGCGATCGTCAATGCAAACTGACGGTAGAACTGTCCCGAGAGGCCCGAGATGAAAGCAAGCGGCACAAAGACGGCCACGAGTACCAGGGCGATCGCAATGATCGGCCCCGAGACTTCCTTCATGGCGCGATAGGTCGCCTCGCGCGGAGAAAGACCGCTCTCGATGTTGCGCTCGACATTTTCGACAACGACGATCGCGTCATCCACGACGATGCCGATTGCCAGCACAAGCCCGAACAGGCTGAGCGCATTGATGGAAAAGCCGAAGACATACATGACGGCGAATGTGCCGATGATAGACACCGGAACGGCAATCAGCGGAATGATCGAGGCGCGCCATGTCTGGAGGAACAGAATGACGACGATAACGACGAGAGCGATGGCTTCCAGCAGCGTGTCAATGACCTTGTCGATCGAGGCGCGGACAAACTCGGTGGTGTCGTAGACGATTTCGTATTTCACGCCATCAGGCATCGCTTTCTGCAGGTCCTGCATGGTCGCAGCGACCTGGTCGGAAATGGTGATGGCGTTTGAACCGGGAGCCTGGAAAACCGGGATAGCCACAGCGGATTCGCCGTCAAGCAGCGAGCGCAAGGCGTAATCGGCTGCGCCGAGTTCGACACGCGCCACGTCACGCAGGCGGGTGATCTCGCCATTCGAGCCGCTTTTGACGATGATGTTGCCGAACTCCTCCGGAGTGGAAAGCCGACCTTGTGCGTTGACATTGAGCTGCAGGTCGACGCCGTTCGGGCTTGGCGAAGCGCCGATCGTGCCGGCTGCCGCCTGTACGTTCTGTTCGCGAATGGCGTTGCTGATATCGCTGGCGGCAAGGTCGTGCTCGGCGGCCTTCTGCGGATCGATCCAGATACGCATGGAATAATCGCCGGCACCGAAGATCTGTACCTGGCCTACACCTTCGATGCGCGCCAGCCGATCCTTGATGTTGAGGACGGCGTAGTTGCGCAGGTAGGTGAGGTCGTACCGATTGCCGGGAGAGACGAGATGCACGACCATCATCAGGTCAGGAGAACTCTTGACGGTGGAAACGCCGAGGCTTCTGACTTCAGCGGGAAGACGCGGCTCGGCTTGCGAAACGCGGTTCTGCACCAGCTGCTGCGCTTTGTCCGGATCGGTCCCCAGCTTGAAGGTGACGGTCAGCGTCATGACACCGTCGGAGGTCGCCTGGCTGGACATGTAGAGCATGTTCTCGACGCCATTGATCTGTTCCTCGAGCGGTGTCGCCACCGTCTCGGCAATGACCTTCGGGTTGGCACCGGGATAGGTCGCACGAACGACGATGGAAGGTGGCACGACTTCCGGATACTCGGAAATCGGCAAGGCGCGCATGCCAATCAGGCCTGCCACGACGATAAGAACCGATAGGACGCCAGCAAAAACCGGCCGGTCTACAAAAAATCTGGAGATGTTCATGGATTAGCCCTCTCCGGGTGAATTCTGAACGCGGGAGACCACCCCGGTCGCGTGTCGCCACCGGCAGGGATCTTTTTGCATCGATTGGGAATAGGACGGGCCGAGGAAGGCCCGTCGGATCAATTATTGGGCTGCAGCGAGCTTGTCGTCGGTCTGCGGAGCCACGACCGCACCGGGGCGGATGCGCTGCAAGCCGCTGACGACGATCTTGTCTCCGACCTCAAGGCCGCTTTCCACGACGCGCATTCCCTCGGCCGATGGGCCGGGTTTGATCTGGCGGTAGTTCACCTTGTTGTCCTTATCGACGACAAAAACGAACTTCTTGTCCTGATCGGTGCCAATCGCGCGGTCGGTGATCACGATGCGCTTTTCCGACTTCGGTTCGCCCAGTCGGACACGAACGAACTGACCGGGAATGAGATGCCCATTGGTGTTGGCGAATACCGCGCGGACGCCGATGGTGCCGCTCGCACCGTCTACCTGATTGTCGATCAGATGCAGGGTACCCTTGATGGGCGTGCCCTCATCGGCAAGCGTGCCGACTTCAACGGGGATCTGCTCCAGCGCCTGAAGTGCCCCGTTAGAGGTAGGCAGTTGCGACAGCGCCTTGGCGACGATCTCCTCGCTGGCATTGAAGCTTGCATAGATAGGATCGACAGACACAAGCGTGGTGAGAGCAGGGGATGCGGAGCCGGCGGCAACCAGATTGCCGACCGTCACATCAAGCTTGCCGACGCGTCCTGAAATCGGTGCGCGCAACTCCGTGTAGCTGAGATCGAGCTGTGCCGTCGTCAGTGCTGCGCGGGCGGCCCGCAGTTGCGCTTCGGCCTCCGCCACATTGCTTTGGCGTTGATCAAGATCGCTTTGCGAAATGGTGCGGTTGTCGGAAAGTCGCCGACCGCGCTCCAGTTCGGTTTTGGCAAGGCCGATCTTTGCGTCCGCCGAGGCAACCTGTGCCTCCGCACCCGCAACCGCTGCCTGATAGGGAGCTGGATCGATGGTGAAGAGCAGATCACCAGCCTTGACCAGTGCGCCTTCACGGAAGTGAACCGCTTGAATCTGGCCAGCAACGCGGGAGCGGACCTGAACACGCTCGACAGCTTCGAGCCTGCCGGAAAATTGCTCCCAGTGGGTGATGTCTCTGCTTTGCACAACTGCGACCGTCACTGGAACCGCAGGCGCCTCCGCCTGCGGAGCCGCAGCAACGGCGCCCGTCGTCATGGGAAGATCGAATAGCAGCGCTGCGGCTGCTACGGACATGGCAAGTCCTATGCCGGCACCCGCAAGGGCACGGCGCTTGTTCTTGAGCGTCATGGGATACTCCTTGGCTTCGTAAGGAAGCCGATCAGTGATTGTCTAAAATGCTAATTCTTGAGGTCTTGAACAAAACCCGAAAACTCGTCGCAAACAGCCGAAAGCCACTTGCCACCTTCACCTCGATAAAGCCCTGTCCAGCCGGAGCCGGCAGGGAAAACATGCAGCCGAACCTGTATTCCTGCATCACGCAGGCGCGCGGCATAATTCACTGTCTCGTCACGCAGAGGGTCGTCCTCGGCGGTAAAAATCAAAGCTGGGGCCACACGGTCGAGCCGTGTACACTGGCACGGTGCCGCGTATGGGTGCGCTACCCCACAGGCCTTTGCCAGGTACCGGCTCCAGCCTTCGGCCCAACGCTGCCGCATGCCGATCTTGTCGGCATCCCGAAAGGAGGTCGATGCCATCAGCGGATCGATCATCGGCGACAGCAAGATCTGTCCTGCCAGTTTCCCCGGCATCCGATCGCGCGCCTTCAACGCCAGGCCTGCGGCAACATTCCCGCCAGCCTCTTCTCCCGCCACGAACAGCAAGGATTTGGCGCTACCGTACTGCTTGCGGCTATTGCTCAGACAATCGAGCGCATCGAAAGCCCGATCGATCACAGCCGGAAACTCATTGCAGAAGCCGGTGCTGTAATCCGCCTCGATGACCACCGCTCCACTTTCGGCAAGCGCTTTCGCGACCGGTAGCTCCTCGCACTGAGCCCCTTCTGCCAGAAAAGAGCCACCTCTAAGATAAAGGATCAGTGGAGGCGTCCGCACTTTGCCTTCGTTGCTGTAGACACGCACGGACAGGGGCGTGCACGTTGTGCCGCTCGTCTCGATCTCGTGCCACCGGGTGTCCATCATCATTTCCTCGAGAGACTCTATCTACGTCTCTTGTAGTGCTTTCTAATATGGATATATTGTTCGGGATAAGTTGCGCAATCATCCAAATTCGAAAACACTATTCCAAATTCACGGACAATCGAGCGAGGTTGACAGGATGGACCAGCTAGCGGCGATGCGCGTATTCGCACGGGTCGTTGAGACAGGAAACTTCACCAAGGCTGCCAATGCCCTGAATATCCCCAAGACGACCGTGACCAACATGGTGCAGGGTTTAGAGGCGCATCTGCGTACGACGCTGCTGAACCGAACGACGCGCCGCGTCATGGTGACCACAGACGGTGCACTTTATTATGAGCGTGCAACGCAAATCCTGGCGGAAATCGACGAGTTGGATGGTAGCGTTTCAAGCGCCAACGTCCAGCCTTCCGGTCGCCTGCGTGTGGAGATGGCCGGGATGTTCGCCGATAAGATCATTATTCCGAATCTTTGTGATTTTTACCAGCGCTTTCCGCAAATCCGGCTCGACATCGGTGTCGGAGACCGTCTTGTCGATTACATCGCCGAAAACGTGGATTGTGCCTTGCGCGTGGGCACACTGCGTGACCAGTCGCTTATCGCGCGAAAAGTCTCGGAACTCGACTTTCTTACGGTTGCCTCACCCGATTACATCGAGCGCTTCGGCATGCCAAAGACGCCGGAAGATCTGGAAGTCGATCATCACTGTGTCGGTTACCTGAATGCCAATGCAGGACAAGTGATGAGCATGGCCTTCGACGACGGTACCCGTTCCGTTGAAATTAGCCCGCGATACATCGTATCGGCGAACGATGCGAGGACCTATCAGCATGCTGTTGTTGCCGGAATGGGTGTCGGACAATTGGTACCGTTCTCGATTAGGGACGAGATCAGGGAGGGAAAGCTGGTGCGTGTTCTTCCTGAATGGAAAAGCGAGCCCATGCCGATCTACATCGTCTACCCACAGACCAGACACGTGACGAACAAGGTTCGCGTTTTTGTAGATTGGGTGGCAAAGCTGCTGAACAGAAGCGCACTGGGAACTTTATAATTTACTTTCATAAAGTTTTTTAAATGACTGAAAAACAGTTAGATACAGTCTCATCATCATTTCCTTCGTTGCGTCAATGATGGATTTGCTGTCGTATGGATGAGGAGGCGCAAGTGATGTCAGCGATCAATTCAGAACGATCGACCATCACCAAGCGCGCGCGTTTCAAGAGGAGGCAAGAAATGACCAAACGTATCGTTTTCACGGGGGGCACAGGCAAGGCTGGGCGCCATGCCGTTCCCAAGCTTCTGGACAAGGGATACTCCGTCCTGAATGTCGATTTGAAGCCCTTGGATTTGCCCGGAGTGAATACGCTGATCGCGGATATCACCGACAGTGGTCAGGTCTTCAATGCCCTGACGACCCATTTCGGTTTCGATGGTTTCGAAAACGGCGCTCCGCCTTCGGCGCCCGATGCCGTTGTGCACTTCGCGGCGATCCCTCGGGTGCTGATCGAACCGGACAATGAAACATTCCAGGCGAATGTCGTCGGCACATACAATGTCATTGAAGCTGCAATGAAGCTCGGCGTCCGGAAAGTCATCATCGCCTCAAGCGAGACCACCTATGGTGTGTGCTTTGCCGAAGGAGACAAGGACTTCCACTCGTTTCCTCTCGAAGAGGATTACGATATCGACCCAATGGATAGCTATGGTCTTTCCAAGCTCGTAAATGAGAAGACCGCACGTGCCTTCGCCATGCGATACAAAGCCGATATATACGCCCTGCGCATCGGCAACGTGATCGAACCGCACGAATACGGAAACTTCCCGGCCTTCATTGATGACCCCATGTCTCGCAAACGCAATGCCTGGAGCTATATCGACGCGCGCGATCTCGGGGAGATTGTTCATCTGTGTATCGAGAAGGACGGCTTGGGCTTTCAGGTGTTCAACGCGGTCAACGACACGATCACGGCCGATCTTCCGACCGCCGAATTCCTCGCCAAATATGCACCCAATACGCCTGTGACGCGCGAAATGGGAAGGGACGAAGCACCGCTGTCCAATCGTAAGGCGCGAGACGTTTTGGGATTCAAGGAAGAGCATCCCTGGAAGCGCTATGTGACAAGTTAGGCTGGGCCTGTCTGACCACGACGTAAAAATGATGGCGGGTTCAAACGTGGATCCGCCATTGGCATCTTCTCCCGCTGATGCGTAAGCCTCCCCCCGCTTCAGGCCGTTCTTGTTTCGTGCGTCGTTCTCTCAAAGCCGCTGCACATTTTTGCCTAGACCATGATTTAACGCTTTTTCTTGATGGTCTTGTTGCCGCGTGGTCCGCTCAGCACTGGAGTGCGGCTGTTGTTTTCGGCAGACAGGCCTCTCCAACGTTCGAGGCGATCGGCATCGACCTCGCCTTTCGCTATCGCATCTTGTACCGCGCATCCAGGTTCATGCGCATGGGTACAATCGCGAAACCGACACAGAGGCGCTAACTCTGTGATCTCGGCGAAGAGCGTATCTATTCCGTCGGTGATATCGCTGACGTAGAGCGTCCTTATTCCCGGCGTATCGATGACCCAGCCACCGCCTTGAACAGCATGCAGGGACCGCGCCGTCGTGGTGTGCCGGCCCTGTGCATCAGACTCACGGATGGTTCCGGTTTTCTGCATAGCATCGGAGGCGGTCAGTGTGTTCACCAGCGTTGACTTTCCAACACCGGATGATCCCACCAGTGCAACAGTTTGACCAATGCCCAACCATGGCATCAAGGAGATGACAGCATCGGCAGAACGCCCATTCAGCGCAATCACAGGGAGATCGCGCTGCAATGCCTCTGCTTTTGACTGAAAATCGCCAACGTCTGCCGTCGTATCCGCCTTGGTCAGCACGATCACGGGCTTGCTTCCGGCCTGGTCTGCCATGATCAGATAACGCTCCAGCCGGGCGGGATGGAAGTCCGCATTGCATGAGGTCACAATCAACAATGTATCGATGTTTGCGGCAACCAGTTGCTGGCCACGTCCGCCCGCCTGGCGTCTTTGAAACAGGCTTTTTCTGGCCAGTCTGGCGACAAACATTCCGGTCAGCGCATCGGCCAGGATCCAGTCGCCGACTGCAAAGTCTGCCGCGTTGCTGTTGGCTGGTAGTTCCAACGCAGCAGGCCCTGCTACATCGATTGCCTCCACGCGTGAGCGGTGAACCGATGATATGCGTCTCGGCGCCAAGCCGCAGTCTTTCTCGCTCACTTGATCGGCAAAGAAAGGAGACCAACCGAGTTGCTCAAGAGACGGGGTTATCGCAGTCGTCATGAACTGTTGCCTCGCCTACTTCTGGGGATCGCGGCTCGGCAGAGATCTTGCATAAGCAGCGGCTTCTCCGGAGTAAGGAAAATCTTCGCCCAATTGACGATCGCCATCGAGCACCTTGAATGTCGGACCATCGACCTCAGCGATCTTGTAGCCATTCACGTACTCGAATTTCGGCGTTCTAAAACCCATCGGTGTTCCTTCGCTCGGGCAAAATTGCTCTTTGAACTACCTGTCTATCAGGCAGCATACTAAAATACGACGTGCAAAACCGCCGCGTCACTCGATACTCGATAGCGCGTTGATATCCTGTCCGATGGCACAAGCTGGGGTCGCTCGGATCTGAAGGCGATTATACCTTAGTTTTTCTTTTTCTTTTTCTTTTTGCCGGACGAGACGACGATATCCCGGTACTCGTCCATATCGCCCTCGAAGGTGGTGACAGTGCCATTGTTGACGAGCCACAGGCGGTCTGCAGTCGCTTCGATGAGATGACGATCATGCGAAATCAGGATGACCGCACCATCATAGTCGTTGAGAGCCTCAATCAGAGCTCGACGACTATCGATGTCAAGATGGTTCGTCGGTTCGTCGAGGATAAGCAGATTGGGCGCATGGAATGCCGCAAGCCCCATCAGCAGACGCGCCTTTTCTCCACCGGAAAGATCCTTGGCCGCCGTTGCCATCTTTTCGGTGGCAAGACCCATTTGCGCGACGCGTGCACGGACCTTGGACTCAGGCGCCTGCGGCATCAGCTTGCGGACATGATCGACTGCGGAGTCCTCAGGCACCAGGTCATCCATCTGGTGTTGAGCAAAAAAACCGACCTTAAGGGAAGGCGCTGTGCGCAGATCTCCAGTCTCCGGCGCGAGACGGCCGGAGATGAATTTGGCGAACGTCGATTTGCCGTTGCCATTCGATCCCAGGAGCGCGATGCGGTCATCATTGTCGATGCGCAGATCGATACCCTTGAGGATTGGAATTCCCGGCTCATAGCCAACAGAACCACCATCGATGGCAATGATCGGCGAGGCAGGCTGCTTTTCCGGGGTAGGAAATGTCATGGGTTGAACGTGATCTTCGATCACGGAAGACACGGTGCCCATCCGCTCCAGGGCCTTTACGCGCGATTGCGCCTGCTTGGCTTTCGATGCCTTGGCCTTGAAGCGGTCGATGAAGCTCTGCAGGTGCTTGCGCGCTGCTTCGTTCTTGACCTTGGCCTTGTTTTGCAGCTCGTCGTTTTCGGCCTTCTGGCGTTCGAACTGGTCGTATCCACCACGGTAGAAGGTCAACTTCTTCTGGTCTAGGTGGACAATCGCATTGACGGCGTTGTTCAAAAGGTCGCGGTCATGGCTAATGATGATGACTGTGTAAGGATAGCGGCGAATGTAATCCTCGAGCCAAAGCGAGCCTTCCAAATCGAGATAGTTGGTCGGCTCGTCGAGCAGTAGCAGGTCAGGTTCGGCAAACAGTACCGATGCCAGCGCCACGCGCATACGCCATCCACCGGAAAAGGATGAGGCAGGGCGAAGCTGGGCCTCCTGATCGAAACCAAGGCCTGCCAAGATGCTGGATGCGCGCGCTTCGGCCGAATGCGCGTCGATATCAACGAGACGCATCTGGATGTCAGAGATGCGTTCCGGATCGGTCGCTGTTTCCGATTCCAGCATGAGCGCAGCACGCTCCTTGTCGGCAGCAATGACAATCTCGATGAGACTATCTTCAGTGCCTAGAGCTTCCTGAGCCACCTGACCAATCCTGGCATTCTTTGGGATCGAGACCGACCCGGTTTCGGCGCCGTGATCGCCTGTGATGACTTTGAACAACGTGGACTTGCCGGCACCATTGCGGCCAACGAGGCCGGCCTTGGTGCCGCTCGGAAGCGTAACGCTGGCTTTATCAAGGAGGAGACGTCCGGCGATGCGGGTGGAAAGATCGGAAATGGAAATCATGAAGACGTCTTGGTCAAACTTGCGGGTGATAGCAAGCGCTGGAGGTTCTGCGCCTTTGATTAGGGAAAATAGAATTGTTTGTGGATGCTGCGCTGCAACACGTCACGCGTGAAGAACGCGGGCTTTCACAGACCGAAAAGGCATCTACGCGGAAATCAGGCTTGGACAAGACAAGCTGGTGGGCGGCACCTGCGGCCTAGATGCATGGTGGTACACCTGCCCTTAGGAGAGGTTTCTGCCGTAGACCTGCAACGCTATCAGAAACGTCAGACAGCCAATTGCCGTCAAGATCAGTGCTTTCTTCCTAGCCTCCTTGCCTCGATACGCCAGCGCTGCAATGAACGTACACACTGTCCAGGTACCGGTCGTCAGCATTAACAGCCACGAGTAGATGAAGGGGCCGAGATCGTATCCGCCCCCGCCGATGGAAGGCCCGGCAGACAGATCAATCTGAAGCGAGATCAGTACGGAAACCGGAGCGGCAAGCGCCGCGAGCCAGAGCCAGAAAGACCATCTGCGCATTGTCACTCTATCAGCCTAAATCGACCGCAGCGGATTGGCGGGTCGATGCAGCAATCTGCTTTAGAAGGAGATGTGTTGCTTGTCATTGCCTTCCCAATGATGGGGTTTCGTTCTTATGATCTTACGCGGTACGAGGTGTTCAACCTACACCGTTGTGACGCAGGCGCGCGAGGTCATACAGATGACAGTTGTTGAGCGTGCCTTCAAAGAGTGAAAGCTAGCGCGGCATGCGTGCAAATCCCTTCGCCAGGATCGGTCCCGTTGGACGCCCTGTTGGCGAACCGCCTGCTTGCTCAAGCGTCAGCTCGTAAAGCTGATCGGCGCGTGGTTTCGGAAGGGCTGGTCCTTGAAGGCGAGCCGAATGCACACCGTCAAGTAGACCAAGCGAGACCGGCCCCACATCGCGCGATGGCAGGGTCCAGACCTGGATCGTCTTGTCGCGCGGAACGGTGAAATCGGCCAGCAGCCGGACAGACGCTTCGTCATTGCCGAAATCCTCGACGACCGCCTGGACTTCGCCGGCATCATTGACAAGCACCGCGATGACCAGCGGTTCTACCGTTCTGGTCAGGCTGTAGACGAGTCCAACGGCCAGAAGCAGTGACGCGGCGAGAGAGGTGAGCGCTGCAAACTTCCAGCGCCTTAGGCCGTTGTCGTTTGCGACTGGCCGGTCAGGGGCACGATGGTCTTGACGGGGCAGAGCAGACTCGATGCGCCGCCAGAGGTCTTCGCTGACCGATTGAGGAGCCAGGCTCGTATCGAGTGGCAGGAACCGATCCCTGCTTGCTGCGATCGCGGCTTTGAGTTCAGGATCACGTTTCATGGCATCCTCGATCTCTCTGGCTTCAACCGCGTCGAGCAATCCCAGTACATACTCGTCGGCAAGATGAGGCACGTCCTTGCGGTCATAGTTCATGCCAGGCACTCCCGCAGTGCCGACAGTCCACGCCGGATCCATGATTTGGCAGTACCGAGCGGAATTCTCAGGCGACCGGCTATTTCACCGTGTGAGTAACCGCCGACATAGGCCATCAGAATGCCTTGCCGCTTCGTGTCCTCGAGAGAGCCGAGGCATTCATAGAGGCGGGAATTGCGGTCCAATCGATGCCAGGCCGCCATGATCTCATCTGCCTGCTGATCGTCGCGAAGCGTCTCAACGTCTTCGACCACATGCTCTCGTCTGCCGTCACGAAGCAGATTGAGCGCTCTGTTGCGAACAATGGCATAAATCCAGCCGCGCGCCGAACCGCTATCGGAGCGGTACTGATGGGCGTGCGTCCAAATGCGGATGAAGGCGTCCTGCACCACCTCTTCTGCTAGCTCACGACGCCGAACAATACGTTGGGCCACGGCGATAAGCTTGCCTGCCTCCTGATCGAATATCTGACGCAAAGCCAGCCGGTCGCCGTTGGCGCAGCCATTGAGCGCTTTTTCTAGATCAACCGGCAAAGAGCCCATCGCTGTCAAACTCATCTCCTCGGATCGGAAAGGTAAATCCGCTGTCTTTGCCATCTATACCCGGGTCGCGGGCACTTAGATGCAGCTTTCAAAAAAATTTTCACCGGCTGCATCCAATCGCATCCCCCGTGGTGTCTTCAAGATGGAGGGTTGAAAGCCATGTGGCGAAACCTTCTTCGATTTTAAACGCACGGGAGAAGAATATGCAGACCATTCGTTTTGCTTTGGCAGCCTCCATATCAGTCATCGCTACGGCGACATCCGCGCTGGCAGCGCCGGTATTGGGATTGAGCGGCGACAAGACACTCGTCATGTTCGACACGGAAAAGCCCGCGGTGTCGAAGACGATGGAAGTCACAGGCGTCGATAAGCTTGTCGGCATCGATTATCGCCCCGGCAACAAGACCGTCATTGGCGTTACGCCCGATCATCGCATCGTCAGCATCAATCTGGAAACGGGCGCTGCAAGCGATATAGCGAAAATGGACAAGATGCTGACGATCACCGATGCTCCGGTGGTGGTCGACTTTAACCCGATGGCGGATCGTCTGCGTTTCATGAGCGGAACCACCAACCACCGGGTTCACCCTGACACGGGTGCGGTAACGGTTGACGGTACGCTCGCCTTCGAAGAGGGCGATATGCACAAGGGTGAAACGCCGAATATCGTCGCGGCCGCCTATACGAACTCCATCGGAAAGCCGGAAAAGACGGCGATGTACAATATCGACGCCACCATCGGCGCGTTGATCCAGCAAACGAAGCCGAATGATGGGACGCTGAAGGCGATTGGTAAGCTTGGCCTCAAGGATAAGCCGGCGACCTATGCCTTCGATATTCAGGGCATGGAAGGTGGCAAGAACACGGCCTACCTTGCTGCAAACAAGATGCTCTATACGGTCAATCTCGAAACCGGAAAGGCGACCGAAGTCGGCGCGATCACCGGCGTGGAGGATGAAGTGAGAGACATTGCCGTTCTGCCGGCGATGTAAGGAACGAGGGGGCAGGCGGCCAAAGCTGACTGCCTCCTTCCGTCTCATAGACTGTGGGGCGTGACGCCGGGTACTTGCGTCTCTCGACCGTCATCACCGCCGAATTGAGCTTGCCCGGCGAGGGGGTATTCACGCTAATCTGCCGCTCACGCGATTCTTGAGGGAGGAAACGATGAGCCGCAACATCATTCTGGTCGATCCATTGCCGAGAACGCTGGACCTGATCATGGAGCCTTCCGTTCGAGCCCGTCTGGAGGCGCTCGGCGAGGTGATCGTATCCGAAGACCGCCAGATGCCCGCCGAAGAGGTGGAGCGCTACCTTCCAGACACGGTTTTGATTTTCGGCCAGACTGACATGCCAAGAGAGCGTTTGAATCGCGCGCCGCGATTGAAGGCGATCATTAATGTTGAATCGAATTTTCTGCCCAATGTCGATTACCAGGCCTGCGTCGAGCGAGGCATATGGGTGATCACACCGGCGTCGGCTTTCGCGTCACCGGTTGCGGAAGCATCGCTTGCCATGGCGCTGGACCTGGCACGCGGTATCACCGCAGCGGATCGTGAGTTCAGGCAGGGCACCGAACGTTATGGACTTGAAGGGAATTCGGAGACATTCCGCTTTGCAGGAGCCCCGGTCGGCATCATCGGTTTCGGCGATCTTGGCCGCGAACTGCGTGAGCTCATTCGACCGTTCCGAAACACGGTCCGCGTGTTCGATCCCTGGCTACCGAAGGAGATTGTCGAGCGGCTCGATTGCCTGCCATCAACGCTTGATGAGCTCCTGCGAGAAAGCCAGGTCGTCTTCGTCTTCGCCAGTGTCACAAGCGAGAACGAAGGTTTCCTCGGCAAGAAGGAATTCGCTTTGATGAAACCGGGTGCGGCTTTCCTGTTGATGAGCCGCGCCGCGGTCGTCGACTTTCCGGCGATGCTTGAGGCTGCAGCATCAGGCCATATTAGGGTGGCAACCGACGTGTTTCCGGAGGAACCAGTCAAGGCAGGCGATCCGGTCCGGAGCGCACATGGCATCCTTCTCTCTGCTCACAGGACTGGCGGTACACGCGATGCCTTCTATGCTTTGGGTTCGATGGCCGTCGCGGATGCGGAACTCATCATGAAAGGGCTTCCACCGAGGCTTTGCCGTCGTGCTGATCCAGCGACGGCCAGCATGATGAGGTCGAAGCCGGTTTCCGTTTCATAATCATTAGGTTCTCCGCGTAACCTAAACGGATATGGCTGCTCGACTCTCGGTCGGTCATAAAGCGTTTCGCTGCTACCTTGTGCTCGTGTTGGCTTCCGCCAGAATCTGCTCGAACTGTTCCAGTTGCTTTTCGCCTGTGCCGCTTGAAACCTGGAAGATCAGCCTGTCGTCCCGTCGCACTGCTCCTGCCTTTTTTATGAAGTGTGCGAGCACCTTGGCAGGGGTATTTGGTGTGAAGGTTAAGGCGAGCGCCTTCGGTCCCGCCTCGAGCTTTGAGATGCCTAATCGCGCCGCGCTCAGTTGAACGCGGCTTGTTCGCAGCAGGATGAGTACCTCCGAAGGCAATTCACCGAACCTGTCCTCAAACTCTTCTCTCAGATCGTCTATCTCGAGGAGACTGGAGGCACGGGAGAGCTTGGCATAGAGATTGAGTCTGGTGGCGGGATCCGACACGTAGTTCGCCGGTATCGTCGCCGCTGTGTCGAGCTGAAGGATCGTCTGTTGCGGGAAAGGTGATGGCTTCTTGCCCAGTTCCGCGACAGCCCCAGCCAAAAGCTTCTGGTACAGTCCGACGCCGATCACCCTCATATGCCCAGCCTGATCATCACCGGCGATGTCGCCACCGCCACGCAGATCGAGATCTCGCACACTGATCGCCAAGCCAGACCCCAACCGGTCACTCTCAACAAGCGTAGAAAGTCGCGACAAAGCGTCTTCGCCCAGATCTGCCCCCTCTTCCAACAAGAGGGTCGTTCTGCCCTGCGCGCCAGAACGGCCGACGCGTCCGCGCAGTTGATGAAGTTGAGCAAGCCCGAAACGCTCTGGGTGCCATATGAACATGGTATTGGCCCGCGGCACGTCCAGCCCATTCTCGATGATGTTGGTGGCGAGCAGGACATCTCCATCGCCTCCCGCAAAACCGACAATCGTCTCGTCGATTTTTGCCGCCGGCATCCTGCCATGCGCCACCTTGACCGACAGTTCTGGAACGATGTCCTTCAGTATGGTTTCGACACCTTCGATGTCTTCGATACGAGGAACGACGACAAAGCTCTGTCCCCCACGGCGATGCTCCCGCATCAAACCCGTTCGCATCGATGCGCGGTCGAAAGCAGCGAGTGAGGTACGCACCGGACGCCTTCGCGATGGCGGCGTGGTGAGAAGGCTAACCTCCTGAACGCCAACCATAGCCGATTGCAGTGTTCGCGGAATTGGCGTCGCCGACATCATAAGCGTGTGGAGGGAAGGCGCGAGCCTGTTCATCGCACTTTTCTCTTTCAACCCAAAACGATGCTCCTCATCCACGATCAACAGCCCCAAGCGCGCGAAACGCACATCTTTTGCGAAGATCGCTTGCGTCGCCACGATGACCCCGATTTTGCCCTCAGCCAGAGCCGCTTTGGTTTGCTTGCTTTCGGCTGGCTTAACCAGCCGCGACATCATTCCGACAGAGACGTCTGTCCCTTCGAAGCGTCGTTGGAAGGTGTGGAAGTGCTGACGCGCTAAAACGGTGGTGGGCGCGATGACGGCAACCTGTCCGCCGGAGAGGGCCACCGCCGCCGCGGCGCGCAGCGCGACCTCCGTCTTGCCGAAGCCGACGTCTCCGCACACGAGGCGGTTCATTGCCTTTCCCGATGCGAGATCAGACAAAACATCGTTGATCGCTTTTGATTGATCGCGGGTCTCGGCGAAAGGAAAACGGCGCGTAAAGGCTGCAAATTGAGTGCGAGGAGGGATGAATGTCTGCGCCTGTGAGGACTGCCTCTGCTTGGCAATCTTCGAAAGGTGACGGGCGGTTGAAACGATGTCCTGCGCAATCTTCTGGCTCTTTTTGCTCCAGGCCTCGGTGTGGAGACGATCGAGCGAAACAGCATCAGGCTCGGAACCATAACGCCAGAGCTTGTCGAACTCTCGCATGGGAACGAGGATGGAATCTCCATCGCGATACTGCAATCGGGCTGCGTCGCGCGCGACGTTCTCGACAAGGATCGTCTCGAGATCCTTCAGAACGCCAATGCCATGATCTTCGTGCACAACCACATCACCGATCCGAAGCTCGGGCTCGGTTAGCAATTGATGAGAGCCGGTGTCCGCCATCGGTGCATCGGGTGCAGCAACGACGACGATACCCTCACTCGTATCGACAAAACCTTCCTGGAGATTGCTGGCAATCTTCATGAGACTGCCAGGCGTCGCTCTCAAAACATCATCCCATCGGGCGACGGTGCCGTTGGGAGCGTCCGCTCCCTTCTCCAGTCGCCGATAAAGAGCCTCGGCGCGCTTGCCGTTACCCGCGATCAGAACCTTCTTATGCTCTTGAAGTGCGTCCTGCGCGAACCTGGTGACCGACTTTCGGTAATCGGCGTCATAGGGCTTCGTCGGCAGATCCTCACCATCGTCGATTTTTAGGGTCTCCAACCCCATACGACCGGTCTGCTCGTCCCATTCGCCGCGGTCGAGATAGAGCGACTGACGCGACGCTGCATTCGCTGCGCCGAAATCAATATGGGCCTGCTGCGCGTCGTCGATGATGTCCAGATAGTGTTCGAGCCGCTGATTGATGCCCTGTCCCAGGATCAGGGTTGTATCACCGAGGAGATCAAACGCGCTCGGCATGAGATCGTACTGGCGAATGAGCGAGTTCTCGATGGTAGTTGCAGATGGACCGGCGTCTTGAGAAGCGTCATCACCCTTAATAACTTCCGAAGCGGGGCCAATCGATACGTGCTCCAAAGAACTTTCCGTGCGCTGCGATAGGCGGTCAAAGCCATGCAACTCCAGAATATTGTCATTCTCATCAAGCACAATCCGCATGGGCCCCGGAGCACCGGCGGGGTAGATGTCGATGACGCAGTCACGGACAGCCAATTCCCCCGGATCGTCTGCAACGCCTTCTTCCGTATATCCTGTGCGTGCGATGAAATCCATGAACGCATCGCGGTTGAACGATGTCCCTACTGCAAGTTGGAAAACGCTCTCGGAGATCGCGTCTGCTGGCGGGACGCGTTGAAGGATTGCTTCCAATGACGTCAGCATCAGGCGACGGCTGGAACCCCCACCAATCCATAGTCGCAGCGCGTCCATTCTCCGGCCCATGCAGTGACGAGACGGGAGAACGCGGTCGTATGGAAGGCAATCCCATGGAGGAAACACAGTATGGTTTATCTCAGGGAAAAGAGCAGTGATGGCCTCTGCTATCCGTTCAGCCTCTCCCTCGCTCGCCGCAACATAGCAGAGTGACGTTTCGGATTGGGCAAGCGAAGCAGCAAGCCTCGTTGCAACGAATCCTGGCGGTAGCTTTGGTGGCTGGATCGGCTCAGGGGCGCTGGTAGATGCGGCGGCTCTTTTCTCTTTGGGTCTAGACGCGCTCACATCCATTCGCATTTCTTTCATAAGCAATTTCACCAGCCATCGAGAACAAAGTTCCCAACAGCTTGTTCCTTGCCAACGTCATCTTTGCAGCGCGTGAGCCCGTGCGGATGCACGATTGTGACGGCCCTTTAGCGAGCCGTCGAGGATGCGTCCATTTTCGCTTCGATTGGATTTGAACGATCAGAGATCCTTTGCAATACGCAGACCGTCGTAGATTGCGGCGTGGGTGTTACGCGCCGCTACCGCATCGCCAATCCTGAAAAGCTGAAACGTGCCATTCTCGTTTCGCGTCACGGATTGGGCATCGCCTGCAATAAGCTGATCGTGGGAGACTTCACCACCGTTGATCGATTGCGGCTTGAGCTCGAAGTAGAGTTCATCCAGCGGCCGTGTTCCGTGGTTGACCACCACCTGGTCGAAGAGCTTGCGCTTGTCGACACCACCATAATCGCTGCCGATGTGGGCCAGCAACTGGTTTCCGCTTCGCTCCACTGCCGTCAACGTATAGGTCACCGTGAACGTGGTTTCGAGCTTCTGCAATGCTCTGATATAGGGGACGAGATTCATGCCCATGACCTCCGGCGCAAAGGCGCGGTCGCGTGTCATGATCTCCACCTTCGCTCCGGACTTCGCGGCAATCTCGGCAGCTTGAAGGGCTGCGTGGTCGCCGGCATCGTCGTAGATCAGCACGTTCGTGCCGGGTTTGACGTCGCCCGAGATGATGTCCCATGACGACACCACGAGTTCGTTGCCGGCCGCCAGTACATCGGTATGGTGAAGTCCGCCCGTGGCGATGATCACCACGTCGGGCGTTTCAGCCTCAACTGTCTCCACATCCGCCCAGGTGTTGAAGTGAAACTGTACGCCGAGCTTTTCGCACTGGCTCATTCGCCAGTCGATAATACTAATCATCTCCCGGCGGCGCTCGCTTTGAGCCGTCAAACGGATTTGCCCACCGGCGTTGTTGGCGGCCTCGAAGACGACAACCGAATGGCCGCGTTCGGCAGACACCCGGGCCGCCTCAAGCCCCGCAGGTCCCGCCCCAACGATGACCACTTTTCTAAGTCGCGTGGCTTTGGGGATGGTGTGAGGGATGTCGACCTCTCGTCCTGTTGCCGCGTTATGGATACAGAAAGCCATGCCGCCCTGATAGATGCGATCGAGACAGTAATTCGCCCCGACGCAGGGTCGTATGTCATCCTCCCGCTTTTCCATGATCTTTCGGACAATGTGGGGGTCTGTCATATGGGCGCGCGTCATTCCAACCATATCGACCTTGCCGGAAGCGATGGCGTGCCGAGCCGTTGCAACATCGGGAATTTTTGCGGCGTGGAACGTCGGGAATTTGGTTGCCGACCGGATCTGACCGGCGAAATCGAGATGCGGCGAATTGGCCATCCCCTGGATCGGAATGACATCCGTCAGTCCTGGGTCTGTATCGATATGGCCGCGGATGACATTGAGGTAGTCGATCAGGCCGCTATCCTTGAGGCGTCGCGATATTTCAAGACCTTCCTCCGAGCCCGTGCCATTCGCTACCCGCTCATCTGCCGTGTAACGAATGCCGAGAATGAATTCGTTGCCAACGCGCTTTCTGATCGCGCCAAGCACGTCGAGACAGAACCGCATGCGGTTGTCGAGCGAACCGCCATAGGGACCATCCAGCTCATTGGTGCGAGGCGAGGTGAACTGCTCAAGGAGATGGCCATATGCCTCCAGTTCCACGCCATCCATCCCGCCTGCTTGCATCCGCTCTGCGGCGTCGGCAAAGTCCTTGATGATCCGCTCGATATCCCAGTCTTCTATCTTCTTGGGAAAAGCGCGGTGCGCGACCTCGCGATGATGCGATGGAGCGACGACCGGAAGCCAGTCGCCCTTGTCCCATCTGGTGCGACGGCCAAGATGGGTGAGTTGAACCATGATCGCCGAACCCTGCTCATGCACGGCGTCGGTCATTTCGCGGATCCAGGGAACAATCTCGTCCTTATAGGCGAGCAGGTTGTTGAAAACCGGAGGGCTGTCTTTCGATACGGCTGCTGATCCGGCCGTCATCGTCAGTGCAACTCCGCCTTTCGCCCGCTCAACCGTGTATGCGCGATATCGCTCCTTTGGCATCCCGTCTTCCGGATAGGCCGGTTCGTGCGCTGTGACGATGATGCGGTTTCGGAGCGTCAGGTGCTTGAGTTGAAAAGGCTGCAGGAGGGGATCGTTCGACATCGGTTTTCTCCGCAAGAGGGTTGTCGTCGACCGTAAAAAAAATGTACATAGGTGTCAATATTAAGAACAGGGCAGTACATTGGATCGACTCACGTGTGATCAGGCAATTGTTTGCGATCCACCGGTTTGATAGGAACCGACCATGACAGAGATTTCTCACGACAGCGGTTGGCGCGGATCGCAAGAGGTGTGGCTGCAGGCTGCCTATGAAGCCTTGTTGGAAACCGGCGTCGAGTCGGTGAAAATCCTGCCGCTTGGAAAAAAGTTGAACTTGTCCCGCACGAGCTTCTACTGGTTCTTCAAGGACCGGGAAGAGCTTCTGGCTGCGCTTCTCACCCGCTGGCGGGAGAAGAACACGGGCAATCTGGTCAAGCAGTGCGAGGCTTATGCTGAGAGTATCGTTGAGGCGATGTTCAATGTCTTTGATTGTTGGATTAACCCCGAACTGTTCGATCCACGCTTTGAGTTTGCGGTTCGGAGTTGGGCCCTACAGTCTGAGGACATATCGACAGAGATAGAGAACGCCGACCGCGCAAGGCTCTCCGCGCTACAGCGTATGTTCATGCGGTTTGGCCACACCGAGTTGGACGCGGATGTTCGGGCCCGTACGACCTATCTCGTTCAGATCGGCTACGTTTCGATGCGCACGAAAGAGGACATTTCTTTGCGTATGAAACGCATTCCTCACTACGTCGAGGTGTATACCGGTATCGCGCCCCAGCAGCGCGATCTCGACCGCTTTTTTGCTCGCCATAGCTTCAGAGCTGCAGACGTCGGATAACTTGCGAACTTTAGTAGCAGCTCAATCGGAATATCCCACGCAAATCGCCAGCAAACTGGCGTGTCCCACCGTGTCAGAAGCTAGGCCGACGCTTGAGCAGCTTCATCAGGCGGCGTGAGCCCGAGTAGGATCGGCCCCGCTATCCGCACCTCTCGAAAGCGTCCGCTCCTGCCTCGAAGGCGAGCCTCGATAGGGATGCATCGGGGGTTAAAGGCCTGTCGAACAGATAGCCTTGACCCAAGTGGCATCCTGCCGCACGCACAATTTCACGATGCTCTTCGGTTTCGATGCCTTCGGCGACGATCGTCAACTTCAGCCGGTGAGCAAGATCGCATGTTCCGGCAATGATCGCTGCGGCTTCCTCGCAATGCGATGCGCCGCGCAGGAACGACTGGTCGATCTTTATTTTATCGAAGGGGAAGCGACGTAGGTAGCTGAGGGAAGCGTAACCGGTGCCAAAGTCATCAAGGGAAATTCGGCAACCCATAAGCCGGAGTTCATGAAGAACGGAGAGTGCACGTTCGTCATTCTCGATCAACGTACTCTCCGTGATTTCGATCTCTAGGCGCTCGGGCCAAACGCCATGTTTTGTCAGAGACGCGCGCGTATGGAGCACAAGGGATGGATTCGTCAACTGAGCTGCGGAGACGTTGACGGCAATAAAGGTGTTGGTTGGAAGAAGGGCTGCATGCTGGCAAGCCGCTTCAATAACCCATGATCCGATAGGACCGATCTGGCCGCTTTCCTCAGCGATCGGAATGAACTCCACAGGGGAGATGAGACCAAGTTCAGGATGTTGCCAGCGTAACAATGCCTCGAAGCCACGCGTGGTGTCGGTGGCAAGATCGACGATCGGCTGAAAAAGCAGAAATAGCTGTCCCGTTTCCGTAGCCGTCGCGAGATCGTTTTGCAGGCATTGCCAACGTGTCAGGTGTTGGTTCATGTCCGGGTGAAAGATCATGAACTGGTTGCGTCCAGCCTTCTTTGCTTCGTAAAGCGCGATATCGGCGTGTCTGAACAGGGTTGAGCCGCGATCGGAATTGATGTTGCAGGAGCTGACACCGAGGCTGACGCTTGAGGTGACGAGCCTGCCATCGATGTCGAAGGGTGCCCGGACTTCCTGCAAAATCCGCTTGCTGCATTCGACCGCTTCGTTTGCTGCGTTGGAGCCAGTGTAAAGAATGCCGAATTCGTCACCGCCAATGCGTGCAATGACGTTGGCGCCGATACACGACGTGCTGAGTCGCTTAGACAATTCGACAAGCAATCGATCGCCAGAGGCGTGCCCCAGCGTGTCGTTGATCATCTTGAAGTGATCGACGTCGAGGATGATCAGTGACTGCTCGACATTCTGTTTACCCGAAATCGAAGCGTGGAAGCCAATCCGGTTTGCGATACCCGTCAGAGAGTCTATTCGTACGACGCGGTCCAACTTGGCATTTTGGCGGAAAACAAACACCAGCAGAACAGCGCCGAAGGCAACGAATGTCATCGTGACAAAACAAATCGTGGCAAAGATGATGCTGAGCTGGCTCTGGTTCTGCTGAATCTCGTCTCCGACAGTCGCATGCGAAAGCGAACCTAATCGCAGCACGGGCGCGATGAAAGGCTGAAGTTTTGATACGCCTTCGCGCATGGCCGTCGGAGAATGCGGCTCGGCGACCAGCGGCGCAAGCGTCGATACAACGGTTTTCAGGTCTTCCAGCATCGCCTTCTGCTTAGGGTCGCTGCTAGACGAACTGGATGACAGGATCTTCAACCGGTTGTTGATGATGCTGAGCCGAAACGCGACATCGCTGATGTCGCCCGATGTCTGGCTTTGCTGAAGGGCAAATTGGAGGCGCAGCAACTCGACCGCGGTTTGGCCTAGATCGAAGGTGCGATTATAGCGGGATGCTTCGACGATATGGCGTTGGTAACTGAAAGCCAGGAAAGAACTCGCAACAGCGATCAAGGCAAGTGCCGCCGTGACAAGTGTCAACGTTATCTTGGTACGCCGGTAGCGGACTGGAAGGTCAATTGCGTCCCCGATCGCTCTCACTGGACGTTGATTTCCGCAATTTGCCACACAGCACGACTGTAATAGGTCTGATGCTGCAATTCGGGGCGGCTATCGAATGGGAAAACCAGAAAGATCGGCCCCTTGTCACTGACCGGCATGATCGTGCCGTTTTGGCGGGTCGCTAGGAGCGCACCGGCCTCTTGCAGCTCGGATATATCCGCTTCCACTTCGTAGTCATTCAAAGCGATGATCTGTAGCTTCATGCCGCTGAACTGCGTCGAGGACAGAAAATCTTTCAGCGACACACCACTGAATTCGGTCACGCCAGAATGCCAGGGCGTCGTCGTCGAGAAGGTGGTCTGGGGCATCTTGTCCATTGCAGAGAGATCAAGAGCGACAGAAGTTTGCTGTCCAGAAGACAGTCCCTGAACCTTCAAAATTGGTTCTGAAGAATACGCAGTATTACTGCCTAAAACACCAGCAAGCGCCAGCCCGGTCAAGAAACGAATAAATATTCGGCGAGTTGGCATGGATCATCCCCAATTTGATTGCCAAGCCATACCTCAAGCATCGTTGTGTTCAATCTTATTTTATTATGGCATTATGTTATGTGTAATAATGATTTAATGCCTCTGTAGGGAACGGTCGCATTTTAACGATTTCGGGCGGGGCGCCCACGTTTCCAGCTCAGATTTTGGATTTGAACACGTTGCGTCTAGTCGAAGTAGTGAAGCTCGTGAGTTCAAAGCGTTTCCAGTCCGCGGGATATTACAGTTCGCTGCAGAGTGGCGTGCGGTACGCCTGAAAAGATAAGGGCGGTTTAAGGACCTGCACGTCGGCGGAGCTTTGCGAGAGTTCGGCGACTATGCCAGTCTCCATGTGCGTTTTTACGTGGCGCGATGTCGCAAATAGACACATTTTAACTTAGAGCGTTTGCTCCAAAATCTCGCGATCAGGTGGATCTTACAAAGAACTTATTCGGGTCTCGGAGGACTGGTGCTTTTGTCGAAGATAGCGTCTGAACGCAAGTGCCGACCCACTTCGCGAAAAATATTTGAGGTTTTTTTATGGACATTGGAAAAAAATTGCCGTAAATAGCGCGCCTCGGTGAGCTTCACGCTCGCCACCTCGCATTTTCATTCGGGTCAGATATTGAGTATGCGAAAGCGTCATCACGGATCTGAGCCCGTGTTTCAAAGCTTGCGGTAGCGGTGATGTCGCAAACAAGCTGTAATCCTGTCGATGTCCGCTCCTGTAGAGCCCTGAGGTTGTCAGGGCTAACCGCGATAAAGAAGGAGAATGCCCTTGCTTTGTGCTGGGCTGAATTAAATTTATGAATTCTCAAACTGAAAATGACGCACTGGCTCCGCCGGTTACGACCAAAATCAGTCTCAATAACGTCTATAAGATATTCGGTGAGGACACCGACAAGGCGCTGGAGATGGTTCGCGCCGGGAAGACGAAATCTCAAATCCACTCCTCGACTGGATGTTCGGTTGGCGTCAACAAGGCTAGCTTTGATATTCAAGCCGGCGAAATTTTTGTCATCATGGGCCTCTCAGGCTCGGGCAAGTCCACCCTCCTGCGATTGCTCAACCGGCTGATCGAGCCCACGGCGGGTTCAATCGAGATCGATGGCCAAGATATCACTAAAATGTCCCGTCGCGACCTGATCGAGGTGCGCAGGCGCGATATCAGCATGGTATTCCAATCCTTTGCGCTTCTGCCCAACCGCACCGTGATCAACAATGCCGCCTTCGGACTTGAGGTTGCCGGTATGGGAGAGGCTGAACGTAACGCCAAGGCGCTCCTAGCGCTGGAAGCTGTCGGTCTCGCCGGTTACGCAGACAGCATGCCCGATCAGCTTTCAGGAGGGATGAAACAACGCGTTGGCTTGGCTCGCGCGCTTGCCAGTGAACCCACCATCCTGCTCATGGATGAGGCATTTTCCGCTCTCGATCCATTGATCCGCATGGAAATGCAGGACGAACTCGTGCGCCTTCAGGCAGAGCACAGCCGAACCATCGTTTTTGTCAGTCACGACCTCGACGAGGCGATGCGCATCGGCGACCGGATCTGCATCATGCAAAACGGCGATGTCGTTCAGGTCGGCACGCCAGACGAAATCGTGATGAACCCGGCAAACGACTATGTGCGCTCCTTTTTTAGAAACGTTGACGTGACACACGTCTTTAAGGCCGGCGACGTCGCACAAAAAACGCAGGTTACGATCATCGATCGGCAAGGTGTAACCGCTGCCGCAGCGCTCGAGCGAATGAAAACATTCGACCGCGAATACGCAATTATCCTGGGGCGTGACAAAACCTATCACGGCGTTGTTAGCCAGACCACGCTCGTCGAAAATATGCGTTCAGGACATTCGGACCCCTATAGGGCAGCGTTTCTATCCGAGATCGAACCGATCCCAGCTGACGAGCCTTTGTCGAACGTCCTCGGACGTGTCGCTGCGAGCCCATGGCCGGTTCCAGTTGTCGACAACTCCAGGCGCTACCTCGGCTCCATCAGCAAATCGACACTGCTTGAAACGCTCGACCGCGCGAGCTGATTTCAGCATTTCCCCCAACCGGCCAACAACCGGAGTTTGACTATGAATTTCGATATAGGGGACGGCGTCGATGCCGTCGTCAATTATGTTCTGGACAATTTTTCGCCCTTCTTGGACTTCGTCGCCACTGTGATCGGGTTCGTGACAAGTACCATCCAGGAAACGCTCACTGCCATTCCCATGCCTGTGGGCATTCTCATCTTTGTCATTCTGTCGTTTTGGCGGGTCGGCGCAGCTTTTGGGGTGTTAGCTGGACTTGCGCTTTGGCTCGTTGACCACATGGGACTCTGGACAGCGATGATGGAAACGCTGTCACTTGTCATAGCTTCAACATTGATGGCTATGATCATCGGTCTTCCGCTCGGGATCGCCATGGCGCGAAAGGATTCCGTTGCTGCGCTCGGCCGACCGGTCCTCGACCTCATGCAAACCATGCCCGCATTCGTCTATCTCATTCCTGCGGCAATGTTTTTTGGGCTTGGTGCGGTACCCGGTGCTATCGCGACCGTCATATTCGCCATGCCGCCAGTGGTGCGGCTCACCAATCTTGGCATCCGCCAGGTGCATGTAGAGTTCATCGAAGCTGGAAACGCCTTTGGCTGCACTCCTTCGCAGTTGCTTTTCAAGGTTCAGTTGCCGAACGCCATGCCCTCGATCATGGCGGGCATCAACCAGACGATCATGCTGTCGCTTTCCATGGTTGTCATCGCATCCATGATTGGCGCAGGCGGCATTGGGAACACGGTTCTCACCGGTATTCAGCGTCTCGACGTGGGCACCGGTTTCGAAGGCGGTCTTGCTGTCGTCATCCTCGCGGTAATCCTCGATCGCCTTACCCAAAGCCTTGGAAAGCCTCAATCTGCCATTTGGTCGGGGCTTTTCAAGAGAAAGAGCGAGCGCAAGGAATTGTCTCCGGCAACCGCCTGAGCGCCTGCGCCGCCCAATGATGCGGATGCTGAATCCGCAAATTCAAACCTCCCAAAAGGAGAACATATGTTCAAGATACTTTCCTCGACCCGCCGGGCCGCACTTGGTGGCGCCATTGGCTTTGCTGCCGCTGTGCTTTTTGGCTCGACAGCGCCGGCGATGGCGCAAGATGCAAAAACCGTCAAGCTCGGCTTCGCCCCCTGGTCCGACGCTGAGTTCGTCACTAAACTTGCTGCCAAGCTGATCAAGGAAAAGCTCGGCCAGGATGTGGAGCTCGTCCAGACGGATGTCGCCCCGCTTTATCAGGGCGTGAGCCGTGGCGACATCGATGCAATGATGATGGCGTGGCTGCCGGCAACCCATGCGGATTACTTTGCGAAGGTGAAGGACAAGGTCGAAACGCTCGGCACAGTCTATGACGGCGCGAAGCTGGGTTGGGTGGTGCCGACTTATGTTCCTGAAGCAGAGATTTCTTCGATCGAGGACCTGAAGAAACCCGACGTTCAGAAGAAGTTGTCCGGCACGATACAGGGCATTGATCCGGGTGCTGGTTTGACCCGCCTTTCACAGCAGGCGGTCAAGGACTATGACCTCGGCGAATACAAGCTGCAGATTTCCAGCGAAGCAGGCATGCTAACGACAGTTGACCGGGCGATGCGAAGTGAAAAGTGGTTCGTCGCCACGTCCTGGAGCCCGCACTGGATGTTTGGGAAGTACAAGCTCCGCTATCTCACAGACCCGAAAGAATCCTTGGGTCAGGCCGAGCATGTCGACATCCTCGCATCGAAGAAATTCAGGGAAGAAAACCCCAAGGCTGCCGAGTTTCTTTCACGCATGAAGGTGCCGCTCAACGACCTGGAAGCGGCAATGTTCACAGCCCAAGAGACGTCTTACGAGGCTGCGATCGAAAAATACATCAAGGATCATCCAGATCAGGTGAAGGCCTGGGTTGGAGAACAGAGCTGATGAAATTCGGCCTCCTCAGACGATAGTCGAGGAGGCCGGTTCATTGCCGGGTAGGGGATATGATGCAAGGAACCAATCACAAAGCGCTGACCGATACCGACACGCTCGGAGGACGCATCTCGTTGGCGCGTGATGCATCTGCGCTGTCACTCGATAATGCTGCGAAGATGGTCGGCGTGGAGAGCAACGTTTGGAGCGCGTGGGAAAATGACCGGAGCGAGCCGGGTCGTGAGTACCTCGAGACGATCGCCGCGTCTCTGCAGGTGAGCGGAGTATGGCTTTCGACAGGGTTCGGTCTCGGGCCGCGATGGCCAGGTGATGAGACGCTTTTCTAAAATTTGTCCAGGGAGATCTGAGCACCCGCTCTATACATCACCCGCATGCGGACCTTGCCGCATGTCTAGCCGATCCTATTTTAAAAATGGCGCACCTGTACGGGGTGCGTCAGCTGACGGCGACTGATGGCCGCATGGGCACACGCGCTCATGTTTGTCTTCATCGATGACGCTCATCATACGCTCCGAAGAAATTTCAGTCACAAAACGTTTAGGCTCATAACTGTTCTGAAACCCTCATTTGATAGCGTCAGCCTTCAACCAGGGGTCAGTTATGAAGCAAGTGCAGATACGTTTGGCCGAGATTATCGAAGCCCTCAGCAAGGCGCTCGATATGACCGAGGGCCAGCCAGACGGGCATTGTATTCGCTGCTGTTACATCGGAACGAGCGTCGGACGAGAGATCGGCCTCAGTGAACCAGAGCTGCACGACCTCTACTACACACTTCTGTTGAAGGATCTCGGCTGCAGCAGCAACGCTTCGCGCATTTGCGAGCTTTATCTGGCGGATGACATCAGCTTTAAAAACGACTTCAAGCTGGTCGATGGAAGCCTGGGGCAGGTCCTGAAGTTCGTGATCAGCCACACCGGGGCAAAGGCCGGTCTTACTGAACGTTTTCGCAGCCTCCTTAACATTCTTAAAAATGGGGGCGAGATTTCCACTGATCTTATACAGACACGGTGTCAGCGCGGCGCGGACATTGCGCGACAAATGCGATTTTCGGAAAACGTCGCAGAGGGCATCATTGGTCTGGATGAGCATTGGAGTGGGCGAGGAAAGCCGAGCGGTCTAGCCGGAGAGGAAATCCCGCTTTTTTCGAGAATCGCGCTCTTGTCGCAGGTAATCGATGTGTTCCAGGCCAGCAGCGGCCCCCAAGCCGCTCTTGACGAGGTTGCAAAGCGCAAGGGAGATTGGTTCGATCCTGCTCTCGTTGATGTCTTTGTAAGGATCGCGTCTCAGCGAGAATTCTGGGAGGAGCTGGCCTCGCCCGACTTAGAGAGAATTGTTCTTGATTCCGAACCCGGGCAGCACGGGGTCTTGGCCGACGATGATTATCTTGATGATATCGCCGCTGGTTTTGCGAAAGTGATCGACGCCAAAAGTCCGTACACTTCGGGCCATAGCGAACGCGTTGCGCTATACACCGATCTTATAGCGGAAGAAATGGACATAGATTTCGAAACCCGGCGGGTTTTGAAAAGAGCGGCTTTGCTGCATGACATCGGCAAGCTTGGTGTGAGCAGTACTGTGTTGGACAAAGCTGGGAAACTCGATGATGAAGAGTGGAGCCAGATGAAGCGACACGCGGAATTTTCAGAGCAGATTCTTTCTGCGATTGGAGCGTTTGCCAACGCGGCCCTGATCGGTGGCGCTCACCACGAGCGTCTGGACGGAAAAGGATATCCGCGAGGTTTAAGCGCAGAGCAAATCCCGATGGAGGTTCGGATCGTTTCCACCGCCGATGTCTTTGATGCACTGACTGCAGACCGACCTTACAGGCAGGCTATGCCGCTGCAGGAGGCATTCTCGATACTTTGGGAAGGCGCGGGCCGATCACATGATCCTATCTGCATCAGCGCCCTTGAACGTGCCTTAGCACGAACCCCTCTTACGACATTTGCCCGTCAGTTGGCGCTGCAGGAGAATACTTCGTCCTCACATGAGGCAACGAAAGCGGCCTAACGCCTGCCGCAGCAGGAAATGGGCCATACGGCAGTAAGGGTCCAAATGGCTCGGCAGTTGCCAGAAGCCACACCTCCCTGGACCATCGGTTGCGCGGGGCTGGTCACAGTAGCTAACCACTCACTTCGGTTCTGTCAGTTTAAGGTGTTTGCTGACGGAGACTGCCATACCGCGGCGGCTTACGCCGAGTTTGGCGAAGATGTTCTTCAGATGAAACTTAACGGTCGCTTCCGAAAGTCCCAGTTCCCGGGCGATCTCCTTGTTGCTTCGTCCTTCGGATAGAAGCGTGAGGACGGTGATTTCGCGAGTGCTCAACAAGCCCGGCGCAGCCGGTGCGGCCTCCTCGTCCGGCAGATTCGGCGCGACACGGCGCGGCTTACGGTCCAGCCCGTGGCCGACAATACGGCTCATAAACTCCACCGCATTTGGGCTGAAGACCTTGAGCCCGAACCGACGGACGATGGCGCGCATGGTCGTTGCGAGATCATGGCCCTCGTCAGTGAAGAGTTGCGTCGCTTCGTGTGTGCGGGCAAGCGCGATCGCAGATTGCAGATAGGCAAAGGCCTGTTGCTGTCGGCCCGCCTTCCAGGACGCCTGGACGGCCATGATCTCTGCCAGCATGCGATGATAGGCGCGGCCCGAGGTTCGGGCGGAGATAATCAGGGCTTCAAGAAGCTCTAGAGCCTGGAGGGCCTGCCCGTGGGCAAGTGCCAGCCGCGCAGTCGCGATGTCGAAATCATAGGCTTCTCGCCAAGTCCAGTTGTCGGCGCCGCTTGTCTCCTTCAGAGATGTTGCCCTCTCCACAGCCTGGCTTGCGGACTCGATCATGCCGGCGCGAACAAGAAGATCGATCCGCATGATGGCTACCGCCGTCTTCAGCCGCGGTAGGTTGCGCTCTACTGCCACTTCTTCTGCTTTGTCCAGAGCAGCTGCTGCGGCATCGAAGCCACTGACCTGCAGACGGCTGCGGGCCAGAAGCCAGAAGAGCCGAGTGAACAGGTCTACCCAGCTTTCACCCCTGATCAAGGGCTCCATGCACTCGGTGAGACTCTGCTCTACTTGCAGTACATCACCCTGTTGATACAGCACATCGGCCATGGCGAGACGTACGATTGCCAGCAGATTTCGATCGGTCCAGTGTACCCGCTCCACGAGTTCTTCCGCCTCACGGCAGAATTGCAAAGCGGCGGAAAATTCACCTTTCAGCGTGCTAACAAGGCCGAGATGGATGAGCATGAAGACCTGCGCATAGGGTGTTTTTTCCTCGCGGTAATAACCGAGGGCCTTCAACGCGGCGCGTCGTGCCTCTTCCAGATCCCCCGTGCGGGTATAGATGATGCATAGATGATTGAAGAGCCATGCCAGCTCCCAGGTGGCATGTGGCGGCAGGGCGGCTGCAGCGCGCTCAAGCCGTCCTGCCTGATCTATCGTCATGCGGCGGTCTTCATAGACATCAATCAGGCTGTCGATATGATCGAGGACGCTTCGGTCAACGGCGGCAAGGGCTGCCGCCGACCATTCGCCATTTTCTTTGAGACTATCGAGCCGCTCGCGTCCGGCCGTGGCATTTCCGCGTTTCGACAGCACTACCGCATAGGACACCATCAATCCGGGCGAAGCATGCAGCACATCAGGCGGGAAATTATCAATCAGATGCTCCAGCACTTGATGGCCGGCTCTGAGGAAGATATCGACGCCGCCGGCCTTACCTATGATCTCTTCTGCCATATGGAAGTCGCCGCTCTGGGCAGCATGGGACACGGCACGCTCCAGATGGGTGCGGGTGGCAAACCAAAGCGCGGCCTGGCGATGCAGCGCTTTTTTGTCGGCGTCCGAGACAAATGCGGCATCGCGCTCAAGGCAGATGCGAAGTACGGGATGAAGCGAGAGCCAGCCATTCTGCCCGTGCTCGATGACCGGATGCATGGTCTCGATCGTCGCTAGGTCTTCTTCCGACAGATCGCTGAAGCCGAGATCTGATGCGAGATCCAGACGAAATTCCTGAAAAGGCGACAAGCTGCGCAACATCGAAAGAACGGCGGAAGAGAGCCGGTTGACGACGGTTTCACGGGCATAATCCGTGAGATCCGGGTGGGCGCCCGCAAGTAGGAGGCGACGCTCTTCCTCCGTCGGGTCGCCCGCCACGATACCTGCGGCGAGCTGTGCCAGTGCCGGCCATCCGCGGGTAATCTCCATAATGGGATCGACAAGCGCCGTCATGGCGCTGCCTGACAGAAGCCGCCGCAACTCAGATCGTCCAAACTCCATGTCCCGCGCGGTCAGTTCCGCCAGCACGCCACGCGCTTTCAGCCGGGCGAGCGGCAATTGCGCGGGCGAGCAAGAGGATAAGGCAATCCGCAGGTTGTCGGGTGCAGACAGTATCAGCCGTTCCAGCAGCCGGTGGCTATCGGCGCCTTCGATATCATCGATATTGTCGATGAAGACAACGGTCTCCCCCTCACGCCTGGCAATGCTTTCCATGGCATCGGTCAGCGCTTCCTGCTTGCCCGCTAGGGCCGCAAGCCCAAGCGATTGAAGCAGCTCACTGACGAAGCGTTCGGGTGACAAAATACCGGAAGCATTCAGCCAAGAGCAATGAGAGATTGCCGTTTCGTGCAGTCCCGGCAAGGCCAATCTTCCATCCACCAACCGCTCATAAGCTGCCTTCATCAGCGCGGTTTTGCCAAACCCGGGAGGGGCTCGCAACACGACGATCTGCCGGGCGAGGCCCGCTGCCAGTTTCGACAAAAGGTAAGGTCTTTCGATGCCGGAAAAGAGCATACGGGGCGGGCTGAAGCGCAAGCCGGCCGCCGCGAAGGTTCTGACGGTACGCAACGGCTTTTCTCGCAGAAGACGGCTCGGCATGAATTCTCTCACATCCCTGAACGACCCTCTCATGCCAGGACAAAATGCTGGAAGAGAGAGCCGTTATCAGTGCCCGACACCGATCGTTCGTCAAGAGCCAAGTGGCTGATAGGCTTGCGACAGGCCGAAGGCGCTGGGACCGAAGACGGCGAGAGCCTCCGGCGCGCGCATGATTGGCGGCACCCTGACAGCTAGCACATTGACGCGTTGACAGTAACGCAACCGCTCTGTGGTGATCGCCTCTGCGGTATCGATATCCAGAATGGTGATGAGATCGGGGACGATGGCAAGCACCCGACCGTCTTCCTCCTCGGCGACGAGATTTTCGTTCTGGATGCGGATTTTGACTTTCGGCTTGGATGGGTCGAATGGTTCGATGGTTGCAATGCCGACCGACCAGCCATTCTGTTCCTTGCGTGCCACATCGGCTATCTTGCCCGCGGTGATGACCTCGGCGTAGCCATAATGGGTGCCGGAGAAATACGAAATCAGCGCTTCGACCAAATTGCGGTGCTGTGCCGCGGCTTCACGCAATGTCCGGCCTATGCCGATGGCAAGAGACATGGTGGCTGGGACAGAAACCCTTTTCGTTGTGCGGCCGTCCATGCCGTAATTGACGATATAGGCCTGGCCGCCCATGCGGATCGTCACGCCACGCGCCAGCCATTCGGCCTTGGCCGCATCCTGCGTTTCGATCAGCACGCGGTTGCCGCGTTCATCCGCGACTGCAACCGGGCTTGCCGGCACGCCGTAGACGTTGAAAGTCTCCATTTCGAGCTGCGGAAAGGCTCGGCCCATGCCGTCGGCATCAATGACCGGGACACGTTTCTTGGCGGCAAGGATGATCGGCACCATGGAATTGATGCCGCCTGCCTCGAAGGGGATGATCGCATCAACATTGAGGCCGGTATGATCCTCATAGGACTCCAACGCCAGATTGCCCTCGTCGCCGGACGGGATTTTCTCAATGAGGATGGTGGGTGCGCCCATGGCGCCGCAGGCGACTACGGTTGCGCCATCCGGCACATCTTCGAGCGCGATCAGATCGACTGGGCCATATTGTTCGATTGCCGCCTTGGCCAGAAGCTTGCCAATGTAAGGATCGCCGCCGCCGCCGGTGCCTAGCACCGCAGCACCCACGGCCAGATCGTCAATGTCCTGATCAGTGATGATTGCCATCTCAGTCAATCTCCTCGATGGAGGTAAAGGGTTCTTTCAGACCGAAGCATGCAGGTCCGAAGACGTCTAGCGCTTCCGGCGTGCGCATAAGTTCTGGAACAGACACCGCAACCACCGTCACGCGCTGGCCATAGCGCAGGTTTTCGCTGGTGATCGGCTCTGCGGTCTCCGTATTCATGATCGAAATCAGGTCCGGCACGATGGCCCTGACCTTGCCGTCCTGCCGTGCAATGAGGTTTTCGTTCTGAATTTCGATTTCCATCTGCGAGGAAAAGGGTGTGATCCCGTCGATGAGCGCACGGCCGATGGTGAAGCCTGCCTTCGTCTCGCGCATGACATCGACAATCTTGCCTTTAAAGATGACGCGGCCATAGCGATAGAGCGTCGAGGGCAGGAAACCCAGCAGCGCCTCGATAGGGTTGCGATGTTCCTCACGCGCTTTTCGCAAAACCTCACCGATACGGATCGCGAGGGTCAACGTGTTGGGGATGGCGGTGCGCTTCACCTCAGCGCCGCTCATGGCATATTCGGCAATATAGGCGCAGCCGCCCATGCGGATGGCCACAGCGCGCGACAGCCACTCCATCTGCCGGTTGTCAACCGCCTCGATCAAAGCACAATCTCCCCATTCATTACTGACCGCCATGGGCGAGCCGGAGACGCCGTAAACGCCGAAGGTCTCCATTTCCAGAAACGGAAAGGCGCGCCCCATACCGTCCGCATCGACGATCGGTAGGCCAAGCCTTGCGCCCACGACCAGAGGGATGGTGGAATTGATGCCGCCGATCTCAATCGGCATGGTGTATGCGGCCTTTCGGCCCAGGCGCTTTTCCAACCGTCTAAGCGAGGCAACCGCTTCGTCGCCCGAAGGGATTTTTTCCACAAGCACGGTTGGCGCGCCCATCATCGCCGTCGGGATGACGAGGCAATCGTTCGAAAGATCCTTAGGATCGATCAGTTCCACTTCGCAGCCTTCGTCCAGGCATTGCTGCACCATCAGACGACCAACGTAGGGATCGCCGCCACCGCCGGTGCCGAGAAATGCAGCACCCACGGCAAGATCGGCTAAATGTTCTCGTGTGAGTTTCATGACCGTCCCCTCAACCAATCACAAGATCGCCAACCGCCTTGACGCGGATGCGTGTGGCGCTGCCCGGCAGATACGCGAGCGGCACTTCTTCGATGTCCATGATCTTAACAGAGGAGGGTGTCGCTCCTGCCTTGATCGCACGTTCGGATGCTTCCGCCTTGGCACCTGCCAGAACGGCATCGCGCGAGGTTCCCTCCAGCGAGAAGATGCGGTCGACCTCGCCACCCACCTGAGCGATGGCCGCGCCGATGGCATTGGCGACGGAAGCGTTTTCCGGTCTCAGCACCTTGGAGGCGGAGGGCAGGTCGCGTGAGACCAGAATCGAACCGCCGCCGACGAGGATGACGGGAAGTGGCTCGGCGCTGGTCTTCATGCGGTCTACTGCCTCATCGACCATGCGGTGCATGGTGGCGAGCGCGGTTTCGATGGTCTTTGTCGGGATGTGCGCGACGCGGGAGCGGTCGCCAATATCTTCCAAGCCCGCGGCCACGACGATATCTGTCGTTGTCAACGTGTCGCCGCCAAAGACGAGCGCCTTGGTGGTTATCTCGTAGCCGACCGAATCTGGCCCGATGCGCTCCCCATCGTCACGCACCAGCGAGCCGCCGCCGAGGCCGATGGCAAGCACGTCCGGCATGCGGAAATTGGTGCGCACGCCGCCAATATCGACGGCAACGGCAGATTCGCGCGGAAAGCCGTGGACCAGCATACCGACATCCGAGGTCGTACCACCAATATCCACCACCATGGCTTCCTTGGCACCTGCCAGCATAGCGGCGCCGCGCATGGAGTTTGTGGGGCCGGAGGCGAAGGTCAGCACCGGATAGCGCTCCACATAATCCGGCGACATCAGTGTCCCGTCATTCTGGCTGATGAAGAATGGCGCCTTTATCTCTAATTCCTTCAGCGCATCCCGGAAGGAGGAAACGACCTTCCTAGACAGTTCCGCCAGCGACGCATTCATGATCGAGGCATTCTCGCGCTCCAAAAAGCCGACGCGGCCGATTTCATGGCTGAGCGAAAGGGCAATATCCGGCACTTCATTCTTGAGGATCTCAGCGGCTCGCAGTTCCATTTCCGGCGTGACCGGTGAAAAGACCGAAGTAACGGCAGCCGTTTTCAGGCCGCGTTCGCGTACGGTGCGGGCGACCTCCATCAGGCCCTTCTCATCCAGCGGAGCGATGGTACGCCCGTCGAATTCATGGCCGCCGCGCAGCATGAAAGTGTGTCGGCCGAGCGTATCGGCCAGATCTTTCGGCCAGTCTGTCAGTGGCGGCAGGCCCTTCGTGGCCGGCAGGCCGAGGCGGATGGCGGCTACTTCCAGCAAGCGCTTGCGCTCGACCACAGCGTTGGTGAAATGGGTGGTGCCGATCATCACCGCCTGGATCTGCGAGACCGAAACCCCGGTCATGGACAACAGCTTCTTCAATACCGCCACGATGCCTGAGCCGACATCGGCGGTCGTCGGGCTTTTGCACGCGCCAAGCACCGCCGCGCCGTCCATAAGGGCGGCGTCCGTATTCGTCCCGCCCACGTCAATGCCTATACGCATGTCTTTCTCCTATGACTGACAAAGGAAACCCTTCGCCCGCGACGCTTCATCCGAGGGCGTGTCGTTTCGCTCGATTGTTTTGTTTGGATGCGCCGGCCGTCAGGCCACCAGCACCTCTGACCGTTCGGGATCCCAGCTCACGCCGCAGATTTGCCCAGGCGACAGTCTCGCGACATGGGACTGGTTCTGTCTTTCGGCGACCATGTCCTGTCCGCCAACCGAAAGACGGTAGCGCACAAGCGCCCCCTGGTATGTTTCCGAGACCACGGTGGCGGGTAGGCCAGTGCCCGGCTCGCCGATGATGAGGTTTTCGGGCCTCACCACCAGTTTGACGGAAGACCCACTCGCAAGGTCGCCGGCGGGAAGGCGGGTCAGCGCCGTCTCTGCGCCGAACCCGACCGCCAGGCGATCGCCGTCGCGGCCCTTCACCGTTACATCGATGACGTTGGACTGGCCGATGAAAGTGGTGACGAAGAGTGTTTTCGGCCGCTCATAGATTTCCTGCGGCGTACCGACTTGCTCGACACGCCCCTCCTGCATGACCCCGATCCGGTCAGACATGGTCAGTGCCTCATCCTGATCGTGCGTGACATAGACCGTGGTGATACCGAGCGTTTTTTGCAGTTCCTTGATCCAGTATTTCATTTCTTCGCGCAGCGCCTTGTCGAGCGCGGATAGCGGCTCGTCCAGAAGCAGGATTCGCGGTTGCGTTACCAGCACGCGGGCAAGCGCCACACGTTGCTGTTGCCCGCCCGACAATTGCCGCTGATAACGATCCTCGTAGCCCATGAGGCCGACCTGTCTCAGGGCAAAGGCAACGGCCGTATCGATTTCGGCGGGCGACTTTTTCCTGAGCTTCAGACCGAATGCGATATTTTCCGCGACACTCATATGAGGGAAGATCGCGTAGTTCTGGAAGACGATACCGATGTCGCGCTTTTCCGGCGGCAGGAACGTAACGTCATCCGAGCCGATCAGGATCTGGCCGGAGGTCGGCCTGATGAAGCCCGCGATCATTCGCAGCGTTGTAGATTTGCCGCAGCCAGATGGGCCAAGTAGCGAAAAGAACTCGCCCTGTTCGATATGTAGATCGATACCGGCGACCGCTACGTTATCGCCATAGGACTTGACGAGATTTTTGAGTTGAATGTCCGACATCGTATCCGATCGTCCTTCCGGTCCGCGCTTCATGCCTGTCCGTCACGTTTGGTTTTGACGGGCGGTCGTTGCGACCGCCCGCTTCGCTTGGAATCAGCCAGCGAAAATCTCGTTCACGGTCTCGACGATTTCGTCTTCGTTCTTGAGATAGGCCTTCCAGTCCGGTAGCCAGAAATTCTTAATGGCATCGGCGCTGTTGACGATACCGGCCTTGACCAGATTGTCGGGTAGCACGGCATTGGAGACGGTGGGACGCAAGTAGAATTCCTTGCCCATATTGGTCATGAAGGAAGGCTCAAGCGCCCTGTTTAACAGCGCGTAGGCAAGCTTCTTCTGGGTCGGCTCGGAGTAGCGGCTGATCGTGTATGTCTGGGTCAGGATCGGCTGAAGCTCCTTCCAGTACATGACGGCGAAGGGCGCACCCTTATCGCGCGCCTGCATCGGCTCGGCATCGCTCTGCACCGCAATCACCACTTCGCCGCGATCCATCAATGTCTGCATGTTGCCGGTGAAATCGGAGATCTTAGCGGGCATCAGCTCCTTCATCGCCTCGAAGCCGGCTTTCAGGTCGTATTGATCCTTGCCGAAGAGTGAGCAGGCGACGAGGAAGAAGTCCATCTGCAGCGTGTTGGAAGTGATGTAAGTGCCTCGCTTGCCCGCAAATTCCGGCTTCCACATATCCTTGAAGCTTGTGGGCGGCGGGTTCACGAGATCGGTGCGGTAGGCGTAGACATATTGGTTGAAGGCCCAGGTGACGCCGACGCCATTGGATATGGCGAAGGGCCAGAGGTTCTTGCCGTTCGGAATATTGGGCAGAATTTCGTCGATGGTGTGGAAGAAATCTCCCGCATCCGCCGTCTTGAACATTTCCGGCAGATTCCAGTTGGTGATGTCGAGCGGCGGCTTCTTCGGCCCGTTGGCCACGAACTTCGGAAACCACGGCCAGGTGGAATCATATTCGATCTTGCAATTAAAATCCTTGGCGAAGTCGTCCAGCAGATATTTGTGGACGAGTTCGCCCCACGGCCCGCCCCATTCGCCGACGCGCAACACTGCGCCGCCAGCATCGAAGACGGAACCGTCATACGTCACGTCCTGCGAGAAGGCGTGGTTGATGTTGAAAAGCGGCAGCGTTGCCGCGGCAGCGCCGAGTTTCAGAAGCTTGCGGCGGTTGGGATCGAAGGTCTTTACGGTCATGTCCATGTTCCCCTTGTTGTTCGAACTTATGGATACGGGTCTATCCCCGGCGGTTCAGCCGCCGAAAATGCGCTTCAGATTGACGAGTTTCGAGGTCGCCACCATCGAGACGACGACGAGGATGATGGCGAAGATGCCGGCGGCTGCTGCTGTTGGCTCGAAGGCGTAGCGTAGTGCCACGTACATGGCCATCGGCAGTGTTTGCAGGTTCGGCGTCGAGAGAAATAGCGTGACCTCGAACTGGCCGAAGGAAATGATGAAGGCGAAGATCGTGCCTGCCGAAATGGCGGGCGAGATGATTTTTAGCGTCACTAGCCGAAAGGCGGTGAACGGCGAGGCACCAAGCGAGCGGGCGGCCTCTTCCAGGCTGCGGTCGAAGCCGACGAGGGCCGCTGTCACCGTGGCGATGACGAACGGGCAGGTGACGATGACGTGTCCGATGACGAGGCCTGCCATGGTCCGGGCAAGGCCGATATCGGTGGTGACATAGAAGACGTAGAGCGCAAGGCCGAGTACGACGCCGGGCAGCACGATCGGCATCATGAAGAAGGCGCGCATCGGGCCGACCACACGGCTTGACGAGCGGGTGAGAAAGAGAGCCGCCATGGTGCCGAGCACGGTGGAAATAACCGTCGAAATGCCGGCGACCATGAAGGACACGCCGTAGGCAGAGAGGAAGGTCGGCGAGGTCAGGAACGCGTAGACCCACCGCAGCGACAGTCCCTGTGGGGGGAAAGTCAGATAGTCGCCGGAATTGAGGCCGGAAAGGATGACGATCACAACGGGTGTTAGCAGGATTGTCAGCGTCAGTGCCGAGAGGAACTTGAAGACCAGCGGAATGGATGTCTCTTCGCGCATCAACTGCGTCCTCCCGTGGTGCGCATGGCGGCGCGGTGGTAGACGGCGATCGCCATCAGGCTTGTCACGAAGAGGACAACGGCAATGGCCGCGCCGAATTGCCAGCGGCCGGTCTCTGCTACCTGCTGGTAGATGTGTATGGGCATGACCATGACCTTCCAGCCACCCATCAATGCTGGGACGACATAGGACGATATGGCAAGCGCAAAGACGAGCAGTGTTCCGGCCAGAATGCCGGGCATGGACAGTGGCAGCACGACGGAGAAAAATGCTTTGCTGCGGGAGGCGCCCAGTGACCTGGCTGCTTCCTCCAGTGATGGATGGATGGATTTGATGATGCCGATTAGCGAAAGCACCATGAAGGGCAGGGTTATCTGCACCAATCCAACGACGACGCCGAAGATATTGTACATCAGCGGCAGCGGTGCCGAAATGATGCCGAGGCGAAGCAAAGCACCGTTTATGAGACCATTGTCGCCGAGCAGCACCATGAGGCCGTAAAGTCGTATGACCATGTCGAGCTGCATCGACGACAGGACGAGGATCATCAACATCGTGTTGCGGCCGGGGTTGACCGTCTTGGCAATCACATAGGCCAGCGGATAACCGAAGACGAGGCAAACGAGCGCGACGACCGCTGAAATGCCGGCGGAGCGCAAGATCGACTCATAATAGATAGGCCGGGTGAAGATACGCACAAAGTTGTCGAAGGTGATATCGCTGGAAAGCGTGATGACGCCCGCGACCGACTTGTTGAAGGCGAGACCAAAGAGCGAAGCCGTCGGTACGACGAAGAAGACGATAAAGAAGAGTAAGGCGGGCAGGATCAGCAGCCACAGGCCATGACCGTGGATGAAGCCGCCTTTGCGGACGCGGGGCGCGGACGCATCGCCGTCTTTCCTGGATACCGATGTGAGTGCCGTTGATGCCATTTGCCCGGGTCCCGCTTATTGTCTCATTGCGCCGCCTGCGGCAGCATCGCTGCGCGCAGTGCGTCGTAACCCAGCAACTGTTTTTCAGGCGGTGCGGGATAGGTCATCCGACTTTGGGTCAATCCGGCCCGAACTATACCTGCGGCCACGGAGATGGCCGTCGGGATCGGGTCGATGACGGGCACGTCGATACCTTCTGCCAGCAATCCTTCGCGCAGGCCTGCCGCACAGCCCATCAGCCCGGTGCAGCCGAAAATCAGGGCTTCTGCACCGTCTTCCTCGACGGCTCTTCTGCCTTCCTCCACCAACCGCTTGGCGGTGGCGGCAAGATCTACCTCTAGCTCGAGGACCGGAATATCGACGCTGCGGACGGAGGCAAGCTTGCTGGAAAGCCCGCAAAGGGCAGCGGTGTTTTCAAAGGACGGGATAAGCCGGCGCATGACGGTAATCACGGAGAACTTGTGTCCCAGCATTGAGGCAACATGCATGCCGGTCTGACAGGGGCCGGCGACCAGCATGCCCGATAACTCACGCGCTGCACGTAGACCGGGGTCACCCATGCAGTCGATGATCACGGCATCTACACCTTCGCGCTCGGCGCGCAAGATTTCGACGAGAGTTCCTGGAACAGACATTGCCGCTTCGAACTCGCTTTCGATCGAACCCGGCCCTGTCGCGATTTCTGCATGAGAAATGCTAATCCCCGGATGCTCTATCGCTTTTAGGTCTTCAAGCTTGCGAAAGCCGCGTGTGACGAGCGGCGATACGATCCGAACATGGACTACATTGTCACGCATTCTCGATACCTTATCCGATCACTAAGACTTGCTAGCTGGGTCGAAGCCCTGAGTCGCAACAGTTGTGGTCTCCTCCGCTGTCGGGGGAACCGTTTTGCTTGCTTCCACGCTTACGGTGCATCGGCTTTGCTCTGGACGAAAGGGCTGCGGCGAATAGGAGGCTCGATTTTTCGGATGGGTAGGAGGGGTGGTTTAGAACTCCAAATCCTATCCCTTAGAATAGGTAAGTTTGCGTGTAATTAATGCATTTTAAATCGTTGCTTAAAAAATACGCGAGTAGTTCGGATTCTGGCACTTTTCTGAACGTGCGAAAAGTTGCTTGTTACGTGTGGACAGGGGAGGCGGGGTTCGCTTTGCAGGCGTCGTCTTTTTGCTAACAGCCGCGCGCTTATTTCAGTCGCTGAAGCGGCGCATCATAGATTAGGGGAGGAGCTTTGAAGAGGTTGGGCGGGCGTTAAATCCTAGCGTGACCACTTTATACTTGAAGTCTTTTCGACAGGGGCCGAGACCACACAGATTGTCGCCTTTAGCGACCTCAGCGCATTCTCCGGGAGCTATGTCACTCTAGGTGCGCTATGCCGCGAAACGCATTTGGTGTTATCCCAGTGGTTTTCTTGAAGGCGCGCGTGAAGTTGGCGTGGGACGAAAATCCAGCTGCCAACGCGACGGCTTCAATGGTCCAGTTCTCGTCGGAGAGCCTTTGCTTGGCGAGCGCCATTCGCCTGTCGTTGACGAAGGCATGCGGGCTCATTCCGGTTGCCAGCTTGAATGCCCTGGTAAAATGCCCGACACTCATGCACGCGACCGAAGCAAGAGCGGTGACCGTCAGATCATCGTCTAAATGAAAATCGACATATTCTTCCACGCGCATAAGCCTCTTCGCATCGAGTGGCTTTTCCGCCCTCACAGTCAGCGCGCGGCTTGTCGAGTGACCGGAGTAGGACCTTATGAGATGGGCCGAAAGAGACATTGCGAGGGTTTCGATAAACAGCCGCCCGCCGGCGCTTTCGCAGGACATTTCCTGTAAAATCTGGACAGCCGCAAACTCGATGAACGGATCCTCGTCGATCGCTTCGTACCGAAGTTCGATGCGCGCCGGATCGAGGTCGTATTCCCGCAATATAGTGTCGGAGAAAGGCTGTCCCGGCAGGAAGATGTGAAGACAGTCGTCCATTTGCTCGGATACGGAGATGAACTCTTCCTCAACGCCGGCGGGACAGAGCCAGATTGTGCCCCGTTTGGCCACCGTGTGCTGACGCATGCCACCGCCGCGCCGGTCCACGACGGATCTCCCGCGTAGAAGCACCGCGATCTCGGTGTCCCGCGGGACGAGGGAGGGAAGCTCTCCGGCATCATGACGCCATCGTTCCGCAAGCAGGTTTTCCCAACCATTGGCGTTCGATGTCTGAACCATGGTTCCGGTGACGTATTTATCGACGGAATGACCCAGCAAGTGTCTTCTCCGCGCCTTGTGGTTTCGCCGATATCAATAGAAGCAAGATCGAGGCCACTTGCAGCACGATGGTGATTTTCGCAGAAACTGAATAGCCAATCGCAGAAGCGGATAAAGGCAAGCCCACGAAACGCTGCCAGACTGCCCAGAATTGAAGCGCTGCCTATCGAAGGCGCAATAACTGGGAGTTGAACATGTCACGCACCACTGTCGTCGGAGCCTGCCCGCATGACTGTCCAGATACCTGTTCCATCCTGACCACTGTCGAGGACGGCAAGGCGATCGCAGTTCGCGGCAATCCAGACCATCCCTTCACGCGCGGGCGTCTCTGCGTAAAGGTCAACAACTATCAGGATCGCGTTTACAGCGACAAGCGCGTGCTCTACCCCATGCGGCGCTCCGGCCCGAAAGGCAGCGGCCAGTTCACCCGGATCACCTGGGATGAGGCGCTGGCGGAGATCGCCGCGAAGTTCAAGGACATCATCGCGACCGATGGCGCCCAGGCAATACTTCCTTATAGCTATCTCGGAACGCAGGGCATCATCAACGGTCTGAATGTCGGAGATCCCCTGTTCAACAAGCTCGGCGCAACGGTCAGCGAGCGCACCTTCTGCGATTCCGGCTCCTGCACGGCCTACATGATGACCATCGGCCACACGCCCGGGGTTGATCCGGAGGCCTTCATCCACTCGAAATACATCATCCTCTGGGCCTGCAATACGCTCAGCACAAACTCGCATCACTGGCCCTTCATCGAGCAGGCAAAGAAGAACGGCGCGAAGCTGGTGGTGATCGACCCCGTGCGCACCCGGACAGCACGCTTGGCTGATTGGCATATTCCAATCCGGCCGGGGACGGACGGCGCGCTGGCGATGGCAATGATGCATATCATCATCAAGGAAGGACTGATCGACCGCGACTATATCGATGCGCACACGGCGGGCTTTGCCGAACTCGCCGAGCGTGTGGAGCAATATACGCCGGAATTCGCCTCTGCCGAAACCGGCATCCCGCTGGAAGATATTTATCAGCTGACGCGGGAATACGCCTCCACCCCGCCTGCTGTCATCCGCATCGGCGTTGCGGTGGAGCGCCATGCCGGCGGCGGCCAAACGGTACGCTCCATTGCCTGTCTGCCAGCTCTGATTGGCGCCTGGAAGCATGTCGGGGGTGGGCTTCTGCAATTGCCGATCTGGGCATTCCCCGTCAACTGGGGTGGATTGATGCGCCCAGACCTTCAGCCTGAAAAAATGCGGGTGATCAATTCCTGGCAGCTTGGCCCGGCGTTAATTGGCGAGCTCCCGCTCGATCCACCTATCCGCTCGCTCTTCGTATACAATGCGAACCCTATGTCGATGGTGAGCCAGCAGGGCAAGCTGGAAGCTGGTCTCGCGCGTGACGATCTCTTCACTGTCGTCAGCGAGCACTTCATGACCGATACCGCCCGCTACGCGGATATTCTTCTGCCGGCTACGACCCAACTCGAGCAGAAGGATATTATGTTTTCCTGGGGCCATCTCTATTTGTCTTACAACAATCCGGCGATTGAGCCGCTGGGTGAAGCCGTGCCGAACACCGAGCTATTCCGGCGTCTTGCCGGAGCGCTCGGGATCGACGACCCATTCTTCCATCGCTCGGATGACGAAATGATCGCGCAGTCCATGGACTGGACGAGCCCTGTGATGGAAGGCATCGACCTGGAGACGCTGAAAGAAAAGGGCTACCTGCGGCTGAGCATGCCCGTTGCAGGTGAATGGGCGCCACACCGAGACGGCAACTTTCCGACGCCGACAGGAAAATGCGAGTTCAAATCGACGCTTGCCGAGACCGGCAACTTCGTCGCCCCGCTCTTCCGCCAGGGTTATAATGGCGACCAGTCGGGAGAGCCTGTCGATCCGCTGCCGCACTATATCGCGCCGAACGAGAGCCCTGCCAGTGCCCCGGCACTTGCCGGTAAATATCCGTTGAGTCTCATTTCCCCAAAGAGCCATGCCTTTCTCAACTCGAACTACGGCAACCTGCCTGCACAGCTAGCTCAGGCCGGTGAAGAACAAGCCGTTATCCTCCATCCGAGCGACGCCGATCTTCGCGGCATCACCGCCGGTACGCCTATCCGCGTCTTCAATGATCGCGGCGTCTTCGAGGCTTTTGCGACGGTTTCGCAAGATGTGATGCCAGGTGTGGTGGTCGCACCTGCCGGTTACTGGCAGCGCTCGAACCGCCGCGGGCCGACCGTCCACGCGCTGACGCCGCCGGCATTCGCCGATCTCGGACGCGCGCCGACCTTCTCGGATGTGCTGGTCGAGGTGGCTCCAACGTGAGAGCCCCTATCGGTTTCGCACCAATTGGATTTTTGAAAGGGCATAATAGACATGACCTATGTCGTGACTGATCAATGCACGGGATGTCGCTACACGGAATGCGTGACCGTGTGTCCCGTCGAATGCTTTCATCTCGATGATGAAATGACCTATATCGATCCCGAAAATTGCATCGACTGCGGTGGCTGCGTGCCAGCCTGTCCAGTCGGCGCGATCCAGGCGTCCTATTTGCTTGCGCCCGAACAGCAGAAGTGGATCGAGATCAATCGTCGTCGGGCGGCGGAAACGCCTGTGATTACCAGCCGTCTCGCACCGCTTCCCGGTGCCGACGAGCGAAAAAAGGCGCTCGGCCTATGACGACGCCGCAGTATCGCGTTGCCATTGTTGGGGCCGGACCGAGCGGTTTCTACGCTGCGGAAGCCCTTTTGCGCGCGCAGAAGGATGTTGCCGTCGATCTGTTCGAGCGGCTGCCTGTCCCCTATGGCCTGGTGCGCTTCGGCGTCGCCCCCGATCATCCGAAGCTCAAGCAAGTCACAGCCGTTTTCGACCGGATCGCTGCCATGCCCGGCTTTCGCTTCGTCGGCGGTGTCGATGTGGGAACGGATATTAGCATCGCGGCGCTGCGGCGTGCCTATCATGCCGTTGTCCTTGCGACAGGCGCGTCGCTCGGTCGGGAGATTGGCCTGCCTGGCGAGAAACTGGCGGGTAACCGACAGGCAAGTGACTTTGTCGGCTGGTACAACGGCCATCCCGACCATCGTGACCTTGCTTTCGATTTTTCAGGTGAGCGGGCTGTGGTCATCGGACATGGCAATGTCGCGCTCGACGTGGCGCGCATTCTCCTCAAGACGCCGGATGAATTGCGCCAGACGGATATCGCCTCGCATGCGCTGGAGGCACTTGCCGAAAGCCGGGTTCGCGACGTGCATCTCATCGGGCGGCGCGGCCCAAGCGAAACTCGATTTTCGGCTAAGGAGCTGGGCGAGTTCGATACTTTGACGGCCTGTGATCCGGGAGTTGATCCATCCGATCTACCGGCCGATGCCTTCTCGCATGGCGATGGCTTCGACATAGAGCGAAAAGCCTCGTTGGACCTCCTTGAGCGCTTTTCCCGCCGTGTCGCGACCAAGGAACGACGATGCCTCTTCCGCTTCCACCTCGAACCCGTCTGCTTTGAAGGCGGTGAAGGGGTTCAAAGCGCCGTCTTCAGGCGCAACTGTGTGGAAGGAGCGCCGGAGGAATGCATTAGGATCGACACGAAGCTAGTGTTTCTCAGCGTCGGCCGCCGAACGTCACCGATCGAAGGTATCGCCTACGATGGATCGCGCGGCGTTCACGCTAACCGAGGCGGCCGCCTGATGGTCCACGATCGGATCGATCACGGCCTCTATACGTGCGGTTGGAGCAAGCGTGGCCCACAGGGAACTATTGGCACCAACCGCGCCTGTGCGCTCGATACCGTGGAGAAGATTCTTGTTGATCTCGATAGCCTGCCGTCGCCGGAACCAGGCGCCATTGACAGGCTCGTCTCTTCCATTGGCAGACGGCACGGAGTGCCCCTCGATTTCGATGCCTGGCGGATTATTGATAGCGCAGAGGTAGCGCGCGGCTGTGTTAACGGCAAGCCACGCGAGAAGTTTGTGTCGGTGGACGACATGGTCGCTACAGCGCGAGGAAGGGGGATCGCATGCTGATGGAAACCTCTCAGGCCTCTGCTCGTCCTCTCGTGGACACCTTTGGCCGCAGCGTCAGCTATTTGCGTCTGTCTGTCACCGACCGTTGCGATCTGCGCTGCGTCTATTGCATGCCGGAGCGAATGATCTTCATGCAAAGGCAACACCTTCTGTCCTTGGAAGAACTGGAGCGGGTCGCGCGCGCCTTTATCCAACTTGGCGTGACCAAGATCCGCATCACCGGCGGAGAACCGTTGGTGCGCAAAAATGTCATGACCTTGTTTAACAACCTCTCGCCGCTTCTGCGGGAGGGCTCCTTGAAAGAACTAACGCTCACCACCAACGCCACACGGCTTGCAGATCATGCAGCGGCGCTGGCAGAGGCCGGCGTGAGGCGTGTCAACGTGTCCCTCGACACGCTCGATCCTCAGCGTTTCACCGAACTCACACGCGGTGGGTCACTGACAACAGTTCTCAAGGGGATCGAGGCCGCACGGCTTGTGGGGCTCGCCATCAAGATCAACACTGTTGCGTTGAAGGGTGTAACGGAAAAAGAGGTGGATCAACTCATCCGTTTCGCCCACGGAGATGGTATGGACTTGACGCTCATCGAAACGATGCCTCTGGGGGAAACCGGCGAGGATCGGCTGGCTCAGTATCTACCGCTAGACAGCTTGCGCCGCCAGATGGAAGAGCGTTGGACGCTCAATCCCGTTGCTCTACGCACAGGCGGCCCGGCACGGTATGCTCGCATCGAAGAAACCGGTGGTTTGGTTGGCTTCATCACGCCGCTCACCCACAATTTCTGTGAAGGTTGCAACCGCGTTCGGGTCACTGCCGCAGGCTTGCTGCATACCTGTCTTGGGCAAGAGGATGCCGCCGACTTGAAAGACGTCATGCGCGCTTCACAGGACGACAGAATGTTGGTGGATGGCATCCGCGCCGCGATCCAAAGCAAACCAAGAGGCCATGACTTCGTTCTGGACCGAATGTCGGCGCCCACAATCGCTCGTCATATGTCGAACACGGGCGGATGACGACTGACAAGAATGGCTCCACGGCCCGGCTTGACTGTCGCCGGCCGCAGGCTTCCACGGCTGGCTAACGTCGCTTGGCCCCAAATCGCTTGCAAACCTCTTGGTAGACGTTAACCTAGCGATATATCGCGCGTGCCACATGCGGCGAAATGATTGGAGTTCCGCCCTTGGTAGACTTACCCTATATGCTTTTGACGGGTGCTAGTCGTGGGATCGGGCACGCTACAGTCAAGCTGTTCTTGCAGCACGGCTGGCGAGTATTGACGGTGTCGCGGCAGCCATTTTCGGAGGAATGCCGCTGGCCATCGGCTCGCGAAAGCCATATTCAGGCCGATCTCGCCGACCTTTCCGGTATTGACGACTTGGTCCAAATGGTACGCAGTCGTCTTCCTGATGGCAAGCTGGCGGCGCTGGTAAACAATGCAGGTATCTCGCCGAAGGGGCCTGAAGGCAGCCGCCTTGGGGTGGCCGAAACCGATGCGGCGACCTGGACAAAAATTCTGAATGTCAACCTGGTTTCCACCGCTCTCCTTGCTCGCGCGCTACTGCCTGAACTCCAGGCCGCGCGCGGTTCCATCGTCAATGTGACATCGATTGCGGGCTCTCGCGTCCATCCCTTCGCCGGGGTTGCCTATGCCGCGTCCAAGGCCGGACTGGCCGCGCTTACCCGTGAACTTGCGCACGAATTCGGGCCCCGCGGTGTTCGAGCCAATGCGATTGCTCCGGGCGAGATTGCCACCTCCATTCTGTCTCCCGGCACAGATGAGCTCGTGGAGGCCGAGGTGCCGCTGGGGAGGCTCGGTACGACGGACGAAGTTGCCAGGACCATCTACTTTCTCTGTACCGAACAGTCATCCTACATCAATGGCGCAGAAATCCACATCAACGGCGGACAGCACGTCTGATGTTACGAAACGATCTGGCCATGGGAGTGTCGCTGTTCGCCTCCTGGGCAATTTCGGCAACAGCCAGCACTGAGGCGCTGTTCGTCATTTGACACGCATAAGCTCTCTCTCTTTTCAGTGTCTATGCATCGGCTGAGGCGTGCCTTTTAGTAGCCGCTGTCTCGATCACCTTCATTGAGTGGCGGCATTCCCGCCAACACGCGTGTCGCATTCTCGAAGATCTGCGCGACGACGTCTTTGGGATCTGGCATGGACGCGATGTGAGGCGTTGTGAAGATCTTGGGATGATCCCACAGGGGGCTCTCCTCGGGTAGCGGTTCTTTCGCGAAAACGTCGAGTACAGCTCCGCGAAGGTGGCCGCTGTCGATTGCTTCGATCAGATCAGCTTCGACCAGGTGCTCGCCGCGGCCCATGTTGATGATTGCAGCTCCTTTCGGGAGATGGGCGAACAGCTTGGCATTCATAATTCCGCGCGTGGCGCCGGTGAGGGGAAGCAGGCAGATCACCGCGTTGCAACCGGAGAGAAACACCGGCAGTTGCTCGTCACCGTAATAGGTGATGATGCCCGCTTCTTCCTTGGGTGAGCGTGCCCATGCGCGGACATTGTAGTTGAGGGCAAGAAGGCTGCGTCCTACGGTCCGCCCGATCGCACCAAATCCTAGTATGCCAACCGAGTAATCGCGTGCCGGGATCTGCGAAGGGCGTTCCCAGCATTTCAGTGTGGCATTTTGCAAATGTCGGTCCATCTCGCGATGAAACAACAGGACCGACCAGATGGCATATTCTGCCATACCAAGCGCATGCCGGTCGTCCACCACACGGCAAACTGGGAGAGAAGGGAGGCGTGGATCGGCGAAAATGTTGTCCAGGCCGGCAGCGATACTATGGACCAATCTAAGGTTTGGCATAGTAGCAAGAAGCCCGTGAGGCGGATTCCAGGCGACCGCAACGTCGGCGGTCTCAAATCCAGCCTCTGGATAAATGCTGAGTCTCGCGCCCAGCCCGGACGCATTGAAGGCGTCTTTCAGAAAGCTGAGGTCGAGAGTGCTACTGATTAGAGCTATGTGCGGCTTCTGATTTAGTGCCTCATTCATCGTCTCAATCCTGTCCAAGCCCGTTCCAGGGTAGCGCATTTTTGGCACAAAGCCGCAAACGCGTGCTATCCGCTTAATTTTTAATCCACATTTTAGTGAGTTCAACTTTTATGCAAAAATGGCGCAGTCTTGCTTGACACCCAGCGCTTATGGGAGTCAAGATGATGTACCAATATATTGGTATATTGTTACTGCGATGAGATCGCAAAGTGACGTCTGCAAGAAACGAAAATCCATAAGGGGAACTTCATGCGACGACTGATTTCTGCATCCCTAGCCATTTTCATGATGACAACCGCTGCATCAGCGCAGGCTGTTCCAGGGGGTAAACTGAACCTGATCGTTCAGCCCGAACCGCCAAGCGTTATGATCGGCACCACAACAAATGGGCCGGCCCTACTGGTCGGTGGCAATATCTACGAAAGCCTGCTCCGCTACGATGAAAACCTCAAGCCCGAGCCATCGCTCGCCAAATCCTGGACCATTTCCGACGATGGCCTGACCTATACGTTTACGTTGCAGGATGGCGTGAAATGGCACGACGGCAAGCCGATGACATCGGCTGACGTTCTGTTCTCCGCCAACGACTATCTTATGAAGATGCAGCCGCGTCATCGCAACTTAATGACCCATGTGGAAAGCGTGACCGCGCCCGACGAAAAGACCGTCGTGTTCAAGCTGAAGCAACCTTTCGAAGCCTTTATCCGCGGATTGGCCTTCTACACGATGCCGATCGTGCCCAAGCACATTTACGAAGGTACCGACTACGCGACGAACCCAGCCAACGACAAGCCGATCGGAACGGGCCCTTTCAAATTCGACGAATGGAAGCGTGGCAGCTACATCCATCTCGTCAAGAACAATGACTATTACATTAAGGGCAAGCCTTACCTCGATGAGCTGTACTATCAGGTCATTCCAGACGGTGCGTCGCGGTCCGTTGCATTCGAGACAGGCAAAGTCGATGTCTTACCGGGCGGATCGGTTGAGAATTTCGACATTCCCAGACTGAAGGATTTGCCCAACAGTTGCATAACGGAAAAAGGCTGGGAGTACTTCGCTCCGCTATCGTGGCTATGGTTGAACAACCGCAAGGCACCGATGGATAATGTGAAATTCCGTCAGGCAGTGATGTACGCGCTCGATCGCGAGTTTGCCAAAGACGTTTTGTGGAACGGCTATGGAAAGGTTGCAACCGGTCCACTGTCGTCAAAATTGCCCTTCTACAAGGATGTTGAACCGCATTATCCACACGACGTCGATAAGGCCAAAGCACTGCTTAAGGAGGCCGGCTATGACGGCAAGCCTCTGAAGCTTCTCCCGCTACCATATGGTGAAACATGGCAGCGCTGGGCAGAAGCGGTGAAGCAGAATCTTGAGGAAGTCGGTATTCCGATCGAGATCGAAGCCACGGACGTTGCGGGTTGGAATCAGCGCACGTCGAACTGGGATTACGACATCGCCTTCACATATCTTTACCAGAATGGCGACCCGGCCATAGGCGTGGATCGCAACTACAAGACCTCTCAGATCGCAAAGGGCAACCCGTTCAACAATGTCGAGGGCTATTCCAACCCGGAACTCGACAAGCTGTTCGAACAGGCAGCCGTCGCCTATCCAGCCTCCAAGCGTCAGGAACTCTACGATCAAGTCCAGAAGAAGCTTCAGGAAGACGTGCCGGTCGCCTGGCTGCTCGAGCTCGGTTTCCCGACGATCTATAACTGCAAGGTTCAAGACATCGTCACGACGGCGTCAGGCCTTCCGGAATCCATGCGCGACGCCTGGATCAAGAAGTAAGTCGATATTTGGCGGAGATCAGTCTCCGCCAATCATTCAGACCGAAAACCCTAGTCGGAGCCACGCTCATGCTCAGATTCATCTCGGGGCGCCTGTTAAAGGCAGCCGTGATCTTGATCTGTATCACCGTGCTCAACTTCTTTCTCATTCATGCTGCGCCGGGAGACCCGGCTTCGGTGATGGCGGGAGAAGCAGGTGATGCCGATCCCGCCTTCCTTCAACAGCTCCGAGAACGGTTTGGTCTCGATCAGCCACTTTATGTGCAGCTTTGGATCTATGTGTCTTCGGTCCTTCGGCTTGATCTCGGTTACTCCTACCGTCAGCAGCTACCGGTGCTTCAGCTCATTAGCGAACGTTTGCCGGCGACGTTGCTTCTCTCACTCTCCGCTTTTGTGATCTCGCTCGGTCTCGGTGTTGCGGCTGGCGCTTTTGCTTCTGCCCGGCAAGGAAAGTGGGCCGACACGATCATCTCGCTTGTGGCGCTGATCTTCTACGCGACACCGCTGTTCTGGCTGGCGCTGATGGGCGTCTTACTGTTCTCCGTCGAACTCGGCTGGCTACCCGGCTTCGGTTACGAAACGGTCGGGGCCAACTACACTGGCGTTGCCCGTATGCTTGACATATTGCGGCACCTTATCTTACCCGCCATGACGCTCGGCCTGTTTTTCATGGCCGTCTATGCCCGCATGACCCGCGCCTCGATGTTGGAGGTTGGCAGGCTCGATTTCGTCAAGACTGCGAAGGCCAAGGGTCTGCGTCCAGGCATCATCCAGCGCCGCCATGTGCTGCGCAACGCTCTCTTGCCGGTCGTAACCCTTGCCGGTTTGCAGGCAGGTCAGTTGGTCGGTGGAGCCGTGCTGATCGAGACTGTCTTCGCGTGGCCGGGCATCGGCCGGCTGATGTTCGATGCATTGTCGCAACGAGACTATAATCTTTTGCTTGGTGTGTTTGTCGTCTCCGCCGCGATGGTCCTGCTCTTCAACCTCATCACCGACGTGCTTTACCGCCTCGTCGATCCGCGCATCAAGGTGGCGTCATGAAGGATTTCTGGAAACGCTTTTCGCAGAATCGCGGTGCTGTCGTCGGCCTCGTTATTTTGCTCCTGGTCGTCATTGTATCGATCGTTGCTCCCTTCCTTTACACCAAATCCCCCTGGGCAATGGTCCAGCGGCCGTTCATTCCGCCTTTCACCATGGATGCCTTCTTCCTCGGTACGGATCCGATGGGGCGTGATCTCGCTGCAGGTCTCGCTTACGGTGCCAGGGTGTCGCTTCTCGTTGGTCTTGTCTCGACCGTGGTCTCTCTGCTGATCGGTATTCCGATCGGTGCGATCGCCGGTTACTTCGGCGGTTGGGTCGATGATGTGCTGATGAGGTTCACCGAGTTCTTCCAAAGCGTTCCGAGCTTCGCGCTTGCAGTGGTACTGGTGGCCATTTTTCAGCCGAGCATCTATTCGATCGTGATCTCGATCGCCATCGTCTCCTGGCCTCCTGTCGCCCGCCTTTTGCGCGGCGAGGTGATGTCGCTCCGGTCGCGTGAATTTGTCGAGGCAGCTGTTCTTTCCGGCCAAAGGCACTCAACGATCATCTGGCGGCAAATTCTGCCGAATACACTTTCGCCGATCATCGTGCTTGCCTCAATGATGGTGGCTGCGGCGATCCTGATCGAAAGTTCGCTTTCGTTTCTCGGATTGGGCGATCGCAACATCATGTCCTGGGGTTACATCATCGGCGCCGGTCGCACCGTGATCCGCCAGGCCTGGTGGGTGAGCTTTTTCCCCGGCCTTGCAATCCTGTTGACTGTGCTGGCGCTGAACCTAGTCGGGGAGGGGCTGAACGATGCCCTCAACCCTCGCCTTCCGCGAAAGGGGAAGTAAATATGGCCGACACCATAAATACCGATGACGTGAGCTTTGAAGGGACTGCTTCGGCCGTTCTTCATCCGGGAGCGCTGGAGAAAGAAGGGCGCGGTGACCCGGTCGTCCATATCGACCGGCTGAGCATCGCATTACCGGATGGCGCAGACCGGCCCTTTGCAGTCGACCGTGTCAGCTTCAAGCTCTTTCCTGGCGAGATGCTTTGCGTGGTCGGCGAAAGTGGCTCAGGCAAATCGATGTCTGCCAATGCGCTGATGGGACTATTACCGGATACGGTGCGCGTGGCGCAGGGCCGCATCCTCCTAGGCACGACGGATCTCGTTACCATGCCAGCCGGCGCGCTCTACGCCGTTCGAGGGCGCCGCGTTGCGATGATTTTTCAGGAACCGATGTCTGCGCTCAACCCGCTGATGAAGGTTTCGGCGCAGATCGAGGAGGTTTTCGAAGCGCATGGGTTGCTGACACCAAAGGAGCGAAAAGAAAAAGCACTGTCGCTTCTTACGGAAGTCGGCCTGCCAGATCCGCCGCGTGTTGCAGCCAGCTACCCGTTCCAGCTTTCCGGCGGTCAGCGCCAACGCGTTATGATTGCCATGGCGCTGGCGTTGGAACCGGAGGTGCTGATCGCAGACGAGCCGACCACCGCGCTCGATGTGACGACGCAGGCGCAAATTTTGAAACTGATCGCCAAGCTCCAGAAGGAGCGCAATATGGCGGTCATGTTCATTACCCATGATTTCGGCGTCGTAGCCGAGATCGCCGACTATGTCAGCGTCATGCAGCTCGGTCGAATAGTCGAACAGGGGACAGCGGAAGAAGTCCTTTTCTCGCCGAGACACCCCTATACGAAGAAGCTGATCGCTGCCATTCCCCGCGCTGGCGAGGGCGTCAAGCACGTTGACGACCGGGAGCCACTGCTCACTGTCGAGAACCTTTCGAAGGTTTATCGTATGGGCACGGGGCTGTTCTCCAAGGTGCGCGAGGTGAATGCGGTCAAGAACGCGTCCTTCACACTTTGCCGTGGCGAAACGCTGGGCATTGTGGGGGAAAGCGGGTCCGGTAAATCCTCAGTGGGACGTTGTCTCGTACGGCTGCAAGATCCCAGCAGCGGGCGCATCTTGCTTGGCGGTCAAGACATGGCGCATTTGAAAGGCGAAGAACTGCGGACCATGCGCCGGCGGATGCAAATGATTTTTCAAGATCCTTACTCATCGCTCAATCCGCGCGAAAAAGTCGGGCGCATCATTGCCTCAGGGCCTATTGCTTATGGCGAAGATGAAAAGAAGGCGTTGGCACGCGCGGCCGAATTGATGGAGATGGTCGGTCTCGATCCGAAGGCGACGAACCGTTTTCCGCACGAGTTTTCTGGCGGTCAGCGCCAGCGTATCGGCATTGCGCGGGCGCTGGCGCTCGAACCTGAGATCATCATCGCCGATGAGGCCGTTTCAGCCCTTGACGTGTCGATCCAGGCCCAGGTCCTGGAACTGCTGGGCCAGCTCAAGAAAGACCTCGATCTCTCTCTCGTCTTCATCACTCATGACCTTCGCGTAGCGGCAAAGATCTGCGACCGTGTGATGGTGATGCAGAAGGGCGAGGTGGTCGAACTCGGCTACGGGAACATGATCTTCGATAAACCCCAGCACCCCTACACAAAGAGCCTGATCGAGGCCATTCCCGGTCGGGCGAAGGAAGCGCTCATGACGGCCTAGTGGAATGAATTTGACACTTGATGCCGACGTGAGCCGGCCTTGATGATGAAATGTCAAAATCAGACCACTCGTCCGGTCGATATCAACCAAGTTGGGGGCTTAAGAGCCCGATTGTGGAGCAGTACATGACGATTATGCCGAATTCTGTGGAAGCCCGCGACATCGCCTATCAGATGCATCCGATGGTCAATCTTCGAAAATACGAAAAATCAGGCGGTCTTGTGATCGAGAGCGGCGACGGGATCTATGTCACCGACAATACGGGAAAGCGTTATATCGAGGGACTAGCCGGGCTGTGGTCGGTGGCGCTGGGCTTCGGCGAAAAGCGTCTGGTGGAGGCGGCCAAGGCACAGATGGAGAAGCTGCCCTATTATCATAGCTTCGCCTACAAAACTCACGGGCCTTCGGTCGATCTGGCGGAGATGTTGATCAAGCTCGCTCCCGTGCCGATGTCGAAAGTGCATTTTACATCCTCGGGTTCGGAAGCCAACGACCTTGCCTGCAAGATGGTGTGGTACCGTTCCAATGCGCTTGGCAAGAAAGACAAGAAGAAGATCATCGGCCGGATCAAGGGCTATCATGGCGTGACAATTGCTTCCGGTTCAATCACGGGCCTGCCTCGCAATCATGAAAGCTTCGATCTGCCGCTCGACCGGATGATCCACACGTCATGCCCATCCTACGTGCATTTCGCCTTGGACGGCGAGAGTGAAGCTGATTTCACCAAGCGCATTCTGAATGATCTGGAAGAGCTCATTCTGAAGGAAGGTCCGGAAACGATCGCTGCCTTCTGGGGGGAGCCTGTGATGGGCGCTGGCGGCGTGCTGGTGCCGCCGGATGGTTACTGGGCCGGCGTTCAGGAGATCCTGAAGAAATACGATATTCTTCTTGTCGCTGACGAAGTGATCTGCGGCTTCGGCCGCACGGGCAAGATGTTTGCGTGCGAAACGCTCGGCATTGAGCCGGATGTGCTCGTCGTGTCGAAGCAGATCTCCTCGTCCTACATGCCGCTTTCTGCGATTATCATGAACGATCGCTTTTATCAGCCGATCGCCGATGAATCGGATCGGATCGGCGTCTTCGGTCACGGGTTCACCGCGTCCGGTCATCCCGTCGCGACAGCCGTCGGTCTCGAGAATCTAAAGATCATCCAGGAACGCGACCTTGTCGGCAATGTCGCGCGCCTCGAAGAAAAGTTCCTCCACGGACTGGCGGCTCTTGCCGAACATCCGCTTGTGCATTCGTCGCGCGGCATTGGCCTTCTTGGTGCGCTGGAGGTTAACCCATGGGCGGATGCAAATGCTGGGGACGCCGCTGCGGCGGTTGCGGCGGCATGCCAGAACGAAGGCCTGATCATCCGCAATATTGGAGAAGCGATCTGCTTCTGCCCACCGTTGATTATCACTGCCGAGCAGATCGACGACATGTTTGGTGCCGTCAGTCGCGCACTGGCCACCGTTCAAGCCACGCGCGCCTAAGCCTTGAGGATTGAGATATGGATGTGACGAACAAAACCGACCTCGGCGAGATGACGGCCGTGCAGCTCTCACAGCTCTTCGCCTCGGGCCAGGCGTCCCCCGTGGAGGCCGCAAAGGCATCGCTGGCACGGATCGAGAGGTTCAACCCAAGCGTAAATGCATTCGCTTATGTCGTGCCGGAACTTGCACTGGCAGAAGCGAAAGCATCGGAAGCGCGCTGGAAGAAAGGAGAGCAACTTTCCCCCATCGATGGTGCGCCGACAACAATCAAGGAATTGACCCCCGTGAAGGGTATTCCCTGGCGACGTGGGTCAGCATTGGGTTCGACAATGCCATCGGAGAAAGAGTTTCTCATCATGGAACGCCTGCGCGGCGCTGGCGTCACTGTCCTTGGCACAACAACATCGCCGGAGTTTGGCTGGAAGGGAGTGACCCACGGCCCGGCCTTTGGAAATACGCTCAATCCATGGCGTACAGATCGCGCCTCCGGAGGCTCGTCTGGCGGTGCAGCCGTTGCAGCAGCGCTCAATATGGGTGTCCTGCATGAGGGGTCTGACGGCGCCGGCTCGATCCGTATTCCGGCCTCTTTCTGCGGAACATTCGGTATCAAGCCGACCTATGGCTGGATTCCCTCCGACACGCCGACGCCGCTGTTCGAGCTTGCGCATCGCGGCCCGCTGACTCGGACGGTTGAAGATGCGGCGCTGTTCATGAATGCAACAACGGGTCCAACCCCGAAGGCGATGTATGGCTACTGCCCCACTCCCGTGCCGAACTGGCATGAAGGAACCAAGGCTGCCAACATCAAGGGCATGAAGATCGGTTACAGTCGCAATCTTGGCTACGCCGAGGTCCAGCCGGACGTGGCGGCCGCCGTCGAGCGCGCTGCCAAGCGGCTGGCCGACATGGGTGCCATTATCGAAGAGGTCGATCCGGGGTTCTCCAATCCGCAGGATGCTCTTCTCGCCCTTTGGTACGCCGCCGAAGCCAGAACTGTAGAGTTGATCAATCCAACGGAAGAGCAAAAAGCGCTCATGGATCCGGGCCTGATCCGCATTTATGAGAAAGGCTGTGCCTATACCGCGCGGGACTATGTCGCGGCCGAACAGGTCAGGGCTGATCTTAAAGTGACGATGGCGCTGTTTCATCAGACCTATGACGCGCTCATGCTGCCGACCATGCCGACGACAGCAATTGAGGCAGGTGTGGATTTCCCAGGCGGCATCGAAGGCAAGGACTGGTCTGACTGGTCGCCATTCACCTATCCGTTCAACATGACCGGCCAACCGGCCGTGTCGATACCCTGCGGCTTCGATCAAGGCGGCCTGCCTATTGGTTTGCAGTTTGTTGGCCCGCGCTATCGCGATGACATCGTGCTCGCGCTGGCCGCGGCCTATCAATCGGCCTTTCCGGAGGAGACGATCAGCGCGCCGAGGCTCGCCTGACATCAGACAATGTGCGGGGACCGACGATGGCCCCGTGCCTATCATTCAATGCAATATCGGGGAACGGGAACATGGCTTCCACGGCACACCAGGAAGCGGCAAGTGCGCTTGGCGCGGAGCTGAAGACAAGCGCAACCACCGTGCTTGCGGATCAGGCAGAGCAGATCGCGCGGGAGAAATACGGCTTTGTCGGGAGGGCGGAATGGCTCTGGGGCGAAAAGGACAGCAATTACCGTCTGACGCTCGACAACGGTTCGGAATATCTCCTCAAAATCCTCAATCCGGCCGAAAATCCTGCCATGACCAGCATGCACAGTCAGGCGCTTCTGCATGTCGAAGCTGCCGACCCGGGCATTCCAATCCAAAGGATCATCCGAACGCTCGACGGCGAGGCGGATTTCCGGATGACCGATGATGAAGGTGCCAACCGTGGGGTACGCATGGTTACGTTTGTTCCGGGGAAATCTCAGAAATCGCAGCCGCATTCTGCGATCCAGCGCTATCGCATCGGCGCGTTGTTGGGTCGGATGCAGAAGGCTCTTCAAGGTTTCACACATGAAGCCGCGCATCATCGCATCACCTGGGACATGTCTCACGCAGCGGGGCTGCGGGACTTGCTGTCCATCTTCGGCGACGAAGCGCAACGAAGGAGGCTGGAGGCGGCGATGACCGACTTCGAAAGCCTGATCCTGCCGCGCATAACGCAACTGCCCGCGCAGGTTATCCATAATGATTTCAACATGGAAAACATTCTCGTCAGAGAGGAGAATCCAGACGCGATCAGCGGCATCATCGATTTCGGTGACATGGTGCATGCACCGGTCCTATTCGATGTTGCGGTGGGTGCGGCCTACCAGATGGGGGACGCTGCGGACCCCGTCGAAGCGATGTGCGATTTCCTCAAAGGATATGCGACGGAGAAGCCGCTGTCCGATCAGGAACTCGAACTGATATATCCAGCCATCGTGACGCGCATGCTGATGCGACTTGCGATACAGGAATGGCAAGCCAAACTATTTCCGGAACATAAGGAACGTTACACCCGAAATAGTCCCACCGTCTGGGTACAATTTGCCCGCCTCGATGCATTGCCAAAGGATGATACTATTGCGCGACTAGCAGCGGCTTGCCGCACGTCCGTGGAGAGACCGGCATGAACAAGCCAGCAACGACGATGATCAACGGCTTCGACGCGTCGCGTCTGGCCAGTCTGCCGGAGCGGGAGCGTTCGATGATCGAACGTCGTCAGGCGTTGCTCGGCCCGTCGTACCGATTGTTTTACGAAAATCCTCTACACCTTGTGCGCGGAGACGGTGTCTGGCTCTACGACCCTGACGGAAATGCTTATCTTGACGCGTATAATAATGTGCCCTCGGTAGGCCACTGCCATCCCCGCGTGGTTGCTGCGATTGCCGAACAAGCTGCGGTATTGAACACACATACGCGCTATCTCGACGATAAGATCCTTGCTTACTCGACGAGACTGCTTGCAACATTCCCCGAGGAATTGAACCGGGTCATGTATTGCTGCACCGGTAGCGAAGCTGTTGACCTGGCACTACGCATTGCCGGCTATCAAACCGGTGGAACCGGTATCATCATCACCGAAAACGCTTATCACGGCACGACAGCTGTAACGGCCGCCATCTCTCCATCGCTGGGCCCCAACATGCCGCTTGGCATGCATGTGGTCACCGTGCCGGCACCCAATGCCTATCGTGCCGATGGCGGAGACGTCGGCGACATGTTTGCGCAGGAGGTTTCCAAGGCGATTGCATTCATGCGCCGCCGTGGGATCAAGCCCGCCGCCTTCATCGCCGACAGTATCTTTTCGACCGACGGGATATTCTCGGAGCCAGCTGGCTTTTTGAGAAAAACATTGGAGGTTGTCCATGAGGCCGGGGCACTTTACATCGCCGACGAGGTGCAGCCGGGCTTCGGTCGTACAGGCTCTCACATGTGGGGCTTCATGCGCCATGGCATTGTGCCGGACATCACTGTGATGGGTAAGCCGATGGGCAACGGCATGCCTATCGCCGCTGCGGTGATGAAGAGCGAGGTGCAGGAGCGCTTTGGCCACGACATTCGCTATTTCAACACCTTTGGCGCCAACCACGTTTCGATTGCCGCCGCCAATGCCGTCCTGGACATCATCGAAGACGAGGGGCTGACCGACAATGCGTTGTCGACGGGCAACTACATGCTGGAGAGCATGCGTCAGCTGCAGCAGACATTTGACTGCATCGGAGATGTTCGGGGTGCGGGCCTCTTTCTCGGCCTTGAATTCGTGAGCGATCGCAAGAGCCGCACTCCGGATGGTGCCCGCTCGCTGGCGGTGGTCAATCGTATGCGCGAACATCGCGTCCTCATCAGCGCGGCAGGCATTCACGGCAACACGCTGAAGATCCGTCCACCGCTGCCCTTTGGGCGCGAACACGCCGATATCTTCCTCAATACGCTCGAATCCGTGCTGCACGAAACGAATTGATTTCGAGAATTGCTTTTAGACCATCCAAGGATAGACCATGACAGCGTCACCTGACATTAACGCCGAACGCTTGTGGGCCGACATCATGACGATGGGGGCAATCGGCGCCACCGAGGGCGGCGGCAGCTTTCGCCCGGCCCTTTCTGACGCGGACAGGGAAGGCCGCAACCTGTTTCGTTACTGGGCGCAGGAGGCCGGCCTCACAGTCACGGTAGACGAGATCGGCAACATGTTTGCAAGGCGGGAAGGTGAAGACCCGTCTCTGCCGCCACTGATGATTGGCAGCCATCTCGACACCCAGATGCCCGGTGGCAAATTCGATGGCGTCCTCGGCGTGCTCGCTGGACTTGCTGTTGTGCGATCGTTGAATGCCGGAGGCATTGCGACAAAACGGGCAATCGAGATCGTCAACTTTACCAACGAGGAAGGCGCGCGGTTTCAGCCGGGCATCATGGGGTCCAGCGTTTTTGCCGGGCTCTCGCGGCTCGATGAAGCCTTGTCACGCAAGGACGATGAAGGAACGCTGCTCGGCGACGAGCTTGTTCGCATCGGGTATGCGGGATCCCGTGCAGTCGGTGGTCGACCAGTGCATAAATATTTAGAACTGCATATCGAGCAGGGACCAGAGATGGAGGCGGCCGGTGTAACGATCGCCGCCGTTTCCAATAGTTCCTGGGGTTGCAGCGGATTCATCGATATCAAAGGCGAGAATGGCCATTCGCAGACCGCACCGATGTCAAAGCGTCGGAATGCTCTGGTTGCGGCAGCTCAACTCATTATAGAGATCGAGGCGATAGGCGCGGAGAACGAGCCCGATGGAATGGTGAGCGCCACAGTCATCCGCAATTGGCCGAACAACCGAGTAAACATTCCGCACTTGACCAAGCTATCATATGTCGTCGTTCATGCGACGGAGCCGGGTCGGGCCGCGATTATCAACCGCATCGAGTCTGCTGTAAAACGGATTGCGGATGAGACTGGGCTATCGATAGACAACGCCAATTCGCATTATCGCCAACGGCTGGATCTATCGAGTGAGCTTTGCGGACAGGTAATGGAAGCAGCAGCGGACCGTGGCTATCCATCCATGACGCTGCCGACGCTGACGTCGCATGACGCCCTATCGATGACGCAGATATGCCCCACCGCCATTATCTTCGTCCCCTGCAAAGGTGGCATCTCCCACAGTGAGAAAGAGTGGTGTGAACCATATCAAGTTGCAGCGGGTGCCAGAGTTCTCCTCGACATGACCCTTAAGATCGCCAACGAGCTCTGACGCTCAGCGGCAAGACATCATCCCATGGTACGGGAAACGGGCGATGTGATACTATGTTGTACTTATTGAACTGCGCGAAAGAGGCATTGGGTGAACTTACACACGAAACTGGGATTAGGTGACACGAGCGTGACCGAAGGCGCGGGCCTACCCAAGGCACTGTGGGCCTATAATGTCATCCGCGACGCAATCATTACCATGAAGCTGGCACCCGGAGAGACGCTTAGCGAAAAAGATACCTGTGCAGAGTTGGGTATCTCGCGCACCCCGATGCGCGAAGCAGTCTTGCGTTTAGCCCAAGAAGGTCTGGTCAACATCGTTCCCAGCGGCGGCACCTTCATCAACAAGATCGTCATGAAAAAGGTCATCGAAGGCCATCTGGTTCGCTCAAGCCTTGAGATGCGCACCATAAGGCTTGCGGCGCGCAACTTCGATCCCGTTTATGAACGCGACCTTGACCTTTTGATTTTCCGCCAGCACGACGCCGCCAAGCGGCGCGATGTAAATGAGGCCTTCAACGTCGACAACGAATTTCATCGTCTCTTGTGCAGGATTTCAGGCTTTCCGGACATCTGGCAAACAATCCACAATGCCACCGGTCAGCTTGATCGCGTGCGCCGCCGTGGCTTTCCAAAGATCGGTTACTTCGATGAGGTAATCGCAGAGCACGTAGCACTCTCTACGGCCATAAAGGCCCGTGATGAGGATGAGGCCGTGACTTTGCTCAGACGTCATCTCAGTGGCATTTCGGCCGTGATAGAGTATGTCGTTCAAACAGATGCAGACGCAATCAGTGGACGAGACCATATCGCTTTGCTTAATGGACTTCAGGACCTTTAACCCTTCTGGTCGATCGCCGGTCTACGGGCAAGATGCTGTGTGCGCGCATGCATAGTTTCCGAACGGTAACGGGTCCGCCGTCGCTTAAAGGGCGCGCCCTGGCAATACTACTTCCACATTTCGCGCATCCGCGCGCCGACATCGATGCGAATTTGCTGTGCACTACGCTCAGATGCCGCAGCCGAAACTTTGGGCCAAGTCATAGTTTCGAAATATTGAAGCAGAGTTGCTGGGATGAACCTGGACCGTGATGCATAGACGTGTCGATCGCCTTGCGAGTTCTGCCCATGGGTAAAAAATCGCTGCGGCGTAATCAGCGCCAGGCTGTCCTTCGCGCGTGTCATTCCTACATAAAGCAGACGCCGCTCTTCTTCGAGTTCCTGTGTCGTCCCCGTGCCTAGATCAGACGGTATGCAGCCATCGACAACATTCAGCATGAACACTGAGCGCCATTCCTGGCCTTTCGCAGAATGTATTGTCGAGAGGATGAGGTAGTCCTCATCGAGCAAAGGGACTCCTGCCTGGTCGCTCGTAGCATCTGGAGGATCAAGGGTCAGTTCGGTCAAAAACCGTTCGCGGGACGCGTATCCGCCAGCAATTTGCTCAAGCTGTAGAAGGTCAGCTTTACGCGTATCGGCATCTTCATGCATCCGCTCAAGATGGGGTTCGTACCAAAGACGGGCCTCAGCTATGTCCGAGGGCCACCCTTGCTGCGTTTTCCCAAGACCAGCGAGGAGCGTCACAAAAGATGTCCAATCTGCACCCGTCTTTGGTGGCGGCGGGATTTCCGCAAGTGCCATGATCGGTTCAGGATCAGACGAGATAGTATCGAGAATAACACCAGCCTTCTTCGGACCGATGCCTGGGAGCATCTGCAGCAGGCGAAATCCGGCGACCCGATCACGCGGGTTTTGCGCGAAACGGAGGACGGATAGCATGTCCTTTACATGGGCGCTGTCGAGAAACTTGAGACCGCCAAATTTGACGAAGGGGATGTTGCGTCGGGTAAGCTCAACCTCAAGTGCACCACTATGGCTTGATGTTCGAAAGAGAACGGCCTGCTGCTTGAGCGTCATTCCCGTTTCGCGATTGGCAAGCACCTGATCGATGATGAAGTTAGCCTGTTCGGTCTCGTCCTTGACTGTGACAAGTTTCGGGCGCTCGAGCGACTCCCGCTCCGTCCACAGGTTCTTGGTGAAACGCTCACGTGCAAGTTCGATGACGCTGTTCGCTGCCGCCAAGATCGGTTGCGTCGAGCGGTAATTGCGGTCGAGCGTGATGATGTCAGCGGCTGGGGTGAATGACGACGGGAAGTCGAGAATGTTACGGACCGTCGCAGCGCGGAAGGAATAGATCGACTGGGCATCGTCGCCAACCACAGTCAGACCGCGACCACCCGGCTTCAGCGCCATCAAGACCGAGGCCTGCAATCTGTTGGTGTCTTGATATTCGTCAACCATAACGTGGTCGAACCGCTTGCCGATATCATCGGCTAGATCCGGATCGCCGACCATTTGCGCCCAGTAGAGGAGGAGATCGTCGTAGTCGAGAACGTTCTGGCTCTGCTTTGCCTCTACATAGGCCGCAAACAATTCCTTAAGCTGCTCTTCCCACATCGCCACCCAGGGATAGTGCTGACGCAGTATCTCGCTCAACGGCGTCTGGGAGTTTACCGTGCGGGAATAGATCGCAAGACAGGTGCCCTTGGTGGGAAATCGGCTTTCAGTTTTTGAAAAGCCTAGCTCATGACGCGCCAGGTTGATCAGGTCCGCACTGTCTTCCCGATCGTGAATCGTAAAGTCCATGTTGAGACCGATCTGCTCGGCATACATTCTCAGCAGCCTTGCGCCGATACCGTGGAATGTGCCGGACCACGCAAGTGCGTCCGTCAAGATCGCAGAGTTAGAGCCCAGCACATTGCGGCAGATTCTCTCAACGCGGCGGGACATTTCCGATGCTGCTCTGCGTGAGAAGGTCATGAGAAGAATGCGCCGAGGGTCGGCACCATTGACGATGAGATGAGCGACGCGGTGCGCCAGCGTGTTTGTCTTGCCGGAGCCTGCACCGGCGATGATCAACAGAGGTCCTCCCGTCTCGCCCTCAGCCAGTCCAACGCCATGCTCGACGGCCTTACGCTGTTGCTCATTTAGTTTCTCGAGATAGGCGACGGCCATAAGATCTTACTTAATGCTCAGATTGCAAAGGAGGGTTTGGAACAAAGGCTGAACATACGTGACTCTTTTGCGGTATGGAAGGTTCTCATGCCGTCGAGCGATGATTTCTTCCAGAAGAGCAGGAGAATGGTCGGACGAAAATCCGACGCGGCTCGTTTTTAGAGAATGCGACTTTGATTTCCAAAACATGCGCAAGTTTTGGCGGCGGCGCTCAGGCTGTCAATTGCACGATCAGTGCGCCAACTCTAGCGACTTAAATAACTGATGATGCTTGGCGTGGCCTAGCAGGCACCAATCACTAGTACCCAGACGTCTTCGTCATGTGACAGCCTGGAGTCAGGGTTCGATTCTGCCGCGGATTATCGTCTCCGAGCTTCCGCTCGGGTCAGGGCGCCGCCAAGATTGATAGAGGCGTAATGTGCCTTCTTGTTTTCATACATGAGTGCGTCAGCACGTTTGACGACAGACTCGATTGTCTCGTCTGCTTCACTGGTCGCCACGCCGTAGGACATGCTCAGAGGAGGAGTCGAGTAAAACTGATTGTTGATCCGCAGAAGTTCAAGGATTGTTTCCATCATTGTGGCAGCGGATTTTGCATCTGCGCCGGGCAACAGGACCGCAAATTCATCCCCGCCTATCCGGCAGGCATGGTTCGGCGCCGCCACCGCGCCATTGAGGATTTCGCCGAAGCGGCGCAAGAGTCCATCGCCTGCGTCGTGCCCAAGTTGATCGTTTGCCTCCTTCAAGCCATTGAGGTCAATGATGACGGCTGAGACAGGGCGCAGCGATTTGCGCTCGAGGCGGTTCATCTCGTCGGCATAAAAGGCGCGATTGTAGAGTTTGGTGAGGACGTCATGCTTTCCGAGATATTCGAGATAGGCTTCTGCCTTCTTGCGTGCTGTGATGTCGGCGAGCGCCACCTGTACGCGAGACCAATCGCCTTCGTGACCCGGGAACACGGAGAAATGCAGCAAGATGTGACGCATTGAACCATCTAGGGCGTAATTCACCACTTCGCGGTGATGAAAGAGATTGCCGTTCCAAAGCTCCATCAGTTGTTCTCGGAAGGGTTTCTCCATGTCGTCACGGAAAATTTCGCCAAGCCGGTGCAGAAGATCGTTTTGATCTCTTGCGCCAAACAGATCGAGCGTTGACTGATTGACGTCTATAACCTTAATCTCGCTCATACATTGGCGCACAAATTCCGGGTGAACGTCCATGAATGTGCGGAAGTCGGTAATGCCGCGGTCACGGATGTCTTCAATCAGCGTGCGGATGCGACTGAAATCCTCAATCCATAGCGATACCGGGGAATGCTGGAAAATGCCCTCCGCCTGACGCCTTTGTTCGGCTTCTGCACGACGGGCGTCTTCGCGCTCGGTGATATCCTCGGTGGTCAAAAGAACCCTGCCGAGCGTCTCTTCATGACCTGGTAGAACTGTTCCTCGCAGTTGGATGTCGAGCCTGCGTCCGGAAATCGTGTAATTGACGGTCGTGCTCGAGAAAGACATTGCGCCATCGAAGAGCGCGGACAGTTCGTTGATGTGAGTGTCCAGCATATCATCGCGGAAGACGGAAGTGATATTGTCGACCAAGTGCTCGAGACTATCCGCTTCGAAAAGGTCCAGAGTTTTGGCGTTGACAGCGGTGACGCGGATCCGCGTCGAACAGGCATGAATCCGACTGCGATCCTCTCTCAGGAACGCTTTGATATCGGTCACTCCCTTTGAGCGCCAGTCATCGAAAAGCGCCTGCACTCCGCTGAAATCTTCGATCCACATGGCGATCGGCGCAAGATTGAAGATATCGGACTCTAAAGCATCGATCATCGGATTTCCTGGGGTAAGTTCAAGCACTGGAGTGGACCGCGCTGCCGAGACTTTACGAATAATATGTAACCGGTGCTTTAATAGTATTGAAAGTCCTCGATCAAAAGATGGGTTGGCGCGTGCGAGCCCGTAAGGATCGGCATTTCCGCAGGCGCGACACACAAGGTCAATCCAAGCGAATGTTAACGGGCGGGACGTTGAACAATGTTCGTCGTCATTCGTTTGTCTCCGCAAGCTGCGGATTGAATCTCCCGATTGCTTTTCGAAGTCTTTTATCTTGGCGGAGCCGCACGCATGCGCCGAACTTCATCTATCGAAACCAGTATTTCCAAACAGCTCGCAAAGAAGGCAATGCCAATCGCGCTTTCAGTCGTTACGATCGGTGTGTGCATGACAATTTACCTGTCGTTCTGGATATCGTCAGAAGACAAAAAGGCAGATGAGGCGGTCCGGGGAAACGTTGCATATCTCACAGATGTCTCCAGCCTCATGTCCCACATTCAAGACGCAGAAATCGGACAGAGAGGGTTCCTCCTCACGGGCGACCAGCTTTACCTTAAGCCATATACCACCGCGATGGAATCGCTTGATGGGATGCTTGATAAGCTTGCTGCGGGAGCGGAAGACGCATCTGTCGAAACAGGAAGCATCCCGACCCTGCGGAGTCTGGTTGCCCAGAAGAAGTCCGAGCTCGAACAAAGCGTGGAATATCATCGCAATGGGGACGACAGCGGCGCGATTGCGCTTGTAAAAACCGGGCAGGGTAAAATCCTCATGGATGGGATCCGGTCTGTGTTGGCTCAGATGGAGAAGGATGGACTGGAGCAACTTGCAAAACGTTCCGACGCAGCCAGCGCTGCGAAGACGCGGATGCACTTTCTCCTTTTGTTGTTCGCCATAATGGTCGGCGGTATGGCGATACTGGTCGTGCGCGCCACGGTCACGCGGGCGAAAGCGGCTGAAAGGACGAGAGATGAACTTCTTTCGCACGCGGACCGGCGCCTGATGGCGGTCATGGCAGCTGACCTTGTTGGTTACAGCAGGCTGATGGAAAACAATGAGGCCGATACTCTCGAGCGTTTAAAGGCGGCAAGAGACGTCATCGATACGATAATTGAAGACAATAGTGGTGTGATCATAACGACAGCGGGCGATAGCATCGTTGCGGCATTTCCAAGCGCGCTTTCAGCGATCGACTGTGCGCTCCAGATCCAGAAGTTTATGGTGACGCACAATGCCGACAGGCCAAACGACGATCGCCTTCTATTTAGAATAGGAATGAATGTCGGAGACGTCATCATAGATAACGGAGACATATTCGGTGACACCGTCAACATCGCCGCTCGGCTTGAGGGCATCGCTGAGCCCGGAGGCATATGTGTCTCCCGGTCCGTCAGGGATCACATCAGGAAGCAGAGAAAGCTAAAGTTTGAAGACGCTGGTTTCCAGCAGGTCAAAAATATCTCTCGACCGATCAGCACGTTTAGGGTTCGCGAAGCCGCCTAGATATGTTCAACGCTCTCGGTTCCACGGGCAAGGGGTATGCTAAAGGCCTTCGGAGCGAGAAACGTTCTCAGCCGGAAACGTTACCTTGTAAGCACGAAATCAGCGCGATCGCGGATCTGTTCGGATGAGGGTAAAGGAAACCCTCCAACTTGGAGGGTTTCGCAGGAGACGCGATCTTCGATTGTTTGGCTAGAGCGCAATTTGCCGAACAACGGTGATTTTGCCAAGTTCAACCAGCGGCGTGACGTCTAGGCTTGTACCTTTGTCAGCCATGTCGAGGCTGTAGAGAAATTCCCGTCCAGCCGGATCGTTATCCGTCGCCTGGATTTTTTCTCGACCGATGTATGGACCGGCCGGGATGGAAATTCCTGAAGCCTCACAGTCCTCTATTGCTCTAAAACGTACGGGTGCACCTTCCATTTGTACCTCCTCGGGATTTGCAAATGAAGAATATGCAGCTGGTACTGCCGGATTGTGATGCCCTGAAACAAACCGTGATGCAATTGCCGGTGCCGATTTTCTTGAAGAGGAGACAAACTCTGTTCGGAATGGCATGGGGAAAAAGCAACTTAACAGGCGATAAACGTTAGCTATTTCGTTTATGATGCGGTTTCAGAACGAGCATGCTGGAGAGATCAATGAGCGACGACACTGGGGGCGATCGCGGCCGTGACGCCGAGGCACCACAGGACATTCCGGCAAAGGGTTTAAGGGATGTGTTCTGGCGCGTCGTCAAGGCGATCATGGCTGATCGCGTGACGTTGATTGCTGCTGGCGTCACCTATTTCATGTTGCTGTCGCTGTTTCCGGCACTCGGTGCCTTGGTGGCACTCTACGGATTTGTCGCAGATCCCACGGCGATTATGGCCCACATCGGTTTCCTTGCAGGTGTCTTCCCACCTGGATCGTTCGATTTGATAATGAACCAGCTGACATCTCTCACGCAGCAGGCGACATCGACAAGAAGTCTGGCGTTCTTTGGCGGCTTGCTCGTAGCGATCTGGAGCGCCAATAGCGGTATGAAGGCCTTGTTCGACGCGATGAATGTCGCATATCAAGAAGATGAAAAGCGCAGTCTGGTTCGTTTGAACCTTCTATCCCTGGGGTTCACTTTTTGCGCGCTTGTCGTCGCAATCATTCTGATTGCAGCTATTGGCGTGCTGCCCGCAGTTCTGAAGTATCTGTGGCTTGATGATTGGCAGGAGTTTCTTGCCCGTCTAGCGCGTTGGCCATTCATCATCCTTGTCTTCGGCTGCGGAATTTCAATGATCTACCGGTACGGTCCGAGCCGCGAAGAAGCAAAGATCAAATGGTTAAGCTGGGGCGTCGTCTTCAGCACGGTGCTCTGGCTGGTCGCCTCCGTCCTGTTTTCGTTCTACCTTGAGAATTTCGCGAACTATAATGCGACCTACGGCACTCTCGGCGCCCTCATTGGGTTGATGGTCTGGGTGTGGATTTCGGTCGTTATCCTGATCGTCGGAGCAGAGATCAACGCCGAACTCGAGCATCAAACGCGCAAGGATTCGACAACCGGCTCACCGAAGCCAATGGGGGAGCGTGGGGCTTATGTTGCTGACACTGTTGGTGAAGCGGTCAGGGACGGGAGTTTGTGATCCGGCGAGGCGCGGGCAGCATGCAGCGACTGGGTGGAGGCGGCATTTTACGCCCAAACATGTGCTCTCGTTGAGGCTACCATTTTGCGATCACAACGAGTCTGCTGCGGTGTTGTCAGGTTGTGCGTGGCCCCGGCAATAGAGACGGGGCCATAGCGTAATTACAGAACAGTTACGTTCTCTGCCTTTGCCTTGCCCGTCTTACGGTCCTGGCCGACATCATAGCTAACCTTCTGTCCGTCGGTCAAAGCGCCACCGAAGCCCACCGCGGAGATATGAACAAAGACGTCCGGACCGCCGTTGTCTGGGGTAATGAAGCCGAAGCCCTTATCCTGTGCGAAAAATTTAACAGTACCAGTTGCCATGTTGTCCTCGTTTTATCGATTGGAAACTGCCGCAATATCGACTGTTGCGTTCAACTTCAAGTTTTTCCGTACGCTACCGACGCTGGGCCGCAAACGGAGATGGCTCTTTCGCTCAGCCACGCATCTGCAGGTCGCCCTCCATCCTGGGGCCCAGAGCGTGGCGACGCTCATCCAGCGTCTCGATTGGAAGAGGGAAACTGGGATGATCGTGATCAGCGGCTCGGTTGGGCACGATTGCGTTGTCAGCGGCACCAGATCGGATTGGCGGCCAGTGTCCAGGCGTTCGGGAAACCGGCGACGGTCGTCGTCCTCTCACTCAGGAGAAAACTCGGAGAGAGCGTGACCTAAAGCGTGTCGCCATCTTTCAGATTCGCTCCTTCGCTTAAGGCCTTTGTTTTGTCGCATGTCGTTATCGAAAAACCGCTTCACACTTTTGCGCGACATGCTTTAGGAGCGCTGTTTGTTTCCATTGTAGACCAAAGATGGGAGAGGGCTGTATGAGTGAAGATGACCTCCGTCTGGCATCTGGTTCGATCTCAATACATCGGCGAGGGGCTGGTAGACCGAGCGGGCATTCTCCGCGGTTATATCGCTGGAAAGAAGTCCGTTGAAGCAAGGTCGGTTATCGTCCCAACCGGGATGATTGATGATGGGATAAAGGCAGATGCCCTCGAGAGGCACACCTGCCTGCATCGCTTTCGCTCCTTGCGAAGCCACATATTCGAACCATTCCGCTCGCCGCTCGTCTTCGATACCCGTCTCGGCAATCAGAATAGGTCGGCCGTAGCGGGCATAGGTTTCAGCCAGTATCTTGCTCAGCGGCTTGTAAAGTGGATGGCCGATATCGATCGGAGGACCGCCATGGATCCACTGATTGTTGAAATAGTAATTGACGCCGATGATATCGAGAAGCTCCGGCCTACCACCGATTTGGGGCCACATTCTTCCTGCGATAAGGTCCCAACCTTGAAACTGCGCTTGCCTGTGGCCCTCGCTGGCACCCGCTTCCCACGGTCGGGCGGGATCGGTGATGACGTTGATGACCGGATCACAGTGAACGAAACGCGCTCGCGGCTCGATCATGAGGATAGTTTCCATCGCAGCAATCGCCGCTCGGGCAAGCTGTACCTTGAGCTCGTATCCGCGGCCATTCGCAAAGGGGTTGAGATAGCCGGCATCCCCGCCGCCCCAGGAGAAGAAAGAGATTTCGTTGACGGGGCAATAGAACGGGACATCATCGCTCTCCTCACGCACCAATCGAGCACATGCGCCGGCAAACAGGGCAAATCGATCTACAAACTGCGGCGACCAAATGTCGAGATCGTCCGGCCATCCATAGTGCAGTAAGTCCCAGATCACCTGCGTTCCGGTTGATTGGGCCGCCCTTAGCATCGGACGAATGCTTGACCAGTCATAGCCGCCTTGTCTTTCGATAAGATGCCAACGAAAGCCATCGCGAACGGTTCGAATGTTGAAGTCTGCAAGCTGGTTGTAATCTCGAGCCGCATGCACGTCGTGACCGACCGCAGCAATCATGTCGAGACGTCGACCTTCAGCTGAGCCGGTAGAGCGGAGCCGGTGCGTCGAGCATTCGAAGCCGCCTTGTAAGAAAGACTTGAACAGACCCGTCGGTCCGGAAGGCTTTCGCCCACTCAGCACCTCAGCAAACAGCTTTTCCCATTGAGGAAGGACAGCTGTAACGCTGTATGTGGCTTCCACCTTCCGTCGGAGCGCTTGTCCTAGGGTCTCACGCAAAGCGGGGTTTGCTATCAGCCGTTCCATGGCTTCGGCAACGACGGAGGGATTGTTATACGGCACGAAAATACCGCTCACACCGTCTTCGATCTGCTGTATCGCGCCGTTATCGGGTGTGGCAATGACGGGGAGGGCGGCAGCGCCGGCTTCCGCGATGACATGTGGCATGCCTTCGCCCTTTGACAACCAAACAAAAATATCCATCGCCGACAGCAGGGTCGGGATATCCTTTCGATCACCCAGAAAGTGCAACACGCGGTCCAAATTTCGGCTCGTTGCAAGTGACTGCAGGTGTACAGCATAGTCTGGAAGGAAGGCGTCCGGTCCGCCTATGATCACGAAGCGGGTTCTCGGATCGCGGGCATGAACCAGTGCCGCAGCTTCGATGAAATCCTCGACGTTTTTTTTGGGATCCAGCCTGCCGACCCAGCCGATAAGGGTCTCGTCCGGGTTCACGCCAAGCGATGTTCTTATGGCGGCCCTTTGAGGGACTTCGAAATCCGACAGTTCTACCATCGACGGAATTTCGATGGCATCGCCTTCTCGCCCCGGCATGACAGATGCGGCTGCGTCTCGGATAGAGCGGCATACGCCGACATAGCGACTGGTGAAATGCTTCGGTCCGGCAAGCGCCTCAGATACCAGCCCGCCATGTTCGATAAGCGGCGGGCGCCAGTGCAGCCGTTCCAGCGCAGGATAGATATCGGCGACGTTCTGGCAGGATATGACGATGTCATAACCTGGTATCTTGTTGGTGAGATAGGCAACAGTGTCTTCAAATGAAAGGTGGTAGGGGGTGGTATCCACCTCTACTCCAAGTTCTCGCAGTTGCTCGTGCGTCTGGTGCGGCATGTTCGGCTTGTGGAAACAGGCAACGACATCCAGACGATAGCGGCTGCGATCCAGATGCCGGGCGAGAAGCCTGACTTCCGTCTCCTCGCCGCCCACGACCAGCCATGCGAAGACGAAGAGAATGCGAATGGGTTGTTCGTGAAGCGTCATTCGTTGACCGCGAAGATGATTTGCAGAAAATCCGGGCGGTTCGTGACGAGGTCTGCCAGAAATTGTGGACCGTCTGCAAAAGGGACAACATGCGTGATCATGTGCTCGCGAATGATCTTGCCGTGTGATCGGAGGAGCCCGATGGTTTCGTGCGCCAGGCGCCGCCTTGTCCACAGGCCATCCAGTCCGCGCGGGACGCGATTGATCTGGGCACAGCGAATGTTGAGGCCGTTGTGGTGGAATTCCTCGCCAAGCCGCAGCGCGTCAGCCCCACCCTGATAGAAGGCGAGATCGATGACCGTGCCTTGCGGACGAAGCGCTTTAAGCGCGACGTGCAGACTTTGGGGGTGCGCCCGGGTCTGGAACACGAAGTCTGCGCCGCGATCCCCTACGCCATTGTGCCAACGCGCCTTGGTGTGCTGCCAGGCAGCATCCTCTGTCATCGCCGTCAACCCCATTGATTGTGCTTTGTTGCGGCGAAATTCCGAGGGATCGGCGATGATGACATCAAGTGCGCCTGCCCTTTGAGCAAATAGCGCCGTCATCAGACCGACCGTGCCTGCACCGATAATGACGACTTGGCGGCCCGCAATTCCTGAACCGAAGGTGGATATCGTTTGTCCCAGCGCATCCGCATCCGCGTGGAGAATGCCGTTGGCAGCGATTGGGCCCATCTGCGCAACGAAGACACCGAGCATGGGGTCGATGTCGTCAGGCATCGGCACCAGCACATCGTGAAACGGGTCCGCAGTGTGACCGGATTTATGCGCATAGGTGGTCGCGAGAATATCGCCTTCACCAAAACCGGAGGTGCGGGATTCTGCAACGCGTGCCACTTCCATATAGCCGAGGAAGGGGACCGGATAATTCAGGTCCGGTTCGTTTTTCAGGAATACGCCGCGTCCCGGATCAAACCGGGAGTGAAAGTAAGGATTTGTGTTTTTCATGAAGGTGAGCTCGGTACCTGCCGAAAAACCGGTATAGAGCGTGTCCATCCGCACCTGACCGTCGCCGGGAGGACCCTCCTCGTAATCAAAGAAAAAAGCCTTGCCCGGTGCCTCGATGCCAAGCGAACGGATGATGCGGTGACCAGGCGCCAGCCCAGGTGGCGGGTCATTTCGCGGCTCGTGATGGAGCGGTGAAGCAGGGTTGCGAGTGACGGTGGGTTGGTCGACCGCCACGGGCTCGCCGCTGCGAGCCGATTGCACCACGGCGAGGGCGATGCGATGGGTGGCAAGCGCATCCTGATAAGTACAGCGTATATGGTTTTCGCCTCCACGCACCGCGTCGATGAAATCGCGGTCTTCACGCCAGACGGGATCGCCATCCGCACGGCGGGTCGGTCGCCCCGCACCAACGTCGACCATGATATCATGGTCGGTCAGCTCAATGGCCAAACGATCCGCAAAAATGTTGAGACCGATGCGGTGACTCCAGCCAAGCAGGCATGTGGATGAGATGTTGGCGATGACCCCGGACTGAAAGGTGAGACTTGCGGTGGTGACGCCGGGCACGTCGAAACCGGGAAAATTACTCCGATCCTTGAAACCGACACGGCCATAGACATCGGTGACTTCCCCGACAAGATAGCGAGCCAGATCGATGATGTGGGTGGTCTGCTCCACAATCTGCCCACCGGACATCTCCGACTTCCACCACCATTGCGGCGGCGGGGTTTGGTCCAGCCAGTAGCCCGAAAGAAGCTGGGCGGGATTATCCTGGAGCAGGTTGCGAGCTTCCTCGACTGTATCGAGGTAGCGCCAGTGATAGCCGACGCCGGTAATCAGATCGGCAGCCGTGACGGCGGCGCTCAGTTCTTCCGCCAATGCCAGATCCAGGGTGATCGGCTTTTCAACGAAGAACGGGATGCCTTTGGCGATCAGATCCCGCTCGGCCTCACCGTGGGCAAATGGTGGCACGCAGATATACACGGCGTCCAGCGGCTGTGCTTCCAGCATGTCGCGGTGGCTCTCAAAGGCCCTCGCACCGAAGCGGCTGGCGGCCTGTTCGGCGCGGGCGAAATCCGGATCAGCAAAAGCGACGAGCGCGACATCCTCAAAACGGCTGAGAATATCCAGATGGCGGTTGGCAATGCCGCCCGCGCCGATGAAGCCGATACGCGTTTTTTCCATGGAAGCGTGTCCTTGTGTGAGGGGTGCGGCGTGCGAAAGAACGCGCTGGTAAACGGAGGCGGTCTCGGCCGCCATGCGCTGGGCGGAAAAGAGTGTCTGAAAACGTTGCGCGCCGGATTGCCCGGCGACCCTTGCCGCTGCGGGATCCTCAAGCGCGCTGATAAGGACCTCCGCCAGCGAGGCAGGATTGCCGGGGTCGGCGAGAAAGGGATGGCAGGAGCCGAGCGCTTCGATATTTCCACCAATATTGGTCGCGACGACGGGGAGCCCGATAGACATGGCTTCCAGCACGGCCAGCGGCAATCCTTCAAATTTGGAAGGAAGAACGAAGAGATCGGCCAGCGCCATGAGATCGGCGATATCGGTTCGGTGACCCAGGAACAGGATCTGCTGCTGGAGGGACGCTGCCTCTACCAGACCCTTGATCGTTTCCAGTTCTTCGCCCCTGCCAATCAGAAGGAGGACAGTATCCGGGTGGGCAGCTAGAACGGCTGGCATGGCCGCGATCAGGCTTGCATGGTCTTTCTGCCTGGAAAAGCGAGCAACGGACAGAAGAACGGTTTTACCGTCAAGTCCGTTGACTGGAGCCGCTTGTCTCTCCCCATCCGGTCTCAGTGCGAAGATACCGTTGCGGACAAGGCTGATATGCTCGGGATCGACACCATTATCCTCGAAGCTGTCGAGGGCGGCTTGTGATACGGCGATGCGGTGGGAAAGCGATGCGCACTGGCGGGCGTAGTTCTGCTGTTGGTCCTTGTCCGTCAAAAGATAGGGCAGGTGTTCGGTCCTGATGACAGCTATGTTGGCATCAAGACCCGCCGTTGCAATTTGATGACCCTCCCAGCCGATACCTGCATGGACATGCAGGAGCGATGTGCCGGTGGCATGCAGCCAATACCCGAATGTCTCGATATCATCGATGGCCTTGATGGCGAGCCCGGAGCGTGCGGCTCGCGACAGGAAATCACCTTCAGTGTCGGCATAGGCCGCAACGGTTACGCTCCACTCCTCGTCAAGAGCACGGGCCAGTGTCAGCATGTGCTCGCCCATGCCGGATGGATCCAGACTATCGGTTGCAAGGACGATCCTGCGCGGTTTTTCGCTCATAGACCGGGCGCGCCTACGACTTCGCCGAGGATCATTGGTTTGCTGGCAGTTGTCTTCCGCGACGTGCCTTTAGCAGCCTGCATATGGGCAAAACCGGTGCTGGAAATGACGCCGTCCACGAGCCCCTCCATCGCCGTGAATGTCTTGTCCCACGACGAACCTTCCAGCATCTGATCGACAGGTTTCCACCATGCGTTGCCGCTTCTTGCCAGCAACAGAGCGTCGTCGCAGGCTTGCGCAAAATGCTGCGGATCGCTGGCGATAAAAACCCCTTCCACCTCTCCATAATGACGGATGACATCCTTGATCGCCGTGCTGATCACAGGACGACCGGCGGCCAGATATTCTGGTGTCTTCGTAGGGCTGATGAATTGGGTAGAACCGTTCAATGCGAAAGGCATGAGGGCAGCGTCCCAGCCTGAGACGTAGGCTGGCAATTCGCCGTAATGTTTCTGTCCGAGATAGTGGATATTCTGTGCCCTCGGCAAATCCTCCGGCGCAATCTTGGCGATCGGTCCGATGAAAATGAAGGAATAATCCGGCCTTGCCGCAGCCAGGGCTGCAATGAGTTCGAGGTCCAGACGCTCATCGATGACGCCGTAATAACCAAGCTTTGGGCCGGAGATGGCTTGCTGATCGGCCGGTTCAACAACCCTTTGCCGGGCTTGGTGAAAATGATCGACATCGACACCAGATGGGAACGGGTGGATGTTGCTATGCTGCTTGCATTTCGCCTCATAAAGGCTGTAGCCGCCGGTGAAGACAACATCGGCCCGCGCCATCAATGCAGCTTCCATGTCCTTCATGCGGTCCGGTGCGAACCTGAAGTTCGCAAGCTCGTCCATGCAATCATAAATGACCGCGGCCGCATCGATATGACGCGCAAACTCGTACATCGCGGGCGTGTAGAACCAGAGAATTGGCCGTCGTGCGCCTGACATTGCTAGAAACTCATCCAGAAGTCGACTTAAGGCCAGGTTACGCTCGGCTGCATTCCACCAATGAGGAACACGCGGGCGTATCGATTTGACGGTAGTGCCCTCGAATGGATGGATTTCAAAGTAAGCGAGATGGTGGTCTGTAGGTATATATTCTTCGAAGAAAAAGACAGCTCTCTGCTTCGCAAAGCGAGCCATCAAATGCTGGGGACGCTGCAGGACGAAATCCCACCGCAAATGCGAAAAACAGATGAGCGGTGCTTCCCGCTCGTTGATTGCAAGTGACTGCGAGGAGATCGAGCTAGAAAGGTTCATTGAGGCATCCGGGTTTGAGGACGTAACCGAACCGGACGAAATAAGCTTTGTTCCGGGCGAGGGTGAACTTTCTAACTCTTTGACCTGCGCATGATTTTGCGCAGTTTTTCAACGGAGTGCGGCCACGTCCAATTGTCGATGACGGCTTGCCGGGGAGAAAAATCATCGAGTTTTTCCAGCATCAACAAAATCGCTTCGTGAAAGCTTTCTGCCGGTGCGGCCCATCCCGTCTTGGGAGTGATGTATTGCAATCCGCAGCGCAGCCGACTGTTGGCGAGAACAGGAAGACCGGCCAGCATATATTCAGTGAGGATGGCGGGGGCACCGTCATCAATGCCACAGACGACGCCGATCTTGGCGAGGTTCATCAGTCGGTTGACCTCTGCAAAGGGAACACCCGGCGGGCCGATGAAGTCAACGTCAATACCGAGGTCAAGCGCACGTTGGCGCAAGTCATCGCCCAGTTCCCCATAGCCGAAAACGCACAGACTGCGGATCGATCGCGGCAGCTTTTCCAAAGCGTCGAACAGGATGTCGTGACGTTTATAGGCTTGGGCAGCAGCGACATAGACGATGTCGTAGGGTTTCGGTCCAACAATGGGGTGGAACTGCGTTTCTGATGCGAATTCAGGCCCGATCGGCAAAACCGCGGTTGCCATCTGCGGATGGCGCTGTCTCACCTCCTGTGATTGCCATTCAGCTCCTGTCAAAATCAGATCGAAGCACTGACTCACCTCTGGCGGAATGCGTAGAGCAGGGGCATCAATGGAATTATATATTTTATAGCTTGGCCCGCAGGCGTTCAATATATCCTGTGAGACGCCAAGACCCCATATGCAAAGGATTTCCGGCGGGCCGAATGTGGCAAGATGGGCCACCATATCATTGGAGTGAAACGGCGCATTCGGTCCGTTCAACTGAAACGCACGGCGGATGATAAGGGGCGCTTGGCGCATGTCCGCCGCGGGAGGGCTCTCACCGCGCCAATGTGTCCAAATTTCCACGACATCGACCAAACCCGCTTTTATGCAGGCAAGAGGCAGACGTTCAATATAACCGCCTTCGACGCGAACATCAGCCAACTCTGTGCATTGCGATGCGGGTTTGCCGCGTTCGCCGCTCTGCCATTGCATTTGGAACTCTTCAATAGACGGCACGACGCCCGAAAAGGCATCTCCGTCCTGGAAGTCGCTGATCACAACGAGGCGTCTGAGTGTTTGAGTTTCTCTCATCGCGAACGTATTCCAATTTCGCACGAGTGGTTTTGGACGGCGCCCATCTTAGGAGTGGTGAGTTCCACCCCTAAGGAAAAAGGCCGCCCGAAAGCGGCCCAAATCATTTCCAGCGTGCGGCACGTACCCGCAAACCAAGGGGGCAGCGGCAAGAGCCCCTACCGATGTCAGTTCAGAGAGCGGGACGGTTGTAACGATCGCGCTCGGTCTTGATCTGGTCGGCGTCATAGGGATCAAGCGTGTCGTCGAAGCGGTTCCAACCCTCTTTCTTGTAAGCGTCACGGCGCGCTGCTGGATCGACCAAGTTCGATCGCTTGAGAATAGCTTCCGCTTCCGGAACCATGCCGTCGTCCACCTTTGCGGTCACGATAGTGCCGCCACGGCGTACGCCTTCCGCATAAACGTGAGCGTCTTCTTCAGAGACACCTGAGTCCGTCATGGCACCTACGATACCACCTGCCGCACCACCCGCCACGGCACCAGCGGCGACGCCAGCAGCGGTTGCTGCAAGCCAACCGGCGGCCACGACAGGGCCGACACCCGGGATGGCCATGAGGCCGAGGCCGGTCAGCAGACCACCTGCACCGCCCACAACTGCACCTATGCCAGCGCCCGTTCCAGCGCCTTCTGCGGCCTTGGATTCGCTGCCATCGTGGTGATGAGCGTTGTTCGAGACGATGCTGATGTCATTCGATGGCACGCCTGCTGCTTCTAGTTGAGTCACTGCCGAATGCGCATCCGCATTGTCGTCGAATAGTCCAGTTACAGTTTTCATCGGGTTGTCCTCGATTGCGTAAATAGTAGTGATGCAAGATCTGGCCTTAAGATCACCGCCGGATGCACGCCGCTTTACTTGGCGACAATGTTGCCCTGGTAATCCATGGAGATCATGACGGACTTGCCGTCCTTCATTCCAGCGGCCATCCAGATTCCCTTGTCATCCTTCTTGAGGTCCTTGACGTCGGAATAGCCGGCTTCTTCTATGCGGCTTTTTGCCTGCGCTTCGGTGAAGCTGTTAGCACCCTCGACAGGAGCGGTCGGATTCTTGGTTTCAGGAGTCGCGACTGCAGGCGTGTTACCATCTGTGCTGGTTGCTGGAGCCGACGTCTGGGCAGCAACAGACATCGCCGTGGCGCTCAGCAGCGCCACTGCTAGGATGATCTTTTTCATGATGGTTTCCTCTCGTGGGGGTTGCGTTTCGTGTTTCCCCTAAGACCTAACTGGAACCCCCAACATTCGTTCCTGGCGCTGAGAAATTTAAGCACGGGCTAAACCGCGTTTGTCTTGATAGGCTCGTGTTCACGAAGGACAGCGAAAATGGATCGATCCGTCACACCCGGCGTCGCGGGTTTGTTCCCGTCACCCCTGCTGGGTGGAAATTATCTATGTTGAAGCAGGCACTGTCCCACAACTGACGGCAGCACCAGAGGTAGGAGATTTCAGCTCCAACTGCGTGAGTTTCATCAATTCCGCTAAACCTCGGCACGATCTATCCTTCATCCATTGGCTTTTCACCGCGGCCTTACTTTTTCACTCGAATAATTTGTCGTGACTTTTGAAGCGGTAGAATCTCGCGATCGAGCGACAGCATCGGCCCGAAAATCGGACTCGATGCTCGGAAAGCACGATGCGTCGATTCAAAAAGGGTAAGCGTCCCTTGGGCGTCCAATAGGACGCCCGGCGCTCTAGCAGCAATCCTCTCCTTCATGGAATAAGGCGGTTTTTACGCAAGCTCTCGAAAAGGGCGAAAAACGCATCGTCTGTGGGTTGATATTCTCTGAAGCCCAGACGTCGGCTTTTGCCCATGTCGGTGACCACCTCGATGGGACGACCCAGATCCGCATCGGTGTGCCATGGAGATGCGAGGCGGTCTATGTCGGACTCCGCCAGGCTGTCGCGTTTCGCGATGTCGCTCCAGATCGCAGCATCCTCACTCATCTGCTCTAGAAGAGGACTCATGGTGCCATCGAACTCTGCAGGCTCGATGTCAAACCAGTTGGCGATCCGCTCCCACATCCACTTCCAGCGGAATATGTCTCCATTGACCACATTGAACGCCTCGTTGTGGGCCTGCGGTGTCTCTACCGTCCACAGCAAATGCTTCGCCAAGAGGTTGGCGTCTGTCATGTCGCTCAGACCGTTCCATTGGGCCGAAGACCCGGGAAAGCGGAAAGCACGTCCCGTCTCTCGGCAGATGGTGGCATATACGGCAAGGGTTGTTCCCATGTTCATGGCATTGCCAACGGCCTGCCCTATGACTGTATGCGGACGGTGCACGCTCCAGGTAAACCCATCACGGCTGGAGGCAGCAAAAAGCTCATCTTCCTGCGCGTAATAGAAGTTCTCGACATCAAGTCGGCCCTGTTCTTCACGGAATGGGGTTTGCGGCAAGGTGCCATTGCCATAGGCCTCAAAGGGACCGAGGTAGTGCTTGAGACCGGTGACCAACGCCACGTGCATGTTTGGATTGCTTGGGCTCAGACCATGCAGCAGATTCCGAACCATGGACGAGTTCACGCGGATATTTTCTGCCTCGGTCTCCTGACGCGCCCATGTGCTGATGAAGACGGCATCAGGCTTCACATCGCTCAGCGCCTGTGCTGTTTGGCGCGCATCCTGCAGGTCGGCAGCGACGGGAATGATCTGGGCGTGATCCTTTGGACGTCTTGCCAGACCATAGACTTTCCAGCCTTCTTTCAGCAAAAGCTCTGAGGTCGCGCCGCCGACGATCCCGCTTGCACCAACGACCAATGCTGTTCTAACCATGATGATACTCCACTTGCGATCTCGTCAGAGTTGGGCATCCAGTCGCTCGACATCCAGACGGCACCAGTTGGGGACATAGATACCAAGAGGTGACTACATGAGGCCGGGCAGCGATGAGGAAGAGTGGCGCGAGGACTGCGCGCCCCGCCGGGTGCTGGAACTTTTCTCGACGAAATGGACGAGCATGATTCTGCACACGCTGCACAAGCTTCACCAAGGTACAGCCAGGACCGGCGTGCTGGAACGCAGCCTGCCGGGCATCTCAAAGAAAATGCTCACGCAAACTTTGAAGGAGATGGAGCGTTCAGGTCTGGTCTCGCGCCATGTGCATTCAACAAGACCACCGGCCGTCGAATATCGACTGACCGATTTAGGCAATCGTTTCGTCGAGCCCGTAGAGATGCTCTACGGCTGGGGGAGGGACAATGCTGATGCACTGGATGCACTCGAACCTCGCACCACCTCAAGTCGCTAAACCGCGATGCGGTCAATTCAGTGTACCCATCTCGATTTTTCGAAGCTCGATTCAGATCTTAGCGCCGATGCTGCAGAGCGTGTAAGGCTAAAACGTGAAAGCGCTAGATCACGTTTCTTGCAAGAAGATCGCTCAAGCGACGTCATTCCATCCCTCATCGCGCTCAGTCCGGGGGGGCTTTTAAACAAGGCCGCCGCTGCAATGCACCTGTTATCGCAGAGGCCGAGAGCCGGAGTGCTTCGGCGTTTCTAAGAAACGGCTGGTCGCCTTAGAGCTCGCTCGTGGCTCATCGCCCTATTTCCGCATGCTTCACTGAGAGGGCAGCTGAGCTATTTCAAAAACAGGCGGATGACGAGCCCGATCACCGCGACAGTACCGACGCCGGCCAGCCATAGGGCGATAAACCAGGCCGTCTTGCGAAGGGCCTCGGCCATCAGTGATATCCTTCTTCCGGATCGATCTTTCCGCGGAAGACCCAGTAGGCGTAAGCGGTATAGGCAAGGATCATGGGGACCAGTATCATGGCGCCGACGAGCAGGAACTTCATCGAACTCTCTGGTGCGGCCGCTTCCTTGATCGTCAGGACACCGGGTATCATGTAGGGATAGAAGCTGATCCCAAGTCCGACAAAGCTCAACACGAACACGCCGAGCGCCGACAAGAACGGCTGCAGGTGCTTCCCTTGGGTCAGCCCGCTCCAAAGCGCAAAAGCACAAGCCGCTAGCAGCAACGGTACCAAGGCCGAGAAAAAGGCGGTGGGCCAGGCGAACCAGCGTTCGAAGTAAATCCGGTTGATGAACGGTGTCCAGAGCGACACTATGGCAATCAGCGCCAGAAGCGCCAGGCTTAGGGGACGCGCGAGCTTTGCCGACCGCGCCTGTATATCGCCCGAAGTCTTGAGATTGAGCCATGTCACGCCGAGTAGCGCGTAGCCTGTGAGAACGGCGACGCCGGTCAGGATTGAGAAGGGTGTGAGCCAGTCCCACCAGCCGCCTGCGTATTGCCTACCGGTGACCGCGACGCCCTGCACAAGTGCGCCGAGAGAAATACCTTGCATGAGAGCTGCTACCGAAGATCCGATCCAGAAACCAAAATCCCAGAGATGGGATTCATGGTGGGTTCGCCATCGAAACTCGAATGCGACTCCTCGGAAGATAAGGCTGACCAGCATCAGTATGATCGGCATATAGAGCGCTGGCATGATGATTGCGTAGGCGAGCGGGAATACGGCCATGAGGCCGCCGCCCCCGAGAACCAGCCATGTTTCGTTGCCGTCCCATACGGGAGCTATCGAATTCGTCATGACGTCGCGGTCGCGACGCTTTCGGAAGAACGGGAAGACGATGCCGATCCCGAGGTCGAAACCGTCCAGTACAACATAGGCGAGGACGGCGAAGGCGATGATCCCCGCCCAGACGAAGGAAAGATCAATGTCCATGGCGGCCTCCAAGCGAATGATCCTGCGTTGCGCCGGGCACGATGCCTGCCGTCCGGATCGGGCCGGCGTCAAGTTCCTGATCCGTGTCGAGCGGAGTTGGCGGACGTCGCATAAGCTTCAGCAGGTAGTAGACGCCCACGCCGAAGACGACAAAATACACCGCGATGAAGATAAGCAGCGAGGTCCCGACTGCGGGAGCGGAAACCGGCGACAGGCTCTCGGCAGTTCGCAGATGCCCATAGACCGTCCAAGGCTGACGACCGACCTCAGTCGTGTACCAGCCGGCAAGGACGGCCACGAAACCGGAGCCGCCCATGGCCACCGCGACACGATGAAGCGATGGCGTGTCATACAGCGTTCCTTTCCAGCGGGCCCATACCGACCAGAGCCCGACACCGAGCATCAGGAAACCGAGGCCGACCATGATCCGGAAGGTCATGAACGGCATGAGCGCCGGGGGACGTTGGTCGCGCGGCCATTCCTTTAGACCCTTGATCTCGCCGTCCAACGAGTGCGTCAGGATCAGCGAGCCGAGCTTGGGAATCTCGATCGCGTAGCGAGTGGTCTCTGCTCCGTCGTCCGGTATGCCGAAGAGGACAAGAGGGGCGCCTTCCTTATGAGTCTCGTAGTGCCCCTCCATAGCTGCGATCTTCGCTGGCTGATTTTCGAGCGTGTTCAGGCCATGCAGGTCGCCGACGAAAATCTGAGCAGGCGTGACGATCGCCGCCATCCACATCGCCATCGAGAACATGATGCGGGCCTGGCGGTTCGTCCGATCCTTCAGCAAGTGCCAGGCGCCGACCGCGCCCACGGCAAAGGCCGTGGTCAGGAAGGCTGCCAGCACGGTATGGGTCATTCTGTAGGGGAAGGAAGGGTTGAAGATGATCCTCCACCAATCTTCAGGCACGAAAATGCCGTTCGCGTCGACGCTGAAGCCAGCTGGCGTGTGCATCCAACTATTGGCCGACGTGATCCACGTTGCGGAAATCAGCGTGCCTACAGCTACCATGGCGACCGCCACCATATGCGCGGTGTCGCCAACACGCTTGCGGCCAAACAGCGCGATACCGAGGAAGCCCGCCTCAAGGAAAAACGCCGTCAAGACCTCGTACCCCATCAGCGGTCCGATAACTGGTCCGGCTTTGTCTGAAAACGCGGACCAGTTCGTGCCGAATTGATAGCTCATGACGATCCCAGACACGACGCCCATCGCGAAGGTCACTGCGAAGATAGTCTTCCAGTATTCGAAGAGCTTCAGGTAGGCCTCGTCCCGCTTCCACAGCCATAGTGCGTTTAGAACGGCGAGATAGCTCGCTGTCCCGATCGAGAACGCGGGAAAGAGAAAATGGAATGAGACGGTGAACGCGAACTGTATTCGCGCCAGCATTTCTGCTTCGAGGCCGAGGAAGGTCATGGTGACTCCATCACTGAGGACCCTCGAACTTAGCAATGTAGCCCGATGTTCCGGGCAGGCGTTACCACTTCATAGAGTCGATGGAGTGCATAGTAAGCTCATCTCAAGAGCTTCCAAGGACGCATGGCGTCGCGTGACGCAATGTCACGTCTATTGTCGCCACCATCTGCTTGCTTGCGACGTTGATCTTGGAAAGCCACGCTCAGGGCTCGCAGGACATCGATCGGAATATCAAGGGCCTTTTTCGGAGCAGATACTGATGCCCTAATTGTCTTGGACATAATTTGTCGTCCGCGGAGAAGTAAGTCTCCGCGGACAAACCTGTGATCTGCTCAGTTCTTCACTGTGTCTTCGAGGAAGAAGCGGCCGAGTGGGTTCTGGTAGAAGTTGGAAACGTTCTTGCGCATCACGTTTATATAGGGGCTGTAATAGAGGTCGATCCAGTTCACGTCTGCCTTGGCCATCTTCTGTAGCTCGACATACATGGCCTCGCGCTTGGCAGGGTCCGTTTCGAGACGCGCGGCGGCGACCAGATCCTTAACTTTGTCGTTCTTGTAGCGCGTCATGTAGTTCATGTTCGTGTCGTGGCCGAGTACGAAGGTCGTCTTCTGGTCAGGGTCGAGAATGTCATTTGTCCAGTACATGACTGAAATGTCGTAATCGCCCGCGATCAACATATCCCAGCTCTGGCTGGAGTCGACCTTCTGCAGATTGGCCGTCACACCCGCTTTGGCGAGTTGCTGTTGAAGGAGGACCGCTATCTGCTCGTCGGTCTCCTTACCGGCGTTGACAATGTAGTTCAGCGTCAAGCCTTCGGCACCTGCCGCTTTCAGCATCTGCTTGGCCTTTTCCGGATCATACGGGCGCTGGAGATTGTCGGCATAGTGATAAAGCGCGCCCCTTGGAATATAGGAGTTGGCGACTTCGCCGAGGCCGAACGTGGCGGCTTCAACAATCGCCTTCTTGTCGATTGCAAGATCAAGCGCTTCGCGCACTTCCTTCTTGGCAAGTGCGCCGTGCTCGTGGTTGATCAGCAGATGATCTTCACGCGTCGAGGGATCCATGCGCACTGTCAGGTCCGGATTCTTCTTCATCTCGGCAACGCGCGAGAAGGGAACAGTGATCGCCACGTCTATCTGACCGGTTTGGACGTTCAGCATGCGCGTATTGTCGTCGGGAATAACGACCCATTCGACGCCGTCGAGGCTGACATGGCCGGCATCCCAATAATTCGGGTTTTTCTTCAAGATGATGCGATCGCCTCGCTCCCAGTCTTCAACCGCGAAGGCGCCGGAGCCGACTGGCTTTTCGGCAAAGGCGTCGGGATTGGCTTCTACGATCTTCTTCGGCAGGACGGAAGCATTCGGCAGCGCCATCATGGTGATAAAGGGTACCGACTTGCTTTTCAGCTTGACGACCAGTGTCTTGTCGTCTGCCGCCGTGGCGGTATCAATGATCTTAAAACTGTCAGCCCAAAGCGAGCCCTTGTCGTCACGGATGCGTGTCAGCGAGAAAGCAGCGTCGTCGGCCGTAACTGGGCTGCCATCGGAGAATTTCGCGTCACGCAGTTTAAACGTGTAGGTCAGACCATCGTCGGAAACAGTCCAGCTTTCGGCAAGGCCGGGCAGCAGTTTGGTCCCCGAGGCATCGACACGTACGAGCACGTCAAAGACGTTGGAAAAGACCCAGTTATCGACGTTCTGTGCCGACTTGATCGGGTCGAAAGTGGTGGAGTCCTCATTGCGACCGATGGTCAGGACACCCGCGGCCTCTGCGTAGGAGGCCGACAAGGAGAGGATGGCGGCGAAGGCGGCGATTTTGGCTTTTGTCATTTTAAACTGCATGTGAACGATCCTCTGATGGTTATTATATTTTGGAGTGTCTCGACAGCGGCTTGTCCGGGTCGATATCGGGAATGGCCTCTATGAGACCGGCCGTATAGGCTCCGGATGGTCTGGCGAAGACATCTTCAGACAAACCTTCCTCTACGATGCGGCCTCGGTGCATGACGACGACCCGCTGGCAGAGCGAGCGGACGACCGGCAGATCATGTGCGATAAACACCAGTGTCAGATCCATCGTCGCAACCAGCTTGCGGAAAAGGGCGACGATCTGGGCCTGTATCGTGACGTCGAGAGCGGCGATACATTCGTCGGCGACGATGACGCGTGGATCAATGGCGAGTGCGCGAGCGATGCCGGCGCGCTGGCACTGCCCACCACTCATCGTGCGCGGCTTGCGTTGCGCGAAGCTGCGATCTAATTCCACGAGATCGAGAAGTTCATTTATCCTCTCCGGTATCTGGGCGGGGGGAATCTTCTTCTGGACTTTCAAGACTTCGGAAAGCGTCTCACCGATCGTCATGCGTGGATTGAGCGAATTGTAAGGGTCCTGGAAGACCATCGCAGCCTGGGTTCTAAGCGCGCGTAATGCCTCTGTATGATGGAGGCGGAGGCTTGCGCCGGCGAAGCTGACATGGCCGGACGAGGCGGGCGTCAGTCCGAGCATAGCCCTAGCCAGCGTCGACTTGCCTGATCCGCTTTCTCCAACGATGCCGACCGTATCCCCCGGCCAGATCTGGAGCGATATGCCATCTACGGCACTGAAGTGCTTGCGCTTCGAAAACAGCCCGCTACTGGCAGGAAAACACACGGAAAGATCGTCGATCTCGATCAGCGGTCGAATGTCTGCATGTCGTGCGACGTCATCCGTAGCCTTGGCCGCTTCAACCAGCATGGACGGATGGCTGGATATCAGCATCTTGGTGTATTCGGCTTGCGGTGTCTTCAGGATCTGCCGCTTCTCGCCGGTCTCAACAATACGACCGTTTCGCATCACGGCGATACGGTCGCACGTCTGGGCGACGACACCGAGATCGTGCGTGACAAGAATGATGGAGAGCCCGCGCTTATCGCGCAGGTCCAGCAGAAGATGAAGGATCTGCGCCTGGATTGTAACGTCAAGCGCCGTGGTCGGCTCATCGGCGATCAGGATATCCGGGTTGCAGGCAAGCGCAATCGCAATCATCGCCCTTTGCCGCATCCCGCCGGAGAACTCGTGCGCATAGCTGCCAAACTGGCGGGGCGGATCGGTAAAGCCAACCTGGCTCATGATGTCGAGTGCCAGCGATTTCGCCGCCTCACGCGAAAGATGTTGATGAAACACTATGCCTTCAAGGATCTGGTCGCCGATGCGCATGACCGGATCGAGATGGCTTGCCGGGTTTTGGAAGATCATACCGATCCGGGCGCCACGGACTGATTGCAGCGTCTTCTCGTCTGTGCCAGCGAGCTCCTGTCCGTCGAACAGGATCGAGCCGCCGGTGCGGTGAATAGTGCGCGATGGCATCAAACCTACGAGCGTGCGGCAGAGCAGGCTCTTGCCCGAACCACTTTCCCCGACGAGCCCTAGAACCTCTCCACGCGCGATATCGATGGAAACCCGGTCGAGGAGGGAGCGTGTTCCCTCGGTCGTCTCGACCGCAACCGAAAGGTCACAAACGGAGAGGAGAGGGTGTTGGGTGAGCACGTGTGTGGTCATCCGTTCACTCCCAGTTGCCTGGCCAGCCCATCGCCGATGAGGGAGAAGCCGAAAGCCAGTACGACGATGGAAAGCCCAGGGAAGAGCGTTATCCACCAGGCCTGCGTCACGAAGCTCTGGCCTTCCGCAACCATCACCCCCCATTCGGCCGTAGGTGGCTGAACGCCCAGGCCGAGATAGCTGATCGCTGCGCCAGACAGCAGAACCAGCACCACATCGGACATGGAAAAAACAATCGATCCCGCAATCGCATTAGGTAGGAGGTGGCGGAAAAGGATGCGTAGGCGCGAAAAGCCAAGGCTCTCCGCAGCCATGGCGTAATCGCTATTTTTGAGCACGAGGATCTGCGCGCGGATGAGGCGCGCATATGACACCCAGCCGACCAGCGCCATAGCGATATAGAAGCTGCCGAGGCCCGGTCCGAGAATGGCGATGATGGACAGCATAAGAACCAGGAAAGGAAAGGCGAGGATCACGTCGATCAGCCGCATCAGGACTGCATCGACCAATCCGCCAAGGAAACCGGAAACAGCGCCGATGACCGTGCCGATGGCAAAAGGGAAGGCGACCCCGATCAACGCCATCTGGAGATCGACACGTGCCGAATGGATGACGCGCGAAAGGATATCGCGGCCGAAATTGTCAGTGCCGAAGGGGTGAGCAAGGCCAGGGGCCATGAGCCGTGCCCCAGCATCTTGAAAGATCGGATCGTAGGGCGCGACAAGTGGCGCAAGGAGTGCCATCAGCACGAACAGGCCTAGGATGGCGAGCCCGGCATAGAGCGTGTCGTTGCGGGCCCTGAGCGTGCCCCCGCTCATAGCTTCACCCGCGGGTCTGCAGCGACGGTGGCGATGTCAGCCAGGAAGTTGACGAGGACAGTGGCACAGGCGAACACCATCGCCACGCCCTGGACAACCATGTAATCGCGCGAGAATATAGCCCGCACCAGTAACTGGCCCATGCCTGGCAAAGCGAAGACGCTTTCGACGACGACCGTTCCGCCGATCAGCCAGCCGATATTGACGGCCAGAAGGTTGATCGTCGGAACCACGGCATTCGGCACGACATGTCGCCAAAAAACGACATCCTCGGGCATGCCACGAGCTCGCGCGGCGGTTGCGACATCAGATTTTAGCCAGTCAATCATCGATGCGCGCAGCGAGCGCATCAGCACTGTGGACAACGATAAAGCGATAGTCAGCGACGGCAGCACAAGATGTGTGAGCTTGTCTGACAGTGTATTGCCGTAGCCTGAAACGGGCAGGAGCGGAATGCTCACCGAAAACAGCAGGATCAGCATCAGCGCCAGCCAGAAGGATGGAAGGCCGATCCCGAAAGTGGATACGACGCGCACCGTGTGGTCGACAAGCTGGCCTTCGTTACGCGCAGCGACAGCTGCCAGTGGCACGGCAATCAGGACAGACAGGAGCACCGAAGAGAACACAAGCGCCAGCGTCGGCTCGATGCGATTGGCGATGAGTTGCAGCACATCGATCTTGAAGGTGATCGAGCGGCCCATCTCTCCATGCATCAGGTTTTTGATGAAGTAGTAATATTGCTGCCAGATCGGTTGATCGAGGCCAAATTGCGAGCGGATATTGGCTATGGCTTCAGGCGTCGCCTTGGTGCCGAGCAAAACGCGTGCCGGATCGCCAGGGATCAACCGGACCAGGACGAAGGTGATGATGGAAACACCGAAGATCACCGGCAGGAACTGCAAGGGTCTTGCTAGAATGAAGCGATAGCGGTGTAGCATCAGCCTTTTACATCCTCCAGGAAGGAGAGCAGCGGCGGGTAGTAGCCCTCCGGATTTTCGTAGAAGGGCATATGGCTGGCATTGTGCACGACATTGATCCGAGCGCCGTCGGGCAGGGCGTTCTTCATACGCAGTGCGCATGCCGGCGTGAGCTCATCGTGCTCGCCGACGACGATCAGCACCGGCGCTTTGATCTTCGGTAGGTCCGGAATGCGGTTCCAGTCCTTCATATTGCCGATATAGAGGAATTCGTTCGGCCCCTGCATGGCCATGTAGGGTTCCATATTCCAGTCTTGCAGCGACTGGTTGACAGGGGCTGGCCATTCGGACAGGCGGCATACATGGCGATAGTTCAAAAGGGTGATGGCCGCGAGATATTCCGGATGATCATAGGACCCTGCTGCCTCATGCGCCTGCATCATCGCAACGGTCTCAGATCCGAGCGCGGCACGCAAACGTTCCAATTCGCTGGCAAGATGCGGCATGTCGGCAACGGTATCGGCCAGGATCAAGCTCTTGACGGCGTCTGGAAAGGTCAGCGTGTAGTCGATGGCAAGCCATCCGCCCCACGAATGGCCGAGCAGGTGGACCCGCCCGAGCCCCAGCGTCTGGCGCACTGCTTCCGTCTCCTCAACGTAGCGTTCAATGGTCCAGAGGCCTTTGTCTTCTGGACGCTCGGATGCGCCAGTGCCGAGCTGGTCGAAGGCGACCACGCGGAAGCCGCTGTCGATCAGACAGGAATGCGCCTCACGCAGATAGTCGCAAGGTAGACCCGGTCCACCGTTCAAGCAAAGCACGGTTTCCGGACCGCCGCCGAAAACATAGGCTACGACGCGATAACCCTGGATCGTCAGCTCGTGTCTCTCGTCCGGTTCGATTTTGCGCCACATGATTTTTCTCGCGTCTGCACAACATTTATGCAGGATTATTTCTAGAGCAATTCGGGCTCTACACTAGCTATCAGAATGATAGGGTGAAGATGTCCAAATGGCAGGTTTAAAATTCGGCGTGGAGCCACGAGAGGTCGGCATGGACGTTAAAGATGTCGAAGGGCGGTTTGCTGCGGCAACGAGCCTAGACGATCAGATCGATCAACTTTTCCTAGCCATGCAGAACTATGGCTTCGATACGCTGATCTACGATTATACGCCCGGTCGCTATGATCTTAGCGGCCAACTGATAATCCCGACTGTGCTGGAACTGCGCAACGTCGACGAGACGATGCGTGATTATTGGTGCCAACGCGGCTACTTCCGTCACGACCCCGTGCAGCATGTGGCGCTTAGCACGACAGGGCCATTCTTTTGGAACTATGACCCAAAGGCGAAGACGCTTATTCACGCTTTCATGAACGAAGAAACCGTGCCCGTCGCTGAATTTCTCTGGGAACGAGGACTGACGGCGGGAGTGACTGTGCCGATCCATCTGCCGGGCGGCGATTACGCCACCGTAACCGGCATTCGTGCAGGCGACCCGGTGAGGCTGGAGCGCGACGTACAGCTTTGTATGGGCGATTTCAATCTGGTGGCACATCTCTTTCAGCGCACCGCGGCGCTACGCATCGGCAGGGAACGGGCTTTGTCCAGCCTGCCGCGCCTGACCGCGCGCGAGCGCGAATGCCTGCGCTATTCGGCGGAAGGGTATTCGGCCAAGGAGATATCCCGCCTGATCGACAGGGCCGTGCCGACTGTGGTCATGCATCTCAATGCCGCAACTCGCAAGCTCGGCGCGCGGAACCGCACGCAGGCGGTCGCTCGCGCGGCGCATCTTCGCATGTTCGACCAACCGCGCGCATAGAGCGCTGTGCGTCCGTTTGGATGCACAGCGCTCTAGCTCTTTGAATCGACGCATCGTGCTAATCCGAAAATCGATTACGATTTTGGGCCGATGCTGTAGGTCACTCCAACCCTATCAGTTGTGATAGCTGCCGCCCCGGGCGTCATTCGCCTATCGTACTGCTCCATGATCATCGCATCTAGGGAGCGCTAAACTGACATCCGTTCAAACTCGTGAAGGCTATCTTTCATTCCGCGACTATCGGACCTGGTATCGCGTTACCGGTGACCTGAAAGCAGCCAGGCTGCCGTTGGTCGTCGCGCATGGCGGTCCCGGCTGCACGCACGACTACGTTGATAGTTTCAAAGACATTGCGGCGCTCGACGGGCGCGCTGTGATCCACTACGACCAGCTCGGCAATGGCAAATCGACCCATCTGCCGGAAAAGGGTGCTGATTTCTGGACAGTGTCACTCTTTCTCGAAGAGCTGGATGCGCTACTGGCCCATCTCGGCATCGCGGATCGATACGCTTTCCTCGGTCAGTCCTGGGGCGGTATGCTTGGCGCGGAACATGCGGTGGGCCAGCCGCAGGGATTAAAGGCGCTGGTCATCGCCAACTCGCCGGCCAACATGCATACCTGGGTCGCGGAAGCCAATCGTCTGCGCCGCGATCTTCCGGTCGACGTACAGGAAATTCTGCTTGCCCATGAGGACGCCGGGACGCTGACGCATCCAGACTACATTGCCGCCTCTCGCGTTTTCTATGACCGCCATGTCTGCCGGGTGGCACCTTGGCCCGAAGACGTTGCGCGTACGTTCGCTGCCATGGATGAGGACAACACCGTCTACCGCAACATGAATGGCCCGACCGAGTTCCACGTCATCGGCACGATGAAAGACTGGACGATCGAGGACCGGCTTGAGCTGATCAAGGCCCCGACACTTTTGATTTCCGGTGCCTATGATGAAGCCACACCGGAAGTCGTGCGTCCCTATCGCGAGCGCGTTGCGGACATCCGCTGGGTGCTCTTCGAGGAGTCCAGCCACATGCCGCATGTTGAGGAGAAGGAACTCTGCCTAAAGACAGTTTCCGACTTCCTGTCAGTCTACGACGCCGTCGCTTGAGCGGATTTTGGTGGTCGAGCCACGCTAGCTCAGGCCTCGTTAAATCAGAGCCAAAAGATTACGACTGCGGCGCTACGAGTGCCTGGAAAGAAAGCGTGGGCGCAGCGGCTTTATCGTGTATGGATCCTGCGGCAGTCCTTGAGCAGACTGAACATGGTCTCGATCTTTTGGCGTGTTTTTATAGAGCTCCAGATTATGCGGGACGATCGCCTTGCGAATTGTCTATGATGGAGTGCAGGCGGTGATCTCACGTTTTGCCAATGCGTCTCGAAACCAGTCGGCGTCGTAGCCTTTGTCAGCGAGCAGGGTCCTGGGCGTAGTCTGTTGGCTTGCTCCGCGGGGTTGCTACCCGGCTTCAGGCCGCCGCTATGTAAGCTTCAATGTTCAGGTTTTAAGGAGTGCTTTTCGAAGGCACCGCCATCAGCGAGATTATGGCGCCTCACGTCAAACGCTTCATGCTTTTAGCGCAATGGTCGATGTGGTCGACGTCAGGTACGCGCATCTGCGTAAAGAGGCGGCGCGCATAAGGAGACACGGATTCCAGGTAGCGTCGCTGCGCATCCGCGTAGAGCGTGCTAAAGGCGAGCGACGATTTCCCAGATCCCGAAACGCCGGTGAAGACGACAAATGCGTCGCGCGGGATATCGACATCGACGTTATTAAGGTTATGCTCCCGTGCACCTCTGACGCGAACAACGTCCTGAGGCTTTTCATTTGCTGTGACGACGTCACCGTTAGGCTGTCTCGTCGTCGGATTTCCCTCAGTTGCGCTTCAGACGCTGATTGTTCATGAGATCCCGCAGTCCGCGGTAAGCATCAAAGGCAACGATAGTCCCGGGACGTCTGAAGCAAATTGACGGTCGTCAACGACGACACCCTCCAATCATCCCAATATTGCTTCAGGAGTTGCTTCCACGCGTGAATTGTTGGCATACACTGTGAGCCGATGATCACAAAATGGCACCCATAGCGCGACCTAGCCGCGGAGGTAGGGATCAAGGCTGCCAGCATCTACCGTCACTTTCTGAGCAAAGCCGATCTCGCAGAGCGCTATTGGCAGGACACAAAGGCTTGGCTTGGAGATGTCGCTGACGCCGAGGTGGATGCGAAGGTGAGCCTGCGAAAATATCCCGAGACTTTCAGGATGTCGCTTGAGAACGGCAATCGCCTTTGCCTCGGAAGCTTCCTAGGTGCTGAGTATGACGACCTTCCAGAGAGAGTTCGCAAAGAGGTGCAGACCTTCGCTGGCGTCAACGTTGCGTGGCTTTCACAGCGGCTGATCGACGCGGGTTTGGCTGATGAGAAGACTAAGGAAGCGAAGGCCCGAGCGATTTTTGCCGCGGTCGCGGGAGCGCAGCTTCTTGCTCGCAGTCGGTCTGATATTTCGCTCTATGACGCGATGATTGAGAGCTACATAGACGCCGGCTTGCTGCCAAGCGAGTAGGTTGGCGGGCTTTGAAGTGGTAGTTGGGTGGTCGAAGGCCCGTTCCTCTAATGAGCAAACGCGAACGGGGTCTCCTGCTAAGGTTATATGCGATACAGCGGAATGAAACTAACCGGTTCCCGATAAAAGCCAGGTTGACAAAGCTTGCCAGAGCCTTAGATACTATCAGCGCTTGGAGGTCCCTATGGCAACGATGAATGTCTCTCTTCCCAATTCCATGAAGGAATGGGTTGAAACTCAGGCTAAAACCGGGCGCTATTCAAACGCGAGCGACTATGTGCGCGATCTCATTCGCAGGGATCAAATGTGCGCCGATAAAGTCGCTGCCATGCAACGTTACGTGGACGAAGGTATCGCGAGCGGCATTGGCAACCGAACCAGGGACGAATTATTCCAAGTCGCGACCGCCCGCGTTGGTGTGAGCGACAAAAGCTGATGCGATATGTTCTTTCTGCTAAGGCGGAAGAAGACGTCATTAGAATAGCTGAATATGGAATGCGCAACTTTGGCAGAGCTCATGCGCAGCGTTATCATGACGAACTTTTCGAGACATTCGCTCTAATCGCTCTCCACCCCGAGATGGCGCGAGAACGCCATGAAATCCAACCGCCCGTGCGTATCCACCCGTTCAAGGCACATCTTATCGTCTACAGCGTCGGAGAGGATAGCATTGTGTTCGTCATCCGCATCCGCCATGGCCACGAGGATTGGGCTCGCAGCGACGAATAGCTAGATATAAGGAACCCGCAGGAGGTTGTCCTGTCACTCTGAGATCATGGCAGAGCAAAGAAGGCTGCGGAGGCTAGACCTGTGGTTATCACTGATCGAGGCAGACCGTCCCACGTGTTGATGATTTAAAGTCTGAGCTTCGGAAAGTCGGCGATGGCAAAGCTAATCCGAATGTGACGGCTTGGATAAGTGCGCAGGATTCCCGTTATCTGTATATTTCCGCGATAACAATTTCAGAGCTTGAATGGAGGATCCTAAGCATTCAGCGCCGCGACATTGAGCAAGGATCTCGATTAGGAACCCGGGTCGATAGCCGTGTTCGACCGGAGTTTGCTGCGCTCACAATACCAATCGATGATGAGGTTACGACGCGCTGTGCCCATCTCCACATTCCAAATCGCCGCTACGAAGCTCATGCAATTATCGCGGCCACTTCGCGTGTCTACGGGCTAGTGCTCGTCACGCGCAACGTTCAGGATTTCCAAGGAACAGGCATTGTCCTCGTTAATCCTTGGCATGCCTGAGGTCAACGCCGCACGGGCGTTGCAATCACTCCCGCCAGATGAACTTGAAAATCTGCGCTTCAATGGTTTGGATCCCTTCAAGAGCGCTCTCGTCCAAAAGCGCTACGTCGACTCAGGAGGCCCTCGTAGCCACGACCCGGAGCTGATGATGCAAGGGATCGGCTGAGGGGTGCGGAAGCAATTCGTTTGTCCCTGCGATCTCAACGCGATTCCGTCCAAGGGCTTTTGCGCGGTAGAGCGCGCTATCGGCGCTTGCAAGCATCCCGGAGAGGTCGTTGCAGTCCGGCGCCGCAAGGCCGATACTGACTGTGGCGCGAGTCTTCAAGCCCTCTGCCCGAGCGGCTTCTTCGGCGAACCGGCTTGCGATTGCTTGGCCGCGACTGAGAGCTTGGGAATGGTCGCACAATGGCAGAAGCGCAGCGAATTCCTCACCGCCCAAACGGACAAGAAGTGCGCCCGGGCCTGCTTCTTTGCTGGCGGTGTCGGCGAACAGTTGCAAAACCTTATCTCCGGTTGGATGTCCATGACGGTCGTTGATTGCCTTGAAGTGGTCGAGGTCGAAGGCGAGCAGTGAGACGGGGTTATCATGCCGCTCCCGCAGCATCCGAGATGCCTGCTCGAAAAAGGCGTGGCGGTTCGCAAGTCCAGTCAGTTGGTCGGTTTATGACATATGCAGCAGGTTGAGCTTTTCCTCCTCTCGTATAATCATCAAAAAGGACATTGGCATCGCCACCGAGTACAAGACAGCCTCGTACATCGTCGCCTTCCCGATGATGGAGATCATATCTTGCCCGTAGCGCTCAATGAGAACAGGGGCAATGAACGCTCGGGCAAAATAGAACAGGGCATGGAAGGCCGAAATCGTTACTGCGACCGGACGGGAGCGCAAGCGCTGCACATTACGGCTGCGCAGGAGCATCCATGCTGTCAGGCCGCAGGTCTGAGCGATGGGGATAGACGAGACATGGTTCCAAAATGCGACCGGGAAGTGCGTGCCAGCGATTGCCCAAGCGATGGCTAGGAAGCTTAGCGCTGCGACGGACGAACAGAAATGCCGTTGACCATCAAGCCCGGCGACTGCGTTAAGGACCAAGAGGTATCCTGACATCATCAGGATGTTGATCGCCGCCATACCCAGCACGACTGGAAAGTGGCTGCGGTTCATTGCGAGCATGCACCCGAGAACGAACGCGAAGAGTGCCGCGGTCAGAACACCAAGCACACGTACGCGACCTGGATGGGCCTGCCTTTCCCAAAGGAGAAGCGAGGCTGACACCAGCAGCGTTCCAACGGTCAAGTACCAAAGGGTTTGTAAATCGATCTGCATTGCTCTGCCCGCCTTACGTCAAAGCCTACAGGGTGGTCTTTATAAGATTCCCTACATGGACTCTTATATCTCCGACATGGTTGGCGTAACGTTAGGCGTGCTTTTGAGTGCCGGTACTGAAGCTAGGGTGCGTTCCGCAAAAGGCCTTGCCAGTTGATCTAATGCGACGGTATTTGAACCGTGAGGTTGTGATCGTGATCGCAGACGTGCCACCCACTACGACAATTTATGCTACCGACCGGCTCGTCAAACCGCGCCAACCTAAATGAATGCACATAGGTTAGGAAGTAGCCGCGCAAGGCGGAGCCGTTGCAGATATCCGTGCCGGCGGCGAAGTCCAATATCTTAGGTTTGAATATGATCGAACACGGCGCTAAGGGGGCATTCTCTTCCATAAAGTTGTTAGGTTAGTGATCGATAATGTCGCGAGCAATGAACAACCCCGTTCGTTCCGGACTGAACTGCGCCTCGAGTTTCCGTCAGACGGAGATCTGCTGGGACGATTGCATCGTGACACAGGCTGCGGCGGCGACGGGTCGAGGAATTCGCGAATTATTCTGCCGCCTCTACGGTCCGTAGGGAGCGATGTTGAAGCAGCAGACTGGCTTCGTTGATCGCTTGGTCCACGCGCGCGGTGACGCTGGGAGAAGGGACGCCCTCTGCGAAATCACGGCTCGACGCGTAGATTGCCGTTGGAGTAACGAAGGCTTCGAAGAAGGCGAAGAGGGGCCGGAGTTGATGCTCGACCATGAGAGAATGGCGGTCGCCTCCGCCCGTAGCAGTCAACAACACGGGCTTGCCCCGTAGATCTGCGGGGTCGAGCAGATCGATAACGTGTTTGAATAGACCCGTATAACTACCCTTGTATGTGGGTGAGCCGATAACGAGGGCCTCTGCGTCGATGATGGTTTCTACCAGCCTTCGCGCATGTGGATCCAGGTCGGCTGCCGAGCGAGCGGAGAGCAACGACAGTCCAAGCTCCTCGACATCCAAAACGATGTGGCCAAGGCCGACGCGCTTGGCCAAAGCTTCGGTGACAGTTTCGACAAACCGTCTTGTGCTGGACGGACGGGTGGTATTGCCGGAAAATCCGACGATCAGATTATTGCTCATTGAATATCCATTTTTTGGCGCGGACGCCTCTTCCTATTTGATTATGCATGTTAGGCGGTTTTGATGATGGCGAGTTTGGGAGGCAATGCCTGCTCGGTTTCGGCCTTGTCCCAGCGGTCAAAGGCAGCCTTGCCAAGGATCGCAATGGAAGTGTCTTCCTGGGGGGCGTGGACGAGGACGGATTGAACGTCGCGGAAGTGGCGTTCGAGGCCGAGGTCTTCGTTGAGGCCGGGATTGCCGATGCCGCGAACGGCGATCTGAACCGCTTCCCTGATCTGGCGTCCTGCAAGAAGCCGCGCGCGGATCAGGCGCTCGGCATCGCTCAGATCGCCATCGAGCGCCCCGAAGATGATCTGGCGCGCCCCGGACACCAGAAGGTCGATTTCACCGGAAAGGGTGATGAAGCGCTCGGTCTTGGCAATGGGATGGCCAAGATTGGTTGGAACGCGCTCGTGGGCGAAGCGGATGAAAGCGTCCTGAGCAGCTTCCGCCGCGCCGAGATAGATCGCTGTCAGCGCAAGCGTCATGGCGGCATGGCCGCGATTATCCTGTTCGGCAACCGACGGATCGACGAGATCAAGCACGTGTTCTGCCGGGATCTCGACATTGCTATACTCGACGTCGTGCGAGCCGGTCGCCCGCATTCCAAGGCTTTTCCAGTTCTCGATAATGGTAATACCGGGCAGGCCGTTTGGAACGACGAAGGTTCCAACACGCGGCTGGTGCTCATCCGTATGAGCCCAGACGAGAAAATGTGTGAGACCATGCGCGCCCGTGACGAAACGCTTGCGACCGGATATTGACCAGCCGTTCGCCGTTTTCCTCGCAACCGTGGCTGGAAGGCCGCCGCGTGCGGGCGACCCGAGTTCGGGTTCAACGCGAGCGGCGTTCAGCAAGAGCGGCCTTTGCCTGACCTTTGACAAGAGCTCCTTATAAAGGCCCTCCGGCCAATGTCCTCTCTTAGCCTGGGCTAGATGATTGAACAGGGTCATGGCGGTGATGAGTGCGACGGACGGATCGCCGCGCCCCAATGCCGCGAGAATATGCGCCGCCGTGCTGAGCGTGCCGCCCTGACCGCCATATCGCGTCGCGACGGTGCTTTCGAGAAGCCCCGCCCGATGAACCGCACGTATGCCGGCCCAGGGGAATGCACCGGTGCGATCGGATTCCGGTGCGGCCTCAGCCACCTCACGAACGGCGTAATCGAGTGTCATGGGATCGTAAGACATGCGGGCAACGACCTTATAGCTCAGGGAGCGAGGCAGTGTTTCGCTGCGGCCACCTCGTTGACTTGAGAGGAAAATCCGTCCGATTGAGGAACCGGACGGTATGGTTGCTGCATCGCGCTCAGGCGGCCGCCGCCTTGCGTTTGGCGTCCTCGCGCTCGCGGATGCCGTCGCGCACCAGCGGGAGGATGTATCGGCCGTAATCGACGGCATCGTTATAATTGTCATAGCCGCGGATCGAGATCAGATCGCAGCCGAGATCGATGTAATCGAGAATGGAATCTGCGATGGTACGGGGCGATCCAACAAGCGCCGTCGTCGCGCCGCTTGCATTGGTAGCAGTCACGGTGGGGTACCAGAGCGCCCGGTCATGCACATCGCCTCTCTTGGCGATATCAAGAAGCCGTTGGGAACCGATATTGGCTGGCGTCGCCGCATTGAGAGGACTGCGGGAGAGACCTTTCTGGCGGTTTGCGTTCAACTGGTCGAGCACGCGATGCGCCTTCTCCCAGGCAAGGTCATCGGTTTCTGCCACGATGGGGCGGAAGGTGACCCAGATGCGCGGGCGATCCGTTCGGCCCGCCTTTGCCGCTTCGGCATAGATGCGGTCGATCTGTTCCTTGGTTTCTTTCAGAGGCTCACCCCAGAGGCCGAAGATATCGCAGAGCGAACCGCCGATGCGATAGGCAGCATCGGACGAGCCTCCGAGCGAGATCGGGATCACGCCATTGGTAGGGCGAACAGCGCTGCGGAACTGCTTGAACTGATAATATTTGCCGTCGAAGTCAAAAGGCTCTTTTGAAGTCCATGCCAGCCGAAGAATGCGAATATACTCCTCCTGGCGCTCATAACGCTCTTCCTTGTTGAGAAAGTCGCCTTCACGCGCCTGCTCTTCATCGCTGCCGCCGGCAATGAAGTGAACGACGACGCGCCCGCCGCTCAACTGATCGAGTGTAGCAAGCGATTTGGCCGCCACCGTCGGGTACACGGTGTTCGGTCTGAGCGCGACGATGATCTTGATGTTCTTCGTATGCGCAAGCACCGTCGCTCCAATCGTGAAAGGATCGAATGACGAGGACGAATACGGGATAAGAGTATAGTTGAAGCCGTAGTCGTCCAGTGCGCGCGCATAGCGTTCCAGAAACTGCGGATCGACGGGTGCATCGGGAATTGGGTTCAAATCGTTGGACGCGTTGGGGAAACTGACGCTGATGAATTCGGCAGCCATGGGAGCTCCTTGAGGTCTCTGTGAATCTGCGTGAAGGCTAGAGGGCCATGTGCGAACGAGGAAGACAGGTCTTTCTTTTTCTATGGAAATTGTAGAAAATATTGCCAGCCTGTCTTCCGCGGGTGAAAACTCGGCGGCGTTGCCGTTCCTATGCGTGCTGATAGTGCATGGCCTGCCATCCCAGAGAGGGCGCGACTGTGGTGACGAAGTCCGTCAGCAATCTGATATTTTCGGACAGCCCAAAGGCAGGAGGCAGGAACAGCACAAGTTCGTCTGCCGCTGCAAGGCCCGGATCGCTGAAAACCTTCTCTATCACCTCATCCGGCTTGCCTTGAAAGACAGGAGAAATAATCGCGCCCGACGGGGGGGCGGCAGGCGGCAGCGCGCCCTTCGGTCGGGATGCGCCGATGCCTGCCGTGCGGCGCTCGAGGTCATAGGCTGCATAGGTCGCACGGAGTTCCGGGGTCGTGCTGACCAAAATGGATGCCGCCACGGCAACCGGCGGCGGCGTCGTCTTCCAGAGGCGAAGCCAGTGACTGCGATAAGCCTCGATGATCCTTGCCTGATAGTGGCCGAAGCTTTCTCCGCCCTCCTGATCGTGCAGGACCGTTCCGCAAATCAGGCCAATACCGAGTTCGGCGGCCTGGATCGCCGAGGCGATGCTGGAAGAGCCTTGCCGGATGCGGTTTCGCAAGGTGGGACTGTGTGGCGTAACGCGCAACTCAGCCCCTGGAGCAGCGCCTTTGTCCTTGTCCGTAACCGTGTGCAGCACATCCCCGGAGATGGCGGCGAGGAAGCGGGACTGACGGCGCTTTGCCTCTGTTCTGGCGTCTGTCTCGACGGCACCGAAAATCGCGTCGAATGCTCCGTTTGCTCCCGTCGCAAGGGCAATTTCCAGGCGCCCGCCGATCAGAAGATCGGTGGTGCCTGCCGCCTCGGCCAGAAGGATTGGGTCTTGGTAGCGCATGGGAATGACCGCCGAGCCAAGCGTGATGTGGCGCGTATGTTGTCCGGCGGCAGCAAAGAAGGGCAGCGGCGAAGACAGGTAGTGGTCGAAATGGCGTTGATAGGCCCAGCCGGATTGATAGCCGAGCCTTTCCGCCTGCTTGAACAGTTCGATACCCTGCCTCAACCCCTCCGCCGGTCCGTCATCGTCATTGAACGAGACCCGCGTATTGAAGCCGAGCCGCTGCTTTGGCCGGAAGGAGGAGGGGAGGTTAAGAGAGGGTGCCGCCATATTCATGCGGTGTACTCCTTCTGTCGGGCAGACCGGGCAGCCGGAGGAATGGACGTTCCAGCCGTGCCGGACGGGATCGAGTTCAAAAGCGACACAGTGTAGTCGTGCTTTGGATTGCCGAAGATGTCTGAAACGGTGCCGTGTTCGACGATGCGCCCCTTCTGCATCACCGAAACGGTATGCGCGAGCTGACGAACCAGCGCCAGATCGTGCGAGACGAAGACATAGGTCAGGCCGAGCTTTGCCTGGAGCGATAAGAGGACCTCGACAATATCGGCCTGGACGCTGACATCGAGAGCCGAGGTCGGTTCATCCAGAACGATCACGTCCGGTTTGAGAACGAGGGCGCGGGCGATCGCCACCCGTTGACGCTGCCCGCCGGAAAGGGCGGAAGGCTTGCGCTGTAGCACATGCTCGCTCAAGCCGACATCGGTAAGCGCTTGCCTGACGGCGGCAGCGCGCTCTTGGCGCGTGCCGATCTGGAAACGGTCCAGCGGCTCGCGAACGAGCTGCTCGACCTTCCATGTGGGATCGAGTGATGTGAACGGGTTTTGATAGACCAATTGAAGATGCCGCCAGACGGATCGGAGCGATGAAACGTCCCTGCTTCCGATTAGCTCTCCTGCGACAGTGATCGAACCAGTTTCCGGCTCGTCCAGCCCCAGCAGCAGGCGAATCGTCGTCGTCTTGCCGGAGCCGGATTCGCCGACTAGCGCGTGGGTCGTGCCGGCGGCCACCGAGAAGGAGATGTTGTCCACCGCCGTCAAGATCTTGCCGTCGACGGAAAAGCGCTTGGTCACGCCGTTTACCGAAATCTTTGTCTTACCCTTATCGCCGAGGCGATCGAAGCCGGGATCGCGCAAGGTCGCATAGCGGCTCGGATTGAGCGCGGGAACGTCGCCATGCAGCTTCCGGGCATAGGACGAGGTTGGTGAGGAGAAGACGGCAGATGTTCGCCCCGCCTCCTGCACGGCACCGTTCTTCAGCACGATCAGGCTTTCGGCCCGCTCTCCTGCGATCGCAAGATCGTGGGTGATGAGCAGCATGTTGATGTTCAGATCTTCCTTCAGCCGGGATAGCAGATCGAGGATACGTTTCTGCACGGTGACGTCGAGCGCCGAGGTCGGCTCGTCGGCAACCAGAAGCGAAGGTCGTGGCAGAATGGCCAGAGCGATCAACACGCGTTGCAACATGCCACCTGAAAGCTGGTGCGGATAGGACTCGAAGACGCGCTGCGGGTTGTCGAGACCGACTTTTGCCAATGTATCGAGGATGAGCGATTTGCGGGCGGCCGGGTCGGCTTGATCAGACAAGGCAGCAGCCTCCTGAGCCTGCGATCCGATCGTCCTCACGGGATTCAGTGCGTTCGCCGGGTCCTGCGGAACAAAGCCTATGTCACGGCCCCGAAGTGGCCTGAAACGACGCTCCGAAAATCCGAGAATATCTTGCCTTTCAAAGAGGACACGACCGGAGGCGCTTGCCCCATTGGGCAGAAGCCTGAGCACCGCCTTGGCGATCGTGGATTTGCCAGAGCCTGATTCTCCGATCAGCGCGAGGCTCTCGCCCTGCCGGATATCGAAGCCGACATGATGGACGACCTCTTGCCGGCCATAGGAGACCGAGAGCTCTTCCACTTTCAGCAGAGATGCCGCCGGCAAGCGTGTTGGAGCGGTGAAATCGGTTTTCTGAAAGACGGGTTTCAATGCGATTTGCGAAGCCATCGGCTGATCCTGTTTGCAGAGAGGACGGTCACGATCGTTACGAACGCGGGCGCATAAACGAGCCAGGGCCATTTAAGATAGTCCTTGCCGATCGAGATCAGCAGGCCCCAGTCGGAGGAGGGTGGTGGGTCGCCATAGCCAAGGAAGGCAAGGCTGGCGATGACGAGAATCGACTCGCCGAATTGCAGCACCGCAAGCGGCAGCATGGAGCGGGAGGCATTAGGAAGGACGTGACGAAGGACGATAAAACCACGCGAGCCGCCGAGCAGAAAGGATGCCTCCACAAAGGTTGCCTGACGCGTCTTGATGACTTCGGCGCGTGCGACGCGGGCAAAAAAGGCAATCGCCGATATGCCCGTTGCGATCGCAGCGTTGATGGTTTCGAAGCCGATGGCGGTGACGACGATGACGGCGAGCAGGAATTTCGGGATCGACAGCAGCACATCGACAAAGCGGGCAAAAACGACATCGACCCAGCCGCCGAAAAATCCGGCCAGAAGGCCGATCAGCCCTCCAATGACGACACCTATCACCACGGCTACGAGCGCGCTGGAGACGGATGACGCCGTGCCATAGACGACGCGCGAATAGACATCGCGCCCCAGATGGTCCGTTCCGAACCAGTGTTCCAGACTTGGGGCAAGCAGCTTGTTCGCCGGCACGCCGTTGATCGGGCTGTGGCTGGTGAAGAGCTGAGGCGCGACCGACCAGGCAATGACGATTGCGATGACCAGAAAGGAGAGGGCGACCGTCACAGGAATGTTGAGGTTTTTCAGTCTTTCCAGAGGGGTGGTGACGGGGATGGTATCGGAAAAGAGGCTCATGACTTTGCTCCTGCTTCCAATGTGGGTGAAGCCTCATCGCCAGCCCTCTGGCGGCGCTTGCGGTCGACGATGAGTTTCACCCTTGGATCGAGAAGCGGATAGAGGAGATCGGCGATCAGATTAACGACGACGAAGATGACAGCGCCGAGCGATACGATGGCTTGCAAAACCGGTAAGTCCTGCGTGCTGACCGATCGTTGCACCAGGCTGCCGATTCCTGTGCGCCCGAAGACGGTCTCGGTGATCAGAGAATTACCGAGAAGTTCGCCCACTGTGAGGGCGATCACGGTGACGACTGGAAGTGCAGCGGGCTTCAAAAGATGGCTGGTGAAGAGGCGAGAAGGCGCAATGCCGCGACTGCGGGCGACGGCTGCATAATCTTGCTCGGCTTCGTGATCGAGATTGGCGATCAGCACTTCGGCGATCTGTGCGGAAAACGGGATACCGATGGTGACGGCGGCGAAGAAAGTCGCCCAGAAACTGTCCGGCTCGATGACGCGAAACAGTCTCAGCTGAAAGCCGAAGAGGTGGATAAGGAACAAACCGATGACGAAATTCGGCGTCGATAAAAAAAGGGAGGGAAAGGCGCGCAGCACTCCTTGCCCGTACTTCTTCGGTACGACCTGCGTTCCATAAGCCACTGCGAAGGCCAAGGTCAGTGCCACTGCAATGCCCGAGGCGGCAAGGACCAGCGTTGAAGGCAGGACCTCGGCGATCAGCGTCGCAACCGGCCGATTGGAGCGCATCGACATGCCGAGATCGCCGGTCAGAAAGGCCGAAAGCGAGTTCCAGAGCTGGACGAGGATCGGCTTGTCCAGCCCCTGCGCCGCAATGATCTCGGCGATTTCCTGTTCGGTAAAGCCGTTTTGCGGATTGCGCAACACGCTTGTGATCGGGTCGCCAGGCAAGATGCTGACGACCACGAAGGTGAAGACATAGGCCAGAAGGATGACGATGATCGCCTGGCCGAGCCGCTTGGCGGCGTAGGTAAGGTATGCATTGCTCATAACGTCACCTCCTGGCTTTCATCTCACTCGGACAGGTCGGAAAGATAGGCGGTGTAGTAGCTGGCATAGGCAATGCCATTGTAGACTTCGCCCTTGAGCTTCGGTGACTGAACGTAGATGCGCTGAACGATCTGTGTCCGTGGAATGAAGTAGCCTTGCTCCAGGACATATTGCTGCAGCTTGTCGAGCAGCGGCTTGCGCTCTTCGATCGAGCCCGCACCGGCGATTTTGTCGCGGAGCTCGTTCAGCACGCTGTCGCGCTCATCCAGTGCAAACCAGTTTTCACCATTATTGGCATTGGTCAGGATGCTGGCGACCGTGCCTGCGTCAATGAAGCTGCGCGTGACTTCGTAAGCAGGAACCGCAGACCCGCCGAATTTGACCTTCTGGCCGAAGGTCACGACATCGTAAGCGCGGATATTAACCTTCCAGCCCACCTTGCCAAGCTGCTGGGCAATCAGCTCATCGACCGACTTGGAGGTTGCAAGATAGGGATTGGAGTGAAGGGTGATCTCCAGCGGTTTGCCATCCTTGACGCGCACACCGTTCGCGCCCTTTACCCAGCCCGCTTCATCCAGAAGCTTTTCCGCCTTGTCGGGGTTATAGACGAGCAGGTCACTATGGTCGGTCGCGCCTGGCACATTGCTTTGAATGAACGAGGTCGCGAGCTTCCAGTCCGGTGTATAAACGGTGTCGATGATCTCTTGGCGGTTGATCGCCGCCTGAAGCGCCTGGCGAACCTTCACATCGTCGTAAGGCGCAAGCTTGGTGTTGACTGCCCAGCCATTGACGAAGCCGAGGTAACGCGGCGTGGCAACGGTAAAGCCTTCCTCCTTCAGCGATTTCAGTTCCTGCGGAGAGGCATTATAGGCGACATCCGCCTGGCCGGACTGAACCGATGCCACGCGCAGCGACGGCTCTGAGACGAGCTTATAGGTAATGCTGTCGAGATAGGCAGGACCCGTATGGCCGACCGCAGCGGGCCCCCAGTTGTAATCCTTGCGCTTGACGAGGGTGACATGATCGCCCTCCTTCCAGCTTTCCACCACATAGGGGCCGCTGCCAACCGTTTTGCTGAGGTCCGCCTGGACGCTTGCAGGCTGGGCGATCGTCTTGGGAGAGATGAGGATCGAGCCGTGATAGCCGAGCGTCGGAATGAAGCCGAGCGTTGGCTTTTTGAAGAAGACCTTCACCGTTTTCGCATCCACGGCTTCGGCGCGGTCATAGGTCTTGGGGAAGAGACCGATCGGGTTGATGCCGTCGTTCTTGCGGCCCGCATACCAGATGTTGAGATTGGCAACGACGGCATTTGCGTCCAGAGGCTCGCCATCCGAAAAGGTCACGCCGCTCTTCAGGTGAAGCGTGAACTCCGTCGCCGTGTCGTTCTGCTCCCACGTCTCAGCGATCCACGGGCTTACCTTGCCCTCGGCATCGACATAGACGAGCTTGTCGGTGACATGGCCCCAGATGTGGCCCTGAAAGCTCGATATGGCGCTGTTGTTGGGAATCCATGTATCGCCGAGGGAGTCGATGAGGAATGTGATATCGCCGCCATCATGCGGGCGGTCCGCTGCCTGTACTGGCAGCGGTGCCGTGGCCGAAAGAAAGAGCGCCGCGGAGGCTGCGATCGACGCGGTGACCAGCAGCTTGCGTCGGGAAAAAGAAGGCAGTGAGAGATGTCTGACCATGATGTAGTCCTGAGTGAAATATTGAAAATCTTGGGATGATCTGGCTGTCGAACGGCCCCGCAAAGCATGCGAATGTCCGTCCCCGCCGCACACGCGACGAGACGTCGAAAGCCTGTCGATGAAAGGAAGAGCGTGCTGTTAGCGCTGGCCAGAACGTGTCGAACGCTTGCCAGCGTCTAGAGCGCGCCCGCTTCTACATAGTTCGGTCATGAGCAGCCCCCTTGCGTTGATCTGTTTATCTTGACGCCTAATCTAACAGCGAGGCGGCAGAGAGAAAGACTGGTTGTTCTTTTTCTATAGTTTTAGGGGATTAATTTGCCGCCATTTTCGCTGCTGGTTGGATTGCTGTTTCAGCGTCGGCTGGAACCAGTGCCGGCCGGCTTTGACGCGTATCGGCGTGAGACCGCCAATTCCTCGCCGCCTGTTGCGAAAGTGATGGCCTCGAAAATTGTCACCCTCGGCGGTTCGCCCGCATAGCGCTCGACCTCGACCCTGGCGATCTGTCCAGTCGAGCCCTGTGCGAGTTTCAAGGTGCCGATGTCGCGGGTCAGAATGTTGGGGTTGCCGTGGATGCACATCGTCCGCTCCGCCGCCGGATCGTCCGGCTCAAACCAGGCGCCCGTCGAAAGCTGCAGAACGCCTGGCATCACGTCTTCGCTCAAGAGCGCGCCTACAAGGCAACTGCCTCTTTCATTGAAGAGCCGGACAATATCGCCCTGCGAAATACCGCGTTGGCGGGCGTCCTCCGGGTGAATACGAACGGGCTCCCGCTCTTTGATCTTGGTGGAACGGCTGTAATCGCCATAGTCGAGCTGGCTGTGCAGCCGCTGCCGGGGCTGGTTGCAGACGAGGTGGAGCGGATAGAGATCCGCTTCACCGTCCGTTTCGCTTCGCGCCGGGAACCAGCGCGGATGGCCCTTGCAATCATCATAGCCAAAGCTCTCCAAGGTCCTGGAAAAGATTTCGATCTTTCCCGAAGGTGTCGGAAGTGGCGCGGCCTCCGGATCTGCCCGAAAGGCATGGGCCGGGCCACCATCATCAGCCTTCGTCGGCAGGACAAGCTCGCCGCGCTGCCAGAATGTTTCGAAATCCGGCGCGTCGTGCCCCTGCGCTTCCAGCGCCGAGCGGGTTGTTTCGTAGAGAAAGGCCAGCCATTCGCGGCTGCTGCGCCCTTCGGTAAACGCATCTGACTTTCCGAGTTGCTGGGCGATTCCGGCGAAAATATCGTAATCGTCTCTTGCCGCACCGACGGGATCGATCAGCCGTTTCATTGCAATCATCAGGGGGTCGCGGTCTGCAGCGCCGATATCGTCACGTTCCAGCGTGGTTGTGGCCGGAAGCACGATGTCGGCATGTCGCGCCGTCGACGTCCAGGCAGACTCGTGAACGATGATCGTCTCGGGACGCTTGAAAGCCGCACGCAGACGATTGATATCCTGATGGTGATGAAACGGATTTCCACCCGCCCAATAGACCAGACGGATATCCGGATAGCGTAAGGAGTGGCCGTTATAGTGAAACTCGCAGCCGGGATCGAGAAGCATGTCCGCGATCCGGGCGCAGGGGATGTAATCTGCCACCGGATTTTTGAACTGGTTGAGTGTAGGTAGAGGAACGGCCAGCAACGTCTTGCCGATATTGCCAAGCGCGCCGAGCGAGTAGGAGAAGCCGCCGCCATCGAGCCCGATCTGGCCGAGCATCGCTGCCAGCACGATCCCCATCCACACCGGCTGCTCGCCAAAATCGGCTCGCTGGAGCGAGTGACTGACGGTGATCAAGGTGCGGTTGCTTGCCATTCTCCGCGCAAGGGCTCGGATCGTTTCAGCATCGATCCCGCAGATCGAGGCTGCCCAGTCCGCGCTTTTGGGCCGGCCGTCCTCTCTTCCCAGAAGATACGTCTCAAACGTGTCGTATCCGATGGTGCAGCGTCGAAGAAATGCGTGATCGTGCAGCCCTTCGGTAACAAGCGTGTATGCCAGCCCGAGCATGAGCGCGACATCGGTGCCGGGTTTGATCGCAAGCCATTCGGGGCTTAGTTCGGCTGAAAAGTCATCTCGTAATGGGCTGATGGAGATGAAGCGCGCGCCCCGTTTGCCAGCCCCGCCCAGCGTCTGTCGGACCGTATGCTTGCTGATACCGCCGCCATGGACATCGGCATTCTTGATCGCCATGCCGCCAAAAGCGACGAGAAGCTCGGTGCTGCGTTCGATGGCGTCCCAGGTGACGCTCTTGCGATCGAAGCTGTCATAGGGACCGAGCACATGTGGGATAATCACCATTGCGGCCCCCGAACTATAGGTGTTTACGGATCGCACATAGCCGCCAAGCACGTTCAGAAAGCGGTGGATTTGGCTTTGGGCGTGGTGAAACCGTCCTGCACTCGACCAGCCATAGGAACCGCCGAAAACGGATGACGGACCATGCGTTTCATAGATGCGGCGAAGTTCCGCGGCGACAAGCGCCTCGGCCGTTTCCCACGACACTTCGACGAATTCGTCCACTCCACGCCGCTGCGTGTGGGTGCGATCTTGCTCCAACCACCCACGCCGGACGGCTGGCCGCTGGATGCGCGCTGGGCTGTCGGCGACGGCAGACAGATTACCAAGCAACGGTGATGGGTACGGATCCTTATCATGGGGCCGAACCTCTAAACGACCGTCATTTATCCGCGCAGAAAACGCGCCCCAGTGGGAGCTGTGGGGTTTAAAGAGATCCATCACTGCACTCGCTTTTCTCAGAACGGTCGCGGCTGCGTCTCACGGCAGGATCTTTCCGGGATTCATGATGCCGGCGGGATCCACTGCCCGCTTGATGACGCTCATCAGATCGACGGCATCGCCATGCTCCTCGCGAAGATAGGCGATCTTGCCGGTTCCCACACCATGTTCTCCGGTCGATGTGCCGCCCACCGAGATCGCGTGGCGAACCATTTTCTTGTTGATTGCAGCGACTTCGGCGAGTTCTTCCGCGTTGTTCGGATCCACGGCAAAGACAACGTGATAATTGCCGTCGCCGACATGGCCAAGGATCGCAGTGGGAACCGTGCAGTCCTTTAGAAGCGCTCGTGTCTCCAATATGCAGTCACCTAACCTCGAAACGGGGACGCACACATCCGACGACCAACCCTTGGCGTTCGGCCGTTGCGAAACGACGGCGTAGAAAGCATTGTGGCGGGCCTTCCACAGTCGGTTACGCTCCTCCGGCGCATTCGCCCACTCGAAATCCTTGCCGCCATTCTCCTCGACAATGGCCGAGACCATCTCGACCTGTTCCGCCACACCTGCCGGTGAGCCGTGAAATTCGAAGGCGAGCGTGTCCTCGGTCTTCATATTTAGCCCCGAATAGGCATTGACGGCCTTGATCAGGCCGCGGTCCATCAACTCCATGCGGGCGATGGGGATACCGAGTTGAACGATCTGAATGGCAGAGGCGACGGCCTGTTGCACATTCTCAAAGGAGCAGAGCGCTGCGGATATGGTCTCCGGAATCCCGTACAGACGCAACGTTACCTCGGTGATGATTCCAAGCGTCCCCTCGGAGCCGACGAAGAGGCGGGTCAAATCATAGCCGGCGGAGGATTTTCTCGCGCGGCCGCCGGTTTTGATGATCTGGCCGTTGGGGAGAACGACAGTCAAGCCGAGCACATTTTCTCGCATGGTGCCGTAGCGGACCGCATTTGTGCCAGAGGCACGTGTCGCAGCCATGCCGCCCAGCGAGGCATTGGCGCCAGGGTCGATGGGGAAAAACAAGCCAGAGTCCCGTAGATACGCGTTCAGTTGCTCGCGCGTCACCCCAGCTTCCACCGTGCAATCCAGATCTTCCGCGCTGACGCGCGTTATCTTCGACATGCGCGACAGGTCGATTGATACGCCACCTCTGACAGCTGAGAGGTGTCCTTCCAGCGATGTGCCAGCGCCGAAAGCGATAACCGGGATATTCTCCGATGCGCAAAGCTTGACGATCTCAGACACTTCGGCGGTTGTTTCGGCAAAGGCAACAGCCGCGGGAAGCGCTGCGGCATGGTGGGCCTCCCCACGTCCGTGCTGCTCTCGCAGAGCAACCGATGTCGAAAATCTGTCACCAAGAAGAGCGTGAAGGGCTTGCAACAGAGCGGGCGAGAGTGACGTCATGGGTTGCTTTCCGGAAGAGCCGCGCGGCGCGTCTTACGGAGGCGGCATGCGGGAGGGTCATGTTTTATAGGCAGGCGGAAGCGCCGCCTGCCTCATCTTGTCTGAGGCTCAGGCAGCGAGCCGTTCGCCCTTGAGATGGCGTTCAAGAAAGTGAAGGCTGTCCTGGCCCCAGTAGAGTTCGTCCTCGTAGCGATATGTGGGTACCCCAAACACGCCGGCAGATTTCGCCGTCTCGTAACTTGCTTTGCGAAGGTCTGCGATCGCGCCGCTCTGACTCCGCTCTTCCAATGCCGCGGCATCAAAGCCTGCGGCACTTGCGATCGCAAGACGCACTTCAGCGCTGCCAATATCCTCGCCTCGCACCCAAAGCGCCTCCTGAAACGCCAGGGTTAAGGCGAGCCAGTCCTCGCCGGCTTCAAACGCGGCCACGACAAGGGCGCCCGCGGGTGCGGGATCGGAAAGGCCTGCACGATTGTCGAAGCTCAGTACCTTTCCACGCAAAGCCGCCCAGCGCTTGAGATCCTTCGTCCAATAAGCACGGCGAACTTCGGGCCGATTGCGGGAGTAGATCCCTCCATTTTCTTCGATCAGTGGAATAACATGGGGTCGTATGTTGACGTCGTATTGAGCCGCGAGCGCGGCAAATGGCTCGAGTCCAATAAACGCCCAAGGCGAGCCGATGCTAAAGAAGTAGTCGATCGTCTTCGTCATAAAGACCTGCTTTCAATCGAGGGAGAGGGGGGAGAGGCTGTATCGAAAACGGAAAGAGCGCAGTCGCGAGCAAGCAAGACTGGCTGCGGATCTCGTCCGACGGCAACCGTTGCCAGCGCTCCCTCGTAGAGAAGCGCAAGGTGGGCGGCTGTCAGTTCGTCTGCGATCCCCGCTTTGCTCAGGATCGTGGAGAAAATGCCGCGAACCACGGCCTTGTGGTGCCGCGCGACCGAGCAGACCTTGTCGGATTCGCCGTGCTCGGCTACGGCCAGAGCAAAAGCGCATCCTCGAAAATCCGGGCTGTCTGCTTTTTCATGGAGCCGCTCGAAGATTGAAACGATCTGTGCTCTGGGTGGCAAGGCGGAGGAAACCACCTCATTCAACGACTGGACGACCCGGTCATGACGCGCCGATAGATAGGCGGCAACAAGGTGATCCTTGGAAGGAAAGTGCCGATAAAGCGTTGCTTTGGCAACGTTCGCCTCTTCGATGATGCGATCGATACCGACGGCCCTGATGCCCTCGCGATAGAAGAGACCGCCTGCTGCGGCGATGATTTGGTCCGATATGGCTTCTCTCATTGTATTGCGTCACGCTGCTGGATTGAAATTACGGGAAACGGCGGGCTCCTGCTGTGTTCTCAGTCCTACGGGCAACGTGTCTGAGTCTTGATTGAGTAGTGCAATAATCGCCTCCAGCGCCAGGGGCTCTGTGAATTGCGCCTTCTCGGCAAGTTGACCTGCTAAGCGTTGAACTGCCTCATTGTACGGCGTCGCAACGCCGTGAAGCCGGCCAAGAAGCACGATCTCGCCATTGAGAAAATCGACTTCGCTCGATGCGCCACGCGTAAAACTCTGCCACGTGGATTGCTGGCCAGGGGAGACGCCGCTCCCCGGCGCAACGCGCCAGTTGGAAATGTCTATGCGGCGTTCTAACGGCGAGGCGAGGGAATAGCCTGCAGCCTGAAGCGCCTGCGTTGCCTCATTGACAAGTGCGGTGCCGATATCTTCGCGGAAATCCGGCTTGCCGTCAAACAGCTCAAGAGCGTTCCGGACATTGTGAAGGAGCTTTGCTGCCTTCCATCGACGGATATCGCTGGTGGCTTCGGCAAGATATTTTGCTTTGGTCAGATCCTCTGCGATCTGGTCGCTCAGCGCATCGCGCCCCACCGGAAACCGCCCGACCGTGGCAATACCAAGCTGCGGGTCTCCCGCGACAGCGACCGTGCCAGTTCGCGTAAAGAGGGCTGGGGTCAGAATGCTCGCCCCGTAAACATTGGCAAATGTTCGAAGAGCTGCGGCTTCTGTTGCAAGACCGTTTTGGAATGTGACGATCGGCAAGGACAATGACGCCGGCAGGTGTGAACCGGCGACGTCGCGCCATGACCAGAAGGCGAGCGCGCTGGCTGCATCCTGGGACTTGACCGTGAGAAGGAGAATGTCATCCTTTCGCAGCTCTGGCGGCTCTTCTAGATCAAATGCGGAAAGTTCGATTTGGCGCACACCGTCGGGCCTGCGAAATGTCAGACCATGCTGCTTTATATGCCTGATCTGAGCACCCCGCCCGACGAGAACGTAGTCGATCTCGGACAAGGCGAACTGGGCAGCGAGGCTTGCGCCGACTGCGCCAGCCCCGATGATGATATAGCGTGACATTTTCGGCCTTCTCCCTCATGGGCGGTCGGTTGGATAAGACAATGTCTACGACCGCACTGCCCAGGTAGGAAGACCGGTCATTCCTTTTTTCTATTAATCCTGTAGAATATTATTTCCCAAACCGATTTTTCTCTCAGGGCACGAGTTTTGTCGCCAGGACTTGTCTGTGCGTTTGCTTTTGTCGGATATGCACGCGGACTCCGCCTCCCTCGCGGAGACTATTCGAGAGAGGACCAAGGCACTCACATCTTGCAGGCGCGGTGGGCAAGATAGCGCTCAGGTTGAACTGTCCGGGAACGTCGTCTCCAGGAGAGTTACAACGCCTTGGGACGTGAGCCAATCCAAGGCGGCGACCACTCGCAAACCTGATAGCGCCCTGTTTCATCAGCGCCGGCGTAATGGATCGGCCCATGGCACGAAGCGCCGCTCTATAAGTCGAGCAAGCCATTCGAGTGCGAAGGCAATGATGGCGATCACTACAATTCCCGCTATGACAATATCGTTGACCAGGAACTGCGCAGCCGACTGGATCATGAAGCCGAGGCCGCGGGTGGCTGCCACTAGTTCGGCTGCCACAAGTGTCGACCAGCCAGTCCCAAGCGCAATGCGGATGCCGGTCAGGATCGACGGCACGGATGCAGGCAGCAAAACGCGTGTCAGGACCTGGGTGCGGGTGGCGCCGAAGGCACGGGCGGCATTGACGAAATCCTTTGGCACGGCTTTGACACCTGCACTCGTCGACAGGATGATCGGTGGCAGCATGGAAAGGGCAATCACCGTCACCTTCGAGGCTTCACCGATGCCGATCCAGATGATGATCAGCGGAAGGTAGGCCAACGGCGGTAGAGGCCTGAGGAACTCGACGATCGGGTCGAGAACGCCTCGACCGACGCGACTGAGAGCAATCAGCAGGCCGACGGGAATACCGAGGGACAGGGAGACAGCCAAGGCGCCAAGCACGCGCCCGAGACTTGCAGCAAGGTGCTCCAGCAAAGTGGAGTCTACAAACCCCGTTGTGAAGAGCGTACCGAAGGAGGCCGCGACAACTGGCGGAGAAGGCAGAAAGACTGGGGAGACGACGTTGAGGGCAGACGCTATCCACCACGCTCCCAGAAGCGTGAGGCCAGGGAGAATCGAAATGGCGAGGGTTGGAACGCGCAGGCGCGATTGCCAGGCTTTGGGCTGTCCGGTCACGGAATGGCTTTCTGCTTTGATCTTTGCAGTGTCGGCAAGGAGCGTCATGCTGCGAGTTCCTCATCTGCCGTATCGTGAATGAGCGCCGTCAATCCGTCATGCATGCTGCGGAACAGCGGAGACTGACGAACTTTGCGCGGATCGACACCGGACAGGATTTCCTCGGCGAAGCCGCTTTCGAGGATGGTGCCGATCCGGCCGGGATTTGGCTGTAGCACGACGATGCGGGTCGCCAGCAGCAAAGCCTCTTCGATGCTGTGCGTGATCAGCAGAGCGCCGGCCTGGCTCGTCTTCCAAATGTCGAGAAGGAACAGTTGCAGTTTTGTACGTGTCAGGGCGTCCAGCGCGCCAAGCGGCTCGTCGAGCAGCAGAAAGCTTGGTTCGGCAGCAAGCGCCCGAGCAATGCCGACGCGTTGGCGCATCCCACCCGACAGTTCCCATATGCGCCGGTCGCCAGCACCGTCAAGGCCGACGCGAATCAGGAGATCATTGGCGATCTTGCGGCGGTCCGCAGGCGGCACGTTCTTGAGCGATAAGGGGAAGGCGATGTTATCCTGGGCATTCAGCCACGGATAAAGTGCGTCGTCTTGAAAGACGACAGCTCTCTCTACTCCCGGGCCGGATATCGGCCTTCCGTCGAGCAAAATAGTACCCGATGTCGGAGCTTGGAAACCGGCTGCCAGATTGAGGAGGCTCGTCTTACCGGAACCCGACCGGCCGATGACCACAACAAATTCACCGCTGGTGATCGAGAGATTGATACGCTCCAGAACGTGAACATCGGGTGCTGCTTTGTTCCGGCCGGGGTAGGTCAGGCTGACGGTGTCAAAGGTGAGGCGACTGGGCATGGATTTCCTCGCATTACAACTGGAAGAACCGGCACGGCATGCCGGTTCTCAGGTAGGCTCAACAGATCAGAAGGACAGCTTTGCTGCGTCCTGAACCCAGTGCGGAGAGACGTACGCGCTATAGTCGTCAAGTGTCGCGGGGATCTTTCCTTGCTCCTTGAGGAAAGCCGAGGTCGCCGCAACAGCCTTGACCGTTCCGCCGCCCAGCAAGTCGGCGCCAGCCTGCTCTTGAAGTGTGGGGAAGATATAGCCTTTCAGGAGTGCGGGAACCTCTTCCTGTTTGGCGCCGGTAAGGCGTGCGATCTTCGCAGCTTCCGGCGATGTCGCATTCCAGGCTTCAGGGCTGGCGCGGTAAGCGGCAGTCGCATCACCCGTCACCTTGACGAAGGCTTTGACAAGATCAGGATGCGCGTCGGCAAAGCTCTTGCTGACAATCCATGCGTCGAAGGTCGGCCCGCCCCAGTTGGCGACATCGGCGGATGTGGCAAGTACCGTGCCGGTTTTCTTTATCTCGGAAAGTACCGGGTCCCAGACATAAGCACCATCGATATCACCGCGCGCCCAGGCTGCGGCAATTTCCGGCGGGCGGAGGTTGAGAATGTTCACCGTCTTCGGATCGATGTTCCAGTGCTTCAAGGCCGTCAACAGGCTGTAATGGGCCGTCGATACGAAGGGCGTCGCAATCTTTTTTCCTGCTAGATCTTCCGGCTTGGTAACTCCTCGAACGGCAAGCGCTTCCGCCTCACTGATGAGACCGACGAGAGCAATCGTTTCAATCGGCAATTGGCGGCTTGCGGCAGCTGCCAGCGGTGAGGAGCCGACGTAACCAATATCGATCGAACCGGATGCAATCGCGGCGATTACGTCCGCGCCACCATCGAACTTCTGCCAGTTGATCTTGGCTTTCGTCGCTTTTTCGTAAGTGCCGTCCGCATGTGGCACACGGGATGGCTCGACGATCGGCTGGTAGCCGATATTGATGGTCGTCTCGGCACTCCACGCGGGCGTGGCGAGGAAGGAAGTGCTGACGGCAGAGGCTGCGATAAGAGCGGCGAAAGCGCGGCGGGAAAGCTTTGTCATGAGCGGTTCTCCATGTGATATCTCATGACATTCAATTTATGAAATCTATTCATTTTATAGAGATATGAGCGACCGCTTATCGCTTTATCTTTGAGCGTAACATTCTAAATTCTCGGGGATCTGCAGGAGAAATTTCGCAACACCGCACTCGGTGGCAATACTTTGGCGCGCATGCCCCGATGATGGGTAGCGGGATCGGATGGAGTGCGCCGTAGCGAAAATCCCGAGGCGTTATCAACCTGTTGCAGATCAATCCTCATTCCTGCTGGTGAGTTTTGAGTAGCGGGAGAAGCTCTTTTCCCTGCCGCTCAATCTCTCTCAGATAAGGCGTATCCGATAATATGAATTTCGTGATGCCGAGGTCTCGGTACTTATTGAGGGAGGCAGCGACATTCACCGCCGATCCGACGAGCCAGGTGGTCGCGGCTCCACCGCCGCCGACGCGTCCCGGCGCTGTATAAAGGTTATCGTCGAGCACATCACCTTGTTGTTGCAGATCGTATAATCGCTGCTGGCCCACCGCGACGGACTGGAGATGATCGTTCCAGCGTGCGCCGCTCCCTTTTGCCATTTCGGCGACCCTGTCTTCCGCATCACGCCAGGCTTCCGCGGTCGTGCTTCGAATGACAGTGGTGATACGCAGGCCAAATTCCAGTGGCGGCAAATCGCGGTCCAGCCGTTTGCTGAGATCCTTCAGTCGCTCGATACGGTCCTTTATGGATTGCAGTGGTTCGCCCCAGAAAAGCTGAACATCCGCTTCCGTTGCCGCGACCTGTTCCGCAGCATCCGAGGCACCGCCAAAGTAGAGCTTCGGATGCGGGCGACCTTCCCTCTTAGTGATCCGGGGCTGAGCAGTTGAGTTGGAAAGCTGAAAGTGCTTCCCGTGGAAATTCACATTTTGCTCGGTCCAGAGCCGTCGTACCAGCCGCATGAATTCCTTCGTGCGGGCGTAACGTTGTGCCTGATCGCCTTCGCTGTCTCCATAGGCAGCGAGATCATCTCGACCTGAGACGATATTGATGCGAAGGCGTCCGCCCGACAGCTCATCAAGAGTTGCTGCCGCGGAGGCAAAGTGCGCTGGCTGCCAATAGCCTGGGCGAATGGCAGCCAGTGGTTCGAAGGTTGAGGTTTGCGCTGCGAGCGCTGTGGCAACCGTAAATGTGTCCGGCCGGCCCCAACCAGTTCCGATCAGCGCGCCTTTCCAGCCGTTTTGTTCCAGCGCCTTGGCGTGGGAGGTCAGGGTGGCGAGGCTGTTATGATCGGCTGATGCAATGTCTCCCCGGTGGCCAGCTTTCGTGTCGTTTGGAATGTACCAGAGAAATTCGCTCGCGCCGCCCATGCCGTCATCCCGAATGTCATTATCTGTGAATTTCGTGAGGCGAGTGCCTCACATTGAAAGCATTCCAGACGACAGGCAGAGCAACCAAGCAGGGCAATCCAAATTGGTGAAGGTGAGAGGAAAGTAATTTGCTGTGTCAGAGCCTTCGCAGTAAATTCTACCGATTTTATATGGTTTGGTGGCAATCGCTTCGATGTCGGCGTCAAGTTGCGACGATTGCCCGCTGCCGTCAGAGCGTCGTGCGAGGGTCCATTAATAGATCGACGCATGCGCTTTTCGAAAGTCGATCTTCCGATAACGGCAAAACATCTCTGAGACCGCTTTGCGACTGCTTTATTCTAAAGCCCGTACAAACTTTAGAAAGGGGCACCTTTCAGAAGTTGATCAAAATCATAGATTGACTTCATTGTTTTAAAGGGAGCAGACGATGAAAGTTGTTTTGGGATTGGCGCTTGGTCTTTTGGCATCCGTGACGACCTTTGGTCAGGCGCTGGCGGCCGAGCTTTCCGAGATACGCATCGATTGGGCGACCTATAATCCTGTCAGTCTGGTGCTGAAGAATGACGGTCTGTTGGAGAAGGAGTTCAGCAAGGACGGCATCAAGGTGACCTGGGTGCAGTCCGCGGGCTCCAACAAGGCGCTGGAGTTCCTTAATGCCTCATCGCTGGATTTCGGCTCGACCGCAGGTGCTGCCGCGCTCATCGGGCGCGTCAACGGTAATCCCATCAGTTCGGTATATGTTTATTCCCGTCCTGAATGGACGGCGCTTGTGACCCGGAAAGACACCGGCATTGCCAAGGTGGCGGATCTGAAGGGTAAATCCATTGCTGTGACACGCGGAACAGATCCGCATATTTTTCTGGTCCGCGCTTTGGCGGAAGCTGGCCTTTCCGAGAAGGATGTCAAACTTGTGCTTCTGCAGCACGCGGATGGCAAGCTGGCGTTGCAGCGTGGGGATGTTGATGCCTGGGCCGGTCTCGATCCGATTATGGCCTCGGCTGAGGTGGAGAACGGCGATGTCCTGTTTTATCGCAAGCCGGAGAACAACAGTTGGGGCGTTTTGAATGTTCGTGAAGCGTTTGCGAAGGAACATCCCGAAGTCGTTTCCCGCGTGATTGCTGCCTATGAGGTCGCGCGTAAGAAAGCGATCGCCGAGCCCGGTGTTCTGAAGGCTGCGCTGGTGACTGCAACGAAACTGCCGGATAGCGTCATCGCAAAGCAGCTTGAGCGTACCGATCTCAGCCATTCCAGGATCGGTGACGAGCAACGGGAGACCATCGAGGCGGCAGGCATCGCCCTGCAACAGGCGGGCGTGATCAAGACGGATGTTGATGTAAAGAAAGTGACAAGCGACTTGATCGATCCGACCTATGGTAGCGCGCTCGGCCAATAGGGAGTTGTTCAATGGCGTTGGCCGATTTGTGGCGGGCGGACAGTCAGAAGAAAGAAACCGGGATGCGTGCGATACGCGTCCCGGTTCTCGACAATCCAGTTTTCGGCCTGATATTTCCATGCATTCTCCTCCTCCTATGGGAGGGTCTGGTCCGTTCCGGACTTATCGAGGGACGGTTGATGCCGCCGCCGTCGCGCGTCTTCCAGACCATCGGCGAACTTGCATCTTCGGGTGAACTGGCAGATCACATCGGCATTACGGTCTGGCGTGTCGCGGTCGGTTTTTTGGCAGGCGCTGCTTTTGGCACAGTCATCGGTGCCGTCACCGGATATTCACAGCGTTTGAGCCGTCTACTCGACCCAACGCTGCAAGCGCTTCGCGCCATTCCATCCATTGCCTGGGTCCCGTTGTTTATACTGTGGTTTGGGATATTCGAAGCATCCAAGGTCGCGCTGATTGCCGTCGGTGTCTTCTTTCCAGTCTATCTCGGCGTTTACGGCTCCGTTCGTGGTGTCGATCGTAAGGTGGTGGAAGTCGGTCGAATATTTCGTCTGTCTGATTTCCAACTTGTGCGGCGTATTCTTCTGCCTTCCGTCTTGCCGGACTATGTGCTGGCACTTCGGGCCGGTCTCGGGCTTGGCTGGATGTTCGTGGTGGCTGCGGAGTTCATGGGTGCTTCGAACGGGCTTGGCTATCTTCTCGTGGATGGGCAGCAACTGGGCAAGCCCGACCAGATTCTGGCTGCGATCCTCATTTTCGCTGTCTTCGGAAAGTTGACGGACACGCTGCTGATTGTCGGTAGCGCGCCTTTTGTTCGGTGGCATGATCACCACGGCCGGAAGAGATAAGATGTTAATCATAGATGCACTATCGAAGACCTTTCCCAATGGCACGCAATCTATCAGTGGCTTCAGTCTTGAGATCAAGCCGGGAGAGGTGCTCGCTATCATTGGTGGCTCTGGATGTGGCAAAAGCACGCTGCTGCGGCTTGTGTCGGGTCTTGAGAGCGCGACGCGCGGCCGCATCATCCTCCAGGATAAGACGCTTACCGAACCCGATGAACGTGTGAACCTTGTTTTCCAGGAACCAAGGCTCTTTCCGTGGTTGAGTGTCGCGGACAATATCGGCTTCGGGCTGAAGCACCTCTCTCGCGAAGATCGTCACCTTCGTGTTTTGCAGGCGTTGGACCGTATGGGTCTGTCGGCCTATGGAGACCGGTGGGTGCGCGAGCTGTCCGGCGGTCAGGCACAGCGCGTCTCGCTGGCTCGCGCTCTGGTGGTTGAGCCGGCGGTTCTGTTGCTGGACGAACCGTTTTCGGCGCTTGATGCGATGACGAGGACATCTCTGCAAGATCATCTCTCGGATCTATGGCTCGAACAGCGCACGACCATGCTGCTTGTTACGCATGATATCGAAGAGGCTGTCGTGCTCGCCGACAGGATCGTCGTTATGCAGCCATCGCCTGGACGGATATTCGAAACGGTCAGTGTCGATCTCGCGCGCAAACGGGATCGAAACTCTACTGCGTTCACTGCGTTGAAAAGCCACCTGTCGGAGTTGCTGGAACGCTCCTTAGCGGTGCGCGCTGATCATGGTGCGGCAGTGAATGCTGCTTGAGTGCAGCTGCCCCCCCACTCTTGCACGCAGTTTGGATGTTTTCAACGGCAGGCCCGGACAGGGTAGAGCGTTGTCGGAAACGCACGAAAAATAGAATAGTGATCTTGTAGAGAATCTTGACCCGCACCCCTTAGCTGGCGAAACTATAAGTCTCACAAAGGGAGAAGGTGAAATGCCGACTGGTTTCAATCTGTTTTCGCTCGACATGTTCAAGATATTTAAACCGAGCGCTCCCAAGGCGGAATTTGCCCCTGAGGAAATGCCGCTGCCTTCTCTCGGTCGCGACGACGAAAGCAAAAATCGCGATCGTGAGCAAGAAGCGGAAATCGCCTTCTGGGGTCTCGCCTGCTACCCCGTTGTTTAGGGCGGGACGGTGCAGCGTTGTCAGCCTTGCTTCAGGATTGACGTAAAACTATGAAGTCTTTCTCTCCTGCGTCATCTGACCGCGTCAGCGTGGCAATTATCGGCGGTGGATTTACGGGCGCTGCGACGGCGGTGCATCTTGTTGGAAGCGAAGACACTCCCGCCGACGCATCCGTGGTCGTCGTGGAGCCCCGATCTGATTTGGGCCGCGGTCTTGCGTATAGCGCGATCGATCCAGCACACCGGGTAAATGTTCCTGCAGCGAGGATGACGCTTTTTCCCGACATACCAGATGATTTCGAGACTTATCTGAGAGATTTGCCGTCCGAGCACGATGGTGACCTTATCGGACACGATGGCTCTCCCTATCCCAGACGGTCTGTCTTTGGCGATTATGTTTCGGCACGTCTTCGCCCCTATTTGCAGAGCGGGCGTATCGGTCACTGGCAAACAGACGCGGTAGCGGTATCTCAAAAAGCTGGCAGTTATGAGATTATCGGGGCCGACGGAAATGCGCTGCTTGCCGATATCGTTGTATTGGCGGTGAGCCACCCGCCGCCTTCGCTGCCCAGAGCGCTCGTGCCTTTCCAGAACGACCCAAAGTTGATTGCGGATTTCACGGTTCCTGATGCGATAGACGCAATCGATGCTGCGCATCGCGTTCTCATCATAGGCAATGGCCTGACCGCTGCCGATGTGGTCGCGTCGCTCAAAAGACGTGGACATACCGGCCACATCACCTCTGTATCTCGCAGAGGGCTGAGATCGCGCGGCCACGGACCAGCCGGGCAGGACCCTTTCGGCGATTTTCTGTCCGAGCGACAACAGTCTGCCAGCGCCCTTCTTCATGCCATCCGTCAACGTCTAAGGGAGGCAGAGGCTCAGGGCATGACCTGGCACTGCGTCGTTGACGCGGTGAGGGGGCAAGGGCAGGAGATTTGGAAAAACTTACCCGTCGCCGCGCGCAGACGCATCGCCCGGCACGTGCGACCGTTCTGGGATGTCCATCGCTTTCGGGTCGCCCCACAGGTTGAAGCTGCTGTGGAGCAGGCAATCGCAAGCGGCCAAATGGATGTTCGTGCAGCCTCGCTTTCTTCCATTACGAAAAACGCCGCAGGCTATCGGGTCGTGCTGAGGCCTCGCCTAAGTGGGGAGGTCGAGGCGCTTGATGTCGATGCCATCGTCGTGACCACGGGGCCGGCACATGGCGGCATTCTCCAAAGTCAGCCACTGCTTCGACAACTCGAAGAGGCCGGCCTCTTGCAGGCTTGCCCGACCGGGCTTGGTATCCTGGTCGACGCGCAATCTCATCCCATATCGACTTTTGGCGAGAGCACCACTTCGCTGTTCATCGCCGGTCCGCTTGCGCGAGGGGCGTTTGGAGAATTGATGGGGCTGCCCCAGGTAACGGAGCATGCGATCTTTGTCGCGGCGGGTGTTCGCGATCTGATGTGTAGGAGCAAGATCTCGCCCCATGCGAACTACGCAGTCGCAGGCTGACGGTCGGGTGTTTCAGGAGACGTTTGTTCCGCTGGCGGCACGCGTGTTGGAATGTGGTTTCTTATCAAGTTTGTAGACTTTTGTAAGATCGGCGACACTTCAATGCGCCTATAGGATCTGATCATGACAGTTGCCAAGCCACTCGATTTTCTCTGGTTTATCCCTAGCTCGGGAGACGGCGCCTATATTGGTTCCGACGACCTGAGCAGGCCTTCCGATCCCGGTTACTTTCGCGAGATCGCCAAGGCTGCGGATCGGCTGGGCTATTCGGGCGTGCTGATCCCGACGGGCGCTGCCTGTGAGGAGTCTTTTATTCTTGCCGCTGATCTTGCAGCACATACGGAGAGATTGAAGTTCCTCGTCGCGATCCGCCCGGGTGTCGCGTCGCCTGCCTACTATGCGCGAATGGCGTCTACGCTTGACCGTGTTTCGAACGGCCGTCTGCTTCTCAACATCGTCGTGGGCGGGAGCGCGCAGGAGCTTGCTGGCGATGGGATATTCCTTCCCCATGACGAGCGATACGATCACGCGGACGAGTTCTTCCAGGTCTTCAACTCACTTATTGCCAACGGTCACGCCCATCTTGATGGCCGCTACATAAAGGCGATCGATGCGCGCCTTGGTCTGCCGCCTGTTCAGCAACCCCATCCGCCGATCTATTTTGGCGGATCCTCCGATGCCGCGATCGACTTCTCCGCTGGCATCACCGACAAGTACCTGACTTGGGGCGAGCCGCCGCAGCAGGTTGCGGAAAAGATCGTCAAGGTGAGGAAAGCTGCTGAGGCGCATGGGAAGAAAGTCACGTTCGGTATTCGGTTGCACTTCATCGTCCGTGAGACGGATGAGGAGGCCTGGGCAGCGGCCGACAGACTGATCTCCAAACTGTCTGACGAGACGATTGCCGCGGCGCAGGAAGTCTTCGCCAAGAATTCGGATTCCGTTGGTCAGGCGCGGATGGTGTCTCTTCACCAGGGTCGGCGCGACAAGCTGGAGGTTTCGCCGAACCTGTGGGCGGGCATAGGCCTCGTCCGATCGGGTGCCGGTACGGCGCTCGTCGGTTCACCGCAGACGGTCGCGGCTCGCTTGCGTGAGTATCAGGAACTGGGCATCGACACCGTTATAGCCTCGGGATACCCCCATCTGGAGGAAGCCTATCGCGTTTCCGAACTGCTTTTCCCGGAGATTGGCCTCCCTGGTCCCAGAGGGCAAATCCGTTCGTCCTTCGGCGAGCAGCAGGTCTTCGGCGGTGGCGGACATGGTGGCAATGTAAAAACTGCTTCCGCTCCTGGACCCTCGCCTACGAAGGTGGCGGCCGCGTCACAAGGCTGATAGCTGCCAGCCGTTCAGGAACGACGTCCCTTGCTTCGAGGCAGCGGGCTTTGCACTTATGGATGATGCATGTGTACGACCCTGATTGTTCCTGGACTGAATGGCTCACCTCCTGGTCACTGGCAGGACCATTGGCTCTGCGACGATCCTTCGGCCAAGCTGGTCGATCAGGATGACTGGCAGTGTCCAGTGCTGCAGGACTGGTTGGCGCGGTTCGAGGCCGCGCTGGCCAATGTGAACCAAGCCTATGTCGTGGCGCACAGCCTCGGCTGCGTGTTGATTGCAAATATGGCCGAGCGGCCGCTGGCCGACAAAATCAAGGCCGCACTCCTCGTTGCGCCTGCGTCGCTGGAGGAAGTCGAGGCACTGCATCTTTGCATCGTCCGGTTCGGCAAGTTTCCAACGTCGCCTCTTCCCTTTTCGAGCCTCGTGGTCGGTAGCACTACCGACCCTTACATGAAGGGTGAAGAGGTGACGCAGACCGCCCGCCTTTGGGGCAGTGATCTCATCAATCTCGGCCCCGTGGGCCACATCAATATCGCCAGCGGTTTTGGACGATGGCCGCGGGGCTACGAACTTTTTGAGACGCTTATCCGATCTGGAGATTTAACAACGGAGCAACCCGCTCGCCTCGTTTTAGACGGGGCCGAGCGGGTAGCGTAGACTCCGTCGTCTTTCTAAGGCATGTCGCGATCTTTCAGATTCGCTCCTTGCGCTTCAGTTCATTGGTTTGGCGCATGTTGGCATAGCAAAGCCGCTTCACACTCTTGCGCGACATGCTTTAGTCCTTCAGACGGAGAGAAGATGATCCATCTCGTCGGATGTCTCTAGCGATCATATCGATCCGCTCGTCATTTGAACAACGCACTCAAAATCTTTCCTTCAAGCGCGGCCAGTTCCGGTGCACCGTGACGGCGTGGCCGCGCAAAGGAGACCTCGATATCAAGTGCAATCCGACCGGCATCGATGACGATAATGCGGTCGGCAAGCGCCACGGCCTCGGTGACGTCATGGGTAACGAGGACGGCTGTGAATTTCTGCTGTTGCCAAATTTCTTCCAACAGCCGCTGCATCTCGATCCGGGTGAGTGCGTCGAGCGCTCCGAGCGGCTCGTCCAGTGCCAGAACCCGCGGTCTGGCGACGAGGGCCCGGGCAAGTGCCACGCGTTGCCGCTGCCCACCGGAAAGAACAGACGGCCACTCGTCCGCGCGGTCATCCAGGCCGACGTCGCGCAGGATCGAGAGAGATCGCTCGCGTGCCTCCGCACCCTTGGAGATACCGGTCAAGCCGACTCCCACATTCTTTGCGACGCTCGCCCAAGGCAATAGACGGGGTTCCTGGAACATGATGCGCGTGCGTGCGCTTCCATCCTGCGATTTGACGGTGACGGAGCCGGAACTTGGCTTGTCGAGCCCTGCCAACAGCCTAAGCAAGGTGCTCTTGCCGCAGCCGCTTTTGCCAATAACTGCGAGGAATTGGCCGGCAGGGATATCGAGGTCGATGCCCTTCAAAACCGGCTTGTTGCCAAAGTCGCGCGTAACGCCTCGAAACGACACTGCGGTCGGCAATCGCATAGAAGCCGGAACTGCAACTGGTTCCGCGAAAGACGCTTTCGACACGGTTGGGATGTTGACAACGGACATTAGTCTAAATTCTCCACGTCTCTGAAGGCTTCAGGCGGATTGAAAAGCAGGATGCCATTGCAGGGTCAGCCGTTCCAGCAGACGCGCAAGCGAGTCAGCAAGCTTTCCGAGCAAGGCGTAGATAATAATGGACAACAACACGACGTCGATCAGCAGGAATTCCCTGGCTTGCATTGCCATGTAGCCGAGGCCTGAAGAGGCAGCGATGGTCTCCGCGACGATGAGAGTAAGCCACATGATGCCGAGCGCATAACGCAGCCCGACGAACATTGCCGGCAGGGCGCCCGGCAGGATGACCTGAAAGAAAAGCGCCGAAGACGACATGCCGTATGTGCGGCCCATTTCAACAAGCTGGCGATCAACGCTCTGTATGCCGAGCAACGTGTTGACATAGATCGGGAAGAAAACACCGAGTGCCACCAGGAATAGCTTGGCCTCCTCGTCAATCCCGAACCAAAGGATGACGAGTGGTATCAGCGCGAGGTGAGGGATGTTACGGATCATCTGCAGTGTCGTGTCGGTGAGATTGCGCGACAATGCCGACAGACCGTTCATCAACCCAAAAACGAGGCCGATCGTCCCACCGATCGTGAAGCCGGACAGCGCGCGTACTGTGCTGATGGCGATATTGTGCAGTAGTTCACCGGATAGCAGCAACCGCCAGAAAGCCTCTGCCACCGCAGATGGAGGCGCCATTGTACTGGCTGAAATCCAGCCTGCGCGGCTCGCTATTTCCCACAGAATGATCAAGAAGGCTGGAAGTATCCAGCCGGATATCTTGCCTGAGACAATGCGATTGATGCGAAACATCGAGACTGCTTCCCTGGTGCCTAACGCCTGGCTCGTCACCGGACGGTCATGTTGAAATAGACATCGGCGCGCCCTGGTGAGCGCGCCGATCAGCGTGAATGAGGTCAGTTCGGCACGCCTAATTCGTTCCCTGTGCCTTCCAGACTGCGTCAGCCACATTGATTTGCTTTGGAATGAGGCCAAGCCTGAAGAACCTATTAGCCGTTTCCTGCTGGCTCTTGGTGATCTCCGGCGTGACAGGTCCGATACCGAACTCGGCACGGTTTGCAGCCAGCGTTTGCGCCTCAAGCGGCACATTGGTCACGTCGTGTAGAGCCTGTGCGACCTTGTCGCGATTGGCGGCAGCCCATGTTGCCGCAACCTTAAGGGCCCCGATCGTTGTCGTGACAGCGTCTGGATGAGCGGCTGCGAACTTGCTGTTGGCCAAGAAGTAGGTGTTCACCTTCAGCGTCTCAGCAGATGTCGTCAGCACGCGCGGCTTGTATCGCGTTTCAGCGATTGCGAAGTAGGGGTCCCACACGGCCCAGGCATCGATCTTGTCGCTGGCGAAGGCGGCAGCCGCGTCCGGCGGGCTAAGATAGACAGGAGTGATGTCCGAAAACGCCACGCCCACCTTTTCCAGTGCCGCAACCAGAAGATTGTGCGCGCTCGTTCCCTTGCCGACGCCGACCTTCTTGCCCTTCAGATCAGCAACGGTCTTGATGTCGGACTGAGGCTTAACAAAAATCGCCTCGCCGGCGCCATTGGAAGGAAGGGCTGCAACATAGGTGATCGCAGAGCCTGCGGCTTGCCCGAAAATAGGCGGAGCATCGCCCGTCCACCCCAGATCGATCGAGCCCACATTGAGCGCTTCGATAATCGGTGGCCCCGCGTTGAACTCGACCCACTTGACGGTCGTTCCCTTCGGCTCGAGAGCCTTCTCTATGACCTTCTGCTGCTGGGCAATCACCGGCAGATTGGTTTTCTGGAAGCCGATCCTGAGTTCCTTCAAATCTTCAGCGGAAGCAGGTGACAATGAAAGCATGATGAGCATGGCAATGCCCGCTCCTAATACGCGTCGTGTGACAGCGGACATTAAGGTTTCTCCAACGATGGTAGTCCTGTACCAATGCTCTGATCCTAGCGAAGCAACTCCCCAAGCGAGCCGTCTTTTTTTCCGATTGGAGCTGCAGAAGAGAAAAAATTTTTGCCAGTTTGCTGCATAGAGGGATTGAAGCGATCGATGCTCATGCGATCGATACGACGAACCCCTAAAAGGACGTTGGCTGTGCCGATTGCATCATACGCGCCCTCACCACCGCAGCGAAGACATGTACCGAATTAGACGCCGAGATAATTGCTGACGAAGATAATCAATCATCCCAGGCAGTTGGTTGTTTGTGAGCGGGTCGTTCGTTCGGATACCATCAAGAGCTGATGACCGGAAGCAATTAACCGAACGCCGAGATACGATGTCTTACGGGTCGTTCATCAGTAATTTCTTTGATTGATGTCACCCCAAGCAAGCCAATGTTACGGTGAAGTTCATCATGCAAGATTGCGGCCGCTCTCGCCACGCCCGCCATACCACCGACAGTGGCAGCATAAAGGAACGGCCTCCCGACGAAAACAAACTGTGCGCCCAAGGCCAGGGCCTTTACGATGTCCGTGCCTCGCCTAATGCCACCATCCATCATGACGGGAACGGCGTCGCCGATACTCGAGACAATATCGGGCAATGCGGTCATTGGAGCTATTGCTCCGTCGAGTTGACGTCCGCCGTGGTTCGAAACGATGATACCATCAACACCGCTCTTTACTGCGATCTTGGCGTCTTCGGAGTGTAGAATACCTTTGATAACGAGGTTGCCGGTCCACCTTTGACGAATTCTAGCGACGTGGCTCCAGTCCAGGTGATCCGTCTTTCCGAAATCGCGCATCACGTTCTAGGCGATGATCGGAGCGCCGCGTGTGGAAAAGGAGTTCTCAAAATGCGGTATACCGTGGTTGATGATTGTCCGCATGAAGGTTCTGACCGTCCACCTAGGGTGACTGAGCCCTTGCCAGGCGAGACGTAAGCTGGGGGGCAACGGGGTCGAGAAGCCCGCTCGCACGTTGTTTTCGCGGTTAGCCAGCACTGCCGTATCGGCTGTGAGAACCAATGTCTTGAAGCCCGCTTTCGCAACGCGGTCGATGAGAGCATCGATTTTCTCAGGCTCACCTGGCAAATAGGCCTGAAACCAGGAGCGGGGTGCGGCCGTGGCGACGTCCTCAAGCCGGATCAACGATGACCCGCTCATGATCATGGGGATGCCCGATGCCTGCGCCGCCTCGGCTAGGACAAGATCACCACGGTAGGCCATCAGGGCGCTGATGCCCATCGGCGCGATACCGAAAGGCGCTCTCCACTCTTCTCCAAACAGGTTAGCCACCGTGGTACGGGCCGAGACGTTTCTTAGAACGCGCGGCACAAAGCTTATCGCCTCGAATGCCTCCTCATTCATCCGACGTGAGGCGTTCGTTTCACTTCCGCCCGCGATATAGCCGAACAAAGGCGCGGGCAGGTGGCGCCTCGCAAGCGCTTCAAAATCATCAAGCGATAGGACGCTGTCCAAACGCCGTGCAAATTTTGTCGCGAAGATGGGGGATGTCATCTGCCATATCCAAGCTAATAACGGACCAAGAAGCGCCCGGAACACTGCCGAAAGGATAAGGGCGCCTCGTGACGCCCAGGTTTTAGTCTTCGCTCGCCTCGAACGCAGCTTTCCTGTTTTTGCGGATGGTCGGCAAAATCAAAGTCAGCAACATGAGCGCCGTCAGCGCCAGAAGTCCCGCGCTTATCGGGCGCTCGAAAAACACCAGCCAGTCGCCTTGCGAAAGCAGCATGGCGCGTCGCAGGTTCGTCTCCAGCAGTGGACCGAGAACAAACCCGAGAAGGAGCGGGCCTGGTTCGCATTTCGCCTTACGCAGAACGTAACCCAAAACACCAAACAGGATGACCAGGGCGACATCGAAACCACGGTTGCTGACGCTGTAGACACCTACGCAGCAGAACAACAGGATGGCCGGGTACATGATGCGGTATGGGATTTGCAGCAACTTTACCCAGAGCCCAATCAAAGGCAGGTTGATGACGAGGAGCATCGCATTACCGATCCACATTGACGCCACCAACCCCCAGAACAGGCCGGGCTGGTTTTGGATGACGGAAGGTCCGGGCGTGATGCCATGGATCGTCATTGCACCAAGCATCATGGCCATGATGGAGTTGGACGGAATGCCGAGGGTCAGAAGAGGAATGAAAGAGGACTGCGCACCGGCATTGTTTGCGGCTTCGGGACCCGCCACACCGGCGATCGCGCCATGACCGAACTTTTCCGGTGTCTTGGCCATGCGCTTTTCAACCGAATAGGCACTGAATGCACTGAGCGTTGCACCGCCGCCTGGCAATACGCCCAGAATTGTGCCTACGCCTGTACCGCGAAGCACGGCGCCCCAGCTTTCCTTGAATTCTTCACGCGTCGGCCATAAGCGACCGATCTTGCTTTGCAGAACGCCGCGGACCTCCTTCGACTCGAGATTGGTTGCGATCTCCGCAATACCGAAGAGACCAACAGCGATGACGACAAACTCGATGCCGTCATAAAGATCCGTTGATCCAAAGGTCATGCGGGCCGAACCGCTGTTGACGTCGATGCCAACCATGCCGAGCACAAGGCCAAGGCAGACCATTCCAATCGCCTTGACGACAGAGCCATGCGCGAGAATGGTCGCAGCAAGCAGACCGAAGATACACAGTGCGACATATTCCGCAGGCCCGAAGGACAGGGCGAAAGATGAAAGCGTTGGCCCGGCAACGGCGAGGGCAATCGTTGAGACTGTTCCAGCAAAGAACGAACCTAACGCAGCAATTGCCAGTGCCGCACCGGCCCGACCTTTTCGAGCCATCTGGTATCCGTCGATCGCCGTGACGACTGCCGAAGCCTCACCAGGAAGGTTCACAAGGATCGCCGTTGTGGAGCCACCATATTGCGCGCCATAGAAAATGCCGGCCAGCATGATCAGCGCGCCGAGTGGCGGCAGGAAGAATGTGACGGGTAAGAGAATTGCAACGGTCGCGGTCGGGCCAATGCCAGGCAAAACGCCGATCAAGGTGCCAAGAAGCGCCCCGATAAAGCAAAACATCAAATTCGTCGGTGTCAGTGCTTCGGAGAAGCCAAGCATCAAGACGTCGAGAAATGCCATCGAAGTAATCCGATCAGGTCAGGATGGCGATCACAGAGGCCAAATGGGCATCTGGACGCCGAGTCCGTAGATAAAGAGAAGCGCGCCGAGCGTGGTCAGGACCGCGGTGGAGATGAAGATTTCTCGCCACCTCGATTCCGGATCAGCAAGACTTCCGACGACAAGAAGCCAGATTGTCGCAACAACAAAGCCAAGGCTTTCTGCGGCGAAAGCAAATCCCGCGATACCAACCACGAGGATGATCAGCGGTTTTGGATTGATCGCGTCGAGTGCTTCGTGGGGCTTGGTCAGAGCCTTGATCAGCACAACGGCCCCGATCAAAGCAATGATGACGCAGAGCGACCTTGGCAAGAAGCCCGGCCCCATCGTCGCCGGCGTGCCGAATGACAGGTCACGCCCGGCCCAAAGGCCGAGCGCTCCCAGAAAGATCATGACATAACCAGCAAGAATATCAGGAAAGTCCCGGCCCTTGGTTGCAGACTTTATGCTCATTGCTGCACCCACGGTGTCTTGTTCCAGATTTCCTGGAAGCGAGCGAGGCGGTTGGGCATCTCCTTCTCCCAGTCGGGACCACTGAGATACGCCAATGGCAACGCCATCTGCTTGGCCTGTTTCTGGAAGTCGGGATTGTCGAGCGTCGCCTTGACGGCTGCTGCGAAGCGATCTGCAATCTCGGCAGGCACTTCGCGGGGTGCGGCAATACCGCGCTCCGAAGTCATCTCTACGTTGAAGCCAGACTCGATAGCAGTCGGTACGTCTGGAAGCTGCGGTGAACGCTCCTTGCCAAACGTATTGATCATTCTGAGACCCGATGTGTCGTTGCCGGCAAATTCACTCACGTTGAGGCCGCCGCCGTTTACCTGAGAGCCGAGGATCGCAGTGCGCGTTTCGCCAGCGCCATTGAACGGAATATGTGTGATCGTGGTGCCGGACTCGGCGCCGAGAATGATGATCGCCAGATGGTCATCAGTGCCGATACCCGAGGAGCCAAAGGATACGGCGCCGGGCTTTGCCTTGGCAGCAGCCACGAAATCAGCAAGCGTTTTGATTTCGGAGTTCGCGGGCACAACAATTGCGGCTGGATCGTCAACGATGCGTGCCACCGGCTTTATCGTCTTCGGATCGTATCCGAGCTTCCTCTGCACCTGCATGGAGAGAAAGCCCGGCGTATTGATGAAAGAGAACGCATGATGGTCTGGGTGAAATGATCTCAGGTGCCTTGGGCAGTTGTGACAGGCTCAAAGAACACGTCCTGCCACTTGGTCAATTTCGACTTCAGCAGGCCTGCTTCAAACATGAAGTCTGCAAAGACCATCACACCTTTGGGCTGAACGCCCCACTCGTCTTTGACGTTCTCCAGCATTTTCTCGATTTGGTCGGCATTGAGAGACGATTTCTCCGAGGCTAAAAAGATTTCAGCCGCTTCTTTTGGATTGTCACGAATGAACCGGCGGCATGATGGTAGGCCCGGCGGTCACGGTGAAAGCGCGCCCCGGCGATAATCTTATGGTCCACAAGGCGCTTGATATTGCGGAACCCGGTGACATCGTCGTTGTCGATGCTGGCGGCGATCTCACCAACGCGATTATCGGGGAGTTGATGGTGGCGCACGCGGTTCAGCGCGGCCTCGGCGGAATCGTTATCAACGGCGCAATCCGTGACAGCGCCGAGCTTTCCGCCGGTACTTTCCCGGTCTTTGCTCTTGGGGTCACTCATCGCGGCCCTTACAAGGATGGGCCAGGCGAAGTGAATGTTCCGATCTCGATTGGCGGGATGGTGATCAACCCCGGCGATCTCGTATGTGGCGATCCGGACGGCTTCCTGAGTGTCTCTATCGACGATGTGGAGACTGTTTTCGATGCGGCGACGAAAAAGCATGTGGCCGAGACGAAGCAGATGGAAGCAATACGCGCGGGGAAGAACGACCGAGCCTGGGTCAATGCGACGCTGACGAAACTCGGTTGCATCGATATCTGAAGCGACTAGCCGCCGCGAATTTCACGGCGGCTAGTCTGGGACGTCTCAGCTTCTATAGAAACACACAACCATCAGTTCGATTTTGTTCAAGAGCAGTGAGTGTCTGGCTACACGTCGAAGACATTTAAGTTGTTCAAAGCATCGATTTTCAGCATCCGCGACTTTTTAGCGCTTGTCGGGGCGGGTGCTCGACAACGTGTTGTTCACGTCCAGACCTGAGGGATAAAAGCTCTCGGCGAGATCGGTACTCTTTCCAGTTGACCCACTTTTCTACAGGCGTGTTCTACGGCCCGTTCCTGATAACTGGCCCTGTCACGACCGGATCGTGAAACAGCTTTCGAAGCTCCCGCTCCAGTTGATCTTGTGTATACGGCTTGCCCAGCCGTGCAACGTCAAGATCAACTCCAGGCGGTAGTTCTGCGTAGCCTGAGGCTATGAGTATCGGAAGCTTTGGAACAATATGGCGGACTGCAATGACCAGATCTGCTCCGGTCATGCCAGGCATCGAATAGTCGGTGATTAGGAGGTCAAAACAGCTTCCGTCCCCCAGGTACTCCAAGGCTTCTTTCCCTGAATGTGCTTCAACGACATCGTGCCCGAGGTCCATCAGCATATCGGCTGAGCTCATAGCTATCAGAGGATCGTCATCCACCAGCAGGATCCGTTTCGGTCCTGAAGCGCTCGCGGTTGGTGCTACTGACACCTCAATCGGTGCTGAGTCGTTCGTGATTTCGGATGTCGAGAGTGGGATCCACAGTTCCGCCTTCGTGCCCCTACCCAACTCGCTTGTCAGCTTGAGATCACCTTTCAACTGGGACGCAAGGCCGTGGATCATGGAAAGGCCAAGACCTGTGCCTTTTCCAAGTTCCTTTGTCGAGAAAAACGGCTCTACGGCCTTTCGCAAGGTTTCACGATCCATTCCGTAACCTTGGTCAACCACAGAAAGGACGACGTAATCGCCTGCCGCAAGCTCACCGTCCGGCACGGACAGATGGACGTGGTTCAGGCCAATGGAGATTTCACCGCCATCCGGCATGGCGTCACGGCCGTTCACAACAAGATTGAGGAGCGCAAGTTCAATCTGGTTTGCATCCGCCGAAACTAGCGGGAGATGCTCCGGCACGTCAGTTCTAACGAACACTGTGGAGCCAACGGATCGTTTCAGCAGGTCTTCCATTCCGGTAACCAGCGCGCGCATATCGACCGGGTCGATGCGCAAATCCTGCCTGCGGGCGAAAGCGAGAAGTCGCTGGGTAAGGGAAGCTCCACGTTTAGCACCCTGCTGGGCACCCTCTATCAGGCGGACCGCTCGCGCATCATCGCCAACATATTTTCGCAGGAGTTCAAGATTGCCGAGCACGGCCATCAAGAGGTTGTTGAAATCATGGGCCACGCCGCCGGTCAGTTGGCCGATCGCCTCCATTTTCTGGGACTGGCGTAACTGTTGCTCAGCTCGCTCTCTTTGGCTCACCTCTTCCATGACTGTCGCATATGCCTTTTCCAGGTCACGCGTACGCGCAGCGACGCGCTCTTCCAGAACCTCATTCAACAGCCGTTGATGCTCTTCCTCTTCCAAACGTGAGGTGATGTCGGCCGATACGCCAACAAGCTTGCTGGCTTTGCCAGTGCGGTCGCTGTAGAGCTGGGCGCGAATCTCCACCCAGTGGGTCGACCCATCGTTCCAGACCGTTCGGTATTCTATCGAGTAATCGGCGCCCGTTTCGATCGTTGTACGAACGGCCGATTGCATGCGCTCGAGATCTGCAGGGTGGATCGATGACAAAAGGTCCGTATAGGAAAAATCATCGCCGGGACCGCGGCCGAAAAGGGATCGAAATGTTGCCGAGGTGGTCAGTTCACTGGTTGCAAGATCGAGCTCCCAGGCGCCGAGCCGGCCCGCGGCGAGGGCCGTTTGAAGGCGACGCTCGCCTTCATCCAGTGCCTCCATTCTGACCCGGGCATCGAATTGACGGCGGCGACCGCGTATGGCCGACCTTGCAACGCTTATGAAGCTGGTTGCATGAAAAGGTCGCTCGACAAAACTCACATTTCCCACCACTTCAGAGAGCCTCGCCGCAGTCGGGTTCCGCTCGGGTCCGCCGCCACGATTTGTGAGGATGATGAAGGGCAGGTCAGACCAACTGGGCTGTGCTGCGATCCAAGCGGAAATCCCCCTCAAGTCCGCTGAACGCAAAGCCTCCTCTGTCACCACAGCGAATGCGACGTTGTCCTTCAGGCCGGCCACAAATGATGCGATATCGGCGACTAGGATGGAAGAAACGCCAGCTTCGCTCAGGAGTGACGCTGCAATTTGTGCATCGCGGCCGATCGGAGCATAGACAAGTGCGCTTATGTCGCTGTTAGAAATTCTTGCTGTCCTCCCCGTTAAGAGGAAGAAGAGGGTGTTGATCGCCGACAAAGTTTGGAACGCCGCGAAGAATCCCCTGGAAGCCAGAAAGCGGTTCTCCGAGGGTCAGTCCGTTACCCGATATCTTGAACTCACGGATCGTGTCTTCGTGAGGCCCCGTGCGCTTCTTTATCACCGATACAGCGCGCCGCACTTTTCCGAGCGCCTCGAAATATCTGAGAAGGATGACGCTATCTGCAAGATAAGTGACATCGACGGGCGATTTCATATCCCCAACGAGCCCATGCTGGGCAACCGTCAGGAACGTGTTGGCTCCCTGCCTGTTGAGGTATTGTAGCAGTTCATGCATGTGCAAAATGAGAGCATTCTCTTCCGGCATTGAAGCCTGGTAGCCATTTATGCTGTCAATAACGACTGTTTTGGCATCGTAGGTTGAGACCCGATCGCGCACACGCTGTGCAAATTCCCCCGGTGATAGTTCGGCGGCATCGAGTTGCTCGATGTGGATGTGTCCTTCTGCCTGCAACTTCTCCAAGTCGATACCCATCGATCTGGTGCGCGCGTATAGGAGACCAAGTTCTTCATCGAAGATAAAGATCGCTGCCCTTTCGCCACGCTCGACTGCGGCGTTGACGAACTGGAGGGCAAACAGGCTTTTTCCCGTTCCAGCAGGGCCGATGAGAAGAGTGCTCGATCCACGCTCCACGCCTCCACCGAGCAGGCCGTCGAATTCGGCAAGACCGCTCGATAGGGTGGTTCGTTCAAATTCGGTTCTGTGCTCGATCGCGCGAAGGCGCGGAAAGACTGCAACGCCACCCGTCTTGATGACGAAATCATGATAGCCGCCGCGAAACGCCTGACCGCGATATTTGATCACTCTCAATCGGCGGCGCTCGGAGCCGTAATCCGGAAGCAACTGTTCGAGATGAATGACACCATGGACCACGCTATGGACGGTCTTGTCAAAATTTTCCGACGTCATGTCATCAAGCAACAGCACCGTCGCATCGGAGCGCGCGAAGAAGTGCTTCAATGCGAGGATCTGTCTGCGGTATCGCAAGGAACTCTGCGCCAGAAGGCGAATTTCAGAGAGGCTGTCAATCACGACGCGCTGGGGTTTAATCCGCTCAAAGGCTTGGAAAATCAGCTTTGTCGTTTCCCCTAACTCGAGATCTGAGGAATAGAGCAGGCTTTGTTGTTGTTCGGCATCGAGAAGGCTTTCCGGGGGAACGAGTTCAAATATCTCGATCCCGCTACCAATCTCCATGCCATGAGATCTCGCGCAATCGCGCAATTCTTCGTCCGTTTCCGACAGGCTGATGTAGAGGCAGCGCTCCCCGCGTTTTTCTCCTTCAATAAGAAACTGCAAAGCAATCGTGGTTTTGCCTGTCCCTGGAGAGCCCTCAAGCAAAAAAACATGCCTGCGCGTAAGGCCACCGGAGAGAACATCATCCAGTCCGCTCACGCCGGTTTCTGCTTTTAGACTCAAAACCTGGCGCATATTTCCTCCCGACTTTTTAAATACGTAGAGTGCGACCCTAAGAGAATCAAGGGTATCGGTGCGAGACTAGGGCCCAGACGGCCAACCAGTGTCCGCCCCGCGCAAGCAATGCCTGTCGGGCAGGGATCCGGCGCTTGGACGATAATGCGGGTATCGCTCGCCGATGTGGAAACGAACACGGCCCCATTCGACAGGGCCATGTCTGCCAGCTGATAGGTCTCAGAGCTGAGGCCGCATACCGTTCATCGGACTGATGCTCTCAAGCAGGGATGCGATGTGCAGGATGGTGGACTCCGCTTGCCACCTGCCGACGAGCTGGACACGTCCTTTGCGTGTGCTCCGGTTTCAAAGCCAAGGATGAACGTATCTGTATCCAGGCCAACGAAAGAACGAGTTTAACTCAGGCGAAAAAACGGGGGCTATTTGACCACGATCGACTAGCTTTGCGGTTTTACTCGTAGAGATCGAGCGCGCGGATAAGGTTGCAGCGATGCAGCGTCATTTAGGCGTCGGCATCGCCAGCAGCAACGGCAATGTAATTGCGGATGTAATACTTCAGGGTGACGACGTCCTGACATGCAACTAGGAATTTCAGCGGATTTTTTCTCTACTATAGTATATATTTCACAATTCTCGGCAGTCGTGTCGCGATTGTTTGCGGGTTGTATTTAACTTCGCCAAATGCATCGCCCCAACTCGATTTAAGTTGAGGCAAAGTTCTCTTTCTGTCCTGTAAGTTCAACCCAAGACGAAACGTGAGAAGGCGAGTGACTTCTTTGCATCTTCGTCCATTTTTGCGCTATCGGCACCTTCGGTGAGATCGCGCCAAACTTTGATGTCGGAGCCGATTGTCCCACCTGTTTTGACGAATGGTTCCATAACGACGACGCCGGTATAGTTGATTTCCCGTAGCGCTGCGCCAATCTCATGCCATGGCATTCTACCCTTGCCCGGTACACGGCGGTTGCTCTCGCCGGTGTGAAAATGACCGAGAAGAGGGCCAGCAGTGCGAATGGCATCGCCAAAGCTGTCTTCTTCGATGTTCATGTGGAAGGTATCGAGCATGACTTTGACGTTGGACTTGCCGACATCCTTTACGAAGGCAACGCCTTCGGCGGCCGTGTTGAGAACGTGGTTCTCGAAGCGGTTCAGAACTTCGATGCACAGATTGATGCCGAGATCGTTGGCGAAATCCGCAATGCCGTGAATACCTTCGACGCCACGTGCACGGTCGCCTTCCTTGTCCACCGGCTGCGAATAGTCGATCGGCCAATAGGAATGCAGCGCACCACCAATCGTGTGGATATCGAGCTTGGCGACATTGCTCAGCGTCCTCTCGAAGAACGCCTTGCCTGCCTCGCGCACAGTCTTATCGGGCGAGGACAGGTTCTTCGACTTCGAAGGACCGATACCGGCCGTCAGGATGATGCCGTTGTCGCGGGCGCTCTGCTTGATGGTCGCAAGTTCGGCATCGCTGTAGTCGTTGATATGATGAGCGGCGACTTCGATCACGTCGAAGCCCAGCTTGGCGACCTTCTCTACGTAGGGGCCGAACTTGGCGCTCCACTCATGTTCCCAGTAGGAGTAATAGATTCCGTGTTTCATAGCAGCCTCTCGCTGTTGTCGTTTGATGTCTGTCTTGATTGTAAAAGGTGGTGTTCGCGGCCGAGCAGGCGGTGACTAGCGTTTCACTCTCTCCCTGGATTTTTCAGCCTGAGATCGGGCGGTGCGGCGGTTTTCATGATGAAGATGCCGTTGGGTAGATCGTTTTTCTCGATCTTGCGATCAATCTCGGTCTCATCGAGACCGAAGCCGCGCCAACGTGCTCGTAGCCGCTCACGCAGATCATCTTCCTCGACATCGACGAAGACCGTGAAATCAAAGATCGGTTTCAACGTGTCCCACGGAGACTGCTTTGCCAGCAGATAATTGCCCTCGCAGACGATGATGTCCACCGATTGCGGAATGAGGCGGCCGCTGGCCCGCGAGATTTCCATGGACCGATCGAAGACCGGAACGGCGATAACGTCGTCTTCGTTGGCCTTCAGGCGTTCCAGCATGTGCCGCAGGCCGTGAACGTCGAAGGTATCGATCGAGCCCTTGAAGGCGCGTCTACCCATAGCCTCCAAAACTGCGTCATCGTAGTGAAAGCCGTCCATGGGAAACAGCGCTGCAGAGATACCGCTTTCGCTGATGATAAGGTCCACGACACGTTCGGCGATGGTGGATTTGCCCGATCCCGGCGCGCCGGCAATCGCGATCATGAGTCTCCGCCCCTGATTGTCGGAGAAATGCTTCATGGCTAGGATGGCGATTTCACGGGCGTTGTCTTCGATGACAGTCAAGGCTTTGGCTCGCATAATAATGTTAATGAGGGTTTTCTGGGGCTTTTAGCGGCTGGCAAAGAGGCCGTATTGAGCTGCCTTGTCGCGCAGGAACGGAATTCCCTTGTCCAGCACATCTTCTGCACCGGGGGCGATCGCTCGCCAAGTGGAGGTTGGACCTGCCATGAAATCAGGCAATCCACCGAAGCTTTCCAGAACCAGAAGCCCGTCGAAATCGATGGCCGCAAGCGCACCGAAAAGTTCGTCCCAGGCGATGTTGCCAAAACCGGGCGTGCCGCGGTCGCTTTCCGACATGTGCATGTATTTCAGGTGATCACGCGCAGCGACAATTCCGCTCGCCAAACCCTTTTCCTCAAGGTTCATATGGAACGTGTCGAGATGGACAAAGACGTTGTCCATGCCAATGCGCTCGACGATACCCACCACTTGTTGCGCGGTATTGAGGAGATGGTTTTCATAGCGGTTGACCGCTTCGATACCAAACTGCAGGCCGAGCGATTTTGCGTGTTTCGCGACCGCACCCAAGGCACGGGTCAGATTGTCATATTCGCCTTGCGTTGGCGCAAAGCCCGTGCGTTCGGTCGTGCCACCGAAAGTGACGCCAGTTAGTGCTTCGGCGCCAATCTCGGCAGCCTTGTTGAGAGCAGCCTTCAGGTGATCGATCGCCGCGTCCGGGCGAATGGAGGCCCAGGCATGTTCCGGCAAAACCAGCGAACATGTCGCCCGCAACTCATGCTTTCGGAGAATCGCGCGACTATGGGCGGCATCGACCGAGGAAATGTCGAAAAACGGTATTTCGATATAGTCCTGATCGTAGATCGCGGCCCCTGTAATAGCGCGTTCGGCGCCTGCGTGGTCCCATACGCTCGTCCACATCATTGCGTGAACACCAAATCCTTGCATCTTATGCTTTCCTGCTGCGCGATGTGGCGAATCTTGACGCCCACGTCCTTGCCGCCATGACGACGATCATCAACACGCCCCATAGCGCCGTGGCAAGATGCTGGTTCGCGCCCATTAGGTTTAGACCGGAGGACAGAAGCTGGAGAACGATCAGCGCGACGAAGACCGGCAGGACACGACCGAAGCCGCCAAAGGGATTGATGCCGCCGAGAAATGCGGCGAGTACCGTGATCAGAAGGTATGACTCGCCATGTCCGACACGCACGGAGTTGAAGCGGGCCAGCATGATAAGGCCCGCAATCGCGCACATCACACCCGACAGAGTGTAGACAAGGATCAGGATACGCCGGGTGTTGAGACCGGAGTAACGGGCAGATTCGATATTTGAACCGATCATCAAGAGCCCAAAGCCGAGCTTTGCCCGAGTTAACAACACATGCCACAGCCCGACACAAACAATGAAAATGATGAGCGGGATCGGCAGGCCGAGAACCGAACCGTGACCGATGGTGGACACGTAATCAGGAAAGCCGGAAATATCGCCGCCGCGCGTGAGAAATTCACCAAGACCACGCAGGAAGATCATCATCGACAGAGTAACGAGGATAGGATGCGCGCGCGTGTAGGCAATGGCGGCACCTGTGAGCGCGCCAGCAGCTGCGCCGGTGAGGAGCGCCGCAAGGCAAGCGAGAAGAAAGGCGCTCGGTGGTGCGTTTACCCCGCCATGGGCCTGCAACACCCATGCTGCGGCAAGGCCCGAAAGGTTGGCGGCGAATGTGATCGACAGGTTGATCCCGCCGGTCAAAAGCGGAAGCAGCATGGCGAGCGTCAGAAGCCCGAGTTCGGGCAGCTGGAAAGCCACGGAACCAAAGGTCCCAGCCGACAGAAAATTATCAGCTAGCGTTCCGAATACGACCATGACAGCGACAAAGGCAACGAGGGGTCCCGCCATGTCAGCGCCGAATGCCGCGTTAAACTTTTGCGTCAAGGATGTCATCGGCGCGCGCTTCCCTGTTTTGAACTCTTCATGGCGGACGGCAGAAGTTTATCGAAGCGGGTCGAAGAGAGCGTGATGGCGATGAGAATGATGGCGCCGACGACCATCTTGAAGGCGAAGGGCGATACGCCCATCAGGTTGAGACCGTTCTGAGTTATTGAAACAAGCAGAACGCCAAGCACGCAGCCGACGACCGACCCCTTGCCGCCGCCAAGCCGGGCACCTCCGAGAACGGTTGCGGCGAGAACATCGAGCTCGCGGCCATAAAGCGCGTTTGGCACAACCTCCTGCGCATAATGCGCCTGCATCAGTCCCGCAATTCCAGCCATGAGGCCGAGCCAGCCAAACGAAAGATAATGCATCGCGCCGATGTTGATGCCGAAGCGTCGAGCGCCTTCCGGATTGTCTCCGAATGCGTAGAGCTGACGACCGATGGTGGTGCGCGAGATCATGAACCAGGTGGCGATGCAGCAGAGGATCATCACGACGACCGGCAGCGTCAATTCAATCCAGGACCCGTCGCTCATCTCGTGTTCGTAGAAGACGACACGGGTGGAAAGCCACTCCGGCAGATCGTAGATGGAGACCCCCTTGGTGAAGAACATCAAGAGACCGAAGAAGATGTTGAAGGTGGAGATCGTCGCGACGATGGAGATGATCTTCAGCCGCCAGACGAGAAACGCATTGATGACGCCAAGGCCGATACCGACACCACCGGCGATGATGAAGCCCTCTGCCCAGTTGCCACCGCCGAGCGCGGAAAGAGCAAGCACAGTCACATATTGGACGACGGACGCCGCGACGGCGAAGGAGATGTCGATGCCACCTGAAATCAAAACGACCAGCAGGCCGACGGCGAAGATGATGTTGACGGCGGAAACATTCAGCACGTCGAAAGCGTTCGAAACGGTCAAAAAGCGATCGGTCCCGAGCGACAGGCCTGCGCAGAGCAGGATCGTCACGACGACCAGCGCGAATTCGGTAGTATTTCCCAGGATCAGCCTACGCATAGATGGCAGTCTCCAGTTCGGTCATAGACATGGCACGTGGATCGTAGGTCGCGTGGAAGCGTCCTTCGACCATGTGAACGATCCGGTCTGAATTGAAATAGACCTCCGGTGCTTCAGCGGAGATCAGGATGATGGAGAGGCCTTGAGCCGCAAGCTTGCGAACAATCTCGAAAATCCCGGCGCGCGCGCCGACATCGACGCCAACGGTCGGTGCATCGAGTATGAGGATTTTCGGGCCGATCGCCAGCCATTTGGCAATGGCGACACGTTGCTGGTTGCCGCCGGACAGCGTGCGGATCGGGTCTTCCGGCTGGCCGATCTTGACGCCGAGCGAGCCGATCCAGTTCTTGACGACCGCGGCTTTTTTCGACGGCGAAATCAGCCCGCCGACAAGCAATTTATCGAGCGAAGCCATGATGAGATTGTCGGCAATCGATTGCGGCTGGTTGAGCCCGAGTGACAGACGGTCTTCGGAGAGATAGGCAATACCTGCCCGAATGGCGTCGCGGTTCGAGCCGAACTTCACCGGCTTGCCTTCGAGCCGAATTTCACCGGCATGCGGACGATGCATTCCAAACAGCGTCAAAGCGAGTTCTGTGCGGCCGGCGCCAAGCAGACCTGTAATGCCGAGCGTTTCCCCCCGGCGTAGTTCGAAGGAAACATCTTCGAATTCGCCATGCCGCGTCAGTCCGCGAACGGAGAGTACAACAGGCTGATCGTCATGGTCGGTAGCGATGACGGCGCTATCGAAGAGGCGGCCAGTCATGAGTTCCGTGACGCGCGACTGCGTCATGCCCTCGACCGGATAGACGCCGACAAGCGAGCCGTCGCGCAGCACCGTGATCCGGTTCGATATTTCGAGCACTTCGGCCAGTCGATGGGAAACGAAAACGACGGCCACGCCCGACGCTGACAGATTGCGCACGATGTCGATCAGATAATCGGTTTCAGATTGCGTCAGCGAGGCTGTCGGCTCGTCCATGAAAACCAGACGCGCCTCACCGACCAGAGCGCGCGCGATGGCGACGATCTGGCGCTGCGCAATGGGAAGTTCCTTGAGCGGACGATCCAAGTCGATCTCGACCCCGAGCCGGGCCAAGGCCTGTTCGGCAGCATTTCGGATTGCGGTCTTATCGACCAGCCCGAATTTGCCCTTCATGGCGTGCTGGAAACCGATATTCTCGGCGACCGTCATTTCATCGAAAAGCGCCAGATCCTGCCAGATCACCTGAATGCCAAGAGACTGAGCAAGCGCCGGCGTTATGGCTGGGACTGCCTTCCCGTCGAACAGCAGTTCCGCGCCCGCTTCCGGTTTGTAGACGCCGGTGATGACTTTGATGAGCGTGCTCTTGCCGCAGCCGTTTTCGCCGGCCAGACAATGCACCTCGCCAGGATTGACCTCGAAAGCAACGCTCTTGAGCGCTCTAACGCCGCCGAAGGTTACGCTGATATTCTTCAAGGACAAGAGCGGTTTGTCGCTCATAGCGCAATTATCTCCCTTCGCCCGGCTGGAGCAGGGCGCTATTCATTTTCTTGTTTTTGTTGATGATACCGTCGCGTAAACAGTTGGACTACGCGACGATAATCCGATCGACCACTCGTGATGCGTCAGCGTCACGGGTCCAATCGCTGTGCCTGACGTGGCTTAGAGACCCATGCCGACCAGCTTGTCGATGCTTTCCTTGTCGATCTTCAGCAACTGATCGACAACGATGGTGTTACCCTCGGGGTTGATCTTCCCAAGACCTGGGATATCGTCGCCAGCCTTGGGTGTTTCACCCTTGGAGAGACGATCTGCCAGGGTGACGAAGACTTCGCCGGCCTGCTTGGGGTTCCACATGAAGCCGCCGGTCAGAGCGCCGCTCTTGATAAGCTTGGCGCCCTGTCCGGGAGAAAAGGGACCGATGACAAAGACCTTGCCATCCTTGCGACGTTCTTCCACAGCGCGTCCTGCGCCGATAGGGCCTTGCGAACCGAAGGCCAGGAAGCCCTTGAGATCCTGATTTGCAGACATGAGGTCGAGCGCTGTGGAGCGGCTCTTGTCCAAATCTTCTGCAACGCCATAACGGTCGCCGACGAGCTTCATGTCCGGATAATTTGCCTTGATGTACGCAATGGCTGCGTCAGCCCAGGCGTTGTGCAGTGGAACGGTGAGCGAACCGACGAAGACTGCATAGGAGCCCTTGCCGCCCATCTTTTCACCGAGAAGCTTGCCGTGCGCTTCACCGAAGCCTTTAGCGGATGCCAGTTCGAAATCCCAGTCTGTGCCCTGCTGCTTCGGGGATTCATGCGTGATGACCCTGATGCCGGCTTCCTGTGCCTTTTTCAGCACGGGCTCAAGCACCTTCGCATCGTTTGGAACGACGCCGATGACATCGACCTTCTGTGCGATCAGGTCTTCGATGGCGCGAACCTGAAGGGCAGGGTCGGCGCTGGTTGGGCCGACCATGAAGCCGTTTACGCCGAGCTTGGCGCTTTGCTCCTTGATGCCTGCCTCCATGGCATTGAACCACGGAATACCGCCGATCTTGACGACGACGCCCACCTTGGGTCCTTCAGCAAAAGCCGTGGATGCGAGCAAGGCAAGAGACAGACCCAGTGCGGCTGAAATGATTTTCTTCATGAATGTTCCTCCTCCAAAAGACGTGTACAGCAGGTGTCTCGCCACAGCTTTTGAGCTCTGTGTACGATCACTTCGATCTCGGCTATTCGAGATTTTCCTCCTGCTACTCCCATAGCGCGCATCGTTTGCACAATCGATATTTCAAATTTGCACAATCGATGGTGCATGGAGGTTAGGCGCGGTTTTTACTTCCGTCAAGAGGCGGATTGCTCTACACATCGATTTCGCAAGGAGGACGAGAAATGGCAGACCTGACCTCGAAGAAGGCCACGATCTACGATCTGTCGGTATTGTCGGGGGCTTCGGCTTCGACGGTCAGTGCAGTGCTGAATGGAAGCTGGCGTAAGCGCCGTATCTCGGAGGAAACTGCTGGCAAAATTCTCTCGCTGGCAAAGGCCCAGCGCTATACCGCCAACCTTCAGGCAAGGGGGTTGCGCAGCTCGAAATCGGGTCTCGTCGGATTGCTGGTTCCGGTTTATGAGAACCGGTTCTTTTCCTCCATGGCGCAGGCGTTCGAGGCCGAAGCGCGCAAGCGGGGCCTCTCGCCAATGGTGGTCTCCGGGCGGCGCGATCCTGAGGCAGAGCGCAAGACAGTTGAGACGTTGATCGCTTACTCGATCGATGCGCTGTTTATCGCGGGTGTCGCCAATCCCGATGGCGTTCATCAGGTTTGTGCCGGTGCAGCCCTGCCACACGTCAATCTCGATCTTCCTGGCAAGCTGGCGTCATCCGTCATTTCCGACAACAGGCATGGTGCGGAGATACTGACACGTGCGATACTGGAGCATGCGTCACGCGACGGCGCGCTTTCGCCTGATGACGTGGTGCTGTTCGGTGGACATGACGACCATGCGAGTCTGGAACGTATCGCAGGATTTGATGCAGCCAAGAATGCTTATTTCGGAACGGTCTGCAGCAGAGTAGCGGTGGAAAAGACAGGCTACTCACCGCGTATGACGGATATTGTCCTTGAAAACTATTTCATGCGCCACGGCCGTTTGCCGCGTTGCTTCTTCGTCAATTCGTCCATCAATTTCGAGGGTCTTCTGCGTTTTATGGGGCGGCATGATCCGGCGGTGGTCGCGAACATCGTGGTCGGCTGTTTCGACTACGATCCCTTCGCGTCGTTCCTGCCGTTTCCGGTCTACATGATCAAACCCGATATTTCGAAAATGCTGGAAGTCGGTTTCGAACTTCTGGATTCGTCGCCGGGCGAGCCGTGTGTGACCATTATCGAGCCACAGCTGATACCGCCGCGCACTGCGCTGACCGGCCCGCTCGACGATGTCAGTGAAACCCTGCGCACTTAATGAACAACGTGAAGGCATGATCAAGCCGAGGTCACTCGCAAGGCGTGCCTCGGCCAATCCATGATCAGGAATCCCGCAGCGATCTTATACTTGCCTGAAGGGTGCAAAAGGCGTCGTAACGCCGATCATGCAGTTGCTGGAGCGTTCCAGAGGCGGGCTCGCATGTCTTGCCGGGCTTGCTGAGCTTTTGCATTCCCTGTTTGAGATCGGTGAAGACCTGCGCAGCGGTTGCGCCAAGAAGGGCCGCTCCCAAGAGGACAGGCTCTGCGGTCTGCGGCGCAATAACGGGCTTGCCGCTGGCATCGGCAAGAAGTTGGCGGATGAGATCATGCTGGCCGGCACCGCCGCTGATGATGATCTGGTCAATCCCTGCGCCAGCCTTCGTCTGTGCCTCGATGATCTGTCGAAGCCCGTAGCCGATCCCGCACAAACCAGCCACATAGAGGGCGACCAGACTGTCGAGATCGCGCTCCATCCCAAGCCCGGCAATGACGGCGCGAGCAGCCGGATCGGCAAACGGTGCGCGGTTTCCGAGGAATTCAGGAACCACATGAAGGCCTCGCGCAAGCGTGACGACCTGAGAAGGAGAAGCGCTTGTGGCAGATGCCATGTTGGCGAGCATGACGGGAAGCGCAACGCCGGTAACACGCGCCTTTTCATGCGCCTCGGGAAAAGAGGGATGAAGGCTGATCAGATGGTCGATGGCCGCACCGGCAGCACTTTGTCCGCCCTCATTCAACCACAGGCCAGGCACCATGGCAGAGTAGTAAGGACCCCAGACACCGGGAACGAATTTCGGCTCTTCGGTCGAGGTCAGCGTACAGGAGGACGTGCCGAAGACATAGGCAAGGTTTGATTCGGGCGTTCCACCGATCCCGACCGTGCCGATGCCGCCTGCATGCGCATCGATCATGCCGGCAGAGACAGGCGTACCCGGTAAAAGGCCGAAATCTTCCGCAGACTTGGCCGTCAGCCCTTGACCGACCGGCGTACCGGGCTCGACGATCTCCAGTCCAATGCGGGCAAAGTTCTCGTCAGCCAGTTCCGCTAGACCGATCTGGCGGAAATAGCTCGGGTCCCACCGCTGCTCATGGGCAATATACGTCCATTTGCATGCCACCGTGCAGGTGGAGCGCGCGAGACTTCCCGTCGCTCTCCATGTGAGGAAATCAGCGAGATCGAAGAACTGCCATGTCCGTGCAAAGATCTCCGGCCGATTTTCCTTCAGCCATAACAGCTTTGGCGTCTGCATTTCAGGTGATATGCGTCCGCCGACATAGCGTAGAACATCGTGGCCCTGCGCATTGATGCGCTCTGCCTGTTCTACGGCACGGTGATCCATCCAGACGATGATGTCGCGCGCCGGGGTTTCAGATGGGCCGACCGGCAAAGAGCGCCCGCCTTCGCCCAGCACCACCAGCGAGCAGGTGGCGTCGAAGCCTATGCCTACGATATCGTCCGGCGAAGCGCCTGCGCGTAAAACCGCTGTGCGCACGGCATATGAGACTGCCTGCCAGATATTCTCGCTCGACTGCTCCACCATGTGGTGGGCATCCTGATAGATGTCGATGTCGTGCTTGGCCGTTCCAAGGCAATCGCCTTCCTCATCAAAAATGCCGGCGCGCGCACTGCCGGTGCCGACATCGACGCCGATGAAATATCTGGAACGGCTCATGGAAAACTCTCCCGCATTACAACTCCACCTCAATCCCGGCTACAGATCGACGCTGTTGGGCAGGATCACGAGATCTCGTATCACGACATTGCGAGGGCGGGACAGCATGAAATAGACAGCTTCGGCGACTTCTTGCGGCTGCATCAGGCTTCCATTGGCGAGCGCCTCCTCCATCTTTGCTTTCGGCCAGTCATCCAGAAGAGCCGTGACAACCGGGCCGGGCAACACTGCGCCGACGCGAACGCCATGGGGCGCGACTTGTCGGCGAGTGGAATGGACGAAAGCCTGGACGGCGAATTTGGACGCGGTGTAAATCGGCTCCCAAACGACAGGAACCACACCGGCGACAGAGCTGGTAAAGAGAATGTCGCCCCTCTTTTGAGCGATCATGTGCGGAAGCACGGCGTGAACGCTACGGAAGGCAGCGTTGATATTCAGATTGAGCATCTTGTCCCAGCTGTCGGGATCGCCTTCTGCGACAGCACCGCCGATATACGCGCCCGCATTGGCATGGAAAATATCGAGCCGTCCGGCTTCAGCCAGAATGCCCGGAAGCATCCCCGAAACCTCTTGGCCGTTCAGGAGGTTGACGACAAGCATACGGCAGCGCTCTCCAAGCTCTGAACAGAGCGCCCGCAAACGGTCCCCGGCGCGATCGATCAGAACAACTGTCGCACCCTCATCGAGAAGTTTGCGTGCGCAAGCCAGGCCAATGCCGGATGCCGCACCGGTGATGGCTGCAACCTTGCCTTCAAAGCTATCGGTCATGTGAGGCTTCCTCCCTACAGTCATTATGCCTTTGTCAATCGAACGTCTGTCCGATCTCTTGTTTTGCGTCCCTGAGTGGTGATGGACGCTTTTTCGGCCTCAGTCTCAGAGCGCCTTGCCGTCCGCAGTGAAGAGATAAATGTGCGCATGGTCGATATCCGCGCTGATTGTCTCGCCCTGCGTCACATCCGGCCGGCCGTTCACCACAATGGTGACTTGTTCTGCTGGCGTACGGGCGTAGACCTGGGTAGAGCCCCCCAGATTTTCGGCGAAATCGAGGGTGAGATTGAGCATGGAATGGCCGGTGCCGATCCTGATATGCTCGGGCCTGAGGCCAACCGTGACGATATCTCCGGGGCGGAGCGTGTTGCTTCGCGGATGGCTGAGCACGAGGCTTTGCCCTTGAAATGCAGGATGCGAAAGACGCAGGCTCGTCGCATCCGCACCCTCGACTTCTGCGGCCAGGAAGTTCATTTTCGGCGAGCCGATGAAGCCTGCGACGAAGGTATTGGCTGGACGGTCGTAAAGTTCTGTCGGCGAACCGATCTGCTCAACCAGACCGGCGCGCAGAACAACGATACGGTCTGCAAGAGTCATCGCCTCTACCTGGTCGTGTGTGACATAGACCATCGTGGCACCGAGATTGCGGTGAAGCTTGGCAATTTCGACGCGCATCTGGCTTCGCAACTCCGCATCGAGGTTGGACAGCGGCTCGTCGAATAGAAAGATTTTTGGATTGCGTACGATCGAGCGGCCAATGGCGACGCGTTGGCGCTGGCCACCGGACAAGGCGCGTGGTTTGCGTTCCAGAAGCGGCTCGATCTGAAGGATGCGGGCGGCATCGCCGACGCGTCGTTTGATCTCCTCTTCGGACAGCTTCGCCATGCGCAGACCGAACGCCATGTTGTCGAACACGCTCATATGCGGATAGAGCGCATAAGACTGGAACACCATCGAAACTTCACGCTTGGCGGGCTCTTCGTAGGTTACATCCTTTTCATCGATCAGGACCTTACCCGAACTCACGTCCTCCAATCCGGCAATCATGCGCAGCAGCGTGGACTTGCCGCAGCCAGACGGGCCGACGAAAACGACGAATTCCCCCTTGGACGCTGATATATCGACGCCCTTGATGACGCCAAGTTCGCCGAACTGTTTCTTGATGTTTTCCAGCTGAAGGAAGGTCATTCTTCGTTACTCCCAATCTGTGAGCGGTTACCGCGCAAGCGGTGCGACGCCCGCTTGACTATTGACGTTTGCTGCGGTCCGGCGGTGCTTCCCGCAGAAGCGCCTCCGCGGATGCCTGATCTGTCACCAGTTGTTTGACGTAACCGGCACGCAGGATCGCGCGGATGATTTTAAATTTGTATAGGCCGCCCGAAGCCAGGATCGAATGTCGCACCGCTTTGAGATCCTTCAGTGCCAGAGAAAGGACGCGCTCTGCCAGCGGATGATCGATTGGGTTGCCGTCCTCGTCGAGAAAGACACCGAGTAGGTCTCCAATCGCCCCGGCGTCCAGGAGCGAAGTAATGTTCTCCGATACGGTCGGCGTCTGGACCAGCAGCGAGCGGGGCGTCATGTCTCCGCACGAAACGAGCGCGATGTCGACCGAGGTTGCGCGCCGCATCGTCTCGCGAATGCCATGATGGGACAGAAGCGCTTCCCGGCTTTCTGCTGTTGGAAAATAAAGCGGCGCCGTCAGATACCAGCATTCGGCGGAGATCGCCCGGGCGTAGCCTGTCGCAACCTCGAATGTGCTCGAGCCTGACCCGCGCGTTAGTCCGCCCATGATCGACGTGACCCAGCTTTCGGGCAGGGCGCGTGGCGTCAGCCGTTTGAGACCGGCGGACAGGGTTTTCCCCCAGCCGACGCCAAGCCCCATTCCGTCCTGCAGCATTCCATCAAGCAAAGCACCGGCGGCCTCGCCGATCACGCGTTGATTTTCGGCGTCATCCGGCAGCGTGGGGGTCACACATGCGCCTTCCAGGCCAAAGCGTTCTTTCAGCTTATGCTCAAGATCGATGCAATCGGCCATCGGCAGACGAATATCGACCACGACGGAGCCATCTGTGCGGATCTGTCCAAGGATCTTGTTGACCCGCAACCGTGTCAATCCCAACTGATCGGCGATTTCCTGTTGGGTCATGCCTCCAATGAAATAGAGCCATGCTACGCGGGCGCGGGTCTGCTGCGCATTGAAATCATCTGCAGCCACACCATTATCCGTTTCTTTGTTCACCATCACTGTCACTCCTGGCTTAAGCAAAGTCCTGCTTAAGGGTGCTGACGGTGCTCTTCAATGCGTCGAGTATGGAGACGCTGTCGCGTTCGAACGGGTAGAAGACCTCAAGAAATACGGGGCAGGCCGAAAGACCTGTCCGCGCGAGCTCAGCCTTGACCTCGCGCGGCTTCACACGTCCCGCTTCAGTGAAGTCCCAATGCCGGTCAAGAATAAAGTCTGTCTGCTGGATATGAACGGCGGAGATCACGTCCTGCAACTCGGCAAGCCATGGCTCCATCGTGTCTGCCTGCTCGCCATAAAGCGGTAAGATGGTGCCGTGGCCCCAGTCGACGCAGAAGGTCCAGGGTGTGGCGCTACCGGCCGCATCTGTCATCATCCGTCGCGCTTGCGCAATCGTCCATGGCCATTCCCGGCGCATGGGCGTCGGCTCGACATAAAGCGCAGACAGGCCTGCGGCCTTTGCCTTTTGGCCGAGCCGCATCATTCTCTCGAGCAGGCTATCATAGTCGCGTTCGTCGATGGCGTCAGCCTCGGTGCCATCCGGCCTTGAGGCAACGGCGCCCAAAGGACCGCCGACTGCGGGAATGCCCGCTTCGGTGGCGAAATCATAGGCGCGCTCCAGCCAATGTTCGGCGTAGGCCCGTACCTCTTCGTCCGGATGAAGCAACTGGTTGAAGGTGTAATGAGCCAAACCGATGAAGGCACTGTGAATAACGATACCGTAATCGGCGGCGGCATTGCGGACATCTTTGGCATGCCGCGATACGACTGCCGAAGGCCACATCGGGTCGACGAGATCGAAGGAAAACTGGATCTTGTCCAGTCCAAGAGTATCGCGCACGACAGGTGCCCAAAGCTGCGGCGTGATCCACCGCTTCACGCAGAAGGAAAGGTTGACACCAAGTGGGTTCGATGCGCTCATTTGGTCGCTCCCATCGTCAGGCCGCGAACCATGTGTCGCGAAACGATCAGTGCGAAGATTGTCACCGGCAGAACGATGACTGTGCCGGTTGCCATGATCTTGCCCCAGGGCAGCTCATAGCCGGACATGAAACTGGTGGCGGCGACGGGCGCCGTCTGGACATTGCGTCTCGTCAATACCAGTGCGTAAAGCAGTTCGTTCCAGGAGAAGATGAACGAGAAGATTGCAGACACCGCAATTCCCGGGGCGCCAAGCGGCAGATAGATTTTGCGGAAGATCGTGAACTGATCCGCGCCATCCAGTCGCGCCGCCTGTTCCAGATCCGGCGGAATGGACTTGAACTGATCGGTGCATATCCACACGACGATCGGCAGGTTGAAGGTCAGGTAGATCAGAATGAGGACAAGATGCGTGTCGAGAATATTGAGTTGCAACGCTAGAATATAGACGGGCAGTGCGAGGACGATCGGGCTCGTCATGCGGTTCGAGATGAACCAGAACCACAGGTCAGATTTGCCGCGAAAGTCGTAGCGGGCTAGGGCATAAGCCGCAGGTGCCCCGAGTGCAACGGCGAGTGCCGTGGTGCAAATGGCGATGATCAGAGAATTACCGACGCCTCCAAGCACCTTGGAGTCGGCGAAAATTTCACGGTAGTGATCGAGCGTCGGCGTAAAGAGCCAGACTGGCGGAGAGGCCAGAATGTCAGACTGCGACTTAAAGCTTGCCGAAACCATCCAGAAGAAGGGAAACAGCGTAAAGAGGACGACTGCGGTGAGCCCTAGAGCGTGTAGAACCTTGCCGGATGACAGGCGCATCAGTTCACCTCCTTATAGAGAACGCGGATATAGAGACGGCTGAGAAGGATCGTGATGATCAGCAGCAGGATCGCCTGGGCGGACGCCGTGCCAAGATCGAACACGCGAAAGCCGATACGTTGAATGTAGATCGATACGAGATCGGTCGCCGATCCGGGGCCGCCACGGGTCATGACGAAGACCATGTCGAAGAGCTTCAGAACGTCTGCCGAGCGCAGGATCAAAAGGGCGGTCAGTCCCGGCATCAGATAGGGAAGTTGGACAAAGCGCAACAAGGACAGCTTCGATGAGGTTTCCAGCCGCGCAGCCTCCTCGATTTCACCCGGCACCATGGAAAGCCCGGCCAGGAAGATCAGGGCGCAGAAGGGTGTCCATTGCCAGATATCCATGATCGCGATGGCTGCGAAGGCGCCGCTTTGCGATCCAAGCCAGTCGATACCGCCGATTCCAAGGACATCCAGAAACCAGTTGGCGACGCCGAAATCACCGTTGAAGATCAATCGCCCGATAAGGCCCACAACGGCATAGGTGGTCGCAAGCGGCACGACGAGCGTCACTCGTGCCAGCGATTTGAGAAAACCCATGCCAGGCTTGTGCAGCAGAAGCGCAATCATCAGACCCAGCACGATCTCGATCGGCAATACGGTGACATAGAATTTGGTAGTCAGGAACAATGACGCCCAAAATGTGCTGTCGGACAGGACGGACGCGTAATTTTCAAACCCGACAAAGGGGAAGCCTTCGCGTGGGCGCGCGATATTGTAGCGACGAAACGATGTCACCAATGCAAATATCGTCGGATAAATCCCGATGATGAACAGCGTCAATACCGCGGGCGCCAGAAACCAGAACGGCGTCCACCGGCCATAGCCGCGGTTCGGTCTGGAGGTGAGTTCTGACATCGGTCTTTCCTCTCAATGCATAGCAGGCGTCGGCACTGCTTTCGCCGGAACGCTTTCGGCTTTATTCAAGGTTCGTGTGATTGGCGCGCATCGCATCGGGCGTCACGTTCAGACGGTCACGCACGGCGAGAACGAGAAGCTCGAAGGCAACGTAGAGCGCGCCCTCATAGAGCGATCCCATCGGCAGGACCGATTGCGTGTCGCCCTGATCGTCGGCCATGGTTTGCGCCGGTATATGCAACACACAATCAGCCTGGCTTGCCGCCTTGCCTTGAGGTTGTGCCGTCACGACGAGAATGCGGGCACCAGCGTTGCGCGCAACGCCGATCAGGGCCGAGACGGTTGAGAAATCGCCAGGACCAGCCGAAACGATCAACAGATCGCCTTCAGCCACGGGCGGCGTGGTCATGTCGCCCACCATGGCGCAATGCAGTCCCAGATGGAAAAGGCGCATCGCCAGTCCCTTGATCTGGAGACCTTCGCGCCCGACGCCATAAAAGGCGATCCGCCGGGCTTTTGTGATTTCCACAACCGTCGCTTCGAATTGCTCCGTGGCGATGTCGCGCAGGCAGACGCCAATCTCGGCAAGGGCTTGGTCTGAGAGATGCAGCATGGATCGGTTCCGGTTAAAGGATCGGCAGGGGGTGGTGACAGCAATTGCCGCCACCCCCTGCCGTGCAATGACCTCTTGTAGATTTGCGCTAGAGGGTTACTGCAACAACTGCTTCTTGCCGTCGTAGTAGCCTTCCTTCTTCAGGATATCCTCCATGCGCGTGCCGATTTCCTTCGATCCTGCTTCGACCGAAACCTCGCCAAGCATCATCTTGGAACCCCACTCGGCAACGACTTCGGAGATGGCTGGCCATGCCGGGAAACGTGGACGGAATTCCGGAACGCCCTTCTGCCAAGAGGCGACCATCGGCTCGACGAATTTGTACTTCGCCTTGATCTCCGGGTCGTTGTAGACGGACATACGGCCGGAAACGCCGCCAGCTTCCACATAGGCCTTGGCGATGTCCTCAGAGGTTGCCCACTGAATGAACAGCCAGGTCGCCTTCTTCTGCTCTTCGGTGGCCTGCGCGGCAACCGCCAGAGAGAAGCCGCCAAGGGCAGGGAGGCGGCCAGCAGGGCCCGCGGGCTCTGGCGCTACCGCGAGGCAGTCTCCGAGCTTGGAGGTCGCGGGATCGACCAGCGTGCCGTAAAAGGCAGACCATTCCGTGATCATTGCGACCTGACCCTGGGCCAGGGAGTTGACAGCTTCTGCGTGGTCGAAGGACACGATGCCGGGTGGCATATATTTCATCAGATCCTGACGGAAGTTGAGGCCAGCCTGGCTTTCCTTGCTCATCAGGTTGGACTTGAACTGCTTGTCGAGCAGCGAGCCACCGAAGGGCCAGAGCATACGCATGAAGCTGTCGGCCGACTGCGTTTCTCCGCGCAGCGATTGCAGGGCGTATGCATATTGGTTCTTCGATGCGTCGGTTAGCTTTGGCGCGTAGACCTTCATCAATTCGTCCCACGTTGCCGGTGGCTTGTCGAAGCCGGCATCCTTGAGCTTGCAGGAGTTGTAGAACATCAGGCCCGAATAGTTGTCGAAGGGCAGGCCGTATGTTTTTCCACCCCAGGAGCCGAACGCATTGAGCAGAAGCGGGAAGAAACCATCCAGCTTGAGGTTCGGATCTGTGATCGACTTGTCCTTGGTGAAATTGTCGATCGGGTCGATCCAGCCGTTCTCGGCAAATTCGCCGATCCAGACGAGATCGACCAGGGCCATCGTGAGGTCGCCTTGCGAGGTGAAGTTCAGCACTTCCTTCTCGCGCGTATTCTCATAAGGAACAATTTCGTAGTTGACCTTGATGCCGGTCTTCTTTTCAAACTCCGGAAGGAGCTTGATGATCGCCCGATAACCTGGGCGATCGAGGAATATACCGCTGATCTCCGTACCCTTTAGCGGCTTGGCCGCATCTTCTAGCCAATCAGCATGTGCCAACATGGGTGCGCCAGCGGCTCCAGCAGCCAGCGCCAGAACGCTGACGCACACTCTCAACAAACGTTTCATGCCACTCCTCCTATGGTGCCTGCCTTATCGCGCAAGCTTGTTTCAGTCTTCAGTCACTTAACAATGTCTGCCGAAAAGCGCTGCTCGTCGCTCGACACCGCCTCTTCCCAAAATGCTCTTTCCCTCGAAACTTCCGCTTTTGGCGCAACTTACAGTCTGCGCAAGACGCGCCTTCGTGAAACGATATTAATGGATTGGGCTCGCTGTCCTCTCAGCGAGAATGCTCAATCGATACACATGTAAATTCAAATTTGCAATAGTATTCATTTGCAAAATATGATTTTACTGAGGTCGTTTAGGGCAGAGGCAAAAAATGAGTGACGTTCGATCAGGGCAAGGTGAAATCCATCACCGCAGGGTGCTGGCAGAGCGCATCGCGAAAGTCGCAGGAGCCAGAGCAAAAGGATTTCTTTCGAAACCAGAACGGCTGAAAGCAGAATTGAAATCATCCACGCAAGATTTGGTAAGCATCGCAGACCGCGCGACCGAGAATTATCTGCGTGGAATGATCAAGAAAAATTTCCCGGACGATGGTATCGTTGGCGAAGAAGCGGGTTCGACGCTTGGAAACTCAGGCTACACCTGGGTGATTGATCCGATCGACGGAACAATGGCGTTTCTCGTGGGGCAACCGAACTGGTCGGTGTCAATTGCGGTCACTCGGAGTTGTGAACCGGTGATCGGCGTCATTTACGCACCAGTTATGCGCGAACTCTACGTCGCCGAAGCTGCCTGTGGCGCTACACTCAATGATAGAAAATTGATCATGAGAAGCGACTGGACAGTCCAATCAACAAACATAGGCTATGGGGGCACGGAACGTGCCGATCCTGTTGAAGTTGGTGCCTTTGTGACGCAGCTCTATAAGGAAGGTGGAGTTCTTTTTCGCATAGGCTCGGGCGCGCTGATGCTGGCTTATGTCGCCGCCAACCGCCTTGGGGGCTATTATGATCCAACTCTCTTTTGCTGGGATTGTCTCGCCGGAGTGGCGCTCATACGCGAAGCGGGTGGTCTAGCGGAGTTCGCAGGCGATTTAAGTAGCCCGGGGCCAATATGGGCAGGCAATCATACCGTTTTTGCTGACCTTAAGCGGCTGAGCATAGTTCGCGAGGAATAGCTGGAAATAAAGTCTAAAGTTGTGAGAATTGACGAGGCAGTCTCCTCGCATGCCTATGCGTCCTGCTCTCCAGCGACGGTGATGATCCTGGAGTGATCTGGTAGAGAGAGGTGCAATGAAGCATTGTGGTCCCCTCGCGCTCTTCGCCGAAACTGATTGCTCCGGGGACGATGCCGGGGCATTTGTTGACGGTACCATCGTTGGACTCTTTCTCGCGAGGCAAGATAACTGAATAGTGTGATGGTAGCCAACGACAGCTACTCGGAATTACCTCTTCTTCAGTCAAGATATTGTTTTAAATGATTACAATCTAAGCTCAGCGGGAAAGCTCAGGCGTCCCCCAAAACCGTCGTTGCGCGGCCAAAACCTCATCGCGATGTTGGTCTGCCCAGTTAAGGATTGCCTGCAGATGCGGTTCGAGCGAACGCCCCAAGCGAGATATTTCATAAACGACTGCAACGGGCGCGGTGCTGACAACCGAGCGGGTTATGAACCCGTTGGCTTCAAGCCGGCGCAGACATTGCGTCAGAGCCTTCTGCGTGATGCCATCATTGGCCCGTCGTAGCGCGTTGAAACGCATAGGCCCGCCGCACAGGCATCCTAGCACCAGCAACGACCACTTCGTCGTGATTTCCTCAAGTACGAGCCTGTTTAGTTCGAGGCTTTCCGGTGGCATGGTGGCCATGGGCAGGGATACTCCTGGAGACGTGGTAGCATTCAGGTGCGTAATTGTACTCACGTATAATATGTATACCTATATTGCCTACTCGCATCAAGGAGGCTCAAATGATATCCAGCAATGATCAGGCTAGCAGTCCGGAAATATCCAAAACGACTTCGGAAAATGTCATCCTCGTATTCGGCACAACCGGTCAGCAAGGCGGCGCCGTCGCGTCAGCTCTGCTGGCAGATGGTTGGTCCGTCAGGGCTCTCGTCCGCGACCTGAAGGCTCCCAAGGCCCGGGAAACAGCGTCTCTTAATATAGAGGTAGTACAGGGAGACTTTAACGACGAAGCTTCGATCAGATCAGCGATGACGGGTGTATACGGCGTGTTCAGTGTTCAGCCTAGTTCGGGGCAGGGGGCGGCCTATGGCGTTTCTGACGAGGATGAGATCAGATACGGCACGATGATCGCTGATATCGCCGCACAAGTCGGCGTCAGTCATCTTGTTTACACTTCGGTAAATGCCGCGGGGCCGGAGAAGACAGGCATGGGACACTTCGACAGCAAGTCGCAAATTGAGGCCCATATTAGGTCTTTGGATATCTCCAGCACCATCATCCGTCCGGCGGGCTTTATGGAGTTGCTTATGCTGCCGGGTTTGGGTCTGGATCAAGATGCCTATGTCTCTTTTTTGCGACCAACGCAAATCGGGCAAGTGATAGCGGTACGCGATATCGGTAAGATCGTTGCGGGTATCTTCTCCAACCCGGGCCGCTTCGCCGGTCGAACAATTGAGATTGCCGGGGATGAATTGACAGGAGAAAGCCTGCAGCGAAGCCTCAGCCGTGCTGCGGGTCGACCGATCGGATACAGCAGGTTTCCCGATGCTGTCTTGAAGGAGAACGAGTTTCTGCGGCGATTGACTGCGTTATTCGATGACGGGCGGCTCGCGGGACATGCAGATATCGGCGAGCTCCGCAGAGAGTTCGGTCACCTGCTGAGCTTCGATGAATGGCTCGACGGCCCGGGTAGACCGCTTTTTGAAGCGGCACAAAACGCCAGTAGCTCAGCAATCACTCTGCGGTGAACTCTATGCATCCGACATGAAGCCGCTACCTGCTACTTGGCCACAGTGTTGTTCGATCATAGATATCTGCTTGGTCAATGACTGGAAGATTGCCGAATGTCGAGAATAAGCCGCCTGTTCGAAATGCTCGGTATGCTGCGCGCGCGTCGGAGACCGGTCACGGCACTCGAGCTGGCAGAAGAGCTCGGCGTCTCGGAGAGAAGCGTTTACCGGGACGTCGAGACGCTGCGTCTGCTCGGAGCGCCTCTCGATGGCCAGGCTGGGGTCGGGTTCGTCCTTAGGGAGGGGTTCTTCCTCCCTAATTTCGCCTTCTCGCCGGAAGAACTAGACGCCCTTGTTCTCGGGCTAGGATGGGTGTGGGAAAGAGCGGATCATTCTCTAGCCCAGAGCAGCGAAAGCGCATTGGCAAAGATTATTTCGAGCCGGGCCGACCGATCTTCGGCCGCCGCCGACGCGCCTGCTCTCCTCGCAGCCGCTTCGATTTCCGAGCGCTCTGACCCAGAGCAGGTCGCCTCCCTGAGGGCGGCGATCCGCCTGCTACGCAAGGTCTCGATCAGCTATGAAGACGATGCTGGCTCTGTTACGGAGCGCGTCTTATGGCCGATCATAATTGTCTATTTCGATGACGTTCGCGTCCTTGCTGCCTGGTGCGAGAGACGATCAGCCTTTCGGCATTTCCGCGTCGATCGCGTTAGAATGGCGACGGTGCTCGATGAGCGGTATCCAGAAAGGCGGTCTTCACTCATGAGGCGGTGGCGGGAGCAGGATCGAGACTGGCGTTGGTTCCTGACAGTTTCTGACGGAGCACCGGGTTAGACTTTCAAACGCGCGCGTCAAGAGCGCTTCGATGAAAGGATAATGATATGGTTGCTTTTTCACCTGACGTCTTCGCGAGGTTCCTGGCCAAGGAAGACGATGATCCCGTCGTGATGTTGAATCTTATCCGCTTCTTGCCCGATGGCGGACGCGAACGACATCTTGAGTATTTGCGACTGGCAGAACCAATCCTGGGTCGTTTTGGTGTCCGGATACTATTCCGAGGCGATGGCCTGGAAGTGCTGACCACAGGCGATGTGCAGGGATGGGATGCGGTCCTGCTGGTTCAGTATCCTCGACGGACTTCTTTCAAGGAGATGGTGGAAGATACGGAATATCAGGCCGCTTTTCAGGTTGGGAGGTCCGCCATTGCAGATATCGTTCTGCAGCCGCTGAAGATCTCAGAACACTTCTAGAAGCGCCGCAGAGATGACTCGGACAATGCATCGCGGTGGGACGCGTTGCAAGCTGCCACCGCGTCATGGGTGAAAACTCACCCATCCTTTTATACGAGTGGGCATGATCCCACCCAATCTGAACAAGAATTCCCTCGAGGCAGCGAATGATTTTTCTTCAGCGTTGTCACCCATTCCCACTCCTGTAGCATCGCAGTGGGGATGGGAGAGGAGGAAAATTTCATGCGTTTCAGCACAACGCTTTTACCGGCGATTGCGTTTATTGCGATCGCTATCGGCAGCGCCACAGCACAACAGGGTGACGGCGAAGATCCAAAGAGGGCAGACTGCCCTACAGCCTTGCCAGCCGGTACAGAATGTTTCGCAGGCCAGGATCTGCATGGCGCCTATTATTGGATTGCAAAACCAAAGAATTGGAACGGTACTCTGGTCGTGCATGCCCACGGTGGTCCGCGCACTGCGAAGCCACAAGCGGATGACCCGGTAGAAGATCTTACGCGCTTTGTCGTGACGGTTCAGGAAGGCTACGCTTGGGCGGGATCCAACTATCGTCGGCAGGGTTACGGCGTGCGCATGGCCGCGGAGGATACCGACAGCGTAAGGCGCATCGCCATTCAACAGCTTGGCAAGCCGAAACATGTCCTGCTTCACGGCCAGTCGTGGGGCGGCAATGTTGCTGCGAAGACCGCGGAGCTTTATGCGCTCGACTGGCAGGGTCGTAAAAACTACGACGGCGTCGTTCTGACCAGCGGGCTTTTAGCCGGAGGGAGCCGTGGATACGATTTCCGCGCCGATCTACGCGCAGTCTACCAGTATTATTGCAAGAACCACCCGCGAAAAGACGAAATGCAATATCCCGTTTGGCAAGGCCTGCCAAAGGGGGCAACGATGAAGCGCGAAGAACTTGAAAAACGTGTCAATGAATGCACAGGCTTGGGGCTTCCAGCGAATGAGCGCACAGCGCAACAGTCTAGAAACCTGAAAAACATCCTTGCGGTCACCAAGGTGCCGGAGAAAACTGTTGTGGCTCATCTTTCTTGGGCGACCGGACTTTTTTCGGATATCGTTTGGCGCCGACTGGATGGAAAAAATCCTTTTGACAACTCCACGGTCACGTACACGGGGTCCGATGACGATACGGCGTTGAACAAGGGTGTTGAACGCTTTGAAGCCGACCGGGAGGCACGTCGCGCAATGGCCTACGACGCCGATCTCACCGGCCAGATCGTTTTGCCTACAATAACGCTCCACGCAGTCAATGACCCTACAGTTTTCGTAGATCACGAGGCGATCTACCGCCAGACGGTAGAGGAGGCCGGGAATAGCGAACTGCTTGTACAGAATTTCTCCGACGAGGCGGAGCATTCAAAACTATCAACTCCGCAGTACGCAGCGCTGTTTACCGCAATGCTGACCTGGATCGAAGAAGGTAAAAAACCCACCAAACAATCCGTGGCCTTGCTTTGCGAGGGAAAGCGCAAGATTTACGATGAGGCATGCAAGCTTTTGCCTGACTACGAATTAAAACTCCCGGCGGAGTGAGTTTTATCTGTATGTGTGAACCGCGATAGCCGCTTGTCAGCGGCTGTCGCAACTACGAACATTTCAGCTCCTCTAAGCAGCGTATCGACTCAATGGTAAAACTAGGCGCTGCCCCGCCACTAAAATTATTGAGGCCCACAGGTCACGACGATCTTGGTCCCCCACCCCTGACTTGAACTGAGCGACTGCCCGCTGTTATGCCAGCTTCAAGGCACCTCTTAGGATCGAGTTGTTCGAGCCATGCATCGATGAAGCCCGCATTGAACGCATCACCTGCACCTGTGGTATCAACGACATCGACATCGTGAGCTGGTGCATGCCAGATACTTCCATCGAACGAAATCCAGGCTCCTGCTCCCCCGACTTTGAGAGCAACGGTTGGGAAAGCTTCTGAAAGTTTTCTGATCGCTGCGTCCGGGGCTTCATGGCTTGTGATCGCGGCGGCTTCCTCAAGGTTGGGCAAAAAGACATCTACGCCGGCACAGGAATTCAGGAACCCATCATCATAGATTAAAGAGGCGTCCCAACTCGGGTCCAATGAGACGGACATTCCCTTATCTTTTGCGCGCGACACCAAGTCCGGGATTTCGTGAAGAGTGGCAAACTCCGCGATGTGCAGATGGCGTGCTTCTTTCCAAGCTAGAGCATCGTCCAGCGTTGAGGGGAGGGCTGACCCAGCGCGGCGGGTCAGAAATGCTCTGTCCTGACCGACTACTGCCGCCACGGTCACCTGTGGTCCCGCATCCGGTGAGTGATCTATAAATTGGAGTTCAACGCCGCTGTCTTTCATTTTTTCGCCGATTATGGACGAAAGCGCGTCATTGCCCAACCTCGCCAGCAAAGCAGCCGGTCGGCCGATGTCAGTGAGGTGTGCTGCCGCGATGTAGGCGCCACCACCCGCCGCAATTTCCAAGTCGCCCGCAAACAATTCGCGGCCCAATACAGGCAACTCTTCTAACCCAGTGAAAATAAGGTCGCAATAGATTCGGCCGATACTGATAACCGCTGCTTTTTCTCTCGTCATCATGCGCGGCCCAGAAGTTTTTCCGTCTTTGCATCGAAAAGGTAAAGCGTCCCGCGCTCTGCCCGGCAGTGCAAGTGACTACCTACGTCAGGGATGGATTTGTCGCGCGCTGTGGCTATGACCGAACCGTTGTCTATGTCCAGGTGCACCAACGTTTCTGGACCTAGCGGTTCGACCGCCGTCACAATGCCTTCCAGCGCAAAGCTCCCGGTATCGGACATGCTTTCCCCGACCAGGAGATCATGGGGGCGCACACCTATCAAAAGCTCACCCGTTGCCGAAGGCACCGCGCTGGTAGCAGTTCTGGTTCCCCGGAGAAGGTTCATCGAGGGACTACCTATAAATCGGGCTGTAAAAACATCGACCGGAGATTCATAGAGCTCCGTTGGTGTTCCGACCTGCAAAATGTGCCCGTCCTTCATCACAACGATCCGGTCCGCCATGGTCATGGCCTCGACCTGATCATGAGTTACATAAACCGTCGTCGTTTTGAGACGCTGATGTAGACGCTTAATTTCGATGCGCATCTGCGATCTGAGCTGCGCGTCGAGATTGGAAAGCGGTTCATCGAAAAGAAATGCTGCTGGATCACGCACCATGGCCCTTCCGATGGCGACACGCTGGCGTTGCCCACCCGAAAGCGCAGCCGGTCGACGATCCAGGAGGGCTTCAAGTCCGAGGACTTTCCCAGCATCTTCAATGCGCCGCCTTTTTTCTTCGCGATCGAGCTTGGACGTGTAAAGTCCGAAACCGATATTCTGGCGAACAGTCATATGCGGATAGATCGCATAATTCTGGAATACCATGGCGATATTGCGCTGTTTTGGCTCCTTTTCGTTGACGACCTTTCCGCCGATCTTCAATATGCCGTCAGAAATCTCCTCTAGTCCTGCAATCATACGAAGTGTCGTGGATTTTCCGCAGCCTGATGGTCCGACAAAAACCACGAATTCTCCGTCGCCGATAGCGAGATCTATACCCTTTACGGCCTCGACTTTGCCGTAGCGCTTTACCAGTTGATTGAGTTCAATAGTCGCCATTATCGTGCTCCCGTAAGGGCAGTGAATTTTTGCTCCAATTCGGCTGCCATTGCGGCCTCATGATCGGCTGCCCGCTGTGCTTCCTTCTCGAACGCGAGAAGTGTGTCGCGATATACGGCGATCGCGTCCCGCATCGGGTCAGGCGCAGGCCCACCGAACCGGGCACGGACTTCAACAAAATGTTCTGGAGAGACGATGTGCCTGAATTGCCCCTCGTCCAATTTAGTTTCTCGTTGTGTGAGCCCGGCAAAGGCTTGCCGGAAAGGCTGGTAACCAGCGTTTGGGAGATCGCCGCCAGAGGCGACCACGCTCTTTGCCACTTGTGCAGCGATTTCGTGCGCCTGACGGAAAGAAAGGTCTTCGATGCGCACGAGAGAGTCGGCGAGCTCGGTTATCGTAATACACGAGCGCCGGATGTTTTGGTCAACGCGATTGGGGTCGATGATGATCTGGCTGACGAGGCTGGCAAATAGATCTAGCACGCGGCCTGCAGTCGCAAACGCCTCATAACCAGTGCCTTGGCTCTCGCCCTCGCTATCGTTCATGTCTGTAAATGGTGTGTTGTGCATGATGTCCAGCATGGTGCGTGCCCGGCCAAGCGTCTGGCTGGCGAGATGCCTCAGATGCTCGATTGGAACGGGATTTCGCTTCTGGGGCATAATGGATGAGATCTGCACCAAGGAATTCGGCACGTAAATCTGTCCGACTTCGAAGCTTGTCCAGAACTGGAAATCCTGAATAACCCTTCCAAGGTGCAGGAACATAAGCTCGATGGCCGAGTAAGTTGATGTCGTGTAATCAACAGCTGCTATGCAAGAGTATGAGTTGCGAACAGGTGCGGCAAAACCAAGGAGGTTCGCCACACGGGCGCGATCAATGGGAAAGCCGGAGGTTGTGATGGCAGCGGCGCCCATAGGCGACAGATCGACAATACGTCTGGCCTCGCCCAAACGCTCGATGTCCCTGAGCAGAACCTCGATCGCCGCGGAAAGATAATGGCCGAAGGTCGTGGGCTGAGCGGGCTGTCCATGTGTGTAGGCGACGATCAGGGTTTTGTCGTTGCGCTCCGCAGCATCGATCAATGCTTCGAGTAGAATTCGCGACTTACCGCTTAGCCGGTCGATCTTATCTTTAAGATTAAGCTTGAACAGAGTGTGATCGATGTCGTTGCGTGACCGTGCTGTATGCAGTCTTCCTGCAACATCGACGCCGATGCGGGATTTCAGCTCTTTTTCAATTAGGAAAAAGAAGTCCTCTACCTCGCCGGTATAGACGAGGGTCGAGGGATCTATTGCTTGATCGATGTCCTCTAATGCTTTTGCGATTTTTGAAGCGGTGTCGAAATCAAGAATTCCGGTCTCGTGGAGCATGACAAGGTGGGCGCGATCAATGCGCCGAAAGCCCTCGGCGTGATGGTGTTTAGCGCCATCGAATAGCGGGCGAAGGACAGTTTCCTTATACACATTGTCTGGAAACACACTGGTATCGGAGATATTTGGGCTGTTACGGGTCATGATGTTATCCTTTCAGTCCCGCCAGCATCACTCCACGCACTATGTAGCGTTGCAGTACGATGAAGACGATGAGGGTGGGGATGGTGGCGATAGCGGCACCCGTCATGATCATCTCCCACTGAATCTGCTGTTCAACCGCAAAGCTCGAAAGCCCAACCGGCAATGTGTACAGTTCCTTGCTTGTTGTGACGATCAGGGGCCAGAAGAAGGCCGTCCAGTTGCCCAGGAACGTAAAGATGGCAAGCGCTGAGAGCGCTGGCGTCACCAGAGGCAGCGCGACCTTCCACCATATCTGGAATTCATTGAGGCCATCGACACGCGCGGCTTCGAGAAAGTCATTGGGGACGGTCTCGAAGAATTGCTTCATCAAGAATGTTCCGAACGCTGTCATCATGCCGGGGAACATGATCCCCCAATAGCTATCGAGCCAGCCGAGCTGACTGGACATCAGATACCACGGTATGACGAGCATCTCGGTGGGGATCATCAAGGTCGAAAGTATTGCAAGGAAAATAAAATAACGGCCTCGGAACTCGAACTTCGCCAGCGTGTAGCCCACAAGGCTATCGAAAAAGCAGTTGGAAATCGTCACCAAGACGGCAACAACCGTCGAGTTGAAGAACCAGCGCAGGAAACGTCCGTCCGCCAGAACGGTAATGTAGTTATCGAGGGTCGGCGCTGCAGGGATTAGCCGAAGATCGTAGACCTGATCGGCTGTCTTAAAGGAGGTAGCGAACATGAAGAGCAGCGGTGAAAGCATGATCAGGCCACCGAGGAATAGCAATGTCCAAGCAAGAATACGACCTGGTCGGATGCGGGCATGGGAAAGCGGCGGAGTTTCGCTCATTTCTTTTCCCTCAATATCCAGAGTTGGAGCAGTGAGACGAACAACAGGATGGTGAAGAGGACGACTGTCTGAGCCGCGGCGTAACCCATCGCGTAGGAATTGAAGGCCGTTTGGTAGATCATCAAGACGAGCGGCTTGGTTGAGCCAAGCGGACCCCCCGGGTCGTTTGTCGTCATATTGTAGACTTGGTCAAAAATGCGCAGGAAGCCGATCGAAGAAAAGACCACGAGAAAAACGGTCGTTGGCTTTAGAAGCGGAAGTGTGATCTTCCTGAGGATGGCCCACTCCCCAAGCCCGTCAATTCGGGCAGCTTCGTAGAATGTCGTTGGGATCGCACGCAATCCAGCCATGAAGATGATAATCTGGAAGCCCAATCCCGCCCAAATGGCTGTCACCATAACTGAATAGAGCGCCTGATCGGTGGACCGAATGAACGGTTGTTGGGGTACCCCCAGCACGCCGAGAACATCATTTATGATGCCGATCGGGGGAGGCTGGTAAAACCAGCGCCAAACCCAAGCCATCGCGGCGGCCGTCGTCAGGTAAGGCAAGAAATACAGTGCCCGGATGAAACCGTGCAGGATCCGTACTCGGTCCAGGAAAAAGGCGATCACGAAGGCCAGTACGAGACTAATCGGGGTGCCGACGATGAGGTAGGTAAAGGTGTTTTTGAACACTTTCCAGAACTGCGGATCTTTGAAGAGCTTCACATAATTGGCGAAACCGATGAATTTGGCCGGTCTTAAAAGATCCCAGTTCGTGAATGATAGCCAAAAGGCATGAAAAGTCGGGTAGAAGCGGATCACGCTGTAAAACAGGATAGGGATCGCTAGGAAGCTCCATATCCATATGAGACGCTTTGTCCGCATGGGAAGGCGATCTCGCAAGGAGCCGCCGGGGCGGCCATTCGCCACCCCATCTTGATCAATCGCCGCCATGGCAGAAACTCCTATCAGGGTTGCGCCGCGTCGATGATTTCCTGCTCGGCCTCAGCCGCCTGCTTGATCGATTCCTCTACCGACTGGCCTTCAAGAAGGACGCGGTTTGTCATGTCAATGGCGTTTTGGCGCTGTGCGGCTTCGTCCAGAAATATCGTTGTGTGGGCATATTCGAGACCCTTCAGGAACGGGCCGTAGATAGGATCTTTGAGGTTTGCGTCCGTAAGAGCCGCAGACCGACGGGCAGGGAGCTCCCCAACAGTTGTCAACCAGATAGACATTGCCTCTGGCGAGGAGATGTAGGCGAGAAATTTCTTCGATGCCTCGAGCTTTTCACCGGTGGTCTTTGCACTGATACCATTGGCGAAATAGCTCGCGTAGTTGGAGCGGATATTCTTGTCGTTAGTTGGAAGTTCGGTAACGCCCCACTCGAAATCTTTGATGGTGCGGAACGAGCCGAGGCGAAACGTCCCGTCTATGGTCATTCCAGCTTTGCCAGCACGAAACGCTGCCTGACCTTCATCCATAAAGCCGGCTTGTCCGATCTTCTTTTCGAGCTGGAGGCTGGTATAGAATTTCAGGGAATGGATGCCAGCGTCGCTGTCATAGGCGACCTTACGGTCATTGTCTGTATAAGGTTCCCCGCCATATTGCCGAATGAGAACTTCGCGCCACCACTGATGGTCCTGTCCACCCATATCGAGCGTTGTTCCAGCGACAGTCAGGTTTCCGGCATCGTCATGCTTGGAAATCTTTTCAGCCGCAGCCACGAACTCGTCCAGGGTTTTGGGAGGATTAGCGGGGTCGAGACCCGCTTCCGTGAAGAGCTTCTTGTTGTAGAACAAAGCAAGTGACCGTACAGCCGTCGGCAGGCCATAATAATCATCTCCCCGCTTCATGGCGCTGACGATGGGGAAAAATTCGCTTTCGATCTTGTCATGGGGGAAGGCGTCCGAGGGTAGTGGCTGCAAGATCCCTCCTGCGGCAAACTTGTCGAGCCAACCGTAGAACAGCTGCATCACATCCGGCCCGTTGCCAGACATATTGGCCGCAATCACGCGTGTCTGATAGTCGGCGTAAGGAAAAGTAACCTGCTTGACGGTGATGTCTGGATTGGCCTTTTGGAAATTAGCGATCAATTCATCCATCGCTTTGACCCGTGTATCGAAGACATACTGCCAATATTGTATCTCAACGGCCTGCGCGGCGTTGAATGCAAATGTGCTGAAGCCGGCGACCAATCCGGCAAATAGAGCTGTCCTGCGCATGTGAGCCTCCTGTTTCTCCGTCCGGTCTTCCGGGTACGGAGTGATCGTTCCCTTTATTCACGCCTTGGCGCGTGACTCATCGACTTCAGACCGTAACGTTTCGTCGAAGCGCAACTGAGCCGGTCGTCAAGATCGGCTATACGGTTCTCTGAAGGCGCGCATTTGTCAATAAGATAATTTACTTGAATTAATGTATTGCGTGTATTCTCGTTCCGGAGTTATGTGTTTCAAGCGGACCGGAAGTGAGAAATGACGTTACACACGATGGAAGCCTATCCAGTCGCTATCGGAAAAAATCCTGAGCGAAGCCGTGAGCATAATCGGCGGGTCGTTCTCGATATCGTGCGCCGGCATGGATCGCTCGGACGAGCTCAACTTGCGAAAATCACCCATCTTACTCCCCAGGCAGTTGCCAACATTGTCGATGAACTGGTCGGTGAGAAGCTTCTGAAAGAGTTAGGTCGACGGCGTACAGGTCGGGGACAGCCGCCAATACAGTTTGCCGTTAATCCAGACGGTGGGGCGACCATCGGAGTGGAAATCGCCGCCGATCACATGGTTACAGTGGGCCTCGACCTAGCCGGAATTCTGCGCGCGCATCGCGTAACGCCTTTGACCGACACGTCGCCCGAAGCCATCCTTAAAACCTTTTCAACAGATCATGCTGCAGTCGCAGACCAGGTGGGATGCCGATTACTTGGCACGGGCGTCGTCATGCCGGGGCCGTTCGAGATCGATGGTATGACCTCGGTTGGTCCCACGACTCTCTCCGGTTGGAACGGGATTGACGCGCGGCAAATGCTAAGCGAGGCATGCGGCCAACAGGTCGTAGTGGAAAACGATGCAACGGCTGCGGCTGTGGGCGAGCGCCTGTTCGGTGCGGGGCAATCTATCCCGAATTTCTGTATGATCTATTTCGGAGTTGGTATCGGCCTTGGCATGATCCAGGACGGCGCCCCTTATCGCGGTGCCTTCGGAAATGCTGGCGAAATCGGTCATGTGACTGTTTCGCCGCGGGGTCGAGCATGTCCTTCATGCGGCCAGAAAGGCTGCCTGGAAGCCTATGCGTCCGTCTACGTCCTCAAGGAGCGGCTGGGTCAAGCAGGTATTGCCAACACCGAGCTCGACAACCTGGAATCCCTATTCAAGATGCAGGATCCAACGGTCATCGACTGGATCTATGATGCGGCAGCGCATCTCGCTCCCATGATCGCCATGCTCGAAAACATTCTTGATCCGCAGACAATCATTCTGGGTGGGGCACTACCCGAGGCGATCATCGCGAGCATCATCCAGCGGATGGGAACACTGCCGACTTCGGTTGGTAGCCATCGTCAGCGCGAATTACCGCGGGTCATGACCGGGAAATCCGGTCAGCTGACCGCCGCGCTTGGCGCTGCTGCCTTGCCGCTATTCGACATCGTGACACCAAAGCTAGAGACATCTCTGGGCACCGCAGCCGTTATCGACTGAAATTAAGGGAGACAAGCATGCTTAGTCCTCGTGAGCGCATCGAACGCCAGATGGCCGATCCCTGGCTCATTCGTCTCCATCGTAGGCTGAGTGCGCTGACTTCCACAATTACCGTAATGCATACGGGTGCGCATCCAGATGATGAGCAGAACGGGTTGCTGGCCTATCTTCGGATGGGGCTTGGCATGCGCACGATTATCGCATGTTCGACACGCGGAGAGGGTGGACAGAACGCGTTGGGGCCGGAGCGTCTGGGCGCGTTGGGCGTCATCCGATCGCGTGAATTGGAAGAGGCCGCCCGGATTATCGATGCAGATGTCAGCTGGCTTGGGCACGGCCCAGCGGATAGAATTCACGATTTCGGCTTCTCCAAGAATGGTGACCAAACGTTCGATCGATGGGGAGAACAGCGCATTGTGGAACGATTGGTTCGCGCCTACCGTAAAGAGCGGCCGGATATCGTCATCCCGACCTTCCTTGATGTGCCCGGCCAACACGGCCATCACCGGGCCATGACGCGAGCTGCCAGAAGCGCTGTTGCGCTCGCCGCAGATCCTGCCGTATTTCCTGAGCACGCTGCCGAAGGATTGCGGCCTTGGAAGGTGGCGAAATTCTACCTTCCAGCATGGTCTGGTGGTGGCGACACCTATGATGACGAGGTTCCTCCGCCGGACACAACGCTGGTGGTCGAAGCGGTCGGCAAAGAGAAGGCGACCGGCGCCGAATATGACCGGATCGGCGAGTGGTCCCGCTATTATCACGCGTCGCAGGGCATGGGGCGCTGGCCAGAACAGCCGCAGCGTATCTGGCCCTTGCATCTCGCCATTCCAGGAGAAGGGGCGGGTGAGGAAACTTCTATCCTCGACAATCTCCCATCCTCATTGGCGGACCTCGCAGGTTTTGATGGCCTCGATCCGGCTCTCGCAAAGGCGCTTATCGAAGCCCACGGGGCTATTGCTGAAGCCATTTCAGCCTATCCGGATACTCAGCGGATAGCACGGTCGCTGCTCACCGCAGCCCATTTCCTGCAACAGGTCGACGAGAGCTCTGGTCAGCCGTTCCGAGAACTGCATGAGCACAGGATTGTCACCAAACGCAGGCTGGTGGATTTAGCGATTTTGACCGCACTCGACCTCTTCGAACGAGCTTACAGCGAGCCAGCTGATATCGTTCCAGGAGGGACTGCAACGCTTCGGGTCGAGTTATCCGACAGAGCCAGTGAGTTTCAAGCCGACGTTAAGCCGGTTCTTCCTGCGGGTGTAAGCTATGATGTTCGATCGCTTTGTCGGCCGGTCGTTTTTTCTCTCGCGGCGGACACTAATGCTGCTGTTTCTAGTCTCTACCACCCAGGCTGGAAGGCCGCAGGGGGCAACGGCCACGCGTATGTGCAGATATCGGCCGTTGTGGATGGGCGAGAAGTGTCTGGTCTTTTCGACTTGGAAGAACCATTTTTTGTCACCCCCCCTCAGTCGTTGACGCTGAAACCCGATGCTCTCCTCGTCCCAAAGGGACAAGATCAGAACAACATTCGTTTTGCGGTAGATATAGACGGGGGACATGCCCCGATCTCTTTCAAAGCCGCAAGCGGTTGGAGCGTGCGCCACTCAGGAGGCGACTGGTTTGCTGAGCTCGCAGGCGAAGGCGCAGCAGGTCTTGTCCAGCTGGAGGCGCTTTCCGGCGGGCAACCGGCCTTTCAGATCACGCCGATTGCTTATCCGCATATCGGTCGGGCACGCTTTCTGTCGCCCTCGACTTTGAAGATTTTGTCGCTGGATCTCAAGCTGCCTAAAAATGCGCGCGTCGGCTATGTTGGCGGCGGCGCAGACAGAGTGGGTATTTGGCTCGCGCGCATGGGCTTAAATGTCACTGAGCTCGACGCGCATGCGCTTGGTGGCGATCTCTCCGCCTTCACAACTATCGTCGTTGGTATATTTGCTTTTGGGATTCGCAGGGATCTTGCAGAGGTAACCGAAAAAATTCATCACTTCGTCGAGAGCGGCGGGCATCTCGTTACCCTCTACCACCGACCGACCGACGGATGGGACCCCGAAGCGACGCCTGTGTGCCGGCTTGAAATTGGCAAACCCTCGCTTCGCTGGAGGGTAACGGACCCAGCAGCAGAGGTCATAGTGTTGCAACCCGATCATCCGCTGCTCATCGGTCCCAATATTATCGATGCCTCAGACTGGACCGGCTGGGATAAGGAGCGCGGTCTGTATTTCGCCTCGAATTGGGACGACGTCTACGAGCCGCTGCTGGCCATGCATGATGTTGACGAGCAACCCTTAAAGGGCGCACTGGTCTCGGGTGTGATTGGAACAGGGAGACACACCCATGTCAGCCTCGTGCTGCATCACCAGATGGACAAGTTGGTTCCAGGTGCTTTCCGATTGATGGCCAATCTTGTGCAGCCGGCGTGAACGACGAAGAAGAACACGACAGGCACCTTGGCCCGCAGAGGAGCGACTTCCATGCGGGTATTGGCTGGCTATTGCTGGACATGGCTCTTGTCGCTGGCGGGATGACCGCGCTGGTGAAAGCTCAGGGTGTAAATTATCCTGCCTTCCAACTCGTTTTCGTTCGGGCGATGATCGGCCTGCTCTTCATCCTGCCGCTCATCTGGCGACACCGAAAAGAGATGAGAGCCGTTCGATATCCCTGGCGCAACCTTTTCCGCATTTGCTGTAATGCTATCGCGTTGACGAGCAATTTCATTGCGATCGGCTTGCTTCCTCTGGCGACTGTGAATGCCGTAGGCTTTTCGCGGCCACTTGTGACAATGGCGCTTGCTGTTACCTTGCTTGGCGAGAGCGTGAACCGGTATCGATGGGCTGGAGCCTGTCTTGCTTTTATAGGTGTGGTCGTTGTCATCAATCCCGTAGGTGGAGAGATCAATGCAGGTGTTCTGGTTATCCTCCTCTCTGTTATCTTCGGTGCTTTAGCGGTAATACAGGCGCGCGCCCTGCGGGCAGAAAACACGACCGTGATGATGGTCTTCTATACGGTCGGACTTGCCGTTATCACCGCCATTCCAGCCGTATGGACATGGAGGCCAGTCGCCCCATTTGACTGGATTCCCCTCCTCGGAATTGGGCTATTGGCGCAACTTGGGCAGTATTGCTTCCTGCAGGCCTATCGTAAGGCCGCTGCCAGCATTCTTGCGCCTGTCAGCTATCTGTCCCTTCTGGTCGTCACAGCTGTTGGATATTTCGTGTTCCAAGAGGTGCCTGAACAAAGGGTGTTGCTGGGGATCGCGATCATTCTGATTTCGCTACTGTCGACGGCGATCCTTGAACGAATTGCAAGGCCCCGGATGTAGGGTGGATGTACATTTTGATCACAGGGTTGACGAAAAACATCCCAGAGAGATCCTACTGAATGTACTCGCCGACACCGACGATAGATTTTAGCTTAAACGCTGCGCTTGGAAACCGCAGTTTGGGCATTCAACAACCCATGATCCGCCGGCTGCCCAACGACTTATGATGCCACTGCGCGCCTTCTGGACAAAGACCATGCGATGTTGAACCTATGCTTCGTCGGGACCTAAAGGCGTTGGAACGTTGCCGTCAACGATATGGTGGTCGGCGCCTTCCCCCAAGGCTCTTGAAATTTGTGAACTTGAGCCCTTCCATGTTGTCAACGATTCCAACATCTTCCGCCCTTATCATCCCCGGCAACATATGATGACAGAAAACCTCACCTCAGGAGAAACGCTCGCGAATGATGGTCGACCTCGCTCAGCAGTATCATTGATGACGGCGCGGCACTCGAGCGCATCATCGACGAGTTGACGACAAGACCAGTCTTGATTGGCAGGGTAGATCGCGCAGTTAGTGCGATGCTCCGGAGATGACGATCGGGATGAATTGGCCATCATCGCTGCCTTCAGTATTATCCACTCCACGTTTTCTGATCTCTTCGACCAGCGAACCTAAAGCCAAATCGAGGCAGTAGGTCGAGAATTCAAGGTCGAGATCCTTAGCGCTGTTGCGCGCATAGGTCACAAGCCGTGCAATCGAAACCAGCTCTGGTGCGATATCGTCGTTTTGATCGGCGTTCTTCTCACGAGTATTTAGTGCCATCATCAATCCTTCATTCCAAATCAGTGTTCTAGGTGAAGGATAAATTAGAAGTTACGGAATTGCGCGTGACATAGGCGTGACACAGCTTGGGGTGCCGAGCAGGATCGGACTACAACCAGCGTCCCTAGAGGATTTTTCGCCACTGCCTCGTCGAAGCGAAGGTCCATGCCGTAGGAACTTCTACTCGGCGGTCGTCAGCCGTCGCTATTGCATCCAGCAACTCCAACGCATCACGCCGCTTCTGGTTGATAGCGTTCTTCCGCAAGAGCATTTGTAGGGTTTCCCGAGATGAGTTGTTCGGTAGATCGGCGTTGGCGACGATTGCCCGGTAAGTTCGCTCTTTAAAGAACATTCGTTTGGCGCTTGTCATGAGGCTCGCATATTCCGCGTGATCAAGTTGGCACCGCAAAAACAGATCTTCGAGAGTTGCCAAGACGTTCACCAAGGGCTCGGACAGGGACACGTAGTTCATCTCTCTTGGACCATGGATTTGCGCGACATCGGAATCGTCAACGAGTTCGCCACTTTCATAAAGGCTGTAGATCTTGCCAATCCCGGCCATCCCAAATGCTGCACATTCCGCAGCCCTCAAAGCGCCCATACTGCTTGAGCCGTAAACGCGAACGCCCTGAGAGAGAGCGAATAAAATTTCCTTGTGCCAGATGGGGGCTACATCTTCGAAATATCCGTCAATTAAACCGATCACCGTGGCACCTTCGGTGACGGCTGCTACGAAATCTCCGTGCTTGGCCGGGCCGCGGACTTCGACATCCGTCGGTACCAGATTCACTGCATCCGGAAGCGTCGGGCCGGCGAATACAACCTTCATAGCTAAAACAACGCCTTCGATATACCTCGAGCCCCAAAACGTCTTTTTCGCTCCCCTGGCGGATTTTCAAGGTCAGGCACCAAGACTTTGGCGACTGAGAATGGAAAATCCGGCGGTGTCAGCGGAGCGACGACGACAGAGGCCACAGATGCAGTTTCAAGATGCTTGAGCACGGTTTCGAACATGTCTTCCAGTGGTCCAAGGCCTACCGTCTTGAGGGGAGGGAGGGGTCTTGGCTCGGCGTTGAAATAGTTCCGAACTTCCTGCGGTAGGGGCCGTTCGAACGTCTCTGGATAGATGTCGTCCCTTGCGCCGCCGATATAAGTCAGGCGGGATTGAATCGCTTCCGTAATTGCCCGGATTGCGGCTCGCGCGGGATCGAGATGCGCACCGCTTCCCTTTGTCACGTCGATGAAGCGCGAATTGCTTCCTGATGTGATTGAGGCCGACCCCAAAAACGCTACGAAACAGGCGATGCCGATGTCGCTCGTAATATCGAACAGCCGAAGTTCTAGACCTGCCGTTTCAATTTTACTGACGAGCCCATCTATGACTGGATCCAGAAGGCTGCGAGGGTCGAGGCAGGTCTTAAGGCGCTGATCTGCGTTCGCTATATTCCACAAAGTTTCTGCATCGCGCTCGATACGTTCCAGGACTCCATGGAAGCTCGCTTCTAAGAGTGTATTTCCAGATGCTAGGCCATCCGAAGACTGCCAGAACCTAACCACCTCTGGAGTACGATCCAGGATGACAGCTTCATAGGGAACCCAGGTTTCAACTTTGGATAAAACATCTCTTGCCCGAACCCATGTTAGCATCTCGTCGTCGGCTATGTCGTTCTGACCTTGGGCGATGAGACCCACGAGGTTATCGACCACCCGCCCTTCCAGTTCGAGGCTCGCTTGTGTTGCAGTGATTGTGTCGATCGATGGACTGCCGGCGATGGCGCGCTCGAGCGCCTCCATCGTTGCAGACACTTTAGCATCAGCATCAGTGATACCCTTGCCGTGATGGATGACGATCGAGCGAGCGTTAGGAGTAACTGCGCTCCAGACGGGAACACCGATATTGTCGAGACCAGTCAATCGAGATACGCGAGTGATCCCGTAGCGTGGGAGGAAGGATGCGACGCGCTTGAGCGTCTCCTCTGGCGTGCAGATACGCGCCGAGTAAGTGGCAGAGCGGGCCTCAGGAAGGTACGGCATCTGATCGTTTAACATCACTGTCTTCCGAGGCCGCATCGTTGGCTAGCTTATCCGTCGAGATGACCGGAGAAGGCGTCGTCGGCCGATTTCACGGAGACAGCGAAATCCACGCCTTTGATGATAGTAGCCCCGCTAGCCCGGAGTTTACCCGCAGCCTCCAGCGCGCTTCCTGCCGGCGGCTGAAAGGGCTTAACAGTTCCTGCATCAAGATCTGCAACCCATAGGCCAGTCTCACCTGGCGCTCCGATAACGACGATTCTTGCCATGCTAAAAATCCTTCTTTTGGCTCATTTGCTTCAAAAGCCTGCTTTTCGCAGGCCATCACGGTAGTGATCTTTCTGCCATTGCTCCTTGAACGGCACGGCGGTCAGCCAAGTATCCACATCGAAGTCGGGATTGGTTTCCCGAGCCTTGCGCACGAAGCTCTTCGCCCTTTTTTGGTCGCCAATCATCGCCCAGCTTGCGGCGGAGAGGCGGTTAGCGAGCCCTCTGTCGGCCATGCGCTCGATATAGGATAAGGCTTGCTCGTACTCTTCGAGGCAGTAGGACGCGCCGGCTGCTGTCCAAAGGTAGACATCGGGACTCAAGGGGTTGAGCTCGATGGCTTTTTCGATTTTCTCGAGTGCTAGGCCGGGCTTCGATGCATGGACAAGGGTGTCGGCGTAGTCCGCGGTGACATCGGCATAATGGGGGCTGAGGGTCTCGGCCAACTCCAAGGCCTCAACGCTTTCATCAATGCCGCCTAAGAGCATCTTAGCAACACCGAGTTCTCTGTAGCCGCCGACCATGTCTTGGCCAGCCGCGATCGCTTTGTTAGCATGTTTCTCGGCTTCTTTCAGAAGTTGAGCGTCTCCACGTGCCGTGATTAGCCATTCCCTTGAATAAGTTCGAGCGATACCGCTCAATGCTGGCGCGAAATAGGGAGAGTGATTGAGCGCTGCTCGAAATTCTTTGCGTGCACGGCGAATATCTGGAAGACCAAGGTTCTTGAGATGTCGCTGTCCGAGGAGGTAATGGTGGTATGCGGTCGGGCTTTGCTCGAAATATTCCCGCGCCAGCTCGTTGCGCTCTATTTCCCCGGTGATCGCCATGGAAATTCGGCGAGCTATCTGACGCCGCTGGACGGCCAGACTGTCTTTTTCCATGTCGTAACGGTCCGCCCAGATGACCTCATCGTTTGCGAAGTAAACCAACTGCACGAAGAGGCTGCATTGGGTGCCCTGGCCTGAAAGCCTGGTATCGAGCACGTAGGAGATGGAATGCTGCGCGATCGTGGTGGCCTTATCCGACTGCCGGCTGATCTGGGCGGCCGTGTAGGGAGCGACCACAGACACCGAGGTCAAGGAACATAGCGCGATGGTGACGTCCTCAATAAGTGCGTCAGCGAAAGGGAGCAGAGGCTGGCGACCGGCAATGCTCTCCACTGGCGGCAGGAGTACAAGCCTCGGCATGGGGCGCTTGAGGCCTGTGTTTGCTTTAGCGCCCAACTGGTCCCCAATTCCTTGCTGCGAAACGGCAAGGAGAGTGCGCTGCTTCTCAAAGACCTTTTTGACGACATTCAGGGCATGGACATCGGGATCGAGCGTCAGGTTACCCCACAGCTTCTGTTTCTGGCCTTCGTAGATGTTTCGGAAGGCCTCTACCTTGCCCTCGGTGGAATAGGTCTCCGCAAGCAAGCTGACGATCATCTCGTCATCCGGGTCGTGCTGAAATATGCGCAGGGCCGCATCCTTGACGAGCGCGATAGCTTGCGCAGATTTCGCGATCGGTATCGCGGTGATCAAGGCTTCCCGCAATCGGGATAGGTGTTGTACCCTTTGCTGTCCAATCCAGGCTGAAAGTGCGGCTCCTGTGCTGTCGACGTTTTCGAGAAACGCATGACTGAAAAGTCCGACTAACGAGCGCAGATCAATCAGCGGGTCCGAAACAGGCGGGGCTTCGAATCCCGCTATGTCGCAGTCGATAGCTTCAGTGTTGAGCTTTACATCGGAAGCAGTGATTTGAACGAATTGATGACCCAATTCCTGCTGGCGGCTGTCGATCCTCGACAATGACTTGCGCATGTTGGTATATGCCTGCGCCGGCTCAACCGCGTCCCATAGCAGCTTCGACAACGCCGTCCGCGATTGGGCACGTTGCGGGTGGACAAATAGGTAGGCAAGCATGATCAAACCCTTTTCGGAGAAGGCAACAGCGTTCCCCGAAGGATCAACGAGCCGCAGTTCCCCAAGTGTCAGCAACCTGAACGCCATTGATCCCCACTACAGTTCGGTCATGGTTGTCCAAAAGCCCAGATCTGCGATCTAGCTGTTCAACCTAACGTCCACCGATGAACGCCCTTCCGGGGCAATAGGAAGAAGCTCGTCCATCTCGGCCATAGCCTTGACGAGCGCCACAATCTTTTGGCGGACGTTTGCATCGGGAATTTTTAAAAACGACTGGTTTAGGGCCATGCCCTCGCGGGATTGAAGAAATTGCGAAACGTAGCTCATCGTCGTGAAATCTCCGATGCCTGCCGTGGTGACCAGCTCTTCACTCTCTTGGTAGAAGAAGAAGCTTGGTGGGACGCCGAGGACATTTGCGATCTTTTGCAGACGGCTTGCGCCAACACGGTTCGTGCCCTTCTCGTATTTCTGCACCTGTTGAAACGTCACTCCGAGTTCGTTCGCCAACTGCGTCTGGCTCAACTTCAGCATCATACGACGCATGCGGATACGACCGCCCACAAACACGTCGATCGCATCGGGACTTCTCTTGTGGACCATGGACGAACTCCTAACACGAAAAGTTTTATAGTTCCGAGAAACGAAGTCGGCGTCGCTCGGGAAACGCGCGTTTATGCTACAGCTTGTATTGAAATTCAGTACAATTTCAATCTCTGGTGTGCACACATTTAAGAATTCAACAAGATTACTTAAGTCTAGCAAACGCTGCTCTGACGCTCCTGAATAAAAATGTAGGTGATGGATTGCTGTCGTTGGCCGCGTGCACGCCAAATTTCTAGGATTGAAGACTCAGGGTAACGGGCGCCGTTGTGGCAGTTCTGTGAGGCGGTAACTCAGCTTGGGGATCAGGTTCGAAAGCGATCGCTGAAAGATGAGCACGGAGTTGGTCCATGTTCAAGGCGCTCATCCGAAAGAGCTACATCGTGGGATGACTTCTCGTCCTAGACTGCCCGCAACTGCTGAGGCAATGGATCGGCGGAGGGGTGCGGAAGCAATTCGTTTGCGCTTGCGGTCTCAACGCGATTCCGTCCAAGGGCTTTTGCGCGATAGAGCGCGCTGTCAGCGCTCGCAAGCATCCCGGCGAGGTCGTTGCAGTCCGGTGCCGCGAGGCCAACACTGACGGTGGCCAGAGTTTTCAAGCCCTCTGTTCGAGCGGCTGCTTCGGCGAACCGGTTTGCGATCGCCGATCCGCGACTAAGAGCTTGAGAATGATCGCACCGTGGCAGAAGCGCAGCGAATTCCTCACCGCCCAAACGGACAAGAAGCGCGTCCGGGCCTGCTTCTTCACGGGCCTTGTCGGCGAACAGCTGCAAAACCTTATCTCCGGTTGGATGTCCATGACGATCATTGATCGCCTTGAAATGGTCGAGGTCGAAGGCGAGCAGTGAGACGGGGTCACCATGCCGCTCCTGCAGCATCCGAGATGCCTGCTCGAAAAAGGCGTGACGGTTTGCAAGCCCGGTCAGTTGGTCGGTCTGTGATATGCGGAGCAGGTTGAGCTTTTCCTCCTCTCGTATAATCATCAAAAAGGACATTGGCATCGCCACCGAGTACAAGACAGCCTCGTACATCGTCGCCTTCCCGATGATGGAGATCATATCTTGCCCGTAGCGCTCAATGAGAACAGGGGCAATGAACGCTCGGGCAAAATAGAACAGGGCATGGAAGGCCGAAATCGTTACTGCGACCGGACGGGAGCGCAATCGCTGCACAGTGCGGCTGCGCAGGAGCATCCATGCTGTCAGGCCGCAGGTCAGAGCGATGGGGATAGACGAGACATGGTTCCAGAATGCGGCCGGGAAGTGCGTGCCAGCGATTGCCCAAGCGATGGCTAGGAAGCTTAGCGCTGCGACGGACGAGCAGAAATGCCGTTGACCATCAAGCCCGGCGACTGCGTTAAGGACCAAGAGGTATCCTGACATCATCAGGATGTTGATCGCCGCCATACCCAGCACGACTGGAAAGTGGCTGCGGTTCATTGCGAGCATGCACCCGAGAACGAACGCGAAGAGTGCCGCGGCCAGAACACCAAGCACACGTGCGCGACCTGGATGGGCCTGCCTTTCCCAAAGGAGAAGCGAGGCTGACACCAGCAGCGTTCCGACGGTCAAGTACCAAAGGGTTTGTAAATCGATCTGCATTGCTCTGCCTGCCTTACGTCAAAGCCTACAGGGTGGTCTCTATAAGATTCCTTACGTCGTCTCGTATATCGCGGATATGGTTGGCGTAACGTTAAGCGTGCTGGGTGCTAAAATTAAATCTAGTGATGTGTTCAGGCGGAAGGGTTTGGCGGCTGATTGAATGCGGCCGTCGACGGGCCTGCCTGGCGAGAGTAGATGGTCAGTCAGATCTCGCAACGGTCCATATCGCAATGTTTCGCGGCTCCACCAACAAAGTAGCTAGGTTGCCATGCCAAGCCGCTCGATAGGGTCGATTTAGCTAGACGTTGAGAAAGTTCTCCCCATCTGTGCATGTTTCATGAAGCTGGAAGACGTTGCCCGCGAAGCACTCGCGGTACCTTTACACGTGCTTAAACAATCGTTGCCGGCACGTGCCGTGAACAACTACTCATCCGATAAATAATCCCACTTTAGCGGTTTGATCCCAGGCAAGCGGTCTTGGTTCAGATCACGCCATCCGCCCAATAGTCGCAGCCCTGCGAATTGCCTCGATCATGAGGGCGAGCGAGGTGAACACTGCAGTATCCGTCCGCATTGTCAGGCCTACGGGGCCGCTAGTATCGGAGGTGTTGAAGGGCAGAATCGCAAGTGCGCCCGCTGCGACGTCGTCGACGACTACACCTTCTGAAATGATCCAGATGGCGTCGCTCATGCGGACATAGGCGCGTCCAAACGAGTCTGAGACTGTTTCGATCTGCGTCTTCGGCATCGCCACGCCCTGTGCGATCAAAAACTGTTCGACGATCGGGCGGATTACCGAATTGCGGGTCGGCATCAAAATTGGGTAATTTGAAAGTTCGGTGAAGAGATCGGCCTTGCCTGACAGCAGTCGATGGCCGGGACGAACGACGAAGACAACCTGCTCCGAGTAGAGGTGCTCGAAGCTGAGGCCCGTCATTTTCTCCGGTGTGGCAAGTCTACCGACGACAAGATCAAGGTCACCCTGGCGCAATTGCTCAAGCAGGATAGCGTTTTCTCCAGTGACAATCTTAATGGGAGCCTGCGCTGCTTCAGCGAGAAAGTGCGTCATGGCCTCGGGCATGATGCGCGCTGATACCGTCGGCAGTGCGCCGATGCGCACCGGCGGGTCGGTATGCGCCGCTTCCCGTGACACAGCGTCTACCGCCTGGCGAAGGGCGGCCATCGTGGCGCCCGCATGGCGCAGGAAGATATCGCCGAGACGCGTCGGACGAATACCGCGACCTTCGCGTTCGAAGAGTGCGACGCCTAACACATCCTCGAGTTCTCGCACCGTCTTGGTGACTGCCGGCTGGCTGATATGCAGCACGTTGGCAGCTCGCATGACGCTCTTTTGTCGCGCCACCTCGATAAAGGCTTGCAGATGCCGGAGCTTGATACGTGGATCGATGAGAGAAGCCATAACCACCAAGTTATGAGAAATGCCGAAAATCTCATTTTACTTAACCAGCGCGATCTTGCAATCTCCGCATAAGAGGAGTGAGAGATGAATTTTCTTCAGGTCGGCGATGCCGCGATTCACTACCGGACCAAGGGTCTGTCGGCTGGCAAACCGGTCATCGCGTTCGTCAACTCGCTTGGCACGGATTTCCGTATATGGGATACCGTCATCGACGAGCTTGGCGATGCTTATGCCTATCTGCTTCACGACAAGCGCGGCCACGGCCTTTCCAGCGTCGGAACGCCGCCCTATACGATAGAGACTCATGCGGACGATCTTATCGCCCTTCTCGATCATCTGAAGATCGGCGAGGTCATCGTCTGGGGGCTTTCGGTCGGTGGCCTCATCGCGCAGTCGGTTGCGATAACACATCCCGAGCGCGTTGCGGCCCTGGTCCTTTCAAACACAGCGCAGAAAATCGGCACGGCCGAGATGTGGAATGCGCGTATCGACGCCGTCCGCGCAAACGGGCTTGAGAGCCTTGTCGATCCCGTGATGGAGCGTTGGTTTACCCCTGCATTTCGCCGCGACGACAATCCGCTTTACGCGGGCGCTCGCGCCATGCTGCTTCGCCAGTCGGCCGAGGGCTACTGCGGCACCTGCGCGGCGATCCGCGATGCCGATTACACCGATGCTCTTGCTCGTCTCGTTGTCCCAACACTTTGCGTCGCTGGCGATCAGGATGGATCGACTCCATCTGAACTCGTAGAGTCGCTGGCCGGTCTCGTTGCCAACAGCTACTTTGTTAGGGTCTGCAACAACGGACACATCCCGCCGCTTGAGCAGCCGACTGCCTACGCAGCTGCGGTCGCGGACTTCCTGAAGGCCCTTCCGCCAGGCGATACCGAACCACTATCCGTCGACCGCCACAGCCGCGGCATGGCCACGCGCCGCGCGGTGCTGGGCGATGCCCATGTGGACCGGGCGAGCGCGCAGGCGACATCCTTCGATCAGCCATTTCAGACATTGATCACCGAAAGTGCCTGGGGCACGGTCTGGTCCAGCGATCGCTGGACAAAGAGAGAGCGCTCAAACGTGACCATCGCGCTTCTTGCAGCACTTGGGCAATATGAGGAGATGGCGATGCATGTCCGGGCGACCGCCAATACCGGTTCCAGTGAGGACGATATTCGCGAGGCGCTGATGCATGTGGCGATCTATGCTGGAGTGCCTGCCGCCAATCATGGCTTCAAGATTGCCAAGCAGGTGCTGGCAAACCGAAACGCATCCTCCCCGCTGAAGGAGCAGACGACGTGAGCAATCATCCACCGGAAACCGGCCCCTTCTTTGCCCGTGATCGGGAGATGCAGCCGCAAGCCTACACGCCCTGGTACAAGACCTCCGTTTTGCGCTCGCCGCAGCGTGCGCTGATTTCGCTTGAGGGCACCAAGAGCGAAATCAGCGGCCCGGTTTTCGGTCATGGGTTGCTGAACCCGCTCGATAACGACCTGATCCTCAACTATGCCAAGCCCGGCGAAATGCCGATCGGGCCGCGCATTCTCGTGCATGGCCGCGTGCTCGATCAGCGCGGTGCGGGTGTCGCCGGTGCGCTTTTAGAGTTCTGGCAGGCCAATGCCGGCGGGCGCTATCGGCACAAGAAGGAGAGCTATCTCGCCGCCGTCGATCCAAATTTTGGCGGTGTCGGTCGCACCATCACCGACGGGAATGGCTATTACTGGTTCAAGACCATTCAGCCCGGTCCCTATCCATGGCCGAATGGCGTGAATGACTGGCGCCCGGCCCATATCCATTTCTCGGTCTTCGGTCATGGTTTTCAGCAGCGGTTGATTACCCAGATGTATTTCGAGGGCGATCCGCTCATCTGGCGGTGTCCGATTGTCAAGACGATCCCTGACGTGGATGCCATCCGTCGATTGATCGCGCCGCTCGACATGAATGCGACCATTCCCATGGATATGCGCGCCTACAAGTTCGACATCGTGTTGCGTGGTCGCCGCTCCACCTTCTTCGAGAACCGCCCGGAGGGGAACTGACATGGTGCAGCCGCTCGATTATCTGAAGGAAAGCGCCTCCCAGACGGCGGGACCCTACGTCCATATTGGCTGCACACCGAACTTCGTTGGCATCAACGGCGTCTTCAAGCAAGATCTCGGCGCGGGAAAACTCTATGACGACCAGGCCACCGGCACCCGCATCACCATTCGTGGCACCGTCTTCGACGGCGGCGGCTATGCGCTGAAGGATGCGCTGGTGGAAATCTGGCAGGCCGATGCTCAAGGACTCTATAACAGCCCGAGCGAAACGGCCGGCGCTCCCGACCCCCATTTCACCGGCTGGGGCCGGTCGCCTGGCGATATGGATACCGGTGAGTTCCTCTTCGAAACGATCAAGCCCGGCCGCGTTCCATTCAAGGATGGACGCTTCATGGCGCCGCACATCACCTTCTGGATTGTCGCGCGCGGCATCAATATCGGTCTACATACGAGAATGTATTTTCCGGAGGAGGACGCGGCAAACGTGGCTGATCCAGTGCTGGCCCGCATCGAACACAAGGACCGCGTTCCGACGCTGATCGCAAAGCCGGATGGCGAGAATGCCTATCGCTTCGACATCCGCCTGCAAGGCGATGGCGAAACTGTCTTCTTCGATATATGACCGCGATGACCCTCTCGCCCTTTGATCATCCTTTCCTCTCCGGCCTCTTCGGCGATGCCGAGATCGCCTCGCTGTTTTCTGCAGAGGCCGATATTGCCGCTATGATCCGCTTCGAGAGGGCTCTGGCACTGGCCCAGGCAGATTGCGGTATACTCGCCGTCGATATTGCGGAAACGATCGACGCGGCGCTTGGCACCTTCGTGCCGGATATGGCCGCGCTTGCGGATGGAATGGCGCGTGATGGCGTCGTCGTTCCTGCGTTCATTCGACAGATGCGCGCGGCAGTCGGTGGGGTGGCTGCGGAGAAGGTGCATTTCGGTGCAACGAGCCAGGATGTAATCGATACCAGCCTGGTGTTGAGACTGAAAGTAGCGAACGACATCATCCAGGCTCGGTTGGATGCGCTGATCGGCGATCTCGACGGACTTCTGGAACGCGACGGCGACAAGCTGTTGATGGCGCATACGCGGATGCAGGCTGCAATAGAGATCAAGGCTGCCGACCGGATCGGTGCCTGGCGATCACCCCTGGAACGGACGCGATCCCGGCTCGCCCATTTTGCCGTCGACGGTTTTGCCTTGCAGTTCGGTGGTGCGGCGGGAACGCTCGAACGCTTCGGTGATGATGGTCCGGCTTTGCGGGCTGCACTCGCCGGCCGTCTCGGTCTTCACGATCAGGCTCAATGGCACAGCCAGCGTGACATGATCACGGAGTTCGGGGGGCTGCTGTCGCTTGTCACCGGCAGCCTCGGAAAGATTGGCCAGGACATCTCTCTACTTGCCGAGGCAGGGGCCGAGATAAGCCTCGCAGGGGGCGGCGGGTCTTCCGCCATGCCGCACAAGCAGAACCCCGTTGCAGCAGAACTGCTGGTCACGCTGGCGCGCTTCAACGCAACACAGGTTTCGGCGCTTCATCACTCGCTTGTTCATGAGCAGGAACGGTCGGGTGCCGCCTGGATGCTTGAGTGGATGACGCTGCCACCCACGGTATTGGCGACCGCCTCCGCACTACGGACTGCGCGCCGACTGCTAGGCGACATCAGACGGATCGGGCGAGAGCCTGAAGAATGTGGCGGTCATCACACTTAGGAAATGACCTGCGAGAGAGGGTGTTGAAACATGATCGCTGCTTGCCGCGTGATGTTTCCTTATGCGTTGAAATAATTGGATAAATAGGAATAAAGTCGCTCTGACAATCAGTCGTAAAAGCTGCATTTTCACCCTTCCTGAGCGTTGACTTTAAAATGAACTAACTGGTACAAACATTCGGAGGTCGGATCTGGAGGGGCTTAGGAGAGCTCTTCTTGAAACACAGACCGGCAAGAACAAGGGAGCGTTCGAAGCCTGAGTGCGGAGAACGGGGAGACGACCCAACGGCGGGCTGATGCCTTAACCGGAAGGTTGCGGAGGAACCATGTCATACAGTCTCGACTTCTCGGCGGTCATCGATCGCCTTCCCGAGCTGCTCGTCGCATGTCTTGCCACCATAGGCCTGGCGCTTGCCGGCATGTCGCTGGCGACCGTCATCGGGATTTTGGGCGTCGTAGCACGTCGGTCACGCTTCAAGCCGTTGCGCGGCTTTGTCATCGGCTTCGTGGAGCTGATCCGCAATACGCCCTTTCTGGTCCAGATATTTTTTATCTTCTTCGCGCTGCCGCAGCTCGGTCTGCGTCTTAATCCGACAGTGACTGCTATCGTCGCGCTGGCGCTTAATGGTGGCGCCTATGCGATCGAAATCATTCGCGGGGGTGTGGATGCCGTCCCAAAGGGGCAGGTGGAAGCAGGGCTCGCGCTTGGCCTCGGTCGCGCGCAAATCTTCCGCCACATCATTCTCAAGCCTGCGCTGCGGGCAGTCTACCCCTCGCTCACCAGTCAGTTCATCATGCTGACGCTGACGACCTCCGTTTGCACGTCGATCGCCGCTTACGAACTCACCTCGGTGGCGCAGAAGATCGAAGCGGATACCTTCCGCTCCTTCGAAGTATATTTTTCCATCACGCTGCTCTACCTCGTGATTTCCTCGCTGATGATGGGCGTCTTTGGTCTCATCTCGCGCATCTCTTTCAGCTACCCGGTCAAGTGAGGAGACGATCATGGCAAGCATCGGCCCCAACGAACTATTCTTCCTCATGCAAGGCCTGAAGTGGACCATCGCATTGACCTTGATCGGCTTTGCTGGTGGTGGTGTCTTCGGCCTTCTCGTGGCATTGGCCCGCACTGCCGAAGTCCCATCCATCCGTCGCGCAACGGCTGGCTATATCGCGGTCTTTCAGGGTACACCGCTCCTCATGCAGCTCTTCGTGGTTTATTACGGCGTGGCTCTGCTCGGCTTCAACATCGATGCGTGGATCGCTGTCGCCATCGCTTTCACACTGCATGCCAGCGCCTTTCTTGGTGAAATCTGGCGCGGTGGTATACAGGCTGTTCCGAGGGGGCAGACGGAAGCGGCTCGTGCGCTCGGCCTGCATTACAGGTCGATCATGAAGGATGTTGTCCTGCCGCAGGCATTGCGCATTTCGTTGCCGGCCACCATCGGTTTCCTGGTGCAGCTCATCAAGGGCACGTCGCTCGCTGCCATCGTCGGCTTTGTCGAATTGTCGCGCGCTGGCCAGATCGTCTCCAATCAGACGTTCCGTCCGCTTACCGTTTTCGCCATCGTTGGCCTCATCTATTTCCTGATCTGCTGGCCGCTCTCTCTTTGGGGTGCCGGCGTTGAGAAACGCCTTCAGACCGCCGCTCGATAGAGCGTCGTGGAAAGACCCGTCGGCTTTTCGAAAATCGGCTTCGATTTTCCGGACGATGGTGGAGGAGATCTACTTTCGTGACCATGCATTCATCAGTTTACAAGGAGGATAATATGATGAAATCCAGCATGACTTTCGGTCGCCGCAGCGTACTTGGGCTAATAGCCGCCGCTGCCGCTCTGCCCTTCATGGCCCCGGTCGATGCCGCGGCCGTCACGCTTGAGGAGGCGAAGGCGAAGGGCAAGGTTGTTATTGGCATTCAGGGCGACAACTCGCCTTGGGGCTTCGTCAATTCTAGCGGGGTCCAGGATGGCCTCGACGCGGATATTGGCAAAGCCTTCGCCAAAAGCCTCGGTCTTGAAGCCGAGTTCGTACCGCTCGCCGTTGCCAACCGTATTCCGGCGCTCATGACCGGTAAGGTGGACGTACTTTTTGCAACGATGGGCATGACGCCGGAGCGCGCCAAGACGATCCAGTATTCGCAGCCCTATGCCGGCAACGTTCTGTCGGTCTATGGGCCCAAGGACAAGAAGATTGCCGGTTTTGACGATCTGAAGGGACTGAATGTTGGGGTACCGAAGTCGAGTGCCATGGACACCGCCATCACGGCGGGCGCAGGCAACAAGGCAAGCATTCTGCGCTTCGACGACGATGCCGCCAATATTCAGGCGATCGTCTCCGGTCAGGTCGAGGCCGTAGGGGGCAACCAGTTTTATGGTGATCGCCTGAACGCTGCGGCCCCCGGCAAGTATGAGTCCAAGTTCGACCTGACGACCCTTTACAATGGCGCGGGCACCCGTCCGGGAGAGAAGGACTGGAACAAGGCCATCAACACCTTCCTCGAAAAGATCAAGGCCGATGGTGAGTTGCAGGCGATTTACACCAAGTGGATGAAGCGCGAGGTTCCGAAGTTCCCGGAATCGATGCCTGACGTCCCCTTCACCGTGGAGTAAGGGAGGTTTCCATGCCGCAATCCGCCGTCCAGGCTCCGCTGATTGCCCTCGAGGGCGTCGGAAAGTGGTATGGAGCCTACCATGCACTTAGGGATATCAATCTGACGGTTCGCAAAGGCGAGAAGATCGTTCTTTGCGGCCCGTCCGGCTCTGGGAAATCGACACTGATCCGCTGCATCAACCATCTGGAGGAAATCCAGGAGGGGACGATCACCGTCGAAGGCACCAAGCTCACCGATTCCGTCCGCGCCATCGATGCCGTGCGTCGGGAGGTGGGCATGGTGTTTCAGAGCTTCAACCTTTTCCCGCACAAGACCATCATGGAAAACTGTACGCTTGCGCCGATGCGGGTGAAGGGGTTGTCAAAAGCGGATGCTGAGGAAACCGCACGCAAATATCTCGCTCGCGTGCGCATCCTCGATCAGGCCGACAAGTATCCCGCCCAGCTCTCCGGCGGCCAGCAGCAGCGTGCGGCAATCGCGAGGGCGCTGTGCATGGAGCCGAAGGCGATGCTCTTCGACGAGCCGACCTCGGCGCTCGACCCGGAAATGGTCAAGGAAGTGCTGGATACGATGATCGGCCTTGCCCGCGACGGGATGACCATGATCTGCGTGACCCACGAAATGGGCTTTGCCCGTCAGGTGGCGGATCGCGTGGTGTTCATGGCGTCGGGCGAGATCATCGAGGAGGGGCCGCCGGAAGAATTCTTCCGCGATCCCAAACACCAGCGCACGCGCACCTTTCTCGGCGAAATCTTGGCGCACCACTGAAGCAAGCGGCGGGGTGACCCGCCGCGCCTTTCACGCCGCATAAACGGTCCATATCCATGACAGAACGAACCGCCTATCATGTCGGCCTTATTGGCGCCGACATCCAGCTTTCGAAATCGCCGGCGCTCCACATGCGCGAGGGTCGCGCACACGGACTCGACTATTCTTACGAACTCGTGGACATCAATGTCCGCAACGTGCCGGAGACCGCGCTGCCCGACCTTCTCGCGGAATTGGAAGCCCGCGGCTTTGCCGGAACCAATATTACGCATCCATTCAAACAGGCGGTAATCTCCCATCTGGACGAGCTTTCCGAGGACGCCCGCATGCTGGGCGCCGTCAACACGGTCGTCTTCCGAGATGGCAAGCGCATCGGTCACAATACCGACTGGTACGGTTTTTACGAAAGCTTTCAGCGCGGTCTACCCGATGCCTGGCGCGATCGGGCGCTTCTCATTGGTGCAGGTGGCGCCGGTGTCGCGGTTGCCCATGCCGCATTGAAACTCGGCATCGGCAGGCTGGATATTTTCGACCAGGACGCGGACCGTTCGGCACGGCTTGCGCGTGAACTCAACATCCGCTTTGGAGAGGGGCGGGCGACGCCAGCCAAAACGCCCGCAGCCGTGCTCGGCGATGCTGATGGTCTCATCCACGCAACACCCGTTGGCATGCCCGCCCATCCCGGTATTCCCGTTGCTCCAGACCTGATTAGTCCGCGCCACTGGGTTGCCGATATCGTCTACATGCCCCTCATCACCAGGCTGATCGAGACCGCTGCGGCGAAGGGTTGTCAGACATTACCGGGCGGCGGCATGGCGATTTTCCAGGCTGTCGGTGCATTCAGGCTATTCTGCGGACGTGAGCCGGATGCGGAGCGGATGAGCGCACACTTTGCGGAGATGTTTCAAGCGGAGGCGGCCGCATGAGCCTATTTTTCGTTCTGAACGGACCGAACCTCAACCTGCTCGGACAGCGCCAGCCGGAAATCTACGGTCGCGAGACTCTTGCCGATGTCGAAGCAACGTGTCGCGAGGTAGCGATGGCCTCAGGTCATGAGCTCTTCTTCGCCCAAAGCAATCGGGAATACGAGTTGATCGACTGGATCCACGAGGCACGCGGCAAGGCCGCAGGCATCGTCATCAATCCTGGTGCTTTCAGTCACACGTCGATTGCCATCCTTGATGCGTTGAACGCATATGAGGCGCCAGTGGTCGAGGTCCATATTTCCAACATCCACAAGCGGGAGGTCTTTCGCCACCACTCCTATGTATCGATGCGAGCCGACGGCGTTATCGCGGGTCTCGGTATCGACGGCTACTGCGTGGCGCTTCGCCATCTTATCGCTCGTCAGACCCTATAGCGTCGATATGTTCGGGCCGCACCACATAGCGCAGGACCATTACAGCCACGTGGCGGGCCAGCGTTTGTTGCGCTTGCGGCGTGAAAAGGTCTTCGCCGAAGATGGAAGAGAAGGTCGGAGCGTTAGAGACGTTGAAGAAAGAGAGCGCACTGATCTGCCAGTGGAGCTCCAGTGCCTCGATGCCTTCACGAAAGACACCGCTATCCTGACCGCGCTTCAGCACCGCCTCGAGCGCGGCAATGGCGGGACGGTTGAGGCTTCGGATGGACTTCGACATCTGCACATGCCGGCCGTGATGGATATTTTCGATCATGACCATGCGGATGAAGGCCGGACTGCGGCGGTGATGCTCGAAAGTGTAGCGACAGAGTGCGTCGAGCGCAGCCATCGGGTCAAGATGGTCCAGTGCCAGATCGCTTTCGCCACCGCGCACCTTACTGTAGGCTTCTTCCAGAACATGCTGGTACAGGCCTTCCTTGTCGCCAAAATAATAATAGATCATGCGTTTGGACGTTTTCGTCCGTGCCGCGATTTCGTCTATCCGCGCCCCGGAAAGACCGTTCTGGGAAAATTCCTCCATCGCGACCGCCAGGATGTCGCGCCGCACGCCTTCCGGATCGCGCTTTGCCGGACGCGCCTTTTTACCCTCAGTGGTCGTCGCGGTGCTCGTCATGTTTCCCCCGGATGCTTTGCATCCGCGTTTTTCCACGTTCCATATTAACCAACTCGTACATAAACACGAAAGGTAAGGCAATATGGCCCAGTACCAGACAGACAAGCAAAGCGTGATGATGCGCACGTCGATGGCGACAGTGTCGATCAGCGGCGAGTTTCCTGAAAAGCTGGCAGCGATTGCCCGTGCTGGCTTTGACGGCGTCGAGATATTCGAGAACGACTTTCTGACCTACGATGCCTCACCACGCGAGGTGGCAAAGATCGTCCGTGATCATGGTCTGGACATCACGCTTTTCCAGCCGTTTCGAGATTTCGAAGGCATGCCGGAGCCTCACCGCAGCCGCGCCTTCGAGCGGGCGGAACGCAAGTTCGAGATCATGCAGGAACTTGGCACGGATCTCATGCTGATTTGCTCGAACGTATCGCCGATCTCCCTCGGCGGGATAGATCGGGCGGCAGCTGATTTCCACGAGCTCGGGGACATGGCTCTTCGACATGGCATGCGTGTGGGTTATGAAGCACTGGCTTGGGGACGCCACATCAACGACCATCGCGACGCATGGGAAATCGTGCGGCGGACTGATCACCCGAATGTCGGCATCATCCTGGACAGTTTCCATACCTTGTCCCGCAAGATCGATCCCAATTCGATCCGCTCTATTCCCGGCGACAAGATCTTTATCGTGCAGCTTGCCGATGCGCCACTCTTCGACATGGATTTGCTCTACTGGAGCCGCCATTTCCGCAATATGCCTGGAGAGGGCGAACTGCCAGTCGTCGATTTCATGCGCGCTGTGGCGGCTACCGGCTATACCGGCCCGCTCTCCCTTGAAATCTTCAACGACCAGTTCCGTGGCGGATCAGCGCGGGCCTTGGCCGAGGACGGGCATCGTTCCCTCGTAAATCTGATGGACCGGGTCCGCCGCCGCGAGCCCGATATCCGCCTTTCCATGCCGGCGATGCCGGACCGGGTCGAGGCGAAGGGGGTGGAATTCGTCGAGTTCACCTCGGCACCCGAGGAACAACAGACCCTCATCGATCTTCTGCAAACGCTTGGCTTTAGACGCACCGCCCGGCACCGCAACCGCGCTGTCGATCTCTATACCCAGGGCGATATCCGTATCCTGATAAATACGGATGAGACTGGCGATAGCTTTGCCGGCGCTTCCTATGCCGTACATGGCACCAATGCCTATGCATTTGGCCTCAAGGTCGATAATGCCGAGCAAGCGCTCGCCCGCGCGCGCGCACTCGGTGCGCCAGTCTTTTCCGAGCCCCGGAAGCCCGGCGAAGTCGCGGTGCCCGGCATTCAGGGCGTCGGCAACGGTGTCATCTACTTCCTCGACGATAATGCGCCGCTTGGCGGTATCTGGGAGAGCGAATTCGAGGCTTTGGTCGATGAGGGCGGGTCGCCCACAGCGCGTCTTACCCGTATCGACCATCTTGCCCAGACAACCCATTATGACGAGATGCTGACGTGGCTTCTATTCTACACATCGATCTTCTCGACCCGGCGCACACCGATGGTCGATGTCGTCGATCCGGGCGGACTGGTCCGGAGCCAAGCCATCGAAAGCGAGCCGGAACCGCTTTTCCGCCTCACCATGAACGGTGCTGAAAATCGCAAGACCTTTGCCGGCAAATTCCTGGCAGAAGGCTTCGGCACCAGCATCCAGCACATCGCATTTGCGAGCGACGACATCTTTGCGACTGCCGAGGCGCTGAAGGCCACCGGCTTTCAGGCGCTGCCGATCTCGCGAAACTATTACGATGACCTCGAGGCACGCTTCGGTCTTGAACCGGATTTCTCCGATGCACTGCGTGTGGCCAGTATCCTCTACGACCGCGACGAACACGGCGAGTACTTCCAAATTTATAGCCGCACTTTCGGTGAAGGGTTCTTCTTCGAAATCATCGAGCGACGCGGCGCCTATAACGGATATGGTGCCATGAACGCGCCTTTCCGGATCGCCGCCCAGCGTCGGCTGTTGCGACCGGAGGGCCTGCCGAAGTTATAGTCGTTCTGTGTCGGAAACACACAGGCACCAGTTTGTCAGCGGTGGCCCACACGGTGGTGTATGGCACCGGAGGTGGCAGAGAACGGTATCGCGGCATGGAACAGTGCTTGGACGTGGCAGTGCTATCGAGGGTGCTGCGCGGCAAATCCGATGAGGAGCAAATCTCTCGCAAGACCACGCTCCTCATCAAGGCAAGACTTTTCTGTTTGCCTAAGCACGCCAACCTCTACGCGGCAAGGTTTGCGATCCGTTGAGGCCTAGCCCAGGCTTCTCGACGCTGCCTGTCGTGTTTTCCCGTTACGGTGCAGGATGAGGATCACGGTGGTAGTGCCGCAGATCGCCGCGATGGGCAGCAGCGTGTATAGAAGTTGCTGCGGACCCATGCCGCTTGCCAGGAGCCAGCCAGCAACGAGAGGTCCGACGATTGAGCCAAGCCGACCGACCGAAACGGCGAGGCCGACGCCTGTGCCACGTACTTCGGTTGGATAGCATTGTGGGGCAATACCATAGAGCAGCGCCTGTACGCCGATGACCGTCGCGCCGACAAAAGTGCCAGCCGCCAGCGCCGCCGCAACATTGCCCGCGGGCAACATGGCAAGAGATGTGATTGCCAGCATCAGCCCGATAAAGCAGAGCGCTGCGGAAAAGGCAGGCCTGTTGCCGTCCAGCAGCCGCCCGCCAAGAATGGCGCCAGCTGCGCCGCCGATATTGAAAACGATCTGCACGGTCGACGCCGTTTCACGCGCAAAGCCCAGTGACACGAGAATCTGCGGCAGCCAGTTGAGAAGCAGATAGACGACGATGAGGCCGAAGAAGAAGGCGGCCCAGAGCAGCAGCGTCTGTGGCAGTGCACCCGGCGCCATCAGCACGTCGCGGCGACGGGCAGGTGCCCTTGCATCGCGTGTCACGCGGAACGGTCCCATCATGAGTTGGAGCGGCAGGGCCAGCAGCAATGGCAAGATGCCGCCTACCAGGAATATCGAGCCCCAGTCGTCATGCAGGCCAAGCAGGGCGATGAGGCTGGCGAGTGCGCCACCAAGCGGCACGCCGGCATACATGATCGCAACTGCCCTGCCGCGCCGCTCAGGCGCAACGGATTCAGCGGCAATTGCGATGAGATTAGGCAGCGCGCCCCCAAGGCCGACGCCGGTCAGAAACCGCATCGCAACCAAATGCTCGAACGTGTCGGAGAAAGCCGTGCCGATCGAAAACAGGCCGAAGACGATCAGCGAAAGGGCAAGCCCGTTGCGCCGTCCAAAGCGATCAGCGATAACGCCGCCGCACAGCGCGCCGAGCACCAGTCCGAAGGTCGCCGATGAGAGGAAAACGCCCAGCTGTGACGGTGAGAGCCCAAAGGCGGAAACAAGTTTCGGCACAGCAACACCCGCTGCCTGAAGGTCGAAGCCTTCGATAATCGCGGCGAGAAACACAAGCACGAGTGCGCGCGTTCCCGTCCCCGCATGAATATGCGTGGCTTTAGTCATGATATTCTCCTCCCAAAGGCCGCCTCAGCGGCAATCATGCTTTCATTTGGCCTACGTCTGACGGAGCCTCAGCGATGTCTCCCGCAGTCCTCCCGAGCCTATCCTCTGCGAGTAAGGGCTCCCTCTCTTCAACGCCGCCGCTCGAAGGCGATGGCTAAAACTGTAACCGTGCTTTCTGCCCGTTCGGATGACGTCACGCGCCCTTCCAGATGCGCGACAACAATTGGCGCAGCACCTCGCGTTCTCTTGGCGTCAGCGCACTAAATGTACGTTCCTCCTGCGCCATGACACGCGCGCGCCATTCGGCCACGGCCTCAGCACCCGTCTCACTCAAGTGCAGATGCTGAATGCGCTGGTCCTCATCATCGGCGAGACGTTCAATCCATCCCTGAGTGTCGAAGTGCGCGAGGATTGGTGCGAGATTGGCGCGCTGCAGCCGCGCCTGCCGGCCGATCTCAGCTGCGGTGATACCTGGCGTCTCATCGATCAGGCACAGAACCGTGAAAGGTATTGGTTTGATCTCGTCGCCCAGCGCCTCGGCAAAACCCGCCAGATCGAGGATCGAGGCCCGACGCAGATGGTAACCGAGGAGATCGTCCATGACAGGCGCTCTTAACCCTTCAATGTCCCGCATTCTCGCCTTCACGCGTCGCCCTTTTCAAAAATAGTAAAATTGACCCTTGTCAGTTTTGTATCGCTATGTGATATAGCAGTCAATCGCTATTTCACATAGCAATGTTTGAGGTCGGGAGCCTCGGACGCTCTAGGGAGGAGAAACCATGACATCGACATCGAACCTGTTTCGACGCGTGAATCCGATTAGCGGCGAGGTGGCGAGCGAAGCGCCTGCGCAAACGCCTGATGAGGCGATAGCTGCAGTCGATGCGGCCGCTCGCGCCATGCCGGCCTGGGCCGCACAAGGGCCGAATGCGCGCCGCGCCGCGCTTCTGAAAGCGGCTGATGCCGTCAGTTCAAAGGGCGACGCCTTTGTGACTGCGATGATGGCCGAGATCGGTGCGACCGAAGCCTGGGCGCGCTTCAACGTCATGCTTGCAGCGTCGATGCTGCGCGAGGCCGCGTCACTCACCACTCAAGTTGCTGGCGAAGTTATCCCTTCCGACAAGCCGGGCTGTCTTGCCATGGCCATTCGCGAACCAGCGGGCGTCGTGCTTGGCATCGCGCCCTGGAATGCGCCGGTCATCCTAGGTGTGCGGGCGTTGGCCACTCCAGTGGCTTGCGGCAATGCAGTGGTGTTCAAAGCAAGTGAACTGTGCCCTAAAACCCATGGCCTTATCGTCGAGGCCCTGGCGGAGGCCGGATTGCCCGAGGGTCTCGTCCAGCTTGTCACCAATGCGCCGCAGGATGCGGCAGACGTCGTCGGTGCCTTGATCGATCATCCGGCTATCCGACGTGTCAATTTTACCGGCTCTACGGCCGTCGGGCGAATTGTCGCGATGCGTGCGGCACAAAACCTCAAGCCCTGTGTTCTGGAACTTGGCGGCAAAGCGCCGCTTGTAGTGTTGGACGATGCGGATCTCGACGAGACAGTGAAGGCAGCTGCCTTTGGCGCTTTTTTCAACCAGGGCCAGATCTGCATGTCGACGGAACGGATTATCGTCGTCGATGCTGTGGCGGATGCCTTCCTTGAAAAATTTGCCGCCAAAGTGCGGATGCTCACCGCTGGAGATCCGCGCCAGGGTGCGGCACCGCTTGGCGCTGTTGTGGATATCAAAACCGCCGATAAGCTTAAGGGCCTGATCGACGACGCCGTCGCCAAGGGTGCAAAGGTGATTGCGGCGGGCGAGCCGAACGGCGTGCTCGTTCCTGCCCATGTCGTCGCGGATGTCAGCGCTGGAATGCGCCTCTATTCCGAGGAGAGCTTCGGGCCTGTCGTCGCGGTGATCCGGGCGAAGGACGAGGCCGACGCCATCCGCATTGCCAATGACAGCGAATACGGTCTTTCGGCTGCCGTCTTCACAGGAGATGCGGCCCGCGGCCTGAAGGTCGCCCGACAGATTCGCTCTGGGATTTGCCATGTTAATGGCCCCACGGTGCATGACGAAGCGCAGATGCCTTTCGGCGGCGTCGGGGCTTCGGGCTACGGGCGCTTTGGCGGTAAGGCCGGTATTGCGGAATTCACCGAGCTTCGCTGGATCACGGTCGAGACCGAAGCCGGACGCTTCCCGATCTGATCTTACGTCGAGCCTGTGCTCGCCTTCAAATCATTTAAAAGGAAACCAATTTCATGACCGAGAATAGCAGCAAGGCGGACGTCGTCGCCGTCGATATTGCCGAAGGCATCGCCTGGGTCCGTTTCAACCGTCCGGAAAAGCGCAATGCGATGAGCCCCGAGCTGAACCGCCGGATGCTGGACGTGCTGGACGAGCTGGAGTTCCGCGAGGATGTTGGCGTTCTTGTCCTCAGCGGCGAAGGCACGGCCTGGACGGCTGGCATGGATCTCAAGGAATATTTTCGTGAAACCGAGGCCAAGGGTCTGGCTGGCGTGCGAAAGAGCCAGCGCGAGAGCTATGGCTGGTGGCGTCGTCTGCGCTGGTACCAGAAGCCGACCATTGCGATGGTCAATGGATGGTGCTTCGGTGGCGGTTACGGTCCGCTCTTCGCCTGCGATCTGGCCTTTGCAGCGGATGAGGCTAAGTTTGGTCTCTCCGAGATCAACTGGGGCATTCTGCCAGGCGGTGGCGCAACGAAGGTGGCAGTAGAGCTGATGCCCTTCCGTCAGGCCATGTATCACGCCATGCTTGGTGAGCCGATCGACGGTCAAAAGGCCGCTGCCTGGGGCCTCGTCAACGAAAGCCTGCCGCTTGCCTCGCTAAAGGGCCGGGTGACCGAGGTTGCCAAGGTTCTGCTGGCCAAGAACCCCGTAGCCCTTAAGGCGACGAAGGATGCGGTGCGCCGCGTCGGCGTTATGACCTATGACGAGGCTGAGGATTATCTTGTGCGCGCTCAGGAAGCCGCCAATTCCTACGACAGTGAAGGTCGCAAGGAGGGCATTCGCCAGTTTATCGACGAGAAGACCTACAAACCGGGTCTCGGCTCTTACGACAAGAGTAAAATCCACAGCTGATAGAGGTTTTACTGGGAGGAGGACCAACATCATGCATAACTGGCTAGCCCCCGATCCGGTGGGCCTGCATGCGCAGGCGCGCCCGGAAAAACTCGCCCTTGTAGATCTGGCGTCCGGGAGGCGCTGGACCTATCGGGGCCTCGACCGGGCGATCGAGCAGGCAAGAGCGGCAATCGACACGCTCGGCCTTGGGCCGGGTGACAGGCTCGCGTCGATTGCACGCAACTCCGCCGATCTTGTGATTGCGCAGCAGGCCTGTCTGCGGTCCGGCCTTATCTTCACGCCACTGAACTGGCGGCTCGCGGCTGCCGAGATCGATGCTATTCTCATCGACTGTACCCCCGCACTGATCCTCGTCGACGGATCGTCGGCAGGTTTCGCGGTGCCGGACGGCGCAAGACTACTTGATATCGCAGCGTTTATCGCGCGTTGCGAAAGTGCGGCGGCAGGCGAACGAGGCTCTCCGCATGATGCCAACCGGCCTTGCGTCCTTCTCTACACCTCCGGAACGTCCGGCGTGCCGAAGGGCGTCATTCTAACTCCCCAGACACTGTTCTTCACCGGCGTCAATTTCGGCGTGCTGGGGCAGGTGACATCTCAGTCTGTCTTTCTCGCGGAATCGCCGTTCTTCCATGTTATCGGCCTGGTAACCTCAGTCTGGCCGCCATTGGTTCAGGGCGGTACGGTGCTGGTCTCATCCGGCTTCGATCCGGTCGTTACCAATTCCCGGCTTGCGGACCGTGCGCTCGGCATCACCCATTACTTCTGCGTCCCGCAGATGGCGACGGCGTTGAAGGACGCCGATGGTTTCCAGCCGGAGAACTGGTCGCTCGCTGCGCTTTTCACCGGCGGCGCTCCGAACCCGCCTGCCAATATCCGTTGGTGGCTGGAGCGTGGCGTTGCCATGGTGGATGGCTACGGAATGACCGAGGCTGGAACGATCCTTGGCATGCCGCTTGATCCAGCGCTGATCTCCAATCATGCGGGCGCCGTTGGGCAGGCGGGGCCGGCCACGGCCATTCGCATCGTCGATGCCGAGGGCCGGGAGGTGCAGGACGGGACCGCTGGCGAGATCATCGTCAAAGGGCCGCATGTCACGCCCGGCTATTGGAACCGACCGGAAGAGCGCGATACCGCCTTCACGCCGGATGGCTGGCTGCGCACCGGCGACATTGGACTTCGAGATGCGGATGGGTTCGTGACCGTTGTCGATCGCCGAAAGGACATGTTCATTTCGGGCGGTGAGAACGTCTATCCGGTAGAAATCGAAAGCGTCCTTGCCGAACATCCAGCGGTCCTCCAGGTGGCGGTTATTGGTGTGCCGGACCCGCGCTGGGGCGAGGCGGGGCATGCCTTCGTTATCCTGTCACCAGGATGGGAAGACGCGGAGGGAGAACTTCGTGCCCATTGCGAGGCGCGGCTTGCCCGCTTCAAGGTGCCGAAACATTTCCGGATCGTCACGGAACTGCCCCGTACCAGCACCGGCAAAATCCGCAAGAACAAGCTCCGTGAGAGTCTTTCCGCCTGACCGTCCCGTTCCCCCCCATCCAGCAGCGCCGCCAAGCGACGCTAAGCCAGTTAGGAGACAATCATGCGCACGCAAGTCGCTATCGTCGGAGCCGGTCCCGCCGGACTTATCCTTGCTCATCTCCTCCATGCCTCGGGCATCGAGACAGTGGTGATCGAGCGGCAGACACGCGCCTATGTGGAGGGACGGGTGCGGGCAGGGGTGCTGGAACAGGGAACAGTGGACTGCCTGTCCCGCCTTGGGCTGGACCAGCGTTTGCGCGAGGAAGGGCTGCGCCATTCCGGCACGCATCTGTCCGCCGACGGCGATGATTTTCGCATCGATCTCGAACAGGCTTCGGGCGGTGCTTGCGTTACGGTCTATGGCCAGCAGGAGGTGACGCGCGACCTTTTCGAAGCCGCCGAGGCGCGGGGTCTGACGATCCTCTTCGAAGCGAGCGGCGTCGGTCTCCACGATATAGAGACGGAAAAACCCTTCGTTACCTTGCGTACGCTGTCCGGGGAGGTCCGGGTCGACTGCGATTTCGTGGTCGGCTGCGACGGGTTCCATGGCATCAGCCGCCAGGCGATCCCCAGCCATGTTTTGCGCATCTTCGAGCGTGTCTATTCGTTCGGCTGGCTCGGCATTCTCACCGAGCGTCCGCCTGTCAGCGAGGAACTCGTCTATGCCAGTCACGAGCGCGGCTTCGCGCTTGCCTCGATGCGTTCCATGACGCGCAGCCGCTATTATATCCAGTGCGACATGGGCGAGCGGCTGGAAGACTGGCCGGACGAACGTATCTGGGATGAACTGGCCGTGCGGCTTGGACCCAATCTCGGCGCACGGCTCCAGCGCGGGCCTTCCTTCGAAAAAAGCATTGCGCCGCTGCGCAGCTTTGTTGCCGAGCCGATGCGCTATGGCCGACTGTTCCTTGCCGGAGATGCTGCCCATATCGTGCCGCCGACTGGAGCGAAGGGCCTCAATCTCGCAGTGTCTGACGTGACCATGTTGGGTCAAGCGCTGGCGGAATTCTACAGTGAGCGCTCGGGCGCGGGGATCGACACCTATTCGGCGCGAGCGCTGGGGCGCGTCTGGAAGGCTGAGCGCTTTTCCTGGTGGTTCACCACCCTTACGCATCGCTTCCCGGAAACGGGAGCTTTTGAGCGGCGGATGCAGGTGGCTGAACTCAGCTATCTGCGAGGCTCACTGCGGGCGCAGGCGAGTTTTGCCGAAAACTACGTCGGCTTGCCTCTGGGATGACTGACGCTTAGACGAGAAGCCCTTTCAACTCCGCCTGTACTACACCCAGCGCAGGCAGATAGCGCTCGACCAAATCCTGCATGGAAGCTGCGGAGGCGGCGACACCGACATTGAGGGCGGCAATCGTCTTGCCCCGGGCGCTCTTCAGCGGCACGGCCAGCGAGCGCAGCCCGATCTCGACTTCCTGATCGATCATCGCATGACCACGGGCGGCGGTCTCTTCGATTTCAGCCATGAGAGCATCGATATCGGTAAGCGTCATCGTCGTGCGTGCAACGATGTCGGAGCGCTCCAGAAAGGCGCGGCGGTCTTCCAGTGATCGGGAAGCCAGAAGGACCCGCCCCATGGAGGTGCAATAGGCGGGCAGCCGCGACCCTGGCATCAGGGCAATCGACATGACGCGACGCTGGGCGGCACGTGCGACATAAACGATTTCGGTATCATCGAGGATTGAAACGGATGTACTTTGTCCGATGTCTTCCGACAGTTGATCGAGAAAGGGCTGCACAATACGCGGCAGTGGCATTGAAGCAAGACAGCCCGTTCCAAGTCGAAGTACCTTTGGTGTGACGGTGAAGAATTTTCCATCATAGGCGGCGTAGCCGAGCTCGGCCAGCGTCAAAAGACAGCGTCTTGCGGTCGCACGATCCAGTTGGGCGATCTCCGCCGCCTCGGAAATCGACAGTTTCGGCCGTTCGGCGCTGAAGGCTTCGATAATGCTCAGCCCTTTGGCGAGGCCACCCATCATGTCGCGTCCACTCACAGCCATATGTCGCCTCTCTCAATAGTGTGCGATAATCGAACAAATATACTATATCGCACTAATGGGCTTGATGTCGAGCCGAGTTGGGATTTACGTGAACCTTAAACGGCCACACGACAGGTCGCTGGAGGAAAACGGTATGGACAAGAGGATAGACAGCCTGGCGGATGCTGTGGCTGATATCGAAGACGGCGCAACGATAATGATCGGCGGCTTTGGCGGCTCAGGCGCGCCCATCGAACTCATTCACGCGCTTATCGACCGCTTCAAGGAGACGGGTAAGCCCTCAGGGCTCACGGTTATCAACAACAATGCCGGCAATGGTCGTATCGGCATCGCGGCGATGATCGATGCTGGCATGGTCAAGAAGATGATCTGCTCCTTTCCGCGTTCATCCGATCCGCGGGCCTTCACAGATCGCTACCTCGCAGGCGAAATCGAGTTGGAACTGGTGCCGCAGGGTACGCTTGCCGAGCGCATTCGCGCCGGCGGTGCCGGCATTCCCGCCTTCTACACGCCGACCGGTTTCGGTACCGAACTTGCTGACGGCAAGGTGATCGCCGAATTCGACGGTCGCAAATATGTGCAGGAGCGCTGGTTGAAGGCCGATATAGCGCTGGTCAAGGGGCATCTCGGTGACACCCACGGCAATCTCACCTACCGTCTGGCCGGGCGCAATTTCAATCCGCTGATGTGCATGGCGGCCAAAAGGACCGTCGCGCAGGTGTCGAAAATCGTGACGCCAGGAGAGATCGATCCGGAGCAGGTGATCACGCCAGGCATTTTTGTCGATTGGGTCGTGGAAGTGGCTGATCCGCAACAGGAAGAAGCGCTGATCCGAGCAGGAGTGGCATACGCATGAGTGACGCACCCATGATTGATACTCGCGACGACATCAAGCTTTCCAACGCCCAGATTGCCTGGCGGGCCGCTCAGGATATTGCCGACGGCGCCTATGTAAACCTCGGCATCGGCTTCCCGGAAATGGTCGCAAAGTTCCAGCCCAAGGGCCGCGAGGCGATCTTCCATACGGAGAACGGCGTCCTGAATTTCGGTGAAGCGCCGCCCCCTGGTGAAGAGGATTGGGATCTCATCAATGCCGGGAAAAAGGCCATCACGCTGAAGCCCGGTGCGGCCTTCTTCCACCACGCCGACAGCTTCGCCATGGTGCGCGGCGGCCATCTGGATGTGGCGATCCTTGGGGCCTATCAGGTCGCTGAAAATGGTGATCTTGCCAATTGGCGTGTCGGCTCCAAGGGCGTGCCTGCCGTGGGTGGCGCGATGGATCTTGTCCATGGCGCAAAACAGGTGGTGGTCATCACCGAGCATGTCACCAAGGACGGCAAGCCGAAACTGGTCGAGCGTTGCACCTTTCCCCTTACTGGCGTTGGCTGCATCACGCGCGTCTATACCAGCCATGCAGTGATCGACATTGTGAATGGCAAATTCGTCGTACGAGAGAAGCTTGCAGCCATGACTATGGATGAGCTTCAAGCCATGACGGGCGCGAAGCTCCATATCGATGGCCATGTCGACGACCTCGTGGTTCCGGCGCTGTAAGGAGTAAATCAATGACCGAAGCCTTTATCTGCGCTTATATTCGCACGCCCATCGGCCGTTTCGGCGGATCCTTGTCATCTATTCGTGCTGACGATCTCGGCGCAGTGCCTCTGAAGGCGCTGATGGCACTTTATCCGACCGTCGATTTCGACGCCGTCGATGACGTCGTCTATGGCTGCGCCAACCAAGCGGGGGAGGATAATCGCAACGTGGCGCGCATGTCGTTGCTGCTGGCAGGTTTGCCGGTTTCGGTTACGGGTACCACGATCAACCGCCTGTGCGGTTCCGGCATGGATGCCGTCATTACCGCCGCTCGGGCGATCAAGTCGGGCGAAGCGGAATTGATGATCGCGGGCGGCGTGGAATCGATGAGCCGCGCACCCTTTGTTCTGCCAAAGGCAGGGACTGCCTTCTCACGCAATGCCGAAATCTATGACACCACCATCGGCTGGCGTTTCGTCAACCCGATGATGAAGAAGCAATATGGGGTCGACTCGATGCCTGAAACTGGCGATAATGTCTCGATTGACTTCAATATCGCCCGCGAGGATCAGGACGCCTTTGCCGTGGGAAGCCAGGCGAAGGCCGCTGAAGCACAGGCCAATGGCCGCCTTGCTAAAGAAATCACGCCGGTGAGCGTGCCGCAGAAAAAGGGTGAACCGCTAATCGTTGATCGCGACGAGCATCCGCGTGCGACATCGATGGAAGCGCTCGCCAAGTTGAAGTCAGTCAATAAAATCGAAGGTGGCACGGTTACAGCGGGTAATGCGTCCGGCGTCAATGACGGCGCGGCAGCGCTCATCATCGCTTCCGAAGCTGCTGCCAGAAAGCACGGCCTGACCCCCATCGCCCGCATTCTGGGTGGCGCTACGGCAGGCGTTCCCCCGCGCATCATGGGCTTTGGTCCCGCACCGGCAACCAAGAAGCTTCTTGCCCGCCTCGGCCTCGCTCAGGAGCAGATCGACGTCATCGAACTCAACGAAGCGTTCGCCTCCCAAGGCCTAGCGACGCTGCGGGATCTCGGCATTGCCGATGACGACCCGCGCGTTAACATCAATGGTGGAGCCATCGCGCTCGGCCATCCACTCGGCATGTCCGGCGCCCGCATCACCGGCACGGCAGCGCTTGAGCTTTCCTTGTCCGGCGCGCGTTACTCGCTTTCCACTATGTGTATCGGCGTGGGGCAGGGCATCGCGGTCGCGCTGGAGCGGGTGTAGGCTGGGTTCAATCCTGAAGTGCGTGTTGCGGATGATATCAGTGGATTATCAGCCACAAGGAAGATGTAGCGGGACGGTAAATACTTCCATGGTGGGTCGAGAAGCAGCCTTGGCGATCGCTTCAGCATCGACGGCATCATTTTTCTGACGCTTCACTACAGGCTTGATGTGCTCAGGGGCCTTAAGACGCACATCCTGGCCCAGCTTTCTAATCTCGCGACACCAGTGATGGCCCCCGGCGCAGGCCTCCCGTGGGAGGGGGGCCACAGGCCTGCCTTGCGAGGGTAGATGGTCAGGCAGACCTCGCAACGGTCCATATTGCAATATGTCGCGGCTCCACCAACAGAGCATCGATGTGCTCATGAAAAGCCGCTCGATAGGGCCGATTTAGCTGAACCTTGAGCACGTCCGCCCGATCTGTCCATGTTTCATGAAGCTGGAAGACGTTGCTCCGCTCCGGATCGACGTGCAGCGTGTATCGCACAAACGTCTGCTCATGGCGCATTGCGTCTAGTACCGGGTCGAGAAGGGCGAGGAACCGGCCAACTTGCTCAGGTAAAACGTGGAAGGTGATGACGTAGGTTTCAGGCTGTGTGTGCGAGGTCATCTTAGCGCCTCCGGAAACAGGACGGTAATTTTTGTGGCGCCTTGCAAAGTATATCTGCGTGACACTCTTCGGATCGGAATCCGTGAGGGCGCTGATAGTTGATACCTGCGGGGTGCCCGATCAGAGGTCGACTTGATCATGCCAACACCCGGCCGCTAATGTCGTTGGCAAGCCTTGAAGCGTGCGTGACCATAATTCCATGTGCCACCCCTTCGTAAACGACAAGTTCCGCGCCGGGTATCGTGGCAGCGTAAACGCGCCCACTGGACTCCAGCGGCGCGGAAACGTCGCAGTCGCCGTGGATTATCGTGACTGGCAGTTTCAAGTCGTGGGCTTCCGCCGAAAGGTTACTCAGCGCGATCGTCTGTTGGAAAGCGACCAAAGCCCGGCGAGAGCAATCCATAGCCATTGAGCCCATCCAGTCCTTGACGCGTCTATGGGCGCCGGGAGCGAAGGGGTCGATGTTGGCGTCGATCCAGCCCGACAGGTTGGAGGTGAGTTCTCCGCACAGCCTTTCCACCATTTCCGGAGTTACTCCACCGACGCCAATGACTCTAGGCCCGGTTGCACCCACTAGAATGAGCCTTTTGATCCGGTTGCCATTGTACCGCGAAAGGTAGCGTATTGCTTCGCCGCCGGCGCCGGAGTGCGCCACAAGCGTCACGTTCGAAAGGTGGAGAGACCTCATCACCTCAGCGAGATCGTCGGCCAAGTCGTCGTAAGAGTAGGTCGCCCGATCGGTAGAACGACCGTGTCCGTTTCGGTCGTAAGCGATGGTCCTGAGACCTGCGTCATTGAGACGAAGCCTAGTTTCACCCCAAATTCGGCTGTCCATAGCCCATCCAGCCAAGAAGAGCACGGGCGGACCACCACCCCAATCGCTGACGTGAAGAAAATGCCCGTCTCCGCGTGAAACAAATGCCGGCATCATACGAACTCCTTGTCGAGGAACCCGATGACCTCTTCGATTTGACCGTCCTGCGTTGCGCGGATGATGTCGGTCCCCGTGGCGATCAGCCTTCCGTCCTCGCCTGAGAGCGTCCAGGAGAACCGCGCAAATGAGCCATGCCCGTCAGGTTCGCCCCGAAGTGTAAAGGTGTAGCCAGGGAGTTGGGCCCGGACACCTGCGATCATTGCAGAGATGCCCCCCCAACCTTCGCTTGCCATTATCGGGTCGGCGTAGCGAGCTCCCGGTGTCCAGGCGTTGGCCAGTCTCTGGTCGCGTGATGTGGCGTCAGGATCATTCCAGAGCGCAAGATACTCACTGGCCAGCAAGTCGGGATTTATCATTGTCCGCCTCCATATTAGATGACGAACCAAGAATGCCGCAGCCGCTGGACGAAGACGATTACCTCCGAGGTAATGACTTAGACGATCCAGACCGTTAGTCTCCGCCACATGAGCGCAATATCGACGACCCTTGGTGAGGCATTGAGAATGTGGCGGGCAAGACGCCGACTTAGCCAGCTTGATCTCGCGGGCGAAGCGGAGGTCTCTACTCGCCATCTCAGTTTCATTGAAAGCGGCCGTGCGTCTCCTAGCCGCCATGTGCTATTGCGTCTTGCGGAAGCACTTCGCTTACCTCTGAGAGAGCAAAATCAACTACTGCGTACCGCGGGCTTCGCCCCGATCTATGAAGAGCGTGGATTCTCCTCTCCAGACATGGAAAACGCTTTGGTTGCCGTGGAAACAGTGTTGCGAGCGCATGCGCCCTTTCCGGCGCTGGCCGTCGATCGGCACTGGAACTTAGTGCTTGCCAATGATGCCGCGCGGCAGATGCTGATCGGCATCGATGAGAGGCTGCTGAGGCCTCCCGTAAATGTGTTGAGAGCGACGTTCCACCCACAGGGGCTGGCGCCACGCATTTTGAACCTCGCCGAATGGCGTCACCATGTTTTGTCACGACTTCGAAGAGACATCGATCAATCTGCTGACCCGGTACTAGAAGCGCTCCACACCGAACTCTCCGGCTTTCCTTTTCCCGCTAGTCGCCGCCCGCCAAGCTCTACCGAGCGCATTGCCGTGACGCTTTCCATTCGCAGCGAAGCAAATCGTGGCGTGATGTCGTTTCTGTCAACAACGACCGTGTTCGGCACTGCGGTGGACGTTACGCTCGCCGAACTGACGCTGGAATGCTTTTACCCGGCAGACGAGAAGACGCGAAAATCTCTAATGGAGGGAATGACCAATCCATTATGAGCCGTTTGTTCAGCAGTCCGAGCGTTCTTATATCAGCTTCACCGCACGAACATGTTAGTCATCTTGCCATGCAATGGCGGCAATGCGCCAAGCATTCTGAGTCCGCACCAACTGAATGAGCTTTGCGCCGCTTCCATCGTAGGGTTCGCCCGAGAAGATCCCACTCTTTGCGTAGGTCGAATGGCGGCAGGCTATGCCACGCAATACCTGAGTGGTCGCTGAAGTCTCCCACTCATGAAAGTCGATAAGCGAGCCGTCGCTAAGCATCCGCTCGCGCGGTACGATGAACGCATCCACGTTCATCGTTTCCACTTCAGCAGCATTGGCTCGCACGATGACTGCCTCAGGAAGAAACATTTCCCGCAGCCCTCGCACGTTAATGACCCGTCCGCTGCGGTTGTCGAACGCGGCATAAAATCTGCCGACCAATTCGTTGATTGCTGCGTGCAAATCAGGATTGTCACGTTCGGTGGTCATAGAAGCCTCGTTATTCCTATCTATGGAATTTACACCTACCCTAATAAGGCAGCGTGGTTCAACGACAGCGCTATGTTACGTCTACGAGGGACACTGATGAGGGGAGCGCGTGAATGCATTCCGCAGGCGAACGGATAGCTGCCAAAGAACTGTAAATGCTCGCCAACTTCTCTGACGTCAGCTCGGTGCCTCGTCGCAGCTGCCTGATCACTCCGTCGATCGCAGATTGCCTGGAACTCTGGTCATATTCCACCAAGCCGCCTTTGGCCGCCGTTGACGTTCCGATCCGTGCAAGCGTCTCTTCCAATATGTTCGGTATCAACTTAGTTTGACGCGACCAGATAATGTAAGAGCTGATGACGACTGAGGTTCGATGGACGCACTTGCCATGCAAAATGAAGCCCCGAATGTCATTTTGACCGATCGTCTTACGATGCGGTTGCCAGAGGTGTCTGATTTTGCGGACATGGTTCAGCTCTGGAGCGATCCCGATGTCGTCCGCTATATCGGAGGCCGTACTTCCACTGACGATGAGGTTTGGCAGCGCCTTTTACGTTATAGAGGCCTCTGGGCGCTGGTTGGTTATGGCTATTGGACTATTGGTGAGACCAAGACCGGTGATTTCGTAGGGGAGATGGGTTTCGCGGATTGGCACCGCGCCGGCCTTCCTCAACTGAAGGGCGTGCCTGAAGGTGGATGGGTTCTTACCTCTGCAATGCAGGGAAAAGGTTATGCCCGAGAGGCATTGAACGCTGCGCTGCAATGGCTTGATAGATCCATCACACCGCGTACGTCTGCGTGCATCATTGCACCTGAAAACAGGCGATCCCTCCGCCTTGCCGAGCAATGTGGCTATCAGGAGGTAACACGAACCGCCCACCGGCAAACCGATACGCTAGTTATGGTGCGCGATCATTTGCCTAGGGGCCATGATTGCGGCGCTGATTGAATTTTGGTTGAAAATTCGCTCAAAATGGCTCGGCTGGGAAACCTTGAATTTCAGAAATTGCTTGTTGGAAAAGTCTTGAAATCCCATCTGTTTTTCCATCGCGAGCGACATTGGTTGCTACCTTTTTGCATTGGGTTTGGGCTTAGTCAACCGGGCGTGGGCGCAGGAATAATTTCCGCTTCGTGCCTCAAGAGGGCACATAGGTGATGGTTTAAATTCGGGACAAACTAAAAAATTGTTGCAACGTATCATCGCAGACGGTCCTCACGCTCTTTCCGGAGCAAATTGCTTTCAATTCGGAGTGGGTGATAAGCGCCCTGGAATGTCCTGCCCACCGCAAGCAATCTTCAAGTTTTGCAAGCTTCTGCCCGCCATTTAAAGGTGCGACTATAGAGCCGTTGGCGTGAAGGCGCTCGGTGGAGAACCTCCGGCCATCCATTAACGAGATATGGACTTGATGCGGTAGGCGCTCAACGCCGCGCTCTTCTTCTGCGCTGTAAGAAGTAATACTGATCTTCGCCATGTGGGCTCGGAAACTTTGCCGCGTAGCAGCTTGAGGAGTGAAATCACGGAGTGATAGTCCTCCGCCCGAGAGCGCGACAGCCAAGCAGTAATGCATGGAAAACCTCGCCTGCATTTCATCGGTAGGATCGTCATAGGGAAGATTGTCAAATGCAGATCTTCCAACTTTCGTATCGATCCGTTCGATGTCATCAAGCGAAAATCCGTATTTCTTTTGAAGGTCCAACGCCGCGTCAATGGCTCTGTGAGTGGATGCGCAGCATGGATGAAGTTTCGTGACCAGACCGCGGGTTTCGATGATGTGCTCCTCGTTCCATGTGAGGTCCGCCCACCCCGTCGCTTCGTTGCCTCCGAAGAGATCGAGGAAGCCTTGCGATCGTTCGAGGATATCGAGCCTGCCGCCCAAACCCGATCGGGCAAGTAACGCGGCCTCGATCGCATTTCGCGCCGCGATGCCTGCGTGAAAGGGTTTTGCTCCGGTGCCAAATTGTCCTTTTGGACCCGAGGCCATGCTTGTGGCGAGGCTCATTGCGTTTGCTATCTTAGCTTCGTCAAGTCCGAGAAGGACGGCCACACCTGCGGCGGCTCCGACGCAGCCGATTGTCGAGGTTCCGTGCCAGCCCCGATTATAGTGCGAGGGGATGACGCCGAAGCCAATGGATCCCTGCGCTTCCAGCCCGGCAAGATATGCTCTGACCATCATGTGGCCCGAAAACTCGTCGCTGCTCGTCGCGACGGAGAGAAGCGCTGGCACCAGGACCGCTGATGCGTGGGCGCGTGCGGGATGAAAATTGTCATCGAAATCGAGGCAGTGGGCGGCAGTGCCGTTGATGAGGGCAGCGATGGAGCGCGATGCGCGGCCTCCTGTGAAAACCAGCGATGCGCCAATTTCATTGATCTCGTCACGAAAAGCTGCGGCCACAGACCGTGGGGCAGCGTCATTCCTGCCCGCAATCATACAGCCGATAGTATCCACAATCGCGTCTTCCGCCCGCTCTATTGCGATTGCTGAAAAGGACGTTCTTGCAATGACCTGTCGGGCAATCTTTTCGAGAACGGTTGTCATTGACGCGCTTCCTTGCAAAACTCGGAGGGAGCGGCATTGATGAACGGGCAGGTCTATCGGCGCAATCTTATGCAAATGACGGGTGACGTTATCCGGGAGAATGAGACTGAAAAAATCGGGCGACGTTCAGATCAGCATCAAGCATATTCAGGCCTTCGAAGCGATTGCGGCCACAGGCTCAACCATTGCCGCTGCCGTTGATCTCGGTATTTCTCAATCCAACACCAGCCGACTTCTGCATCAATTGGAGATCTACCTCGGTGTTCGGTTGTTCGACAGGGATAAGAACCGACTTTCGATGACGCGTGAGGGGTTGAAGCTAGGACCGGAAATCCGCGCCATTGCGGACAAGCTCACGACCCTGAAAATAACGGCGCAGGAACTGGAGGAGGGACGTTCAACGGAAATCCCACTGAGAATAGCTTTTCCTGCAAGCCTTTCCGCAACGCTGGTGCCGCGCCTAGTCAAGAGCTTTCTGGCGGAAGCCGGTCCTATCAGAATCGAAATTGCATCTGGAAATTATCTTGCGATAGAACGAATGGTGGCGGAAGGGGCAGTCGATCTCGGTTTCACGCGCCTGCCCTCGCCAACGCCGGGGCTTCGCGAAGAGCATGTCATGCCGACGCGCAATATTTGCATTCTCCATAAAGATCATCCGCTTGCCGGTCAGGGGAAGATCAACGTTGAACAATTGAAGACCGAGGATCTGATACTTCTCAATCGGGAGCGGGCCGTCCGTCATGAGCTGGAAGCGATCTTTTATCGCGCAGGACTTCGCCGCCGCCCGGCAATCGAAGCGCATTCCGTCGGTTGCGGCTGCGCTCTTGCGGCGGAAGGGCTGGGCATCGCAATCGTCAGCGAATTGCTGGCGCTTGAATATCAGGCCTTGCCACTGGCATTCGTTCCGCTTGAACCGACCATCTCCGTCGATTACGCAATCGTCAGTTCCGAACTCTCCCCGCTTCCGAAAATCGCTCTGCCGTTCTTGAACTACATCCGGGAATGGGCTTAAGCGTTTTCATATCGGCGGGAGAGGGAGTGGCGAAAGCATGATCAATTTCAGGCAGCTTGAGGTTCTGAAAACCCTGCTTGCAACAGGGTCGACGATCGCTACCGCCAAGAGCATGGGGCTTAGCCAGTCCGGCGTGAGCCGTCTCCTTCAGCAGTTAGAGAGCGATCTGGAACTGAGGCTTTTTGATCGGGATAAGGGCAGACTTATCCCAACGCCTGAAGCCAGTATTCTGGCGCGGGATGCCGAAACGATCTTGCTTGGATTGAACAGGTTTTCAGGACTGGCGGAAGATCTCCGCAGCGGTGCAAAGGGGCCAGAACTGGTGCGGGTAGGGCTTCCTAGCAGCATGTGGGAAAATTTCGCGCCCGCGATGATGAAGGAATTCGTGCGTGATTACCCGTCGGTCCGGATCGAAACCTTTTTCGAGACGACATCCAACATCGCACGTCTGGTTGAGCAGAAGGTCATCGATTTCGGCTTTCTGCGCAACGAACATCCCGCTTTACCTGGGATCGATATGGAAATCGTGGCATCAGGCACCAGCGTTTGCGTTCTGCCCGAAGGTCACGAACTTGCGTCGATGAAGGAAATTAGTGCACGGGACTTGCGTGGGGTGCCGCTTATTCTCATCGGTCGGCAAAGGCCGACACGTATGCTGCTCGATCAGACCTTTGCGCGCGAAGCCGTGAGGCAGAACGTGAAAATCGAGACTCATACCAACAGTTCGGCCTGCTCCTATGTGGCTCACGGTTTGGGAGTTGCCATATTGAGCAGCTTTTTTGCCAATCTCTACCAAAACCTTCCTATCGTGCAGCGCCCATTCGTTCCGGCCACCAAGCAGGAATTTGCGCTCGCAACCCCCTCTGGCACGTCTGCTTCTCTGGCAGCAAAAGCCTTGATGGACGCGCTCAAGCGCCAAATCGAAATCTCACAAAAGCAATGCTCTAGCTGTTAAGCACCGCGCCACAGATCAAACTCAACGCGCATCTGCGTCTGCAAAATATGCATTAGCCTATGAAGATAATGCATAATATTGCGCTCATTTTTTTGATCCGTCATAGTTTCAAACATAACAGCCGGTGACTTTGTAGATCCGGTCCCGCCAATCGCGTTCAGGGGAACCGATGATAAGATTCATATTCCATCGATTGCTGATGGCGATCCCGACATTGTTGATCGTCGCAATCACAGTCTTCGCTCTTATTCGTTTCATCCCAGGTGATCCGGCAGCTCTGATGCTGGGAGACATGGCAACACCAGATCAAATTGCCGAGATGCGCACTGAACTTGGCCTCGATACGTCACTGCCGCAGCAGTTTTTCGTCTGGGCGGGCAATGTGCTGAGCGGTGATTTCGGCCAGTCTATCGTGAACAAGGAGCCGGTGCTTCCGCTGGTTGTTTCGCGCTTCATGGTTTCAGCCGAGATCGTCGTGGTCGCGGTCATTCTGGCAAGTCTCATCGCGGTACCAGCCGGTGTCATAGCGGCGTGGCGGCAGAACAGCGCTACGGACCTCGTATTGATCGGCACGGCGACGGTGTTACTTTCGATCCCGACCTTCTGGCTGGGATTGCTTTTGCTTCTGTTCTTCGGACTGAAGCTCGGCTGGCTGCCGGTGTTGGGATATGTGTCCCTTTCGGATAATTTCGTGTCCGGCCTGTTATATCTGGTCCTGCCCATCATGACGCTCGTTATCCATGAGGCCGGTGTTCTCATCCGCATGGCCCGTGCCTCGACGCTGGAAGTGTTGCGGCTGGACTACATCACCCATGCCCGCGCCAAAGGCCTTTCGGAGCAGGCGGTTCTCTGGAAGCACGCTTTCAAGAATGCTTTCGGTCCAACATGGACGATGATCGGCCTGATCCTTGGAAATCTGCTTGGCGGCATTGCCGTCATCGAAACGGTGTTCACCATTCCGGGCCTTGGTCGGCTGATGGTCGATAGCATCTTCCAGCGCGATTACCCTGTCATTCAGGGCTGCCTTCTCTTCGTCGCCATGTCCTATGTGATCGTCAATCTGATTGTCGATCTCCTATATCCCCTCTTTGATCCGCGCGTGGTGGCCGAATGAAACACGTTGCTCTCAACGGCTTGATAGGCGGCGTTCTGATCGCGGCTCTGCTCATCGTCGCAGCCCTGAGCCTCTTCTGGACGCCTTTCGATCCCATGAAGCTGAGCTTCACGGCAAAACTGGCTGCTCCCGGCTCACTCCATCTCCTCGGCACTGATGAATTCGGGCGAGATGTGCTCAGCCGCCTTATGGTAGGCGCACGAGCAAGTGTCTGGATCGGATGCCTTACGGTCGGTTTCGCGGTTGTCGCTGGTACATTGATCGGTTTGATTAGTGGGTATGCCCGTGGCTGGATCGATGGCCTGATCATGGCTGTAAACAATGCACTGCTGGCATTCCCCGGCATTTTGTTGGCACTCGGACTTCTCGCGGTGTTCGGCGCAAATCAATACGGCATCATCTTCGCTCTGGGCATCGCATATACGCCGTCTATGGCACGCGTCGTTCGAGGAGCCGTGCTGTCATTGCGGGAACGCGAATTCGTTGAAGCGTCCCGCGTGATGGGCAATGGCGAAATCTTCACGATGTTCAGACACATCCTGCCGAATTGCCTCGCGCCAATCACCGTGCTCGCAACCTCGATGTTCGGCTGGGCCATTCTCTCGGAAAGCGCCTTGAGCTTCCTCGGTCTGGGTGTTCCGCCTCCCGCACCGACATGGGGCAACATGCTGGCCGCAGGTCGCCCTTTTATCGAACAGGCCGTTTGGCTCGGACTATTTCCCGGCCTCTGCATTGCTCTCACACTGCTCGGCATCAACCTTCTCGGAGATGCTCTGCGCGACAAACTCGACCCACGCATGAGAGGTTTGAAATGACTGAAAGAAAGCTTCTCAGCGTCCGCAATCTTTCGCTAGAAATCGTCCGCCGTGATGTTTGCGTGGTGAAAGACGTCAGCTTCGATGTCGAGCCGGGTGAAATCTTCGGCATCGTCGGCGAAAGCGGTTCGGGAAAATCGCTCGCGACGAGGGCGATTGTTTCTCTGCTGGCGCCCGTTATCCGCAAGACGGCAGGCACAGTCATCTTCAAGGGCCGCGACATCACCACCATCAGTGAAAAGGATTTGCGCACGCTTCGTGGTGCGGAGATCGGACTGGTTTTTCAGGAGCCGATGACCTCGCTCAACCCGTCCATGACCATTGGACGGCAACTGGAGGAGGGGCTGGCTCTGCACACGCAGGATCAAGCCTCCACGAGGCGCGAGAAAATTCTCTCCATGCTGCAACGTGTCGGCATACGCGATCCTGGGCGAGCGCTGACGTCTTATCCTCACGAATTTTCCGGTGGCATGCGCCAACGCATCATGCTCGCATCAGTCATGCTTTTGAAACCGGCATTGCTGATTGCCGATGAGCCGACGACAGCGCTGGATGCTGTCATTCAGCGCGACGTCATGGAGCTGATGGTGGAACTGACGAAGGCAGAAGGCACGGCAGTCCTTCTCATCAGCCATGACCTACCGATGGTGGCCCGCTACACAGACCGGATCGTCGTTATGGAAAAAGGCTCTATCGTTGAAGCCGGTACGACAGAGCAGATATTAGAGCGCCCGCAGCACCCTTACACGCGCAAGCTTCTGTCATCCTTGCCAGTGCGCGGCGACGTCAGGCCTATCGATACGACTTCGGCACCGATGATTTCGGCCCGCAACATCGTCGTGGATTATCCTGGACGGAAATCGTTTCTCAAGAAGGGCGAGCCGAAACGCGCACTGCATGGTGTCTCGATTGACATTCATGAAGGCGAAGTCGTGGCTCTGGTGGGTGGTTCAGGCTCCGGCAAGACGACCTTGGGGCGAACCATCGCCGGACTCGTCAAGGAAACCGAGGGCGAGGTTTTCTTCCAGGGGCGCACGCGTGATCAGGACTGGCGCGATTATCGTCTCAATTGCCAGATGGTATTTCAGGACCCCTATTCCTCACTTGATCCTCGCATGACAATCCTTGCTCTTGTCGAGGAGGCCCTGCGTCTCGTTCCCGGAATAGACCGGGTGGCGAAGATGACGCGCGCCTACGAAACGTTGGAGGAGGTTGGTCTCAACGCCGAGTTCGCCCTTCGCTATCCGCATGAGCTTTCGGGCGGACAGCGGCAGAGAGTGGCCATTGCCAGAGCGATTGCGCGACGACCACGCTTCCTCATTGCCGATGAGCCCGTTTCGGCGCTGGACGTGACAGTTCGCGCGCAGGTGCTCTCGCTCTTTTCCGATTTGCAGAAACGATATGGCTTCTCCTGCCTGTTCATCAGCCACGATCTCGGCGTGGTTGAACAGGTCGCCGATCGCGTCATCGTTATGCAGGACGGCAGGATCATCGAGGAAGGTGACCGCAACACGATCTTCGACATGCCGAAGCAGGCCTACACCCGGCGCCTTCTCTCGGCAATTCCCGCGCTCGATCTCAACGAGACCGGCGGCGTGAAACTCAAGTGGCGCTTGGAGGCGTGACGATGAATACTGCACCTATGATATCCGGCAATCTCGGATCAACTGCCGAAAGGCTGAACGCGATCTGTAATGCACAGCCATTCGTCACGCGCTTCAGCATTAAGAACCTGCGCAATGGCGAGGTTTTTGAACGCGGAGCGGATGAGGAAACGCCTTCCGCCAGCACCCGTAAGACCTCGATCATGATGGCGGCGCTGAAGGCTGTGCATGAAGGTAGGCTCGATCTCGACGAGCAGATTGTCTACGAGGCGCGCTTTGCCGACGAAGTCGCAAGCGGAATGTTTCGCTATCTGACGCCGGGCATCGTGATCTCGCTTCGCGATGCCATCACCGGCATGATGGTGCTTTCCGACAATGTCTGCACCAAGATGGTCTTCGAGCGCCTGACGCTGGAGGAAGTGGACAGCTATTGCAAGGCAATCGGCATGGAAGGCACGCATCACCGTTTTCTGATCCCGCCGCTCGCTCTGTCTCCCGATCATTCCTTGAAGTCCGTTACGACGACGACGGCGCGCGATCAAATGTTCCTGCTTCAGTCGATTCTCGATGCTCAGGGTTCCGAAGAGGCTTCGAAGCGGTTGGGCGTCTCCAAAGAATTGAGTGCCTACGCCTTGCAGACACTGAAAAATCAGATTCTGCGATACGCCATTCCTTCGCGTCTGCCGTTCGGTACGGTCGTCGCTCACAAGGGCGGCACAGGGAAGCGCGGCCGGATGAATGCGGGCATCGTCTACAGCGATGGTCAACCGCTCTACATCATCACCGCTTTCACGGATCAGGTGCCGCAGGAGATGCCGGATGGAACACCGGGATACACCATGTCTCTCGAAACCATCGGACGCCTTTCGCGTGTCTGCTGGGATGAGTTTCGAGCTTGAGCCAACAGCATTAAAACCAACAATAACAGAGGGTAGAACATGAAAAGCTTACTTCTTGCTGGAACTATATTGATGGCGCTTTCGGGCGCGACCCACGCGCGCGATATCGTCATTGCGCAGAGTTCGGATCTTCGCAGCAACATCCCCGGCGTCAACCGGGATGGGAATACGGATGGCGTCATCCTCCATATTGTTGAAGGACTAGTAGGCTACGCCAATAACGGTGAGGTCAAGCCGCTGCTGGCTGAAAGCGTCGAAACGTCGGACGATGGCCTGACATACACCTTCAAGCTTCGTCAGAACGTCAAGTTCCACAACGGCAAGCCACTGACCGCAGATGACGTGGTGTGGAACTGGAACCGGTACATGGACCCCGCCACGAAGTGGACCTGCGTCAAGGATTTCGACGGCGGTACAGTGAAGGTGACAACTATCAAAGCCGTTGATGGACAAACCGTCACCATGTCTCTGGAAAAGCCCTCTGCTGTCTTCCTCGGTTTGATGGCGCGTCCGGAATGCGGTTACACCGGAGTGATCTCAAAGGATTCCCTCAAAGCGGATGGTGCGTTCGACAAGCCAATCGGAACCGGTCCGTTTAAATGGGACGAGTGGAAGAAAGGCGAATACATTCATCTGTCCAAGTTCGATGACTACCAGTCTCCGGCCAATGACGGCAAACCGGATGGCATGGTCGGCTCTAAGCGACCGCTGGTAGATGGCATCAAGTTCATGGTCATTCCCGATGCATCGACCGTGAAGGCAGGTCTGCAGTCCGGTGTCCTTGACACGGCGGAAATCTCGCCCGACCTCATTCCCGAGTTCGAGAAGAGCGAAAAGGCCAAGGTCATTATTTCGCAGAACAACGGCAAAAACCTCTTCTACATCCAGACCCGCGACCCCATCATGAGCAAACAGGGTGTTCGCCGTGCAATCGCGATGGCGCTTGACATGGACGAGCTTGTTGCTGCGGCCTCCAACGGTACCGGGAAGGCCAACGGCTCGATGGTGGCGTCAGACTCGATTTACTTCAGCGAGACGCAGAAGAAGCGTCTGCCTTACGATCTTGACGCTGCGAAGAAAGAACTCGAAGCGTCCGGCTACAAGGGTGAGCAGATCAACATCATCGCCAACAAGCGTGGCAATGTACCCAGCTTCCCGGCAGCCGTTATCGCTCAGGCGATGTTGCAGCAGATCGGTCTTAACGTGCAGATCGAAGTTCTGGACTATGCGACGCAGGTCGATCGCCGCCGCTCCGGCAATTACCAGATCATTTCGCAATCCGTCGCACCCCGTCTCGATCCTGCGTTGATGTACAGCTTCTATGTAGGCGAAAAAGACAAGAATGCCTCGCTCATGTGGGACAACCCCAAGGCAATCGAACTGATGAAGGCCGCTTATGCGGAAATCGATCAGCATAAGCGTCAGGCAATCTTCGACCAGTTTCACGAGCTCATGTTGCAGGATATGCCAGGCATCTTCCTCTACGACATGATCGACGTTTGGGGAGCGACCAAGTCGCTTGAGGGTCAGCCGGTCTGGCAATCCAACGCGCGGCTTTGGGAAGTGTCGGTCGGCAAATAACCCAGTCATAAGGCGCCGCGAACAAGCGGTGCCTTTCATATGCACAGAAGCCCTCTGCCATCATCGATGCGCGGTGCCGGTTTCGCTTTGTCTCGAGGAACAGCATGCCAGATCAATCAGCCCTGAAATCACTAACGCAATCGATCGACGACCTAGCTCCTAATTTTACATCCATAAGTGATCAAATATGGGATCTGGCAGAACTGAAGTACGACGAATATAAATCAGCCGAACTTCTTGTTGAGACATTGAAGCAACATGGTTTCTCCGTTGAGGAAGGCATCGCGGGAATGGAAACCGCATTTGTCGGCCAATACGGGCATGGCAAACCTGTCATCGCATTCCTTGGCGAATATGATGCTCTTGCAGGCATGAGCCAGCTTGCGGACATCGATGAGCAACGGGAAGGTGAGCCGGGTGCCAGCGGTCACGGCTGCGGCCATAACCTATTAGGAGTCGGGTCTCTCATCGCGGCAATCTCGCTGGCAAGACATTTAGAGGCTAACGGTCTGCCGGGGACAGTTCGATATTATGGTTGCCCTGGAGAGGAGGGCGGTTCCGGCAAAACCTTCATGGTGCGGGCAGGTGCCTTCGACGATGTGGACGCCGCACTGACCTGGCACCCAGCCCCATTCAATGGCGTCAGATCGACAAATAACCTCGCGGTACTTGAGTATTACTATAGGTTCAAAGGCACTGCCGCGCATGCCGCCAATGCGGCTCATCTTGGGCGGTCGGCTCTCGATGCCGTTGAACTGATGAATGTCGGTGTCAACTTCCTTCGCGAGCACATGCCGCAGGATTGCCGCGTGCATTATGCCATCACCGATGCAGGCGGACGTGCCGCTAACGTGGTTCAGGCAAAAGCAGAGGTGCTTTATCTCGTTCGCGCGCCCGAAATGTCCCAGGCTCTGGCACTGGCCGAGCGCGTGGATCAGGTCGCGCGCGGTGCCGCCATGATGACCGGAACTGAGGTGGAGATCGTGTTCGACACCGCCGCCACAAACTTGCTGCCGAACCTCACGCTTGAAAACGCAATCCACGAAAATCTGATGGCGATTGGGCCGGTGCCGTTTGATGAGGCAGACATGGAGTTCGCCCGTAAAATCCAAGCCACATTTACGCAGGAAGCGATCAAGAGCAGCATCAAACTTTATCAGATCAAGGATGATGTCTTCTCCAACGAGAAGATTGACGGATCGACGCCGCTACATTTGGGATTGCGTGCTTTCGAAGGGCACTCCCATTTTCGAGCAGGATCTACCGATGTGGGCGACGTCAGCCGTGTGACACCTACGGCACAGTGCTGGGCGCCAACTTGGGCGATAGGTACAAACCCTCATACATGGCAAGTCGTGGCGCAGGGCAGAAGCCGTGCAGCCCATAAGGCAATGGTGCATGCTGCTAAAGCTCTTGCTTCGACGGGCCTTGATTTGGCAACATCTCCGAGCCTGTTGGCCAAGGCAACAGCAGAATGGAAAGCTGCGAGGGGCGACGACCCTTATGTCTGCCCAATACCTGAAAACGTCATGCCTGGTGCTTTGCATTCCAGTAAGGAGCAATCGCTGGGGTAACGGATGAATATCAAACAGACGCTAAAGCGCCCCAGTCAATAAGGAGCGAGCGTTAAAGCGAGCTTCCTGAGGTGGATGCTGTTGCGCCTTCTGGGCGTCAGCGCGCCTCAATTCGCGTTCTGGAAGCGCGTGCCGGAGGGCATTGTGAGTCCGCCTACTTGCCGATCTGACGTTGTACCGCATGGTTGTCAGACAGATACTCTATGCTTTGGGTATGTTGGTTTCAGATCGGAACGCTTCGCTAGGCGTCTTAAAGATTGTTGCTTATTTTAGAAGAATTACGGAACCAGATTCTCACGAAGCGACAAACGAACGATTTTTGTTCTAACTGAACTTGCGCTGATTTCGCTGCGACGATAAACCGCAGCGGCCCACCTGACTCATTTCCCGATGGATCGAAACAACAATTTTCAAGTGATGCCCGTCACAAAGCGAGTTGCCTATGAGAGACCTTCCAGGCCATCCTTCACGTCGAAATTTTCTTAAAGCGTCCGCTGCAAGTGCTGCAGTTGCAGGACTCGCAGCCGTGCCGCTGAAGGCTGAGGAGCAACCAGAGCCGGTCGCGCTGGGCGCGTACACGCCTATCTGTCTCAAGCCCAGCGAGTGGGCTTTCGTAGTGGCAGCGGTAGCAAGATTGATCCCTTCCGAGGGCGAGGGCCCCGGCGCCATCGAAACACGTGTCCCGGTCTTTATCGATATGCAGTTGGCTGGCGATTTCGGTCGCGCTGCCGATTGGTATATGGAAGGTCCTCATGAGGCGGACGCAAGTCCGTTGCGTGGTTGGCAGACACCGCTGACGCCGCTTCAGATTTATCAACAAGCCATCCCGGTATTTGACGAATGGTGTCGCACGACACATGGGAAGATTTTCGCGGAGCTGGATGAGGCGACGCAGGATCAGGCGCTTACCTCGCTTCAGAAAGACGAAATGAAGCTTGATCCGGAAATGCGCGATTTCTTCTCCATTCTGCTTGGAAACACCAAAGAGGGTTATTTCGCCGATCCACTGTATGGCGGAAACCATAAGATGCAGGTGTGGACCTATATCGGTTTCCCCGGCGCGCGTGGATCGTACAAGGAATGGGTTCTCAAACATAACGTCAAATATCCGCTGGGACCGGTTTCGATCTCTGGCGAGAGGGCATGAACGATGGCTAGAACTGAAAAGAAAAAAGATGTCGTCATCGTCGGTCTTGGTTGGACCGGATCGATCCTCGGCATGGAGCTTGCGCAGGACGCGCTCGAGATCGTCGCGCTCGAGCGCGGTCATGACCAGAATACCGTTCCCAATTTCCAATATCCTGAGATGATCGATGAGCTGAAATACGGCGTACGTCTCGGCATGATGCAAAAGCCGCGCAACTCGACAGTGACAATCCGTCGGAGCGAGACCGAGGTGGCATTGCCCTATCGCAGCCTCGGCTCCTTCCTTCCGGGCATCGGTGTCGGCGGTGCCGGCACGCACTGGAACGGGCTCAACTGGCGTCCTATGACGTCAGAATATCGTCTTCGATCCTATGTCGAGGAACGTTGGGGGGCGACCATTATCCCCGAAGATATGACCATTCAGGATTACCCGGTCACATATGACGAGCTCGAGCCCTATTTCGACCGTTTCGAACGGGTTGCAGGCATTTCTGGCAAGGCTGGTAACATCAAGGGTGAGAAGATCGAAGGCGGTAATCCGTTCGAGGCTCCACGCTCCCGCGATTATCCCATGCCGCCTATGCCGACGACCTGGGACGGAGCCAAGTTCGGTGAAGTCACTAAATCCATGGGCTACCATCCGTTTCCGCGCCCCGGCGGTATAGCGTCGCAAGCCTATGTCAACGAATACGGCATGCAGATGGGCCCATGTAATCATTGCGGCTTCTGCGAGCGTTATGGTTGTTATAACTATTCGAAATCTTCGCCGCAGACCGCCATTCTTGACGCCCTGAAGCGCAAGCCGAATTTCGAATATCGCACGGAATGCGAAGTGTTGCGCATCGAAATGGCACCGGATGGCAAGACCGCGACCGGCGTGACCTATTTCGACGAAAAGGCGCAGGAGGAAGTCTTTCAGCCTGCCGATCTGGTAATTCTGGCTGCCTATCAGCTGCACAACGTTCACCTGATGCTGCTATCCGGCATCGGGCAGCCCTATGATCCCAATACGGGAGAAGGCGTTACCGGCCGCAACTATGCCTATCAGATGAATGGTGGCTACACGCTGTTTTTCAAGGACGAGGTTTTCAATCCGTTCATCGGCACTGGTGCCAATGGCATGACCATCGATGATTTCGGTATCGATAACATCGATTTCGGTCGGGAAGGCTTCATTGGCGGCTCCTACATCTCCGCCGGGCAATCGAATGGTCAACCGATCCGCTCCATGGCGCTTCCAGCAGGCACCCCAAGCTGGGGCGCAAAGTGGAAGCAGGCCGTGGGTGAATGGTACGGGCACTCCATGTCCATCGGTTCGCACGGGTCCCATATGGCCTATCGTGGCAATCACCTCGATCTCGATCCGACCTACAAGGACCGGCACGGGCGACCCTTGATGCGGATGACGTTCAACTGGAATGCCAATGACATTCGCATGACCCAATTCATGAAGTCGAAGATTGAGCCGATTGCGAAGGCTCTCAACCCGACATCCATGCAGGAAGGCTTCAAGAAGGAAGGTGCCATGTATGATGTCAGGCCCTATCAAACCACGCACAATGTCGGCGGCTCCGTAATGGGCGACGATCCCAAGACATCGGCGGTCAACCGGTACCTTCAGGCCTGGGACAAGCACAATATATTCGTTCTTGGCGCCGGGGCATTTCCGCAGAATACGCAGTATAACCCCACCGGCATGGTGGGTGGTCTCGCCTATTGGGCAGCGGAGCATATCCGCAAGGACTACCTTCCCAACCCACGGCCACTAGTTTGAGGAGTGCCACCATGAAAACGCTTCTCAAAGTTCTCGCCGCTCTCGTCCTCGTTGGCATTGTTTGTCTTCTCGCCTTCATTTTCGTGCCCGTTCAGCGCACGGAAGCGACTGCTGAACTGGCAGCAAATTTCAAGCCAGCAGAAGGTCGTGGGGAATACCTCATGCGTGCCAGCGATTGCATGGCCTGTCACACCAATGAGGGTGGAACACCCTTTGCAGGCGGTCGTGCGATCCAGAGCCCGATGGGAACAATCTGGACCACCAACATCACGCCAGACGAGGAAACCGGCATCGGCAATTATACACTCGATGACTTTCGCGCGGTCCTCTACGATGGCGTGACGCCCAATGGCACGCATCTTTATCCCGCCATGCCATATGAGAATTACCGCAAGCTAACGGAAGAAGACGTAGTTTCGCTCTACGACTACTTCATGCATGAGGTGAAGCCTGTCTCGAATAAAGTCGAGCCAACGAAACTCGCATTTCCTTTCAATATGCGATTTGGTCTGCGTGCATGGAACTGGGTTGCTTTGCGTGGCGAAGCCGGATTTGCACCCAACACAGCAGAAGACGCCATTTTTAACCGTGGCAAATATCTAGTCGAAGGGCCGGGTCACTGCGCCGCTTGCCACAGCCCACGCTCGGTGCTGATGACGCAGGATGGTATTGACGAGACGTACAAGAGCTTCCTCTCGGGTGGTGAAATCGACAACTACACGGCTCCGGATCTCAGAGGCCCTAGCAGCGGTCCACAAAAATGGGGAGTCGAGGAGACGGCAGCTTATCTTGCCACCGGTCGCAACGCACATTCTACGGCAACAGGAGAAATGATGCTGGTGGTGCGCGATTCCACTCAGTACCTGACGCAAGATGACAATCGGGCGATAGCAAGCTTCCTGACGAAGATCGGGACGCCTGGACAACAGGCCGCGAAATCGGCCGACGCGCCAACGCCGACGGAAGAACTCTTGTCGAGCGCTGGACCTGACATGCCGCTCGGCGCGCGGCTCTATCTTGACAATTGCGGTGGATGTCACCTCGTGAACGGTAAGGGTGCGCCGGAAATCTTCCCGGAACTTGACGGAAACTCACTGGTGACAGCGAAGTCTAGTAAAGGTCTCATTAGCGTGATCCTTCATGGTGCAGAGCTTCCTTCAACTGAAAAACGCCCCATGAAGGTGAGAATGCAGGGCTACGAGGATCGCCTGTCCGACGAGGAGATCGCAACGCTTGCCACCTTCCTGCGCAACGCGTGGACGAACAAAGCTTCTGCGGTAACCACGCAGGACGTGGAAGCGATCAGAAAGCTCGGCAACGCTCACTAATGGCCACAAGAAGTAAGTAAGAGCCCTCGTCATCTCAGTGGGGCTCTTTCGTAACCGAATTTGATGATCGCCATCCTTGTGCGAGATACGGTGTATTTTGGCTTTCTTCCTGAGAGGGGCGACAACTGAGAAGGAAGTCGTTCGTTTCATCGACGCTTAGAAGGTACCCACATTGAACAAGGTCGCAGCAGAACTGTAATCGAGAGGTCGGTCGACGGAGGTGGAGCGATAAGCTTCCGGTCTTTTTACACTTCGATGCCCGGCGGCGGACGTACTCGACTTCATTTGCGTTGTCACCTTGCACCTTGCAGAAACATCGCGTTCCAAGTTTCACAACGATCCGAGCAGGAAAGGCGGAATACCCCTATAAAGCACGTAAGTTCTTCTCAAGCGGCAATAGCGGGCACATTCAGGAGATGATTTGACTTCAGGACAATTTGAAAAACACATGCGGTGTATCATCGCTGCCTTCACTTTTGTCCACTCGCGTTTCTGATCTCTCCAACCAATCGCCAATCCCCATGCCCAAGTACTTAGAAAGACGCAAGGCCGCCGCATGTAGCGTGCTTTACAGAGAAAGCTCACTCATTGGTGATGAGGTGCATTCGCGCAAACTCAATGAGGCTCTCAATGTGCGCTTTCGTTGCTTCAAACGCCGCGCCGGGGTCGTTGCGCTGCAAGGCGTCGATGATGGCAAGATGTTCCGTAGAATCTGGTGTCAGGCGGTCTTTCAACTGGCCGATTTCAAAGAGGCGCGTGGCGGCTCGCAGATTGCGTAAAACACCTGCCATAACTTCGTTGCCACAATGGTCGATTATCAGGTTATGCAAGTGATCGTCTGAAAACCAGTGGGCATCCGTATGGTACGCAGTAGCGCCCATAAGCTCGTCAATTTCGCGCCGCACCTCGACGAGTTTGCGACCGGGTATGCTTGGCATGGCCTGTACAGCCGCGTGTGGTTCGATCAACAGACGTAGCTTCAGGCTCTGGATGTATTCTCCGATATCGACGTGTCGCACCACGTAGTTGCGGCCGTCGCCTTTGTGAACCAAGCCTTCACCTTCCAGCCGCTGCAAAGCTTCACGCAGGGGCGTGCGCGACACACCGAGCATCTCGGCAAGCTGCGCTTCGATGATAACGTGGCCGCCTCCAAGACGACGGTGGCGGATCATGTCAGAAACAGCGTTATACGCGAGGGCGGCAAGCTTGTGGCCTGCGTCTTTGGACCGTTTTCCTATGCCAGGATCAGTGTCTGTTTGTGTCAAAGCGCATCAGCCTCCAGGCAGCTATTGGTCTATTCCCAGTTGATGTTGCCCCAAAGGCTTTTCTTGTTTTCAGCCATGGTCCATACCGCTCGATATTGTCAACTACCGGGGAGTCAATGGCATGAACGGTCAGGTCACGGCGGAACGAAGCCTTGCAGATGAGACCTATTCTGCACTGCTCGGGGAAATCCTCTCCGCGCAAATGGCGGGTGGTGCTGTGGTGCAGGAGCGCAGGCTTGCGGCGCGACTGGGCGTCTCTCGTTCGCCAATGCGTGATGCGTTGGGACGTCTTGAAGGGCAGGGGCTTCTTGCGCGCAACGCGAAGGGCGTTCTCACGGTGCGTATCGTCACCCTGTCCGACTACCTGAACAGCGTGGCGATGCGAATGCTCGTTGAGCCAAGTGCGGCGGCGCAAGCGTGCAAGGGAATAACGGCTGAGACAGTCGCAGACCTCGCTGCGATGCTTCGAGACATAGAGTTGGATCCAGATCCTGATCCCGAGTTCGTATGGAACTTCGATGATGCTTTGCACCAGGGCATTGCTGATGCCAGTGGAAATCCCTTCATGGCGGACACCATCTTGCAAATGAGGCGCTACACCACGATCTTCGAGCGCCAGCGAAAACTCGCCCAGCGGAAGCCGGGTCTTGCTGACCATCAGGGCATCGTAAAAGCACTGATGGACCGCGATGCGGATGCCGCCCGCATGGCTATGACGTTGCATCTTGAACGGGTGCGCCAGAACGTCCTTTCGACGTACTGAGCCGAGCCAGCCCATCCCAAACCTCAGATATTTCAATTTTTGACTGCCTTGGCGGAAAGATGTTGCATACGGCAAATGATTGTGTATGAAAGTGGTATACCAAATGAATGCGAAATCAACAAGCATCGTTGTTCAGGTCCACAAGAAGATCGAAAAACCAGAGGGTCATCATGTCATTCCGCACCATCTCCATTGCCTCCCTTCTATTACTCTCCACGGCAGCGTCGGCGTTTGCGCAGAGCTGCACGCCTAAGATTCCCGATTCCGAATTGGTCAAGCCTGGGACGCTGACAATGTCGGTTAATCCAACATTACCGCCGATGCAGTTCGTTGATTCCACCGGGGAGCTCAAAGGCATGCGGGTCGAACTTGGCAAAGAAATCGCCAAGCGGCTTTGCCTTACGCCTGAATATGTCCGTATCGAATTCTCGGCGATGATCCCCGGTCTTCAGGCTGGCCGATGGGATATGATCAACACTGGAATATTCTTCACGAAAGAGCGCGCGGCGATCATGCAAATGATCCCCTACGAGGATCAGGCCATCAGCGTTTCGGTGGCGACGAGCAATACGACGGTGAAGGACAAGGATGGGCTTGATGGTCTGCGTGTCGGCGTCGAGCTCGGCGGCTTCGAAGAAACGAAGACCCGTGCTCTTGACGCTGAACTCAAAGCCGCCGGCAAGACAGGGCTCGTCATTCAGACCTTCGATAATTTCGCGCTGGCCTTTCAAGCGCTGCGCGCCGGTCAAGTCGAGGGCGTTATCTCAATCGATGGTGTGGCAAAGGAATATGATAGCCGTGGCGATTTCCGTCGTGCCGTCAGCGGTCTTTATCCAGCACCGGTTGCCGTTGCATTCAAGAATGCGAAACTTGCAGACGCGGTATCTGGCGTCCTCAAAGACATGAAGACCGATGGTTCGTTGGGAAAACTCTTCGACAGCTACGGGCTGCCGATGATCGCAGGCGACTACGCAGTCAAGGGTCCAGGCCGCTGATCTGAGCGGTTCATCATTCTGATGGATGCCGGCTCGTCCGGCATCTCCCTAGCATTAAAGGTCCCTCCATGTCGTACTGGAACTGGTCTGGCTTCTTCGACTATCTCGTCAATCCCTTCATCCTCGGAGGTGTTGTCACCACGATCTGGCTGACCTGCGTCTCACTTGTGTTCGGCCTACTACTCGGCTTTGTCGTCGCCCTCATGCGCCGATCCAAGCTAAGGCTTATCAGGTGCATCGGGTGGTTCTATATCTGGCTGTTCCGTGGCACGCCGCTGCTCGTGCAATTGATCGTGCTCTATACCGCATTACCGCAGCTCGGGATCAAGTTCTCCGTTGTACAAGCTGCGTTGATCGGACTGGCTTTGAACGAAGCAGCATATCTGGCGGAGATTATCCGGTCCGGCATCGAGGCAGTTCCTGCAGGACAAGCGCGTGCGGCGAGAGCTTTAGGCATGACTGAGCGTCAGATAATGCGCCACATCGTCATGCCGCAGGCGTTCAAGGTCATCATCCCGCCCCTTGGTAACTCGGTCAATGGTCTGCTGAAAACGACATCCGTCACCTCCGTCATTTCAATGGAGGAACTGCTACGGCGCACCCAGGTGCTGATCCAGGAAAAGTTCATGGTGCTCGAACTCTTCGCCGTGGCTGCCATCTATTATCTTCTTCTCACGACCCTCTGGGACTTTGTGCAGCGGCATATCGAAAGGCGCTTCGGCCAGTCCACAGCTCCGCTACAGCTCAGCGAAAAGCGCTGATATTCAATAAAGGACTTACTGCATGCCAAAGACGTTTCGTGGTGTCTTTACCGTGATGATCACTCCCATCGACGAAGATGGGAAAGTCAATTTGCCAGCACTCGCTGCCTTTACAGATTGGCAGATCCGGGAGGGCGTGCATGGACTCATCCCTCTTGGTTCGACAGGAGAGTTCCTTTCACTATCCGATCAGGATTGGGACGACGTCGCCCGCACGGTCATCCAGAGCGCCGCCGGGCGCGTACCAGTTCTGATCGGAACAGGTGCTGAAGATACCCGTGAAGCGGTTCGCTTGAGCTGCAAGGCCGAGGCACTGGGCGCGGATGGCGTGATGATAATCCCGCCATTCTACTCGACGCCAACCGACGACGAACTGGTAACACATTACCAAACCATCGCCCGCTCGATTTCCATTCCGATCATGGTCTACAACAACCCTGCAACGTCGAATGTGGACATGAAGCCGGAACTTCTGGCTCGCATCGCCGAGATTGATGGCTGCGACTACGTCAAGGAATCGACGCTCGAGGTCACCAGAATCCGAGATATCGTTCGCCTGGCTGGTGACAAAATGACGCCTTTCGGCGGTATTCTAGGCTTTGAATCTTTCGTCATGGGCGCGCAGGGCTGGGTAGCCGTTGCATCCAATGTGGCGCCAGCAGCAATGTCACGTATCTTCACACTAGCAGCCGATGAGAAGAAGTACGATGAAGCGCGTGCGCTTTATCTGGAGTGGCTTCCCATCATCCAGGCGGTCGGTGGGCAGGCCTATGTCGCTGGTTCCAAGGCCCTGCTGAACCACATGGGATTTGCCGCAGGATCGCCGCTGCCACCGCGTCTGCCGTTGCCATCAGATCAGGATGCCGCGATGAAGACTTTGGTCGACCGTTTCGGCTTAAGCTTTTCGCAGAACTGAGCCGGAGAAAACAGATGCCCGGTTCGATCATCCAGGATGCAGGCGTGACCGTCTATTTCGATGGCGTTGCGCATCGTGTCGATCCGGGCCTTTCCGTTGCCGCCGCGCTGACCGCGCTGGATCGAGCCGACTTCTCCACTGATGCAGCAGGGAAGAAGCGTGGTCTTTTTTGTGGTATGGGTGTGTGTCACGATTGCCTTGTAACTGTCGATAGCCGCACCAGCCAGCGCGCCTGTATGACGCCTGTTCGAGACGGCATGCGCGCCGATCGTCAGCAGGCGCGTCCCGATATCACTTCTACTGACCTCGCCGACCTGAGGCCTGTCCCAACAAAACTTGCTGAGTTGGAAATGGACTTGCTGGTCATTGGAGCGGGGCCGGGTGGTCTCGCTGCCGCAGTGGCAGCGGCAGAAGCCGGGGCCTCTGTAACTGTGGTGGACGAGCGACACACATCTGGCGGCCAATTCTTCAAGCAGCCCAACACGGATGTCGCACGTCTGGCGCTCAATGCTGACCGGCAGGCCACGGATGGGGCTGCGTTGATAGAAAGAACACGTTCGCTCGGCGTGACCATTCTTTCAGGTGTGACCGTGTGGGGTGCGGCTCATGCAGAAGATGGAAAAGCGGTAATTTCCTGTCTGGGCCATGATGGCGTTTTCTATTGCCGATCTACCATGCTTGTCATCGGCACAGGGGCTTTCGAGCGACCGACAGCCATCAAGGGTTGGACGCTGCCGGGTGTCATGACGGCAGGGGCTGCACAAACCCTGCTGCGCAGCTATGGCACGCTTCCCGGTCGGCGCATTCTGATTGCCGGGAACGGTCCTCTCAATTTTCAGGTCGCAAGCGAGATTATCAAGGCTGGCGGTGACGTCATCTGTTTGGTGGAGCAGGCAGGCGCCCCATGGAGCAGACCAGGCGAAGCGTTCAGTGTTTTCCGCCATGACGCGGCGCTTGCCCTGAAAGGAGTAAAAGAGATCGCAAGATTGGAGCGAGCAGGCGTCAAGCTCTCCTGGAACGCGCAAATTTCGGACATCAAAGGTGATGGCAGGGTAGAGGCGGTGACGGTTTCCAGTCTTGGGGGCGAACTAACTTTTGAAGTCGATACCGTTTTGTTGGGCGGACATTTTACCTCGTCCAATGAGTTGTCGCGGTTGCTCGGTTGTGCTCATCGCGTAACCGAAAATGGTGCGCTCACTGCAGATTGTGCCGAGGATGGTGAAAGTTCGCTGCCTCACATCCACATCGTGGGCGAGGCTGTGCGTTTTGGTGGTGCCCACCTGGCAATGGCTGAAGGTAGGCTTGCCGGTCTGGCAATTGCCGCCAAGCTTGGCCTGAAGCCCCAGCCAGACACCACAGCCAAGAAAAGACTTGCGCGCGCCAAAGCGTTTCAAGCAGCCCTTTGGCGATTGTTTGCCCCGGCGCCAACACCGTTGGAACTCGCAGACACCGCGCTCGCCTGCAGGTGCGAAAGTGTTGCAATCGGTACTCTGAAGCGTCTTGCCGTTAAGGGTCCGCTGGACATCGCCACAATGAAGCGGCTGACCCGTGCCGGGATGGGACGCTGCCAAAGCCGCTATTGTGGCCGGACGCTCACAGAATTGACCGGCCGACCCATGAGCGAGACCGACGGCCTGCTTGCACCGCAGATGCCACTACGTCCAGTGCCGCTTGCGGCACTTGCGATTGAGAAGCCGGAGTGGGGAGGGCATAGACGAGCACTGTTGCCCGCACGTCCGCCATTGCATCATTCCGAACCGCTGCCGATGAGAGAAGCGTCCACCGTTGTCATCGGCGCGGGAATTGCCGGACTTTCGTGCGCCTTGTTTCTGGCGGAAGCTGGCGAAGATGTCGTGGTGTTGGAACGTGGCTTTCCAGGCGGGCTGGCATCGGGCGGGAATGCCGGCAGCCTACATGCGCAATTGTTATCATTTGATCACGGAGCCCGCGCAGAAGCAGGTGGAGGGCCAGCCGCAAAAACCCTTCCGTTGCAGCGAGACTCCATTTCGCTATGGCAGATGCTTGAAAAAAAGCTCGGTCGCGATTTTGAGATGAAAATCACGGGCGGCCTGATGGTTGCCGAGACTGAAGCACACATGCGCTTCCTTGAGGAGAAGACTCGGGTTGAACGCGAAAATGGCATCGATTGTCACGTGATTGGCGCCGAAGACCTGCAAAAGCTCGAGCCTGCGCTTTCGCCGTTGATGATTGGAGCCGCCTATTGCCCAATGGAAGGGAAGATCAACCCGCTTGTCGCAACGCGACATGTGCATGATGGCGCTCTGGCCGCTGGTGCTCGCGTACTGGACCGTACCGAAGTGCTGTCGATCCGCTGCGAAGGGTCAGTATTTATCATCGAAACCTCGCGGGGACCGCTACGGGCAGGTCGCATCGTGAATGCTGCCGGTGCTTTTGCTTCGCGCGTCGGCGCAATGCTGGGGCTAGACATCCCTGTGTTCGGAGCGCCGTTGCAAATGGTCGTGACCGAGGCTGCTGCGCCAGCAATTTCGCATCTGGTTGCCCACGCTGATCGTCATTTGACGCTCAAGCAGGCTGCTAATGGCAATTTCTTGATCGGCGGTGGTTGGACGGCTGGTCTTGATCCGGTCCACAGCCATCCTCGCCCGATGTTTTCCAGCTTGGAGGGCAATCTTTGGGTGGCGCAGCACGTCGTCCCGGGTTTGCGAAAACTGCATGTCATCCGCAGTTGGGCTGCCATGAACATCAACATCGACGGCGCGCCGATCCTCGGAGAGCATCCAAGTGTGCCCGGTTTCTTTAATGCAGTCACATCCAATGGCTTTACGCTTGGGCCTCTCATCGGCCAACTCACGGCCGATCTCGTCCTTGGCCGAGACCCCGGGCGCGATTTGTCGGCCTTTTCCATCAACCGCTTTCAGGGAGTTCGGTCATGATCGAGATCACCGGCGTCACGAAATACTATGGCAATTTTGCCGTTCTCAAGAATTGCTCAACGAGTGTTTCCAAGGGTGAGGTCGTCGTGGTCTGTGGGCCGTCCGGATCTGGCAAATCGACCCTGATCAAATGTGTCAATGCGCTGGAGCCCATTCAGGAAAGGTCGATCCTAGTAGATGGCATAGAAGTCAATGATCCCGGCACTGATCTTCCTGATCTTCGTTCTCAAGTTGGTATGGTGTTTCAAAACTTTGAACTCTTTGCGCACCTAACAATCGAAGCCAACATCATGCTTGCACAGCGCATCGTTCTTCACCGCAGCGAAAGCATTGCCAAAAGACGTTCCATGGATCTTCTGGATCGCGTCGGGATGACGGGGCACGCCCACAAATATCCAGGCCAATTGTCTGGCGGACAGCAGCAGCGCGTGGCGATAGCCCGGGCCCTTGCCATGAACCCGAAAGCCATGCTGTTCGACGAGCCGACGTCGGCCCTCGATCCCGAAATGATTTCCGAAGTGTTGGATGTAATGACCGACCTTGCCAAAGAAGGCATGACGATGATGGTTGTTACCCATGAGATGGGTTTTGCACGCAAAGTCGCGACACGGATGATCTTCATCGACCAGGGCGAAATTGTCGAGGACCGCGCAACGGAAGAATTCTTCAGTAGTCGTCACAATCCGCGCACAGACGCCTTCCTCAGCAAGATCCTCCACCATTGAGAGTTTAAAATGACCGAATTCGACCTAGTCGTTAAAGGTGGTACCATAGCGACCGCCTCCGACATCTTCAAAGCCGACATAGCCATTCGCCGCGGCAAAATCGTCCAGATCGGCGAACAGCTCGACGGCGGTGCCCAGACAATCGACGCCAGCGGCAAATACATTTTGCCGGGTGGCATTGATAGCCATGTCCATATCTCCCAGCCCTCGGGAGATGGCGTCGTCATGGCCGACGACTTCGAAAGCGGCACCCGTTCTGCCCTTTTCGGCGGCAATACGACGATTATGCCGTTTTGCCTACAGGAGAAGGATAAGCCGATGCGCGAGGCGCTTAATGCTTATCACGAACTCGCTGAAGGCAACTGCTATACCGATGTGAGTTTTCACCTCATCGTTTCGGACCCGACGGATAGTCTGCTTGGGCAAGAGCTTCCGGCTTTGGCCGCTGACGGATATTCTTCCTTCAAAGTCTTCATGACCTATGAGGGGCTTCGGCTCAACGATGCAGAAATCCTGAAGACGCTGGACGTTGCACGTTCGACAGGCGCGACTGTCATGGTCCATTGCGAAAACGAAGACGCTATCCGCTTTCTGATTGCAAGACACGAGGCCGAGGGTGACGTTGCTCCGCAAGCCCATGCCTCTACACGGCCGGTGGCGGTTGAACGTGAGGCGACACACCGGGCGCTAACACTTGCCGAGATCGTTGATGTGCCGGTTGTCATTGTCCATGTCTCCAACGGCGAAGCGATGGAGGAAATCGCGCGGGCCCGCGCTCGTGGCATCAAAGTGGTTGGCGAAACATGCCCTCAATATTTGATGCTGACGGCCGATGATCTGGACGGCATGGATTGGGAGGGCGCGAAATTTGTCTGCTCTCCTCCACCCCGCGACAAGGCTGCCCAGGAAGAATGCTGGAGGGGTATTAAAACCGGCATTTTCGATCTGTTCTCGTCTGATCACTGCCCGTTCCGATACGACGACGAGCGCGGCAAGCGTAGTCCGAAGGGACTTGAAAGCTTTCGTCATATCCCAAACGGTATTCCCGGTGTCGAAACGCGTCTGCCGATCCTTTTTTCGGAAGGGGTCGTGAAGGGGCGCATCGATTTGCCGCGCTTCGTGGCACTTTCGGCGACCAATCATGCAAAGACCTACGGACTCTACCCGGAGAAAGGCACGATCTCGATCGGTGCGGATGCCGACATGGCCATTTGGGACCCGACCATCAAACGCACGATACGCCATGCCGATCTGCACGATGGTGCCGATTACTCGCCCTATGAAGGTATCGAGATTACGGGCTGGCCGACCACCGTCATCCTCGGCGGTCGGGTGATGGTTCGTGACGGCGCGCTCATCGGGAAAAAGGGCGATGGCATCTACCGCTCAGCCCGCACCAAAAGTACTAAAACTATTTAAGCAATTCGGAGACTTGAATTTATGAAACTGAAAATCACCGCTGGCCCGTTCGTTTTCGATGCCGTGCTGGAAACAGAAAAAGCTCCACAGACCTGCAAGGCGTTCATCGAGCGTCTGCCCCTCGAAGGGCAAATCGTACATGTTCGCTGGTCGGGGGAGGGCGTGTGGATACCACTTGGAGACTATAATTTCGGCGTCGGCTACGAAAACCACACCAGCCATCCCGCGCCCGGTCATATCATCCTTTACCCCGGCGGCATCAGCGAGACGGAAATTTTGCTCGCTTATGGCGGTGTCGATTTCTCGTCCAAGATGGGACAGCTCGCTGGCAACCATTTCATCACTATCACGTCTAACCTCGAAAATTTGCCCGTGCTGGGTAACAAGACACTTTGGGAAGGTGCGCAGCAAATTCGGTTCGAGTAGAGACGCGATAGCGAGCCGTCGTGTATCCCTATTGCCTGCAAGCAACATGTTTGATGTTGATTTGCTTCAGCACCTGGATATCCTTATCGCCTGAAAACGAAGCCGCTTCCGAGTGATAAACCCCTCCGAGCATGATGAGGCGGACACTGCTTCTACTCGCCAGGTCCTCTGCAACATTAGGGGAGTAGCAAATGACGGTGACATGGGCATTGCCAGAATCTGCCGCGCCAAATGCAACATCGTCGTTCCGCGATCGATGAATAGAGTGTAATATGGTTCGATCATAGCTGCCCCTGCGTGCAGACGCGCATCTTAAAAGTTGCGTGGCTGTCCTTCGCCCCCTCCAGCGACATAGTCGCTGCTATTGTTCATCTAGTGAAGAATGCTCTCGATCTCGATAGATGGTTATTGAACGTCGCAATCCAGCACATCTTTATAATTTACAGTAAAAAGTGCTGTTGTCCGGCGACATGAAAACTTTATTTCTGTGAGTCTGATTGTCTTCACATAAAGTTGAACGAGATTCTCAGGCTCCAACAGGAATTTGCGCGCTCGTCCATCGGCCTTTCTCGTTATCGGAAGGAATGTGCAGTCGGATTTGCTCGACAGTTCGAAGGTGAAGCATCGGGGGGGGGCTTTTCCATATCCCACACGTGGAATAGGTATGCTTCACCAATTTGGTCGGCGTTATCCCACTCGTTACGAGAAATATAGAATTTCAGAGGGGAGGCGATAGTTGATTTAACTTCGATTAAATGTAGACGTCGAGAGACGTTCTACGCTCGTACTCTTTCCCTATGTTATAGGGAGGAGATGTAATAATCAGATTCATGCTCTCTCTTTTCAGAGAACGCATGAAATCAATATTATCAGCGCACTCAATTGTGTATTTCGGCTTTGTGCGAAACGGGACGATGTTTTCTGCTGAGGTTTTCATACCGAAGTGGTCGCATTTTATTCTCGCTGTGGCAAGCTCAACCTATATCGCTCTGGTTGAAAAAGACAATTCTTATGGACGCGCTTTTAGCAGGTTGCGAGGCAAGTGAATCCTCAATAGTACAAGCGTAAGCAACCGGTCTCAATCCTGACTTATGATGCAGTGGAGAGTGCTGACACCTTGGCTTTCGCTATATTCCTGCAGATCAAAGCGTTCTTCCCTGCGACCTGCAAGCTGTCTAGTATCTGCTGCCGCATATACTTGTATCGTTTGCGATGATCCCAGCAAAGCGAATGCGGTGATTCCTCTTGGAGGTTGATAGGCACCAAGCGTTTGCTGATGCGAAAACACCCGCCCATAGGTGATAGAAAGCAGTTTCTCAATGAGCTCTTTCCAATCAGTGGCGGCGCGGGGTGGCACGACTACCCCGCGGCCATCGCGTTGTCTAACCATTTGGGCGATGAAGTTCCCAAGCGGTGGAGCGCCGGAAGTCTTTACAGGTGAGGGAGCAGCGCGGTGCTGGGTCCAAAGAGGGTTTATGGAACGCCAGTGTCGATCGATGACGCCAAAGGTACCGTGGTCGCTCCCACCGGGAGAGTTGGGGATATGAAACGACTTTTTTCCATAAGTGATATCCGTGAAGCGGAATTCAGGCCACGTCGAAAAGAGATGAAGCTGATTTCTGCTTGAAGCACCGCTTAACGACACGCTCCCGGCTGCGTACGCCATCTTGGTCTGAATTAGCGAAGCCCGGCGGCTGGTAATACCGTTAATGCGTCTCTCCACGACGACTAATAGGTCGGCAAGCTCGCATCGGGCCGATTTGGATTTCGCCATATATTCTACAATCGGAGCGCCATGGCAAAAGACTCCAGTGAGTTGAACTGTGAGTCCTATAGGGTCGAGCAGGCTTTGCCACCTCGACGCCATATCCGGTATCGCTTCTAGCGTGACTGCTGCCACCAGGCCAACCTCTGTCCGTGGCGGGTTTTGCATGACCTGGGCTCCGTGCACCAGAGCAGACTCGATCGCGTCATTCGCGGCTTCGCCAAGTAGTTGTATGAGTGCAGCTGTGATCATACCAGATATCCCCACAAGGCGCCTGTTACCGCAGTCTCAATCGCCATGACGTACGCCTCGACCACTCGTCATTTATCCTCCTTCTTTCAAATGTCGATGCCCAAGGCCCCCCGAAAGTGGACGCACCAAACGCTTTGGGTTTTTATCCTTTCGCGGACTTGAAAAATGGCCGCTAGGCTCACCATCACGGCGCTCCTTGCCGCCAAGTAACGTGTAGCCTTTTAGGAGGTCAGCCGGAATAATCGCGTATTATCGATCTGAGCTGCAGCTATTCTTCTGATAAGAAATTACGTGCCTGAGGCAACGCGTGCTTGTACCAGTCTGGGGACGTCTTTTGCCCACCATATCCGAACGCAACCTCGCCTCTCTTGTTGCGACCGAACAATAGGCGTACGTTGTTACTGCCTTGGTGATAGGCGCGCACCTCGAAGATGGCGAGCTCGTTTCCCGAATGGAGTTTTTTGACGAGATCACCATCTGCCGACCAATTTGCATTGCACGCAAGCGATACTGCTCGCATTAAGACTTGCTCAAGGCCTGGTTGTCTTCGACAATCCAGGAACCACTCGTCGACCTGACGCGCTTTTGAGGCGCTCTTCGTCAGATAATTCCAGTTGTCGAAGCGATGCGCTGATATCCTCTCTTGCATTCTGTCGACGACCACTTCGGAAGTTTCTTCGTTGCAGACGTTGTCCAAGACCTGTGATCGAGTAATTTCTGCGTTCGCTGTTAGCATCGAAATCATTACCTCGCCAGATTTCCATCGATCGTCTGTGCCTAAGCTCAGAAGAACGCCACTGTCTAGAGCGCAAGAAACGAGCACGCTTGATGCGTCGGGATCGAAGTCAACATCACAATCATCTACGATGCTGGGAAAAGCCTCCGCTTGATCTTCAGGACATAAGGCGTCTTGCGCGGGCGACTTCTGGTCAAGCGTTTGTAGGAAGAACAAAAGTGTATCTCTGAATCCGGCGCCCGCCGTTTTACCAATCTGAGGCAGTGTAGCGTATTCGGGAGTCAGTGGTAATTGACTTGCCTTAAGGTTGCATAAAATCCTCGGCTCAATCAGATTTGAACCAACCAGTCTGCTGATGCCTTTCCTGAGATCACCCAGAAGTTCCATGGCCTGATCTAGGCCCTTAGCTGGGAAGCTCGAGCTATTTAGATAGCCACGCGCCATTTAGGAAAGTTCCATTAGGTCATTAATTGATTGATCGAAGAAGCCCTCAGGCCAATTCGAAACCGAGCCGTCCTCCGCTACAGAGATGCGTATTCGCCCATTATCTACGTCCTCGTCGGCGCCGAAGAAATGTATCGCGACTTGCTCGCTTCGTATCGATCTATCTTTGATCGCCAAACGTAAACCCGAAAGCAAATGATCGCTGTGGCTCTCAACGACAATCTGAACCCCCGCTGCGGCGAACCTAGCAAGAATTCGCCCCATATTGGACTGAGCACGCGGATGTAGATGGGCTTCGGGGCTGTCGATAACAACGATCTGTCCAGCTCTTGCGCAAAGCAGTGCAACGATGATCGGGAATGCATAGCTCAACCCGTACCCAACATTTGACGGCCTACGCCATGCAGTAGAGTCACCTAAGGCGAACGATGTCTTCGCCAACGCCAACCCCTCAATCTGCTCCGAGTTCACGCTTGCACCCGGAAATAATTCTTGTAGCCAAGCCTCTGCCTGCGATCGCACGTTTACCCGACCGTCACCGGGTAGCCGGCGAGCTTCCTCGACTGGTTCGTCAGCCAGTTGGACGAACCAGAAACCTGCAAACCGGCCGTCAGGCCCAACGTCTCCATTCACCGCTACTCCAGTGTCGGGGAAGGGCTGAGCCTCCCCAAAAGAAGCTCGGCCAGCACCAATGAAGACAGTCTCCCTAATTGTTTCAAGCAATAAATGTGAACGACCTCCCGGAAACCATTCTTTTGTGGCTGTTGAGCTGAACGAGAACGAGCTATTCTTGAGACGAAGCTCGTTCCTCCCTAGCTGCCGATCAACCTCGAAGGTCCAAGCGGCTTTGTTCCCTTTATCATCGGAGAAGCTAAACGAAACTGGATCGCCACTTCCGACAGCCACAACATCGCCCGCGCTACCGAGACGAACCAGCGTTCCGTTCAGCTGAAGAATATCTCGAGGTGGGGGCTCGCGCAGAACTTGCGCTAATAGAAGCAGGGGCTGGACGGAACTAGATTTTCCTGCACCGTTATAGCCTGTGAGTAGCGTGATATTTCCAAGTTCTAGCGTGAAGTCTTCGAAGCATTTGAACTGTTTTATTTCAATTGTTTGGATCATCTATGTCTCCACGGTGCCAACGCGATACTGAGCATTTCATACCGAGAACGAACCTGTGACGTACTGTTCGTCGATAATGTGAGCGCGTGGCTGAATACGTCGTCGTTCATCAGTTCTACAACCCTCTCGACAATTTCCTCTCCTGCTTCCTCGATCGTATGATCGGCGATGCGTGTCATGCAAACGGCGAATGTGTCAAACATTGAGATGTTAATCACTGATCTGGTTGCACTTGGATTACGGTCTGCCAAAGATTTTCGAAAAGCATGGATACCGAAAAGCCGCTCGTTTCTACGCATTGCATGCTTAAAATCGTCGGTAAGCCTCACAATAATCTCATGGCCGTTTCGGTTTATAGTAGATAGAGCGCGCCCTAGGAATTCATCCATATCTCCAAAATATTCGTCTGGACCAAAAAGAAGAAACCCGGCGAACCGATTAATCGCTTCACGATCTCGCATGGTTGAACTCGATAGCGATTGACCAGTAGCGGATAAGAAATCAGGGCTTTTTGCCATGTCCGCAAGCCATTGTGTCGCCTGCCCATTATACAGCGCGTTTCGCATCTGTTGGCGGCTAAGGGGAATACCGCTGTTAACTCTATCAAAGATATCAAGACGGGCGGCTTCTGGGGCATCCTTATCCAATATATACAAGGTAAGTTGGGTATCCTCGATTCGCTCCTGAATAGCTATCGGAAGATCATCAAAACGCTTTCCCTCCAACGGATGGTTTCTCCCCAACCCCGATAACTTAAGCTTGTTCGAAAGGAACGCCTGAAAGGTGCTCAGCCGTTGAAGACCATCTACTACAGTGATGCGGCCATCATAGCCTTCCGCGACATATAAAACTGGAAGCGGTATGCGCATCACGCAGCTTTCTATCAGCTTCGACTGCTTGTCGTGTTTCCAAACGAAATCTCGTTGAAAGTCGGGGTTCATTGAGTAGCGGCCCGCCTCAATCCGCTTAACGACCTCGCCTACGGTACGATTGTCTTTTCGGACCATAACATCATCCAGCGGATAGGAAACGACTTCGTCCGCTCCATAACCAAACTGTAAACCTTCGATTTGCTCCAGAAACGTCTCGGGTGGCACGGGTAATCCTCTTAAGGTGGTCTGTTTCTGCACAATTATCGCATTCGCAGCTTATAGCTGACTTATTCAAAATCGCGAAGAGTTAAGCCGTGTCCCAACATCAGTTATATGCCTCTCATTTCGGTGATTAAACCCTGGATCGGCCACGTCTAGATCACTTTGGACAGTAAGCATTTGAACGACATAGGAAATTTCGGCAACCAGTGACCAACCTCTCCATGCCGAACAGGTGTCAGTTAGCCAAGAATGCTGTTGCGCTCGCCGAACTCTCCAAGATTGCTTATAGCCCGAGGCCTAACCTCTTCTTCAATGCTCGAGCTGATACGTCCTTCTTTGCTGAGCCGTATTCGCTCGCTCGACCAGCCGCGCGACGTCCCGAATACGATCAACCTGCTGAAGCCGATCATTGCCCAATCGCAGATCCATCTTTTCCAACTCCAGCCTGTTGCTAGTTCCGAAACGTTTCTCGAGCGCACTAGCGATCGCTGCTGCTTCGACAAGCGCCTGCTTGCCCTCTGGCGTCTTCGCCATTTGCTCGAGGAACTGCGGCCTCTGCTCATGGTCGAGCTGATCGAAGGCTTTGAGTATCGCCTCGCTTTTCGGTGTCAAACCTGGCACCTCAACGATGTCGCGCTTCTCGCGTTGCCACTCTTCCGACCGGCGCGCTTCGTCCAATCGCCGCTCCCAGGTCTCTGCCGCTTGCCCTACATGGCTGGAGAGACCTTTCGCACTTCTCAGCGCCTGCTTGCGCTCGGCATTGTCGCCGAAGAGGCCACTCTTGCCACGCAATGTACCAAACTGCTCCGGCCGCTCCCTGACCGCTTTGACCAGTTCGGCTTTATCCGTTTTGTCATCGAGGATGAAGCTTTTGAAGGTGGACGCGACGGTAAAGGTATCCTGATAGACCGACCCCGCCATTGACTGCAGATGTTCGATCTCACGCTCCAGATGCGGCATGGCATTGTTCCACGCGATCTCGTCGACGGTGCGGTCGTAATGGGTGATTGCAGCAACGGGCGGGGCAGGGATGTCTCGACTCTGTGAGCGCGTCCGTTGGGGCTGTTCCGGCCTGTCGACGGCGCGTTCCTGCTCATGTGCCTTCGCTCCCACCGTGGCGACTTTCAGCCCGTTCATTCTGCTGGCTCTTGACTGAAGCCCACGCCGTTCGGCAAACACCTGCTCGTAGTCGAGCGTGGTTTCCTTGACGCCCGAGCGCCCGATGCTGGCGACCATCTCCTTCATGTCATGCAAATTATCGCGACCAGCATAGAGCGTCACATCTTCACGATGGCGGGTCATCGCCACATAGGTCAAATGCCGGTCCATGGTGGCCGATGCCATGACGAAAGCGCGGTCGACGGTGGCCCCTTGTGCCTTGTGGATGGTGGTGGCGTAGCCATGATCAAAGGATTGGTAATCTTTGACCGGTAGAGCGAGATGGGGGACGTTGTTTGGTCCGCCCGAAGATCCGTCGAGCCGCAAATGTAGTGCGTTCGGCTCGACGGCTTCCACTGTTCCCAGCATGCCGTTCTTCACGCCGAGATTGCGGCTGTTTTCCAGAAGCACGATCCGATCGCCAGGCGCAAAGGCACGCTTGCCGTTGACGGTCTGATAGACAATCTCGCGGTTTCTTTGATCAAGAATATCGTTTGTCCCAACGTTATGCTGACCCTCAGCTTTCGCCAGCATTCCTTCCGCCTGAAGTCGCTCCCGAATACCGTCATTGATGGCGCGAACATCGACCCGCCGATGGGCCAATGCAATGCGTGAGCCTTCCGGGTTCTCCGCTCGGTCAGCAAGATAATCGCGGATGAGATCGGCGCAGGCCTGCTCCCGATCATCGGCAAAGCGAATGCTGTCGCGCTCAGCGTAATGCTGCAATCCTTCTGCGGTCCGATGCGTGGCAAAAGCGACGGAGGCTTCTCTCTGCCAGTCATGTTTCTGCCGGCGGATATCTGTGAGTTCGACTGAACCGATGCGCTCGGCAATGGCACGGAACGGCGAGCCTGCACCGATCGCCTGAAGCTGCTCATGATCGCCGACGAGAACAATTTTTGCACCACGCTTTTCGGCCTCTGCGACGACGCGCGCCAGCTGTCGACTTCCCACCATGCCAGCCTCATCGATGACGAGAATGTCGTTGCGGCCAAGCTCATTTCTTTCACGGTTCCAGCCGTACTCCCAGGAGGCAAGCGTGCGCGCTGCAATTCCCGATGATGTCGTCAAACCTTCTGCCGCCTTGCCGGCAAGGGCAGCCCCATGAACACGATAGCCTTGCGCTTCCCAGGCCTCACGTGCAGCAGACAGCATCGTCGACTTGCCAGCCCCGGCAAAGCCGATCACCGCCGCAATCTGTGTCGGTGAAGTGATGTGGCGAACAGCGGTTCTTTGCTCATCTGTGAGGCCTGACCCACCCAGCACCGCATCCTGTCGACGTAGCGCCTTATCGATCGTGTTTGCGCTGACGCGATGATTGTTTCGCTCTGCCATGCGCAGGCTGCTTGCGGCCATCGCATGCTCGACGTTGATCATCTCGCGCGTCGAGTATTTTGCCAGTTTGCTGTTTTGCGCAGGCATAAGCTCCACGAGCTGGGGTGAGGCCATGACGGCGGCAAAGGCGCGCTGGAAACCGTCATTGTCGTTGATGTAGCGATGGATGGTGCGAGCGATATCATGACGGTCGAAGACGCTCTTCTCGTCGGTCAGGATGCGCAAAACCTCTTCCGGTTTTCTGCGGATCAGATCGGCGTTCTTCTTCGCTGCCTTGTCTTCCAGACGAGCCCTGGAAACATCCAGTCCACGCCGTTCCATCTGGCTGGCATGCACACCCATATGCTCTGTCGGTGAGAGCTCCAGGCCACGGTCGAGATGCGATCGATGGTCGACACGGATATCGAGACCGGCCTCCAGCAGATGACGATTGGCGTGATCGGCGAAGGCTTTGCGGATATCGCGCATCTGCATGTGCGAGGTCGGAAGACCGTTTGCCAGGAGCCACCTGTTCTCACGCTCGATCATGGTCTTCTCGCCAAGACGGTCTGGTGCTACCTCCCGGGTCGTCATCATCACATGCGCATGGACATTGCGGATGTCGCTCTTGCCCTGAGGAACGTGAATGGCAAAGTCGACGGCAGCACCGTAGCGGTCGGCCAGATCCTGGGCAAAGGCACGGGCGAGAGACAGACGGGCGTCTGCACTGAGCTCATGCGGAAGAGCAATCTCGAACTCACGCGCAACGCGGGAATCCTTTCGACGCTCCGCCCTCTCTGCGGCGTTCCAGAGTGTTGACCGATCCAGCGCCCAGTCTGCCTCGACATCGGCGGGTAGAACGATCTCGGAGTGAACCACACCCTTTTTGGCGGTAAAATCATGGGTGAGGCCATCGCGTTCGTTGGTGAGCAGGCTTGCCGTCCGGTAGGCGATTGCCGCGACGGCACTTCTGCCGCCCGATCGGCTGACCGGCTTTGCGCTGCAATGATAGATCGCCATCATTCCCCCGCGATAGACAAACCCGACAGGCAGACAGTCTCCAACTGTGCCCTGTTCCCTGGCCATAGAGCGCAAAACCCGCGCTTAAAAGTGCTCAACTCGTAAGTGCGCCCTTGTGCCTTAACCGGGGGTAGCTGTGGGGAGGTCAGTATTCAACTAGCACAAATGCCAGTGGCCAATTCGAAAGGGGTTTCCTTGAATGCCGGGCTTTGACCTACAACCATGAGGGAGAGCAAGGATGCGCAAACCCATCGAGCAACGGATCAGGGAGCTGGAAGAGCAGAAGAAGGCGCTGCAATCGCGGCTGGAGAAGCAGCAGCGGGCAGAGACGACACGGCGCAGGATGCTGCTCGGATCGTTCGTTCTGGAACGGCTGGAGCAGGAGGGAGATGACGGACAGCAACAGGGAGCGATGGACGGCAAACAGTTGCGACAATGGCTGGCTCGCGAGTTTCCGGCTTACCTCAGCCGCGATGCTGACCGGCTGCTGTTTGTCGATCTGTTGTGGCCGCAGAATGAGACCGATACGTCGAACCGTGCGGCGTCAAGCACTGGACTGGATAGCACCGTCAATGAGGCGGCACGGACACCTAGAGATGACGCGCAACGCTCCACGGGCGAGGACGGAGGCACCGTGCAGCCATGACGGTCTGGGGCTTTGTGAAGGCGGTCGTGACTGCGCCGTTCCTGGCAGCCATCTGTGCAGCGATCGGCTGGGTGAATGCAGGCACGATCATCTTCCTCGACTTCGTGGTGCATTGGGCATTGGGCGCGGAGCAGGGACTGATCAGTCAGGTCCTGCTGGTCGTGGCAAAACACCTGCCGCTCGTCTTTGGAGTGTTCGGGTTCATGGGAGCATTCGTCTCTGAGGTGCCGGTGCAATCCGTGTTTGGCACGGCACGCTGGGCCAGTGCGAAAGACATCGCATCGATGGCGGGAAAGGATCGCGCCGGTCTTATCATCGGACGCGATCCGCAGAAGAAGGCTTTGCTGCGCTATGACGGTCCATCGCATCTGATGACGATGGCACCGACGCGAACCGGTAAAGGCGTCGGCACCGTCATCCCAAATCTGCTGACGCTTCAACGCTCAGTCATCTGCATCGATCCGAAAGGCGAGAATGCCAGGATCACGGCACGGGCAAGGGAAAGCTTCGGCGCACTGCATGTCCTCGATCCGTTCGGGGTGACGGAGCGGCAATCCTCTTGCTTCAATCCGTTCGCGCATCTGGACGCAAATGATGTCGATATTGCCGAGCATGCCGGCACGCTTGCCGATGCTCTGGTCTATGACGAACCGGGGAGTTCCGGCGACGCACACTGGAATGAGGAAGCCAGGGCACTGATTGCCGGTTTGATCATGATGGTGGTTGCGAGCGAACCGCCGCATCGTCGTCATCCGGCAACGCTGCGCGATTATCTGACAAGACCGCCAAAGGCATTTGCCGACCTGCTGACACGGATGCAGGAGAGCGACCGTTGTGATGGTCTGATAGCACGTGCCGCCAACCGGCATTTGGGCAAATCCGATCGCGAGGCATCGGGCGTATTGTCATCGGCGCAGCGCCATACGCACTTCCTCGACAGTACACGCATGAAGCGGGTGATGGAGCGCTCGGACTTTTGCTTTGCCGATCTGAAGCGGCGAACGCAGAGCGTATTCCTGGTACTGCCACCGGACAGGCTTGGCACCTATGCACGCTGGCTGAGATTGATGATCAGCCAAAGCCTGACGGAGATGGTGACGACGCGCAACGGCACGTCACCATCCGGAAGCGTTACCCCGTCAGAAGTGACGTCTGCGACATTGGGCAGGCAGAAGACAGTCGCTCCCGCAAACAAGTCCGTGCTGTTCCTCCTCGACGAGTTTGCGAGCCTGGGACGTTTAGATGTTGTCGAGCGTGCCATGGGCCTGATGGCGGGATATGGCGTGCAGCTCTGGCCGATCCTTCAGGACATTCATCAGCTGCGTGCGCTCTACGGCAAAGGCGCCAACACCTTCCTTGCCAATGCCGGCGTGCTGCAGGTGTTTGGTGTGAACGACATCGAGACGGCAGAGCTTGTTGCGCGCTCGATCGGCAGGCGAGATGCGCATTACATGACGGCTTCCTATGGCGAAGGCAAGCAGACGAACTCGCAGCATATCGCTGCTCGCAACCTCATCAATGCCGACGAGATCATGCGACTACCAGACGACAGGATGATCCTCCTTCGGCAGGGGCATTATCCCGCGAAGCTTCGGAAGATCCGATACTACGAGGACAAGGAGTTCAAAGGATTGTTCTAGCAGATCTGATAGCGGACACAGGCGACAGACAAACCGACTTACAAAGCGCCGACCCAGCCATCGACATCGCACGTCAACGCGGTTCAGCAAGCAACGAGAATGGGCGGTCACTGCGACGGAAGATGGAGGGCGATGATCGAGCCTGTCCTGACGGGAACGCGCTCCCCCACAGCGCCGAAGTGAGCGGCAGGACAGGCGGGAGTCTTGCTCTGAAGGTGGAAAGGGAAACACCGGTAACGCCATCAACGGGCACGATGTCCTACGACGAAATGAAAGCCGCCTGGATGACGCCAGGCGGCTTTCCGTCGGTCACGACTTGCGGCAATCAGCCTTTGCGATCGAGCTCGTCTTCGACTTTGTCGCGACTGTTGCCAACAGACTTGATCGCACTCTTCACATCGTCCTTAGAGACGTGTTCCTTGTTAGCCTCATAACGGACTTCATTGTCCTGTCCGCCAGCAACGCGTGCGCGATCCTGGTTATGGCCTCGTGTTGTTTCCGACATCGTTCTTCTCCTCATGTTGAGGAAGACTAACCCGGCAGGATTCTGCCGGTTCCAGTCCGTGAATGGCGATGCACTGGTCTTCGTGTCGGTTCGTTTGGTTGAACGGTCTGGCTCACAACGCTTGTTCTCGCTTCGAAGACGCAAAGCTCTCGGGTGAGATAGCAACTGAGATAGACGACAGCGGGGTCAGGCGTTGGTGCCAGGCACATCTGGACCTCCAAAAGTCGACTAGCACTTTTGCCATTTGATGAATGTTACGAAGCGTATAAGGTCCACAGATACCACCAGCGCGATGACATCGCGGCGACAATCAGAAGCCAGTCAGACCCCGTTCCCATGATGAAATCCTCCCTCGATCATATCCCGCATAGAAAGCAGCGAGAGCTTGCCCGTGCGCTAGAAATCCTGCACGAGGAGTTCGAGGATGCGTTGAACGAGGGCACCGCCGACTTCAAGAAGCGCGGACGCATTCTGAAAATCATCCTGTTCGGTTCTTATGCGCGCGGCACCTTTGTCGATGAGCCGCATACGATGAAGGGCTATCGCTCGGATTTCGATTTGCTTGTGATCGTCAACAACCGCAAGCTGACCGATCATGCGACCTACTGGTACAAGGCCGCCGACCGGATTATTCGCGACAGCTTTATCGAAACGCCGACGCAGTTCATCGTCCACTCACTGCGCGAGGTGAACACAGAGCTCAAGAAAGGCCATTATTTCTTCTCGGATATCCGCAAGGAAGGGATTGTTCTCTACGAGCTTGATGACGAGCCGTTGGCCGAGCCGAAGCCTCTGACAGCGGAAGAACGACTAAAAGCTGCGGAAGGGCATTTGGAAGATCGATACGAGCTAGCAGTATCGTTTCTTCAGGGTGCCGAGGACTATCATAAGCGTAAGAATTTGCGCTTGGCTGCGTTCATGGTCCATCAATGCCTTGAGCAAGCGTATAGCTGTGTTTTGTTGACACTCACCAACTACGGGCCTGCCTCTCACAACGTGAAATTCCTGCGCTCACTTGCCGAAGAGCAGGATCTGCGGCTGGTGGAAGCGTTTCCACGGGATCACCACCGGCAAAGAGCCTGGTTTAACACGATCAACGAAGCCTATGTTAAGGCTAGATATTCAAAACATTTCGAAATTAGCGAAGAGGCGCTTGTGTGGCTTGGTGAGCGCACTGCGCATCTCCTGGAATTGGTGAAGGTCGTGTGCGACGAGCATATCCAGAAGCTGGAGCAGGATGTCTCGCGGGAAACACGTAACGCCAGATTCCGATCAGAATTCTGGCTTATCAGTTTTAGTAGTCAGAGCCGGCGATCCGCCGGCAGTTGCATTTCGTGCCGATGACAGCATGCAGTGAACGTGACGTAATCTCCGGTGGTCGTACGAACGCGTAAGGATCGTCGAGAAATCGTGGGGTCTGCTGTCGAAGCCTGCCCTGTCCGTCCCCCGGGCGGCAGCCTTCCGTCGCCATCTCAAGCGCCGAGTGCCGCGGGATTGGAATTTAGTAGCTTTGCAGGAAGTTGGAAAAAATACGAATATCCTGCTTGCCCGCCGCAGCGGTCGGATGACTGATGTGCATTAAACAGGTTTCGGAACCCAAGTTGGGCGAGCGCGTGTCAAGAAATATTGGGAATGTTATCAAATGCAACGAATCAGGATGCGAAAAAAAACAGCGTATTTCGTTTTTGTAGCATTATTTGCAGCGCTGTTTTCAAGCGCGTGGATTGTGTTCGGCCCATTTTCATTAGGTGCTTTCGTTGCGTTTATCATTCTGCTGTTCGGCATGAGACTGATTTTGCGAAGGTGCTTTGAATTTTACGAGCGTTGAAAGAACTCGTGAAGTGATTGGTTGGATGAGTATGGTGATCATGAGGAAGCGCCTGAAAAATATGTTAAAGCAAGGGAAGTGAATCCTGCCAGGTTTCTGTGTCGGTCCGGGCTCCGACTATATGATTAGCACGGGAGAAGTGACACCCTATGAAAGTGCGGTTGTTGCTGAAGTCTGTCAGGCTGCTGCACATCGCAGGGTACGCGCATGACGACGCCTGTTGCTGGCGCGCTGCTGGTGGGGGCCGATTGGCTGGGTGACGCATGATGTTCTTTCGGCAGTAACAATCATCGGCGACGCTTATATCATCAGTCAGCAGATCTCGAAGGCGGACGACCGCACAACACTTTGCAAGACAACGATGCGTCCGACTGCGCGAAGGAGAAGAAAGAGAAGGAAAAGATCGGGCAGATGGATGCGGATTCTAACCATAAGCCAGGCGACAAGGACTTTAACAGAGACAGACCGGGCACGGTCGACGATGCGAACAAGGATTTTGACGACCTCGTTGGAGGCAATGCGATCGATAAAGGAAATGGTATTAGGATAGGCAAGCTGTCTGACGGCCGGACCGTAACGGTGCGACCTGAAAGTAAAAGCAATGGGCCAACACTTGATATTATCAAGCCGAACGGACGGCCTTTCCGAAAATACAGATATCCTGGCAGCCCATCGACATGAGGCCAAAGATGAAATCCGATCGATATGGAATAGACAAGGAATTCTGCCGTAGGAACGGTTGCAGGATTTTCTTTGGCGTAGACTGGCTGGATGACGCCGAATTTGAAGCCTTCGAGGCATTTTTTGGCTCGCGTCAGTTGTTCGTTTCAAGCGGCGATAATCCACTCGAGGGTTCATTCGCCTCTTCGTTTTCCGAAGCGGTTAAACTGGAAAGTGAGTTTGTCGACGAAGAGAAGTATATTCTGTCGCCGAACGACGCGCTCATTTATGTGAGCGATGACCGAGATGTTTTCCTTGTCGCCGCACCAAGCGAGCGTCTTGCAGAGTTAAGGGCCGAAATTTCGGCGCGAGGCGGGAGCACATATTCCCCCCTCGTGCGCACAGGCACCATTGAACCCAAGAAGCAGGTCAGGGCGTATTTCGATTATTGGGCGGATATGAACTTTGAGATCGATTGACATCTCGGCAGAATGTCGGTCCAACCTTCTTCGAGTACCATAGTCAGGAAAAATCAAGGTTCAAACTGTCCGTCGTCGAAGAAGATGAGAACATCAAGATGACGTCAGCAAAGGTAGAGCTGAATTAGGCATGCTTCGCGCCCTTTTTAGAGCAATGATATTAGCGGGTGCATTGACGCCTTTCCTCGAGACGCATGTGGCGGCGGCGAACATGGAGGTGATAAAACCAGTAAAAACTCATATTACGATAATCGTCGATGATCCTGTTCTCAGAACCGGAGGAACGGTTCTCGTGGTGCCGCATGAGGTCTCCCAGGACGTTTGGCATAAACTTCGCAATCGACCGGAGAAATCTGTGCTTCAGGATAATCCGAAGGCTAGGGAAATCACGGACGAGGACAAATTGCTTGAGGTAAGGGTCTCCAGCAAAGTTTCCGTTGTCGAGTTCGACTATCCAGCTGACGGGACTTACGGGTTCAATCTGGTTTCCGGGGATAACTCCAGGCAGTCTGCCCTGCGCACAAAACGCGTTTTGGTGGGCAGCGGATATTACACCGATCAAAAGACAGGAACACGAGTGGACTGGGACGAGGTTTCAACGATCCACATCTTTGGGCCTGACGTTGATGAGAGTTTTAGCCGATCGGTGAGAATCTCATCTAACGAAATAATGAATAGTGGCGCCGACGAAGTTGCGGGTGAGGGATTTGTAGTTCGTCGGCTCAACGATGAGCAGGTAAACCGGGCAGTGATCAAAGAGCCGAAATAGGAGCAACTATGTCGAGGTTCACACTTTATACGAGCTTTTTCACATAAATGTAACCCGCAGGACGCTTGCAGAGGGCTTCATTGCGCTCGACAATGCATGATCATTCATCAAGTCTAAGCTGCCGGCAAGCTGGTGTTAGGCAGGCGCAGGAGAGCGTCTAGACTAATCTTTTCAACGAACAGGACCTGATCAAGTCTCCCACGGATCGATGACATTGATTCCGAGGCCTTCGAAATCTTTGGTATTGCGCGTCGCGAGCGACAACTGATGAGCGACGGCAGTGGCTGCAATCATCCCGTCCATCGAGGCGAGCCCTCGACCGCTTCGCTTGGCGAGCGCCATGAGATCGCCCCAGGCCCGGGCGACAAGTCCCTCCACAGGAATGATCCTGTTTTCGAAGCGTTGGGGCAGATCATCCGTCAGCCATTTGTCGAGTGCTTCTTGCTTTCTGCCCTTATCCATCAGAGCGACACCGCGGCGAATTTCAGCGATCGATACGATGCTGATGAACGTACGGTCTTCGTCTAGCTCGTGAAGCCACGTCAAGACATCTTCATTTGGGCGTGGTTTCGTTACTTCCGACAGAACATTTGTATCGAGGAGCAGCCTCATAGCGCCGGGTCACGTGGTTCGTCATGCTGTCGTTCGAGATCGATATCCGCGCCGCGCATAGGCGATGCCAACAGAAATTCTGCTAGTGATCCACTGCGTCCGGTTCTCCTCTGCCACTCTTCTGCGGAAACGACGACCACGCTTGGCTTTCCGTTGCGAGTAATCGTCTGAGGTGCCGATTGCGCGCGTTCCATGACTTCCGAAAGCTTTGCTTTCGCGCCTGCGACCGTCCAGTTCATCTCACCGTGTGTTGGTACCTGCATCACTTCGCCTATAACCATAATGACCATAGTGACTATAATATGCGAGAGCTCTTACTGCAAGCGCGTGGTAGTGGAGGTTGACTCCAGCTATTTAGCGCCTTGAGAAATCGCTGTTGAAGCATTGGGCTGCCGGCGTTTTCCTCCAGGAACTGGGAGTGACAAGCCCAGGGCAGCAGTTTGCGTTGCTGTCGCTGGTTAGGCCGCGGCTCTGAGATCGAAATTTGCATGGATCACGTCGTAGGGGACATAAATCTTTCCGTCTCCAGTTTGTTCGAATATACCCCACTCCAACAACGCGGACGTGTCCTCGTGTACGCGCTTGACGTCACGTTCGACGGCCCTGGCAAGTCCGCGTATACTCGATGGACCGATCTTCTGAAGATGCTCAATCAATTCCCATCTTTTGGGGCTAATGACGGAAAAAAGCTGCGCCGGCGACGAGAAGGTGAAGACTGCGACCGGCTCAGAGGAATTACCTGAGCGCATTGCGTTCGTTGCCCTGACAAACGCCTCATCAAGGGCAGCTTCACTGTCTGCTCGGATTTGAATTAAGGCTTCTCTCATGGTTTCTGCCTCCTCTTGATTATTTCCTTCCGAAAATCGGATAGGAGGGTATCGGTCGTCGTGAACGAGTAAGGATGCTCAGCTCCGTCAAGGTGACGATGATCGCCTTTACCGCGTTCGTTGTCGAAACCGACGATGCGGCGACCGTCCTTTCCGTAAAACAGTCGATACTTGAACAGGTGCGTGCTACCAGGAACGGGCTCCGGCACTTTCCAGACAACGATCTGACGAGCGCACCGTCTGGCAAAACAGTTTTCGAACGCTCGATAAGTACCGCCGCAATCATGTTGTCATTTACGCTATCGGTTCGGCTTGTTGTCAACGATGGCAAAGTTGGAGAGAGAGCTTTATGGTATATTGTGCCTATATATACTAAATTAATACATATATTATCTAAGTTATACTATGTAAGCGGAATAATTTACTACAGAATGAGTTGGCGCGGATGATTTATGAGCGACGCGAGTTCACCAGCGGTAGGGATCGGCACTTAAAGTGCAGATTGGCTGAGGAAAAAAATATAAATTAATTGAAGCTATCTTAGGGGAAGGGATTTGGCGTGGATTAGTTTTGGGTGCATTTGTTTGCGAGGGCTGATAATTCTGACTGTTATAAATAGATGATTTTATAGTTTTTCCGATTGTGAGGAATCAAAATGATGGGCGAATCCTAGGGGTATATGGATGAGAAGGCAGATTGGAAGGGCGCTGATAAATTGGTGGCGATCAATTATAATAAACAATATC
>NZ_JBWKVN010000003.1:0-264331 GCF_059421725.1 Agrobacterium sp. GW821-FHT02D03
GTGATGTACCTTTGGCGGGTTGAAGTCGGCAAACCGGCAATTGCCCGCCAAGAGGAAATTATGGCGATAGCGGAACGAGCAGAAATGACAGGTGGACAGAAGGAAGATGCCGGCAGCAAGATCGCGCGGCACGCAAGCCTTTTGTCCCAGCAATTGCAGGAACTCCGCACGCGCATGTATCCTCCCAAGTCGGAGAAGAGCCTGCGTCCATTCCTCACAAATGAAGTTTCCAAGCTTACTTCCATACCTGATTCTACTCTCAAACTCATGTCGAGTGAGGGTCGCGGGCCTCTGCCGGGCCGCCTTGAAAACAATCACCGCGTTTACTCGCTTTCCCAGATCAATGAGCTCAGAGAGTTCTTTGCAGGCCAGAAGCCGTCTGAAGCGCTCCGCTTCTCGCCACGGCGGCGTCCAGGTGAGCATCTCCAGGTTATCGCCATCGCAAACTTCAAAGGCGGTAGTGCGAAAACGACGACCTGTGTCCATCTAGCGCACTATCTTGCTCTGCAGGGCTATCGCGTGCTTGCACTCGATCTCGATCCGCAGGCATCCCTATCGGCTCTGTTCGGCGCGCAGCCGGAGTTTGACGTCGGTGCAAACGAGACCATCTACGCAGCGCTGCGTTACGACGAAGCGGAACGGCGGCCGATCCGCGACATCATTCGCAAGACCTATTTCGATGGCATCGACCTGATCCCAGGTAACCTAGAGGTCATGGAATATGAACACGAAACCCCGCGAGTTCTGGCGCAAAAATCTGGGTCTGGCGCGATTTTCTTCGAGCGTCTGAAGCTTGCCCTCGCCGATGTCGATGAAGATTACGACGTCGTCATTCTGGATACTCCACCCTCTCTCGGCTTCCTGACGCTGAGCGCGATCTACGCTGCCACCAGCATGATTATTACCGTTCATCCGGCGATGCTCGATGTGGCATCGATGAGCCAGTTCCTTTTGATGATGGGCGACTTGATCAGCGTCTTGAACGAGAGTGGCGCCAAGCTCGATCAAGACTTCATTCGCTATCTGGTCACTCGACACGATCCCAATGATGCGCCGCAGTCGCAGGTCGTTGCTATGATGCGTCACCTGTTTGGATCGGACGTGCTTCTGCCGACTCTGATCGAAAGCACTGCGGTAGAGGCAGCAGGGCTCGCGAAACGTTCTATCTACGAGCTTGAGATGGGGCAGATCGGCCGTGATACGCATAAGCGCGCTCGTGAGGCGGTCGATGCCGTCAATGAAGCGATCGTAAAACTCATCAACAATAGCTGGGGGCGGACATGACCTCTAAGTCGTCGCGTAAATCTATCGTTGCGAATTTTGGTTTGCTGTCGGCCGAGCTCGAAAATCGGCTCTCCACGACTTCGTCTGAGACGCCTCAGCAGCCAGTTGCGCCAGTCCCAACGCGCGTCGGCGCTGGTGTTATCGGCGCCGCGCATCGGGCGATCGACGACATAAAGTCCGAGCGTGATCGACTGAAAGCGCTTCTGGAATCGGGTGGTGGCGCAATTCGTGAGATCGATCCTTCCATGATCGACCCGTCGCCATTTCCCGATCGTCTACCGGATGACGACGCGTCGGATTTCGAGACGTTTCGCAACTCGGTCAAATCAGAGGGTCAGAAGGTCCCTATCCAGGTTCGCCGGTCCCCGTCGTCTCCAGATAGATATCAGGTTATCTATGGCCACCGCCGTCTACGCGCAGCCAAGGAAATCGGGATTCCGGTCAAAGCCATCGAAGTCGAAATCTCCGATGTCGAACTGGTTATTTCGCAAGGCATTGAGAATGCCGACCGGCAGGACCTTACCTGGATCGAGCGTGCATTGTTTGCTTCCCGCATGGACGACGCCGACGTCAAGCCACGCGATATCAAGGCCGCGCTATCCATAGATGATCCTGAACTTGCGAGAATGCGTGCCGTCTATCGCACTGTTCCGCTAGACGTTATCGAAGCCATCGGTCGGGCTCCGAAGGTTGGACGTCCAAGGTGGGCTGAGTTTGCCAAAGTCTTTTCTGAGCAAGCCGAGTTGCATGATCAACTGCGCTCAGCGCTTTCTGAAGCAACAACTAAGCGCCAGGCTTCTGACCAGAAGTTCCTTGCGGCTTTCAATGCCTTGCGGACATCGCAGCCAGCTCAAAGCAACGGCACCACGATTGCAAACACTGCTGGGCAAGAGCTCGGTAGGTTCGTGCGGACAAAAAAAGACATGCGTATCTCTGCCAGCACCGCGCGCGGCGCAGAATTCCTCTCGTTTATCGAGGCGACGCTGCCCGAGTTGGCGGAGCGCTTCGACCGTGAGCGATCGAAAGACTAATCTGGTTGCGAGGCAACCGAGAAACTGACTTCAAAGGAAGGAAAACGCGCAAAAGAAAAAGGCCCCCGAAACGTTGCCGTCATGGAAGCCCTTCTCGATGTGTGACAACGAGAGAATCGCATTTCCCTGAATCCCAGTCAAGAGAATTTGGCACCGTTTTGGTGAGCGTTCTTCTTTTGCCTTTTTGATGGGGCGAGGACATGGAAGACGGACAGGTATCGACGCCTTTTGGGCGGCGGCCGGTAACGCTTGCGCTTGTGAAGCGGCAGATAGCCACGACGAAAATCAAGCAGGGCAAAACAGTCGACAAATGGAAGGTCTTCCGCGACGCGTCCGAAGCGCGTGAGAGGCTGGGGCTACAGGATCGCAGCCTTGCGGTGCTCGACGCGCTGCTCAGCTTCTACCCGGAAAACGAATTGCGCCAGGACGCCCAACTGGTCGTGTTCCCTTCAAACATTCAATTGTCCATTCGTGCTCATGGCATTGCAGGTGCAACGCTGCGCCGGCATCTGGCTCTTCTTGTCGAGGCGGGCCTGATCATTCGCAAGGACAGCGCAAACGGCAAGCGTTACGCGCGCAAGGACGAAGATGGTTCGATAGAACACGCCTATGGTTTCGATATTTCACCGCTTTTGACGCGTGCGGAAGAACTCGCTTTGCTCGCTCAGCAGGTCGCGGCGGAGCGGTTAGCGTTTCGTCGAGAAAAAGAGGCCCTGACCATCTGCCGGCGCGACATCCGTAAGCTGATATCTGCTGCACTTGAAGAGGGTGCTGTCGGTGACTGGGTTCGAATGGAAGAGCGCTATCTTGACCTTGTTAGACGGATTCCACGCAATCCTACCCTCAACGACCTGAGGAATATTGCCGCTGAGATGAGCGTTCTGCGGCAGGATGTACTCAAACTCCTGAATTTCGAAGATATTTCTGCAAATACGAGCACCAATGATGCTCATAATGAGCGTCACGTACAGAATTCAAATACCAAACCCCTTAATGAACTTGAACCTAGCTCTGAAAAGGAGCAGGGAGCGAAGCCGAGCGAGAAGAAGCGAGCCGAGAGTGTGCCGATTAAGGCGTTCCCTATCGGACTGGTACTTCGGGCTTGCCCTGAAATTTCCAACTACGGTCCCGATGGCCGGATCAGTAACTGGCGCGAGCTTATGACTGCCGCGGTCGTGGTGCGATCGATGCTGGGTGTCAGCCCCTCCGCGTATCAGGAGGCGTGTGAGGCGATGGGGGCGGAAAATGCGGCGGTCACAATCGCCTGTATCCTTGAGCGCGGCGGTTATATCAATTCGCCTGGCGGATATTTGCGAGATCTCACCAACAGGGCCAAACGTGGCGAGTTTTCGCTAGGGCCTGTACTCATGGCGTTGTTGCGTGCGGCCGGGCAGTCGGACAAGGCAACGGGATGAAAGATCGCTCGTTGGTAGTTCGGAGGCTGTGGCGCGGCGGTTCATTTTGAGCGCAACCGATAAAGTTACCATTGGAAGGGACCGGCTGATGCACCGTCGTCACAGCATAATTCGAAACAATCGTCTGGAGCACCGGGTTAGCTGGATTAATATTGACGCTAGCTCCGTGCCAAATGACACTCGGACCGTGACACTGACGAATAAATTCATTGCTGAACTAGTGTTTGATGCCAACAGACTTGGCCTTTTAGACACGTATCAAAAGCGACGGATGCTTGAGCGGGCAGTGGCGACGATCCGCGACTTACGCGAAACGATTGGCATGCCGTCGGGTCCCGGTCGCGACCGAGTTCTCGACATTCACACTCTCGCTCTCTCTATCGAAAATGGATGGCACAGCGAGGAAGAAGTCCGGGATGCTTTCCTTCGCGCCGCCGGTATGATCCGAGACCTCCATATCATTCTCTCGAGCAAAACCGAGATCAGCTTCGTTGAGTCTGCCGAGTAGAAGGCCCGTCGGCGTGACGGCGGTTTTTTGAGGGAAGTTTGGCCGTTTTAAGCAAAGTTGCGGCAATTGGTGGTCGCGAAAGCCGAGGAATACTCTTGAGTTGCAGCCTGGATGCGGGAGCCTAACTAGGCTTAACATCTCGTTGTAGCTTTTCGATATGCTCGTCGCACACGAGTCTCACCAACTCCAACAGATGCGCGGTCCGCTCACCAAGCCAGACGAGCGCCTCCTCGGTGATTTTAAAATGCTTAGAATATCTCGCTTTTACATATGCTTCATTGATGGTGTTGAACATTGCGCGTTGTCTGTGGTGATCCCTAGGAAACGCGTCCACCAGTCGAAGATCCTGCTCTTCAGCTAGCGATCGAAGGAACTTCACGTTGTGCGAGGGCGGACCGTAATTTGTGAGGGTCAACAAGACACACGCGTAAGCTTGCTCAATCGTCTGATGCAAACTGAAGGCAGACCAATTTGACCAAGCGCCTCCAAGTTTTCGCCATTGCTCCAATTGAAACCGAGACGTTTCCAGAACAACTTTTGCCTCTGAAAATCTTTGAGCGAAGTGGTCCTGCGCCGCATTCAATCGCTCCTCCGCAGTGAGTAGTCTCGGCTCGGCTAAAGGCTCGTCATCCAGTTCATAGAGAGCGATACCGTCCTTGCGAATATCCGAGAAGAAGAAGTTGCCCTTCTTCAGCTCTGTGTTCACCTCGCGCAGTGAGTGGACGATGAACTGCGTCGGCGTTTCGATGAAGCTGTCACGAATGATCCGGTCTGCCGCCTTGTACCAATAGGTGGCATGGTCGGTCAGTTTGCGATTGTTGACGATCACCAGCAAATCGAAATCCGAGCGATAGCCCTTCATCGTATGCGGCTCATCGACAAAGGTGCCGCGGGCGTAGGAGCCGAACAGTATGATCTTGAGAATGCGTCCGCGCTTCTTGAAGTCGGCCGTGCCTTCGTTCAGCGCATCGTCGAACTCCTCGTGCAGGATCTCCAGCGCACGCGCGAGCTCTCGCTGCTTTCTATGCGGGATATGATCGAGGGAGGATTTCATCATGGGAACGGGGTCTGACTGGCTTCCGATTGTCGCCGCGATGTCATCGCGCTGGTGGTATCCATGGACCTTATACGCTTCGCAACATTCATCAAATGGCAAAAGTGCTCAGCTATTTTTGCAAATCAACCAGTGATTTCAGGCTTTTCAGATATAATGAAGCACTTGAACGGAATCGAACTGTCGACCCATAAAATTCTTTCCCAAACTCATCTGCGTGCTGCGTCAAGCTATTGAGTTTCAGGCCATAACTCGCCAGCCGCAGTCATGAGTTTGGGTGTTCCGGCAGCAATCCAAGGAATGCCAGATCCGGTACGGGAACCAATGCGAACGTCGAGGCCGGCTTCGCGGGCGAGAACCGCCCCACCTGCGATATCCCACATGGTGGTCAATTTTTGGAGATGCCCGTCGAAAATGCCACGTGCCGCGAAGGCGAGCCCGATGGATGTGGAACGGATCGATTCCACCACCCAGCCCGCGTGGCGGAGACCGACGTTGAGCGCTGCGACCTCCTCGGCATCCGCTGATGCGCTATCACCCAAAGACATGACTTGCACATCCTCAAAGAAGATATCGCGGTTTATTGCCCTACCGTTCAAAAGGAGACCCGTTCCATCCGCGGCGGCATAAACCTCTTTCAGGACCGGAATAGCAACAACACCAAGTTCCGGGCGCCCATTACGAACGAAACCGAGTGATATGCCCCACAGGGGAGAGCCTCGCAGAAAATTCGCCGTGCCGTCAATCGGATCGATGATCCAGTAAGCATCATCCGCATGTCCACCCATTTCCTCGCCCAAAACAGTCTCGCCCGGAAAAACCGCATCCAGACGCTCCCGGACGAGGCGTTCGACGCTGGTATCAGCCTCGGAGACGAAATCCTGAACACCTTTGGTCTTGGTTTCTATGCCACTGCGCGCATGGAAGAATGTCAGAGCCAGCGTCGCTGCCTCTTCAATGATTGCGACAGCGTTGGCCAACCGTTCGTCTTGCATCGCCATCATTGAACCACCACTGTTTCGTGGGTCTTCAGCCAACCCTTGAAGGCATCGACTTCGTCGGTCTGGATCGCACCGACACCAGCTAGCGCAAGTGCGCCCCAGACGTTGTCGGGCTCGCTAAGTGCGCGCGAATCGTTGAAATCAAGGCAGTATGAGACGTCGAGCGTGTTGATCCAGAGGCGGATATTCTGGCGCTCCAGCTCTTCACGACCTGCGGCAAGGTCTGCAATATCTGTGAACTTCACTTCGATCATAGGTGCATGAAGCGCTTCGATCTGGCGCAGGTCGTCTGTGAAGTGGCCGGAACGCACTTTGAACATGGGCATATGAGGAATTTTACCGAACCAGTCCGCATCGAGAATATCGAAATATGCCGCTTGCGGGTCGATGTCCGTTTTGACGAGCACCTGGTCTTCAATACCGAGCCGCAGCACCGTTTCCATGACCAGAGGCAGGTCACGTGTGAACTTGGTGTCGATGTTGACGGTGATCTTGCCGCGGGTTTCTTCGAGTAGTTCTTCCAGCGTGGGAACACACTCGTCGGTGATTTCGGCGTCAGCACCTCCTGCCCCAACCCGCAGCTTCGCCGCTCTAACGACATCGAATGGGAGCTCGCCGACAGTTCCGGTCCCACTCGTTGTTCGGTCGAGCGTCTCGTCATGAATGACGACTAACGTGCCATCTGCCGTCGCTTGAGTGTCGATTTCGATCATATCAACGCCAGCGGCAATCGCTGCACGGACGGAAGCAAGCGAGTTTTCTGCCGTTCTCGTCCAGAACCCACGATGGGCTATCGTGAGGATTCCCGGGTTGCTGCGTGAGCAGATGGACAAGACATTACAGCTATCGCCGACAGGACTGGAGGCAGTCATTATTGCAGACATGGTTTCGACTTTCAGATGTTGAAATCAGGTGTTGAGGAAGGTCAGATTTTGCCCATGCCCGCCGCCATAAGGTCGTCACGCAGGATACGACCGGCAATGACGAAGACGATGAGTGCTGGGAGAAGCAGGATGAAAGAGACGATGGAGGCGAGCGGAAGCTGCATCGAATAGGGATCGAGATACATGTAAAGCTTGATCGGCAGCGTCTGGACCACCGGCGCGCCGACGATGAAGGATTTATCGAATTCCTCAAAGCTGCCGATGAACGACATGAGGCCACCGGCAAGTAGGCCGGGTATGGCAAGCGGCAGGATGATGTGGGTGACGATGCCGACCGTGCCTGCACCAAGAGAGCGCGCGGCGTGGATAAGATCGTCGGGAATGGTTTCAAGCGCCGCCGTCATCAAACGGATCATCAGTGGCAGGGTGCCAACGATCTGCACAAGGATGACCCCCGGTACCGAGTACGCAAGACCCAGCACAAGAAATACCTGCCCTATACCCACGGCAACGACGAGGCCCGGAATGATGATCGGCGCAAGGATGAAGATTTCGACCAACCGCTTCAGGCGAAATGGAAACCGTGCCATGGCCCAGGCGGTGGGTAGGGCTATTGCGGCTGTTGCGAACGTGACGACGATGGCGATCACGATGCTATTCAAGGCAGCCTGAATAAGATTGGAATCCTCCAGAACGCTTGCCCAGCGTTGCATCGTGTAATCTTTGGGTATCACAAGCGGCGGCGACCAGCCGTCTGCAATGCTCCACAGAAACATAAGCGCAAGCGGGACGGCGATGGCCAGGCCCAGCGCCGTATAAAGTCCTATCGAGACCCAAAGGCGATCTTCTTTTTGGAATGCCCGGCGGCGAGGAATGGCAACCGCGTTTGTTACTACGGCGCTCATTGGGCATTCTCCCGGATCTGACCGATGCGAGACGTAAGCGTGTAGTAGGCGAGCAGGACAAACACTGCGAACAGGCTCAAAACCATTCCCATTGCATAGACCTGATTGAAGCGGCCCTGATTAAACTCCTGCACCATCAAGACCGAAAGCGGACGAGCCGTCGGTGGCCCGACAATGTCGGGGATGGCGTAAGACCCCATGGACCCGATGAATGTCAGAAGAATTGCGGCAGTGATGCCCGGCATAGCGAGTGGAACCTCGACAAAGATAAAGGTCTTGAGACGGGACGCACCCAATGTGCGCGACGCATATCTGATGTCTTCAGGAATGGCGGCGAAGGCACTTGTGATGATGAGCGTCATGAATGGTATCTGTTTCCAGACACTGGCAAGAATGACGCCAATACCCCAGTCGTCGCGCACGAGTTTCGGCAGTTCCAGCCCAAGCGGAGCGACGAGACGATCCAGAAAACCGCCGCGTTCGAAAACGACGATGATCATCAGGCCGACAATAATGCCAGGCACCGCCATCGGCAATTTGTAAAGCCCGCTGAAGAGCTTGCGACCGATGAAGCTTTTACTGATCAGAAGTGCCAGCGGCACCGAGACTGCAAGCGAGACGATGACCGGCATGACACCGTAATAAATCGAGGTCCTCAAACCACGGATCATTGACGGCCGCGTGAAAATCCGCTCGTAGAGAGACAAAGTGAAACTGCCATCTTCGAGCCGAAAGCTACCGAGCAGCGCTGATAAAAGCGGTCCACCGAAAAAAAAGATGAGATAACCGACACCGGGTGCCAACAGCACGAGCAGTTGAACGCGCCGGGCGCGAAGAAGGGTTTGCATTATGCAGCCTCCCTGATCGAAGCATCGTTCAGAAGGTGCACGACGCCGGGGAACTGGAGCGATACGCTACGTCCTGCGTCGATCAGATGGTCTGCACCGGATTGGCTGACACGGACCTGCGTCTGACCGATCTCCACCGTGTAAAGTGCATTGGCGCCCATGAAAGAAACGGCAGAGACCGTACCGGTACCGTTCTCGTCGGCTGTAATCGCGATGTTCTCCGGGCGCACGGAAATCTGCACTGGCCCGATGGCCGTCTTGTCGAGGTTGACGGATTGATGCCACGGCAACTGCGCCTGTGTTCCATCCGCATCGACGTGAAGCAGGTTGGTCTGGCCAAGGAAACCGGCAGTGAAAGCATGTTTTGGCGCACGATAAAGCTCAAGCGGCGTCCCCACCTCCACCACCCGCCCGGCATTCATGACCACGATCCGGTCTGACATGGCCATGGCCTCGGCCTGATCATGCGTGACATAGATACTTGTGGCACCAATCCGCCGGTGGAGCTGCGTCAATTCATGGCGTAGCGTATCCCGCAATTTGGCGTCCAGGTTGGAAAGGGGTTCATCGAACAGCAGCAGACTTGGTTGCATGACAATGGCGCGTGCGAGCGCCACACGCTGCTGCTGCCCGCCCGACAATTGTCGCGGCATGCGGTCAGTAAGGCCGGAAAGATTACAAATTTCCAGCGCGTGGGAGATGCGACGTGCGCGCTCATCCTTGGCGATCTTTTTCATCCGCAAACCGAAGCCGAGGTTTTTGGCGACCGACATATGCGGAAACAGCGCATAGGACTGAAAGACCATGGCAATGTCCCGCGCCTCTGGCGGAGCCGTGTCGATACGCTTGCCACCCAGCCATATCTCACCACCGGACTGTTCGCTGATGCCCATGAGAATACGCAGCAGCGTCGATTTTCCACAGCCCGAGGGGCCGAGGATGGTGACGAATTCACCGCGTTCCACATTGATGGACACAGGATGAAGGGCACGACTTACGCCATAATCCTTGGTGATATTGCGGATTTCAAGTTCGCTCATGACGATACTCCTTCCCTGTTCCGCGCGTCGCAGGGCCACGGACTTTCAGAAAAATGCCAATGGCCTGCTGTTCAAGACGTCGTTACTGGTTCAACACTTTTTCATCGAGTGCTTCGGCAAGAGCTGTCGACATGTCCCAGAATGCCGGAACGGAAAGCCTCGGATAGACATCCTTTGGAAGGACATGCACCTGCGTTGCCTCGGGCATCAAATCGTTGGTCACATCCAGACGTGGGGAGCGTGAGGCCTTGTTTTCCAGCTTCCAAAGCTGGAACTCCCTGCTCATCGCCATATCGATCAGCAGTAGCGCGGAGGCGACATGTTTGGCGTTGGCGGGAACGAAGATCGCGTCGCCGGAGCCGACCTGACCTTTTTCAAGCAGCGTCAAACGGAAGGTTTCCGGCAATTGCTTGGTGCCGAGGAAGCTCATCACCTGATCCTCCCAGACCGTGCCCATATAGAGCTGCTGATTGTTGATCAGGTTCAGCGTATCGGCGTTGCCGTTCGTCAATTCCGCTACAGCAAGCAGACGACGGTAGTAGTCCCAGACAGGTTGGAGGCAATGGGATGTCATCGCCCAGTCCTGGGCCTGCTGAAGAGTCTTGTTGTAATCGGTCAGTTGCTTGCGGCATTCACCGCTCAGATAGTTGAGAGCAACGGAGTAGATGAACCCGCTGCCCGATCCGCCCTTCGCAGGCAGTGTCACACCAAGTCGCTTAGGGTTCTTTTCAGCCCATGCAAGAAGATCATCAAAGCTCTTGGGCACGTCCTGCACCTTCACGAAGGCCGAGTCATAACCAACTGCCGTCTGGTTGAGGTGGACCAGCGGAAAGCTGCCGCCATGCGACTTTCCAAAAACGGTCTCGGCAAGGACCGGATCGTAATTGGCCATATTGGGCAGTATTTTCGTCAGCGGAATATTGCCCACCACACCTTTGGTAGACAGCAAGGGATAACCACCACCGCCGGCGAAATAAGCATCCACGGGAGAATCCTGCCCGGCTGACTGAACCGCGATCAACTGCTGATTTGCCTGGTCGCCTTTCACATCACTGTAAGCAACCTTGATACCGTATTTTGTTTCGAACCGAGTGATCAGCTCCTTCCATGTATCTGCGAAGCTTCCCGCAAAATTATACATGGTGACTGTTCCTTCTGCTTTGGCAGCGGGAACCACGATTTCGTAGAAATTCTCGCGCGTGACTTTGGCAAGATCGAAGTCGAGGTTTTTCATATTCGTTTCTGCCGACAGGCAAGGCGCTGCCGTCGTTGCCAGCGCAAGCGCGGCAATCGCAATGGACTTCATAGGCATTGGTAGCTCCTCCTAGGGACCCGCTGTTCACTGGCTCCCATTAATACACTTTAGGTGTAATATTTATGACAGTCCAGTGAAAAATGCTTTCACAAGCGCGTGCGCTGGTTGCGACCACCCCGTTGAGCCGCTATCCAAAGTCCATGACCATTGATCAAAACGCGTGCTCCATCTATGATCGCCAGCCGCTGGCCAGCGAGAACGAACGCCTCATTCTGAATATCGTGCGCCGCCATGGCCCGATCTCTCGGGCGTCGATCACTGGCCACACGAACCTGACGCAGCAGTCGGTGCATCGTCTGATTGAAGGGTTGCTACAGCGCGGGTTTCTGCGCACTGGGGCTGCGCCGAAAGGCACCCGAGGCCAGCCGAGCCCCAACATCGAACTGGTGCCGGAAGCATCCTATTCTCTTGGCATTTCCATCAACACCGATTCTGTTGTGATCTGCATTGCCGATTTCCGCTGCGACATCGTGGTCGAGGAAAAGCTGAACATGCTCCCAAGCGACCGGGAGAAAACACTAGCCGCGCTTTCTCTCGCATTGGAACGCTTGCTCGCGGACCACGGCGTACCACGCGAAAAGATGATTGGCCTTGGCTTCTCGATGTCAGGATTTTTTGTATCGCAAGACCGCGCCTTTAATGCGCCGGAGCCCTTACGAGACTGGTCGCTGATAAATCTGAAACCAATACTTGAAGACAGGTTCCGCCTGCCTGTCTGGCTAGAAAACAATGCCACAACCGGGGCGATCGGTGAAAGCCTACGCGGCGTAGGCTCATGGTGCCAGACCTTTGCTTATCTATCATTCAATTACGGTTTTGGCGGAGGGCTTATTTTGGGTGGCCAGCCGTTTCACGGCTTTTTCGGCAATGCTGGCGAATTCAGCGGTATCTATAATCCGGACGAATCTCCTAAGCGGCCAGCCCTGCAATATCTGATCGAGACACTGCAAAGGAATGGCGTTGACATACAGTCTATCGAAGCGCTCTATCAGAAATTTGATCCAACCTGGCCCGGCGTGGAAGAATGGCTTGATCAAACCATGCCTCAGGTGGACCGATTGGTTGCCAGTCTGATCGCAGTCATCGATCCTCAAGCCATCGTCTTCGGAGGACAGTTGCCGAGAAAGCTCGGCCAAATGATGATCGCGCGTGTCCACATGCCCTCGGAGCGAGAACACCGCTACGGCGTCGGCCCACAGGAGGCCAAATTGGTTCTCAGAGAGACCGCAGGCGATCCTGCCGCCATCGGCGCGGCATTGCTGCCTTTCAGGATGCGGTCGTTTAAGTAGTGGTATGATCGTCTAGATTGTTTAAACGTGTCCAACCCCAAAACTACATTTCGATTTGCTCGCCTTGAAGAGATTCGAACCGCCGCCCTGAGAAATTACTACAGGAAATCAAGGTCTACGCCCCAAAATCGACCAGATAGCACCAGACCGGCGATCGGGCCCTACACTCCTGGTTTCAATCCACGGTTTGGCTGCGCGAAATTCTTTTCAGCCCATAAAGCTAAGTTCTTGTTCCGTTTCGCTTTAACGGAGTTGCAACTCATTGTAGAAAGGCATTTATCAGAACAAATGCAGCTGCCGCGCGAGGACAGATGGAGACGAGTGACCAACCTTTGCCGAAAGAGGACCCCTGGGCTCTTGTAAAACGGCGGATGAGCCGACCGTGCAGGCAGCGGACTTTCTATGTCGTTCTGGTCCTCGGTATTCTTATTCTTGGATATTTGGGCGTTTGGATCGAGGTGAAGAACATTCTATTTTTCACGCCGACACCGGAACACGCGCATCCAAGTCTCGGACCCTTGCGCTTAGCGTATGCGACCGCGATTCTCGCCGTCGGCGTCCCATGCCTGATGCAGTTCGCGCTGTCGATGAACAAGATGGCCGTAGTTACTGCCTTCGTCCTCGCGTTCCTGGTTGTTTGCTCTGCCTATTTTTTGTCAGCGGCCAGTGAATCCATCAGACTGACGCACTTCCTTGGGATATGCGGTCTGTTGGTCGCGACGCTGTCCTGGTGGCTAGCCAACGGCGAGGACGACTTGTTTCAGGACCGGGTCAACCCCGATGCGGCGTCGGGAGGCAATCCAAACCGCGAGCTTTCGGGCGGCAACAGTGGAATTAAACTATGAACGATCTGACCGCCTTAAACCCGACGTTCCCGATGAGGATCAAAGCTCTTAAGATAGAGCAGCCCATCGGATCTTTCTTTGCGGTCGTGTTAAGCGCCCGGCTGCTTCTGCAACTATCTTACACAAAAGCCGTATCCGCAGCACTCGACCCCGTCACTGGCGGGTACAGCATCGAAGGTACGCAGCGCCTTCAGGATCCCCGACGGCTCAAAGCTATTGCTAGCTACATCAATCAGGTTGACGCAACTTTCCCGAACTCCATCATCCTTGCAGCAAATTTTCGCCGGGATGAGGCCCGCGTCGAGGGAGATCTTGATACCGATCTTCCGGAAGAGGGCAATGAGCAAGCGGCCGCCATCGAGTATGCAAACCGCTGGCGGATCGAGGCGACCCCGATAGCCGACGGCAACGGCAATGTCATCGACGAAACGTATGAACTCGTCATTCCAACTTCCGAACAGCTCGCACGTGTAATCGACGGACAACATCGTCTCTTTGCCTTTGCCGAGGCGGACCCGGCACGGTTGGATGAACAGCTTCTTTGTGCCGTCTTTATCGATCTTCCACCCCCAATGCAGGCAACGATCTTTGCCACGATCAACTCGAACCAAAAGCCGGTGGACAAGAGCCTGACTTATGAGCTCTTCGGCTACAATGTTTCCGACGAAGGCGAGAACGAATGGTCTCCGGAGAAACTTGCAGTTTTTCTTGCCAGACGTCTTGCGACCGACCCAGACTCGAGTATGAACGGCCACATCGTGGTGGCGCCGCGAAACGATTTCTCGTCGGCTAAGATGATTGCAAAGTCAGAGATGAAGATCTCTTTCGCGACGATTGTCGGTGGAATCGTAAGACTCATCAGTTCCAATCCTAAAACTGACAATGCTTTGCTTCGCCAATCCCGGCATATGAAAAGGTCGTCTTTGCCGGAGGGAAGGACCAACGGACCACCGTTCCGCAAGGCCTATCGCGAAGGCGATGACGTCCTGATTTACACGGCTACGCGCAATTTCGTGAACGTCGCGAACGAATTGTTCTGGAAAAACCCCGCGCCAAACTCATTTATTCGCAAGACGGTCGGCGTGCAGGCGTTGTTTGATCTCTATCGGGAGATCGCTGGTCCGATGCTCGATCAACGGGATCTGTCGATGGAGGCATTCCGCCAACGGCTAAAGCCCGCCGCTAATGTCGATTTCGGGCATATTCGGTTTCAGAACGCCTCGGGTTCTAATCGTACGGCAATCCGTCGCATTCTTCGCGCGAACCTGGGGCTCTTGCCGGTGTCCGATCTTCCCTTCGAAGATCACCAGTTCGTGGGCGGTTAAAGTCAAAGCAGCAAATAGCAGGCAACATGACGAACGTCGCTTTGAACGTGATCGAAGCCAGCCGACATCTGAGGATTACGCCGGAGCTCCTATATTCCTATGTAAAAAAGGGCGCCAAGGGCGGCGAAAGTCGGAGGCTTCCGGCGGGAAGCAACGCTGGCGAACTTTTGTTCGAGAGGAGCGAACTTGATGAGTATGACCTGTGGCTTAGAGAGCCATGGCCGTCTCCGGCTGGTGCTCGTGCAGCGGTACCAAAGCATGTCGTCGACTATCTGAAGGTCGAGTCGGGGGGAATGTGCCCGCTCTGCCAAAAAGGAAGTCCTTTCGACAACGCTCACATCATCGATTGGTCGACAAGCCACTCGAACCATCACCACAATCTCATTCGCATTTGCAAGAACTGTCACGGCAAAATCGACACCGGAGTGATAGATCGTGCTGTGCTCACCGCACTCAAGGAAGACGCGATCGAGCGGGTACAGCGTAGACTTAACACCGGCCGTTCAGTGGCTCGATGGCCGATCGACGCTGCGCCACCACTGTGTCTGGAGCTTTTGGGACGTGACGAAGAACTCGATCTCGCGCTTAACTGTATTCGTCTCGGCGAAAGCCTGCTTGTTCATGGCATCGGCGGCATCGGGAAGACACAGCTCCTCTTGCACGCCTTGCGGCGTTCGGCGTCGAACCGGCCTGTCGTCTGGGTGAATGTCGACACGATGCAAGGTTCGCTGACAATGCGTGAAGCCCTGATTTCGCAAGCGCGTACAATGGGGATCGAGATCGAGGACGGCTGGCCCCGCTTCGATCAGGTGCGGGCTTGCATCGTCTTTGACGGGATCGAAAAATTGGGAGCCGGCACAGACGAAATCACGGATCTCCTTGAGGGATTGCTGTCGCGTAGCCGGGATGCTCTCATCATTGTCACATCACAGGTCACGCTTCCTTCCTTGCGTTTCGAACACGTGCTGCCGATTGGTCCGCTCGACGATGACGTTGCGGTCAAAGTCATGAAGATTGAAGAGTCTTCGAGCCCGCAAACGGATGCATTGCTCGCGTTCGCAGATGGCCATCCGTTGACGCTACAAATTTTGGCTGCACTGCTCCGGCATTTTGAGTCACCCACCCCTGTCCTTGATGAGCTCAACCGTCTTGGTGCCGAAGCGGTCGCCCTTCCGCGTCGCCGTCTCCAGCGCGAGACAACCTCGCTCGTTCATTGCCTGCAGCTTGCCTATTCGGCCTTAGGGCCAAGTGAGAAGCGGCTCCTGTGGCTCATCGCAGCAAGCCCCGCCGGGGTCCGCCCGGCTCTTCGCAAATTAGACCGTCTCGTCGGCGCCGACTATCGACAGGCCGCAGCCGAACTTCGTGCTTGGAGCTTAATTGAACTGACTGAAGATGAACTATTCCGCAATTCGTCTTTATCGAGTGCTGTCTACACGATGCTGTCACCGGTGCGAGCATTCGTTCACCATGCATCCAGGCAAGGTGAAACAGACATAAATCTCGATCTCAAAAGGGCTTTCTGCACCAGTCAATGGGTTGTAACCATGTACGCGCAGGGCCTGCAGCGCCAGGACGACGATGGCTCCATCGTCCTCGGAAGGCAGTTCATGGGCCGCGAATTGCCCAATGCAATCGCGGCGTTCGATCTTGCATCGACGCTCGCCGACCAAGGCGAGGAGTTTGCGGATGCCGCGATCGGGCTTGCCAACTCTCTGATGATGACGCTGTTCATGACTGGCCTCTTTGCGTTGGGACAACGGGTCATGGCGGGTGCTAGCGAGGTCGCGATCGTCAATGGAAAACTATCGGATGCCGTCCAATTCCTGCTCCAGGCGCAATCGCTCGCAGAGCGGGATTTCAATTTTAAAGCCGCGGCAGCTACTCTCGAACAAGCCGAATTGCTGGCCAAAGATGCAGAAGGTGAACCACTGGCGCTTTTGCGCCTCATGCAAGCAAACAATGCCGAAATAAAGCATGACCACGAGACAACCGTTCTGCGAGCAAAAGAAGCTTACGACATTTTGAGAAGTTTGAATGGCTCCAAGGGAAATTGGGTACGCGATGCCGCTTTTCTGCTAGCGCGCGGCCTGGAATTTTCCAGCCGCCCCGACGAAGCGCTCCCTTACTATCAAGAATGTCTCGAACAGACTTTCGAGGAGGGAGATCCGCTTAACCGTGGTTCGGTTCTGCACCATATCGGCAATTGCCATGCCCACAGCGAGCGATGGCAACATGCAATGCATGCTTATCGGCAAGCCGCCGAGCATTTTTCCGAATTGGGCGTCGTCGAGTTCACGAGTAACGCACTCGGCGAGGCTGGTCATATTTTGCCACACCTCGAGCCTTTGATCGGATTGCCCAATCGCGAGACGATCGAAGCAGGCCTAGACGACATCATCAATGAAATTTCGGAGCTTTTTTCGAACGAAGAATTTGGTGGCAAGAATCCGCGCATCGTGTTCCGAAAATGTGGAGGGATTATCGCGCTTGCTCTTCATACTGGACATCGCGACCTGCTTGGCGAAGCCGCGTCCACCCTGCACACGCGCCTGATTGCGCCGCTCTGGGAAGTATCCTCCGAACTGCCTGAGCAGTTGAGCTCACTCGTCTGGAATGTCCAGTGGATGGTTCGGCTCATGCAGTTTTTCGAATTTGCCTTTGAGCGCGAAGAGGATTTCACCAGCGACGGGGTCTTTGTCGCGTCACTTATTGCGTCTTTTGCGTTCGTGCCGGACGCCACGTTAGCCGCGGCGTGGATCGCATCCTATCTCAAACGCAGATGCAACATGCAGGAAATCGGTCCCAGCAAGGTTCTCGAATTCATGAATTTGCGACAAGACGATGCTGCCGTCGAGGAGGCCCTTACAGCCGCTCAACGCAATGGAATCGATCCTGGTTGGCTGCGCTAGCGGTCGACCTATTCGTTTGAGTTCGGTCCAAGAAGGGATCGCAGCAGTTCCTCAAAGCGGATATCTTCCTGCCGTTTTGCCCTTAACTCTTCGCCCGTCGGTTCCCGGAAGCTCTCTCCACCGCATTCCGGTTTACGGCATCGCAACGTTGCCCGTTCGTGACGTGTTGCGCACCGGAGGCAGATCTTGAATGACATTGCGGGCCCTCACGTAGAAACACGCAAAGTATAAGCGATATCGCTTATTGCCTCAATAACCGATATCGCTTATTACTGCGCGAAGCAATTTGACTCGTCATCTTGCTTCGGATATCTCCCGGGAATGGGGCGACCACCTTTGAACGTCAAGCCGATCCTAGTGCGACTGCCGGACGATTTCGCCGATCGAATTGACGCGCTTGTTGGAAAGAACAGGCGTGCAGAGTTTATCCGGATGGCCGTCGAGCACGAGCTGAAGCTGCACGAGGGCCAACATGCCGCCGAACCGTCGAACGCGCCGCCTGAGCGGCAGCGCTAGTTCACGCGCTGCTTCCCCGAACGGTCCCTATGAGGCCTTGAACTCTAGGCTATTGTAGGCAATCCCTTTGCGACCAATCCTGCGATGCTCCGCACGCCGCGATCGGCGGCCAGATACCCCAAGCCTCGGTGCAGGTGTAAACGAAACTGCTCATGCAGAGTTGAGTCATCGGTGCCCAGACCATCTTGCCGGCACCGCTCCTTGAGCAAAGCGAGATAAAGCTCGTGATGGTGTCCCCCGAACACCCGCCACGTCAATTCGACTGCGGCTTCGCCCTTGAACAAGCGTAGCGGAGGACTTGTTTTTTCGGCAAGCGATGTGCAGAAAGCCCATCGGCAAAGGACATTCCAGGTTTCGATACGCGTGTGTCGCTTCAGACGTATCAGTTGTTCACGTCCGCGTTCATCGATGCGGATTGTTTCGATTGCCATCAGGCGACCTCCCGATCATGGACAAGCAGCGGGTTGAGATTGTAACCCTCGTCGACTCGGCTGCAGCGGTTTGCGGCGTCGAAGGAAATCGTCATCGACCGAGCAAGGTGAGGCTCGATCAGCGCAAGATATTGGCCAGAGATTTCCTCATCGGTGGAAAGCAGGATCACCTGCTTGCTGGCCTGGGGAAAGTATCGGTTGACAAGATGAGTTCGATGGACGGAGTCAAGGCGGCCCATCGGCGTGTCGATCACGGTCGGCGCCTCCTGCCCTGACGCCCGGGCGAGCGACCACAACAAGGCGATCGCAAACAACTGACGTTCACCGGCTGATAGTTGTTCCAGGCCGATGGTTTGCAGATTGCCGTCGTTCAACGAAATTGCAAAGGTCGCAGGATCAATCTCGACACTGCCGATGAGCGCCTCCTTTCTAAGCAATTGCCGCATGCAGCGCAGAACGTGACGTTCTATTTCGCCGATATGGCGCCTGACAATCCTTCGGCGAAAATGCGTCAAGGTCTCGCGTACGCGCGACGAATGATTCAGGAGCCGTTGCGTGTCCTCTTCCTGGAGTTGGGCCTGTACCATGACCTCAAGTTTGGTTTGGTAAAGCGTGCGGGCCTTATTCAACGCGTTTTCAGCATGTTGCAGAGCGGCTGTTGCGTCGGAAACCTCATCGTTTGCCGCGCTGAGAGCGGCAGTCTCCGCTTCAACGGCGGCAAGCAGTGGCGCAATGATTTCCGGAGCCGGTACGGCCGCGAGTTGGCGCTGAATATCGTCGCGCTCCGCAATTAGTGCCTGAACATCGGCGACCAATCTCTCGCCTTCGACCCGGCAATTATTGAGCGTTTCACCAGAAAGCGCACGCAGCTCTTGCCTTGCACCGCTTGTCAAACCGAGATAGCGGTCCGACGCCGCATTTTCCTGGCGTTTGTTACGATCGTTTTCCCAGAACGCAGCAAGAATGCCAACGACATTTTCCGGAACTCCGCTCGAGCGCATGATCTGCAGGGATGACGAATCTCTCTCCTCGAGCACGCCTGCAACGGACCGCGCCTCATCGCTTTTCTCTTCGACTTTGGCCTGTGTTGCCACCTTCCTTAAGAGGTCTTCGACCAAAAGAAGCGGCGCAATCTCTCCGGCCCAGTTGCGCAAACTGCGTTCGGCCAGTTCCAGGGCCCTGTTGACATCGTTTTCGCGACGACCGAACTCGTGACGGGCTGCGAATATGTCCCCGCCCTGTGCCTTGAGCGCACGCTGTGCGCGGTCCACAAGCTCGATGCGCCGATCGCGCTGCGCTACAGCTCCAGCCAATGTTGTACGACCAACCTGAACCGCGGCTTCCGAGACCTCGGTCGCAGAGACGATTTGCTGGAGTTCTCCCTTGACCTCATCGCCGCTGATCTCGGCGGCTTTGCGCCGGGCGAAGACATCGAGGTCCGTTTCGAGGCGATCGACGATGTCCAACCCCAAAAGCGCCGAAATCGCTGTTCCTATGATTTCCGACGAACGTTCGACTTCTGCAAATTGCTCGATCTTCTCGCCATCGAAAAAGAACAGGGGCGCAATTCGTGGGGGTAGCATTTCCTCGACATATTCAGCCCAGTGTGTCGTCAGAACCCGGTCGCTTACGCCGTCAACGATGACGTCGAAGGATTCCTTCACACTGTTGCGGTGCACCGTCCACGACCGGGTTATCTCAAACGATTGGGGGCGCCCCTCGACCGTCCTGCGAAAGCGGACTTGGACCATCGTTGGCACGTGGATGTCGCCGCCCCGATGCACCAAGCGTTTCAGATGATCCTCGTAGCTGCCGGACCTGCGTTGCAAGGTGGGGCTCAGTTTCCCAAAAAAGGCGAGCTGCAGCCCTTCTAGAAACGTCGTCTTGCCGCCGCCATTCTGAGCTCCGATCAAAATCACGGGCCTTCCTTCGGCGGGTGTAAGTCGAAACGTCTGCGCGCCGCGATAAACGCCGAAATTTGCCAGTGTCAATTCGTCTAAAATCACTTCTCTCGACCTCCCCCGCTCGCCTGTAGCGCATTTGACAGAGCCTCGGCCGCATCATGAAAATCGGCTGTTTCCGAGCCAACACCTTCCAAAAGCCCAGATAGGGTTCGCCGCCGAACAGCGCGCATCGTCGCATCGTCGGCGTCTTCGTAAAAGCCGCGCCGAAATGCCTCTTCAAGGCGTTCAAACAGCCTTGCGCGCCGCGATGACGTGCGAAAGCCGCGTTCGACTTCGAGCAATTCTCTCACCAGTTCGAAATGGACCTGATCGCCATCGGCAATATCTTTCAAGATGGCCATCTCGGCGCTTCCAAAAGGCTGACGGTCATCGATCGACCTTCTCTCGAAGGACTGGGTTGTCACCTCTTCATAAATCGCCGGCAGGCTGTCCTCGATTTCATATTTGTCGACGATCCAGATGCGGCGAATTTCCTGCAACTCGTCTTGTGTGATGAGCTGCAGCCCCCTGACGGTATCCGGCGCCTTCGGGTGGTTTCGAACGGCCTCCTGGGCTTCGAGCAGCCGCCGCAACCAGTGCTCGCGGGCGGCCTGTGTGTAAGGCCCGGGGATTGGCTTGTCCTCGCGATTGTAGAGTTGGACCGAACCGCTCATCCGGCGGAAGTCACGTCTTCCGTGGTCGGGCTCGTCCAATTCGTTGCGAAGGGCAAGAAGTGGCGCCATCCATTCCTTCTGCTCGTCATTTTGAACCATAGCCGACATCGACTTGTCCTTTTCGACAAGCGTACAGACCCAGCACCCAAACCTGCTGTCGCCACAGCTCGGTGTCGAGGTGTCGAGAACGATCGGGCATTCTGCGTCCGGGGATGCGCCCTGATAGAGGTTCAATAGCGCCTTGTTGTCGTAACCCCAGGGGTTCTTCACCTGCATCAGAAACAGCCAGACGTCGTCGTTCGACCAGTCGGCGATCGGGCTATAAATGAACGCGTTTGCCAGTGAACTGTGCGTGCTCAGATATTCCCGCCGACTGCCCTCGTCATTGGCATTCATGCGCGCGGCGCGGACACTGCTTTCGGCGCGCCTGGTTCCCAACACGACGATCGCCTCGCCATTCTGCTTGATGACATCGGCGATAAAGGCATCCGCCGGACGGATCTTCATTCTCTCGGTGCACCATCGAAACTTAGGCCTGGGTGCCGGATATCCCCTGCCGATCAGGTTTACCCAGAACGTGTTGTTGATGTCGGGAACCAGCTTGCAGGGTATGATCGGCAGCCTGGCTTTCGCCGCTGCCTCACCCATGACGCGGTGTGATTCGTCCACCCACGCGGCGACCACCGGGTTTTCCACAAGCGTATCGGTCGAGATCACGTAGACGGTCTTCATGGGCGTTTTGGCGGGCAATTGGCTCAATGCCAGCCACACCAGTTGAAGGACCGCAGTGGAGTCCTTCCCGCCGCTATAGCCGACCACCCACGGTATTTCGTCAGACAGATAAACCTTCTGGATCTTTGCAATCAGGGTGGCGATGCTCGGGCGCAGCCCGTTCGGCGAGAATGCGCTTCTCGCCCGCGCTGATTCAGTTGCCATGAAGCTCTCCCTTCACAAAAGCCTGTTCCAGGCCGAGTTCGTCCGCAGACAGTTCCACGCCCGACCGGTGTTTCATGTAATTGGTTGTCAAGATCACGCTTTGCGTCGTTTTAGAGAGCCGGCCACGGATGACGGCTCGCCCCTCCCAATCAGGATTGTTTCGTGACCAGTCCACGGCCGAGAGCGCCTTCAGGCGTTCAGCCCAGTCCTTCGGACCTGTGTGATGGATTGACGCGCCGAGGCGGCCGAATGCGTGCAGGACAACACCGTGCGAATGAATCAGGTCCTGCCTGACCTCCCCGGCTGCAATCTTGCCGCGCCGAACCTGCTCCCATTCCGGTAGCCGCATAGCAAGACCTTCCCAGAACCCGCAGATCTCGCTCAGCTCCTCGTCGAGATCGCTGAGTTCGCGTCCGGCAAAGAAAGCCTGGGTTGCCTGGTAGATCGCGCTGAACGTAAACAGCCGCCGGGAGCGTGCCGAAAGGGTGCTTCTTTCCATTTCGACCAGATCACGGAAGGGCCGCGCTTCCTTGACTAGGCGACGGCAGAGTTCGGCCATGCGATCCCTGTGATCGTAGAGCGCTGAGATTGAGGTCGAAGGTCTGATCGCATACCGATTGAGATCGGCAAACATTTGCTGTGAACGGGCAAGGCCGATGTCATGGAAAAAAACCACCGCAATCGTCTCATCACCAAGACGGGGAGTCGACCGCAGTGCGGCCTCGATTGCAGCGCGACGGTGCTGTCCGTCATTGATGATGAAGCGTCCGCTCATCGGCACATGCAGCAGGCCAAGACCGGCATTCTTGTCGGAGGCTGGTTCGAAATGAATGTTCGCATCGATTGAGGCCGTCAGCGCGGAAAAGACGTAACTTGTTGGTTGTTCGGTCAAATACCGTGACATCTCGGGCACTCGGGCCTTGTTCAATGTCCTTTGTGCCCGGAGTTCGGGGGTGAGCTCCTCCTCGTCGAACAGAAAGATTTTCGGAATGAGCTTCAGTGGGCACATCGACACAAAATACTCGCGGCCCGCTTGAATGCCCCGAATGGCTGGGAAAATATACTGGAAGGCCTGATTCATATTTACATATCCACGGCTGGTGTGCACTACATACAAACTTGGCGTGTGTTTGTCATTCAAAATAACAAACATGCACATCAATCTTTGCATACGGGGCACCTGGGAATGACCGTCTATCTCGACAACAACTCCACGACGCCGCTTGATCCCGAGGTGCAGGCCACCCTTTTTCAGGCGTTCGAGGCGGAATATGGCAACGCCGGAAGTCGGACGCATGCTGCCGGTCTTAGCGCAAAGAAAGCCGTCGAGCGCGCGCGCCAGAGCATCGCACTTGCAGTTGGCGCCCAGGCAGCAGACGTGACATTTACCTCAGGCGCCACAGAAGCATCCAATCTGGCAATACTTGGCCTTTCGTCTGCCGGGATCGCCAGCGGGCACAAGCACATCGTCACCACCACTATCGAACATAAGGCGGTCCTTGAGCCCGTTGACCACCTTAAAAGCCTTGGTTTCGAGGTGACCTATGTCCCGGTCGGTCCCTCCGGGCGGGTGGATGCGGATGCCGTGCTCGCCGCCACAAGGCCCGACACACACCTCGTTTCAGTCATGCACGCGAACAATGAGACCGGGGTGCTCCAGCCCATTGGCGAGATTGCCGAGCGGCTCGAAGGTGAAGCGTACCTTCACGTTGATGCCGCCCAGACCTTCGGAAAGGTTTTCGACGATCTGTGCCATCCACGGATCGATCTGATCTCGGCCACAGCGCACAAGATCTATGGACCAAAGGGCGTCGGGGCCTTGATTGGCCGGCGCAGAGGCTTCTCCCCTCCTCCGCTTGCCCCGCTCATGTTCGGCGGCGGGCAGGAGCGCGGTCTCAGGCCCGGAACCTTGCCGGTTCCGCTTATCATCGGGTTTGGCGTTGCCATAGATATCGCGCGACGCGACGTCGACAAGCGCGCCGCGCTCTGCCTCGCCCGCAAGGAACAGGCAATCTCAGCCCTGGCCCAGCTCGACTATCGGATCGTCGGTGATCGCCAGCACACGCTTCCGCACGTCCTGTCGATCTCATTCCCGGGGGTCGATTCTGAGGCGCTGATGTTGGCGACACGGCAATTGGCCGCCGTATCCAATGGCTCGGCATGTACGTCCACGAGCTACAAGCCAAGCCACGTCCTTGAAGCCATGGGGCTTGGCCGCGATGAGATCGAGGGCGCCGTCCGCCTGTCCTGGAGCCACATGACAGGCGAAATCCCCTGGGCCGAATTCATGGAGGTGGTTGCGGGGCTCGGCGATCGCTAGGCGAGGCGGTCCTTCCGCGGCCTATCATACGGGCCGACTGGCCTGCTGTGCCGCCGGATGCGCCAATCTTGCTGTCATCGCATGAAATTGCTACGCTATTGGGAATTGCAGTTTGTGATTGTGGAGAAGCAATGTAGCATATGCGCGAATCAGGAGGCCGAATGGCATTGAGGGCAGGTCTTCCTCAGACCATTGAAATGTCGGACGGGTCTCTCTGGAAACTTACAGGCCGAAGGATTTGGGATCGATCGACGAATTGACGGGGCAAGATCCGGGTTCTTCCTCCATTTTGGAACTGGTGCTTGGTTCCTATACCAGCGTTCGATTGCGCAATTCGATAATCGATGCAGCTTCGGGCGGGCGACTTCCTTTCGAGACGATTGCGGATTATTTAGCGGCGGGAGATCTCGGCCCAGACGTGATGCGTCGGGCCGTCAAAAACCTCGGCCGGAAATCAGCGGCCGAGCTTCACAAACTGGTTTACGATAATAGCGCTGGCTTGCTTTCCCTGGGCGAAGAGCTTCGAACGAAGATCTATTGCGAAGCCGACAAGATCGCGACGGACGAGGTCGTCGTCGTCGGGCTATTGCCCGTTCGATTGGCAAGAGCCGTCGAAGTTTTGGGCTTTGCGAAGGATACGCTACGCGTCAATCTGGAACATCTCGATGAGCGATGTTCGCTTCTGGCTGGTCAGCAAAATGTCGGCAACGATTCTACACTTGCCTGGCGCGTTTCGCTCAGGAAGGCATGTGTCGAGTGGCTGACCCAGATGGGGTTGCCAGAAGGGCTGGCCAGCGCGGCGGCCCGCTTTCTGCTCCTTGGCGAAATTCCGACCTCCCGAGAATTGGATGCGCTCGCGCGGTCCCAATTCGCAGACGGCGCCGCCGGGCCGCTTTTGGCATCAACAATCCCGCAGACGGCCTTCGCCTCTGTGGAGGCACTGATCGACGAAGCCTTATCGTTTGTCAGGCCGCGCGAGCGTGAGGTCCTGGAAAACAGATTCGGGCTCGGATGCGCCAAGCAGACCCTCGAAGAGGTCGGGCAGCGGTACAAGGTCACCCGGGAACGTATACGCCAGATCGAGGCAAAAGCGATCCGGCGGATGCGGGCGAAATATCGCGTTTCGGCCGAACGGACTGCGATCGCCAACGCCGGTAAGCTGTGGCAGATGATTGCAGTCGGCGGCACCCTCACACCGGCAGATCTGGACGGCCGCAGCAAACAGCTGACTCCGGCTTGGTCGCTCCTTCTGCAGGTTGCCGGTCTTTCGCTCTATGAATGCGTCGCCTACTTCGCGACGCCGTTTCGCGGCGGTTGGCTGGGTCCAGACTTACAGATTGCTGACATAGAGGCCGCGGAGGCGCAACTTGCGATTTTTATGGCGGACCGGCTCCTTCCGGCCTCCAATACGGCGATGGACGAGGGCAGAATTGGACCGATTGTATTGCGATTTTCCGGTCGATACGAATATGGCGGCTACCTTCTTGCCAACCGCCCCGGACCGCGAATGCGTCGTGCCTTGAGGGCTCACGCGCTGCTTGCGCAACACGGACAGGCGATGGATATCGTCGTTTTGGTCCAGCGCATGCGGAGCCGTTTTGCTGACGACGCGTGTTCATCCCGGGATCTCGAAATCGTCATGAACAGCAATCCGCACCTGTTTCTGGAAATACGGGACGGGATCTGGTCGAGCATTGGCACGGCCTCAACGACATTGCTCGATCAAGACGTGAGTGCGGGGCTCCTCGAGGCCGATACCGATGGCGACGAAACCTCGGGCGATCTGCGTCACACGAACGCAGATGCCATCGAAGCGGCCCTTCGTCATGCCGGCCCCCTTAAGCTGTCGGAGATCCTGTTGCGGGCGGACGACATGCTCCCGCCGGGCAGGTCGGCCAACAGCATCGCGCCCACGTTGATTACAAACAAGGAACGGTTCGAACGCCCACTGCCGGGCCTGTACGCTCTTGCAGGACAAATACCGTCCGGGCGTGTACTTGCGACCAATCCGCCGAACTATCTTCTCGACCCAGAACAAATTCGCGCTTACGCGATGGCCCGCCATGCTGGCGAGCCGTGGGGCGCCTTCTCGCTCTGGTGCCCTGAAATGGAATGTGGCTGGGCATTATGGGCAAGCCGCCATGCCGAACCGCCTCTTGTGGATGCGCTCCTTTCGGTTGCTGTCATCGACGCCTGGCCACTCGAGCACAGTGAGATTGCACGTTGGCAGCAACTGGCTGGACAGCGAGCCCGATTCGGTCTCGCATCAGATGCGCGCGAAGATTCCTTCGTATTGCCCGACATAAATGCGGTCTTGAGCGCTTGTATCGTCTTGCGCGAGCGTGGTCTGCTCGGGTGGATCGGGGCAAACCGGATCCTACTGCGCCGCCTGACGGACCACACCTCGGTCGGGTTGCTCGCTATCCTGGTCGGTCTCGGGATTCTCACTCCCCAACAGCACTGGCAAGACCGCCATCAGGTCGGGCCCAATCTGCATCATTGGTTGGAGCAACTTGAAAGCGAGAGACATCGCCATGGGTTGCTTCAGTGGCAAAGTGCGCTGGGTCAAAAGATGCAGCAAGCTGTCAGGCAGCTCTCTCACCCGCTCGGCTGGGTCACAAGCGGCATCATCGAGAAGCTGTTCGATGGCGACGCCTTGATCGTCGCAGCACGGCTACCAACCGTTATGGATTTCATCGAAGATGAGCGGAAGAAGGGCGACGATGCGGGATTTGAGAGATTGTTGGAAAATTTGCGCTTTGAAATGACGACGTGATGCCAAATTCGGTGCCCATGATGCATGAGATCAAATCACATTACCGTAGCGGTCGCGATTCTTTGGCGGGCGACTTCTTCGTGCCTTGTCTGGCGCAGGCAAGGCGTTACCGCCGCGCGTCGGGGTATTTCTCAAGCTACGCTCTTCTGACCTGGCTAGAAGCGCTGCCACGGGCACTCGATGAGGACGGTTTCAGGATACAGCTTATCGCTTCGCCTGAACTAAGCCCGGAAGATGTCGCAACATTCAAGGAACTGTCGGACGAGCCGCGCCGCGCCGCCTACCGGCAGATGCTTGCCGATCGCGTTCTGGAGCAGATTGCAGCCCTCCATGAACAGCCGAACGATCAAAAGGCCCGTGCGGCGCTTTTCGCCTGGCTGATTGCAAACGATCGGCTGGAAATCCGGTTTGCATTTGCGACCCATTATGACGACGCCGGCATGTTCCATGAGAAGATCGGCATTTTCGACCTTGAGAATGGCGAGCAGATCGCCTTCACGGGATCTGCCAACGAGACGCTTGGCGGACACCACAGAAATTACGAGTCGATCGACGTCTATCGCAGTTGGCACGCCTCCGAACGCGATCGCATCGATACGAAAATCCAGCAGTTCGACGAAGCATGGCTCGGCAAGGCGGTTGGACTGGAAGTGGTCGTACCCTCTCCCGGTATCGTGGCGCGGCTGAGGGCCAAGGCACCCGAACAAATCCCTAAAAAGCCCGGTACGGGCGGCCGCACGCCGTCCGAAGACCCCAAATGGCGCCATCAGTCGGAAGCCGCCGAAGCGTTCTTGGCGGCGCGGGCCGGCGTGCTTGAGATGGCGACCGGCACGGGCAAGACCCGAACCGCTATCAAAGTCCTGTCGAAACTGATCGATGATGGGACGATCACAAGCGCGATTGTGACCACGGATGGTACGGATCTTCTGTCTCAATGGAGTAGCGAACTCGACGCCTGGAACCTTGCGACGGGCAAAGGCTGGCTGATCTATCGGCACTTCGGTGATCATCGTGAACTGGCCGAATATGCTCTGGATCCGGTCAGGTCCCTGCTCGTCATTTCGCGCGAGCAGTTGCATAAGGTGTTACTGCATCTCGATCCGGCACGCCGCAAGAGCAGCATTATCATCCATGACGAGGTTCACGGCCTGGCGGTTCCGAGCAATGTCGTCAAATTGGCCGGGGAACATCTGGCTTTCGGTTGGCGGCTCGGGTTGAGCGCCACCCCGGATCGCGCCTATGATGCTGCGGGCAATGCCTTTTTGGCTGTCGAGATCGGTCCCACCCTTTATCGCTTTCCGCTTGAGTCCGCTATCGAACGCGGGGTGTTGAGCCCATTCGACTATGTCCCCCTCACCTATCATCTGACGGCCGGCGACCGGGCGCGCCTCAAGGAAGTCTATGCGAAACAGGCCGCACGCCAGCGCGATGGAAATCCGATGTCGAAGGAGGAGGTCTGGACCGAACTCTCGAAAGTCTACAAGACCGCAGAGCAGAAGCCTTCCGTCTTCAAAGCGTTTCTCGATGGCGATCCGAGCGCCGTGAAGAGTTCCATCATCTTCGTCGAGACCAAAGAATACGGGAATGCGCTGCTTGAGATGATCCATCGGCATACCCACCGCTACCGGACCTATTATGCAGAAGACGACCGCGAACACCTTGTGCAGTTTGCGCGCGGTGAGATCGACTGTCTGATCACCTGCCATCGCATCTCGCAGGGGATCGACATCAAGTCATTGAAAAATGTCATTCTCTTCGCCTCGGCCCGAGCCAAGCTCGAGACCATCCAGCGCATCGGTCGATGCTTGCGGTCGGACCCTGTCAATCCAGACAAAATTGCCCGCGTCATTGATTTCGTCCGGCCCGCCGGAGAGGAGGATGCGTTCCCCAATGCGGATCAGGAGCGCGCTGCCTGGCTGACTGAACTATCGCTTGTAAGAAGGAAAGCAGATGCTTGACGAAGCCCTCGTTTCCGCGATCAACGACGTCGCAGCCGAGATGGGACAACCGACCTCGGTTGCCCAACGGCTAATTGCCTGGCTCAGCCAGCTGAGCGACGGAGAGCCGACTCGTGAAGAAGAACTGCAGTTTCTCGACAATGTTCGCAAGGCTCTGGTCATGGGAGAAAGCAATCATGCGGATTGAACTGGCCGGTTGGAGTTCGAAAGGCCTGCGGTGTCCGGATGTCGAGGTGAACTTGCGTTCGGCATCGGGCGTGATCCCCAAGGTTTCCCTCATCCAGATGCCGAATGGCACCGGCAAAACCACCACCTTGAGATTGCTGAACGCAACCTTGAGCGGGTCTGCCGAAAAATGGACCGTCGAGGCAGTACGCGAATTGCGCCGGCCGGACGAGGATGTCGATAGGGGCGTATTTCAGGTTACCTTGCTTATTGATGGAAAGGCGCTCACCATCGAGCTGACACTCGACTTTTCGCTCGGGCAGGCGCGTTACACGACGTCCAATCCGGGCAGTGGCGGCATCGTTCATCGATGGCATGTGCCCCCGGCCGTCCATAAATTCATGGCGCCCGAATTTCTCAAACTCTTCATTTTCGACGGTGAGTTTGCCGACAGGCTGCTCAACTCCGACCTGGTTGAGGCTGATCGCGCCGTCGATGCGCTTTGTCAGCTCTACCTCCTCGAGCACGCCGCTACACGCACCAAGGACGACTGGGAAACTAAGGCGAAGGCGGCGACAGGCAAATCGGCAAGCATTCTCAACAGATGGCGTGACCAGGAAAGCCAGCTGAAGGAGCGTCAAAAACACCTCGTCGGAGCTCGGGAAGCGGCCGGCCTCAAAAGTAAGGCACTTCAGGGCGAGATCGTCGACCTGCAGCGAAAAATCGACGAGCGGATGAGTAATGTCGAAGCGACGCGCGCCAGACATGAACATGCGGTCCTGGAGCTCAACGCCGCGAAGGCTTCGGTAGCAAGCTCTTCGGTCAACCTCATGTCGGCGATGCGGCTTCCCTATGCCCTCCATCCGAAACTTGCGTCCCAGCTGACGGACCTTCGCGATAACCTGGACCGCCTGCGCCTGCCGGAAAATACCTCGGCACAGTTCTTCGACGAATTGTTGCAGGAACCGTTTTGCATTTGCGGCAATCCTATGGACGAACACGCCGCAAACAAAATTAGGTCTGAAGCCAAGCGCTATCTGGATGCAGATGATGTCGGCGTCATCAATGCGCTGAAGAAAGATGTCGAGGATTTCTCGCGCAGTACCGAAGATGATGCCGGTTTCACGCGGGTGACCAGGCTCAGCAATCAGTTGGCCAGCGATGCCCGCCGGGAAAAGACCGCGGACGGTCTGGTGCGGGCACTCCGCCAGCAGCTGATCGACAATGGTGATGATCAGCTTGGACTTTGGCAAAAGCAGCTTGAAAAACACGAGGCGGAACTCGCCGAGTTGCAATCGTTCATTCGCAACATCGACGGACCCGGCGATCCTGACGAACCTGACGGCCAGGTGAAGTCGCTGAGCGAGATCAAGAAGAGGATAAAAGACATCGAGGGAAAGATTGCTGAAGCAACTGCCACGGTGCTTCTTCGCAATCAGACCGATCTTATCGTCCAATTGCTCGATAGTGCCGCGAAACGAGCACGCGCCACGATTAAGTCGGAGATCGTTGACGTCTGCAATAGCCGACTGGCAAAGGTCCTAGAAAACGACCCTCTCACCATCCGCAAGATCGACAGATCACTCAGATTATTCTCGCAGGAGAGCGCCAGCGTCGGGCAGAACCTGTCTGTCGGATACACCTTCCTGATGAGTGTGCTGCGCCGCGGAAACAATGACTTTCCACTGGTCGTCGACAGCCCGGCCAACCCAATCGACCACGGCGTAAGACGGAGGATCGGCAAACTCATTCCCGAGCTTTGCAGCCAATTCGTCGGATTTACGATCAATACCGAGCGACCGGGCTTTGTCGAAGCGCTCGAGCAACATGTGTCCGATATTAAATTCCTGACCCATTTCAGGATAACGCCGGGTACGGAAAGGTTCATGCGCAGCCTTCCCGCCGGCAAATTTCAACAAACCAGTAATGCTGTCTTGGTCGAGGACAGGGATTATTTCTATTCCTTCGACCTCACAGATTCGGGGGAAGTCGATGCCATTTAGACTGCGCAGCGACGCCATTAAATGGTTCGCGGATATCGATCATGTAGAGCCCTTCAAAACCGACTTCGATTTTTATTATTTGTGCTTGATGGCTGGCCTGGCCGGCGGGCGTCGCACGGATCCGGCAAGCATCGGCGTGCAGGCGAATGTCTTCGTGAATGAATTCATTCAGGACTATAAGCCGGCCCAACGCCTGATCACAGGACTGCTGGTAACGGCCGAATTGAAACGGGAGGGGATCGATCTTTCCGAGAAATCCGCTGTGCGCGACACGTTCAAGAAGCTTGTCGCGGCCGATACGCCGACCGGCATGACCGACGAGGGGATGAAACGCCTCAATGCCTATGCGAGCGGGGGTTATGAGATTCTGTCCGAATCCCGGGAGACCCGGCCAACCTCATCACAGGAATTCCTTCGTCATTATATCAAGACGATGGGTGATCTGCTGGCCTGAACGATGCCTATGAATGAGGACGCAGCAGTACTCGGATGCGTCAATCCTCGGACGAGATCACATTCCGGCAGATGATCAACGATGCAGCATGAGAAATTCGATGGGTCAGGTAATCCCTCTAGCCTAAAGGGGCAGAACATTCCCTACGTCGCGCGTCTGGCCGCAATCTGTGATGTCTATGATGCGCTGACGACGATCCGGCCCTACAAACGCGCCTGGTCTCAGGCTGAGGCAATCAACCTAATGATGACGTCGCCCGGGCACTTTGATGAGGAACTCCTGGCGTCGTTCGTCTCGAAGATGGTGATCAGCGGCACGCTGCACTGATCGGCTAACGTCTGTTCAAGCAGGATACGACGCCATGAAAAATCCCACCGTGCCCGGATCGCTGACCGATGCTCTGGCTTTGGCGATATTGACCGAGCTTCCCCGGTTTGGAACCAACAATGCCGTGACAATATTGGACGTTATCGCGGCTTGGACGGGGCGCGGATATGCTGGCAAGCGCATCCAGGATGCCTTGGAGCAGCTGTGGGATCTCCAGCTTATCTGCACCGATGATGACGAGACGCCGCCTATATCCCCGTTGCAGCGTCTTGTTCTCGAGCCCGGGCGGCGACGCGTTCGTCGGCCACAGAACCCAGCAGATTTCCACGATTCCGGAACGGCTCATTGAAGGGCGTCAGCGGCAGAGCGATAGGAGAGAGCTTGGTCATCTGCGCTCAGGTCATCGAGCTCGAACGCCCCATAGGAATGTGCGACACGAAAACCGATAGCGTAAAGAGAGCTCGGATAGGCGCCGTGACGCCACTGTACTCGCGCCAAGTCGCTGAACCTGTTGAACGCGCCGCCCTTTGCGATGCGATAGTTCCCTAACTTTCTATAAAGATCGTCTTCTACCACTCTAGCGCCCGGATAAGGCGTATAATCGGTGGCTACGAACTCCTCCACGTTGCCAATGAGATCGGAAACACCCCATCTGTTAGTGCTTTCCCAAAATATGCCCACAGGAGTGGTTGATTGGAGCAGCATCTCATTCGTGTTGCATTGAAAAGGGGCGAAGTCGTCACCCCATGCGTATTGCCACCCAAAGCCGTTCCCGCCGGCATATTCCCATTCACTCTCCGTGGGAAGTCGAACATCCAATCCGGTTCTACGGCTTAGCCATTCGCAATAGAGATCGATGTCGACTAGGTTGACTGTGTAGACTGGGTGGTGCGCTAAATGGGCTGGATATGCGGCTGCGCCGCCAGCAAGGGTAATCGCGCCTACCAATCCGGCTGCACTCCTGGCAAGGTCGGGTCGTACCGAGAGCGCGCCGGCGTTGGCGCTTGGCATTGTCAGGCCATTGCCGACGCCGACAAGAATACAAGGGCCAAGCAACGCGACCACATTCCCAACATCAGCAAAAAGCAGGATCAGACAAATCGTAGGACCGCTGCAAGCAACAATTCGCCCTGCGATCATCATGGTCGTTAGAGGATAACGGCCGGCATATCGTCCAGACAGGAAGCTTCCAAAGACAAAGCCGGCTGTAATGCTGCCGATGAAAAGACCAAGCGCGGCCGGCGACACGGCGAATGTAGCAGCGACAAGAGGAGCGCCGACGAGAAATGAAGCGATCTGACGTAAATAATGATGGCACCAGGAAGCAGAAACGCCAAGCCAACCGCAAATTTCTGGAGGTCATCGATAGAAATATCTGGTACTCGGCTTTCCTTAATTCTTACCGGAGAATATTATCCTAAGCTACGGTAAGAACAAGGCCAGGCTGAACGAGATTAGCCCTAAACCCATGCGTTCCGCATGGCCTGTGCGCGATCAGCTTAAGCCGCCGCGAAAAGCACATCTTCGTCCCTGAACGAGAAGCGCTCCGGTTGGCAATTTGTATCGCGACGATTTCCACGTGTTAATTCGAGGGTGAGAAGGCTATCTCCCGGATAGGCCGGACTAAGTTCAAGCTTGAGATAATCGAAGAGTTGCCGATCATGAACCGCGATCATCACCTGTCGACCGTGCTCCTTCGACAAAGTTCGCAGCAGCGACGCAAAATGAGCGATGTGCACGTCATCCATCGATTGGACCGGATCATCGAGGATCAGGCAGGGAAACTGAGCGGGGACAGAAAGATGAAGGGCGATGAAGAGCGTTAAAGCAGCCGTGTTGAGATTCCCAGCGCTGAGCATCGCTCCTGGAGTGCCGCCCGCATCACCACCGTCCCGGTGCTCGGTAATCAGTTTGGGCTGCAGCCGCTGAGTTGATGATGGTGGGATGCGGAATGCGGGTACAAACGGCTCACTTGGCGCTAGCCGGACGAACAGGTCTCGCCAGAGCTTGTTCAAACGGTCGTTAAACTCTCGTCGGATAATTCCCGATCTTACCGTATCTACAAGGCTTCGAATTGTCTGACCTTGTTCGCGCAGCCGCTGCCCACGTTGCAAAGCTGCCTCGACTGCATCGGACTGCTGCTGATAGTTGTTAATAGCCACATCAACCTCGGTCAACGCCAACCGATGTAGTTGAGCGTCCTCCAAAGCTCTCCGGGCTTGTTGCCGCAGGTCCTCACGTCCATTCGCTTTGGCCTGCGCGTTGACAAGCACCTGCTGTAGTCGGGTTGCGGCAGCTTCAATCGTCTCGTCATCGGTCGGAACAGGCTGTCCAATAGAAGTGGCAAAGTCAGCGAGTGTCTGTCTTAGGGCAAACCGGCTACGGTTGCGGACCTGTTCGGCAGAAAACTCGCGCCTGGCTGCAATATCGGCCGCCGCTAGACTGGCCCCGTCTATCAGGATCGGCGACAGAGTTTGTAACTCCCCAAGCGCATCCTGAACCCTGGCGACCTGCCTTTCCAAGGCAGCAAGCTCTTCAGCATCAATAACGCGAAGAGTGAGAGAAGAGACCTCATCAGCCAAATCATCGACCAGTCGCTGGGCTTCGAATCTTGCGCGACCGAGCGTCAGCAGCCGCTCCGCTGAATCGGACAAGCTGCGAACTCTGCTATGCACGTGATTTGAAAGACTTCCCTGGGCGAGCTCGCTGAAATCGCGCTCGCACACGGGGCAGATTTCGGTATCCGCAACAAATGAACTTATTTCGGCCAAAGCCTTTGAGAGCTCTCTGGAGTCACGTGCGAACTGCGCCATTTCCGTTTCGATTGCTTCAAGCCTTTCAGACGCGCCCGCAAGTTCGTCTTCGGCGTCACTCAGACGCCGAACGTCGCGCCTGCTTTCAAGAACTTGCTGAGAAGCGGTTGAGAGCATGCTTGAGAGAATAGTCTGCACCCTGGTGGCGTATTCGTCCATCGCCGACGGAAGCGACACATCAGGAATCAGGGCTGCCAACGAATTCTGAATCGACTGGAAGCGAGCGGCGTATGTCGCTTGCCAAGCCTTATATTCTTCGATTGCCCTGTTTTGTTTTGCAGCAAGACTTGCCTCGGTTGCGCTCAAACCGCCTTCCGAAGCGGTTTGGGATTCTGACAGGATCGCAGCAAGTTCTCGACGCCGATCCGCGTAAGTGCCAAGTCCTTCTTCGACACTACCGGCCAGGATGTCTCCAACCGCATCGAGGGTTTCCGCCGTAGGGACGATCGCAATGTTGAGCCCCTCGAGAGCAGATGTCAGTGATGCTATCGATTTACTGAACGAAGCTTGAACTTGCGTTTGGGTCTGTTTCTGCGTCTTGATCAAGCCTTCCAGTTGCTTTTTTTCAAGCTCCACATCTGCCCAGCCCTCGATATATTTGCGGATGTTACGCACGTCCGTTAATGGTGTGAGGCCGGCTTCAAGAGCGTCCAGCTGGTCCAATCCCAGAAGGCTGCCAACAAATTTCGCCAACGGCGAATTCGCATCAGACGCCGACTCCTGGTAGATTTGCAGCAACTGGCCGAGGTAGGACTGCGGCAAGTATGCGCGTTCAGCGAAGAAACCGGCCGTAGCATGATCAAGCGTCCGACCGATTGAAATCCCAGTTGAATCGAATTGTTGTTTGAAGTCGCCTACGTGTGGCAGCGAAGTTTTGACCTCCACGCTCCCGGCCTTTGAGCCCCGGTGAAGCAACTGGGCATCGTACACAGGGTCCGCCCTGCGTAGAAACTGCACGCCACCCGTCAGGGCTAATTCGATCGCCGAAAGCAAGCTGGTTTTTCCGGCGCCATTCTCGCCGTGAATCAGAACGACCTGTGCATCAAGGGGCGCGAAAATACGACCGCGGATACTCCTGAAATTGACGACGTCAACGCTGCTAAGTATCGGTTCGCTCATTTGTCGTTCCTCTCGACAATCATCGCCTGACCGATCACTTCGGACAGCGCTGCTATCACAGTCTCCTCCCCTCTTGCTGACGCTTCGACGACGCGGTCAATAAGATTGGTGTCGGTGGTAGGCGGCAACGACTTCAGCAATACTTCAATGGCTCCTCTTTCCGAGCCGTCACCGTCTGCTCGAGGAGGTATTTCCAGTGGAAGCAGAACGCGGATACGATCCTCCAGCTGCCGCATGGCGGCCGGCTCTAGCGCACCGCTGCTGGATTGTGGAAGCGTTTCGACGACCAAAACCCTGCAGGTTTCTGCTATCGCCTCGACATCGCCGACCAACGCAGCTCCGGCCAGGATAACTGTAACAACAAATCGCGAACCCGTCACGTCGAGTGCTCGGCTTAGCGCCTCCAGCCGATTTCGCACTCGACCCGCGCTATTATCCCCGAAGTCACCGGTGGTGGTGTCGACAAGAAGTACAAGATCAAGCGATCGGCCGTCGCGCCCGCGAAACGCTGCGGTAAAATCAAAGCTGACCGCGGCAATTTTCAACGGCGTGAGCACCTCGCTATATCCAGCTAGCGCGAGCCGACCTGCAATGGCACTGATGAGCGGCGATCGTGTCACAGGGCAACCTCGCTGCTGAAGCGGTGGATCAAATCGTCTACATCTACACTCGTCTCGACGAGGTGGGATATGCTCACGTGTCGAGTACTGGAGCGACCCGTCCGCCCCGGCGCACCGCGAGGCCGACGTGCGGTCGTTCCGCCAGCGAACACCCGTTGGTAGGTGTCGTCACCATGAAGGACGATCGCCTTGTCGCCAGCGAAGGCCCCATTCTTTTCCAAGTTGATGGCCTCGGTTACGCTCTTAACTAGAAAGAGGGGTCGGGGCTCCGCTCCCGCCCATGCAGAAGTTTTGGTCATTGACCCGTCCACGAGATTTAGGCTCCGGGGAGCGCTGATACTCCATCGTCCATCTTCGTGGCCGGACTGCAGAAGGCCGATGGCCGCACCAAGTCGGCCAAGACCAGCCGCTTTGGCGTTCTGATCCGTAGGAAGCTGGAGGGGAGTGGAGGCGCTCAGCTCTTGATAGGTGTCTGGCCCATCCTGCAGCGCCCCGTTTCGATAGAGCGACAGCGCTCTCGACCATAAAGAAATCGCCCGGTAAACGAAGTCGGTCCTGTTATCTACGGCGTGGGAGGCGCCTAGGTTGCGCGCGTTTTTCAAGTCCGTCGCAAGCCGAGACGCAAAGCCTGTTTTGCCGATCTCCGCCAGCCACAGCTCCATGAGCAAGCAAAGTTTCTTTTCGATCACATTGAAGACCAAAGCGATGAGAACCTGTTCACCCCACGCGCGCAAATGAGCACTCTGTTCGATCGCCGCGATGTTTGGATTATAATTGGCGCCATAAACGATACGCAGCACCGACCGCTGACCTGGTTTGATGTGGTCTTCGCAAAAGACATGGGCCTGAGCCGCCGGACTACAAGGCCAAGGCCAGGGATGCACGTGTGACGCGGCAGAAAAAACACCTTGCAGATTGGCGTCCTGAATTGAAAGTCCTAGTACCAGCGACTTCGAATTGCTCGCCAGCTCGGTGACCGCGCTGCGGATCGCAGCGAAGTCAGGGTTGTTGGGCCAATTGACGATCTGAGTGTGACTGCCGGTCAAAAACTTCCGATAAAGTGCCGGTTGCTGATCTGCATGGACGATACAGCCATGAAATTTGAGCAGTCTTGCTCTGGCCGCAGGGTCCCTGAGGTGATCAGGATCTACGACAACTTGCAAGATTCCTGGGGCGCCACCAGTTAGACGATCGACCGCAGCCTCGATGAACCCGTCCCAGTTGCCCGAGGCGATGGATCTCACGGCGCCCTCCATAATCAGGACACCGATGCAGACATGTGGAGCATCTGGAAGGGGCGGAGCTGTAAAAGCTTCCCTGATGCCGACAGCATCCCACAGGACGTAGTCGGCCTCTTCATCCTGAACGCGTATATCGAGAAGCTCAGAATATTTCGTCCACAACTCATCGCGAATGGCGTCGCTTAGGGGCCAGTCCACGAAGGGGACGCCGAGGTTGGCAGCAACCGCTGATTTCTCCACGCGAGCAAGTACAAGAACTTCTTCAAGGACCGGCATGAAGACGCTTTCGGTGGCTGCGTTCATTGCTCTGATACGAATAAACTCGATCGCACGGTCGATCAGGCCGCCTAAACTTGGGGCATTGCGCGAAATGCCAGACCCCACCCAAAACGAGAATTCACCGTTCGCCACTGCATTCGCGACGACTTGAAACGGAGCAGTATCGAACTTCTCAACGACTTCCAGTACGCTGATATCTGTCGCAGTTGGCATTAACTTCACGCGTCCTTCAGGGTCCAAGGCAGACCATATTTAACACGCGGAAGAAGTATCACGGAACCTAGTCCCGGCCACCATCTATTTGATCGCGATCCGAAGAATGGAGAGACACAACGTGCCGTGAAAATGGACGGATGCTTAAGCCTTCCCTACCACGATCGAAAAAGCCGTGACGACAGGTCAGGCCGACCTCAAGAACGCAGATTGATTTCTGAAACGAAGGCTTCCCCAACGTGCATCCGAGCACCTTTGCCTGCTGCATCTGTGGTAGTGCGTTCTTTCGCGGCCGCGAGATCACCGTCGACCTCCTGAATAGGATCCTCAACCAACGGATGGTTGGACAGTTCCCCCAGAAAGTCGAGGGAAACGCCATAGCGGACCCGAACGGAACGGAAGATGCTTTTTCCGACTGTAATCGGCGCCGGAAGATCAAAGTCCATCTGTCGACCAAGGTAACGCCGCTTGTCAGCGGTGAAAGCAGCCCGGTCCCGCCTGTTCTTCAACTCGTCCTCAGCGCGTGCCTTTTTATCGTCAACAGTTTCGCGGCGCATGCGCTCGTATCGTCCTGAGGTCGGACGCGACCGAGGAGTCGCACCTGATGGCGCCGACATCGCTGCCGAACTGGCTCCGAACCCGGCAAGTCGCAAAGACTTGGCACTTGCGGCTCTGATGATGGCATCGTTCGCGTAGATCATTTCGTCCTCGTCAACCGCGAATTTCTCCTCTCCTGGCGGATCTATAATCCTTAGGCTGCTGCCGTGCGCGCCGCCTTGCACACCGATTTGGAGACCGCAGGCCAGGCGTTGGCCGGAATAGCCGGATGGGAAAGTGATCGTCCTCTTCTGCGCTATCGCACCGGTCGGCGGTGGACCCAGCGCGCCCAATTGCTGCTCGCGATAGCCGTTGCCCGTCTGAGTTCCTTTGCACTCGATGATGTGCCAGATACCACTCGTGTCCTGCGCAACGAAATCAGGCGATTTCCCTGGTCCTCGCTTTTTCGGCTTTGTAGCAGTCGCGCCAACCGAGGCAGCGACACGATCTATAAAATATCGCCCGTCGGCGATCGGCCCCAGCTGTAGTCGGTCCATAAGCCAGTATATCGGCGCGCCCATTCCGAAATCATCGCTCAGGATTGTTTTCTGATGCGCGTCGAGTTCGAAGAAAGCGGGCGTCAAGCGAAGGTCGGTTGCGTCAGCAACGGCGTGAAGATAACGCACCCAGGCCCAAAACTCACTGAGCGACACACCGGACGCATGAGAAGGAGTTGTCAGGTAGCCAATTGTGAGCAATAGCGCTGGAATGTTCACGTCGAACGTTTGGGCACCGGCGCCAAATGAAGCCGGAATGGCAGGCAAGCCAGGTGCTGGGGGCCACGTCGTTTCATCTACAAATACGAACAGTTCGCGGTCCATTTTCCCGTTTCCCTTACTTGCGTGGCATCAGACAGCTCCACATCCACCGCGTGCAAGCTTACATCGCTGCGTCCTAACGATCTATCCCACCCTTATCTCCTTCTGTTATGAGCGGGCCAGCGAACCAAGACAGCCTCGATAGCAAAAATTGCCCTTACAGCATTCCCCACGCCCGAAACCTCCCCCTCCCCGTCATCTCCCTGAGCGGCAGCTGCGCCGCCAGGTGACGCGCACCTTGCGGCGTGACGCCAAGCTCCTTGGCGATCAGGTTCGCCGAGACGACAGGCCGCGCCACTACAAGGTCGACGAGCCGTGACAGGTTCGAATTGGTTCGTTTGGCGGATGCCTGACGCTCCAGCTGCTGACGGGCGAGCAGGATGCGGTCATGCTCCTTCATCCCCAGTTCCGCCGCCGCAGCGAACGCTTCGAGGAGCGCCAGCAGCCGCGTCATTCGACTTCTGGAATGCCGCTGTTCACGTCGGACGCTGCGCAGCCCGACATTGAGCGCCGGCAGGTGGGACGGCGTCGTACCGTCGCGGCGCAGCAGTGAGGCGACCAGCTGGCGGCCGAGCTCGGTGCGGTGCTGTAGCACTTCGATCGCGCTCCAGGCATCGAGCAAAATTGCGCCGCGCAACACCGGTGAGAGGCCGTCGGTTTCGTTAAGCCCCACACGCCACTGTGCCAATCGCTCGTCTTCGTCCCAGTCTACGTCATAGACCAACGGATCGCGGGCATCGGCCAGTCGGGCGATGGCCGATCCGTTCAGAACTGCGGTGCTTCGCGCCAACACCGCGTCAATCTCGGTGAAGTCGTCGCCGCGCGAGTCATCGTCCAGCACCAAACCACCGTCATCTTCCCCGACCGGGCGCGTCAAACCGGATCGCGCCGGAACGGGATGGTCACCTTGCACTCCCCTCCCCCGCAAACGAGCAATGCCTGCGGCGCTGAGCGCCCAGTCGGGCGGATGTGCAAAAATCTGCCGGCGGGCACGCAGGATCGAGTGCGCAATGGTCAGTTCGTGGGTCGGCGTGCGGATATCGAGACGCGCATCGTGCAGGACGATGTCCTCAAGGTGGACGAGTTCGCCGTCGACCCAGAGCGACGCGATAGCGTCGGCAAAGTTCTGCCGCTCGAGAAAGCCGTCGCGGATCGGCGAGCGGCCTATGCGCTCATCCAGACGTACCAAAGCTTCACCGGCACGGGCGGCCGGTGCATTGAGCTCTGTCATATCGATTTTGGCGAGATCATAAGGCATTGAAATAACTATGCCCGATTTGAATAGCGAAAGCAAACTGCTCCGTTGCTAGCGTCACACACTGCCATGCATAGCGGTTCACCTAACTAACGATAAGTATCCCTTATCGGAGGTTATAAGACTCTGCGGTTGACCATGTCGGCGGGGTCCGATATTTTTGGTCAAATCGTTGTTATCGGAGCCACCATGAGCACCACCGTCAAAGTATCCGAAGCGAAGGCGCATCTGTCTGAACTGCTGGTTCGAGTCGAGGCCGGTGAAGATGTGATCATTTCACGTGGCAATGACCCAATCGTTCGCATGTCGAGAATCCGAAAAGAAACTGACTTGCAGCTGTTGATGAACGAGGTGCGTGCTGCGCGTTCAAGGGCAACGCCATCTACACATGACGAAATTTTATCCTGGCGCGATGAAGGTCGTCGATGATGAGTTTTGTCATCGACGCGTCCGTGGCAGCCGCATGGCTACTGCCAGAAGAATTTACCGCCGAGGCTGAAATTATCATAGGGTCGATATCTGCAACCTGCCCTATCCCCTCGCTATTCTGGTTTGAGATCCGCAATATTCTTGCGATGTCAGAGCGGCGTGGCCGCATCGGACCGGGCGATGCACTTGTTGGAATGGAGCGGATCAGGCGTCTTCCGCTGGACGACGCCGGAATAGGCAGTGATGGGATGGTGCTTCTCCTGTCGAACAAGCACGTGCTGAGTGCTTATGACGCCGCCTATCTTGCTCTTGCCATGAACAGAAGCTTGGCGCTAGCCACGCTTGACCGCAAACTCGCCGCCGCAGCCCGAAAGCAGGATGTCCAAGTTCTGGGTCCTTTCGCCCATGGCGACTGACGATAGAACGATTGCCGAACGGGCCGAAAAGCTCGACACCATCGCCGCCGTCCTGCCGATTGAGCGCCGCGATGAGCTGGCCGAGCTTCTGACCGATCAGGACATCGAAACGCTGAAGCATCTGGTTAACGAAGGCATGGGCGAGAACACCCTTCGCGCACTGACCTCGGACCTAGCATATCTCCAGGCATGGTGTCTGGCATCGACTGGCAAGAGTCTTTCGTGGCCAGCTCCCGAAGCGCTACTTCTGAAGTTCGTTGCCCATCATCTGTGGGACGCGGAGCGCCGGCGTGACGATCCTGGCCACGGCATGCCGCAGGATGTCGATCGGTTGTTGCGCGATCAGGGGTTCCTCAGGTCACTCGGTCCGCATGCGCCAGACACCGTGCGCCGGCGTCTTGCGTCATGGTCAACGCTTACCAAATGGCGCGGCGCAGCGGGGGAGTTCGCCTCCCCTGCCCTAAAGCAAGCCATTCGCCTCGCGGTTCGCGCGACACCACGACCACGCAAGCGCAAGAGCGCAAAAGCCGTGACGGGAGATGTGTTGGCGAAGCTTCTTGCGTCATGCGGTAGCAACAGTCTGCGTGATCTCCGCGACAGGGCTATCCTCATGGTGGCATTCGCATCGGGTGGCCGCAGACGTAGTGAAATTGCCGGACTACGCAAAGAGCAACTGACACAGGAGCCGCCGATCGAGCGCCAAGATGGCCCTCCCCTCCCCTCGCTATCCATCCATCTCGGCCGTACCAAAACCTCTGGCGCTGATCACGATGAGATCGTCTATCTCACGGGTCGAGCGGTAGAGGCGCTTAATGCCTGGATGGAGGCAGCCAGCATCAAGTCAGGATCGATCTTTCGTAAAATCGATCGTTGGGGAAACTTGTCTCCTCGACCGCTCGATCCAAAGTCGGTCAATGATGTCGTCAAGCACCGCGCGGCGCTTGCTGGTCTCGACCCGGCAGAGTTTTCTGCTCATGGTCTGAGATCAGGATATCTTACCGAGGCCGCGAACCGCGGCATTCCGCTTCCAGAAGCGATGGAGCAGTCGCGCCATCGGTCCGTGCAGCAAGCCTCGAGCTATTACAACAGTGCCACAAGAAGAAGCGGGCGGGCGGCGAGGCTGCTATAGTTTATTAGGCATCGTCCGGGAAGACATCCCGATCAATGCCAATCCCTCGACGAAATCGAGCTCCGATTGCGACGAATAAAAGGAGGATCAATTGTACCTAAAATGAAAGAATTTCTCATTTCTTCTAGGTCTTCCATCATGGTTCGTCGAGTTGCGTAAAGGTAGCGCCAGCAGCTGAAAACGGTACCTGCCACTGATTTAGCCTTCGCGACGTCGAGCAACTGCAATGCTTCATCTCGATGGCCTATAAGTGCAAACGAGAGTGCAAGGCACTGACAATAATTAACCTGTAGATAACGCTCGCTGTTTCCTAAGCGATCCGTATCAATAACTGCTTGCAGTAGGTCTTCAGGGACAATTCCAGTCGCGCCCCACTCTGCCATTGCGTAGTTGAAGAGGTCTGCCGTTGATTTACTTAATAGAACACTTTCTCTCGGTTCACCAATCACGCGCATAGCCTCTTCATATTGGCCGATAGCTATCAGTGAAAGCACAAGGTCGCTATGAAGTGCAGGTTCTACCCCTACATCCCTGGGGACGTTTTCTAACGCCCTCTTTAAGAGTCTCTTGGCCGTAGCCACAGTCCTTTCATCCGACATCAAGATATCAGATAGCACTCCTACATCGTCGGGGCTGAGTTCCTCCAAAGCCGGAGAGTTAGCAACAACTTCCGTCCAGCTTACGTCGATTTCTCTCAGCGCTTCAATCGCGGTGCTTAATTCGATAGCAGTTGTGTCTGGTGACCGGATAGTCGCGACCAAATCTTTAAGGGCTTCTTCCCCTCTCGACTGACTCAATAGATTGATAGCCCTCGCGAGGTGGGCCTTATAATATCCAGCTGCCAAGGCTCCGTTAAGAGCCTCCAATTCGTCAGCAAATCTACCAAGATCGTGATATGCGGCAGCGATGAACCAACACACCTCCCCATCCGTTTGATGGGCCTCCCAGATGTTATCAAGTTTTGACAAAATCTCGTCAAGCCGCACCGGATCCGTCGATACAGGTTGGCCAGCACTTTCTTCCGACTTCGACGAGATCAGTGATCTTATTTCTTGCACAGCTAGTAGCGCGCCGTCCCGATCGCCGAGGTTTGCCCTGACAATCGACTTAGTTAGATTACGGTATTGTCCGGACAGTCTCGTTTTCGGTCGATCGATTACAAAGATTTTTTCCTCGACCAACGACAGACTGTCATAATGCTTAATGGTGCAATCTGGTCGCGAGTAGCCAAGCTTCTGAGATGCGTTGTCCAGCATTACTTTCAAAATGCCTTCCTCATCATCCAAATCCGGAACTCGTGAAGGGCAGAAGATAAGCTGCTTGCTTCTCTTTCGCGCAACCGAGTCAGCGCGTATTTCCTCGACTATCGTTTTCAAACCTGAAATATTTTGGGTGTTGGGGAAGAACATCAAAGTGACGCCATCAGCCAATTGGCGAGTACAAATGCCACCGACATCTGTATGACCCGTTCGGCTGTCTATCAGAACGTAATCAAAGCCCACCGCGTTCAAAGCAATTTGTTGCTTTAAGTCCTCGAATAGCAAATACCCACTACGATTCTCATACAAATCTTGCCAGTCGATAGCCGCGAGCTTTTGTCCGTACTGGTCGTCGCGCATCCCCGCAGGCAGCACCCAAATCGGCAGAGTTTTTCCCCCAATATCCAGGCTACACTCAGAGATAAAGTCGGAAGCGTCAGGCGCTACATTAGATTGGAGATAGTTGTTCACATAGTCAATTATCCCAACCTTCTCGTCCGCACCTGCAAATTGTCGAAAGCTGGTGATGCCAGGCGCCTCAAGGTCGAAGTCGATTACTAAGACACGTCGACCGCGCCGAGTGAGTTCCGCCGCGACATTTACAAGGGCCATTGTCCGGCCAACCCCACCTTTGTAGGAATAGAAGGTTACAACATACATTAAGCTACTTTGTGTTGTTTGGAGGGACGAAGTTTAAAATCGAGCGATTCTTGCAGCTGTCGAGCATCAAGATTTGTCTTGAAAGCAGGTTCCGAGTGCCTAGCGCTTTCCATTTGTTTGAGTAGCTGTATGTTTTGAGGTATTCTAGCCAGTCTGAGATATCGATCAATCGCAAGATTTTGGATCTGATTCCCGGTTTCCCACCGTTTGATCGATGCAATTCCGTGCCCGGTCAGGTCAGCCATGTCACTTTGCGTGAGGCTATACTGGTCTCTGAACGCACGAATGTCTTCTGGCGTCAAGCGTCCAAGGTGGCGACATACAGCAGCATGCCTTATATCCTCAGCCTCCTCTCCGGTATAAGATGAATCACAAGCGGCACAGTGATAAACTGGAACATCAACGGTAAGCAAAACGGCATCATCGCCCCCGCCATATTCAAACTGCTGTGTTTCAAACCTTACAGAAACGCCACTAGAACTGCAGAAATCGCAGCATTCAGGCTTGTGTTCCATCTCAGCTATCCTGTTGGTGTGTTGAGGAAGATCAAGGGCTATTGCTCTCATGAAAGCTTCGTCCAAGTACGAAACTCGATCCCAATTGAAGCTTGATGTAGATTTTATCGACAGGTGGGCTTCCATCCACAATTATGACATATCCTACAGAACCGGCAGGAAACTTGAGGCTTATAACTTCAATTTCGCAGCCAGAGTTGATGTGTCCCGCAATAAATTCCCAAGCGGAGTCGTCTGTGAAATATTCATCCGACCGGCGGGGGTCCTTGAGGGTATTAGGCTTCCACCGGGTTGGCGAATGTGACGAAAATTCGGATTTACGGGTCCGCCGAGAGGAACATCGGTTCGCGAGCAGAGATCGAACGCTTTCCGAAACTTTTTCACTATCTTCTTCCAAAAGCGCTCCAAGATCATGCGGTATCAAATGATACTTTTGAACGAAATGTCAAGTCCGACGTATTTCTGATGTTTAAAAATAACGTGTATCCCTGATTGCAGCAACACTATTGGACTATGAATTTGCAGTTGCGGAGGTAGCGAGATTATGTTGCGCTCGGGGGTGAGGAAAGTTGGCTAACGCCATACCCTCGAGGATCGGGAACTCACAGTTCCACGCTCGGTTCCTAGTCATATTTCGAGCATGATCCCCGATCGATCGGAAGTGATCGATCTGCTAACATCGATTACTCTGTCAGCTTACCACGCGCAGCGACCTGATCTTCTGTTAGCGATCGTCTCCTGCAGCGAGGCCTTTGTCCAGCATGCGCCGGCTGAAGAGCAGGCAAGCCTTTACCACCGTATGGCGCGCATCTGGTGTGCAAAATTCGATTTGTTCATCCTTCAAGGCGCGCCGGACACCGGAAAAAGTCATGCCGACACGCTTCACTTATTGAATACTGTGCTCAAGGATCATTTCGCTGCGGCCGAGCGGTTCTTTGACGATCCGCTTTCCCTCGAAGAAAGTGATGTCAATCAAAACTCATTTGCGATCGAGGGTAGATTGCGCCTTCATGCTCGACGCGTAGAACTGGAGGCTCTGACCAAGCCCCGGGCCGATGGCGAGAAAGCCTACAAGAAACTGATGGAATTCGATAACGCTTTTTCGAGCCTCGTTGATCGGAGAAGGCGCGGCACTTTGGGCGGTCGAACGGCGCGCAGGTATATCCGCTACCCGTTTCGTGATCCTGTTTTCCTCGGCGCCCAGACCGATTATAAAAAGCGGCAGGAAATCTTCAACATCGTATCGCGGTTGATGGATCTCAACACTGATAGGCTTGGTCGTTTCTCCGGAGCCGAGCGTGTAGGGGCAATGCTCGATGCGGCACGCTTCAACTATTTTTCCGGTCACCTGAACGCGGCGGAGAAGTACGCAAGTCTCGCCAACGAATTGTCGTACATGGCAAACGTCAGTCATAACGCCAAACTTGATGAGCTCGTCGTTAACGCCGACTTGTCCTGTATCGAGGCTCAAAGGCTGATCGATTCCGGAGGAGAGCAACAGGACGCCTTGCTGCAGATAAGCAAGGCCGAGTCTTTCGTCGAGACTTTGACGGGAATAGCATTGGGGCTCTCCTACCAGCCCTATAAGGGCCTGGCTAAGTATCTGACGCTCAAGATCGCGCATGTGAGAAATCAGATCAACGATGATGCTGACTTGCGCCGAAAAGCCCTGAGGTCGGTTGGCTCAATTGATGGGCTCATCTTGGAAATTCAGGACATCAGCATGGAACAGCCGATACAGGCTCTCGCAAAAGCGCTGAACACAAACAACAAGTCGGCAAGATTTTTCTAGAACGCGATCCGAGATCTGCGAAGGCTTCTTACCAGGCGGGGTAAATGTCTGCGATCTTCAAGGGGCGTCATCATGGTCTCGACCTGCTGATTGAGAAAAGTGTTGGTGACGGCGCTCAGCGTCCTTTAGAACTTCGGCATCTCATAAAAGTGACCGCAACACCTTCGTAACTTCCCTGTGTTTCAATGCTTCGTATGAAGAAGCCCAAGAGTGCCAAGCCTCTTCTGAGGCAAGACGAGCCGCTCCGCTCACGCCCACGGCGCCGGCGCGATCCAGCGCAGCCAAACCTGCTTCTCGATCCAATGCCAGAGCGGATCGAACCCTGCCTGGCCCTTCTCAAATCCAGTCCGCCGAAGGACGACGATTGGCTTCTCGAGGTTAAATGGGACGGCTATCGCATCGCCGTCCATATCGAGTCCGGAAAAGTCCGGATCCTCACCCGCGGTGGTCATGACTGGACGCACCGCTTTCCGACGATCGCCGCCGCAGCGCTCCAACTGCCTGTCGCGACCGCGATCATCGACGGCGAAGCCGTCGTCATGGACGCTGAAGGGCGGTCCGACTTCAGCCTCCTGCAGGAATCGCTCGGCGGTCGATCCGGAAAGGCCGTTTCGGCCGACGCAATCCTGATGGCCTTTGACCTTCTCTATTTCGATGGCCACGACCTGACATCCGTAGAGCTTTCGTCGCGCCGGCACATGCTGCAGGATCTGATTGGCACTGATCGATCGGACATCCATTTTTCCGAAACCATCGACGCCGATGGCGAGCAACTGCTCGCATCGCCCGCGAGCTCGGTCTCGAAGGCATCATCGCCAAGCATCGCGACAGCCATTATCGTTCCGGCCGAACCGGCGACTGGCTGAAGATCAAATGCGTTCAAAGCGACAGCTTCTTCATTGTCGACTACGAGCCATCCTCAAGCGGTCTTGGCGGGATCGGGGCGCTCTTGCTGGCAGCCTATCAGGGTGAGGACATCGTCTATGTCGGATCAGTCGGGACAGGTTTCAACGAAACCCAGGCCACCATGCTCCGGAAGACCCTGGATCGTCTGAAGCGCAAGCGCCCTCCCCTCGTCTACGACGTTGAGCGCAAGAATGTCGTCTGGGCTCAGCCAACCATCATCGCGGAAATTCACTATCGGGGATGGACCCATGACGGAAAGCTGCGCCATGCCTCTTTCAAGGGCGTGCGTGAGGTGCAGGACAATGCCGATGTGTATCGGGTTTAGAGAGAGTCAGATCGGTGGCGTTCTACGAGGAGGGTATCTCATCACTAGTCAAATCTATCGACCGCGCCTAGTAGAACGCCTCTAGCGATTAATTTTCCAACATCTTCTCAATAGCATTCTTGCTTGCTCGATCAAGATCAGCAAGCGCGATGTCAAATTTTTCCAATTGAACTTTCCGTTGTTCGATCAATGTATCAACGGTATTTTTTGCCTTGACGTAATCGTCGTCGGTTTCGGGAACGGACTGGCCCTTTAATGTAATAAGCGTATTGGTGGCAATTTCGATTTGCGCTGACAGACGGCTGTCAAGCGACGACCTTTGACCTTCCAATGTGCCGCGATGGCACAGAAACATATCCTGAGCTCGAGGCAGAAGTTCGACACGCATTCGTGTCTTTAAAGATTGTCTCTTCGCCTCAGCGACAAGCTCTGCCTCTTCAGCAATTTTCTTTCCGGCCGCCGCGACACTGTTGCTCAGATCCTGTTTCGACTTGATAGTGATCGATGGAATGTCCATCGTAATGCTTTGAGATGTCACTTTAACAGTGGGCACTCCTATGACAATCTTTTCATCGACCATCGTAACCTGTGGGATGCCAACAACAATGCGGTGTTGAACGGTCGTGTACTCAGGGACGTCGATGTATGTCGGCGTCCAAGTAACAACCGTTTCGGGAATCGAGGGAAAGCCGCTGCTCCACCTGATCGTGAATTCTGGTTTGGGCGGGCCTTCGATTGTTTTCATCTTTACAGAAGGTATGTCGAAGATGATATCCTCGTTCTGCATGGAAATTTGAGGCATCGTGAAGATCCACTCTTGATCCTCAATGCCGAATTCCGGGACAATGATGTCAAAGCTGACTCGCTGTTCTGTGATTTCCACTTCGAACAGGGATCCCACCGCCTTACCGATCGTTCCTCCTACAATCGCGCCAGGCGCCCCTCCTATGACACCTCCTATCGATGCACCTGCGGCGGCGCCGATACCTTCGCCGATGTCATTTCCGTCTTTTAGTTGGTTTTCCAATTCGGATGTCTTTTGCTTTGTCTCTTCAGCAAAATCGTCCATCTCCTTCTTGAATTCTGATTGTATGCGAGCGAGCGTGTCATTGAATGCTTGGGTCTTATCCTCACATGCCATCGTGATGCCCTCGGTAAGCGCCGTGATTGGTCGCTTTGCTATTCAATACGAATTGGGATCGATTGCAAATAGATTTGAAATGATCTCTATGATTGCAATTGAAATAAAGGCCATCGCAAGCGATCGCGCTCTATGCCTTCGTCACGAAGCCAGCCTGCGGCCGTCTTCGCCGTTCCCGGTAACGATCGCTTGTCCTGACGGTACGCTTACACGGTGATCGCCAGATGTGGCGCTCTCTTGCCAACAGTGCAGCCGCTTCGCTTGCCGCTCTTCTTCCTGTCTGTTTGTCCGCTCTACGATGGTCCGCCGTGCTCGCCAATGGGCAGGCGGGCTCGCGCCCGTCCGGCCGTCAGAAAAACGGCTTTCACCGCAAGCGGCGAACCTTCCGTTTTTCAGCCGCCCGGACCCATGACTAGCCCGGCAGACCAACGGGGAGCGGGCTTACTCCCCCACCCCTTCGTTCCGGAGGATGTCAAAGCACATCCACCGGAACGGTGGGTGAAGGCATCGCCCGACTGGCGGGGCTTGCTCTCAAGAAACCGGGAACCGTGGAGAACCATCATGAAACTTGTCTGTGAAGCCTTCAGTCTGACCGCTTTCGTCAGCGCCGCGATCATCATCGCCGCCGCTTTCGCCTGGACCCGATGCTTGAGGAGACATTGCCATGACCAATACCAATTCCGACATCATCACTATCGCTCTCGACAAGCTCGACCGCGATCCGAAGAACGTGCGCAAGACCTATCGTAAGGAGGGCATCGAGGAACTGGCCGCCGACATCCGGGCTGATGGCTTTCCCCTGTTGCAGAACATCGTCGTTCGAAAGGGTGGCAAGCGGGGGCGCTTCTTCGTCATCGCCGGAGAACGTCGCCGCCTTGCCCTCACCCTGCTGGCGGAAGCGGGCGAAATCGCCAGGGATTTTGCCGTCGATTCCAGATTGTGCGATGAAGCCGACGCCACCGGCATCAGCCTTGCCGAGAACTTCATGCGCGAGGACATGCATCCGGTCGATGAATACGAGGCCTTCAAGGTGCTGGCCGAGGACGGCGTTTCTGTTGTCGATATCGCTGCCCGCTTCGCCACCACGGAAACCATCGTCAAGCGTCGTCTTGCCTTGGCGCGGGTCTCCCCTGCCCTGCTTCAACTCTACCGTAGTGAAGAGATGAACCTCGAACAGCTTTCCGCCTTCACGATCAGCGATGACCACGAGGAACAGGTACGGGTGTGGGAAAGCCTCCCGTCATGGAACCGGAATGCCTACACCATCAAGGCAGCACTTCGCCGTGACGCCATCGCACCATCCGACAAGCGCATTCGCATGAACGGCGGCATGGAAGCCTACGAACAGGCCGGTGGCGAGGTCAAGCGTGATCTGTTTGACGAGCGAGGCCAGGGTTATGCCGTGGAGGTCGTCCTTTTCGAGCCTCTTGCTGCCGAGAAGCTGGAAGCACTTGCAGGAGAGTTGCGCCTTAAAGGTCGGGCATGGTTGGACATTCAGCCGGAAATCGACTGGCGCGATCTTAACGGCTTTGGACGTGTCTATCCCGAGCAGGTGGAGCAGACGGGAGCCGAACAGGCTTAAGTGGCACGGCTATAGGAGGAGCCCGATGAACTCGAAGGGGTGGCTGAAAGCGGCGAAGGCGACGTCGGCACAGGGGCGCGCATTGCCGAAATCGCAGCCCGCATCGGAGAACTCGACCGCGAAGTCTATGCCGCCGACGATCTGGCGCGGTCGGGAGCCATCATATCGATGGACTATGGCGGAAGAAGCCGTGTCGTCTATCGTGGCTATGTGCGACCCGAGGACGGTAATAGCGATGGCGAAGCGTATCAGGCGAAGGCAATGGCGTTGATGATGCGAACTGAAACGCAACTGCGACACCGCAGTCCCCTGCCCTCGTCCATTCCCAACGCTTGTCGAAGACCTGACGGCGCAGCGCACTGCAGTCCCCGGCTGGAATTTGCCAACAAGCATCACGTCGCACTGACAAGCGTCGTGCATTCGCTCCTGTCGCAGACCGTTCTGACGCATTCCCGCGATCATTCCTGCCTCGATATCGTCTTGACCAGCAGATCGGTGGAAGTCGCATGAAGGCACCCCAGAACAGTCTCGCTATCGCTAACCTTGGCGAACTGGCCGAGCGGTTTGGCGATCATGTCCCCCGGCTACCCCGCCGATAGCTCTGAATGGTGCCTTGAGCGCGGTCAGCAAGAGCTTATCGAACTGCTGGCATTTGCAGCAGCCCATTCCATCGATTCGGTGAAGGACAAATACGACTACCGCGAGACGCAGCGTGCTCATGCCGAGGTTCTGGCGGATGCGCTCGACCTCGACATGACGAACTATTTCGAGGCGACGGCGGGAAACTACTTTAACCACCTCGCCCGCGATGGGATCGAGGCGGCGCTGATGGACATCAAGGGACCGGACTTTGCAAGTGGCGTCGGTCGCATGAAGAAGGTAGAGGCAGCAGCCTATGCGGAGGCGCATACCAAAGGCTCCGCATGGCCCCCGCCCCCATCCGGCCAGCAACGGCAGCGGCGATAGATGCTGATCCGTTTTGCGTCGATAATGACAGCGACGACGAGGTGCACGGTGTAGCCGATGACGCTGGCGAGGCCGATCAACCAAAAGACGAACTGACGCAGTTCGCCGAGGCGGCTTAGTGAAACCAGCCGTCGCCCGCCGCAGCGTCTCCCCGCGGCAGTAAGGCTTCTTTATTTGATCGCCCGTTGTTCTGCTTGACAACAGGCGGGATGTTGTTAGTATGAACATGAAGGCAGTGCTTATCCAGAAATCTCGTATCGTTCTTTCTGAACGCTCGTTCTACGAGATCGTGATGTGGCAGTTGCCCGAGCCAGTTCCCGGGAGCGCTCATCCATACAAGTACCGTTTAGCGCTGGTGGTAGAAGGAACGTGTGTGCTTCGCTATGACAATGAGCGCGGCAAAGGCGACCATAGGCACATCGAAGGTCTCGAAGAGAAGATAGAATTCACCGGTCTTAGTGACCTGCTTCGAGCCTTCAAGGCCGACATGGAAAGGATCATATCGTGACGAAACTGACTGTAAGGTTGACGACATTTGATGATCTTGAAGCCGAAATTCTAGCAAAAGCCGAGCGCGCCGCGTCGGACACGCTTGAAGATGCACCCCCGGTCCTTGGTTTTGAGAGCTACGAGGCTATGCATCGTATTCTTGCGCCATCGCGGCTCGACATCGTAAAAGTTCTGACCGCGCAAGGTCCCTTGGCGATCCGTGAGGTTGCTCGTCGCGTCAACCGCGATGTTCAGGCCGTTCATCGCGATGTGACTACGCTCATCAATAGCGGGGTGATCGACCGTCACGAGAAGGGAGTGGAGTTCCCCTACGACGGTATCCACTTCGAGTTCGACGTGACTGCGAAAACCGCCGCGTGAAAGCTGCCAAGCCCGCGCACCATGCGCGGGCACGTTCGTCGGCTTGATCGCAAACCAAGCAGTCGAGGTGCTCTGCGGCGAGGGGAACCCACTTCGGCCTTTCCTCTTGCACGCCCCCGCCCTCCCGGAAATTGAAGAACGACAGAGGTTTGCCATTAAGCAAGGTAGATCAGCGCTTGGGCCTTTCAGCCATGGCTTTCGATTTCATTCCCAAGGCATGACTGCCACCAGCTCATCATCGTCTTGGCCGGGACACGACTGGTTTCGGGGTTGAGCACCACTATGGCCGCTGAAACGTAGCCAGAGCAATACAGCAAACGCCTGGATCTTTCCAGATGCTGCGGACCGCGGCGCGACGGCACGCTGGTCTCTTGGCGAAGAGGCAGCAGGCCGGTGCGAATGTGTTCACAGTGCGATGGCTCTGGGGCCGGAGATGATTGGCGACCCAGGCGATGTTGCCGGTGAGCCGTTGTCGATGTGGGATCAGATGAGACGCGGTAGAGAACCATGCGTGTATCCCTGTTACGCGTTGCCTCATGGATGGGTCGCTGCCGCCGGCCGGGCTGACAGCAACCGCAGTCTTCAACGTGTAATGCTTGGCAATTTCTTTAGTCATCCCTTATCAGCCTATGCTCTCAAATGTCGGAAAGATCGAGTACTTTCGTGTCATGACGCCAGACACCTGCCCACCGAGCTGCTGACCGACGATGGAGCCACGCGCCTCGCCATTGATGGCGCAGCGAGAACGCGATGTGATGGGTTTGACCTCCACCAGCTCCCGGTGTTGATTGCCCTCACCTCCCCTACGCTTAAGCGAGCATTTTTCAGTCAGTCCGTACTGTTCCGGGGAGCGCCGCCGCGAGAGTGCCCAAGGCCGCCTCAGGTGTTGTGTTGGCGAAACCGAGAGTAATCTACGCCATCTTTAGCCTCCGCGAAGGCGAGGACCGGGCGATACAGATAGTCGCCTTTGTTTGTGGCGGACGTCGGCGAAGCGAAGTTGCTGGTCTCCGCGTCAAGGACCTGAATGACGGCCCGATGATCGATGTGCAGAGCTGCCCGGTTGGCTTACTCGCCAGTGAATTAGTCTAACGAAAACGAAGTCGGATGACCAGAACCACGGTATCTCCTCGCGGCTAGGCCGATTGATGCTCACTACATCTGTCCGGGCGCGGCAAAAATTGACAACACCCGCGTGTTCAGCGGGATCTGGCGACCGGGCGCCACATCAGAGCAAGCGCTCAATCCGCAGTAGATGCGGTTCCCAGAAGGCAAGTGGCGGTGGAGGGCTGGGTAGGGGGTGTCTCGTAGGTTCTAGCCCGATCGCCAAGAGGTTCTCATGTTCAAATCAAAGATGCAATGGACAGCAGAATGCGAAATGTCTGGGAGTGGAGTGGAGGGGTCGTCGCGTAAGGTCGCGCAATGAAGTGCCGAAGGTTTACTCGCGAAAATGACGGATGCAGGGGTCATCGAAGAAATGCGAATTGGTTTCGGATTGTGCGTAATGTAGTAAAGACTAGCGTCCTGGCGGGTTCGAATGCGATGATTGATAGAGGGAAGGGCTCTGCGACGCCGCCTTGGGGACTCGTAGCCTGTGCTCGTCGTATGAAGCGGTGCTCTAGGTCGTTGCGAGCATCGATTTTAATTTGAGCCGGGTCATTCGCGTGGTAGTCAGGTTGAGCGACCTGAGTTTGCCTATATGAGTCAGACAAGAAGTGCGCGGTGCCCTTTTGTGCGCTTCGGGTTCCGTGCTGTCAAAAGGTGAAGTCGGACTTCATATGCGTCGTTTTTCACGTGAGCCAGGCACCGTCTTCCACTGTCTGAAGTGATCGTTCCGGTGATCTCGCGATCTAATGGAGCGCGGATGGTTTCAATAGACGCAGGAGAGCTGCCGACAAAATTCGACGTGCGGGTAGGCGGGTTCGGGTCAACTAAGGGTAAACCTTGTCAGCTGACAAGGTTGGGGCAGTCTCTGAGAGGATATACTGGCCGCTCGCTACCTTGTCAGCTGACAAGGTTTGCAACAAATTCCCTACTCAACCGACCTGAGTTTCATATTGACCGACCTAATGACGAGCGCGCGCTAGAAGAATACCATCTCGATGCAAGGTGACTATCATGAGCGGTGCATTGGAGCGAAATAGACAGTTACCTCCCACTTCGAGTGGCAAATCTAACCTGAGAACTATCGCGACTGATTCCTAAGGCCAAGCGACGTCAAAATGCGCGGGAAGACGAAGCCCCGGATGTGGTTGCAGCGGCATGCGTTCAACCTGACCCTTGGCTAGAATGTATTTCTAGAGCTGAGCCTGAGCGGTAAGCAGCAAACGAAAGGGGGTCTATCGTTGATGCCTATGGATAATGGACCCAACCACCGCACCCGCAGAGATCATTGTATCGCATCGCTCGACGAGTTTGGGATAGGGATCTGCGCAGGCTTCATCATTCTCTTTTTGAGGTTCTGGTGACCCAAAGAGCCTGGCCTGTGAAGATGACTTCAAGACTCTTCGGACCGTAAATGAAACGAAAACCTAATCCGGCGGCATCCCGTCGTTGGCCGCTCGACGCCGCAGGACCACTCCCCCGTAGACGATGTGCAGGCGCAGGTAGTGAAAGACCTATCCTGGCCGTGCCGCACACTGCAGATCCATCCCTGTCCAAGACTAGATTGTGGATGGGTCGACTGACCTCAGTTCAGCAAGCTATGAGATTTTTTGAGTGCCTCAGACCAAACCGCGTACCCTGCCGTATTCAGATGAACCAGATCCGGCAAGTAATAGCGGAACATTGGCAACCCATTTTCTCCGAGGAGACCGGCGTTAGGGTCCAGCCAGGTTGTTTGCTCGCAATTATGACACCAGTCTTGAGCCTGCTGGTTAAAGAGGCCGAACTCATGGCGATAGATCCAGCGCGCTGGACTTGGCTTGATCGCCAGCACAGTTGCCTCCGCGCGCGGCAATGCTTGGGATATACGATGACGCAGATCCTGTAGGTGCTGAAGGGTTGTTTCGGCCTTAAGACCGTCGCTGGCTATATCGTTCTCTCCGAAATACAGCAGTACCTTGGTTGGGTTCAGTGGGACAAGAAGCTTGTCCAGGTAGTGGCAAGCAGAAAGGTAAGTGCCGCCACCAAACCCGAGATTGACGATATCTAGGGAGCCAAGATCCTCTGCGACAGAGCTCCATATTCGGAACGACGAGGAGCCGTACAAGGCGATCGGGTTGTCTGGAAGACCGATACGTTGAAGGCGGGCGAGAATGGCAACGATATCGTTTTCGTGGCGACTGGTGCCTATACTAGGTGGGAAGTCGTACATGGTGTCCTTGGAACATCTATGTTGACGAGATGTCGGCAAGAGCTGCCAACAGGCTAATGATCAAGGTCACGACGGCGTTTGCGCAAGAATAGCTAGCGCTCCTTTCGCCAGAGTGTCATCCGCGGCGACCGAAGTTTTGAGCCCGAAGACCTCTGCGGCAACAAGATAGAGATCGTTCAACCCGTCATTTCCGACGATTTTTCCATCATCTCCCTCCGTGAACCATCCTGCCTCGCGAGCTTGGCGAAACTCCTGCCCTATGACCATCCCCCGCACATAAGAGCGCAGCTGCTCCGGCGAAAGCCGGCCAGCGAGCCCACCGGTCCTCGCCGAAAACATCAGTGACAACATGGCGCCGGATTGCTTGGCCTCTGTCAGGCCCCAGCGAAAGGCATCCGGATCGTCGACCGGCGGCTGCGCAGATCCTCGGGCGATGAAGGAATGATTGATGAGCAAGTTGAAGATTTCACCTGTCACGAATGTCTGGAAGCCATCGATCCGTTGCTCCTTCACGCGCGCCCATTTGCTGTGGGTGCCGGGTATGATGAGCGTAGAGTCCTCTTCGAGACCATAGCCCACGATCAGGGTTTCTTCACCCCGCATCACATCGGGAAAGGGCATTCGGGCTGGGTCATTGAGACCGGGTAAAAAGAAGAGATCGGAGCCGTTTGGTAGCGATCTTCGAATGGCTCCGGCGGCAAGTTCCCTGGGCCCCGCGGGACACGGTACATAGGCAACCTCGACCCAACCGTTTCGGCTCGTAATCATTCCCAGCGCGGCAACCGGCAAGGCTCCGTGGCTCGAGAACCAGGGTGCAAGCGCATCCATGAGCGCGGCCTCGTGTTGGCCTTCAACGAGACTTGATATGCCGCTGCCGGTCTCGAGATTATCAAGTTCTTCGCCGCCTTCTCCGACAAGGGCTGCCCTCAAAGAGGTCGTTCCCCAATCCACGATAATTGATGTCGCTGTTCCCGCCGCCATGTCTCGCACTCTTCTTTCGTTCATCTTGGGGCTTGTCATAAAGCGCCGCGATATGTAGTGTCAATTAGTGAAATCGAGGTATCAAAATATGATACCTAATATGGAGGTAGACCATGGTTGCTCGCCTTAGAGGGATATTGCCCGTTTTGCCGACCCCATTCTTGGACGATGGCAGTGTTGACGAGGCTGGTATGAAGCGCCTCGTGACCTTCGCGCTGGATAAAGGCGTGGACGGTGTCGTGTTCCCTGGGTTTGCAAGTGAAGTTGAGACGCTCGATGCAGCCGAGCGCGCCGCGTTGCTGAACATCGTCGTTGATGCTGTGTCCGAGAAGGTCCCGGTGGTGGCAGGAGCGAGTGCGGCCGACTGGCGCGAGGTCGTCGAGCATGGGAGCGTTGCATCGTCGCTTGGCATCCGGCACCTCATGGTCCAACCGCCCAAGTCGGTCGGCACGGATGCATCTGCATTGATCGACTTCCTAGGCAAAATCATTGAGGCGCTCCCTGACGTAGAAATCATTTTGCAAAACGCGCCTGCACCCCGCGGCTCAGACCTCTCGCCTGAGGCGATCGTGGAGATTGTAAACGCCCTGCCGCAGGTCACGTACGTGAAGGAGGAAACCCTTCCCGCCGGTCCAGCTATCAGCCACATCATCACCAATGCGCCGTCAACGCTTAAGGGTGTTATCGGGGGCGGGGGCGCTCGCTACATTCTCGACGAATATGCCCGAGGTGCTACGGCCGCGATGCCCGCTCTGGAGATCGCCGAAGAGCATGTGGCCATTGACCGGGCACTTGTTGCCGGGCGGCATGAGGATGCTCGCAGGATCTATGTCCGCACCCTGCCGCTTCTGGTACTACAGGCGGTTTACCGCATGCGGTTGACCAAATATGTGCTGGCCCGTCGCGGCGTGATCGATAGCCTCAGCGTGCGCGCTCCAACACCCGAACTTGATGCGGCAGCCATTGCCGATATTGACGCTAATCTGGTCGAACTCGGTCTTGTTACACCGGAGGCCGCATGAATAGCCCCGTCGCAACCATCGAAGTTTTCACGCTGACGCAGCCGCGAAAGGTTCCTTATCTCGGCGCGCTCCGTAAAGGGGAGGTGGTCAATCCCAATGGTTACATCGTTCGCAAGGGTAATCGGACTGTATATCCCACGTTTGACCGGAGCGTGTTGGTCCGCATGACGACAAAGGCCGGCATTGTAGGTTGGGGAGAGACCTATGGGATCGTTGCTCCAGGCGCGGTGGCGGCTTTGATCAACGATCTTCTGGCCGGTTTCGTGATCGGGCGTGATGCGTCTAATCCGCCTGCCATCTATGACGACTTATACGATATGATGCGGGTGCGCGGATATACCGGAGGATTTTACGTCGATGCGCTCGCCGCACTCGACATTGCGCTTTGGGACATCGCCGGGCAGGAAGCTGGGAAATCGGTTCGCGAGCTTCTTGGCGGAGGTGTGGAAAGCTTCCCTGCCTATGTTTCCGGTTTGCCTGAAAAGACATTGAAGGCGCGGGGCGACCTTGCAAAATACTGGCAGGATCGTGGTTTTGATGCTTTCAAATTCGCCACACCGGTGGCTGACGATGGCCCGGCGGCCGAAATCGCCAACCTTCGGCAGGTCCTCGGCCCACAGGCAAAGATTGCCGCCGACATGCACTGGAACCAGACGCCGGAACGGGCGCTTGAACTCATTGCCGAAATGAAACCTTTCGACCCCTGGTTTGCAGAAGCTCCGGTCTGGACCGAAGACATAGGCGGACTGGAAAAGGTTTCGAAGGGAACAGACGTTCCGATTGCCGTTGGCGAGGAATGGCGCACCCATTGGGACATGCGCGCCCGGGTCGAGCGCTGCCGCATCTCCATCGTGCAGCCGGAGATGGGACACAAGGGCATCACCAATTTCGTCCGCATTGGCGCTCTTGCGGCCGAGCAAGGCATCGATGTCATCCCGCACGCAACCGTTGGTGCGGGCATCTTCCTCGCCGCCAGCCTGCAGGCGTCCTCGACATTACCGACCCTGAAGGGACATGAGTTTCAGCACTCGATATTCGAACCCAACCGCCGCCTGCTTGCGGGCGACATGGATTGCCGCGAAGGCAGCTACTACCTGCCTTCCGGACCGGGACTTGGCGTCAAGCCGTCGGAGGCGGCACTCGCACTTATTGAACGTATCTGAACTGGTTTTCTGGAGGAGGAACCCATGACCAAAGGAATAAAGAAGCTGGCGCTTGGCACAGCGACCGCGATGCTGATGACAATGGGCGGATTCGCGCCTGCCATGGCCGATACCGTGCTGAAATTCATTTCTTGGCAAACCGATGATGCCGGTACCGGCGAATGGTGGCGTTCCGCCATCGCCGCCTTTGAGCAGCAGCATCCGGGCGTGAAGATCGAATTTACCAAAGCTGAGCGTAGCTCCTACGCGGATACGATGACAACGCTTTTTGCGGCCAATCAGCCACCGCAGATCGTGCATCTGGCGTCTTTCGAGTTTCAGATGTTTGCCGATAGCGGGTGGCTCGAACCTCTTGATCCTTGGCTGAAGAAGGACGGCGTCGACATGAAGGGCTGGGCTGGACAGCAGAAATGCGAATGGAATGGTGAAACCGTCTGCATCATGACCAACTATTTCGGTTTCGTAATGGCCTACAACAAAAAGATATTGGAAGAGGCAGGTGTTGCGGTTCCGAAGACCTATGATGAGTTCCTGGCCGCTGCGAAAGCGACAACGAAAGATCTGAACAGCGACGGCATTGTCGATCAGTTCGGCACTGGCCATGAAACCAAGGGCGGTCCGGGCCAGTATCTGACAGAGATGCTGAACTACATCCTCGACGCCGGAGCCTACTGGACGGACAAGGATGGCAACATCACCATCGACACGCCACAAATGGTCGAGGGTCTTTCACGCTGGAAAACCGTGATGAAGAGCGGCGTCAGCCCGGTGGATATGAGCGCCAGCGACGTGCGCAAGCTCTTTGCAGATGGCAAAATGGCGATGCGGCTGGATGGACCGTGGCTCTACGGTACAACCGAAAAGGGTTCGGCCAAGGCTGACATCGTTTATGTCGCACCGCCGCTTCACCCGCCGCTCGGCGGCTCATCCAACGTGCTGGCAATGCCGGCTGATATCCCCGACGACCAGAAAGCCCTCGTATGGGATTTCATCAAGTTGACGATGTCACCAGAATTCCAGCGCAGCTACGCCACCCTCGGCGGGAATACGCCGCCAAGCCCGACTGCCGACGTCTCGGGCGTGGAAAAGACCATCCCGCATTTCCCTGTGCTGATCGAGACGATGAAGGCCGCATCCGATGCGGGTATCGACCGCATCCCGACTGGACTTGAGCTCTTCTACAATGAGTTTAGCAAGATGGTGATGGAAGAAAGCCAGAGGATGATCATTCAGGATCTCGATCCGGCAGAAGTGGCCAAAACCATGCAGGCAAAGGCCGAAGCCATTAAGGGTTAATCCCGTCGTTTTGCCATGGCCCATTTGACGGGCTGTGGCCATCATTCGCATCCGGCAGGAGGACCATCCATGACCGAACCCGTTCGGGCTGGGCGTCGCAAGTTTTTCGATCTTGCGCGTCCCAGCCGGCAACATCTCCTCGGCTATATCCTGATCGCGCCCGCGGTCCTGATGGTTGCCGCCATCATCGTCTGGCCGCTCGTTTTGGCCATCGACCTGTCGTTTCAGCAGGTCAAGATACCGAGGCTTGGCGGGGCTAGCCGTCCATTCTCCCTTGCCAATTATAATTGGCTGTTTTCGTCGCCGGAATTCTGGTTGGCGTGTTGGGTAACGCTGAAGCTGGTGATTGTCGTCACCGCAGGCAGCGTTGCCGTTGGTCTGAGCACGGCGCTTCTCGCCAACAATCGCTTCAAGGGGCGAGCCGTTGCGCGGCTGGGAATGGCACTGCCTTGGGCCGTGCCGGAGATCATTGCGGTTGTCATCTTTGCGTGGATGTTCGACACCTCCTTTGGCCTGTTCGGCTGGCTGTCGATCAAGCTCGGTTTCACCGACCAGATGATACCTTGGGTCAGCAGTTCCACGGCGGCCTTTTGGGCCGTTGCCATTACCATGGTGTGGAAGGGCTTTCCCTTCGTGTCGATCATGTGCCTTGCCGGTCTACAATCCATTCCCGCTGATTATTACGCGGCCGCCAAGGTGGATGGCGCGAGTGTGTGGCAGCGGTTCCGCTGGATCACAATGCCGCTGTTGATGCCGGTTCTAGGCGTGACGCTGGTGCTGACGCTGCTGTGGGTGTTCCGCGACTTTTCGATCATCAAGGTTCTGACCGGTGGCGGGCCGCTGCGTTCGACGCAGACGCTGTCCATCATGACCTATGACCAGGCCTTCCAGTATCACAATTTCGGCCGCGCCGCCGCCGTCGGCGTGCTGACGCTGGTGATCTGCATCGTCGCGAGCCTGTTGATGCTCGGCCGGCGTTCGAAATCGATCTATTGAGGGGGCTTTGATGAAACGGACATTTTTACAGAGCCTTGCTCTCTACGCGACCGTCATCTTCACGCTGGTCATGATCCTCTTCCCGGTCTACTGGCTTCTCGTCACGGCGCTATCCACCACCGATGAGCTATACCGACTGCCGCCGACCTTCTGGCCGGAAGACGCGCAGTGGGACATATTCGCCCGTGTCTGGGCCGCAAAACCTATCCTGCTCTGGCTCTGGAATTCGATGCTGGCGGCCATCGGTTCTGTGGCGCTGTCGATGCTGGTTTCGGTCAGCGCCGGTTACGCGCTATCGCGTTATTCCATGAGGGGCGGCGCGACTATGGGTCTCTTCGTTCTGACAGCGAAGATGTTGCCCGCAACCTTGCTGGTCATACCGCTGTTTTCGATCTTCTCCAGCTTCGGCCTGATCGGTAGCCTGTGGACGCTGGTGCTGGCGCATTCGACTATGATCATTCCGTTCGCCACATGGATGCTAAAAGGCTATTTCGATACGATTCCTAAAGAACTGGAACAGGCCGCCATGGTCGACGGCTGTTCACCAGTTGGCGCGATGGTGCGCGTTGTGCTTCCCATCGCAACGCCCGGTCTGGCCGCCACCGCACTCTATGCCTTCGTGCTGAGTTGGGCCGACTATGCCTATGCCCGCACCTTTCTCGTCAACTCGCCGGACAATTGGACGGCTAATCTCGGCATCACCACGATGCAAGGCGAATACGTCACCTACTGGAATGACATTTCCGCCGCATCCGTGTTCATCGCGCTGCCGATCATCGCAATCTACCTGTTCCTTGAACGTTATTTGGTCGGCGGCCTGACCGCTGGCGCGGAGAAATAAGCATGGCCAATATTTCCATTCGCAACGTCAGCAAGTCTTATGGTGCCCTTAATGTGCTCAGGCCGTTCTCGCTCGAAATCGAGAACGGGGAGTTCGTGGTGCTGGTCGGACCATCGGGCTGCGGCAAGTCGACAATGCTGAAAATACTTGCTGGTCTCGAGCCGGCGAGCGGGGGACAAATTTTTATCGGTGATAACGACGTCACGGATCTTGCGCCCGGAGACCGCGATATTGCCATGGTGTTTCAAAACTATGCACTTTACCCGCATCTGACCGTGCGCCAGAATATTGGCTTCGGTCTGAAGATGCGCGGCACCGACAAGGCTGAGATCGACCGCCGTGTAAACGATGCGGCGCGCATTCTGGAAGTGACGCCCTATCTCGATCGTAAGCCCAAGGACCTCTCCGGGGGCCAGCGTCAGCGCGTCGCTCTTGGTCGCGCTATCGTGCGCCAGCCGCAGGCCTTCCTAATGGATGAGCCCTTGTCCAACCTTGACGCAAAGCTACGTGTCCACATGCGTGCCGAAATCGGCGCTTTGCACAAACGCATCGGCGTCACCACAGTTTACGTCACACATGATCAGGTGGAAGCCATGACCATGGCGGACCGCGTGGTTATCATGCAGAGCGGCGTCATTCAGCAGATCGCCGGGCCGGACGAGCTTTTCAACAATCCGGCCAATCTCTTCGTTGCCGGTTTCATCGGCTCGCCGGGTATGAATTTTCTGAATGCGGAGCTACACAACGGTGCTCTAAAACTGTTTGGTCAAACAATCACCATGCCATCTGCGAAGGCCCGTGAGGGCAATGTGGTTGTCGGTCTGCGACCTGAGCACCTGACCCTGGCCGAAGCGCCCGTGACGTTCACCGTCCGCCCGACACTGGTGGAAAGTTTGGGGTCGGAGAAGTACGTTTACTTCGACGACGAAGCCGCAAGGGTAGCCGATGGAGAAGACGGTAAGTCAAAGGGTCTGATAGCGCGCGTCTCCCACACCGGCAATCTTCCTGGCAATGAGGCCCTAAGGCTTGGTTTCGATCCTGCTCAGCTTTACTTCTTCGACGCGAAGACCGGAGTACGGCTATGATCCTTGTCACCGGATCGGCAGGCCGTGTCGGACGCGCCGTGGTCGCGGCATTGCGCTCACGGGGCCGCATCGTTCGCGGCCTTGATTTGAGGCCGTCTGGAACCGGGGGCGAGGAAATCGTTGGTTCGCTCGAAGATGCCGAGGCTATTTTCAAAGCCATGGATGGCGTGAGCGATGTTCTGCATCTAGGAGCTTTCATGTCTTGGTTGGCCGCTGATCGCGACCGCATGTTTGCTGCCAATGTCGAGGGCACAGGTAGGCTTCTGGACGCGGCGTCATTGGCTGGAGTGCGGCGGTTTGTCTTTGCTTCTACCGGTGAGGTGTACCCGGAAAACCGTCCGGAATTCTTACCAATTACCGAAGATCACCCGCTTCGGCCAAATTCGCCCTATGGTCTTACGAAGCTGCTGGGAGAAGAGCTGGTCCACTTTCATCAGCGGATTGGACGCATGGAAACCGTTATCCTGCGTTTCTCTCATACGCAGGATGCTGCGGAACTGCTCGATGAGGAGAGCTTCTTTTCTGGGCCGCGGTTTTTCCTGCGGCCGCGCATTCGCCAGCAACAGAGTCTTGGAAACACAGCCGTCGCCGACTTGCTGCAATCCCACGATGTTGGAGAGCCTTCGCATATACTCGCGCGAAATGAAAACGGCCGACCGTTCCGCATGCATATAACGGATACACGTGACATGGTGGCGGGCATCTTGCTCGCTCTCGACCATCCGAAGGCCGCAGGTGGCGCCTTCAATCTGGGTGCCGATGAACCGGTGGATTTTGCGGCGCTTCTGCCGAAGATTTCGTCGCTGACCGGCCTTCCCATCGTGACAGTCGATTTTCCCGGCGACGGCGTCTATTACCATACGTCCAACGAGCGGATCAGGAACACCTTGGGGTTTGAAGCGCAATGGACGATGGACCGGATGCTGGACGACGCGGCGGCCGCAAGGCGGCGGCGAGGCGCGATGGAGCAGGGGCAATGAAACCGGAGACGCCGGGTGGCACGGCAGCGCTGTCCAAGGGACTGACGCTGCTTGACATGGTTGCCGACGCGCCGGAGCCGTTAAGGTTTGCGGATCTGTTGCGCGCGTCTGGTCTGCCAAAGCCGACCTTTGCGCGAATCCTACGCACGCTCATCGCGTATGGTCTCGTCCGCCAGGATGAGGCACGTGGCACCTATGTTCTCGGCCAGCGCTTTCTGGAAATGTCCCACAAGGTCTGGGAGAGCTTCGATCTCGTCTCTGCGGCATCGCCGGAACTCGAGCGGCTCGCGGCTGAACTCGGGGAGACGGTGGCGCTTTGCAAGCTTGACGGCACGATGACGCAGTATCTCGCGGAGCGCTCACCGAATGGTCTTTCAGTGCGCGTCGAAGTGGGGCGTCGCGTTCCGCTTCATTGCACGGCGCCAGGCAAGGCGCTACTCGCCTTCCAGGATCCCGCAGTTGGTCGTAGCCTGCTGGATCGCTTGGCGCTCGACTTGCAGACAGCCAAAACCATCACCACCCTTGAGGCGCTACAGGCCGATCTCACATTGACGCGGGCGCGAGGGTATTCAATTTCTTATGAGGAGCATCTACCCGGAGTAAATTCGGTGGCTGCCCCTGTTATGGGCCGCGACAATACGCCAATGGGCGTGCTCGTCGCATTGGGGCCGTCATCGCGGCTCGATCCCTCCAATATTCATCCCACTGGTCGCGAACTGATTGCCGCTGCTCGGCGGATCACAGGCGCAGCCGGGGCAGTGGCGATCAGCTCACGACCACGCCCGCGTTCAGCAACGGGTCGCCCTAACGCTGAGCTCAGCTGCACGCTACCCTGGGGTGCCCAACTGGGGGAGAGCCCAGCCTGGCACGAGGGGGAACAAGCCCTGTACTGGGTGGATATTCTCCATCCGGCGGTGCACCGCTTCGATCCGGCCACTGGGCGCAACGAAACCTGTGAGACCGGGAAGCTTGTCAGTGCGGTCATCCCGGTCAACGGAGGACGATTGCTCGTGGCGTCGCAGGACGGCTTAGAATGGCTCGATTTCGCTTCCGGACGGCTGACGCCATTTGTCAGCCCGGAGGCGGACATTGCCGACAATCGTCTGAACGACGCAAAATGCGGGCCCGATGGGGCAATATGGGTCGGATCGATGCGCATCGATGCATCGAAGCCCACGGGTGCGCTCTATCGTATTAATTCTGATGGAGCTTTCGAACCAAAAGAGAGCGGAATCGTTGTTTCCAACGGCCTCGGTTGGAGCCCCGATGGGGGGACGTTCTACTTCGTTGACACTGTCCCTGGTCTGATACACGCCTACGACTGCAACCCATTGACCGGGTCGCTGTCGAACCGTCGCGAGTTCGCGCGCATCCCTGTCGCTGACGGTCGGCCCGACGGTCTTGCTGTCGATGCAGAGGGAGGCGTCTGGTGCGCGATTTGGGACGGCTGGTCGGTGCGCCGGTACCTTCCTAGCGGGAAGCTGGATCAGGTGATCGATATGCCGGTTCCACGCCCCACCAGCATCGCTTTCGGCGGGCCAGATTTGTCGACACTTTTCATCACAAGTGCACGTACGCGCCTGCCGGCGTCCACGCTTGCCGACGCGCCGCTCTCCGGCGGACTATTCTCCTGCCGCCCCGGAACCACCGGCGCCGGCATATTTGTCTTCAAAGGATAAATAGATGCAGCTCGAAAGTGTCTTTGGACTGAAAGGCCGTACGGCACTCGTCACGGGTTCGAGCCGCGGCATCGGCGCCGCCATTGCGCAGGGGTTGGCGGGAGCGGGCGCTCGCGTCATCCTCCATGGCGTAAAGCCAGGAGCTGCTGAAGCCGTGCAACGCCAGATCGCCGCAAGCGGCGGTGCAGTGCATGAACTGGCAGGCGACCTCTCCGAGCCCGGTGCCGGTCGTGATCTGGTTGAGCGGGCCGAAGCAATTGCTCCTATCGATATTCTAGTGATCAATGCCAGCGCGCAGATCAACGCCTTGCTCTCAGAACTGACGTCCGAAGATCTTGCCTTTCAGCTGGCGGTCAATCTGGGCTCGACAGTGGAGATGCTGCAAGCCGTTCTCCCGCGTATGGCGGCTCGCAAATGGGGCAGGGTGGTTTCTATTGGTTCGGTCAATCAAGTTCGACCAAAAGGTATCGTTACCGCCTACGCAGCGACAAAGGCTGCGCAGCATAATCTGATTCAAAGCCAGGCGCGTGATTACGCGCGTGATAATGTCTTGCTCAACACACTTGCCCCTGGTCTTATCGACACCGACCGCAACGCCCACCGTCGTGACGAGGATCCGGAAGGCTGGGAAAATTACGTGCGGACGCTGAACTGGATGGGCCGTGCAGGACAGGCGGAGGAACTCGTCGGCGCCGCTATCTTCCTTTCCTCTCAGGCGTGCAGTTTTATGACCGGGGAGAGCATACTACTAACCGGAGGATATTGACTGATTGCCGGCAACACTGAGCGGCAACCTTTACGAAATGGACACTACTTGGCCTTGCCAAGAGCCGACGCTGCTTCGCGTCGATGCCTTCCGCCGATCTCATGATTGTCGCATATGTTGCGACGAACTTGCAGGCTGGTTCTTTTAGAGATGTGTAGCGGATGACGACCGTCTCGCTGAGGTAGAGCACTATGAGCAGCGGTCGGTGCTTGGCTTACTGGACCAGACGATGGAGAAGTCCTCTCCGGATAAGTGTCTCGGCGTTAGGGTCGACTGTTGGTAGCTTTCAACGCCCTCTCGATACGATCCAAACCCTCTACCAGAAGTGCGCGTGGGCAGGCGAAATTCAGCCGAATAAAATTGGCATAATCGGGACCAAATTCGGAACCGGCGCTAAAGCCGACTTTGCCATTCCCGAGAAAATAGGTCTGTGGATCAGATTCCAGCTTAAGGGCAGTGCAGTCCAGCCAAGCAAGAAACGTGCCTTCGGCCTTGATCACATTGATCGATGGGAAGCGGCGGTTGATCTCATCCGACAGGAAGTCTCGGTTAGATTCGGGATATCGAAGCATCGCAGTTTTCCACTCACCATCTTGCGTGTACGCCGCAAGCGTCGCTTCAAGTCCGATAATATTGACGCTGTCCACCATACCAAGCCGTGAGGCTGAAAAGGTCTCGCGCATCCGCCAGCTCTTCAAAATGCGGATGACAACGTTACCATAGGATGCTACAAGGATTGCCAATGACAACGATACCACTGGGACCAGATGCGTTCTTATTTATCTCTTCGGGAACAATCCGGCGATCAGCCGGAACTCAACGAGCAATCGGATATCATTGGTTCGAAGCCGACGGACGGTTCGCTTGCCCTGCCTCTCCTGACTGTCGACCTAGATACCTACCGCAGTAATCGGGATCGTTTTCTCGCGCTTATCTCGGCCTTTGGAGCAAACGTCGCGCCGCATGCTAAGACGCCGATGTGCCCCGAAATTGCAATTGATCTTATTGATGCCGGCGCATCAGGCGCGACAGCCGCAGATCTCTTTCAGGCAGAAATTCTGCTTCGATCCGGTGTCCAGAATGTCCTGATCGCCAACCAGATCGGTGGCCTTGCGGCGGCAGGGCGCTTGCGAATGCTTGTTGACGCATTCCCGCAGGCCGAAATCACCTGCTGTGCAGATTCCGCGCAGGCGGCGACCAATCTGGTGCAATCGTTTAAAGGTCGCTTGGGCAATTCCCTCAAGGTCTTCGTTGAGGTGGGTGCCGGGCGTACCGGCGCGCGCACGAAAGAGGCCGCAAGCAAGATCATCGATATCCTTTCGACCAGTTCGGAAATCGTGCTGGTTGGTGTTTCGACTTATGAAGGCTCCGTGATTGGAGCGACGCCTGAAAAACTCGATGCGAACATGGCTACCCTGTTTGATCTTGTTGTCGAAACATTCGCGCTCATTCGCCAGGCTCATCCCGAACGAGCGCTGATTGTTTCGGCGGGTGGTTCGGTCCATTTCGACCGCGTAATCGCAGCCCTGGTGCCGCTTTGCGATGCAGACGGAAATGCGACGCTGCTGCTACGCAGCGGCGCCATATTCTTCTCCGACCACGGTGTCTACAAACGCGGGTTCCAGTCTATCGACGAGCGCGGGCTGCTGATCTCGGATGGCGTTAAATTCAAGGCATCCGAAACGTTCCAGCCCGCCATGCGCATCTGGGCAGAGGTGATTTCCGTTCCAGAACCGGGGCTCGCGATAGTCGGGATGGGCATGCGGGATGTCTCATTCGATCAGGATATGCCTGTGGCGCTGCGGGTTTACCGGAACGGAATGCCGGTCGAGCCCAATCTCGCGCCTTCGGCGAATGTTACCAAGCTCAATGATCAGCATGCTTTCCTATCCTTTGAATACGCTGCCGGACTGGCCATCGGGGATGTCATCGAGTTCGGAATCTCGCATCCCTGCACCTGTTTCGACCGCTGGCGCATCTTTTACGGACTTGATGCATCGGGCCGGATCGAGCGTCTTTACCGAACCTTCTTCCATTAGGAGCGGCGATGCCCAATTTCAATTTTCGCCCGCTCTGGCGTTACGAGAACCAGTTCATCGACGGCGTGCTGACGACCCTGCTGCTCACTGTCTCGGCCGCAGCGATCGGACTTCTGATCGGCATTGCCGGTGCGGTCATCCTGCGCAGCGGACCGAAGCCGGCGCGCATCGCCGTGCGTGCCTATATCGAGGTGATCCGCAACACGCCGGCATTGCTGCAAATCTTCATCATCTTCTTCGTGCTGCCCAGTATCGGCCTTCGCTTCTCGCCAATCCAGGCTTCGATCGTCGCCCTGTCGATCTATTTCGGCGCCTATACCAGCGAGATCCTGCGCTCCGGCCTCAGCTCTATTCCGCGCAGCCAGATCGAGGCGGGCCTGTGTCTTGGTCTCACTCGCTGGCAGGTTCTGTCACGCATCGTTCTTCCGCCGGCCATCCGCAACATCTACCCGTCTATGACGTCGCAATTCGTGCTGCTCCTGCTCGGAACATCGATCGCTTCGCAGGTTTCTGCTGACGAGCTGTTTCACGCGGCAGGCTTTATCGACAGCCGCACCTATCGCAGTTTTGAAGTCTATGCGCTGACCTGCGGCATTTATTTCACTCTCGTCATCCTGTTCAAAATTGTCTTCGCGCTTTTCGGGCGGGTCGTCTTTCGCTGGCCAACCCGAAGATAGGTCCAGATCATGCGCCAGTTTTCCTTTTCCGACCTGATCTTTCTCGTCACTGCGCTCGAATGGACATTCCTTATGGCTGCGATCGCGCTTGCCTTCGGTGTGCCGCTCGCGCTCGGTCTCGCCCTTGCGCGCACCAGCGGTTCGCTGGTCATGCGCACCATCGCCTCCGCGCTGATCGAACTCATCCAGGGCATCCCGCTTCTGGGGCTCCTGATGTTCTTCTATTTCGGCATTCCGGTCCTCGTCGTCAGGGATGTGCCGCCGGTCGTTGCCGTCGGTGCGGCCTATACGATCTACACAGCAGTGTTCCTTGGCGATATCTGGCGCGGTGGGATACAGGCGGTTCGCCAGGCCCAGTGGGAGGCGGGAGCCTGCCTCGGCCTCTCCTGGCTGCAGCAATTCGTCCACATCATCGGCCCGCAGGCCTTTCGCATCGCCCTTCCGGCAACCGTCGGCTTTCTGGTCCAGCTGATCAAGAACACATCTCTCGCCTCCGTTGTCGGCCTGGTCGAGCTTGCGCGTGCCGGCCAGATGATCAGTGCGGGCACCTTCCAACCGCTCCTCGTCTACACCTTGGTGGCGGCCATCTATTTCACCATCTGTTTCCCACTGACCACCTGGTCCCGGACCCTGGAGGCGCGGCTCAATGGCGCTCGTTGAAATCAAGAATGTTCGCAAGAATTACGGACCGCTGGAAGTGCTCAAGGGCGTTTCGCTCGATGTCGAAAAAGGCGAGATCGTCACCATTATCGGCCGCAGCGGATCGGGCAAGAGCACGCTCCTGAGATGCATCAATGCCTTGGAGACGATCAATTCCGGCGAGATCTTGCTAGGAGGGCAGTCGGTCTCGGCCGATATGGACGGGTTGAGGCAGATGCGGCAGAAGGTCGGCATCGTCTTCCAGGCGTTCAATCTCTTCCCGCATATGACGATCGAGAAAAACGTGACGCTCGCCCCAATCCTGACGGGCAAGACGGACAAGCGAGCGGCCAAGAAACTGGCCCTGTCGGTTCTCGAGCGCGTCGGTCTTGCCGACAAGTTGAACGCCTATCCGGAACAGCTCTCCGGCGGACAGCAGCAGCGCGTCGCCATTGCCCGCTGCCTCGCCATGTCGCCGCATCTCATGCTTTTCGACGAAGTCACCTCGGCGCTCGATCCCGAACTGGTCGGTGAGGTGCTGAAGGTGATGGAGGAGATGGCGGCACAGGGCATAACCATGGTTCTCGTTACGCACGAGATGAGCTTCGCCCGCAACGTCGCGACGAAACTGGTCTTCATGCACCAGGGCCGGGTCTGGGAACAGGGAGATCCCAAGGCGCTGTTCGCCGATCCGCAAACGCCGGAACTCAAAAGCTTCATCGGTCATCACGCACGCTGATCGGTTGAGAAATTTCAAACGCAACAAGGGGAATGACATGAAACTGTTCAAGCGTATCCTTGCCGCGGCCACGATTGCCGCCGCTCTTTCCGCTCCGGCACTGGCCGACACGCTGGTCGATGTTACGTCGAGCGGCAAGCTGCGCGTCGGCGTCCTGCTCGATGCTGCACCCTGGGGTTACAAGGATGGTCAGGGCAAGGATACCGGCCTCGATGTCGAACTCGCGCGGATGATGGCGAAGGACCTCAATGCCGAGCTTGAGATCGTGCCTCTCACCGGCGCAAGCCGTATCCCCAGCCTTCTCGCCGACAAGGTCGACGTTCTGATCGCTGCCGCCGGTGCAACTCCGGAGCGTGCCCAGCAGGTGATGTTCTCGCAGCCCTACGCCGCCGTCAGCCTCGGCGTCTTCGGCGGCAAGGGCGAGAAGATCGACAGCGTCGCAGGCCTTGCCGGAAAGCAGATCGCCGTTGCCAAGGGCTCGACGCTCGATACCTGGCTGACGGACAATGCGCCGGAAGCAAAGCTCATCCGCTTCGAGGACACCGCGTCCGCGATTTCTGCGTTTCTCGCAGGCCAGGCGGACTATTTCGCAGAAAACAGCGCGATCGCGGTCAAGGTCGCAGATGACAATCCGGGCAAGAACGTCTCCATCGCCTACCGCATCCGCCTGTCGCCGGCCCATATCGGCGTCAAGCAGGGCGAGCAGAACTTCCTGAACTGGATCAACACGTTCCTCTTCTTCCACAACATGAACGGTGATCTGGCCAAGCTGCAAATGACTTTCTTCAAGGAAGCACAGACCCTTCCTCATATGTGATCCCACCCAAAAGCGGGGCCCGTCTTTGGCGGGCCCAGCACAGACCGAGATTGAAAGCGCGCAGGGTAAAGCCACGCGACGATAAGGTGTTTCATGCATACCGGACTATTCCATTCGATTGATTTCCACGCTGAGGGCAAGCAATTGGGCTGGCTGTCGGCGCCATTCTCGGTCGATCGCTCTCCCTATTTCCATGTCCGGACCCCTATCTGCACGATCCGGAACAGCGACGGTCCCTCGATCTTGCTGATGGCGGGGAACCACGGTGACGAGTATGAGGGGGAGATCAATCTCAAGCGCCTCATCCGCAGCATCGAGCCGGCCGACATTACCGGCAGGCTGACGATCATACCATTCGCGAACATGCCTGCAGTGATGTCGGCACGCCGCTGCTCACCGCTTGACGGAGGAAATCTCAATCGCGCCTTCCCGGGCAGCATGGAAGGCACTCCAACAAGTCGGATGGCCAATTTCCTCGAGCGGGAACTCTTCCCCGGTTATGACATCGTCTTTGACATGCATTCTGGCGGAACCTCAATGGCGCATCTGCCGACCGGCCTGATCGAGGAAAACGACGACGCGGACCGGCACGCCAAGGCCGTGAAGCTGCTCAATGCGCTCGGCATGCCCTACGCGTTCATTGCAAGGAACGGCATTGATGCACCGACCTCGATGGCAGCCGCTGCACGAGCAGGCGCAATCGGTATCAGCGGAGAGTTCGGCGGCGGTGGCAGCGTGACGCCGCAGACCATGTCCATGACGGCGCTTGCGATCAACAACCTGTTGATGGCCGCTGGCCTGACCAAGGCGCCCGTGTTGCCCAGCCATTTGCAGGTCCAGGAGACCCGTCTTCTCAGCCTCAATTCACATGACCAGGCAATCTATGCGAACCGCACGGGATGGTTCGAGCCGGCAGTCGATGTCGGCGCGAATGTCGAGGCCGGAGATGTCGCCGGCTGGTATCACGACTTTGAACGCCTGTCCGAGAAGGAAGAGGAACTTCGCTTCCAGGTGTCGGGCGTTGTCATTTCCCGGCGCCTCCACACTCATTGCGAAAACGGCGATTGCCTCATGCAAGTTGGCCAATTAATCAAAGGCTAGAAGCCACGTCGAAGCCGGAGAATTCATGGCAAAGGGTAAATTGAAGAGCGTAGACGACGTAATCTATGATGACGTCGTTCGCATATCCAAGCCACCGGCCGGACCTGATGATGGCCAGTCCACTGACGCCGTTAGCATTGGTGATGTTGCACGCATGGCCGGCGTCGCGCCGATTACCGTCTCTCGTGCATTGAGCAAACCTCAAAAGGTGAGTGCCGAGAAGCGGGCCCGGATACAGCAGGCCGTCGAAGCAACCGGCTATCGGGTCAATCCCTTTGCCAGTGCATTAAGGAGCGGACGCTCCAATGTGGTCATGGCATTTGCGTCGAACATGTTCAGCGAGCAGTTTTCACTGGCATTGCATGCTTGCGGCAACATTTTGGAGAAGGCCGGATATCTCTTTCTCGTGGGACAGACCGCATATTCCTACGACCGTGAGACCGCGGCTATCCGCTCGCTGCAGGCCTTGAAGCCGGCTGCGGTCATGTTCACCGGCGTCATCGAACTCGAGGAGAACCGCGATATCCTGAAAAATCTCGGAATTCCGATCATGGAGACGTGGGCTCTGCCGCGGGACCCGATCGATATGCTTGTCGGATTTTCAAATACCGAGGCCGGCTTGCTTGCTGCAACCGAGTTGGCGGAGAAGGGGCATCGGAAAGTGGCCTATATCGGCCGGCGTGGCGGCCGAGGCGCACTGCGCCTCCAAGGCTTCAAGAACGGATGTCAGAAATTCGGTCTCGATCTTGTTGGGGTTGCTCTTGGCGGAGATATCGTCGGACCATCCGATGGCGCAGCCTCTCTCACCCGGTTGCTGGCGGAATGCCCGGATGTCGAGGCGATCTTCTGCGCTAACGATCTTCTGGCGTTCGGATGCCTGGCCGAGGCTCGACGGCAGCACATTGCTGTTCCCGAGCGCCTGGCGATGATCGGCTTCGGCGATAGTGAAATCGCTGCGGAGATACCCCCCGGCCTGACCATGATCGGTATCGACACGCAAGATCTCGGTAGGATCGCCGGCGAAATGATTCTCAACAGTCTGTCCGATGGCAAAAAAAATGCCGAAAGGACGCGCCGCTTGCCTCTGAGGGTTATCAGGCGCGGGAGCCTTTGAAGCCCGTCCTTCCGGTTTTACCCAATCCAGGCGTCGTTCATCGAGGCCCGTAAGTTCTACGAGGATGAAATGCATCGATCGATATGGACCTATCCCTGGGACATTCAGGACCAAGGTGTTGAGAGATTCGTAAACGAGATCAAGGGGCGAGCTGGGCTGAATTCGGTCAGCCTTGCCACCTCCTACCATGCCGGTCGCTTCCTCCAGCCGCGTAGCCCGACGCAGAAAGCATATTTTCCGGAAGATGGAACGGTCTATTTCCAGACCGACGAGGCGCTTTGGTCCGGCAAGGAGATTCGGCCCCTGGTGGCCAATAATCTCACCGAGCGCGGTGACATGTTGAGGGCGTTGGTTGACGGGCTCTACGAGACGGGACTTGGCGTGTCGTGCTGGACGGTCTGCTTGCATAATAGTCGCCTTGGCATGCTCCACCCGGAACATGTGACGCGCAATGCGTTCGGCAACGCAAACTTTTACAATCTGTGCCCTTCCAGCCCTGCCGCGCGCGATTATGTCGTGACGCTGGTCAAGGATATAACCACCAATTACAAGCCCGATATGCTGGAGCTGGAAAGCCCCAATTTCATGGGATTTGCCCATGAATACCACCACGAAAAGGATGGAGTGGGCCTCAATGCGGAAGACGATTTCCTTCTTTCCCTCTGCTTCTGCGAGCATTGTACGGCGCGTGCGCTAAAGGCCGGTGTGCCCGTTGATCGCGCGCAGCAGACGGTCTCAAGATTTATTGCCGAGCTTTGCGAGCGCGCTGTTCCGGAAGTCCAGTTTCCGAATTTCCCAGCAGGGGGGATCGATGTTTTTCGTGGGTACCCTGAACTCCATGCCTTCCTGCAGTGGCGAACGGAACCAGTGACCAGCCTAATCGGCGAGATCAAGGCGTCTGCGCATCCTGCGACCCGTATCGTCCTGATCGACCTCAAGGACGGGTGGCTTGGTGGTGTAGATCTTCCCGCCGTGGCAAAGCTTTGTGATGGCGCCATACTGTGCTGCTACGACGCAAGCCCGGAAGCGGTGGCCGATGTGATTGAGACTGGTCGCGCTGCACTTGGTCCAGACAAGTTCCTCGGCGTCGGCCTGCGGGTCTTCTATCCGGAGGTAGAGGGTCCGGCCATTCTCGAAGCGCGCGTGAAGGCCGCGATCGATGCGGGTGCGGAAGGTGTCAACTTCTATAACTACGGATTGATCCCCGCGCCTCGGCTCGACTGGGTTCGTGAGGCCATCGGCTCGCTCGGGCCGAGCATAGTCATCGCGTAGACCTTGGAAAGTGAGGAAAGGGGGCCGGCCAGCCTCCTCCCGATCAATGCCGCTATTCGAGCCCAAGCCTGTAGGTTTCGTTGGCTGTCGAAAAGAACAACGCCCGCTGGTCTTCCAGCGAAAAGGGCTCAGCGGCCTTGCGAAAAACCTCGTATATCTCGTCGAGCGATCCATGCAGCCCTGCGACCGGGAAATCACTGGCGAACATGGCTCTGTTCGCGCCGAAACACTCAATGCAGTGGTGGATCACTTTCGACAGGCTCTCGAATGTCCATTTGTTATCGTAGGCGACGAGGTCTGATATTTTCAGCCTGACGTTCTGCTGGCCGCCGAGCGCTCGCAGGCCATCGCGCCACAGCGCCATGCCATTCTTGCTTCTGTCCGCCGGGCTACCGCCGTGGTTTACGACGAACAGTGTTTCGGGAAAGTCTCGAACAAGAGAAAGAGCCTCCTCCATCTGCCAAGGATAAAGCATCAGGTCGAAGACGAGGCCGTGGCGGGAAAGGTGACGGAGGCCCTCCCGCCATACCGTATCACTCATTCGATTGGCGCGTGGGGCAAAGCTTTTTACCGGATCAGGATGCCAGCTCACGATGTCACGGACGCCGATAACATTCGGATTTTCCGCTTCGGCCGCAATCAGCCGGGAGGCGTCCGGACTATCGAGTGGAACCCGTGCGACATAGCGCCTGGCAACGCCCGTGCTACGATCGAGGCTGTCGAGCCAGCGGGTCTCATCGAGGGGGTGATCGTCCGACCAGCCGGCTTCGACATGTACGGACGCTACTATGTTCTGGTTCGCAACGTCTCTTCGGTATTCTTCCACACCGTAGTCGCGAAGGATCGGCGTAAGGCTGCCGAAGATCATCTCGCCACCGGTGCCACGCGCCTTTTTCAGCCAGGGATGGCGATTGAGTGATAGATCCCAGAGGTGATGATGCGGATCTATCACCGGTCCCTCATAACGTCGGTTCATCTGCGCGCTTCTCTGCCGGAAATGAGTAGGAGCGAGAGGATGAGGCCGCCGAACATGATGGAGCGCCACCCCGGTGAGGCATTGACGACCGTGATGAGCGCTGTCGTCGTCACGAGCAAAATGGCGCCGGGTATGGTCCCCGCATAGGTTCCGCGACCGCCGAGAATGGACGTCCCGCCGAGCACCACTGCGGCGATGGAGGTCAACAGATAGGGGTCGCCGATGCCGACATAACCCTGTCTGTTCATGCCGAGCACAAGCACGCCCGCGACGCCTGCAAACAGGCCAGAAAGCGAGTATAGCAGCAACGTATTGCGGGTCAGGCTAACGCCCGAAAGGCGCGCAGCAAGCGGATTCGCACCAATGGCGAGGAAGCGTGCACCGATCGGCATACGGTGGATAAGAAAGAGAACGACGACCGAGACGACTGCCCAGAGCAGAATGCCGGCCGGAATGCCGAGCGGTCTGGACTGGCCAAGCAGGATCACCGCCGGATTGCTGACCGTGACGGCGCTTCCGCCGGCGACGATGACGAGCAGGCCTTGAAGAAAGGTTGCCATGGCCAGCGTCATGATGATCGGCGGCACCCTGAGGAACGCTGCTCCCGCGCCATTGAGAAGGCCTATGCCCATCGCGATGGCGACAGCGAGAGCTATGCCGACAAGACCTGTCGGGTCCCATGCCGGGGAAATTAGCGGCAGCAGGATCGCAGTGACCGTTATGATCGCGCCGACGGAGAGATCGATCCCACCCATGAGGACGACAAGTGTTTGCCCCGCGGCGGCGATGCCGATGACGGAAGCTAGTTCCAGAAGGTAACGAAGGTGTCCGTAATTGCCGAAACCACGTAGGGTGAGGCTGGCAATGACCCAGACAGCCACCACCAGAATGAAGGTGAGTAGCGCTGGATTGCGAAAGATAGATCGAACGATGTTCATCGCTTTGCCCTCCAGGCGCGAATTAACTCGGGCACAGCGACTGCGCTGACAATGATCAGGCCCTGCGCCACATATTGCGCCACAGGCGGAAAACCGAGGAAGAACATGACGTTGATCATGACGGAAAGAAGCAGGCTGCCGCAGATCGCTCCACGCATAGTGCCCTTTCCACCAAGAAACCCGACGCCACCGAGTACCGCGGCCGCAATGGAGTTCAAGGTGAACGGCGTGCCGATGATCGGATCTCCTGAACCCGTCTGCGCGGCAACAAAAAGGCCTGCAAGACATGCCAGAAGACCGGAAAGCGCAAAGGCGACGATCTTGGTCCGCTCCACCGGTATGCCGCTTCTGAATGCGCCGACAGGATTGTCGCCTGCCGCATAAATGCCGAGTCCAAGCGGCGTTGCAAGAAACGCCTTCCACGTCAGCAGAATTAACCCCAGGAGAAAGAAGGCCGTTGGCGTATGGCCTGCAAGGGCATCCGCCAGCCAGTCCGGAATGAAGCCGCCGGGCCTCGGCAAGAGGATGAGGGCGACGCCGGTAACAATGAAGGAGCCCGCAAGGGTAACGATGATGGCGGGCAATCGCAGATGCGCGACGATGACGCCCGTTACCGCGCCAATGGCAAGTCCGGTCAGCGCAACTGCCGCCACGCCGGCTGCGACGCCGAGCGATCCGTCCATTGTCGTTGCCGCAATCACAGCTCCGAGGCTGACCAATGGACCGATTGCGAGCGAGATACCTCCAGTCAGCATCATCAGCGCTTGCGCCATGGCGACAAGAGCGAGCGGAAACCAGTTTTGCGTAAATTTCGCAAAACCCCCCATCGACAGGATGCCGGGGAACAGGATGGCATAGAGAACGACGAAGGCCGCAACCACTAGGTAGAGCCCGCCAAGGCCGCGGTTACGCCGGCCCTGAATGGCGCGGTACAGCCGATCCGAGGATGATATGACAGTCATGCGGCCGCTCCAGTCTGTTTCACGCCCATTGCCGCGCCGACAATGGCTTCTTCGCTGATGGTGTCGGCTTCGAGTTCGGCCGCGACCCGGCCCTCGCGCAACACCACCACACGGTCGCAAAGATGGACCAGCTCGGGCGTGTCTGAGCTGGCGATGATCACAAGCCGGCCCTCTGCCGCGAACTTTCGCAGCATCAGATAGATTTCACGTTTCGTCTCGATATCGACGCCGCGCGTCGGGTCATTGAGAAGAAGAATGGAAGGATTGAGCGGCAGCCATTTTGCAAGACCCACCTTCTGCTGATTGCCGCCTGAAAGAGCCTGGACGGGCCGCCCGACATCTCCCTTGATGGTCAATTGCCGCGCGAGATCGGCGATGAGCCCACTCTCTGCACGACGGTCACGCAGACCATGACGAGCGAGGCGGCCAAGCGAAGGAAGAATGATGTTCGATGCTATCGAATGGGGAAGGACCAGCCCCTCATGCTTCCTGTCTGCGGGCACATAGACAATACCGGCTGCATTGGCTGCTTCTACATGCCGAGGAAGCCCTTTCTTGTCGGATATCTCGACCTTCACTGCCCTCGCCGGGATTGCGCCATAGAGGCCGAGCAGCAAATCTTCCTGACCTTGTCCGACCAGGCCACCGATGCCGACAATCTCGCCGGTCCGTCCCAAGAAGGAGATGTCCTTGACCGCGCCGGCAGAAAAACCTTCGACCATGATGCGGGTTACCGTGGGCTTAGCGGCGGATCGTGGCGGAAAAAGATCGCCGGTTTCGCGCCCGACCATCAGGCGCACCAATCCTTCGCCATCTATGCCCGACAAAGACTGGTTCGCCGTCACCTTTCCGTCTTTAAGGACAGTGACATGCGAGCAGAGAGCTTGAACTTCGTTGAGGCGGTGGGAGATGTATAGCAAAGCTGTGCCCTGATCCCTGAGCGTCACCATAAGATCCGCGAGGATACCGGCCTCGTGTGCCGAGAGCGAGGAGGTCGGTTCATCCAGGATCAGCACGCGTGGCTTGCGATACAGCGCCTTGGCGATTTCCACCATCTGCCTGCGGCCGAGTGAAAGGTCGGCCACGGGCATGTCGAGAGGTTCCGTGAGCCCGACCATGGCGCAGACCTCACGGACACCACGAAACAGGGCGGCGTAGTCGATCAGGCCAAATCGGCGAGGAAAGGCTCCAAGGCCGATATTCTCGGCGATGGAAAGGTTCGAAGTCAGGCTCAACTCCTGCTGCACCACGGCGATACCAGCCGCTCTGGCCGAGGCGGGGCTATAGCGCCCCGCTGACTGACCATCGATGACGATCTCCCCACTATCGGGTTGAAGAGCACCGGACAGCAGATTGATCAGAGTGGACTTGCCCGCACCGTTCTCTCCGAGCAGGGCGTGAACCCTGCCCGCATAAAGGGCGATATCGACGCCCTTCAGAACCGGATTGCCGAAAAAGCCCCGAAACACCTGCCTGGCTTCGAGCAGGGGTTTTAGATCCGTCATGACGGCTTCCTTTGCTGCGGGTTACTGGGCGATCAGTTTGTCGAAGAGCGCCTTGTCGTAATCCGAGTATATGTATCCGTCGGCCGGGAATTTGTCAGCGCGATCGAGGTAACCCTTGACAGAGGTATCATCGATGACGGGTAGAGGAACCTTGATGAAGGCAGGTACATTCTTGCCCTCGAGAGCCTGGACCGCTGTGTAGACGGAAAGCGCACCGAGCCAGTTCGGCTGCATGGTTGCCCATGCCTTGAGGTCCTTTTCCTTCCAGAGTTCGAGGAACTGCCGGGCGTTTTCGCCGGTGATCGGCACTTGATCGCGTCCCTGGCGATCGAAGGCCATGACCGCACCTGCGGAAAGCGATCCGCCAAGCGAGAGCACGCCGTCGATCTCCGGATTGGCGAAAAGCAGGCTCGTCATCGCTTCCTGGGCGGGCGCCACATTGTATTCGGTATTCGTCTCGGTGAGGATATGGAGGCCCGGGTTTGCGTCCAGAACCGGCTGGGCCCCCTTGCGGCGATCATCGCTGACCGAGATGCCTGCGGGGCCGTTCATGACGATGATCTTACCCTTGCCGCCGAGCTTGTCGGAAAGCCAGGTGGCGGCCGCGCGACCCCATTCACCTGAATCGGTGTTGATCTTGGCAGTGACCTTGTCGGTGTTGACGAGGCTATCGAAGTTGACGACGGCGATACCCTTGTCGCACGCATCGGAGATGACGCGATCAAGCGCATTCGAGGAGCCCGCAATCACCACGATCGCGTCGACATTCGCATCGATCATCGACTGGATTTGCTGGATCTGTGTCTGGGCATTACCCTGCGCATCGGTAATCATCAGCTTCTTGACCAGGCCTGCTTTCTTAAGTTCCTCACCCTCTGCCGAGATCGTTCCCTCGGTCTGCTTCATCCATGTCGGAACGGAGTAGATGTTTGCCCAGCCGATCGTATAGGGCGCCTTACGATCGCCCTTGACGCAATTGGCTGCAGCAGAAGCGATACCCGTGGACAGAGCGAGGAAGCATCCTACAGCAACTGTTGCCTTGAGGGCTTTTTGCATATGCGCGGATGGAGAGATCTTGATTACGTTCATTTTAGTTCCCCTTTATTTGCGTCGGCGTTTACCGCAATAGGAATTATTCGCCGGGGCGACAATGTTCGCGATGACATCGTTACCATTGCCAATCGCCTTGTCAATGACATCGTTACCAAAATATTCTTTGCACGTTCTTGAGAGCTGATTACGCGTCGGAGCTGACATACCAAAAACGGATGATCGCGTTATTCAAGTCAATGTGAAAAGGAAGTATAAGCACTTCTGCATTGAGGTTGCGCGTTCAAGCAGAACGCATTCCATGAAGTTGCTATCACTCCGGTCCGAAAAGCGGTTGGATGGTGACTGATGGAAAAACCATCAAGCTAAATCCATTCACTGTTAAAAGTTTCAGTCCCTTAGAGAATTGAGATGATGGTTATCGATTCACATCCCTTCAAGGCGTGGGCCTTTGAGTGTGAGGAAATGCGCGTTGAGAAGCCACGGGCATCCTCTCAAACGCCTAGACGCCGAAGACGCTCAAAATGAGCGCGGTTGGAGCCTGTACCTTTATTAGAATTCTAATACTGATTGTAAACGGCCTGAATCAGTATGGGCGATTGCGTGTTCTAAAGCAGATCATAATTGCCAAAAGCCATGTTACTCTCGTCGAGTGGAAACTTTTGGCGCGCATACTGCCTACTTTTATCGTTCGCAGATGCATTTAATTTGATGGTCTAAGCGGACTTAGGAATCTAATACCTGTCTCAATCGAACCTTCAATCATCTCTGAAAATTGCGGGGCAAGTTCTCGCATCCTTGCAGCGTTCAGATGTGCATCAAGCGCTTCTTTGCTGGTCCAGCGTTCATAGATGATAAAGGTACCCACTTGTCCCTCAACTTCATGAGCTTCGTAGTCGACGCAGCCAGTATCATTTCTCGAGGCGGTTACAGCGCTTCGTATAAAGTTTCTCAAGTCTTCTTCGCGCCCCGGTTTCGCGCGACCCTCCCAGAGAACCACAGTGGTATTCGTGATATTTTCGCGGTTGAACATGATGTCCTCCTGTTGGTCTCGTATTACCTTAATGAGAGACACAGTATTAACGGAAATTCTGACTACGACTGTCCTGCCAGCAGATTGCAGTTATAGATCACCGATCACGATTCACTTCGTACGCTGAGTAAAAGCCAGACCGGTGACCGAGCAGAGAGGAGGTAAGTGCCTAGAGATTGCGCCTCAACTATTTTTAAGATGGAAGATGGGACTGTCGTTTTTAGACGAAAAGCTCTAAATCACTGTTCTAAAATAACAATATCGATTTTCTTTCAGCAGTTGTTTGGAAAACAACTCATAGTATGTTCCACGTCACAATTTTGTAAAACAGTATCGCGTGCGAACAGAGCGTCGTCAGGTCTGCAAAATGGTGCACCAGTTGAAATCGATTCACACTGGATATGGGTCATTCATTGAAGCTGATGTCGGATATTTTGCTTTGATGTGCAAAGTTGTCTCGGCCCTAGGTATAATCCCTGAGCGGCATGCTATAGATCGTGACGTGTGCTTCAATAAGACGCCTCATGTCCTCGACATCTTCAGCAGCGTAGCGGAGGCCTCGCATTCCGTAGGTGAGTGTCAATGCGTAGTCTTGGCGGCTGATAGGCAACCGCCATGGGTCCGCGCTCGCGCTGAGGATATCAACAATCAACATCTGGAATCGTGAGTAGACTAGACGCACGGCAGGGAAGCGAAGGTCAAAGAGATCCGCGGCGTCGGGAAATGCTTCCGCGAGTTCGACACCATGCGCTCCCCACACCAGACAGGCGTGTAACAGCTTCTGGTCTATGGGCTCAATCTCGGCCACGGCAGCTCTTATCCGGCCCAGCGAACGCTCATCCATTTGTTCGATAACCCTGCCGAATATTGCCTCCTTGTCTGGAAACAAAAGGTAGAGTGCGGGCCGGGAGATACCGGCGGCTATGGCGATGTCGCTCATTGTGGTGCGAGCGAAGCCATACCGAACGAATACGTCTTCTGCCCCTCGCAGAATGTCATCTGTCTTATCGATTCTGTTACGCATAACGTATCTTGACATCTCGACAAAAAATGTCAAAAACTGACAAAATTACAAATAATGTCAGAAAGTTTGAATTATGAATGAGCTTGAATTTTCGCCTGATGGCTTGGCTGAGGCTAGTCGCGTGATCGGAGATGAACCCGTTGTGATGATAAATCTGCTTTCTTTCAGGGCTCACCCTTCTTATCCCGATGACTTCCAAGACAAGAGGGCAACGGCCCGGGCCGCATATTATGAAGGCTACGCGGGTGCATTCCGCGACATCGCAGCCAGCTTGGATATACCCGTGGAACTTGTCTATGCCGGCAAGCAGCTCAAGACAGTGTTTCCACGAGAACAAGAGCAATGGGACGACATCGTAGCCGTTCGGTATAGAAGCTTTGCCGATCTGCGATCAATCGTAGACAGTCGAGATTACTCAATACGCGCAGAGCCTCATCGTCTGGCTGCTGTTTCAGACTGGCGGTTTATTGCCACTCGGCCTTGAAGACCTTGTCGACCTCAACACGCTAGCACGCGTATCCGGTTTGAACATTTAAGTATTTTTAGCGATCCGCCCGGTTTAGCGCCCTTTTGATCAACCAAAGTTTATTCGAGACCGCCGAAGCAGGCTTGCATTGATGCAAACGAGGAAATGAAATGTTTCCAGCCTAAGCAGCCCACACATGACGCCATTTTGGACGGTTGTCCTTCAAGGCGCTCCATGATCCTAAGTCAAGAAAGGATGAACATGCCTTATTCACAGACCGAGCAATCGAACTTGAACATCGTGAACAACGCTCTTGCGGGTTCGTCTCATGACTTTGCGAAATTTTTCGAGATTTTTGTAGACGACGTAGAGTGGACACTGGCAGGCCACGGTCCGATCGCAGGAACGTATCACAGCAAAGAAGAACTTTTCTCGAAAGCGGAAGAGGCACTTTTTGCGCGGTTTGCGTCACCGCTAACCATCACGGTCGTAGGAACGTGGGCAGATGGCGACAAGGTGTTTGCCCGCATCAAGAGTGCCACAACCGCTATTGATGGCGTTCCTTACCGCAACGAATACATGTACATCATGGACATGCGCGACGGCCGGGTTGTTTCTGGCATCGAATGGCTCGATTTCCACGCTTATTACGAAATCATAGACCGCGTCAAACTCTGAATAGCGAATAGCTGCGCTGCAAGTTGTGCGAAAGCTGGCTCTGTAGGGAACTCCGAAGTCGCCTGTGGCGTAATGACCTTGAAACGATCCGTACTGACCGGTTGATGACGCTGCGCCACCTATATCTTGTCTCAGCGTCTTCAGGGCTGCTCTCCGAGGTGATGCCGAACCCACTTCACCTCTTCCGATGCTGTTCGCCCGAAATGCCGTTTGAAGTCACGGCTGAACTGCGCCGGACTTACGTAACCGACCGATATAGCCACTTGCGCGATTGTCCCGCTTTGACGAGCGATCATCAGTCTTGCCTCATGAAGCCGCAATGCTTTCAAATATTGAATCGGGCTCGATCCGGTCAGCTTCTTGAAATGCATGTGATAGGAGGGAACGCTCATACCCACGTCTTTTGCCAGGTCCGCTACAGCGATGTCGGAACCGTAGTTCGCGCGTATCCACACAAGGCTCTGGACCAATTTTCCAGGCGTGCCTTTTCGCTGAAGGGCTGCAACGACTGCAGCGCCTTGCGGTCCAACCATGACCCGATAATGCAGTTCGCGCAGGATTGAGGCTCCAAGCACTGCGATATCAACCGCGCTGCCGAGTGCAATTAACAGGCGTAACAGGACATCCTCGATGTCATCGCCCATTCTGCTCGATGTGAGGCCATTGGGCAGTGTCGTTGCCGGACCTGCGTGTTTTTCAATCTGCATGGCGATTTCGGCCGCCATTTGCATATCGAACTCCAGATAGATCGCCAGCAAAGGCCGCTGCGGACTGGCAGTCGACGTCATCCGAAAGGGAACTGGCACCGATACGGCAAGATAGTGGTCCTCATCATAGAGGTAGATATCTCCTTCAAGGAGGCCTTGCTTGCTTCCCTGTAAGACGAATACGGCCCCTGGATTATAGAGCACCGGAATGTCGCGAAGCACAGTCTCGGTTCTCAGAATACGGACCGTAGGAAGAGATGTCGGGTTGTACCCGTGGCGAGGAGCAAGTTGTCCGGCCAATTCGACAAGCTGGTTCTTCATGGACGCTCTTCTGTCGTCATAAATAGGATTTGGCAACAACTTGATAGTTTCCAAGATCGTTCTTCCAAGGTTCTCATATTATCTGTCACGTCCACAAGCAATCAAGGAGTTTCAAACAATGATAGCCAGGACATTCTTCATCACTGGAGCAAATTCAGGCTTCGGATTGGCGATCGCTACCGCCGCAGTCCAGGCCGGTCACGAAGTCATTGGGACAGTCCGCTCCCAAAGCTCTCGTGAAGCGATGGCAAAGTCCCTTCCGGCACTGCACACGGTCATTTGCGACGTGACCGAATTCGATCGTATTCCAGAGGTCGTCAGGCAAGCCGAGGACAAGTACGGACCCGTCGACGTGCTGATAAACAATGCCGGTTACGGTCACGAGGGTGTCCTCGAAGAGTCGCCGATCGATGAGATGCGACGTCAGTTTGACGTCAATGTTTTTGGGGCGGTTGCGGTGGCCAAAGCGTTTCTTCCCAGGTTCCGGGAGCGCCGCCGTGGCTTTATCGTCAACGTCACATCGATGGGCGGCATGGTCACCATGCCGGGCATCGCGTATTACTGCGGCAGCAAATTCGCACTCCAAGGTATTTCCGAAGTCATGCGCTCTGAAATGGCACCTTTTGGTGTTCACGTTACGACACTTTGCCCCGGTTCCTTCCGAACGGACTGGGCAGGGCGCTCGATGATACGAACGGAGAGGTCGATTGCAGATTACGACAGTCTATTTGATCCGATCCGCGAGGCCAGACAGGCCGTGAGTGGTAACCAACTTGGTGATCCTGAAAAGCTGGCCGCCGCCCTACTCACCCTCATCGAAGCCGACAGCCCTCCGCCGCAACTTCTTCTGGGAAGCGATGCTCTCAAGCACGTAACGGCGCGGATCGACCGGTTGCAGCAGGAAATTGAGGACTGGAAAGCTCTCACTGTTTCGACTGACGGGTGATGAATCGGAATAAGCCACGCCGCGATCGTCGCACGGCGTCGGATATTGAACAGTGGTGCGGATGTGCCCGCTGGCCCTTACGGTACCCAAGAGACATCGTTTTTGACGACTTTCGCGGGGTTGCCTGCAACGACGGAACCCGCCGGAACATCTTTCACCACGACCGCTCCGGCAGCTATCACAGCGCCGTCGCCGATGGTGACCCCTTTGAGGATCATGGAGCGCATCCCGATCCAGACGTGATTTCCGATTGTAATGGGTGCGGCGTTAGGGCGTCCAACGATTGTGTGGCCATCCCAATCGCGGATTATAACCTGATCGGCGATGAAGACCTGCTCGCCAATCGTTATTTCATGGCCGCAGGATATCCAGCTGCTACGATTAGCAAAACCACTTCCCAGTGTAAGCTTCGCCCCGCTTTGAATGCCGATCGTGCAGCCGCTATAGACATCAAAGCGACCATTGAGATGGAGCTGTCCGTCGGGTTTTATAATGAGCTGCGTAGGCTCGGCCGGAAGACCTTTCCAAGCTTGACCAAGGCATATCTCGCCAGCGCCTGTTACTTGTCCTTCAACATGGGCTGTACCCCGATTGACCAGTCTGATTGACTTGTTTGCGCCGCGCCTTGTGATGATGCGAAATAGATTTGCCATGTGAAATCCGAACTCTGGGAGAGACGCACATTTCGGGGAACGCAGCGAGGGATAAAAGGGGAAATCCCATCTGCCGTTATCCGTTCGAGTGCTTGTTTAGCACAAAGCGAAGGAATGCAGTTATGGTTTAAAGCCTAAAGCTTATGTCAGATTGCGCTCCTATCATTTTGTATCGCCTGCGACACCGCGACTGCGGGATGTAGCTGTGGTAGATTGCGGTTAGCTGCGGCAGACTGAGCCATCATTGCGCTATGAACCCGATAACAGATATCGCCTCGTATGCTGCTGCCATGATCAAGGCGGGAATAATGATGATGTAAATCTTGGCGGTTGCCACTAAGCCCGCTTTGTAACCCTGAATACGACTTCGCAGTCCATAGAGACCGGGTCTGAGAAACATTCTGCTATGGATCCAGGCCGCCAAAGCCGCGAGTGCGTACGCAAATCCTTCCAGAAAAAGCGTGATGTAATGAATGAAGATTGATTGATCATTCGCACCGACAGGCGTGAAGAGAATTCCCCAAAGCAGAAAGCGAAGGCCCGTGACCACGGCACCGAGATAGGGCACGACAAAGGTCGGTAAAGTCGTCTGTAAGAAGCCGGCCCACATCAGATTGACGAGGAATGTCACAGCCATGGCATACGGAATATTCCCTTCGGAATATGCCGACGATATGAGCCAACCGAGACTGCCGGATTCGCCGCCATTTCGAAGTGCTCCGAGCCCACCTGGTCGGAGTTCCGGTATGACGAGCGTCGAAGCGATGCCAGCTATGAAAAGTGCCACAAAGCTCGCTGCCAGCACGAAAGCGGTTTCCCGATGGTATTTTAGAATTTCAAACAGTGTGGGTGTTTTCCGCAAAATGCACTCTTTCATCCGTCGTTTCATGAAGTCGCCCACGGCATCTGATGGAGTCGCGGCGTGCCCTTTGTACAAAATGTAAAACGAGTTTCTTCTAGCCATGGCATGCTGTCATGCCATGGCTATATTCCCTACGGCGATATCAATGCTAATGAAGCGCGGGCAGCAGGCTTGCCAGCCGGATTGGAAATTTGTGAACTCTGGCGCCACAGGCGTTATAAATAGCGTTGGCAAGGGCAGCGGATGAGCCGCAATTCCCCAGTTCTCCTACGCCTTTAACGCCCACCGGATTTGCGTCCAGGTCCGGTCTGTCGATCAGGATGACATCAATGTCGGGAATATCCGCGTGGACCGGCACCAGATATTCCGCCAAATCTCCATTCACGATGTTTCCGTAACGTGCATCAATTTCGGCAGCTTCACGAATGGCTGCCGAAACGCCCCATATCATCCCTCCCAAAAGCTGAGATTTGGCTGTTTTAGGATTAAGAATACGGCCAGCGGAGAACACACCGAGCATACGTCGAATCCGGACTTCGCCTGTTAAAGAATGAACGCCGACCTCGATAAAGTGGGCACCGTATGTGTGACGCGACTTTGCTTCCCAGTCTTCGGTGTTGGCAGAAGATGCAATTGTGCCTGTTGCCATCAGTCCTGAAGGATTTGCCTTCAAAACATCTGCTATAAAATTCGGGCTTGGTGAAACCCCTGCGCGCTCCAGAAGGGAGAGACATGCACGATGCAGGGCTGTCGCCGTGTTTGGTGCACCCCATGATCCTCCCGAACCTCCGCCGGGTGGCAGGCTCGAATGTGCCAAGGTAACGTCAATGTCCTCAACCTGCTGCCCAAGAAGTTCGGCAGCGATCTGGGCAAGAATCGTGTAGCTGCCCGTGCCGATGTCGGTCAGGTCTGACCTGACCTCTATCCTGCCGTTTGGCCTTATGGCGACCTCGACTTCTGCTGACCCCTGAAAGTGAAAGCGAATGGCCGAAGCGACGCCCATTCCAATCAGCCACTGGCCATCACGCCGCTCACCCGGTTTCGCGCCACGCTCCGACCAACCGAACCGTTCCGCGCCGGTACGGAGACATTCGCCAAGGTCGCGCCCGGTCAGTGGGACGCCCGTCTCCGGATCGGATGTCGTATCGTTCAGAACGCGCAATTCGACCGGATCGATCGACAGTTTTTCGGCAAGCTCGTCCATCGCTATTTCAACAGCGAGCAAACCTGTCATTTCGCCGGGCGCGCGAACAGCCTCGCCGTTCGGCAGGTCGAGATGAAACGATTGATGACGTGTCAAGCGATGAGGCGCAGCATAGAGAGATCGTGTCACGGTGGCGGTCTGCTCGACAAACGGATCGTTACGATTGGAGTAAATCAGGGCCTCATGGCCTATTGCCGCGAGGCGACCATCGGCGCTCGCACCCAGCCGAACCCGTTGCTGTTGCCATGGGCGAAGACCTGTGAGGCCGAACATCTGTTGCCGGGTCAACGAAACCTTCACCGGGTGTCCTGACATTTTGGCGGCAACGGCAGCACCCATCAGGTCAGCGTGTACGGCAAGTTTCGAACCAAACCCACCCCCGACGAACGGCGCGGAGATGACCAGCCGCTCTTTCGACAATCCGAAAGCAGCCTCCAGGGATGTCTGAATATTGGTTATCGTCTGATGACTGGTGACGAGATTGAGAGTCTCGCCGTCCCACCACGCCAGCGTCGCATGCGGCTCCATGGGTTGCGACAGTTGCATCGCGGTTTCAAAGCTCGCATCGACCTGTACAGTGGACCCTGCGAAGCCGGTGTCGAAATCACCAACTCTGGTCGTGCCGACAAAGCCGGCCGCAGCCATTTCCTCATCGACAATTTCGCTCTCTGGAGAGTAGGCGAAATTCCCTTGGCCAGGCTTATACAAGGGCTTTACGGCGCGGGCCGCATCTCTCGCCTGTTCGAAGGTGTCTGCAACCACCAGAGCGACGGGTTCACCATAATGGTTTATCGTGGTGCTCGAAAGGATGGGCCGTGCCCGGGTCGTAAAATTGGCGTTTGATGTATCCAGCTTACCCTGTGGTATACAGTTTTTATAGGTGATGATCCGGCGAACCCCTTCCATCTTTTCAGCCGCCGTCACGTCAATGTCCAGGATTTCGCCTTGTCCTATGCTGGAAGTCGCAAAGACGCCAACCAAAGCCTTTAGGGCCGGGGCGTGCTCATAAGCGTAAGTTGCAGCGCCTGTTACCTTTTTTACGCCGTCCAATCGGCTGACGGGTTTGCCGACGATGCGCGTGTCCGTGCTATCAGTATCGAGACGGATCATTATTTCTGCTCCTGTGCATCAATCAAGGCGGAGTGCAGAGCACGCTGCGCCAGCTCAATCTTGTATCTGTTATGCTCCGTTGGATTTGCCCCTTCGAGAGCCGCGGACGCGGCGTCCCGGGCGACATCTTCAGGGCGGCCGAACCCTTGGTTTTCGGCGGCTTCTACACGCCATGGCTTTGCAGCCAGGCCGCCGAATGCCAGGCGTTCGATGGCAACTTCTTTGCCGTTGATCTGCGCGATCAGTGCGACGGATACGGTCGCAAATGCGTAACTGGCTCGCTCGCGTACCTTGCGATAGACGTGTTTGCCGCCGATGGGGGCGGGAAGCTCGACTTTGGTTATGATCTCCCTGGCCTTCAGATTTGTCTCAATATGTGGTGTCTCATCGGGCAGTCTGTGAAACTCGCTGATCGCAATTTTGCGTTCGCCGTCTGGTCCCGTCACGACGACTGACGCATCCAGCGCGCGCAAGGCAACGGCCATGTCCGAGGGGTGCGTTGCGATGCATGATGCACTCGTGCCGAGAATGGCAAGGTTGGCTGACAGTCCGTTGATCGCATCACATCCTGAGCCGGGTTCTCTCTTGTTGCAGGCCATGGTCGTGCCGTAGAAATAGGGACAGCGTGTACGCTGCATCAAATTACCTGCTGTCGTCGCTCGATTGCGCAGTTGGCCCGAGGCCCCTGAAACCAGTGCCCGCGTCAGGACACCGTAATCACTCCGTACAGCGGGATGAGAGGCAAGGTCGGCATTACGGACTGTCGCACCGATCCAGAGTCCACCAGCCTCGGTGACCTCAATTCCGTCCAGACCAAGGTGATTGACGTCAATGAGGTGGGGTGGCGTTTCGATCTGAAGCTTCATGAGGTCTAGCAAATTTGTGCCGCCAGCCAGCAATTTTGCGTCTGGATTTGTGCCTAGAAGAGACATGGCATCATCGATTGAACGGGCACGGTGATAGATGAAGTCCCTCATGCGCGTGTTCCTTTTGCATCGAGAATTGCCGCAATGATGTTGGGGTAAGCCGCGCAACGACAGATATTGCCGCTCATCCGCTCACGGATTTCCATCGCGCTTCCATCGGGTGCGGCATTCAGATCCGCCGTGACCGCGCTGGGGAAACCGGCAGCCAGTTCGTTGAGCACTCCAACGGCTGACAATATCTGGCCGGGCGTACAGTAGCCGCACTGGAAGCCATCATGCTCGATGAATGCGCTCTGCATTGGATGCAGACTGTCTGCCGATGCCAGGCCTTCAATCGTGACTATCTCACTGCCGTCGTGCATAGCTGCCAGGCTCAGGCACGAATTGATGCGCCGACCATCCACAATCGCTGTGCAGGCGCCACACTGGCCATGATCGCAACCCTTCTTCGTCCCGGTCAATGCGAGGTGCTCTCGAAGCATATCGAGAAGCGTTGTACGAGGATCAAGCTGGAGATCATGCTTCTGACCGTTGACAGTCAGGCTCACCAAATTCCGGGTTTTTGATGCCGGTTGTGCAGCGTCCGACTCCAAGGGGGTGACAAACGTCATCCATGTTGCCGCCACGCCTGTCCCGACAACTTGATGAAATTGCCGACGAGTAAGGCCGGGTGCCTGGTCCTCAGTATCTGTCACATGTATCTCCCTTCATGATTGCATCCGGCGATCTAAGCCGGCCAACTAAAATGTTGCATATGCATCAAGCACAACTTTTGGTTAGTGCTTGCAATGTTCACCTTCCCGCAATCAACGGTAGTCACAACCCCGAGCCGATCGATAAAATGATTGTCCGGGAAACTTGGCGAATCCTCCGAAATTTCCAACGATGACTTTCACGGACCAGGTCGGTGGCGTAGGTGGCAAACCGTGATGCTGTGTGTGGATCACAGCAAAAATCTAAAGATACCGGGGCGGATGAGAATTCCGTTTTTCCTTCAGGAGCTGTAGAAAACTTTATGAGCGATGAAATTTCCTGGGATGATCAACGCGTTTTTCTGGCTGTTCTGGAGGCTGGCAGCTTTGCAGCGGCCGCGCGTAAACTGGCGGTTTCTCATCCAACGGTTCGGTCCAGAATAGAGGTGCTGGAGAGCGCTCTTGGTGCGGTCTTGTTTGTTCGCTCTACGACGGGCCTAATCCCCACGGAACTGGCAGAAAGCCTTAGAAGACCGGTCACGGCGATGGCCCATGCGTCTCACTCCTTCCGTCGGGAGGCAGCTTCGAGCGGCGGGGTTTCCGGCGTCGTCCGGATGAGCGTACCGGAAATCATGGGTACTGAAGTGCTTCCGAAGATGCTCGCTGATCTAAGGATCGAACATCCAGATCTCCGGATCGAGCTGGTACTGAGCGACGTGTCTGCCGATTTGTTGACACGAGAAGTTGATCTCGCAATTCGCACCTATACTCCAACGCAAGGCGCTCTGGTTGCACGTAAGGCGGCGAATATTCCTCTTGGGCTCTACGCATCCACGTCTTATGTCCACAGACACGGCGTGCCAAAGAACCTTATGGAACTTGGAGATCACGACCTTATCGGTCCAGACCGAAACCGCGCAGATTGGGCTCTCGCGGTGTCTCTTGGTCTGACGTCAACCTCCAGCAACTTCGTCTTCAAGAGCGACAGCCATCCCGCGCAAGTCGCCGCACTTAGACAGGGGATCGGAATTGGAGTGCTGCAGACGCCTCTGGGAGAAACGGATTCCAACTTGATCAGAATATTGCCGGATGTCGATATTCACAAACTTGACGTCTGGATCGTCGCACACGAGAATCTTCTGAAGGTTGGCCGCATCCGAGCCGCCTTCGACCATTTCGTGAAGTCGTTTCAGCGTTACCAACTTCTTGGACGGCCAGCATCCAGACCATCCGCCAATCCATTCATTGCGGCAGATATGATAGGTCACGATGCCGCTGCGTCGCTCAGTGTTCCAGAGGAATTGTAAAACTGGGGTTAAGGCAACTGCCGCAGACTATTGATGTGTGTTGCGGGCGGCGTGCCGAAGACCCTCGTATATTCTCTGGAGAATTGCGATGGGCTGCCATAACCAACCTGAAATCCAGCAGTCGCTGCGTCGAGCCCGTCACTGAGCATAAGTCGGCGCGCTTCCTGGAGCCGCAACTGGGTTCTGAATTCCAGTGGGCTCATATTGGTGATCGCTTTAAAGTGGGTATAAAAGGTCGAGCGACTCATCCCGGCGACTTCAGCGGCGGTTTCCACCGGACATTGCTCCCGGTAGTGTTCGCGGATCCACAGGATCGCTCTCGCTATCTGCGTAAGATGCGTGCCCGCATGCGCGATCCGGCGCACGTCATGACCTGAAGCGCCTGTGATAAGCCGATAGAGAATTTCGCGTTTTGCCAGCGGTGCAAGGGCGTCAATGTCCTGAGGAGTGTCTAGTAACTTCAAAAGACGCGTTGCGGCATCAATGATGCCTGGATCAACCTCATTGAGCAGAAGTCCTGCCGGGTTGCGTCCTGACGGTCGCTCGTTCGAAGGATACCGAACCGTCAGGTCAGCCAGTTCAGCGGTATCGAGGTCAAGCTGCATTGAAAGATAAGGTTTTTCCGGAGAAGCCTCTATAACCGCTCCCATGACTGGAAGATCGACCGAAGCGATAAGATAATTGGCGCTGTCATAGACGAAGCTTCTTGTTCCAAGTGTTGCCCGCTTTCGTCCCTGTGCGACGAGGCAAAGTGCCGGTTCATAAATGACAGGCATTGGAAGCGTCGGCGTGGAACAGCGTATCAGCCTCAGACCCGGCAGCTTGGTTTCGAACGTGCCGTCGCATGGAGCATGTCGTTTAATGATTGCTTCGATATGTTGCCTGTCTGTCATTACCAAAATACTGCCGTTTGCCCTTTATTTGCTAAGATGTCATGACCGCAAGAACCTCACCGGCGGCACGCAGTCCACTGTCCCACGCACCATGAGCCGTGGAGAAGTCCTGAGGATGTGTCGCTTCGCCGGCGAAAAACAACCGGTCTTCCACTGGTTGCGCAAGTAAAATACGCGCTTGCGAGGCACCGGGAACTGCATGGCTGTAGGAGCCGTGTATCCAGTCCATCGCGCACCAGGTGGAGGCGATCAAAGGCTTCAAATGAGATCTGATGCGATTTCCGATGAGCGATGCAAGCTCGTCTGATGCGAATGCAAAAGCATCCATGAGACCTGCGGTCTCCAGACGCGCAGCGCCTTCGCCCCCATAAAAGCCTTCAATCAGCTGTCGACCCATTGGCCTGATATAATAGCTGCCAGTTGACGAGTCGCGAGGGTTGCCCAGCAGATGGGTCTCCGGTTCCAGACCATGGTGACCCTCAAGCCTGATGAACAATTTGTCTGCAAGCCCAAGCGGCAATTGGGTCGCCGCCTGCAAATGGTCATCCACTTCTCGATCAAATGAGATCATGCCTCGCGCGAGCACATTGGTGGATGCCGTGACAATCACCGCGCTTGCCAACAACGCGTTGCGATCTGTCTCGACACGCACACCGTCCCCAGTCAGCGCCACGCGTCGAACTGGCGTCGACAATTGCACGGCGGCATCCGTTGGGAGGCAGCTTGTAATCAGGCTCCCATATCCTTCCTTCACACGCCAGTTATCATCAGTGGCTGCATCGTCATAAGCGAGAAAATCGCGGATCGAGAGTTGCTCTAAAGGCGCGCCGTTGAGATAAGCGCTGAGCGACTGGCAATATTGGTTCCACTCGCCGTCAGGATCGAGTGCATCCGAAGCCCGGTCCGTCTCAGGGGGATCGCGTCTGATCCGCTCATTGAACGCTTCCCACACTGATCGCGCGGCAGATCGTTCAGCCTTGGAGAAGCCAAGTTCGTGCCATTGGCTCTGCCAGGCGGATATCGTGCGTTCGATGGAAAATCCTGCCTCGCGACCGAGCTGTGAAAACGGATTGCGTTTCGCGGAATGGAGCCAGCCACAACCGAGATCCAGCGGCATTCCGCACAGGCCGATCGTCCATGCGCGCCCACCAATGCGATTGCTGGCTTCGAGAATAACGACAGAACGTCCGGCGCTCGTCAGTTTTCGAGCCGCTGCGATACCGGCCGCTCCCGCACCGATAAGAGCAACGTCATAATCCAGCGCCATGATTATTTCTCACGCTTATCCTTCATGTTAAACACCTTTACATGCAGCATCTAGCTCTTTCAACGCGCTCGAAAGCATTGGAGTGTCATGGCGATGACTTTCTTTGAGACCATTATTGCATTGCTGGCGATTGCTATGTTGCTTCTTCAAGTCACACGGCGAATGCACTTGCCTTATCCCGGCATTCTCGCCGCTGCCGGTGTGGCTGTGGCTCTCCTGCCCGGAGCGCCTACGATCCCCATCGACCCGCCCACGGCACTGGCTCTCTTCATCGCGCCTGTCTTGATCGATTCAGCCTATGATTTTCCCGTGGGCGCGGCGCGCCGAATGCTGCTACCGCTGATCTTCTACGCGATCTTCGCTGTTCTCATTACCACCTGCGTCGTAACGTTGGTCGGCGTTGAAATGGCCGGTCTTCCATTGGCGGTGGCATTCACGCTGGGTGCCATCGTCGCTCCGCCGGATGCAGCGGCAGCAACGGCGGTTCTTTCCAGCCTTCCGGTGTCTAGACGCGTCGACACGCTCCTGAAAGGCGAAAGCCTTTTCAATGATGCGACGGCTCTCTTGCTCTTTGGCGCGGCGCTGACGATGCAAGCACAGGGAGGGATAAATGGCGCAGTCGCGGTTCAACTTGGTCTGGCGGTGCCGGGCGGAATTGTCTTCGGCATCGTCTTCGGGCTTCTGGTATCCCGGCTCAGGCCACTGACGGAGAACACTGTGGGCGGCACTCTGTTACAGTTTGTTTATGCCTTCTCGACCTGGCTCATTGCCGAGCATCTACATCTGTCTGCCGTTCTGGCAACGGTGGCGAGCGCCATGACGATTGCCGCGCTTGAGAAGGTCGATAACTCGCCGCGCATGCGCGTTCATTCCTTCGCAGTCTGGACGACAGTCGTCTTTCTTTTGAATGTGGTCGCTTTTCTTTTGATGGGCCTGCAGGCTCGCCGCATCGTCCAGGCAATGCCATCCGAGCAACTGGAACGCGCCGTGTATTTTGCCGCAGTCGTTGTTGCCGCCGTTATCGTAACGCGTCTTGCTATCGCCTTCCTGCTGCATGCTGCTTCTGCCTTCCCTAACCGGCAGGGGAAGCGTTCGGCACCGTTTACGGCAGGCGAAACCCTATTGGTCGGCTGGTCGGGCATGCGTGGACTGGTCACGCTGGCGACTGCATTTGCGCTACCGGCAGATTTTCCCGAGCGTGATTTGCTGGTGCTCACAGCCTTCGCTGTGGTCCTCTCAACACTTGTCATTCAGGGCGCAACCTTGGCACCGATGATTTCCCTTCTTAAGCTTGGCAGGGAGAAGGAGGCCCGAGAGGAACTCGAAACTGCCCGAAGGTCGCTGGCGGAAGCGGCATTCCGTCGCTTGGAGAATGAAAAGGGGCCAGAGGCAGAAGCCATTCGCGCTATTTATCTCGAGCACCGGAAAGCAACGCCAGATTTGCTAGAGGGTTCGCCGTTGTCGAGACGGCGAAAAATGATCAAAGCTGCGATCATCGCGCAACGAGAGCACCTTGCCGAGTTGCACAAGACGGACCAGATCGGCCCAACGCAATATCTTGAATTGCAAGAAGACCTTGACTGGAAACAGCTTTCTGTAGGCTCTGACGAAAGCAAACGCATCATGGAAGGATGATACGTTTGCTGCGTTATGTCGTCCTGAGAGGCCCGTACGTGTTCTTGTAGCTCAAAGGTCCGAGTAGCGGCATGAGAAGATTTCGGAAAGGTGCTGGCAACCGAGATACTTTGGCGGCACGGTCTGTCATGGCTTGCACGTGCCGCACTCGATCGCGTCTTTGACGCGTAAACTGTTCTCCCAGGCTTTGCGGATCGGCATTGCCTGATATGAGATCCGCAAGCACGATACTATCTTCCAGTGCCAAGGCCGCACCCTGCGCCCAAACGGGAGCAGTCGCATGCGCAGCATCGCCGATGAGGATCGCCCGGTTGCAACTCCAATCCGAAAGGCGGATTTCGTGCAAAGGTGATGTGAACAGTCGATCCGGCGTCGACAGTGCTTCTTCGACGGCCCGCCGCGGTTCGCTAGCGAAGCCGGCCATATGCTGCAGCAAAATCCTGGGATCTTGGGCAGAACTCTTATCATGTGTGACAGTCGCCCAGCCATAAACTTCATCAGGCCCGAGCGGAATGAGCAACACGATCGCGTGCTGTCCCATCCACACGGTCCAGCAATCTACGCCAGGGTTAGGGCCGATGAACCGCCAGCTCCTTTGTGCCAGTTGCGAGAATGAGGCTGAACCCCCTTGAAAACATAACTTGCGAACAATGGAGTGAACGCCATCTGCTCCTACAAGGTAACTGGCTTCGAGCCTTTGACCGTCCGATGTTGTGACTGTCGCGGAGTTGCCGGAGGCAGTCGCTGATGTAACGGCGCTTTGATAACGGGTCAGATATGCCGGAACGTCTTTCATCAACAGCGCGGCTAGGTCTGACCGTCGCATGCAGCGTGGGGCATTATCAGATCCCCAGAAGTCGACTTCGTCTACTTTGAAGAGCAGGCGTCCGCCGGAAGATCGATACTCGCGACGCGTAATGGGATTTCCAACCTGCTTCAGGTCATTCCCGAGACCAAGCCTGTTGAGCGCAGCGATAGCGTTGCCGGGAAGATTAATGGCTAGTCCGGAGTCGACCAGATCCATACGGCGTTCAAGCGCTACGACTTTGATATCGCGCCGATACAGTTCACGGGTCAGGGCGAGCCCGGCAATGCCAGCACCGACGACGATTACGTCAAACGGATCCGGCGCGTCATTTTCATTTTTCATCATGGTATCGATCTTTTTATCGTCAGTCCGGTTCGAACACTGGTTGAAGGTTGGTAATGAGGTTCGATCAAGATGTCGAAATCACGATTTCAATCAGGTTCGGTCGACCCGATGACACGCCCTCTTGGATTGCTGAGTGAATTTCATCTGCTCGATACACCCGGCGGGCAGTGATGCCGAAAGCCGTCGCAAGCGCTTGAAAGTCTATGTATGGCGTATCAAGCTCCATGCCTGCGATCGTGGAATTTCCTCCTGTCTCATAGCCTTGAGCGACAGAGTATCGTTTGAGAATATTGTATTCCGCGTTGTTCATAATGACGAATGTGACGGGCACGCCCAGTCTGGCTGCAGTCCACAGAGCCTGTGGCGCATAGAGAGCCGAACCGTCTCCCAGGAGGGCAACGACAGGCGAGCCGGGCGATCCCAGAGCCGCTCCCACGGCGGCTGGAAGACCCCATCCGAGAATGGCACTTCGCATGAACAAGTATCGGCGCACATTGATTTTTTCGAGAAACGACCTCACGTGCAGCATGGTCGCTGGCGCTTCATCGACGACGATCACGTCCGTGTTCAGCGCGTTTAACACCTCGCCAGCGGCCACGAAGGGACTGATCGGCGTTCGTTGCTTTTGCTCTTCAAGCTGTGCCTCCAGACAAGACAATCGCACTTCTCTCTCGGCCGAAGCAAGCGATCGGTGGGCTGCACGGGCTTGCTCATGATGGCCGTTTGCATCGACAAGCAGAAGACCGAGAGCGTGCAGCGATGTTTTCAGGTTACCGACACATGCAAGTTCCGTCGGGTACGTGCGACCCGCCTCGTTTCCATCATGGGTGATCTGATAGAGACGGCAGCGCTGCGGCAGAGCCGGACCATCGCTGTAGAGATAGGATATGAACGGATTGTCGCCGATAACAAAAACGGCGTCTAGGTCGGAGAGCACGGAGCGCATTTCCGAAGCCGTCGTTGGAAGGTTGCCCTTCCATAGGGGGTGTGAGGCAGGAAATGACATTCCACCTGGCCATGACGGGCCATGGACTCGCGCGCCAAGAAGATCGACGACGTTGACAAGTTCCGCGATCGCGTCACCGGCATTCACTTCGTCTGTCGCAATAATCCCCAGGCGTTCCGGCTGTATCTCCATCAAAGCAAGAGCCAGATCTTTCAAGCCACCGGCAGCCGCGGTTCGGTTTACGGTGGAAGGCTTTTCTACAAGATCAGTCGTATCTCCCGTCAGCACGTCAATAGGTAGAGACAGAAATACGGGGCCAAGAGGCGGCGTCATTGTCGCTTCCAGCCCTCGCCGGAGAAGAGGCGCAATTTGATGCGGATGGAGCACTTCCCGTGCCCATTTCACGACGGGAGCCGCCATCCCGACCGCGTTGCCATAGAGAAGGGGATCGCTGAAGCTGTGTCTGGTATCCTGCTGGCCAACCGTGACGACCATAGGCGTCTTGGCGATTTGAGAATGAAGAAGAGCGCCCATGGCATGCCCGAGGCCACCCGCCGTATGAAGATTGACGAATGCTGCGCTACCACTCGATTTGGCGTATCCGTCCGCCATGGCAACGACCGCCGTTTCTTGAAGCCCAAGAACATATGTCATTTCGGGAAACTGCCGAAGGGCATGCATGATGGGCATTTCTGTCGTTCCAGGATTGCCAAATATATATTTGACGCCTGAGTCTGAAAGCACCTGTAAAAGGCGCTCTGCACCTGTAGTCATATTCACTCCTGGACAGTCTTACTTCAGCAGCATGGCGTCGGCCTGTGGGCTGGCGTCCATGCTCTGACCTGTTGTCACCAAATTTTCTTGGCGATAGATTTTCGGGTATTGGGCGCATCCAATGAAAGAGCATCGTGCGCCCTGGAGGGGTTTTGATCAGTTATCCCATATGGCAGGCCATGCTTTCACAGGCGCTGCTATGCAAGGACGTCTTCCACTCTGATCGGTAATGTGCGGAGCCGACGTCCCGTTGCGTGCCAGACCGCGTTGGCAATTGCAGCAGCCACGCCTGTCATGACGACCTCGCCGAGACCTTTGATACCAGTGCTGTTGATAAGGGGATCTGGGCGGTCAATGAACTCGACTTCCGTGCGACCGATGTCAGCGTTTACGGGAACGATGTATTCGGCGATATCGGTGTTAAGGAAACCGCCATAACGCGGATCAACTTCAGTTGCTTCCCGTAACGCGGCTCCGATGCCCCAGACAACGCCCCCTTTGACCTGGCTCTCGGCAGTGCGCGGGCTTATCACGCGACCGCAATCGGCCACGCTTACGACACGCGCAACGCGGATCCGCCGCGTTGTCGGCTCGACGCGAACTTCAACGAAATGGGCGATGTAACTATAGCTTATGAACTCACCATAGATCGGCCCCCATGGTGCAGGACGGCCGGAGTGAAGCGCTTCGGCGAGTTGTGCGGGCTGCCCCGGTGCGCGCCTTTCGATGCGGACTTCATAGCTGTCCAAGCCCTGTTTTGCGATGGCCGATTGCGGATTGGGTCCGAGTTCCACAAGAAGCTTTTCGGCTGCTTGTTCAGCCGCTGGAACTGCCGTCGCCGTTCCCCACGAACCTGCGGTCAGATGCTGGGGCGCGCCACGCGTGTCGCCAATGACGGCATCCACCTTGGCAGTATCGATGCCAAGTTTCCGGGCAACTGCATTTGCCAAGGCGGTTCGAATGCCCTGACCCATCTCGTGCACACCGACCGAGACTGTGACGTCGCCATCCCGCGACATTTTCAGTGTTGCCACCGCAGCCGCGGTGGCGGCCTTATAACACCCGCACCCCACACCCATGCCGATCAGATCACCGTTTTCCGCTTTCATGGAGCCTGGCTTCGGGTTGCGCGATGACCATCCGAACCGTTGTGCTCCACGCGTAAGGCATTCGTTGAGGAAACGTGAGGAGAGAGGCAGGCCGGAAACCGGATCTTTGTCCGTATCCAGCGATAGCCTGTATTCCACCGGATCACGTTCGAACCGCGCCGCCATCTCATCGACGGCTGTGTCGAGAGCAAAGGATGCGAAGTGCTCATATGGTGCCCGCATATATCCCGGCGTTTGCACATCCGTCTGCACGATCCTCTGGAAGCCCTTGAAATTCGGTATCCTGTAGAGCCGTGCCGCTGCGCTCGTATAGTCCAACGGAAAAAGGTCATGCCGTGAGCTTTGGGCATCGACATCGTAGAGAGCCGATGTAATGCGGCCATCCTTATCCGCACCGAGCCGAACTCTGTGACGTGATTCAGGACGGAAGCTCGCATTGGTAAAAAGCTGGGCACGGGGAACCACCATTTTCACCGATGCGCCAAGCTGCCGTGCGGCCCATGCCACAAGGGTCGTCTGCATCTGCATGGAGTTCTTCTGTCCAAATCCTCCGCCGGCATGTGGAGAAATGACCGTTACGTTCTCCGGAGGAATCCCGAGGCTTTGCGCCACGCCGAATTTTATCGCGCCAGCATTTTGCGTGCCTTCATGAATGATGAGCTTGTCATCTTCCCAGGTCGCAACAGTTGCAACCAGCTCTATGGGATTTTGATGTTGAGGGGGGCTGTAGAAGCTCGCATCGACAACTTCAACAGCGCTTGCCAGGGCGGTCACGGCATCTCCGGCAACAGTATCGGCAAAGAGTTGTTGCGGCAGCGGAGACTCTGCCTGCGCAATGGTGTTTGTTCCACTGCTCGAGATTGACGCAGCGAACGGCTCCTTCTCGTACACGACGCGGATCAGAGTGCGTGCATGCAGAGCAACCTCCAGCGTTTCGGCTACCACCATGGCGATCGGCTGGCCACGATGCGCGATCACTTCGCTCGCCAAGGGATTGAGGCTCTGGAAGGCATAGCCACCACCCAGGAGAAAGCCAGCGGGCTTCAGGCCCTGAACATCCTCGTGCGTGACCACCATCTTCACGCGTGCCAGAGCGCGGGCCGCTGAAACGTCGATCTCGGAGATCTTACCCTTGGCAACGGTTGCAACTGCGAAGACGGCATGCAGCTGCCCCTCGCTTCGCATGTCGGCAGCGTAGATCGGAGCGCCCATGACTTTGGCATGTGCATCGACGCGAACGATATTGGGAAACTGCGTGTCTGCCATGTTTCAGATCCTTGTCTTTGCAATCATGAGGGCATCGGCAACGACCCGCGCCCCAAGCTCGGTCTTGAAGGCGTTGTGGCGGGTGGTTGAGGCGCCGACGAATGCTGCACGACCGGCTGCCTGTGCTGTATCGTCATTCAGGGGACGACCGATGAGTGCTTGTTCCGCGGCTGCCGATCGCCATGGTCGGGTAGCCACGCCTCCCAGCGCTATGCGCACATCCCGAACAATCTCTCCCTCCATTTCGATGCCTACCGCTGCCGAAACGAGGGCGAAGGCATAGGACTCGCGATCACGGATTTTGACGTAAGTGGACGAGCGGGCGGCTTTCGTCAGCGGTATATGTATGGCCTTGATGAATTCGTCCGGGCGCAGATGGGTCTCCAGATGGGGAGTTTCGCCGGGCTCCCGGTGAAGATCGACAAGATCCAGCTCCCTTGCGCCAGATGGACCTGTAATTTCGACCCTCGCGTCGAAAGCGGCCAGTGCCGTTGCGAAGTCACCGGGATAAACGGCTATACAGGCATTCGATCCACCGAAAAGCGCGTGGTTTCTATTCAGACCCTCAAGCGCTGCGCAACCAGATGCTGGCTGGCGCTTGTTGCACGCATAAGGTTCACCATGGCGAAAGTAGCTACAGCGGGTTCTTTGGAGCAGATTGCCGCCGAGGGTTGCCATATTCCGCAGCTGCTGCGAGGCTGCCAGCATGAGTGCTTCTCGCAGGGCAGGGGACCGCAGACGAAGCGTCTCGTTTTCGGCGGCCTGGCTCATACGGAGCAGTGAATCCAGTATCAGCGTGTCGTTTTCGACGCGGATCGGCTGGGGGGCAAGTCCGCTGATATCGACAACCTTCACAGGATTTTCGACATCCAATTTCATCAAGTCGTAGAGGGTGGTGCCGCCTGCGAGGATGCGTGTTCCCTCATCGCGAAGCGCCTTATTGACATCATCAGCACCGCTGGCCCGAAAATAGGAGAAAGGATGCATGTTCAGCTCTCCATCTTCGTGCGAGCATCTTCGATTGCGCTCACGATGTTTTCATACGCACCGCATCGACAGAGATTGCCGCTCATGAATTCCTTGATTTCCGCGCGAGATGCGGCGTGGCCCTCCCGCACACATGCTATGGCAGCCATGATCTGACCCGGTGTACAATAGCCGCACTGCATGGCGTCATGATCGATGAAAGCCTGCTGCATCGCATGCAATTGGCCCTCGCGTGCGATGCTTTCGATTGTCTCAACCAAGCGTTTCTCGCATTGCACGACGGGTGTGAGGCAAGATGCGACGCGTGCGCCATCGACGTGAACCGTACAGGCCCCGCACTGGCCGTGGTCGCAGCCTTTCTTTGTGCCAAAGAGACCTCTTGTTTCGCGCAGAAAATCCAGCAACGAGGTCCGGGGATCGAGTGTTTCGGCCACCTCCTGACCGTTGACCCTCATTGAAACCGGCACCCGATCAAGATAATCGATTGTTCCAGTGGTCGGTTGTTGCGCCGCCGCTGTAGAAATCGATCCCCATGTGAATTCGGAAACGCCGAAGCCAACCGCCCCGATCACAACTTCCCTGCGGGTGAAACCAAACTCCTGATTTCCGTCTGCTTCTATATTCTGTGGCAAGATTGGCTTCTCCTGATGTGTCTTGACGAACTCAGCGAATAAATTGCTTGCGATCGTCGTATCTTCAGATCCGACCCGGAACTTCGAGTGGGCATCTGGTGACGATCTCCTCAGGTGACGTCAGGTCATGTGTTCCTCACACCACGACAGAATCTCGTTTGGCTGTCTTTGGAAGTAGGCGTATCCGTCCGAAGAGCCGTTCTTGCCATCAATGCGGACCAGCTTTTTTTGGGGGCAGGGTATGGCGTCGTAAGCAGTGTGGATGTCGTCCGGGTTTCTGCTGCAATCGCGCGTTGCCTGATAGAGTAATGTGGGAATAGCCACGCTTTTCGCCCACGGGATTGGGCTGAATTGCGCAATTTTAAAACCGGTATTCAGAAAGACCCGGTTATCAAGATCATCGAGACAGCAATGCGGAATGCCTAGCCTCTCGAACGCCCGGTTCAGCACCGCCTCGACGAAAAATGGCTGAGCGCAAACCATAAAACGAACGTCCACAAACACATCGGGTCTGCGCGTCATAGCAAAGAGTGTTGCGTTTGCACCGACACAGCGACTGAACAGTCCGATCGACATGTGACGCAAATCGTGGTGGCTGCGGACATAACGTAGCGCTCCGATCACGTCTCGCGATTCATGGCGGCCACCAGAAAAGACGCTGCCATTGACTGCACCGACTGGCCCGAAATTTCGCAAATCGTAGGCAAGGATATTGTATCCGGCGTCGGTCAGAATTTTATAGTCCGCAATGAAATCGCTCTCAGGGCCTTTAGCCGTCCGGCTGCCGAACAAGGGTATCAAATGAGGCGGTAAGTCAGCGCGGTCCAGCCAACGTGGATGGTTGGCGATAATGATCTTTCTGGTTCCTGAGGCGGGAATGAACCAACCTTGAAGCGGAAGTCCGTCCTCGGACGGAAACCAAATATGCTCGAATTCAAGTCCACACGCATCCGGATACCGAAGAGTCGGCGCCCGTGGCCATTCAATGAAACTGTCCGCTATTCCCTGAAGAGCATTTTGCGAAGCGTCTTCATCGGGCTTTAGCTGGTGTTGTGCACGGGCCATCATTGAGCTCCAAAGAATATGACTGCGAACTTCCCATCATTATCTGCGACCGTCTGGTCTTCCAGTCTGTTTCTGCCATTTGCCGATCCTGCGAAATCAATTAGCAATATGACGAAAGTCCCCAACTGCTGTGGGTTTAAGGTTGTTGGATTGCGCAAACTTACAATCCGGTCAGTGTTTGCCGCGCACCGGAGAGGCGCTTCTCACGGTCTATCCTGCGGTCGATCTGTAGACGGTCGGCGTCGCTCCAAAATGATTGGTGAAGACCGTTGAGAAATTGCTGGCACGCGTGAACCCGCATCGATAACCGATTTCGGCGACAGGAAGCTGCGACGTCCGCAGCAGCCGTCGCGCCGTCTCCAGTCGCAATTTTTGGAGGTATTTGAACGGTGTCGAACCTGTCACCGCGCGGAACTCACGCAGGAAGTGATGTTTACTCAGACCCGCCTCGGCCGCGATGTCGTGAAGCGTTAGTGGCAAGTCCAATGAGACGGACATGTATTCCACTGCCCGTCTTAGACGACGGTCCGTAAGCTGGTGGCTCGTACGGCCATCATTGTCAGGGTTCCACCACGCGGCATGCTGCGAAAGCAGATGGGCACTCAGAAAACTGACGGTTTGTTCGGCATAAAGGCTTGGCGCACCAGCGGTAAGGGCGCGCGTGAGTGCCAAGGTCGTATGAAAAATCGTTTCGTCGGAGAACACCAATGCATTCAGATGTCTATCGATGTCGCGAGCACCGATGCGGCGATAATCTTCTGCAACCTCGTCAAGGACCACTTGAGCGAGATAGAGGTGAGCCGTTTCCGCGAAAGGGTCACTTTTTTGAACCTCAAATTGTAGCCGATTGGTCTGGTGTCTGGCCGTGAGACCGCCGCATCCGACCTCGTAAAATGCATGCTGCCATCGTCCATTCGTCAGAACCTTCACGGACGAGCAACCTTTAAGCTTGACCACCAGTGAGATGTCGCCGGTGCTGTGTGTCTCGAAGATGCTCGACTGCCCATACCCTCGCTGGACATCGAGCAACAGGTCGGACCAATCCAGTGTTCTGCTGGACTGCATCAGGCTACATGGCTGGGACTCGGATGAGAGCAAACTCTCTGGATCGAAGCGAGGCTGCCGGGTTTCCATCAGATTCAACTCTTTCGCAGATGTGCCAAATTCCAGGTGTTTGCTTTGCAAAGCACTTGCTGGTTTTTCGGGTTTTCGCTCACCTGCTCAAAGCACGCCTTTTGCTGCCCGTTCTGTGACAGCGCGTCTTCTGGCAAGCGGCGCCACCATGGCGCTTCTGGCGGCCTCTACCAAAGCTTCGGGTGCCTCGGCAGGCGATCCTGTCTTGAATGGCGGCTTTGGATCATACTCGAGCGCGAGCTGAATCCCCTGTGCAATATCGCTGCCGTAAAGATCCGCGACGACGGTCAAGGCGAAATCTATGCCTGACGTAACCCCGGCGCCAGTGACGCGGTTTCTGTCCCATACGACGCGCTCGTGTACAGGCTCCGCACCCAGCAGCGATAGCTGATCAATCGAAGACCAGTGCGATGTTGCACGATAGCCTTTCAACAGCCCGGCAGCGCCAAGGATCAGTGAGCCTGTGCAGACGGACGTTACGAGTTTTGCGGTGCTCGCAACGCGCTTCAGGAAAGCCAATGTTTCCTGGTCTTCCATCAGATCGACCTGGCCCGGTCCACCGGGCACGCATATGATGTCGATGGGTGGGCATTCGGCAAATGTCGTGGTGGGCACAATCGCCAAATTTGAGTCCGACAAAACGGGTTCACGATTTTTCCAAATGAGATGAACGGTCATATCTGGAGCTCGCGCAAAGACCTCGTAAGGTCCGGTAAGGTCGAGCTGGGTCAATTGCGGGAAAAGAAGAAATCCAACCGAGAGTGCGTTTTTTGTGGTCATGTAAAGAACCTTCCAATAATTCGCGCTTCGTGCATGCGTACGACGCTGGTTCTTAGAGATATCGGGACACACGATTGCCTCGCGCGTCCCGATGCAATTGTTACTTCGCAGCTTTTTTGATCAGGTCTGCAACCGCTTTCGGATGAGAAACCATCACAACGTGGGATGCGTCGGGGATGACAACCGTCTGTTTGGAACCGGCGCGATCAGCCATGAACTTCATGCTCGCTGGTGGAATGTTCTTGTCGCCACTTCCATAGATGAACCATGAGGGAATTGTTTTCCAGGCAGGCTCGCCTGATGGCTCGTCGAGAGCGGCGTTCGTTACAGGTCGCTGCGTTGCGGCCATCAGCGCCGCTTCGTTGCGGGAAACGTCGTGTGCGAACTGCTGATGAAACTTCTTCTGATCGATATAAAGATCCGATCCTCCCCCGGCCAATCCAACAGGCTCGGCCAGAGCCGATGCCAGGGAACTCCCGGGGTACTTGCCGGAAAGTGTTGCGGCTGACTCGCCGGTGTCGGGTGCAAAGGCCGAAACAAATACGAGAGATTTTACATTTGTATGACCTGCGGCCGCTACGGAAATGACCGAGCCGCCGTAGGAATGGCCGACCAGCACCACAGGCGTTTTGATGCTGTCGATAATCGAGAAAAGGTATCCGGCGTCAGATTTCACACCGCGCAAGGGGTTTGCGACGGCCACTGTGCGAAAACCGTCTTTCGTCAAAGACTTGATGACACCATTCCAACTGCCGCCATCGGCGAAAGCGCCGTGAACGAGAACAATGGTCGGTTTGTCGGTGTCTGCTGCCTGAACGGGTGAAGAAAATACAAGGGCAGCGGCGATCCAAGCCAAAGCAATCTTATACATAGTCTCTCCTACGTTTTTGGAATCATAGAGTCATGAAAAAGTGAACGTGAAGGCGGACAGTATTCGCGTACGGCGATACCCGTCTTATCGAGGCATATTCATCATACAACAACTGCCGGTATGGTTTCAGCTGGTGTAAGCAATCCTACAGGCGCCGCGACATGCGGAGTTCAGTGACGCCTTTTTAAACCCCGTCAGGATGAGGCTGCATTTCTCTGAAAAGAACTGAGAGAGCGCGACGTGCGAGCGGCAACTTGAATGCGTTGTGTTTCGTCGGCATGGCCCCGTTAAACGCGATATCGGCGACATGATCGGCTGGGTTCGGGCTTGCTGAGATATCGTTTTCTGCCATTTCAACGCGCCACGGTTTGGGGGCCACGCCTCCGAAAGCGACACGGCTCGCCGTGAGCTTCGATCCTTCGAAATGCGCAACCAATGCGATCGACACATTCGCGAATGCGTATGACGCCCGATCTCGAAGCTTGAGATAACGCTGAGTTCCTCCAACAGGCTTCGGAAGCTTCACGGCGGTGATCAGTTCACCTGGCCGCAATCCGGTCTCAATGTGAGGTGTCTGCCCCGGAAGAACATGCAGCTCCGCAATGGGTATTTCCCTTGCGTTACCGTCGGGGTTCAAAGTCTCGACAACCGCATCCAGTGCTCTGAGAGCGACCGCCATATCGGAAGGATGTGTCGCAATACAGGAATCGCTCCCACCAATGACGGCAAGATTACGCGAAAGTCCTTCCAGCGCGGCGCATCCGGACCCTGGCTGCCGCTTGTTGCAAGGAAGATCGGCGGAATAGAAATACATGCATCGTGTGCGTTGGAGCAGATTTCCGCCAACAGTTGCCTTGTTTCGCAATTGGCCCGATGCGCCCGATACCAGAGCGCGCGCTAGAACGGGATAGCCAGTGCGGACGCGCTCGTCGGTGGCGACATCGGTATTGCGAACAAGAGCGCCAATCCGCAATCCGCCTTCTTCCGTATCCTCTATACGTTCAAGACCGACGCGGTTTACATCGATCAGGTGTGGAGGCGCTTCTATATTGAGCTTCATCAAATCGATGAGATTTGTGCCTCCCGCAATATATCTTGCTCCGGGTGTTCGCGCGAACGCCTCGACTGCTTGAGCAGGATTCGACACCCGCTCATAGGTGAAATATTTCATGGTTCCGTCTCCAAAACTTCCCGGATCGCTGCGACGATGTTGGGGTAGGCGGCGCATCGACAGATGTTGCCGCTCATACGCTCACGGATTTCCTCGTCAGAGCCGTCAGGATGGTTGATGTCCTGCGTGACATGGCTCGGGACGCCTCGCTGCAGTTCTTTGAGTGCCCCGACCGCCGAACAGATTTGACCGGGTGTGCAATAGCCGCATTGAAGACCATCGTGCTTCACGAATGCCGCCTGCATCGGATGCAGGTCATTCAAGGAGCCCAGTCCCTCGATCGTCGTAATGTCATCGCCCTCATGCATCACGACGAAGGATAGACAACTGTTTATGCGTCGGCCTCCGACAAGTACGGTGCAGGCTCCGCACTGCCCCTGATCGCAACCCTTCTTTGTGCCGGTCAAACCAACAATATCTCGCAGCGCGTCCAGCAACGTCATTCGAGGATCGACGTGCAGTAGAACGTCGACACCATTCACGGTAAGGCTTACATCCATCTTATCCGATGCAGACTTTGAACCCTGGTTCATGCGGAACCTCACTCATCAGGCCGAATGATGGACGATGCTTCGGGTCCGACAACTGTCGCCCATTCCCGTATGCGCCAGCTGCGTACAAGTCCATTGTTGATGTAGGGGTCTTTCTTGGCGAATTTCTCAACGACGTCGATGCTGTCTGCCTTGAAAAGGATGACGCCGGTATCGAGCGGATCCGTGAGAGCACCCGCAAGAATGAGTTCGCCCCTGTCGACAGCGGCCCAGGCCTTTTCAAGATGAGCGTTCCGAAACTCGGGTCTGCGTGCTTCATAGCTCTCACCGAATTCCATAAAGAGAATATAATGCTTCATTGATCATCCCTCGTAGTTGAGCTTATCGAACTGAATAGGAAGGGCGCGCGCCCGGCAGCCCGTTGCGTCGTAAACGGCATTTGCAATGGCAGCGGCAACGCCGACGATCCCGATCTCACCGGCGCTTTTTGCGCCCAGAACGCCGGTGCCGGGATCGGGGAGCCCAACAAATGCGACATCGATGTCGGGAATGTCGGCGTTTACAGGAACAAGATATTCGCCAAGGTCAGTGTTGATGTATCGGCCGAACCGGTCGTCGATATGCGTTGCTTCCCAAAGTGCCTGACCGATCCCCATCGTGGCCGCCCCTATGATCTGGGATTTCGCCGTCACCGGGCTGAGGACCTGACCGACATCAATTGCGCTGACAAAACGTCGGACCCGAATAGAGCCGAAATCCGGATCGACAACCACCTCGCAAAAATGTGCCGCATTGCTTTCGACGCTCACCGGCAGAGCGCCATCAGGGGAAAAACTTCCAAATCCTTCAATGGATCCGGTGTCGGTTTTCGACAGAGCCCCCAGAAGTTGGTCGTTACCGACATCCGGCGAGGATGATGTGAGAGACCGTAGCTTTGCCTTCAGGTCTTCACACGCCAGCAAAATTGCTCGTCCAACGCTTGCGACGATACGTGACCCCCCGGCTTGCGGGGCGAAGGGCAGGTCGGTATCCCCAAACTGTAGTTCCACGTTTTCGGCTGGTATCCCTAGTGCCTCCGAGACAATCCGCGGCATCACCGTCGTATTTCCCGTGCCAATCTCCGAAAGTCCGGTGGCAATGACGGCATGCCCGGAGGGATAAAGCACAACCCGCGCGGTTGCGGCAGACGCGTATCGTGGGTAACTTCCGCATGCCATTCCATGGCCAATGAGAAGCCGCCCCTCACGTCTACCGCGACGTTCTGCGCCTGCTCGCCAACCAAACCGCGATGCTCCGACCTCGTAGCACTGCTTCAATGCCGTGCTTGACCAGGGTTTACCCGAATCCGGGTCTTCGGACGCGAAGTTTCGCAGGCGAAGATCGACAGGGTCGATCTGCAGTCTGACCGCAAGCTCGTCCATAGCGGTTTCGAGTGCGAACGACCCGGTACTTTTTCCCGGTGCGCGCATGGAGGTGCCAGCGGGGAAATTAAGGTGTACCAATTTCGTCGTGACGGAAACATTGGTACAGGCATAGCGGCTACGCGTCCTGCCGACACAGCCTTCGACATATTCATCGACCATTCCGCTTTGAACGAAAGCCTCGTGTTTTATGGCCAGAAGCTGGCCTTTCTCATCGGCCCCTAATGTGACGTGCTGAACCAGTTCCGGACGGTGCCCAACACCCGTGAACATCTGCGGTCGGGTCAGAACCAATTTTACGGGTCGCTCTACGAGGCGCGATGCCAGCGCCGCGATATATCCGTGAGGCCAAAGCTGAAGCTTGCAGCCGAAGGCGCCGCCTACAAATTTTGAAACAACCCGCACTTTTTCTTTTTCCAGGCCGAATGCGCTTGCGAGGGCAGCGGCGACGATGTGAGGACCCTGATTGGCGTCATAGACGATCAGTTTTCTATCTTCCCACATGGCAAGCGTTGCGGGCGCTTCTATTGGATTATGATGGGCGGCAGGTGATCTATAAGTCTCGCTTACGATGACAGATGCGGCTTTGAGCGCATCATCCACGTTGCCCCGCTGGGACGTCGCCGGTTCACCGCCTGGAATTTGTCCGGTCTGCGGTTCGCGTGCTTGGTGCGCATGCGCCTCCAACCCCACCTGGAGATGATCTTCAAAATATTCGATCTTGAGCGCGTGTGCGGCATAGACTGCGTTTTCAAGCGAATCTGCGATGACGGCTGCGACTGGCTGGCCTGCATAGCGAATGGTCGAATCCGCCAGCGTGAGGCTTGCGCCATGATCTGGTCGGCGCAGTATTTCTTCAGGCGTCGTTGGCCAAGTGGGTGCAGCATCACCGCGCAGTTCCGCTGCGTTCAGATGTGAGACAACACCCAGGACACCTTGGCATTGCATTGCAGTGTCGAGATCAATTGAGACGACGCGTCCGCGGGCGATCGGGCTACATACGAGGGCGGCATGGGTGAGATTGTCCACCTTGTGGTCGGCGGTATATTTTGCCGCACCGACCACTTTGAAAGGCGCATCAGTGCGTACCAATGACGAGAAGTGCGGCGCTGCTGAACTCTCGGGTAACGATGCGTGCGAAAAGTTTGATCCCATCCAATAACTCCGTAGTTCGCTCCGTCGGCATGCGGATCGAAGGTCTTGCCGTGCGGGGATAGAAATAGCTCAACGGCTTGGAATGTTTCGCGCCAATTTGTCGCTGCAACGCGGACAGAAAGGCGAGAAAGATTGCGGACGGCCAGTATCGAAGCACCAAACATGGGACGCTTGGTGCGTCGCGTTTTCGCGCCGCCTCGCCCTAGCAAGTGGCATGGACAGTCTTGGCCAACAGGGGGCGGTCGTGCCCTGTGGCAGCGGAATCAGACGTTCTTGGTGCTGGTCCGGCTCACTTAGCGGCTGGCCGCTTTAAGCGCGACAGCGCAAACTGCTTAAAAGCCTCGACTGCTGGAGATTTGTATTCATCGACAGACGTGTAAATGAAAGCGGGCCAGTAAAAATGGTTCCACTCCGGCATCACCTCTACCAATTCCCCTTTGAGAATGAGTTCTTTCGCAACGAAGTCGAGCAGGCGAACGATGCCGTAACCATTCAGAGCCGCCGCGACAAGCGACGGCGCATCATTCAGGGTTAGGCCACAATCTGGGGAAATCGACTGCCGTTCCCCTGTCGCATTGACAAAATCCCATGCGTAAGGCTTGCCGGTTGTCGCGTCGATCATACGAATACAGCGATGATTGCCCAGAATGTCGCCAGGAGCAGACGGTCTGCCGAACCGCTCAATATAGGCCGAACTTGCGCAGGTGACCACGCGGCTTGTCAGCAGGAGCTGCTTGTCGAGATCGTTGGATTTGGGCTCTCCGAACCGGATTGCGGCATCGACACCTTCTGAAAGTAGATTGTCGATCCGGTCTCGTACAAACAAATCGACCTTTACCTGAGGGTTGTCCGCGAGAAAATCAGGCAGGATCGGGATCAGGAGATAGGGACCCAACGCACCGTCTGTCGATACGCGCAATCGCCCCCTGACATTCGTTGCCGAAGCGGGTCTTGCAGTCCGTCCCAGTGCCTCGAGCAACGGAGTTGTCTCATCCAGAAAAGTTCGTCCCTGATCGGTCAGTTTGATCGCGCGTGAGTTGCGGTCGAACAGCCGCATGCCGGTTCGGTCTTCGAGCCGGCCGATCGCTTTTCCAATCCCCGACCTCGACAAGCCAAGCTGTTCGCCTGCCTTCGCATAGCTGCCTGTTTTGGCAACAGCGACGAACACAGTAATGCCCGCGATTATTCTGCCGTCGAATATCAAGGGCGTCCTCCGTTTGCAGGGTCATGGTTCGGAAAGAAAATAAGCGGTAACGGTCAGACGCACATGCTCATTTAAGTTTCAGACGCTGTAGATTTTTTTCCTAGCTGATTTGCTAGAACGCGAACCGTAAATGTCTGGCCGCCTGCGACTTTTGGTCAGTGAGAATGCTGCGTGTCAAACTTCCGCTGGCAGTCTTCTATGGTGTCGATGTTGGCCAAAGTCCACTGAAAGAGCGTCGAAAAGGGCTCTTTCAGTGACTGACCAAGCGGACTCAAGGCATATTCTACACCAAGCACGCGTCCGGGCAAAACCCGACGCGTGATCATGCCATTGCGTTCCAGCTTGCGTAACGTCTGTGTCAAAACCCTTTGTGTGACGCCGTCCAACTGCCGCTTGATGGCGTTGAAGCGTTTCGGCTCGTTTAAAACCTCCAGCACCATCATCGACCATTTATCAGCAATTTGATCAAGAATCACGCGGCTTGGACAGTCCGCTCGATAAACAATCTCTACGCCGCTAATCGGTATTCTCCATCATCCTAGGTATGTTTCAAGTGCGTAATTGACGACTAATATAACGAATACCATCTTGTATCGAGCAGGCAAGTCCGCTGCGCGGGCTCATTTTCAGTACAGCCAGGGATGGAAAAATGAAGTTAGAACGTCTCAATTTGTTCTCTGAAAAAGGTGTGGCAACGATCACGATTCACAATCCACCGGTGAACGTTCTCGATGTCGCGTTGATGAAAGAACTGCGCCATGTGCTTTTGACGATGCGCGATCGCTCCGACATTCGCGTGCTGGTGTTCGAGAGCGCCAATCCTGATTTTTTCATTGCGCATGTCGATATGACACTCATCGATGAGCCGCATGCATTCGACGATATTGCTCGCGAAGCACCCGAAGGACTGAATCCATTCCAGGCGCTTGGTGAGTTGATCCGGGAACAGCCTCAGGTCACCATCGTAAAGCTCGCAGGAATAGCGCGGGGCGGCGGCGCGGAATTCGTTACTGCCGCCGATATGGTATTTGCGGCGGAAGGCAAGGCGGGTCTCGCGCAATGCGAGGCGCTCATGGGTATCATTCCAGGAGGCGGCGGCACACAGTATCTGGCAAGCTGCATGACAAGGGCTCGCGCGCTTGAAATTATTCTTGGAGCAGATCTGATTGATGCCGAAACCGCAGAAAGGTATGGCTGGATAAACCGAGCCATACCTTTGGAGCAGCTAGACAGCTTTATCAGTCGGTTGGCGAACAATATCGCGGCCTTGCCCAAAGGTGTGATTGCTGCTGCGAAGTTGGCAATGCCTGTGCCTGATCTTGGTGCTGGCTTCCTTCGGGAGCACGAGGCCTGGGCAGGTCTGTTCGCAAAGCCAGCGGCTGCAACGCTCATTCGGGGTGGCCTCGCAGCCGGGGCGCAAACACGTGATGGGGAGCTAGATTTGGAGGCGTTGCTCAGAGGTCTCAATGGCTATAGCTCTGTTGATGCGACCGTCCGTAACAATTGACAGGCAACTGGAAGCCAGTTCGAAGGCGGACATTTTAGAGCTTGATTCCATGATGCCGCGTTTGTTTGTTTATCCCTTGCCACGACCCGCCTGATGTCATTTGTGGTAACGGCCATTTTTCCGGAGGAGATTTGGAATGTTGGAAATGCCTGATTCTGCCTTGCAGCAAGCTCCCATGCGGGCGTCGACAACCGACGATCCTCAGAAACTCCTACTTTTCGCCATCGAGGCATCGACTGTGGGACCTGTGGCGCTCGCTACGCTTGTCGAAATTCGCGGCGGCGCAGCGAGAAGTCTCGGCTCTAACCTTGTGGTGACGGCTGACGGACGCTTCTATGGTTACGTATCTGGCGGGTGCGTAGAATCGGCGATCGCAGCTGAAGCCTTACTCGCTATAGCCGAGGGGCGTGATCGTGTGGTCAAATTCGGGGATGGTTCGCCGTTCCTGGATATTGTTTTGCCGTGTGGAGGCGGAATCACGGTCGCTATCCATCTTTTACGGGACCGGCGCACTCTGCACACTCTCCTGAACCGTATTGAAGGCAGGACTCCCGTTTCCCTGTGCTACTCGCCGCGTGCTCAAGCACTTCGACTAACAGAAGAGGTTGAACGGTCCGGGTGGATTACAGATGAGTTCTCGACCGCTTATCGCCCGCGGACCCGGGTCGTCGTTTTCGGTCAAACGGGCGAGTCTCAAGCGGTTGCTCGACTGGCAGAAGCTTCTTCCTATGATGTCGTTCAACTCGTCTGTTCTGCAGACGCCGCAAGAAATAAAGAAATTATAGACCGCTTTACAGCAGTCGTCCTCGTCCATCACGACCTCGACGCCGAGGCGCCTGTGCTTGAGCAGGCCCTTCATTCCGAGGCTTTTTATATCGGAGCACTCGGGAGCAGTCGCACGCATAAAAGGCGGGTCGATTATCTGACGGGGCGAGGTTTCGGACCGGGGGACATTCAAAGAATCAAAGCACCCATCGGCATCTTTGGTCCCACGCGTGATTCTATCTCACTTTCGCTGTCCATTCTGGCCGATATCGCGGCAACTCGTCTTACGATTTTCGGATAACGTAGTGCGCCGCTCTCGAAATGAGGTCTTGCGAGGAAGCCGAAGCTCTGGCCGATCCCCAGTCCCGATAGCAGCGCGTTTAGGTGTGCGGTGCTCTCGTTGACCGAAATGCCGATGGAGATCGGAAGATAACCGCTCCGCTCATCGCCGCGGTGGGATTGCAGAGGAAACCTCTTTCCAGATGACGCGGAGAAGTAGCTGACGATCCGATGAGCCCGTATATCTTCCGGCTGTTCCGGTAATCGCAGTCCCTCCAGATAGGCAGGCGATGCACATATGACGTAATCCAGTTCGCACAGCTTGCGCGCCTTCATAGAAGAGTCAATCAGCGCTCCACCGCGGATGACGCAATCGATTCCCTCACTGATGAGATCGGCAGCGCGATCGCTGATGCCGAGCATGAGCTCGATGTCCGGGTATTGGTGCTGGAAGTCTGAGAGCGCAGGAATGAGGATCTGATTTGCCAGTACGGAGCCGATGTCCACGCGCAGCTTTCCCTTGGGCGCGCTCCGTGAGCCGCTAACAGTGCCGTCCATGTCTCCGAGGTCGGCAAGGAGCTTCAGCGCTCGCTCATGATAGGAGACGCCCTCGGTGGTAATTGTGACAGACCGCGTGGTGCGCTCCACCAGCTTTGTCCCCAGATGCGCCTCAAGATCCTTTACTAGCTTGCTGACGGAGGACCGGGGCAAGTTCATCATATCAGCAGCCTTGGCGAAGGAGCCAGCTTCTGCGACCCTGACGAAAGTACGTATGGCGAGAATTTGATCCACAGGGAACCCGGCAGGCAGTTGGAGGTATTTCATCTATACCTCGTCAGCGAGGAGCAAATACAGATTTTTGCAAAAGGGGAATAAATTTGCACCATTCGATGGGACGTTGAAGTCAATTAGATGTCTGACTCCGTTCAACTCCAGGCCATTTGCACGGCCCCAATGGTCGCAACATACGTCGCTACGCCGTGAGTACATCCCGTTACTCTTTTTCAAAAACCGCCGTTGACGCTCGCAAGTAATGTTACCTTCAAGTCTACGAAGATGTCAGTCGGGCATCGGCGATGTTCCATTGTCTTCGGAGATCGGGACGACAACAAAATTTATATGGTAACCTGTCCATTGTCACCCGGAATACCAGAAACAATGCCTAATCTCTTGCCATGCGACTGTAGGATGGCACGCAGGTATGAGATTATTGGTGAAAGAGACGGTTCGCTGATAACCAACGTTCGATGGCGCCACTCACGGCTTCTGGCTGCTCAACCATTAGCATGTGTCCCGCCTTGATGATTTCCTCAGTCAGATCAGCGCAGTCGCTTCTCATCGGATCAGCAAAATGGCCGCTTACGGTCTGACAGACAGCGTCCCACTCACCGTGAAGGAACAGCGCGGGCAGCGAAATTCGTCCGAAGTGTGGTGCCTCGTCGGCGAAAATCATATTTGCCGTGTCATTCATATACCAGGCATTCGCACCGGAAAATCCGGTGGCAGTGAACGCGGAAACAAAAGCCGAAAATTCGTAATCTGTCAGGATCGACGACGACGGATCGGGAGGCGGAAGCGGCTCTGAGAACCAGCCGCCCCTGGAGCGGACGTCGGCAGTGATCGCGGGCTTTCCGAAAGCCTCCTTCCGTGATGGTTTATACAGCGCCGAAAGGGTCCGGGCGACGTCTGCGTCCATTTGCGCAGCTGCTTTGCCAAACTGCTCACGGTAGAACAGCCAGTAGTCCCATTGCCCGACCGGATAACGAGCCCGCGGATAAATGTCACGGTCGACGAGACTGACAAGATTGGCAAATGCATGACCTCGTGCCATGTATGGGACAGAGAGACCGACGACGCCGCGGCAGCGGTACTCGTGATGGCTCGCCATGCTCCATGCAATCGGCGCGCCCCAATCGTGTCCTACCCATATGGCTGGCGCTCCACCGAGATTATCATGAAGCTCGACCATGTCGATGACGATCTCTCGTATCGTGTAGCTGCAGATATCTGTCGGCACGGACGAGCGGCCATAGCCACGCATGTCGGGCGCGACCGTGCGCCAGCCAAGGCGCGCAAAATGTTCGAGCTGCCGATGCCAGATTACTCCGAGTTCCGGCCAGCCGTGGAGGAAAAAGATCAATGGGCCATCGACCGGACCCGATTCGATCCAGGCTGTGCGATGTCGCGCGGTTATATGAGAGCTCGTCCGGAAGCTTTTAGGGTCTTGCATTGGCTAATCTCCACTTCATTGGGGCGGCGGTAAGAATCGCCGATCAGTGCGGGTTGGGCATCCGCGTCAATGCAACCAGTCGCCAGTCCGCCAATGCCGCGAGCCGATGAGGCTCAGCGTCACGATGATATTCTTTGCTGTCCACCATGTGTCTGAATGTCGCGAAGTCCGGGTATCGAATGAGTGCAATATCGTCCCAAAGCTCGTCGGCCGGCGCGACAAGCAGGCTGCCGACCTTTCCGATCCAGAATGGCTCAATTCCATATCCCTCCGTGGCATTGGCGAAGGCAGGTATGTAGCGTGTGAAATAAGCTTCCCGGCCGGTACACGGTGCATATGTCTCGTCGCTTTCATAAATCGCTTCGTTCCTGTAGCGCAGCAGATTGAGCATAAAGATTGGCTCGGCTGCGGGAAGTTGGCTTTCTGCCCTGTCAAGTATTGCTAGCAGATTGTCGGTCGCAGTCATGACGATAACTCCTTTTTGAGACATAATCCTTTTGCCCGGTGGCCTTCGAGATATCGCGATATTGCAAGGCATTGTAGTAATGGAAATGTCATTGCTATAATGCCACCATGGCAACACCAAGCGCACAAAGCAGCCTTCTGAACCTTTTACAGTTCGTCCGGATTGTAGATGCGGGATCATTCGCGGAGGCGGCAAGGCGTGCCGGGACGTCTACGTCCGCAATGTCGAAAGCCGTAAGCAGGTTTGAGGCGCTTCACGGCGTAAAGCTGCTGCATCGAACAACCCATTCCATCTCGCTGACGCACGACGGCGAAAAGCTACTCGATGGTGCGCGCAACCTGTTAAGGCAGGCCGAACGACTTGAGGCATACATCGGAGAAACCGCAGCAGGCAGCTCTGCAGGACGGGTCCGGCTTGCCGCTCCCGGACCATTTTTAAGAGCCTGCATCGCACCCATGCTTCCAGCTATATTGAAGGCGAACCCGAACCTTGAACTTGAGATCAAGGTTGATGATACTGGTCTAGACCTTGCCGCAGAGGGGATTGATGTTGCCATCCGCTTTGGAGACCTCTCTGGACAGCCGGGGCTGATCGCAAAGCGCTTGGGGGCGTTTCCATATATTATTGCTGCAACACCAAAATATCTCGAGTTCATGGGCAGGCCTAAATCACCTGCCGATCTCGAAAGTCACCATCAGATCGGATATCGCGATGCGTCAAACGGGCAACTGTCACCGTGGCTGTTTTGCGACAATTCCGGAACAGGCGCTGTGACAAGGATGGTTCCGCGAAACCGGTTTGTGGTTGAGGACATGACCGTCGCCTGGGCTATGACGCTAAGAGGGCTTGGGGTGAGCTGGTTGCCGGCTTGGTGTGGCTCTAAGGACATCAGTTCGGGTCGCGCAGTTGAGGTTTTGAAAGATTGGCGTTTACCGGAGACGCCTGTCTACGCAGTACAATTGGACCGCAAGCAGGTACCGCAGAGAACACGAGATCTGATCGACTTGCTAGCTCTGCGGGCGAAGAGCTGGGATTACTCATGACATCATAAACATTTTAAATGGCTTAAAGCGTAAGGGTACAGGTCGGCGGTTCGATTCCATTCAAGGCGCTGGTAAACAAAGCAAGTGTTCGCATTTACAGCGGCATTGAATAGGGATATGATTTATCCTTAATTCGTTGCCGAGCACTCGCATGATCCTTAAGAGCCAAGTCGAATGGGCGTTACATTGTTGCGCCATTCTCTCGGGCCTTCCCGAAGGCCGATATCTTTCAACCAAAGCGCTTGCTGAACTGCATGGGCTCCCGAAGGAATACTTGTCAAAAGCGCTGCAGAGCTTGTCACAAGCTGGCCTTGTTCACACCACGCTTGGCCCATCCGGCGGATACCGCCTTGCCAAGGCCGCGAATGAGCTGACCTTCCTTGATGTGGTTGAAGCTGTCGAGGGTAGCGGTCGAACCTTTGTTTGCCAAAACATCCGGGCCAATAATCCTTGCCGTCCGAAAGGCCATTGCGAGAGCGGACCCTGCGCGATTGCCCGCATCATGTGGGAAGCCGACGAAGCGTGGCGTTCCGCCCTTCGAAAGGTGACGTTCGCGGATCTTGGCACGATCCTGCAACAGGAAATCACCCCAGAAATCTGGTCCGGGACCTTTGAGTGGGTTCTGAAGCGCGCCGGCTAAGCTCGACCCGATGCCTTATTCAGCGGCGAATTCTCTACGATCCCAAGATAACTTTGTGCGGGCATCGCCAGTGACAGGCCGTGAGTTGCACAGCGCTGATGGACCGTATCGATAACCTCGTTGCGCGCCGGCGTCCGGGCTGCCGGGGCCGTGACCCGAAACTGGAGCTCCACATCGATTGCGATCGCGTCGATGCCCTTGAGTGCGACAACCGGAGCCGGTGACTGGACGATGCACTGACACGTCTGCAACGCAGACTTCAGGATTGCCTCGACCTCGGCTGGTCGACTGTCGGAGGAGACACGGATCGGCAGGATAACAAGGTGGCTCTCGTCTGGTTTTGTAAGGTTGGTCAGGCCGACTTTAGCGAGCGTGCTGTTGGGAAGCACGACGAGATTGTTTGCTGGTGTCAGAACCTGCGTCGATCGCCAATTGTTCTGAACGACATGTCCTTCGGTGCCATCGGCCAGCTGAATCCAGTCTCCGATCGAAAAAGGCCTGCCGAGCGTCAGTGCGATCCCCGAAAACAGATCACCGAGCGTATTCTGCAACGCCAGGCCCAAAATAATCGCTACGACACCGGATGTGGCAACCAGAGTGCCGATCGGGGCACCGAATACAAAACCGACAATCGACAGCGTAACGCCGAGATAGACCGCGGTAACGATGAGATCCTGGAGCAGCCGCGCTTCCTGCGGGCGGCGATCAAGGACGATGTAAAGGCGGATGAAGCCAATTGTCGCCCAGGCAAGATGAATCCACCACAGGACGCGGGCCGCAGTGCCCATATAGAGCGCGAACCCATCGGTCTCTCCGGTGATTACGCGGTGTGGCGGTATGCCGCTCACAACGAACGCTGTCGTCATGCAGGCGAAGAACAGGATCTGGACGATCAGGCGGGCCGTCGGCCTATGCTGTCCCTGGAAATGCCATACAAGAATTCCGAGCACGCCGAGGAGATCGACGGCCAGAAAGGCCGGCATCAGCGAATTATAAGCCATTGCGGGTCCCTTGCCTTGAAAAGAAGAAGGACCGGGGCTGCTCTAGCACCCGGTCCCTGACTGGTTTCATTTCTTTATCGGATAGGTCAGTTCCGTCTGGGTGGTATCAACCACGAAGACGGCAAGAAGTTTAGCGGGCTTAGTGTCGCTCCCGTTCTTGCTGACGCCGTGCCGGTCGCCTGGATACTCCGAAAAGCTCTCGCCGGCTTTGTATTCTTCTACAGGCCCATCATTGACCTGGCTAAGGACGGAGCCTTCCAGCACGGTCGCATAGATGAAAGCCGAATCCGGATGGGTATGGGCATCGGAGAAGCCACCCGGACCATATTCGACGAGTACGCCCTTCATGCTCTTACCGGGTACGTTCGGCAGTTCGTGTTGATAGACGAGTGTCACCTTTGAGGCGGAGCCGCCTGAGGTGTCGTGAGCACCGGCCGTACTTGTTATGAGAAAGAATGCGGCGAAGGCCGCAAGGCAGGGTCTGATCATAGTGTTGTTCCTGTTCAAATGAGCGGAGCTTTGGGCGGGCTACTTTCGCGGCGCCGTTGCAAACCATTGATCGAAGCCAATTTTGCCAAGCCGGGGATTGTTGTCGGTGACAAGGGATCCGTCATCGAGACGCGCCCCGAAATAAGCCGCCTCGGGATCGGCAATGACCTGCCGGCTGTCTCCGGTCAATTCCAGATAACGTGCGACGAACTCGTTGAGGTGGAAGCGATCCGGACCAGCGATTTCGACAATTCCGGCGGCCGGTGCACCAAGCGCCACATCCGCCATCGCATCAGCGACATCATCGGAGGCGATAGGCTGAACAAAGGCGGGTGAAAGGTGCACCTTGCCTCCGACCATATTCGATTGAGCGATACCGCCGACGAATTCCATGAACTGCGTGGAATGGACGATCGTGTAGGGAATGCCGCCTTCTCTGATCAGCTTTTCCTGTACGAGCTTTGCCCGGAAATACCCGCTCTCCTGCAAGCGCTCCGTCCCGACGACGGAAAGCGCGACATGGTGTTTGACCCCTGCTGCCTTTTCCGCCGTTAGCAGATTGCGGCCGGAGGTCTCGAAAAACTCCATTACCGCCTTGTCCTCAAAGGATGGCGAGTTCGCAAGGTCGAGTACGACCTCGGTGCCTTGAAGTGCTTTTGCAAGGCCTTCGCCGGTGATGGTGTTGACGCCGGTGTTCGGAGAGGCGGCAATCACCTCATGGCCTCTGGCGCGAAGCCGCTCGGTCGTCTTCGAACCGATGAGGCCGGTTCCGCCGATGATGACGATTTTCATGTCTGTTTCCCTTGAGGTGATGAGTGCCGAATGGCACTTGGAAATGGCTGCTGTTGTGGAACAAGGCCTCAGTTGAGGCCGGCTTTCTCCAGGCCGTAGAGCTTGTCCGCCGAACCGGGCACGGCCTTGAAGGCGATACTGACACGGTTCCAGGCGTTGATGGTCATGATCGAGAAAGTCAAATCGGAAACTTCCTTCTCCGACAGCTGACCGCGAACGCGCTCGTAAAGCTCGTCCGGAATGCCGCCTTCAGCCAGTCTGGTGACCGCTTCGGTCCAGGCGAGGGCAGCGCGCTCGCGCGGAGCGAACAGGTTCGATTCCCGCCAGATGGCGACATGGTAAAGGCGAAGCTCGCTCTCGCCGTGAATCTTGGCTTCCTTGACATGCATGTCGAGGCAGAAGCCGCAACCGTTGAGCTGGGAGGCCCGGATATTCACAAGATCGCGGATTGACTGCTCGATGACGCTGTCCTTCAGCGACAGGCTGAGGTCCGACAACTTCTTGAAAAACTCTGGGGACTGGGCTGCGTAATTCAGGCGCTGTGTCATGTCTCTCTCCATCTATTAAGGACTTTCAATATCCTTATGGATAATAAATATCCGTAATAGATGGACATGCAACCAAAACCGCTCTAACCTGCCCGCATAAGCTTTATGCGAGGAAGTATGAGGGGGATGACGGATGGATGTGGTTGCTGCCTTGCGAACCTTCCTGAGGGTTGCTGAGACTGGGTCGTTTTCAAGCGCAGCGCTGGACCTCAGTTTGACGCAGCCTGCGGTGTCTCGGCAAATTTCATCGCTGGAGGCGCATTACAGCACCCGGTTGCTGCATCGGAGCACCAGTGGCTTGTCACTGACAGTGGAAGGCGAGCACATGATCCCTATGGCCCGCAAAGTTATCGACGCCATGGAGGCGCTGGGTGATGCAACGGCGACCGAAAACGTGACGACCTCCGGCCGGGTAAGGATCAGCCTGCCGGCTCCACTCGGATTGCATGTCAGCGAGCGTCTGCCTGGCCTTTTGAAACTCCATCCGCGCCTGACGGTCGAAACCGTGTTTCGCGAGGACCCGTCGGATCTTGTCGGCGAGGGGATAGACATTGAAGTTCGTCTCGGTGACGTTTCCGACAGCAGCCTGATCTGTCGCCGGCTTGGCTGGACCACGGCCTTTCTTGTTGCATCGCCCGGCTATGTCGAAGAGCGAGGCCAACCTCGTGGTCTAAGCGAGATCGCAGAGCACGACTGCATTTGCTACAGCCGCGGCGGTGAAACGCGTGCATGGATATTTGCCGACGGTGCCGATCAGGTGCGGGCAGCGATTAGCCCGCGCATGGTGTTCAACAATGCGACTGCTGTCTATAGAGCGACCATCGCAGGAGGAGGGCTGGCCATCCTCTCTCATATCCTGGTTGCCGATGACATCGCATCGGGGAGGCTCATCAACGTTCTGCCCTGTCTGCCGCCGGCACGACTGCCGATCACCGCAGTCTATGCTTCGCGTCGAAATCTTCCAATGCGGGTCCGCACGGTTCTGGATTTTCTTGCCGACGCGGTAAGCGAGGACACATTAATGACTGGCGCGGCCCGCTAACGGACGGCCTTATCTGGCTTAGATTAGTCACCGAGCACATAAATCGCTGGGTCGTCGGTTCATAGTGGTTCAAGAGCTTATAAGACAAACAGCTTCCCTCATGTTCACTGTTAGCTGAGACTAAGACAGCCCTTCAGCCATTTTGACCAGTTGGGCGACAGAGGTAGCCTTCATCTTTTGCATCATATGGCCTCGATGGAGCTTCACGGTGGGCTCGGCAAGCTGTAGCTCTGCCGCGATTTGCTTATTAAGCTTTCCAGCTATAACCAATGCCATTATTTGGCGCTCGCGTTCGGTTAGCGACTTGTAGCTGCTTTGGACGGTAGCCTTTGTCGTTCTTTCCAGCCTGCGAAGTGCATCATTTGCGATCGCGCGATTTACGGCTTCAAGCAAATCCTGTTCACGAACAGGTTTTGTCAGCACGTCGATAGCACCAGCTTTCATTGCACGCACAGCCATTGCCACATCAACGTGGGCGCTTATCAACACGACAGACCTGGGCAGGTCGCTTTGAGCCAACGCTTCCTGAAACTCCAGCCCGCTTTGGCCTGGAAGACGAATATCTAACACAATACAGCCAGCCTTTTCGGGATCGTCGGCGGCTACGAATTCCTTAACGGATCCATGTGTTTCAGCGATAAGTCCTACAGATTCGAAAAGACCCCTGAGGGCCTCGCGTACGCTCTCGTCATCGTCGATGACGATAACGGTGGGACGCCTGTTCCTTTTCTCATCGATCAACGGTTGTTTCCTTGAAGTGGTAGAGTGAAGCTGAACGACGTACCCCGCGGCTGATTGGTAGCGGCCCAGATACGTCCGCCGTGCGCTTCAACGATGGAGCAGCAAATCGTGAGTCCCATGCCGATCCCGTCTGATATCGTCGTATAGAACGCATCAAATACCCGGTCGACCAGTTCGGGAGGGATACCCTTTCCCGTGTCAGACACAGTGATCTCGATTTCACTATTCGCGTTCTGCGAACACCCGACGTAAATAATTCCCTCTCCATCGCTAGAGGTAGCCTCGGCGCTATTCATTATAAGATTTAGAAGGACCTGTTGCACTTGGGTGGGGTCACCAATGAAGTAGTGCGGATCAGGTGGGAGATCCGTGACGGTTTGGAGGCCCCTGGACTGCAGCTCGCCCTGCAAAAGAAACAGCACATCACGAAGTGCTTGGTTGATGTCTGTTCTTTCCATACGTACTTGAGACCTCTGAGCCATGGCGCGGATGCTGGAAACGATGTCGCCTGCACGGTGCCCATCACGCACAACCCGCTCCGCAGCGAACCGGGCCTGTTCCAGATCTGTCTGACCAGGCTGAAGCCAGCGAACGCAAGTTCCAGCATTGGTAACGATGGCCATAAGCGGTTGATTGACTTCATGTGCGATCGAGACTGCCAACTCCCCAATCGTCGTCAGACGCGTCACGTGAGCAAGGTCGCTTTGGCTTTGACGAAGGGACTCCTCTGCTCGTTTGCGGTCCTCGATATCGACCACGACACCGTACCACCGAACGACCTCGCCCTGCGCATCAAGCAGTGGATTTTGCCGAAGATTAAACCACCGGTACTCGCCGTCAAACCTTCTGATGCGCGCGTCGACCGGTTTAGGCTGCTTTGTCGCAACAACCTCGTCCCAACTGAGACGCATGCGTTCGACATCATCTGGATGAAACATGCGATAGAAGCCCAATCCGACGATTTCCTCAAATGGAAGGCCCACAAAATCGATAAGGTTCTTGTTCCAGTACTCCAGCTGTCCATCGGGCGTGCAAGACCAGGCCATGGCAGGGATGGTATTTATGATGAGGCTGAGCTTGTGCTCGCTTTCCCTGAGGGCGGCTTCGCTTTTGCGTAGGGCGTTCTCTGCACATTGCAAATTGTCGATATCGATGTTGACACCAAACCAGCGGACTACACCGTTTGCGTCTGTGAGCTTGCGGCCGGAAAAGTAAAACCAACGGTACTTGCCATCTCCCCCACGAATGCGTCCCTTCAACTGCGTATGGTCCGAATTCTCAAGGTCTCTCTTCCATATCTCGACCATTTCGGGGATGTCATCGGGGTGGTACAGATCCAGGAAGCCCCAATCCAGGATCCGCTCAGGCGGCAGCCCGGCATAATCCAACCAGCTTTTGTTGACGAAGTCCGCACTGCCATCAGGTCGCGCTGACCAGACGAGGACCGGAAGCGAGTCGATGATAAGTCGGAGATTATGCTCGCTTGCTGCGAGCGCGGCTTTGGTCTCCTTGAGCGCATCTTCGGCTTTTTTGCGGTCCTCGATATCGAGAACCACTCCGTACCATCGGACGACCTTTCCTTCCGAGTCGTGCCGTGGCTTTTGCCGAAGACTACACCATCTAAATTCCCCGTCCGCGCGTCTGAGCCGTCCCTCGACTTCCTTGGCCGTTCTCGAGGTCATAATGTTCCGCCACTCAGTGCCCAGTCGTTCGAGGTCTTCGGGGTGGAAAAGACGGTAAAAGTTTTCGCCGGCGATGTCTGAAAGCGGCAGGCCGACATAGTCCAAAAAATGCTGATTGGCGAAGTCCAACATTCCGTCAGCTGTCGTGGACCAAGCCATCGCCGGGATCATGTCAATGATCTCGTCAGTATTTATTTGGTGTTCCAATTTAATCCCCGGACGCTCGAAACGTTAGCACGGGTTTGAGAATACGCCGGTCGGCGCGTTTACGTTAGCTGAGATTTATAGACCAAGGTCTATTTCCGCAGTCCCTTGGTCTAGTAGGAGCTGACCAATGTCTCAATTGAGAGTTGATCTTGTCAGGCCTACACCTATCGATCAGTCAACCAATTAATCGAGTCGGGCTATCGCTGCCTTGGCACTGCAACATCACTTTCACCGATGGCAATGCTATGTCCGCCACAGAGTTTGACGCTGTTGAATTTATCACGGGCAGTGCAGCCAAATGGTGCCACCTTGGAGCTCGCGTAATGACTATGAAGCCTAACAACCTTTCATCCGAACCAATCTCAGTTGTGCTCGTCCACGGGGCATTTGTCGACGCTTCCGGATGGCGGAAGGTTTACGAGATCCTGTCGCTAGACGGATATGAAGTTCTTGTCGTGCAAAATTCTGCAGTCACGTTTGGCAAAGATGTAGAGCGCACAAAAGGCATTATCGCAGAAGCTGCTCACCCTGTTGTGCTCGTCGGGCATTCGTACGGTGGTGCTGTGATCACGGAAGCCGGGACCGACGAAAAGGTTCGGGGTCTCGTTTATCTGGCAGCTTTCGTTCCGGATACTGGGGAATCCGTGTTCGACCTGGCCTCGCAAGAGGTTCCTGGTGCGGAGAAACCCCCACTCCTTCCGCCGAAAGATGGCTTCATCAAAATTGATCCACGGAAGTTTGCTGACGCATTTTCGGCAGACATAGATCCCGCCGAAGCGAAGTTTATGGCTGACGCCCAAAGGCCGTGGGGCCTTGAAGCCGTCCAGGGCAAGATCACCTCTGCGGCATGGAAATCCAAGCCATCTTTTTACCTGCTCGCAACTCAAGATCGAATGATACCCGCTCAAGCGCAGGCAGCGATGGCCGAGCGCGCCGGGGCCACGGTTGTAGAGGTCAGCAGCAGCCATGCAGTAATGCTGTCCCAGCCTGACAAAGTCGCAGCGCTCATCAGAACCGCAGCTAAGCAAAAATAGCCTAACTGATGCTGAGCGACAGCTGCTGTCCAACATCAATCACCGACTGAGGGAATACTATGCGCAACTTTCTTATGCCGAAACGCTCACAGACATCGCAAACACTGACTAAACCCGAGGAGAATGGCATGCCTCAGCTGTCACGCCGCGCTTTCGCGAGCGCTCTGCCTCTTGGTCTCGTTGGAGGAACTCTTTTCGGCGGAAGCCTGCTCGGCGACTTGACCGCCCAGGCTGCTACATCCAAAGCTACCGGGACACCGGTCGTAACAACACCGTTTGCACAGATACATATCGGCCGTTTCACGGTAACTGCCCTGACGGATGGATATGCCGATATGCCCTACAACTACTTCCCGGGACGCTCGGCCCCCGAAGTGGAAAAGGCCGCAAACGCCCAGTTTACGGGCAGATCCGGCGGGGTTCGTTTTCTGTTTAATCAATACCTCGTTGAAGACGGTAAGCAACGCATCCTGATCGATGCCGGCGCTGCAGGTTCTATCGGGGAAACCGGACATCTCCCGCAGGCGCTGGCCACGCTCGGTCTGAAGCCGAGCGATATCGATGCGGTTATCGTGACGCATATGCACCAGGACCATATGGGCGGTCTGGTTCTCGGCGGTAAGAACAATTATCCGAATGCCGAGGTCTATGTAGACCGTCGCGACGTCAAGCACTGGACTGACCGGGCCAAGAGCAATGCCGCGCCTGATTTCCTGCAGCCTAGCTTCAAGATGGCGGAAGAGGTGGTGCGTCTTTATCCGAAGCTACAAGCCATCGACGGAGAGCGTGAAATCGTTCCTGGCGTCTCGATTATCGACCTAACCGGCCATACGCCTGGCCATATCGGGGTCCGAATCGAGGACGGCGGCAAGAGCCTGATCATGGTATCCGACATGATTTTCCCGGTCGTCCATCCTGCTGCAACGGACGTCTTCTTCCTGTTCGAACAGGATCAGGCTGCTGCGAAAGCGATGCGCGATCGCTTCTTCCCACAAGCTGCCTCGGAAGGCGCCCTGATTGCTGCGACACACATGCCGTTCCCAGGTCTTGGTCGTGTGGTCTCAGATCGTGGTCAGATGCGCTGGGAAGTCGCCGACTGGGCTTTGCAAGACTGATGCTGTAGCCGGGGATTTAGGTAGCTGAGATAGATCAAGGCCCGCATTGTTCGCTGATGCGGGCCTACTCAAGTATGGAGACGAGGTATGCCGTACCACTTTCTGGAAGTCGCCGTCACGCCAAGCGTCCGAGCCGCGCAGGCGGATATGGGGGTGGACCAGATATGGCTGGGCGAGAACGATCGGCCATCGGATACTTTGACGGAGAACGAGATCGCTTTCATCGCCACGCGCGACAGCTTCTATATCGCATCTGTGTCAGAGACGGGTTGGCCATATGTTCAACATCGCGGAGGGAAAACCGGTTTCCTCAAGGTCGTTGATCCCCAAACAATGGCATTTGCCGACTATCGCGGAAACCGCCAATACATCAGCGCAGGGAATTTCGCAGCCAACGACCGCGCCTGTCTGTTTCTCATGGACTATGTCCGACGGACCCGGCTCAAAGTCTATGCCCACGTCGAGCGGCTGACGCTCGACGCCGATCCATCGCTAACGGACCTCGTATCCGATCCGACGTATAGGGGCCGTGCAGAGCGGATATTCAAGCTTCGGCTCGAAGCATACGACTGGAACTGCCCCCAGCACATCATCCCCCGCTACACCGAACAGCAAGTTGAGCAAGCAGTCGCACCACTACGTCAGAAGCTGCAACAGCTCGAAGCTGAAAATGCAGCGTTGCGGGCAAGATTAGAAGGTAAATCCGAATGACCAACGCTCAAAGACCGCCTCTACCGCCGTTTACATCGCAGACTGCTGCCGACAAGGTGCGGCTTGCCGAAGATGGCTGGAATAGCAGGGACCCGGGCAAGGTTGCGTTGGCGTACACGGCTGATAGTCAGTGGCGTAACCGCGCCGAGTTCGTTAGTGGCCGGGAGGCTATCATCGCTTTCCTTGCAGGAAAGTGGCGCCGGGAGCTCGACTACCGTCTGATCAAGGAGCTGTGGACGTTCGGCGGCGACAGGATTGCCGTCAGGTTTGCATATGAGTGGCATGACGACAGCGGCAATTGGTTCCGATCTTTCGGCAACGAGAACTGGGAGTTCAATGATAGTGGCCTGATGCGCAAGCGATACGCCTGCATCAACGACCTGCCAATCCGCGTGGAAGACCGTCGCTTTCACTGGCCCCTCGGTCGTCGGCCCGATGATCACCCGGGGCTCAGCGAGCTTGGTTTCTGATCGACCTCATTTCCATTTCCATCAGTCGAAGACAGCCACATGGTCATTTTGAATTCGCACTTTTCACAACGTTCGTCTCCGACAGAAGAAGAGGCTATCGAGGTCAAAGCCTTCGTCGATCTGTACAATGTCTCACCGGCAACGCTCAAATCCGAAGAGCATTTTGAATGCCTGCCCATCAACGGTGGATGCGCAATATCGCTGCCAAGCGCGCCAGCCATGGGTCTGAACCGTGTACTCGGGATAAACTCCGTGAATGATCTTGAGGAAGCCTATGGGTGGATGAAGGGGAAGAGCGGAAACCGGTTTCTTCAGGTAAATATGGACCGCGCTCCAGCCCGAACTAAAGACTGGATCCTCGCCAAGGGTCTGCTTGAATATGGTGTCGGCTGGGCGAAGCTTGTCTACGACGGCTCATCAGCGAACCTTTCGGAGCCCAACTCGATCCGAACGCGACACGTTCATATTGAGGAAGCCGTGCTCTTTGGATCGATGGTGTGCAAAGGCTTCAACTTTCCATCGACCCTGACGAGGTTGTGGTCAGCAATCGTCGGAAAGGTAGGCTGGTCGTGTTTTTTCGCCTTGGATGGTGACAATCCAGTCGGCACTGCCACCATGTACCAGTCCGGAACCTACGCATGGCTAGGCGGCGGCACCACACTTCCGGAGTTTCGAAATCGCGGCATTCAAAAGGCGCTCATCAAAAGTCGTATCGAACATGGGCTCTGCAACGGCGTGTCGACATTTGCCGTTGAGACATTGGCACCTGCAGAGGGAGAACCCAATATTTCCTTTGATAACCTTAGGAAAGTAGGCTTCCGGCACGCATATCACCGCAAGAATTTTAAGTTGTAAGATAGCGATCTGCCCCCGGCGGGTGAGCACTGGTGGAAGGACGTACGGTGACTACTCGCTGCGTTACTCCTCAAATTTCTGTACGATCTGAAGAAGGGACAGTACGAATGAATACGGAAACCCGCATAGAAATGGCCGCCCGGCTGACTTCAGCATCGGGAATCATTGCAGCACTAGATCAAAGCGGAGGGTCCACCCCAGACGCCTTACGCTCATACGGTATATCCGACACCGCTTATCAGGGCGACGCGGAAATGTTGAAGCTTATCCATGAAATGCGCGTGAGGATAATAACTGCACCCGGATTTTCGAGCGAGCGTGTGATTGGCGCCATCTTATTCGAACACACCATGGAGAACTTCATCGGCGCCAAATCGGTCCCGGCATATCTTTGGGAAGATAGAGGGATCCTATCGTTTTTGAAGGTCGACAGTGGTCGTGAAGCGGAGCATGACGGCGTTCAGTTGATGAAGCCCATGCCAAATCTTGGCAATTTGCTTGAGCGCGCATTTGAAAAAGGAATCCTTGGGACGAAAATGCGCTCGGTCGTGCGTTCAGCGTCCGAAAGAGGGATTTCTGCAGCTGTGAGGCAACAATTTGAGGTGGCCTCGACGATCCTAAAGAACGGATTGATCCCGATTCTCGAGCCTGAGGTTCTCGTCGATAGCCCGGATAAGGCGATTGCCGAAGCGATATTGGTCAAAGAAATCCTGAAGAATCTTTCGGAGCTTGCGCATGGAACGCAGGTCATATTGAAGCTTACCCTGCCAACTCAGCCGGATCTCTACGCAGCACTTGTCGAGCATCCCAAAGTTGCTCGAGTTTTTGCCTTGTCCGGAGGCTACAGTCTAAAGGTCGCTTGCGAAAAACTCAGAGAGAACACCGGCGTAATCGGAAGCTTCTCGCGGGCTCTGGTTGAGAATTTACGCGTTTCCATGCGAGACGCTGAATTCGACCGAAATCTCTCTCAAAACATTGAAGAGATATATCTAGCTAGTGCGTAGGAAGGCGAGAACGCGTGACGCGGGGCACCCGAGAATACGACTGAAGACAAAGGTGAATTCGGAGCCCGTTCCCTGTTACATCGACGGCATATTTGCCTTCACGCAACACTCGTCACCTACCGGCAAATGTCTGCGGTTTTAGCTCACACAGTAGTCCATCATCTCGGTTTAGAGAGCCAAGGAGTTGAATAACCTCGAGATTTCAAAAACAAAGAAATGCCGAGAGTTCGAATCCGTTCAAGAGCTAGGCAACGATGGCTTCAGTCATTTTGCGCAAATGAAATTGACACTACAACAGCTGTCGTTTTGCCTGCTGCTTGAGGTAAGCTGCTTCAAACGGGTCCGATGCTTGAGATATCCTAATCAGTCTTTTCCAGGTTTACAGTGATGGGCCCTGGGCGGTCGAATATCGAAACATCGCCGGTGGTCTGCCCGAGGATGATAATGCCCGGAGCGGGAACGCGGCCGCTGCGATAATAGATCACGAAATGATCGGCACTCCACAGGCCGAGCGTTCCGACCGAGAAGTCTCGCTGTCGTGTTAGCTCAGGCAGGGCAGAGGGCAGGTTTCCGGTCTTTTCTTGGCGGAGATGGTCGGACATCTCGATCGTCAATGGCAGCATCCGCGCCAGCGATGTGGCGGCTTCGTTGTCGGCGAGAGTGGCGGTGACTTCGCCCCATGCTGAGGAAATCCGGATGCTTTCTTGAGCCATGACAGGTCCCGTCAATCCCAGTGCGACGACAGCAGAGGCCAATATTGTCTTAGGCACGTGTTCGTCTCCGTTTCGATTTTGCATTTAGCGCGGAGTGGGCATCCACCCCGCAGGCGATAGTTTTGGTTCTACTCTGCGGCGCCCTTGGCGTAGTCCTCGTCCGAGACCTTCTCCATCCAGGTGACAGCGCTTCCGTCGAGCGCCTCGGCAACCGCGAAATGGCTCATCGGTTCACTAGCTGAGGCGCCATGCCAATGCCGGATCAGCGGTGGTATCCAGACAACGTCTCCAGGGCCGACCTGCTGAACTGGCTCACCTTCCTTCTGTACCCAGCCACGCCCGCTCACGATGAACAGGGTTTGTCCGAGAGGATGTGTGTGCCATGCCGTCCGGGCACCGGCCGAGAAGGAAACCGTGGCCCCGCCAATGCGCGCAGGGGCGTCGGCTTGATAACGGGTCGAGATATGGACACTGCCCGTGAAGTAATCAACAGGAGCTGGCGCGGTACCGGCGCGTGCGCGAGTGATCGTGATGTTTGCCTGAGGAGTGTTCACCTTAGTTCCTCTTCTTTTTTCCAAGACTTGGGCGAGAACGGGCACGGCGGACATGGCTCTCGGCCAGCCAGAGTAGAATGCAACATGTGTCAGTACTTCGGAAGCTTCCGGCGGCGTCAATCCGTTATCCATCGCGCGGTTGGCGTGGAACGGTAATTGCTCCGGCTGACCAACCGCGACAAGGGCGGCCATCGTGACAAGGCTCCGGTCTCGCGCTGAAAGATCTGGTCGCTGCCACAAGTCTCCGAACAGCACACGGTTGGTAAGGTCGGCCAGCGCCGCCGCTGTCGGCGCAACGGCGGCATCGACCGTCGCTTTTCGAGTGGCCTCGGCTGCGACTTCCAATTCAATGCGTGTCGCTTCGCTGTTGCTCAAAGGTGCAATCTGGCGCTCATCGAAGACCTTCTTTGTTTCTGTGACGGCAGAGATTGCATTCGGCCAGCCCGAGTAGAACGCTAGATGCGTGATGAGCTCACCGATCTCGCCGGGCTTCACGTCGTTATCTAAAGCACGGCTCACATGAGCAGCGATCTGCTCGGTTTTACCGGTAGACACAATCGCCGAAAGGGTAACCAGGCTGCGGTCGCGAGGCGCAAGTTCGGTTCGCTCCCAAACCTCACCGAACAGTACGTCATCCGTGAAATGGCCAAGCCCCGGTGCGACCGTGTAGACGGCTGGAGGAGCAACCCTTCTTCGCTCTTCCTGGGCTTCCACTCCTGTTGCGGCGAGAGCCGAGATGGCAATGCTTGCGGCAATGTTCTTCATCTGGGTATCCTTCAATTACTGTCATGAACTTCGGGGCCGTCGTGACTGCGGCCCTTAGGACGGTTTGCGGCTCAAGGTTTAAAGTTCCTGAGCTGTGGGACGGAAAAGGATCTCATTGATCGCAACATCCTCGGGCTCGTTGATCGCGAAGGCGACCATCCGGGCGAAGGTTTCGGCTGGCACGCCGACTTGGCCAACATAGTCCTGGTTCGCTTTCTGCACATCTTTCTCATTGATATGTTCGAGGAGTTCCGTTTTGACAGCGCCCGGAGATATGATCGTGGTGCGGATGTTGTACGGAGCCATTTCCTGCCTTAGTCCCTCGGACACCGCCCGCACGGCGAACTTGGTCGCTGAATACACAGCCGAGCCGCCGAAAAGCTTGTGGCCTGCAACGGAGGACACGTTTATGATGTGGCCGGATTTCTGGGCTGTCATGTGCGGTAGTGCTGCGGCAATGCCGTAGAGAACACCTTTGAGATTGACGTCGATCATCTGGTCCCACTCATCAACCCTCAACCTCTCCAGCGGAGAGAGTGGCATGATGCCCGCATTATTGATGAGCACGTCGATCCGTCCGTAGATTTCCACGCCAGTGTCCACCAGCGTCCGCAGGTCATCTTGCCTCGTCACATCGGTAGTGACAGAAGTCGCCTTGCCACCAGCATCGATGATTTCGGCGGCAAGTGTATCGATGCGGTCGGCACGACGCGCACCGAGGACAACATTTGCGCCCTTGGCGGCAAGGAGACGGGCGGCTGCCGCTCCCATCCCGCTTGATGCTCCGGTGATGACTATGGTTTTGGCGGCGATGTTGTCAGTCATTCCAGGTCTCCTTTCGAGAGGCAGATACGGGGCAGTGGCAGCGGCAACCCCGCTACAAATAGCCACTTCCTGCGATGGATTTGCCTACGCCAGATGCTGATCGAAAAAGCCTTTCAGCTTGTCGAACGGGATGAGGTCGACACGGTCATATAGATCGACGTGGCCGGCTCCCTTGACCCAGACCAGTTCCTTTGGCTCGGACGCCCGGTTGTAAGCATCCTTGCTGAATTCCTTCGAATGGGCTTGGTCTCCGGAAATGAACAGCATCGGGCGCGAGATCGTCTCGATGTCGTTGAACGGATAGAAATTCATGAATTTGACGCTGCTGCTCAGGGTCGGCTTGGTCGTCGTCTCCCTTGCCACGCCTTCAGGCGTGAATTCACCGCGAGGCGTCCGGTAAAAGTCATAGAACTCACGCTGGATTGGATCCGTATCAGCCGCCAGTTCCAGTGTGGTGCCACCGATGTACTGGATATTGGAGCCATCTGCCTCGGCCCAGCGCTGTTCTGCGGCAGTAGCGATGAACTGCTTACGCTGCTCGACTGTTTGCGATTTGTTCAATGCATCTCGAAAAGCAGCGCCCATGTCGTACATGCTGACGGTCGCGACCGCCTTGATGCGAGGATCGATCTTGGCCGCACTGATAACGAAGCTTCCACTGCCGCAGACACCGATGGCGCCGATATTGGTGCGATCAACGAAGGCATGCGAGCCAAGGAAATCGACGCTGGCGCTGAAGGCTTCGGCATAGGCTTCCGGAGAAACCAGATTGCGCGATTGTCCTTCGCTTTCGCCCCAGAAAGGCAGATCGATGGACATCGCGACAAAACCCTGTTCGGCCATCTTGGTGGCATAAAGATTCGCGCTCTGTTCCTTGACCGCACCCATTGGGTGGCCCACGATGATCGCCGGGTTCTTCGACGCCTGGTCGAGGTTCTTGGGTAGGAAAAGATTGCCGGCGACATTTGTCTGATACTGGGTTTTGAATGTGACCTTCTGCAGGGTCACCTTATCACTGGTGTAGAAATTGGAGGCACCGTTGGACATGTCTTGAGCCTTTGCAATTGTTGCGTCGAAAATGGACATCGCCCCGAGGGCAGCGACGCCAGCGCTTGTCATCTTGAGTAGGCCGCGGCGGTCGATGGCGGTTTTCTGCGTTCTCGTGTCGTCTTGATCTTGATTGATCATTTGCTTGTGTCCTTGAATGGTGATGAGCTGGATTTCACTTGGGTGCATTGCTTGGAATAACCGCCGTGACGGTTTAGGGGCGTGTCGAGAAACGCGATGCAGCGATGGAGAGCAGGAACGAACCAACAAGCAGCCCTGCTGCGAAGAGGAAAGCGGTCGACCAGCCGTAGCCATCAAACAGCACGCCGCCGATCGAAGCGCCCAGCGTAATGGCAAGCTGGATGGTTGCGACTTGCAGCCCACCGCCTGCCTCCGCATCGTCAGGCATGGTGCGGCTGAGCCAGGTGCCCCAGCCGACGGGAGCGGCCGTGCTGAACAGGCCCCAGCCGATGAGAAGAATGGCCGTCAGGACGGGAGACGATCCGAACGTGATCAGTCCCACGGCAAAGATCGCCATGATGAGAGGGATCGTGCCCAGAATGAGGAAGAGGTGTTTGTGCAGCAGTTGGCTGACGATCGTGGTTCCGGCGACGCCTGCCGCACCCATCAAAAGAAGCAGGAGCGAGAGCGTCGATATCGAGACCGCGGTGACGGTTTCGAGAAATGGGCGCAGATATGTAAACAGGGCGAATTGACCCATGAACAGCAACAGGATCGCGATCATACCGATGGCAACCTGAGGCCGGGTGAGCAGCCTGAAAACATTCGACGAACCCTCGTGGCGGCGGGGCGGAAGCGACGGCAGGCTAATCCACTGCCAAACCAGTGCCACAAGTGCCAGAGGGACGACGGTAAAGAATGCGCCGCGCCAGCCGATATAGCTCCCGAGCAAACTTCCCAGCGGCGCGGATATCGTTGCTGCAATCGCATTGCCTGCGTTTAGCATGGCAAGGCCCTTGGGGACGGAATCCTCCGGTACCAGCCGCATGACGATCGAGGTCGACATCGACCAGAACCCGCCGATGGCGACACCGAGCATAGCGCGCCCAACCATCAGGACGGTATAGTTAGGAGCGACCGTCACGATCGCTCCCGAGAGCACCAGCATCAACGAAAACGCGGCGAGAACTATCCGCCTGTCGAACCTGCGCACCAGTCCCGCGACGAAAATGCTGGTTAAGACGGCAAACACCCCGGAGATCGAGATGGCCTGGCCGGCACGACCTTCCGTCACGCCCAGTTCGTTTGCAATCGGTGAGAGGAGGCTCACTGGCATGAACTCAGAGGCAATCAAAACGGCCACGCACAAGGCCATTGAAAAGACGGCTCCCCAGGCTGCTTTGAGTTCATGCGACGTCTGTGCCACCGGGGTTGCAGCGCCATTGTCACCGTTGTCGAAGTCGGATGATGTTAAAGCTTGATGTGTCATGGCGCCACTATATGCCGGGCGCAATATTAAGATTAGCCATTGCAATTCGCTTGGACTTATCGACTTATGACATCAATCAATGACGGCAGAGGCCACCATGAAGCGGGAAGATCTTAATGACATGCTGTGGTTTCTGGCAGTCGCAGAGGAGCGAAGCTTTACCAAAGCGGCGGCGAAACTTGGTACCTCGCAATCAACGATCAGCCACACAATCAAAAAACTTGAAGCTCGGATGGGTCTTCGCCTTCTGACGCGGACAACGCGCAATGTCGCTCCGACGGAAGCCGGTGAGAGATTGATTAGATCACTGGCACCGCGCATCGAGGAAATCGAAACCGAGATCGATGCTCTGATGGAGATCCGGGACAAACCATCTGGTTCGGTCAGGATAACACTCTCCGATCATGCACTTGAGAGCGTCGTGTGGCCTAAACTGCGATCCGTGCTGCACGAGTTTCCCGACATCAAGGTCGAGCTGAACAGTGATAATGGGTTTCGGAATATCGTTGAAGAGAAGTTCGATGCAGGCGTCCGCTTGGGTGAAAGCTTGGACAAGGACATGATCGCTGTTCGCATCGGCCCAGACTGGCGGTTGGTTGCAGTCGCGTCTCCCCGGTATCTGGAGACCCGGACAACGCCCTCGACGCCGCAAGAACTGGTGGGTCACGATTGCATCAATCACCGGCAATCGCGAGCGGGTGGGCTTTATGCATGGGAGTTCGAAAAGGACGGCAGAGAAGTCCGGGTCCGTGTTGAGGGGCAACTGACGTTCAATTCGTCATACGCGATGATTGATGCAGCAGTTGCCGGATATGGCATCGCCTATGTGCCAGAAAGTCTCGTTGAAAAAGAGCGGGCATCGGGACAATTGATACAAATCCTTGATGACTGGTCTCCGATGTTTACAGGATACTACCTATTCTATCCAAGCAGGCGGCAGAACTCACCTGCATTCAAGGTTGTCGTTGATGCTTTGAGGGCTTGAATTTTCAATCACCCCGAATTGTCGAGCCCAAAATGCCGTGCCGTTTACCTCGAGTTGCCGTCTGTGAATGTAAAGACTTCGACAGGTGAAAGCAGATTGCGAATCGGATGGACCCCAAGGCTCGTCAGGGCGAGGTGACGGCCTGCCTGACGTGCCGTCGCTTCACAAATCAGACAATCGGTTTTTGTCGTTTTGTTCAACTCTTGAAGCCTCTGTGCCAGATTTACCGCATCTCCGTATACCGTGTACGTCTGACGATCGTCAGCGCCTATTGTTCCGGCAGCTACCAGCCCTGTGGCAATTCCGATCCGAATGCTGATCTCAAGCCCGTCGAACTGCTGATCTCGCGTAGCTTTCAAAATGTTCCGGGATGCGGCGAGTGCGCGCTCGGCGTGATCTGAAACGGGAAGCGGCGCATTAAAGGATATTAGCACCGCATCCCCGATGTAATTCACCACGACCCCACCATTTTGGTCGGTGATATCAGTGACGGCGCTGAAGAAAGCGTTCAGACAACTGACGAGTCTCAGAGGCGGCAACCCCTCGGAAAGGCTGGTAAATCCCTTGATGTCGACGAAAAGAAGCGTTGCCAGCCTGGTCTGGGGAACCAAATGTCCTTCATCGAGGAGCTCGCGAAGGACGGACGCTGGAACGTACCGGCCAAAGATCTTTTGAACGCGCCGCTCACTCGCTCTGGCCTCGGCGTGATCGCTTACAACCCGTCTTGCTCTGTGAACCGCCAGCGCCGCAATGGCGGTGACCAGAAGGACAATCAGCATTTCCTGAACCCTTGACGCTAGGCCAAGAAAATCTGGGTTGAGCACGGTGTTTAGATAAACATCCCGCGTTGGGGAAATGGGAAGGCTGGCATAGGTGATAACTTGCGCCATTCCGGACATGATCCACCATGTTGCGAAGAGAAGTCCGCCTGCTGCCCACGCTCCCGTCCACAGAACGAGCGGAGGTGAAAGCGTAAGAACGGCGGCGGCAACGACGAGATAGTAGTGCTGCACCGAGCTTGTCAGGAACACGAGGTTCTGTGGTATTTCGCCGCCGCTGCTCAAGGGTACGAATGCGAGCAAGACAGTCACGGACGATGCATCGAAGGCGAAGAGCGCAAATCTGGCAGGCTTCTCGTAGCGCGTGCGGATCGCCGCAAGCGACGTCAGGCCTGCGAGGGCAAAGAGCGTGGTTATGCCGAAGATTCCCAGATTGATGGGGTAATAGTAGCTGAGCAAGAAACTGATCGCGAGCGCCATAACGGCCACGGTGCGGCCTAACACGGCGATCCTGAAGCCCGCACGTTCGGCCTTTCGCAGCGCATCTGCGGTCGTTTTGGATAGGTCTAATGCGGCTTTTTCAATCATTTTCTTCCAGTGGGCCATTCCTGTCTCAAACCGAGGCGGGCGACAAGCTGGGATAGGACAGGATTAATTTTCAGGCTTGTCGAACCGTATCGCACTATATGTCAGCCGATCATCCAGGATTAGTCCGAGAACGCGGCATGCACTTATGGATTTCCAACATCAATGGTGCACCGATCAGGTCGGACATTTATGTCCAGAGCCGATAAGTCCAAGTGGATAAAGTCACCTAATCATTTTCCGATGCGCCATTACTTTGTACTCTGGCGTGGTTTCTCCGCGCCCGACACAACATAAAGCGAAGCGGAGCCGACGATGCAAAGCCCTATTCAACTTGAAATTTCACGTCGAAACCTGCTCATATCCTCAGCCGCAACAGTTGCAGTGACAGGTGTGGCCGGGGACGCGATTGCACAGTCGCCACATGAGGAAGGAAAACTGGCATCTAAGGTTTCCCTGACCGTCAATGGTGAGAGCAGGACACTCGACGTCGACAACCGGACGACGCTGCTCGACGCGCTGCGCGAGCACCTTCATCTCACAGGAACGAAGAAGGGGTGCGACCATGGGCAATGCGGTGCTTGCACCGTCATGGTAGACGGCCGCCGTATCAACGCGTGCCTGACGCTGACTGTCATGCATGAGGGTGACAACGTCGTCACGATCGAGGGGCTCGGAAAACCCGATGAGCTGCATCCCATGCAGGCAGCATTCATCAAGCATGACGGTTTCCAGTGCGGGTATTGCACCCCTGGGCAGATCTGTTCCTCCGTAGCCCTGCTCGAAGAGTTTAAGGCCAATATTCCAAGCCACGTCACGAGTAATCTGACCGCCCAGGCGAGCATCACACCTGAAGAAATCCGCGAGCGAATGAGCGGTAACATCTGTAGGTGCGGCGCCTATTCCAACATCATCGACGCGATTGCCGAAGCTGCGGGGATAAAAGTATGAGAGCCTTTACATACGAGCGCGCAACATCCATCGACATCGCCGTCAAGGCCGCGGTCTCAAATCCAGACGCCAAGTTCATCGCAGGTGGTACGAACCTGCTCGATCTGATGAAGCTTGAGATCGAGGCACCAACGCATCTAATCGACGTCAACGGTCTCGGCCTCGACAAGATCGAAGCCACGCCTGAAGGCGGCCTGCGCATCGGTGCGCTGGTACGCAACACCGAGCTTGCTGCGCACGAAACGGTCCGTCGCGATTACGGGGTTCTGTCGCGGGCTCTTCTGGCCGGGGCATCAGGACAACTACGCAACAAGGCAACCACTGCCGGCAATCTGCTACAACGCACCCGCTGTCCATATTTTTACGATACCAACCAGCCATGCAACAAGCGCCAGCCGGGCAGCGGTTGTTCAGCCATGGGCGGTTTTAGTCGCCTCCATGCCATCGTTGGCACCAGTGATACCTGCATCGCGACCCATCCAAGCGACATGGCAATCGCCATGCGGGTTCTCGACGCGGTCGTGGAAACCGTCAAGCCGGATGGCAGTCAAAATGTCATACCCATCGCTGAACTCCACCGACTACCTGACGAAACGCCGCATATAGAGACCAGTCTGGAGCGGGGCGAATTCATCACCGCCGTCATCCTTCCCAAGCCGCTTGGTGGACAACATATCTACCGCAAGGTCCGCGACCGAGCATCATACGCTTTTGCCATCATTTCGGTTGGCGCCGTAATCCAGCCAGACGGTACAGGGCGTGTTGCAATTGGGGGCGTTGCCCACAAGCCATGGCGCATCGACGAGGCAGATGCCGAGCTGCCGAAGGGAGCTTCGCCAACATCGTCCGTGCTTTTTGCGGATGCAAAACCGACCGAACATAATCGCTTCAAGGTTAAACTGGTCGAACGCGCTTTGAGTGCGGTCATTGCCCAAGCAAGGAGCTAACCATGCAGTTCGATAAACCAGCAGGCACCAATCCGATTGACCAGTTGAAGGTTGTCGGCAAGCCAATTCTTCGTATCGATGGGCAACTGAAAACGACCGGTAAGGCCATATACGCATATGAATGGCACGATCCGGAAACGCGCTACGCATACGGCTATCCTGTCGGTTCGGCGATAGCCAAGGGTTCGATCAAGTCCATCGATACGACCATTGCTCAAAAGGCGCTGGGCGTCATCGCAGTGGTCACTGCCCTTGATGTCGGTGAGCGAACGAAGGGTAAGTTCAACACGGTGAGGCTCTTTGGCGGTCGTCAGATACAGCATTTTCATCAGGCGATCGCGATCGTCGTAGCCGAAACGTTCGAGCAGGCTCGTGCGGCAGCGGCTCTCGTTAAGGTCGATTACAGCGAGGAACAAGGAAGCTTCGAGCTGGGCAAGGTCATGGACTCGGCGATCAAACCAGAAACAGGGGATCCCGATTCCACTGCCGGCGACTTCGACGTTGCTTTCATGGCGGCGGCTGTGACCTGCGAAGAGACCTACACCACGCCTGATCAGTCCCACGCCATGATGGAGCCACATGCGTCCATCGCTGCCTGGGATGGTGAAGATCTGTCGCTTTGGACGTCGAGCCAGATGATCGACTGGTGGCGCTCCGACCTTGCGACGACGCTCAATATCGATAAGGAGAGGATCCACCTGATGTCGCCATTCATTGGCGGCGGTTTTGGCGGCAAGCTGTTCCTGCGCGCAGATGCGGTACTCGCAGCCTTTGGTGCAAAGGCTGCCAGACGGCCGGTCAAGGTTGCATTGCCGCGCCCGTTCGTCATCAACAATACGACCCATCGTCCGGCTACCATCCAGCGCGTCCGCATCGGTGCACAGAGCGATGGACGAATAACAGCCATCGGGCATGAGAGCTGGTCTGGTGATCAGGCTGGCGGGCAGCTAGAGGCGGCCGTGCTGCAGACACGGCTGCTTTATGCCGGCGAAAACCGAATGACCGCGATGCGGTTGGCAACCCTCGATCTGCCGGAGGGCAATGCCATGCGAGCACCAGGTGAAGCGCCAGGTCTTATGGCTCTTGAGGTTGCGATGGATGAAATGGCGGAAAAGCTCGGTATCGATCCGATCGAGTTCAGGATCATCAATGACACGCAGGTCGATCCGGAAAATCCCGAGCGGCCTTTTTCCCATCGCGATCTTGTCGGCTGTCTCAAGCTTGGTGCCGAGCGGTTTGGCTGGGATAGACGGCGCGCATCCGGATCGAGGCGTGAAGGCAACTGGCTGATTGGTATGGGTGTTGCCGCTGCCTTTCGCAACAATATGGTACTGCCGTCTGGTGCAAGAGTCCGGCTGGACAACAGGGGTATTGTGACGGTCGAAACCGATATGACCGATATTGGAACGGGCAGTTACACCATCATTGCACAGACCGCAGCCGAGATGATGGGCGTCACCATCGACAAGGTCGGTGTGCAACTGGGTGACTCCCGCTTTCCCGTGTCGGCTGGTTCTGGTGGACAGTTTGGTGCCAACTCTTCGACGTCCGGTGTCTACGCCGCATGCGTGAAGCTGCGCGACGCCATTGTGCAGAAACTCGGTTTGAACGCTAAAGACGTGGTCTTCGAAAATGGTCAGGTTTGGTCAGCCAGCCGGTCAGTGTCGCTTGCCGAGGCTGCTGGTTCCGAGGGCCTTGTGGCAGAGGATACGATGCAGTGGGGCAATCTTACCGAGACGCATCAGCAATCGACATTTGGCGCGCATTTTGTCGAAGTAGGCGTGGATGTCGCAACGGGCGAGACCAGGATCCGCCGTATGCTGGCGGTCTGTGCTGCCGGGCGAATCCTCAATCCGGTCACTGCCCGCAGCCAGGTCATCGGTGCGATGACCATGGGCGTGGGCGGAGCGCTGTCGGAAGAGCTTGCAGTTGATACGCGCTGCGGCTTCTTCGTCAACCATGATCTTGCCGGTTACGAAGTCGCTGTTCACGCCGACGTACCTCACCAGGAGGTGATCTTCATGGACGAGACCGATCCGATGTCCTCGCCGATGAAGGCGAAGGGTATCGGCGAACTCGGCCTGTGTGGCGTCTCGGCAGCGATTGCAAACGCCATCTATAATGCAAGTGGCGTCAGGGTTCGCCATTATCCGATCACGCTCGACAAGCTGCTCGATGGCCTTCCGGATGTCGCGTAACGCATCTTACGGCAGGTCTCGAGGGCCTGCCGTCTTCCCTGAAGAGGATATTTTCGGTGATCGATGTTTTCAGGAAATTGCTTCCAACCCCCGTGAGGGCCATGTCGAGTGACGATCCTCGCGACATTCTTCAGTTCGCCGTCAAAGCGTACCGGGAAGGTCCCGTTGCGCTTGTCACACTCGTTGACATTCGAGGGGGAGCAGCTCGCACGCTTGGATCGCAAGTGGTGGTGACGGCAGATGGTCGTTTCTCCGGTTATGTGTCAGGCGGCTGTGTCGAAGCGGCAGTTGCCGCCGAAGCACTTTTAGCCATGGAGACGCAATCTGACCGCATGGTGTCCTTCGGCGACGGTTCCCCGTTCCTCGATATCGTGCTGCCGTGCGGTGGTGGCATCACGGTCGCCATTCATGTGTTGCGATCGGTCGATATTATCGAGCATGTGCTTCAAAGCCTGGCGCAGCGCAAATCTGCGGGATTGAAATACGAGCCCGAACGACAGACACTGACCTCCATTGAACCGCCTGAACGTGCAGGAGTGAAAGATGGGAACGTCTATCTTGTCTATCGACCAGTCACCCGCGTCATTATTTCTGGGCAAGAGAACGAGACGGAAAGCGTTCGGAAACTCGCGGTCGCTTCTGGCTATGATGTAATTCCACCTGAGCAAAGTGAATGCTCGACTGAGTTGAATGAGCAGATAGATGCATACACCGCAGTGATTCTCCTCCATCACGACCTCGATCAAGAGAGGAAAGTTTCAGATATCGCCCTTCAATCTTCAGCGTTTTACATCGGCACCTTGGGCAGCCTGAATACACATCGCCGACGCATCGAGGGCCTTTCAAGATCTGGATACATTGCCAGTGAGATTGATCGCATTACTGCGCCTATTGGCATATTCGGGCCAGCTCGAGACGCAGCTACCCTCGGACTTTCGATCCTGGCCGACATTGCAGCCAGGCGTTTGAAAACATATCCATGAGCGCGTAGATCGGCCCTCGAGAACAGGCTTGAGTATCAGCTCCTGTGATCTGTGCCTTGTGTTGAAGGTTGTTGGGTCAGAGCGGTTTCACCACATCGTGCGTTCTAATGGCGCCATTTGGCTCCTTGGACGAATGATAACATGGATGCTCAGGTACAATGTCGCTGCAAGAACACCCAGTCTCGGCACGCTGGTCCCGCCGGGAGAACGAAATGGCAATAAAAACGTAAGGAAATTATCGCTTTAACTCGTGGCTCTCTCAAGTTTCAGAGATCGAGTGCAAAGGTTCGATTCCCATCAAGGCGAGGAGTAACAGAACGATCGTCTCTCCAGGCCGCCATCCACGACTGCTGCATGTCCCGTTCAACCGACGCGTTTTTGGTTCCCACTGAACATGCCGCCATGAAATACCTCGGCTTTAGGGTCGAACGCGAACAGGACGACATCTGAACCCGCTCTGGCAGTGAGCTGATGATCCAACGAGCGCGTAAACGCGCTTTCGCCAGTTGTGATCGTGACATCGCCGAAATCTATCGCCCCGTCGAAGACATAGAGCAAAAAAGCCGTCCGGGGATCGGCCGCGGCGGGCAGGCTCAGCTGGGTGCCCTCCGAAACGCGCGCATCAAACACCTGGATGTCAGACCGCACGGTCAGCGGCGCCTGCTTTGGCCCGGCAATCAATCGCCACTCGTTTTCACTGCTCGCATCAATGAAATCATGAAACTGCACCATCGGCTCAAGATCGCGAGCGTTCGGCCGCAGGAAGATCTGCAGCGCTCGAACCGAACTGTTGCCAAGCATCAGCTCTTCGTGCTGGAAGGTGTGGCCGGCATTCATCATCATGAAGTGCGTCTTGTCGAGTGTCTTCCCGTTTCCGACCGTATCGCGGTGAAGCATCTCGCCGCCGCGTATATAGGTCAGGATCTCGTCGTCCTTGTGGGGGTGCATGCCGATGAGGTGACCGGGTTGCACTTGGGCGCGATCGATCCTGCCGATGGGACCGATCCCGCTATCATCGGCCGTTAGGGAGAGGCCCGGATACAGGATTTCGACGCCGAAACCTTGGACGAAGTTACCGCGCATGCGGCCGGCGGGGATTTTGGTGATCGTCATTGGAGTTTTTCCTTCCGTTTCGGGCGCGGACGATTGTCGCCCGCGCCGATGAACACAATATCGTTCCGACATCAGTGATAGTTCAGGATGCCGACAAGCTTCTGACCAAGCGGGCTCGTCCAGTCGACGGCAAGTTCGGAGATGATCTGATCGACGGTGGTGATGATGGCTCCGGCCTTTTCCATGCGACGGAGAGCAAGGTCGTCGCCGTACTTGGTGTAGGAGGCGGAAGCATCAGCCGAGACCTGAACCTCGTAGCCTTCGTCGAGCATCTGCAGGACCGGGAAGGTGACGCAGATTTCCGTTGTCACGCCGGCGACGAACAGCTTCTTGCGGCCGGTCGCCTTGACCGCCTGGTTGAAGCCGTCGTGGTGCATTGCGTTGACGATGCCGGGGCGCTTGATACGGGCGTCAAAGGCTTCGGGCAGGATTTCCTTGAGTTCCGGAAGCAGCGGTCCCTGAATCTGGTCTTCCATGCTGGATGTTAGGATGGTCGGGATGTTGGCGGCCTTAGCGATGCGGGCGAGCTTCAGCGCGTTCTGCTTGACCAGGTTGATATCGTGCGAGTGGGTCCAGGCCATCGTGCCGATCTGATGGTCGATCAGCAGCATGGCGGAATTTTCGGGGGTGAATACTTGGCTGTGCATTGTCGTGTTCCTTTTCCTTGTCGGCGGCGGGTTGATGAAGTTCGTTTCGATCCGCTCGATGACTGGAATTTAGCGTTGCGATTGTTGGCACGGTAGCTCTATGCTTTGCCACTCTGTAGAACGTAAAATGGAACGCAAGAATGATCAGCTTCGAGGACATGCAAACCTTCGTTGAGGTTGCAGACGGCGGTGGGATCACGGTCGCTGCGCGGCGTCTCGGACTGCCAAAGTCGATCGTTAGCCGGCGGCTCGTCCGACTCGAAAGCGAGCTCAACGTTCAGCTTCTAGCACGCACGACTAGAGGTGCATCCCTCACCGAAGCTGGTGTCTCCTTCCGCGAACACGCCGCCCGTATGTGCCTGGAGATGGACGTCGCCCGTGAAGAGATGCTGCCGACCGGAGAGCTGCGTGGCCGATTGCGCGTAGCGGTTCCTTCATCCTTCGGTCCCGGACACTTCGCGCCGGCGCTGGCCAAGCTTGCCCGCCTCCACCCGCTTCTGCAGCTTCACGCGCACTACAGCGACCGGTACGTTGATCTGGTGGCGGAAGGGTTCGATTGCGGGATACGGGTCGGCTACCTGCAGGACTCGAACCTGACGGCGCGTAAGATCGGCGCATTTGCGGCGGGGTTGTTCGCTAATCCAGACTACCTGCGTGCCCACGGCGTGCCGAAGAAGCCCTCGGACCTGCTTGAACACCAGGCCATCCTTCAAGGGACCGAAAGCTGGAAGGTATCGGATGGTAGCCGGACGGTCGTCGTGAACGGGCAGGGAAGGTTCAAGGCGGATAGCGCCGTGGGTATCGCCGAAGGGACAGCAGCCGGGCTCGGGGTTGCTGCGTTGCCAGTGGTAATCGCGCAAAGCTACGTGACTGCGGGCACGTTGGTGCCGATCATGGCGGAATACAGCCTGCCGGAGATCGGCGTATACATCGTGCGACCGCCGGGATCACACGTCTCGCGTAAGGTCAGAGTGCTGATCGATTTCTTTGTAGAGCGCTTCTCGGCGAGCGCCAGACGAGACGCGACCTAGCGCTGCGCCTCGCTCCTCCGCTCCTGAAACGCGACACCCCAGTCTCGCATGGCGATTAACACAGGCGCGAGTGTCTGGCCGAACGGTGTGAGCGAATACTCCACGCGCGGCGGGACTTCAGCGAAAACTTCGCGGTCGACAATTCCGTCAGCTTCAAGCTCCCGGAGCTGCATCGTCAACGATCGCTGGCTTGGATCGCCGACTAGGCGGCGCAGCTCGCCAAACCGGCGTGGCCCGTCCAGCAGCCGGTAAATGATCATGGGCTTCCACTTGCCGCCGGTGACATCGACGGTGGTCTCGACGGGACACTTCTGGCCAAGGCTCATCCTGGTCTCCAATGGTGTACTTTGTATCCCTATAGGCAGAACTGTTGCCTACTTGCAAGATCGCCTGTGCCCAGCCTAGTTGGAGCGAGTTGACTTGAGGTGTGTCATGCGCGCTGCGTTTTACAAGAAACAAGAAGCTGCGAGAGAGGTACTTGTTGTCGCCGACTTGCCCGATCTACAGCCCCGCGCCGGCGAGGTCAGGGTGAGGGTAGCTGCCTCGGGTATCAATCCTTCCGACATCAAGACAAGAATCGGCTTCGGCGGCAAGGCCATGCCATTCGGACGGATCGTGCCACATCAGGACGGCGCGGGCGTGATCGACGCCGTCGGCCCCGGCGTTGCTGATACGCGGATCGGCGAGAGGGTCTGGATCTACATGGCGCAATGGGGCCGTGCGTTTGGGACTGCGGCAGAATACGTCGTCGTGCCGTCGGCGCAGGCCGTCAGGCTGGCCGACAACGTGTCCCTTGAGATCGGAGCATCGCTCGGCGTTCCCGCGATGACGGCGCATCGCGGCCTGTTTGCCGACGGTGACCTCCGCGGCAAACGCGTTCTGGTGCAGGGTGGCGCCGGCGCGGTCGGCAACGCGGCGATCCTGCTTGCGAAATGGGCGGGGGCGTGGGTGGCGGCGACGGTGAGCCGCGAGGTGCAGGCAGAGGTGGCGCGAGCGGCTGGGGCCGATCTTGTGCTCAACCGGCACGAGGAGGACGTCCCGCATGCCATACGATCGGCGACGGGCGGCCACGGCGTCGATCGTATCGTGGATGTCGATATCTCCGCCAATATCGAAGTGGCAATCTTGTGTCTCGCCCGCGACGGCATCGTCTCGGCCTATTCGACGGAAACACCGGAGGCTAAGCTTACAATACCGTTTTTCCCGGCACTGCTGGGAGGCTTCTCTTTCCGTTTCGTCTACGTGTACACCATGCCGGAGGCTGCGATGCGTCGGGCAACCGAGGAGATTTCGGCCTGCGCCGCGTCGGGGGCATACGTTCCGCAGATCGCGAAAACATATGCCCTTGATGCAGTGGCCGATGCACACGAGTTCCAGGAGAGCGGCAAGGCTGTCGGCAAGATTCTGGTCCGCTTGTGAAGCGCGTGACGCGCGAAGTTCACGCTCCCCGCGTCACGCCTATGATCACGCGATGATAGCCTTTGGTTCCATAAACGCGTCGAGGCCGAACACGCCGTATTCACGACCGATTCCTGACTGCTTGAAGCCGCCAAAGGGCGCGAGGGGCTCGTGGGGCGCCCCGTTTATGACAACGCGACCGCTGTCCAGTCGATCCGCAAGCCGCTGCATGCGCGCGGCGTCGGTGCCATGCAGATAGGCCTGGAGGCCGTATGGGGTGTCGTTTGCGATGGACAAGGCTTCGTCCTCGTCGCCATAGGCGATGACCGACAGGACCGGACCGAAGATCTCCTCGCGCGCGATCCTCATCTGGTTGTCCACGCCGAAAAAGATCGTCGGCTTCGTAAACCAGCCGCGATCCAGACCAGCGGGGCGGCCTGGTCCACCCGTCAGGAGACGAGCGCCTTCCTGCGTTCCCAGCTCGATGTAGGACTGGACTCGGTCGTACTGCTTGCGGCTCACCATTGGTCCGATCATCGCGTCCGGATCGCTAGGCGCTCCCACCTTGAATGTTTCGATCTCCTTCTTCAGCCTGACCAGGACGTCGTCGAGCCGATGGTTCGGAACCAGAATGCGGGTACCGGCAATGCAGGCCTGGCCACTATTGATGAAGCCCATCCGCAAGACGCCGGGGATGACAACATCTAGATCGGCGTCATCGAGAATGATGTTCGGACCCTTGCCGCCAAGCTCCAGCGTAACACGTTTGAAGGTATCCGCCGCGTTGCGCAGGATTTCCCGGCCGACTGCGGTTGAGCCCGTGAAGGTCACTTTTGCGATATCGGGATGCCGGCTGAGTTCCGCGCCGACGACATTGCCATAGCCATTGATGATGTTGAACACGCCCTTTGGCAGGCCGGCGTCATGTAGGCACTCGGTCAGGATCTGCGTCTGGATCGCGCTCATCTCGCTTGGCTTTATGACGATGGTCGAACCAGCGGCGATGGCGGTTGCGAGCTTCGAGGTGATGAAGCCGATATTGCTGTTCCAGGGGGTGATTGCCGCGGCGACACCAGACGGCTGCATGACGACGCGGGCCTGGCCCATTTGGCGCTCAAATTCGTAGTCCTCCAGAACGGACGCCATGGTAAGAAAGCTCGAAGCAGCGTGGGGGATGGCGAACCGTGTGAAGGTCTGCGGAGCGCCGTATTCGAGCGCCATCGCTTCGGTAAGATCTGAGACGCGCGCGGCGACTGCGGCGTTCAATCGCTGAAGCATGTCGATGCGCTCGGCCTTCGACGTGCGTGAGAATGCTGGGAAGGCGCGTTTTGCCGCGGCGATGGCTTCTTGTGCGTCTTCTACGCCGGCAAGCCGGACCGTGCCGATCTTCTCTTCCGTGGACGGATTATGGAGATCGGCCATCTCGGCGCCCTTCGGCGTAACGAACTGACCCTCGATATAGATCTTGTCGATGTTGCGCATTTGAAACTCCTTTTCGACTGTCAGGCTTATCTGGCATTTCTTTATTGTCCTGATAAGGTCGCGAAAAGCGCTCAACCTGATAAAGGATTACGGACAATGATGCGTGGCTCGATCGCCGAACTCGAGGCAGTCCTTGCGGTGTCTTCCAGAGGCGGGTTTCGGGCCGCGGCCCGCGAGCTTGGGGTCTCGTCGTCGTCGCTCAGCCAGCAGATCGCCGCGCTGGAGGCACGCATGGGAGTCAGATTGTTCAATCGCTCCACGCGAAGTGTCGTCCTTTCTGCCGCGGGCGAACAGTTCGTGGCGAGCGTCGGTCCGGCGCTGGAGGCCATTCGCAACGCCGTCGAGCATGTCGACGAGCATCGCGCCGAGGCCACCGGTACCCTGCGCATCAACACGTCGGTGGGTGCGACCCGGATGATCCTGACGCCGCTGATCCTTGAATACATGCGTAGAAACCCGCAGATGGCGGTGGAGATTGTCACGGAAGGCGCGCTGGTCGATGTCAATGCCAAGGGTTTTGACGGGGGGATCAGGATTCGGGAAGCGGTTCCCCCCGACATGGTCATCGTTCCGATCGGCGACAGCGTCCGTCCGGCCATCGTCGGTTCGGTCGAATATTTCCGCCAGCATGGAAAGCCGCAGGTCCCGGCAGATCTTCAGAACCACGAGTGCATCCGTGCTCGTATGGCGAGCGGAACACTCTATCGCTGGGAGTTCGAAAAGCGAGGAGAGAGCTTCACGCTCGACGTTCCTGGCAAGCTCACGCTCGACGACAGCGACCTGATGCTCCGGGCGGCCCGGGACGGAGCCGGACTTTCCTATCTGAATGAATGGCAGGTATCAGAGGACGTCGCGGCTGGAAGGCTGGAGCAGGTTCTTGCCGACTGGACCCCGCCCTATCCGGGGCTCTGCCTTTATTATCCCGGACGACGAAATATCCCCGCCAAATTGCGGCGGTTCGTCGACCTCATCAGGGAGGTTCGACACGGCAGCCCCGTTGAGAGCCCGTCTCAGGACTGAGGAATCTCTCGCCAACTCTGCGGTAACCAGTAGGTTTTAGCAGCCCATCCATCGATCCCACCACGCGGATCGGTTCCAAGCACTGTTGCACACAGCGTAACGGTGCACTGTCAAAGATGAGTATTCAGCACGCTGATCGCCCGTTGCATCCTTTGCGCATCGGATCGGGAACGGACCCGACCTTCAATCAGGAGCGATCACATGAAACTTTATCACCATCCGCTGTCAGGCCACGCACACCGTGCCCGGCTCTTCCTTTCGCTGATCGGGCTTCCGCACGAGCTGGTCGAGGTCGATCTGAAGGCTGGCGCTCATAAGCAGCCAGATTTCCTCAAAATGAACCCGTTCGGGCAAGTCCCGGTGCTGGCGGATGGCGATGTCTTCATTTCCGATTCCAACGCGATCCTGGTTTACCTCGCCAAGAAGGCTGGTCAGACGGAATGGCTGCCGGAAGACGCAAAAGGCGCGGCTGAGGTCCAGCGCTGGCTTTCGGTTGCGGCAGGCGAGATCGCTTACGGACCGGCCGCTGCCCGTCTGGTGACGGTCTTCGGCGCCAAGTTCAATCCGGAAGAGGTCATTGGACGCGCGCATACCATTCTCGGCCGGATCGAGAGCCAGCTGCAAGGGCGGGAATGGCTGGTGGGCAACCGCCCGACGATCGCCGATGTCGCGATCTACAGCTACGTCGCGCGCGCGCCGGAAGGCAATGTCGATCTGAGCGCCTATCCATCCGTGAATGCTCTGCTACGCCGGGTCGAACAACTTCCAGGCTTCGTCGACTTCGTCAAGACGCCGGTCGGCCTTGCCGCCTGAGCTCAGATAGGGCGTGCGATACGTCGCGCGCCCTTGGCCTCTTTCCCCTGGAGAACGCAGATGTCCGTGACCCTCACAAAACTGCCGACGTGGCATGAAGGCGAGACCCTTATCCAGGAAAAGCTTGGCGTAAAGGAGCGCATGGCCTCAGTCGGCCAGCGTGTAATTCGCGATTACATGCCGGACCAGCATCGCGACTTTTATGCGCAACTGCCGTTCATCGTCCTTGGAAGCGTCGACCAAGCCGGTGATACCTGGGCGACGTTTATCGAAGGCCATCCGGGCTTCATGTCGTCGCCTTCGCCTGTTGTGCTGGACATCGCCGCAGCCCGCGATCCGAGCGATCCGGCAACTGAAGGGTTGGCGGACGGCTTGCCGATTGGTCTTCTCGGTATCGAGATGCACACCCGTCGCCGCAACCGTATGAACGGTTTTGTCTCGACGATAGAGGGCGGTTTTCGCGTCGATGTCGACCAGAGTTTTGGAAACTGCCCGCGTTACATTCAGCTGCGAGACTTCGCGTTCGAGCGTCAGCCGGGAAGACCGTTCCAGGGTAAGGTGGAAGAACTGTCTGTGCTCGATGATCAGGCACGCACGATCATTCAGGAAGCCGATGCGTTTTTTGTTGCGTCTTACGTCGATCGCGAGGACCGGCGCCAGGTCGACGTATCCCATCGCGGTGGAAACGCCGGATTCGTCCGCATCGGCGACGACGGCGTCCTGACGATCCCTGACTTCGATGGGAACCTCTTCTTCGCAACGCTCGGCAACATCCTCTTAAACGGAAAAGCTGGGCTTATGTTCGTGGACTTCAACACAGGTGACATACTGCAGATGACGGGCAAAGCCGAACTCATTTTCGACTCTCCTGAGATCGCCGCTTTCCAGGGCGCGGAGCGGTTCTGGACATTCAGGCCGACACGTATCGCACGTCGCCGTAATGCACTGGCATTGAGATGGGCTTTCCAGAAAGACGGATGGTCGCCAAGCTCCCTGATGACAGGGAGCTGGAGCCAAGCCGCCGACCGTCTCCGCGCGACAAAGCTTGCCACAAGCTGGAGGCCAATGACCGTCACCGCGATCGTTGATGAGAGCGCGACGATTAAGTCTTTCCATCTGCAGCCCGGCGATGGCGCAGGGCTGCTCCCCCATAGGGCCGGTCAACATTTGCCCATACGCATAAAGCTGCCCGTCGAAGAAAAGTCGATCATTCGCACCTACACGCTTTCTGTCGCGCCCTCCGATGGGATCTACCGCATCAGCGTCAAGCGCGATGGTCAGGTTTCTCAGTTTCTCCATGATCGTATTGCCGTCGGCGATGTCATCGAGGCGCGCGCGCCAGCCGGCGACTTCAGCATTGACGCCCGCGCGACACGTCCAGCGGTTCTTCTTGCAGCAGGTGTCGGCATCACGCCGCTGCTCGCGATGCTCCGTCATGTCGTTTACGAAGGGCTCCGCAAGCAGCGTCTCCGTCCGGTCACCTTGTTCTACGCGGCTCGCTCCAAGGGCGATCGACCGTTCGACAAGGAGATCGCCGACCTTATCGGTGCGACAAAGGGCGCCGTGCGCATGGTCAAGGTTCTCAGCGACACCACGGATGCTGAAGAGGGCAGCGACTACGACGCGGCCGGGCGGATCGATATGGCGATGCTAACGCGGTTTCTCCCTTTCAACGACTATGATTTCTATCTCTGCGGACCTGCCCAGTTCACGCAAGGCCTCTATGACGGGCTGCGGTCCTTCAACATCGCTGACGATCGCATCCAAGCTGAAGCCTTCGGTCCGTCCTCGCTGATCCGCACCGGGCAACCCACACCAGCAGCCGTGTCTTTCACCACGCAGCCGTCCGAAAAACCCGTGCCGGTCGTGTTCACGAGTTCCCTGAAAGAAGCACGGTGGACACCTGGCTCCGGCACTCTCCTGGAACTCGCCGAAGCACGTGGCCTCGAGCCCGAATTCAGTTGCCGCGAGGGCAATTGCGGGACGTGCCGGACGAAGCTCGTCAAGGGTGCCGTTGCTTATGTCAAGCAGCCCACCGTGAAGATCGACGCCGACGAAGTGCTGCTCTGCTGCGCCGTTCCAGCCGAACAGGAAGGCGGCCTGCAGCTTGCTGTGTAAGGGGCGATTGCTGCGTCCAGCGGAACAGTCCCTTGTTTGCTTTCGATCTTCAGCAAGTTGCCCCACCGGATCATATTCAATCTCAAGAGAGCAACGTCTCTCTCAACTGAAAAAGGAGATTACAATGTCACGCATTCCGACGCCTGCAACTATCAACGATGCGCCTGAAGCTTCACGCCCCATCCTCGAGACCATCCAGAAGCAGATCGGATCCGTTCCGAACATCTTCCGCTTGGTGTCCAACAGCCCCGCCGCATTGACGGGCCTGACCTCGCTCCAGGGCGCACTCGGCAAAGGCAAGCTGCCGCCGGCCACTCGCGAGCGCATCGCGCTCGCCATGGCTGAAGCCAACGGCTGTGATTACTGCCTCTCGGCCCACATCTTTACTGGCACCAAGTTCGCCAAGCTCGACGAGAGCGAAATCGCCGCCAACCGCAACGGCACGTCGAACGACCCCAAGGCGGCTGCTGCCGTCGAATTTACCCGGGCACTGACGGTGGCCCGTGGTTCCGTCGCGCCAGCGGAAATCGCCAAGGTCCGTGATGCCGGCTACAGCGATGCCGAGATCGTCGAGATCATCGCCCATGTCGCCCTCAATACCTTCACGAACTACGTGAATGAGGCCCTCGACACCGAGATTGACTTCCCCCGCATTGATCGTGCGGCTGCCTGATGCCTCGCCTGGAGGCGGTGCAAGACGTACCGCCTCCTGCCCCCACCAGTAACCTCCGAGGAACTTTCCCATGTCTCGTCCCCCGCTTCCCCCGTTCACCAGAGAGAGTGCCATCGAAAAGGTCCGCCTTGCCGAAGATGGCTGGAATAGTCGCGATCCCGCCAAGGTGGCCCTTGCCTACACGCTCGATACGCGCTGGCGCAACCGCGCCGAGTTCGCAAAGAACCGCGCTGAGGCGGAAGCCTTCCTGACCCGCAAGTGGAACAAGGAACTCGACTATCGCCTCATCAAGGAACTCTGGGCCTTCACCGGCAATCGTATCGCCGTCCGGTACGCCTATGAATATCGTGACGACAGCGGCCGGTGGTTCCGCGCCTACGGCAACGAGAACTGGGAATTCGCCGAGGACGGTCTGATGCGGGAACGCCAGGCCAGCATCAACGAACTCCCGATTGCCGAAGCGGACCGGAAGTTTCGTTGGCCGCTGGGCCGTCGGCCCGACGACCATCCCGGCCTCAGCGACTTCGGCTTTTAAGGCCTTAACCCGAGGAGATGAACAATGGCCGGCTCGTCAATTGATCCACGGGCAAGATTTTCAATAGAACTGGCCCTCACAGGAACGAACGCGAGCAAGCCTCTACTCGCAAAACAGGAAGAAGCCGGTCGTGCCCTCGGGATGACCGGCGCCGAGATGGATGTGGCAAGGCGGGGTTCAAGCTTCGAATTCAATACATCGATAGCTGTGTCCCTTGCTCTGGATGCCTGTCGCGAAACGCGCCAGCGCGCACGAGACGCCGGCTTTTCCGAGAAAACCTGCGAGGAAATAGAACGCCTCGCACTTTCTCTTCGTGCGCAGGCCGCCTGAACATGAGTTGCTTCTTGAGGCTTCGGTTTCGAGCACTTAAGATGCTGGAAACAAAGGTGATTGGGGACGCGGATGGACCGGTGGCAAGCAATGAGGATCTTTGTAAAGGTCGCTGAAACCGAGAGCTTCGCAGACACCGCTCGCCAGATGTTCATGAGCGCCCCGGCCGTCACGAGAGCGGTTGCTTCGCTCGAAGACCTGATTGGCGCGCGACTCCTTGTGCGAACAACCCGCTCGGTTAAGATGACCGAAGCGGGCGTTCGCTATTTCGAAGACTGCCGCCGGATTTTGGCCGATATCGCTGAAGCGGAGGCGGCCGCCGGCGGCTCCTATGCTACGCCGACGGGAACTCTGTCGATAACCGCGTCAGCGCTGTTCGGCCAAATGTACGTCCTCCCGATCGTGACGAGCTATCTCGACACATACGCGACCATGAAAGCCAAGACCCTCTTCATCGATCGACCGGTAAACATCGTGGAGGAAGGGATCGATGTCGCTGTGCGTATTGGCCATCTCCCGGATTCAAATCTCTCTGCTGTGAAAGTCGGTACGGTCCGTCGCGTGATGTGCGGTTCGGCAAAGTATTTCGAGCGCTACGGCGTTCCGAAATCACCAGACGATCTCAAAGACCACCGCATCGCTGCATCGACAGCGGCATGGGCCTCACCTGAGTGGAAATTCGGCAACGATCTGCGCGTATCCGTGGATGCGGCCCTGCAATGCAACACCAACGAAGCAGCGATACAGTCCGCTCGTGAGGGATGGGGCCTGACCAGGGTTCTCAATTACCAGATCGGCCCAGCCCTCATCGCTGGCGACTTGCAGATCGTTCTCAGCGAGTTCGAGGAACCCGCTTTACCAATTCATATACTCCATCCTGAAGGACGGCATGCCCCAGCAAAGGTCCGTGCCTTCGTCGATATGGCTGCATCCAGACTGCGCGAGAACCGGCTTTTGAATTGATGTTTGGCTTTCCAGGGTGAAATAGTCGGCGATCAGTTTGCTTTTGGCATGCTCATTCTGTCGCATTCATATCATCTGATGAAATAATCCCTTGTCGAGTACGAGCATTCTCCCTCCAGGCGGAAAGAGCGATAGTGGTTGCAGGCAACAAGCTGCCCGCAATCACTACTGAGGAGAACCACAATGTCTCGGACTCTCGCCGCACTGCTTCTCGCATCCGCCAGCATCTTTGCTTCCGCTTCAGCCACGATAGCCTTCGCCGAAATAGCTGCGATCACGCAGCAAACGCCTGCAACGACCCATTATCGCTCCATGAAGATAGACGGCGTCAACGTTTTCTATCGCGAAGCCGGCCCGGTCGATGGCCCCGTCGTCGTGCTGCTCCACGGCTTTCCAACATCGTCGCACATGTTTCGCAACTTGATCCCGCTGCTCGCAGACCGCTACCGCGTCATCGCTCCCGACTATCCGGGCTTCGGCCAGAGCGATGCGCCCGAGCACACAAAATTCGAATATTCCTTCGGCCACTATGCCGATGTCGTCGATATACTGCTGAGCAAGCTCGGCGCTGCCAAATATTCGATGTATGTCATGGATTATGGCGCACCTGTCGGCTACCGGCTGGCGCTCAAGCACCCGGACCGCGTCAGCGGCCTGATCGTCCAGAATGGCAACGCCTATGACGAAGGCATCCGCGATTTCTGGAATCCGATCCGCGCCTACTGGACGTCGGGCGCGAAGGAGGACAGGGAAGCGCTCTCCGTTCTCGTCGCGCCGGAGACCACTAAGTTCCAGTATACCGATGGCGTCAATGACCTGTCCCGCATCAGCCCCGATAACTGGGTTCATGATCAGGCTTTGCTCGATCGGCCTGGCAACAAGGATATCCAGCTCGACCTGTTCTACGACTACCGTACCAACCTGTCTCTTTACCCGCAGATCCAGGCCTTCTTCCGCGACCGCAAGCCGCCGACGCTGGTCGTCTGGGGCAAAAACGACCAGATCTTCCCGGAAGAAGGCGCACATCCCTATCTGCGCGATCTTCCCGAGGCAGAATTCCATCTCATCGACACGGGACATTTTGCACTCGAAGACAAGCTGGATGAGATGGCGCCGCTCATTCGAAGCTTCCTTGATCGCAAGATCACGAAGTGAAACGCCACTGGCTTCCGGCAACTACCGAAATGGTTGCGGGGAGCCTCACCCGGCAGCAGCCTTCGATGAGCCAAGCGTTCAGATGTTTTAGTATGCCTGCCGCGTCTGGTGGGGAAACCGTTGCAGACTGGATGCCATCACTAGATGCTTATGTCGGATAGTTTGACTTAAACTAGGGGCTTAGCTGGATTAGTTCGAGGTCCAGCGGTTCGATTCTTATCAAGGCGTATGATGCGGAGTGTATCCAAATTGAAAGCGGTCGCAAACAAAGATGACTTGCTGAAATTCAGCATCTTCCGGCGCACTCGTTGAGCCAAGTGGCAAGGCGGCAGTCAAGAGTTGATCGCCCCACCGTGCATTGCGTCGCGATACAGACTACGGTAACGCGCGGGTGATTGGCCGAGGGCGCGGCGGAAGCTGGCAGCAAAAGCGCTGTCAGAAGCGTAGCCGAGCGACTGAGCAATCCGTGGCAGTGGCTCGTTGCCACGCCGCAGCCTGGCGGCTGCAAGCCGCATCCTCCAGTTCGCGAGATAGTCGATCGGCGATGCTCCGACGGTGGCGCGAAATTTCTCGGCAAATCCGGAGCGGGACTGGCCGGCAAGAGACGCCAGTGCCTCTACCGTCCAGCGGCGCGACGGATCGGCGTGGATTGCCCGCATTGCCGGCGCCAGACGGGCATCCGCAAGGCCGGCGAGCCAGCCGGGATGCTGTGATGTCTGGCGCGCCATATAGGCGCGCAGGACATGGATAAACACCAGCCGCAGCAGGTCGTTGCAAGCGATGCGAGCGCCAGGTGCTGCGCTGTTCCACTCCAGGTCCAACTGTTCGAGCAGCCAGCCAATCGGTCCGGCCTCTTCTCGGTCGATCACTACGAAAGGCGGCAGGGCGTCGGTGAGGAGTGATCCGTCGATGGTGTCGAGGTTGACGCTCCCGCCGAGGAGCACGAAATCCCGGCCATTGCCCACCGAGACATCGAGATTGCCCCCGGCGAACACCTCTGCTGCCGCTGTCGGCTTCACGTTGGTATCGCTGCAAAGCGTAAACGCCTTGCCGCTGACCACCAGACAATCGCCGGCTTCAATGCGCAACGGCGCCTCTCCCTCCGAGATCAGCCAGGCACCGCCTTCGCGGACCGCATTGAATTTCAGATAGCCCGGTGGTGGAAAAGCAACAGACCACGAGCCTCCGGCGGCAAATCGCACAGAGAACAGTGCCCGCGCATCCATCGCGTTGAGTACGTCGGACAGGGGATCCTGGATATTTTGTACGATCACGACAGAAATCTGGATCCTGCAGGCTGGGGGCTCCGAAAGTCTATCCGATATATGGGACGCACACCAGAGCCATAAATGAAGGAGTAACGACATGTCCGAACAGAAACCCATTGGATCTCGTTTCAGCGCATCCAGCACGGCGCGCGAGGTCACCGAGGGTATCGACCTTTCCGGCAAGACGGCGATTGTCACCGGCGGCTATTCCGGTCTCGGCGTCGAGACGACGCGGGCGCTCGTTGGTGCCGGCGCTACTGTCATCGTACCGGCCCGAAATCGCGAAAAGGCCGAGCGCACACTTGCCGGTATCGACAATGTTGTTATCGAAGCGATGGATCTTGCGGATCCCGCATCGGTTGCCGCCTTCGCTGGCAAGATCGTTGCGGCGGGCATGCCGATCTCAATCCTGGTCAACAGCGCTGGCATCATGGCGACGCCGCTTGCCCGGGATCAGGCTGGGCACGAGAGCCAATTCGCCACCAATCATCTCGGCCATTTCCGGTTGGTTGCAGGCCTGTGGCCGGCGCTGGTCAAGGCTGGCAACGCGCGGGTGGTCTCTGTGTCGTCGCGCGGCCATCAAATCGGTCCGGTCGATTTCGACGACATTGATTTCAGGACGCGCCCCTATGACAAGTGGCAGGCCTATGGCCAGGCCAAGACCGCAAACGCGCTGTTCGCCCTAGCGCTTGATCGACGTGGAGCAGCGCTTGGCGTACGGGCATTTTCATTGCATCCGGGCGTTATCCTGACCGATCTCGCCCGCCATCTCAACGAAGCCGAGATCAATTCTTTCGATGTCTATGACGAGAATGGCAATCGCCGGGTCGATCCATCGCGCGATCTCAAGACGCCGGAACAAGGAGCGGCAACGAGCGTCTGGGCAGCAACGCGGCCCGAACTCGACGGCATTGGCGGCGTCTACTGCGAAGATTGCGAAGTCGCCCTGCCGCAGACAGAGACGGATGGGACCAGAGGTGTGGCCCCGTGGGCCATGGATCCACAGGCTGCTGAACGGCTCTGGCTGCTTTCTGAGCATTTAACCGGCTTGTCAGTAGGTGATCGTCGAGGCTGAGGCATATCGGCAGACTAGCGCTTTGCGATGTCGCCACGCGAGGCCTTTGGTCAGTCGGTATCAGGCAATGGTAAAACAGCGGCTCACCTTCAGAAACCTACTGACGTGATCGATGCGGATAATGCCTTCCATCTCTGGGATATGGCGATACGGATGCTGCGATTGCCATTGTCATTCGGAACACCCTGTCGACCTGAACGGACCGGCAGGGTGTTACTCGCGCGATGACCTGACGCTGATCAGGCCTTGGCCGCCACCGGAAGACGGAACGGCGCTCCGAGACGGTTGAAGGCGTTCATCGCGGCGATCGTAATCGTCAGGTCGACAAGGTCCTTTGGTTCGAATGCGCCGGCGGCTGCGGCATAAGCCTCGTCAGACGCGTGGGTCTGGCTGACGTTGGTCACCTCCTCGGCCCAGGCGAGAGCGGCCCGTTCCTGCTCGCTGAACAGGTGAGGCACCTCGTCCCAGACCGGCAGGAGGGCGATCTTGTCCACTGACATCGTCTTGCGCAAATCGCGGCTGTGCATGTCGATGCAGTGGGCACAGCCGTTGATCTGTGACACGCGCAGGAAGACGAGATGAACCAGCTCTTCAGGCAGGTTTGTTTTCTTAGTGACGTAGTGATGGACGCCGAAGAGCGCCTTTGCACCGTCGGGGGCGACTTCGGACCAGTTCATGCGGGACATATTGTTTCCTTTCTCGTGGACACGGTTCTCCGTTCGCCGGAGAAACCGTCGTTGCCTGTGCAGTAGGTGAGGGGGTAGGTCTGGTAGGTAGCGCTACGGCTTGCGCGGCGTAGTCAGGGCGGTGTCATCGGTGTCGACGACGAAGACGGCGAGCAGCTTCGCCGGCTCGGTCTTGCTGGCGTTGGCGCTGACGTCGTGGCGGTCGCCCGGCAGCTCGGTGAAGTTCTGACCGGCGATGAAGATCTTCGTCTCGCCACCGTTCACGGCGCTTGGGATCGCGCCTTCGAGAACCGTCGCGTAGATCAAGGCGGATTTTGCATGCGTATGGGCAGAGCTGTAGCCGCCGGGGCCGTACTCGACGAGGACGCCCTTCACGCTCTTGCCGGGAACGCTGGGAAGCGGATGCTCATAGACAAGCGTCACCTTGGAGTCCCTCGTATCGTACACGAGCCCCGATTTTGCGACGTCATGAGCGGAAGCGGTGGCCAGGGAGGCCGCGAGTGCCGTAGCCGCATAGAGGATGATTTTCATGGTCTTTCTCTCTTGCTTAAACTCTGAGCCACTCGGCGATCGTGATCCGGCCCTTGATGGAGTCTCCGCCGGGAACCAGCGAGCCTGCCATGACCGGCGCGCCGAAGTAGTCGACGGCGGCGTCGGCGTTCACGGGGCGGTTATCGCCTTTGGCATCGAGATACGTGCTGACGAAGGATCTGAAGGGTGCCCGTTCAGGTCCGGCGAGGTCGACGGTGCCGTTCTTCGGCTCGCTGAGCGCGGCTTCCACCAAAGCAGCGGCGACGTCGTCGGCCGCAATCGGTTGGAAGTCGATATCCGGCACTGTCACCGCGCCGTCGGCCGAGTAGGCGTCCACCAGCGTCTCCGTGAATTCATGGAATTGTGTCGCCCGAACGATCGTGAAGGCCTGGCCCGAGGTAGCGACGGCCTCCTCCTGCGCCAGCTTACCTGCCATGTAAGGATTGGCCGCGAGCTGATCGGCATTGACGATCGACAGGACGACGTGATGGCGCACGCCCGGGGCCCGTTCGGCGCCCATCAGGTTGCGGCTCGATGTGGCGAAAAAATCGGTGATCACGTCCCTGTCGAAGGACATCATGTTCGACACGTCGATGACGGCGTCGGCGCCCGCAAGGGCTTCGGCCAGTCCTTCGCCCGTATAGGCATTGATCCCGTTGCGGGAGCTTGCGACGACGGCCTCGTGGCCGGCATCGTGCAGCAGCTTCACTGCTTTCGAGCCGATCAGGCCCGTGCCGCCGATGACGACGACCTTCTTGATCTTGGTCATGGTGCTTTCTCCTATGACGAGGCGCGATTGCCCGTCTTGCGTTCGTGGAGTTCGAGGAAGGCGCATCCTCGTGCGGCGATACCGCCGTCGTCGTCTGCGCCTAGATTCGCCAGAAGGTCCGCGACGGACACCTTGGCGAGTTCTGCGCGATAAGCCTTCTCGGCCTTCAGCATCGCGGCGTTGATCTGGCAGGGCTTGGTGAAGTAGCGCTGCGGCAGAGGGTTCGGCCCCCGCTGGCGGATCTCAGCACAGCGGAAGGCGGGTGCCGGTCCTTCGACCGCAAGGACGATGTCGAGAAGGCTGATGTCCTTCGGCGCCTTGGCCAGCCGGTAGCCGCCCTTCGGTCCCGGCGTCGTCGCGACGATCCCGGCGCCAGACAGCGCCTGCAGATGCTTCAAGAGGTAGCTCGTCGAAACGCCGTGGAGTTCGGCCATTGCTGCCGCCGAAAGGACGCCGTCTTCGGACAATCCCGCCAGGAATGCGGTGCAGTGAATCGCCTGCTCTACGCCTTCGCTCAGTTTCATAGTGCATCTCCTAATCGTGGAGATAATTTATCTACGATTAGGGTCAAAGTCAATCCCCCATCGTCGGGTCGGTTCGAAATTCGGAATCTCAGACCAGAAACGGAGTTTCGGCGGCCGGGCTCCGTCATAGTCAGCAAGCTCGGGCTCCCCCCCATCAACGCCGGCATATATTGTACCTGCGCCCCAACTGGAATGGCGGGAGCAAGCGTCTACCAGTTCTCCAAGGCCGCGGTCGCAGCGATGGTGAAAGGCTTGGCCCTTGATCTGGCTCCGCGGCACATCACCGTCAACAACATCCAACCTGGTCCAACGGACACTGACATGAACGCCGGCGCCATTGAGATGTTGTCTGCCCGCAGCCCCGTGAAGCGCGTTGCCGACCCCAAGGAAATTGCGGGAATGGTGTCCTATCTTACGGGGCCCGACACGTCCTTCATGACCGGATCGAGCCTGACAATCGACGGGGGCTGGACGCTATAAATTCAGCGCTCCAAAGGTAGGGTCGTTCACCGCGGCCCTGTCCGCCAGGCCGGCATCTTCCTCCTGCAAGAGTCTGCTTGGCAAATCCAACCGGCGGTCAATCTTTTGGCCTATCGCGGTGCAGTTCGCGAGTTTCACTTAGTCCAAGAGCTCACCGCCTATCCGGCATCACCCATGAAAATCTGTCAGAACGATCTTCCCAAACATCCCGCCAGCCTCCATTCGGCGATGGGCCTCCGATGTAGCCGCGAGCGGATATCCCGCTCCGATGACCGGCTTAAGCACTTGTCCCATCATCGGCAGAACCTGTTCCGTGAAGCGCTGGACCATTGCTCTCTTTTCCGCCCTCGACCGTGACTTCATGACCGTTCCGATCAGCCGCAGATGGTTGTGAAGCACGACGCCGAGTGGAATGATGGCGTTGTCATCGCGCCCTAGCAAGCCCACTTGGACGAGCCGCCCGCCGGGAGCAAGGCTGCGAATGTTGCGGGCGAGGTAGGACCCGCCGACAAAATCGATGATCAGATCGACCCCGCGAGACGCCGTCGCATCAACAACCTGCGCCTCGAAATCCATTCGCCTGTAATCGAAAACAGCATCGGCGCCCAGCGAAAGCACGTTTTCGATGTTGCCTGCCGAAGCGGTGGCCAGCACGGTTGCTCCTGCCGCTTTCGCAAGCTGGACGGCCGCCGATCCGATGCCGCCTGCTGCAGCATGAACGAGAACGGTCTCGCCTTTTGCGACGTGTCCGAGATGGGCAAGCGCCTCCCAACCCGTGACGAAGCTTTCCATGACTGCGGCAGCCTCGATGAAGGACAAGCCGGCCGGAATGGCAGCCGCCATCCCGCTGTCGAGCCGCGCATACTGGGCATAGGCCCCGCCGCCGACAATCCCCATGACACGGTCGCCGGCGGCAAAGCCGGTTACGTCGTTTCCGACGGCTGTCACTTCACCAGCGACCTCGAGGCCGAGTATGTCACTGTCCCCGTAAGTCTGAGCGCCATAGACACCTTCGCGTTGAAGAAGGTCGGCGCGGTTGACACCTGCCGCCATGACCTTGATCAGAAGATCGTCTGGGCGCAATTCGGGCATGGGTGCATCGGCGAGGCGCAGAACATCCGCGCCTCCGAAGTCATCGAAGATGATCGCCTTCATTTGGATATCTCCTTACTTGGAAAGGGCCCGGCGGGCGATGCTTGCAGCAAAGAGTGGTGTTTCACGACTGTTGTGGTCGCCGCCTGCGGCCTGCCGGGCTGCCGCAGCATCTTCGAACTTGATGCTGTGCTCGCTGAGGAAAGCCATGAACACATCCGTCGGATGGGCGGTAACCTTGTTGGTATAGCGGGTCCTGCTATCGTCGATCTTCTCGGCAATCAGTTCCCAGACGACATTCACCTGGGTTCGGCCGTTGGCTGTGAAGACATCGGAGATCGAGTTCATGCGGCAGTAGGCAGGCTCGGCGACCTCGGCCACATAGTGCTGCACGACGAGGCCCGAGCCGATCTGCTCAACATTGATCGACATGCGACGACCGTCGTCGGTCCATGTAACGCCGGCTGCAATGTGATCAGGCGGGCAGCAGCGCAGATATTCGGCTTCCGGCAGGGTGAACAGCCAGTCGGCAATGTCGACCTTTTCGAACGGAACGTCGATCTCTGCGGAATAGGCGGACTGGGAGAGAATTGTATCTAGGACCTTGACCATTGGAGTGTTCCTTCTGTTTGTTGGGCGACCGCCCGTTGACGAGAAGGAAGATGCTCCGGATGCCCGCAGATGATAACGAACTGTATGGTCGAAACGGTTTTGCGCTGTAGGCGAAGATGAGAGATCCACGGTTCGCTGAACATCTCGCTGTTTACGTCGACGTTGTCCGGACTGGAAGCTTTTCCGCTGCGTCTCGGCGTAGGGCTGTCACGCCCTCGGCTGTCGTTCGTCAGATCGATGCGCTCGAGCAGGACCTGGGCGTCAGTCTCCTTGTTCGCTCGACACGAGCGTTGTCATTGACGGACGCGGGCCGTCACCTCTTTGAACGCGCCCAGCGCCTGCTCGATGACCTGGCCGATACCCATGCCGAGGTTGCCGCCTTCGACAGTGCGGTCAGCGGCACGCTCCGCATCGCTTGTTTCCCAACCTTCGGGAAACGCTATGTCATTCCTGTTCTCGCATCGCTAGCGCAGCAACACCCGGGCCTACATGTCGAGCTGGATCTTACCGAGCGGCTGGCTGATCCCGTCGCCGAACGGCTCGACCTCGTTGTGAGGATGGGGGAGCTTGCGGACAGCTCCCTGATTGCCACGAAGCTTGCTCCGCTTGACCGCATCCTCGTGGCCAGCCGTGGCTATGTCGAACAGCATGGCGAGCCGGAAGACGAGACTGCGCTCCGCCATCATCGCCTTCTCGACAAGCTTCATGGCAATGATCTGCTCGGATGGTCTGATATTTTCGGAAGCCCCGCCGGCGAAGCCTGCAAACAGGTGGCTTTCCGGTCCGATGATTTCGAAGCGTTAAACAGCGCTGCGATCTCCGGAATGGGAGTGGCCTTTTTGCCAAGCTGGGTTTCGGGACCCTCCACGCAGGCAGGTGATCTCATCCGGCTGAAGCTCCGCGGCGAGCGATGGAACGAGCGATCCTCAGGCATCTATCTCCTTCGTGCTCTCCAGGTGCCGTCCGCCAAGGTCAGGGCGTTTACGGAAGCACTCAAGGCCCATATTGGCGCACCGCCGCGGTGGGTTGATGGGGGAATAGCAACGGGCGACAAATCAAATACTTAGTGAGTCAGTGCTCCCACAACTTGTCGAGTGACGGTTCGATTCTCATCAAGAGCTCAAAACGCTACAGGATCTTTTCCGTGAGTTTCTGATAGCGTTGGGCCGAAACAAGTAGTTGAAGGGCGCATTGACAAAGTTTGCCATAATCTTACATATTGAACCTCTTGGAGGTCCCTATGGCAACTATGAACGTCTCTCTCCCCAATCCTATGAAGGAGTGGGTTGAAACTCAGGCTAAGACCGGGCGCTATTCGAACGCCAGCGACTATGTTCGCGATCTTATTCGTAGGGATCAAATGCGCGCGGAAAAGGTGGCGGCTATGCAGCGCCACGTAGACGAAGGCATCGCGAGTGGAACTGGCAACCGGACCAGTGATGAGTTATTCAAGGTCGCGGCTGCCCGCGCTGAAGTCAGCGACTAAACCTCATGCGCTATGTTCTTTCTGCTGAGGCGGAAGAAGACATCATCGGAATCGCTGAGTATGGGGTGCGCAACTTCGGTACACCTCATGCGCGGCGTTACCACGATGAGCTGTTCGAGACGCTCGATCTAATTGCCCGCCACCCCGGGATGGCGCGAGAGCGCCACGAAATCCAACCGCCCGTGCGTATCCACCCGTTCAAGGCACATCTCATTGTCTACATGGTAGGCGAGGACGATGTAGTCTTTGTGATCCGCATCCGCCACGGCCACGAAGACTGGGCGAGCAGCGACGACTAGCTCGAGGTATGGAACCCACGGAGTTTGCTCTATCGCCTTGGGATCAGGCCGCTTCCCAAACTTGGTTCAGTATCTTGGCCGCTAATGCTGCTTTGTCTTGCGGAAGGAAGCGGCCATAATGCTGTTGCACCATCTCCGGCGTATCCTGGATCGCGTAACTCGCCTGTTCGTAAGAGCCTGTCAGCTTGAGGATATGGGTTGCCAGCACGTCCCGGACATTGTGGGGTCCATGCGGCAGTAGCCCTCTTATAGCGCCGCGACCGGTATAGGGGTTGTAGATGCCATAGCGTTGAATGATCAGGCGCCAGGCTTCGTAAAACGTCGTCTGATTATAGGACGCGTCCGAACTCGATAGTTTGACGGTTTTGATGAAGAAGGTTCCTGGATCAGCAGCCGGACCGAGAAGAACCTTGCGGTGCCGCTCGATGTAGGCGTTGATGTAGTGGTAGAGATCGAGCAGATCAGGCAAAATGAGCCGGAAGGGCTTTGATCCGAAGAAGGACGAGTTGGCGTTCTTAAACGCGATAGACGGAATCAACACTTCCCAGCCATTCTCTCTATCATTCCATCGAATTTCACCGCGGCGCATCTCCTCCAATCGTCTTTCTGAGGTGGGGAAGTGACCGCGTGGGCAGAACATGAGTTGCCGCAGGTTCTTTTGTCGTAGTCCTAGATGGAGACCCAATCGCAGCATGAGGAATGAGCGGACTGACTCTGCAGCCGCCCTCGGATATCGATCTTTGTCCGGCATTCTCAGCAGGATTTCGTCGGTGATCTTTCGATATTCCGCAAGCGGCCTTGGCGCCTCCAGCACGCACATGATCGGCTCGAATGGATCGCGATGGACGCGCATCACGCGCTGAATTTCTCTGATACGGTTCCTGGCATGTGCATGAAACGCATCGCAGCAGGCATGCCAGTCGCGCCTGGCGAACGCGATCTCCTCTTCTGTGACCAGACCATCAATTGGAACGACACGTTTGGTGAGTTCCGGATGCTGCCTGATCCATCCGGTCTCTTCCCGTGTCAGGGACAAGGCAATACTGAGCATATCGGCTTCCCAAGCTGTATAGAAGCCACGCCGCCGTTCCCGCCACTGGAGATACCAGTCCCACACGCTCGGGAAAACGAGGAGGCCGAACGTCAAGGCGCGCAGTGGCACACCTCTGCCCGAGACCTCGCTCTCAGGTGAAGCTGCCAGCGCGCCGAACATCAATCCAAGATGCTCGAGCTTCTGCGATGCCGTCTCTTCGCCCCACACGCCGTTTCTCTTGAAGCCCACCGCCGTCAACGTGGCGGTCTTGAATGCCATCAAGTTCGACATTTCGCTCGACAGTTGAGGAGGGGCATCGATCACGCCCGACAGGATATCGGGGTCTTCTGTCTCTCGGTTTTGCTGTTCAAACCTTGCCTTCCTGTTTGACCCAACTTGATTGGTCAATCCACCATATGTGACACCGGGAAAGCGGATGGCGTAGCGCTGCTTCGTTGCCTGCGACTGGAATCGTCGATAGTCAGTGGCACCCGTTATGATGACACGCCGTACCCATTCCAGGATTTCCGCACGCTTCTCTTTGGGGAGCGAATTGAAATCGTCGGGTAGGTGCCAGGCAAGACGGCGACGCTCGGCTAGAGAGATTTCATCGCCAACGTCGAACCCGACGCCAGCGCGAGCCTGGTGCGGGAGCTTTTCCTTGAAATAGCCTTGCGGCAACCGGTATCGTCGTTCAATGCGGCCAAGTATTTCCAGATTCGCCACGCTGCGTGGCACTTTCGTGCCCTTCAACCAGCTTGCAAGATCCGCTGCTTCAATAGCATCACCTTCGCGAAATATTGCTCGATGCAGATGGTAGTACGTTTCACCAAAGCGATCGATATGAAATTGAAGCGCTGCCTGAAAGGAAACGGGATCGTCGTAGACGTCGAAGAGTGGTTTTGGAAACTCCTCAATTGGTTTCGGCTTAGGGCCAGGCTTTGCTCTGGTACTGTCAGATATTTCGGATTCCTTTCTGGCCGTTGTACTATTGCTACGCTGCCTGACAGGTTTTGCTCTGGGCGTGGCTCGATCAGTCGAACGGTCTGCTGTGCTCTCATCCAGCCATCGCGAGATGGCATCGAACCCGTATTGAGCGACGCGTCGAAGTTTTGCAGAGGTTTGGCTCAGGCCGCACTCACGCGTGACCTCTATCCAATCCACATGTCTACCCATCATTGGCGGGGGCGTGCGATCGTCAATCAGACGCAACATATACGCAGAGAACGCGCGAAGCTCAGCTGTACTCAAAAGCGATGTCAACTTCACTTCACAAAAGCTGGAGATCTTTCGCCGGAAGGCAGTTGCAGATGTATCTATGCTCATTCAGGTCACCCTTAGCAAACAATGGCCCCAAGCCCGGGGTCGGCGTGCTAATGGGATGAAGTTAATCAACTTTTAAAATTCGGGCAGAGTTGTCCGGGCTCACACACGCGCTGTCGTGCGACGGATTACGTGCTCCTTTCGGGGTGATGTATCAAGAACCGGACTTTGGTCTCGAGGATTACTGAGCGATGATCACATGCTGGAACTTCGAACTTTTCGGTCTGGTGGGGAGCATCAACGCCTGGCGCGATCGCCATTCAAATTCTGCCCCGCGAAAGCCTCATTGAGCCAATGGTTTGCGGTTTGATTCCAATCAAGGCGAAAGACGCGCACGATTACGAGTTCCTTCTCGTCGTACAACTTGAAAATGCTATCATTTCTGTGTTAGTGATATCACGACGAAATATAAATAGGATCGGACGAATGCCGGCGGTGACCATACGAAACCTTTCTGATGAAACTCATCGGGCACTACGCGCAAGAGCAGCTTACCACGGTCGTAGTACCGAGGCCGAAATTCGTGACATTCTCGAAGCCGCCGTTCGTCCTTCTGGACGCGTGAAACTCGGCTCGCTTCTCGCTGCCATTGGCCGTGACGCCGAAATGTCAAACAATGATGTCGAAGCCCTGCAACAACAGCGCGACAGGACTCCGGCGGTACCGATGACTTTCGAATGATCTTGCTGGACACTAATGTAATATCTGAGCCTTGGAAGCCAGCTCCTGATATTGCTGTGCTGACTTGGTTGGATGCACAGGCCATCGAAACGCTATTCATTTCTGCTATTTCGATTGCGGAACTTCGTTTCGGGATTGCCTCAATGCCATCGGGGAAGCGTCAGACAATTCTCCACGATCGTCTTGAAGGTGAAGTTCTACCAATTTTCGACGGGCGCATTCTGCCCTTTAATGTAGTTACCTCCCGATTCTACGCGGACCTGATGGCCAGCAGTCGAACATCTGGAAAGGCGATCGGGAAGGCTGATGGATACATTGCTGCTACGGCTGCAGAAAACCATCTCGCGGTTGCGACGCGAGATACAAACCCATTTGAAGCAGCCGGATTGAGAGTTATAAATCCCTGGGCCGCCTAAGCCTCAAAAATTGCAGGTCGCCAGTTCGACTCTCATCAAGAGCTGTCTACACCCAGCCTGCTTTTTTGAAACGGTAGTAAAGAATGGCGCATAAAACCAAAATGGTCGCGAGTACGACGTAGTATCCATACTCGGTCTTGAGTTCAGGCATGTTTTCGAAGTTCATACCGTAGATACCGGCGATTGCAGTTGGCACCGCTAGGATTGCCGCCCATGCGGCAAGCTGCCGGGTGATCGCGCCTTGTCGCTGTTGCTCGAGAAGATTTGCGGCTTCGAAGACGGACGTCACGATATCGCGCAGCCCGATCACCATGTTTTCCACCCGGCGCACATGATCATGGACGTCCCTGAAGAACGGCCTTGCATTGTTGTCGACGCACGGCAGTTCAAGATGGGCAAGTTTGCTGGCAACTTCCGCCATTGGACCAATGACCCTCTGAAACTTGATGACCTGCCTGCGCATCCGGAAGATCCTGCGGATCTGCTCAGGCTCGAGGAAAGAAATCAGAACGTGCTTTTCGATCTCCAAGACACGATCTTCGATCGTTTCGACCAGTGGAAGATAGCCGTCTACTATGAAATCCAGAATGCCGTGGAGAACATAGTCCGGACCGTGCGAGAGGAGCTGCGGCGCCTGCTCGAGTTGCTCGCGTAGTTTCTGGTGCGATCTTGCCGATCCGTGCCGGACAGTGATGACGTGCTGCTGGCCGACGAAGATACAGGTCTCACCGTAGATGATCTTGTCGTTCTCCAGGTGTGCGGTCTTGGCGACGACGAACAGCTGATCGCCGTAGATGTCTACTTTGGGCACCTGCCTTCCGTTGAGGGCATCTTCGACCGCAAGGGAATGAAGCCCGAACATCGCTTTTAGGCAGGCCATTTCTTCGACCGTTGGATCGGTCAGTCCGATCCAGACAAAGTCGCCCGCGGTGGTTTCGAAAGGTTGCGAAAAGAGTGCGACCGCGTCGGCGCGCTTACCGTTGCGGTAGAGATAGGATGCGACGACTGTCATCTGGGTCCGTTGAAGCTGCTATGACGGGAGGCGGGATAGGTAAAGACATCGAAAACTTGATACACGCAAGTCGGCGCGGAGGTAGGGCTTAAAGGTTCACGGACGAGTCTGCACTCGAAGCTAATAGAGCCCAGCGGCGAGATCATCAATCTTGCATTGGCCTTTTCGGATCGAGCTATTGCGGTTATGCGCGGCATCTTCATCGCCGACAGCCACTGTGCCATCCGCTCCCGCGAAACTGGCGCCGGATCAGCCGTCAAGGTCTCTGCCGCCATCGTCACCCTCTAATTGCTCGACACCCTTGCCGCCTGCGCAAAGATATTCAGCGCGCTCAACCAATGTTCGTGCGGGAAAAAGCGCTACCTTAAGTCAGGCGCCGAACGCGAAAGCCAGCATCCTTAACCAGCTAAATCCGGGCAAACAGGTGGGGATATTGGCACAAGGGGCCGGTGGCCCCGTGGGCAATATGACCTTATCCAGCGCGGAGGGTGGGTTGCGTGCATTTTCTGAGCGATTTTGAACCCGTTCAGTGACGGTTGCTTTCGCGTTGCGGACATCGCTTCATCATCTTATCGATCAATGACCGGTCTCCGCCAAAACGATCTAACACCTCAACAGCCTTGGGCAGGCTCAGAGCATACTCTTGCTGAAGCTGCTCGACGGTGTACGGCTGGTTTCTCAATTCGTCCATGTGCATTCTCCTTACGGCCCACAAATGCATCTGGCGGAAACGGGGTTCCATACAATGGCACGCGCTGTCATCAAGGAATGAATACCGACAATCCAAAAACAAAAAGGCCGGGCGAACCGCACCGACCCTTCTGCCGCTTGTAGCAGTGAGGCCCTCTACGATGAGCCTCACTGCGTCTAGTTACTTACGATACGCAAGGCCACCCCACACGCGACCTTCGTCGCGATGACGTCCGCCGTGCACGCCGCCAATATAGGCTGCAACTGCGGCCACGAGTGACGAAGCTGCCAACAGGAATGCTGTGAGAATGCCTGTGATGCGCGCCTTTTCTGCGGCGTCTGCCGCTGCTGTCTTAGCGTCCTCGACCGCCTTCTCAGCCTGCGCTCTAAGTTCTTCGAGCTTCTTCTGCGCCTCATCAACCTTTTGCTGCGCTGCCGTCCGCACAGCCTGCACACGCTCGACGGTCTGGTTCACCCGCGTTTGTGCGTCAGCCTGCGGGATACCCGTGCGAGCAACGATCTGGTTGGCCAGCCACGCCTTATCGCCCTCTGAAATTTCGCCCGTGGAAAGCAGATTGCTCAGGATGCCGCCAGCCTGACGCTGGAAGTCAGCAGCGTTCGGATCGGTCCCAGGAGCAGGCGTGTCCGTCCGCAGCATAGTATCGGTGAAATAGTCGATCGGGTTCGTCTTTAGGCCCTGTGGCAGCGACTGCTCGATGCTTGGAGCGGCAGCCTGACCTGCGCCTTGAGCAACACCACCCAGCGCGTTACCAGCGCCAGACACGACGCCGCCTGCCAACTGACCTGCACCTTGTGCTGCGCCACCAACTGCAGAGCCGGCTGCTTCAACCGCTGTCTGCGCAACACTCCCGACTGCCTTTGCGCCACCCGAAACGACACCGAGCGCTAGAAACGCTGAAACGACTGTGCCTATGCCCCATACAACAAGACCATTTACACCGTCTCGCGTCGTCCGTTCATCACGTGCTGTACCATCCGAAATCGGCCGTCGCATGCGGCCCGCAATGTAACCGCCGAGCATGTAGGAGGCGACCATCGAGACAACAACGAACAGGCCGGTGATGATGAGCCATGTCATGCTGATTTCGCCGCCGTTGTCGGCGGAAATTGCATTTAATCCCAGCCCACCGGCGAATGCGGTAAACACGGCCATGGTACCTGATGCGATAGCGGTTCCAGCAAAAATCGCTGGCCAGTCAACGTAGCTGCGATTTGGGTTCTCAATCAATTCAGATCCTACCATCAACGTAACCCCAACAGAGAGAGAACAAACAGGACAACTACGACTAGTCCCACCAAGTAAATGATCGAGTTCATGAGGGTCTCCTCTAAAGAAATCAGTTCTCGCGAGCAGCTGATCTGAAGCTCGTTATAGCTTCCTGCACGCAAAGAGCGGCGCAGCCTGGTCGACTGCGTTTAACCACACCTAAACACTTTTGTGAGGACATCGTTCCGCCTAAAAAAAGACCAGACATTTCCTTTTTTAGGCAGCCGTCACAAACACCGCCAGCTCGCGCCGCCCAGGATCCCGCTCCTTCGCGCTAGAGCGCACCATCACGCATCAGGGCAGGAGGTCATGTCGCTCTCATCGTCTTCTGCAACGCGCTTAGCGTCAAATCCGCGAGGACGCTAAGACACTGCGGGACCACGGTGACCGCCGCGATCTCGGGCGCCCCGCAGCCTGCCAGAGCCATCCAGTCGACGGGGAGGTAGGGCTTTGAAATCCGCGGCCGAGGATTCAATCGACGCACTAAGCGTTTGCCGCAGACGAGGTGATTAGCTTTGCATTCGACGTTCTCGGGTCAAGCTAGTGCGGCTCGATTTTCAGCAAGTGCCACTAAGTCGTCAGGAGCCTCTCGCTCCCTCCACCTGCAGGATGCACGCGGTATAGTTAAAGCGTGTTCTCGTACTACTTGATCAAAGCGCGTGGCCTCTGCAATAGTGCTTTAGGGGGCGCTTATGCAAAAACGGTACTTGCTGCTGTGCGGCTTGATCTTGTTCGGGATCATGAAACTCGGCGAGACGCCAGAGGGTGGCCGAGGTGTGGCACCTCCATCATCGACAGTGTCTTCACAGTCAGCTCCCGCGAAACTGGCGACGGATCAACCGTCAAAGCTCCCGCCACCGTCGACAGCGATAATACGCTCGACACCCGTGCCTCCTGCGCAGAACACTGAGCGCGCTGAGCCCAAGTTCGTGCGGGGAAACAGCGTTGCCTTGAGACAGGCGCCGAACGCGAAAGCCAATATCCTTGACCGGCTCAATATGGGCAAACGCGTGATGGTGTTGGCCCATGAAGGCCAATGGTCTCGCGTGAAAGACGACCTTACCCAGCGCGTAGGCTGGGTTGCGAGCAGGTTTCTGAGTGATGATGAGCCCGTTGCGAAACGCGAAGCACCGGAGGTCAAGGAGACCGTCGAGGTCAAGCCGAAGATTTCGCCGTCGATCATCATCCAAAGGATCATTGCGGAGTCTATCGCGGGCTATCCTGGGACGTGTGCGTGCCCGTACAGCACGGACAGGCGCGGCCACAAATGCGGTAGCAGGAGCGCTTATTCGAAGCCGGGAGGGTATGCGCCTATCTGCTTTGCTGGCGACGTGACGAGATCGATGATCGAAGCCTACAACTGACTGCATTGTCATCTGGACGTTGCCGTTTTGGTTGGCAAACAGTGGCCAGAATCTACACATCAGACGGGAGCGCAATTGGCGACCAATGCTATCGCATTTTCGAGCCGACACCACTCAGAGCCCCAGGCTCAACCCGATACCGGTTGTAGCGTCGTTGCGGCCCGCTTTAGTGGCGGGAAATCCTTTATCTGCGGTACGACGAGTTTAGGCCAGTTGATAATGCTCGGCTGTTTCCCGCTATTTCGAGCCATCGATATGCTGTGGCTCAAATCCGCTCCAGACATAGTCGAACACCTTTCGGAAAATCCTCTCCCCGGTGGGCGCGCGGGGGCATCGATAGCCTCTAAATACTTATCAACGGCGAAGGTGAGGAGGTAGCCCCCGATTGAGACCGCGAGGACTTCCCTCGTTTCCGCTGAGTAGAAAAGCAGACATGTGCCGCCAAGATGGCGAACGACAGCTGGGGGGCGAGGCAGACATGTCGCCGGATACTACAACTTCGCCTAAATCAGAATAAAGGGATACCGTCCCAAGGTGTCAGACTTTTACTTCGAGTACTGTGATCGAGTCTCTCGGCGTTTGGCTGAAAGCTCCGCTCCTTCGACGTCAACTGAGGCCTTGCTCAAGGTATGTTCACATGGCTCATCCCTGCCCGAACACTAGAAGAATGGTAATTGTGGCTTAACCGCGCGCTGCTGCCACCAACGCATTGGCCATTCGCGCCACGTCCTCATGTTCTGTGCGCCAAGACGACAGGCTGATGCGGAAGGCTGCTCGGCCTTGCCAGACCGTATTGCCGAACCAGCCCGCGCCGGTATCGAGGACTCTCGACCGAATTCGTGCGGTGCGCTCGTCATCGCCACAGCGGACCAGCACCTGATTGAGCACCACGCGATTGAGAACGTCGAGACCGCCTTCGCGGAGCCGGTCCGCCAGCCAGCCGGCTTCATCGCAATGGCGATCCACCAATGCAGCCACACCCTCACGGCCGAGCGTTCTCAAGGCGGCCCAAATCGGTATTCCGCGCGCCCGACGCGAAAATTCCAGCGTCAGATTCTTTTGGGCATCGGCGGAAGCGGTTGCGTAAATCGCATCGGCGTTCATGGTCTGGGCAAGCGCCTCGGCATCACGGCAGATCGCTACTGCGCCGTCATAGGGTGTGTTCAGCCATTTGTGGCCATCCGTCGTCCAGCTATCAGCACCTTCGATCCCATCGGTCACCGCGCGGCGGGACGATGCTCGCGCCCACAGACCGAACGCACCGTCCACATGCACCCACGCATTGGCTCGACGTGCGGCTTCGATAAGCGGCACGAAGGGATCGAACTCGCCGGTATTCACTTCGCCGGCCTGAAGGAAAAGTATGGTTCGCCCATCCAAGTTGGGCAGTCGATCAGGGTCGATCCGACCATGACCATCGGTTGGTGCGAGGATCAGGCGCGCGGTTCCAAATCCGAGCAGCCGAAGCGCCTTTCGCACCGTGATGTGAACTGTCTCGGAGACGACAACCTTGATTTCCGGTGCGCCGATCAAGCCGTCTCTATCGAAATCCCATCCCAGGCGCGCAAGCAACGACCGCCGCGCCGCCGACAGGCAGGTTAAAGTGCACGCGGTTGCGCTGGTACCGAAGCCAACAGCGCTTTCGCGCGGCAGATCGAGAATATCGAGGAGCCAGCGAGCGGCGACCTTCTCGATCGTCGCCGCGACAGGCGAATTGTCATAGGATGAGCCGCACTGATCCCATGCCAGCATCAAGCGTTCCGCCGCGGCTGCCGCTGGCAGTGCCGCCCCGATCACAAAGCCAAAATAGCGCGGGCCGTTCGACGCCGTGGTTGCGGGTGAGCCATAGATATCCAGCATCCGCAAGGTCTCAGCCGCCCCTTGCCCCTGGTCCGGGAAGGCCTCCGTGAAGATTACAAGCCCATCACGCGCCGCCTGGTCGGGGAACGGCGGACGCTGCTCTATCCCGCCCAAGTAATTCCGGCCGCGCTCATCGGCCTCCGCAATCAATTCCAGTTCCTGCATGTCTGCTTCCTTGTTCGGGCTGATTTCGGTTTAGCGATCAGCGATTTTCTTCACTGTGGTATCGGTCCAATCCAGTGGTTTGCCGCCCTCTGCACGCAGTTCCAGTCGAGCGACGGGAGCGCCTGTTTCGCTTTCCAGCAGCGAGGATCTCGGCTCGCCCGGGCGATAAAGATGATCTTCGCCCCATTGGCGCAGCGCGACGATGACGAGGAATAGGCCTCGCCCTTTCTCGGTCAGCACGTATTCCTGATAGGCCGATCCGTCCGAGGCGGGTGCCGTTTCGAGAATTCGACGCTCGGTCAGGTCTCGCAGCCGCGTTGCAAGCACCCCCTTGGAAATGCCAAGGCCGGCCTGGAATTCGCTGAAACGTCGCACGCCGTCGAAGGCGTCGCGGATGATCAGCAGCGACCACCAATCGCCGATGACATCGAGTGCACGCGCTACCGGACACGCTGCGTCCCATAGGCTTACCCGCTTGACCATGGATCTGACTCTCCAATTGCCGATTCTGGTTCTAAAACAGAACTGGATTCTCGGTAGCACGAGTGGTCTTAAAATGAAACCAGATTGTGTTCACCAACAAGATCGCTATGGAGCATGGAGACAGCAACATGACGCACAACAAGACGTGCCTAGGCCTATCGCGGATCACAACTCTGATTTTCGCCGTAGCCGCGGGTCTCAGCGTTGCGAACATCTACTTCGCCCAGCCATTGCTCGATTCGATGGCGCAGGATTTAGGTATCAAATCTGCTGCCATCGGTCTTGTCGTGACGGTTACCCAGGTCGGCTACGGGCTGGGCCTGATTTTCATCGTGCCACTTGGCGACCTCTTCGATCGCCGTCGCCTCATTGTCGGGCAATTTATCTTGTCTGTGATTGCGCTGGTCTTCGTTGCGACGGCCAGAACCGAGGTCGTTCTGTTCGTCAGCCTTGCGACGATGGGGTTTCTCGCTGTGGTCGTGCAAGTGCTGGTCGCGTTCGCCGCCACGCTGGCAACGCCCTCCGAGCGGGGTAAGGCGGTCGGCATGGTCACGAGCGGCATCGTGATCGGCATCCTTGCCGCACGCTTCATCGCCGGCATCCTTGCCGATCTAGGCGGATGGCGCGCGGTCTATCTGACCTCAGCTATTCTTACGGCTGCAATGGTCGGCCTGCTCATCCGCGTCCTGCCACGACAAGTTACGCCGGAAAGCACCGAAAGCTACATCGCCAACCTGCGCTCAATCCCGGTTCTGTTTCTGCGTGACAGGATAATGCTGGTTCGCGGCCTTCTGGCGCTGTTGATCTTTGCCACGTTCAGCACCTTCTGGACAACACTGGTTCTGCCGCTGAGCAAACCTCCCTTTTCCTATTCCCACAGCCAGATCGGCTTGTTCGGCCTGGCTGGCATGGCGGGGGCGCTCGCCGCGAACGGTGCGGGTCGGCTTGCTGATCGCGGCTTCGGTCAATGGACCAGCGGGGTTTCGCTCGCGCTACTGCTGGTCTCATGGGGATTGATCGTCTTCTTGCCGGTGTCGCTGCCATTACTGCTCGCCGGCGTCGTGGTACTCGACCTTGCTGTGCAGGCCGTTCATGTCACCAATCAATCCATTATATTTGAACGCCATCCCGAAGCCCGCAGCCGTCTCATCGGCGGTTATATGGTGTTCTATTCGATCGGGAGTGCCCTCGGAGCCAGTACTTCGACGATGGCATATGCCCATGCCGGATGGTCTGGTGTGTCAATGCTCGGCGGAGCATTCAGTGCGACCGCCTTACTACTTTGGGGTGCCACGCTTCACCTGCCCCTCCACCGGCAAGAGGCGCCATGAGTAGAAGAGCGGTAGGTAGTGCATTCTCATGCCAATCACCTTCGGCATCTATCGGGCGGCCTCGATCCGATGGCGACGCTGATCCAGACGCTCGCCGTCGCGGCGCACCTCAGCCCTACCTGTTTGATCCCAGGATTTAGTGGTGCATTGTCCTTGCAGGATTGGAGGGATTCACTATGGGACAGGTTCTACACGACAGCGCCACGACGACAGAGGCAATCCGTCGAGCAATACAAAATAGTCAAGAGAGCCTGAGGGCACTTCCCAAGCGCTGCGGGATTAATCAGAAGACCGTGGCCAAGTGGCGCAAACGCGCGTCGACGTCCGATCTTCCGACCGGTCCAAGAGAGGCCAAGTCGACGGTCCTATCCGTGGAAGAGGAGGCTGTCATCGTTGCCTTCCGGCGCTATACCCTGTTGCCGTTGGAAGACTGCTTCTATGCCCTGCAGCCGACCATACCGCGCTTGACGCGGTCATCTCCGCCCTGTGGAGAAGGATATCATCGTAATCGAGCACGCTCTGCGCTTGCTTGGCCTCCATGTACGCGTTGAACAATTCCTTTGATCGCTCTCCCCGGGTCGCGACCCATGGGTAGTGATGGCGAAGAATTTCATTAAGTGGTGTCTCCGAGTTGACGGCTCGCGAATAGATCGACAGGCAAGGTGCCCTTGGTCGGAAAACGGCTGTCTGTCTTGGAGAAGCCTAACTCGTGCCGGACGAGGTTCGCGAGGTCGGCGCTGCCTTCCCGATCATGAATTGCGAAGTCAGGGTTTAGACCGATTTGCTCGGCATACATCCCGAGCAGGCGCTCCCCAGTCCCGTGGAATGTCCCGGACCACGCGAGAGCATCTGTCAGAACTCCAGTATTGGTGCCCAAGACGTTGCGGCAGATACGCTCGACGCGACGGGCCATCTCAGAAGCGGCTCGTTTGGAAAACGTCATGAGGAGAATACGGCGAGGGTCGCCGCCTTTGACAATAAGATGGGCGATGCGCAGGGTGTTCGTCTTGCCTGACCCTGCACCAGCGATAATCAGGAGGGGGCCTGCGGGAACCCGTTGAGCCAAACCAACGCCGTGTTCGACCGCTTTGCGCTGTTACTCGTTCAATTTCTCCAGATACGCGGCCATGTCATCGCCCTTGAATAGTTCATGATGCCTCAGGCGTGCTCATAGACCTGATGCCGCTAAAGGAAGCTTACGCGGAACAAAATGCGAACATGCCAGGGGCGATCATCGTTGGAAAGGGCCTGCGGCGTGCGGCCGCACCTTCGTTGGTGATCTCTTCTCAAGTCGCTTGATTCTTCAGCGCTTTTCTACGAACTGTGTCGGTTTGCTAGCGGCTGGAAGACATCGGCTGATTGCACGGTCTGCAGAGGGAACTTTGACCACTCACGCTTGTTCGGCTCGTGAACATGATGGAGGAGTATCGAATGAGACGTCCCGTTATTTTGGCTGCATCAGTTGCAGTGGCACTTCTTAACTGTACCGCTGCCTACGCCCAGCAAGGTGACGGTACTGAAGTTCAAATCACTACTAACGTATTCAAGCCCAACAAAGTCGCTCCAACCAGTGATCGCATTGGACAACTGAAACTCCCTGATGGTTTCACGGTGCAGCGCTTTGCGCAGGGTCTAGGAAACAGTCGTATCATCGCCGTCTCCGACAAGGGCTTCATCTACGTCAGCCGTCGGGAAGAGGGCGACGTGCTTCTCCTGAAGGATGAAGACGGGGACGGCAAGGCGGACCGGGCACCGCTCCAGGTCGTTTCGCGCGCCCAAGCGCACGGACTGGCGATCAGGGGTGACAAGCTCTATCTCGCAACAGTTAAAGAGGTTTTTGTCGCCGACATCAAAGCTGACGGCACCCTCGACGAGCTTGAGATGATTATCGGCGATCTGCCGGATTCCGGCCAGCATCCAAACCGCGTCCTCGCTTTCGGGCCCGACGGCATGCTCTACCTCAGCGTTGGCTCAACCTGCAATGCGTGCAACGAGAGCAATCCCGAAAACGCGACGATCATTCGTGCGACGCCCGACGGGAAGAGCCGCAGCATCTTTGCGTCGGGATTGCGCAACACGATCGGCTACGATTGGCAGCCGACGACCGGGGAACTCTGGGGCCTCGATCATGGTATCGACCTGATGGGCGACGAGGTTCAGGCTGAGGAACTCAATAAGATCGAACAGGGCAAACAGTACGGTTGGCCGCATGTTTACGGTGCAGGTGACATCTATCCGCAGTCGACGCCTGTTGGCGGTGTGACCAAGGAACAATGGCGCGACCAGAGCCAGCCAATGGTGATCGGATACACGGCACATGCCGCTCCGATGCAGATGAAATTCTATCACGGTTCTTCGTTTCCGGCGGAGTTTGCAGGCGATGCGTTTGCGACCATGCGCGGATCGTGGAACCGCAACCCTGCTTCGGGTTATGAAATCGTCCGGATTCACTTCGAAAACGGCCAGCCCAAAAGCATTGAACCCTTCCTGACAGGCTTCTTGACGGACGGCGGAAAGACGCATTTCGCCCGTCCGGTGGGTCTTGCCGTCGCCAAGGACGGTTCGCTGCTGATGGCGGATGACGCCAATGGCGTGATCTATCGAGTTGCCTATAACGGCGATGCCAAAAAAGCCAAGTCAGCGGCCACAACTCCCGCAGATGTGATGGTAGCCCAGGCGAAAAAAGGCGCAGATGTGCCGTTGGCCTTGGATCGACCCGAGACAGAGACGCAAGGAAAAATCACCGTCTCTACCGAGGCGTTCTCGAACAACCAGGCGATCCCAGCAAAGTACAGCGAATATGCCGATGGCGTTTCGCCCGCCCTGAAATGGAGCGCGGTGCCGAAGGCCGCGTCCTACGCTATTGTCATGGAAGACCCGGACTCTTCGCCTCTCAAGCCGTTTGTTCATTGGTTGGCTTGGAACATCCCGGCTACAGTCACGACGCTTCCAGAGGGTCTGCAGGAACAGCTTCGCCTTGTCGAACCCGAGGGTGTTTTGCAGGGTCGCAACACATCGGGAACGCACGGCTATTTCGGGCCAAAGCCGCCTCCTGGCGACAAGCCGCACCACTATCACATTCAGGTCGTCGCACTCGACTCCATGATCGATCTGCCCCCGACATCTGACCGCGACGCGCTCTTGTCTGCGATATCCGGCCACGTGATCGCGAAGGGTGAAATCGTCGGTACGTATCAGCAGAAGATCGAGCCACCCAAGCAATAACGACCGAATCCCAGCTTTAAAGGAAATAACATGCGCGTTTTACAATCTGCAATTGGCACCGCTGGTCTGACGGTCATACTATTGTCGTCTCCTGCAATGGTCTGGGCCCAACAGCCCGCCCCAGCACCCGCCGAAACTGCTCAACAGCTACAGCAGGCTGAACAAGCAAAACCTGATGCACAAATGCAGGCCGTTCTCGATGCTTTGAAAGGGCTTGATGCCAAACCCTTTTCGGGCCTGACTGTGCCACAGGCCCGGACGCAGGCAAGCGCTGCCGACGCCGCACGCACGGTGCAGAGGGACAAGAAGATCTCGCCGATGCCGGAAGCGGGCGTCGCAACGAAAGACATTGCCATACCAACTGCAGCGGGAGCGTTGCCAGCTCGCGTCTACACTCCGGAAGGGAAGGGACCGTTCCCGGTCATCCTGTATTTCCATGGCGGTGGATGGGTTGTCGCCGATATTAACACATATGATGCAACGCCCAGAGCTCTTGCCCTGGGTTCAAAAGCCATCGTCGTATCCGCCGACTACCATCACGCGCCGGAAAGCAAATTTCCGGCTCAGCATGATGACGCTTGGGCCGCCTATACCTGGACTGTCGAAAACGTCCACGCGCTGAATGGAGATGCCAAGCGGATCGCGGTTGCAGGCGAGAGCGCCGGCGCAAATCTGGCGGCGAATGTCGCGCTGATGGCAAAGGCAAAGAAAACGACGATGCCCGTTCACCAGTTGCTGGTTTACCCCATTGCTGGCAACGACATGAACACCCCGTCCTACCAAGAAAACGCCAACGCCGCGCCGCTCGGCAAGGCGGATATGGAGTGGTTCGTTTCGCACGTCTTCAAGTCAAAAGATGAAACCGCGGATCCACGGATCAATCTTGTTGGTCGCAACGACCTTGAAGGGCTGCCGCCTGCGACTGTCATTACCGCACAGATCGATCCGCTGCGCTCCGAAGGCCAAGCCTATGCTGAAAAACTAAAGGCTGCTGGCGTGAAGGTGAATGCACTGAACTACGACGGCGTGACCCACGAATTCTTTGGAATGGCCAAGGTGGTGGACAAGGCCAAAGACGCGGTCGATGCGGCCAATGCCGATCTCGTCAAAGCGTTCTCCAAAGCAAAGTGACCGCCTCAGAAAGGGCTATGAAGATGAATCTCTCAAACCTATCCTACGTCGCGCTATCCCTCGCTCTGCTGGCACAGCCTCTTTTGGCTGAGGAGCTGACGCCCAAGCCTGCTGGAGATGCCGCGCCCATGATGGTTGTGGATCGATCAACCTTCGCCAGCGTCGTCTCGAGCGCGAACGAATTCGAGATCAAATCCAGCGAACTGGCTTTGCAGAATGCGTCATCGGGGGACCTCAAGGAAGCGGCGAAGATGATCATCGCCGATCATCAGAAAGCCGGCGAGAAGCTGAAGGGCATACTCGATAAAAAGGAAGCGCCACTGCCGTCCCCAATCGTCCTTTCGCCCAAGCACCAGAAGATGCTTGATCAGTTGCAGGCCGCGAAGGGCAAGGATTTCGATACGCTCTACCTTGATATGCAGGTACAAGCGCATCTCGAGGCGATCGCACTGTTTCGGACCTATGCGGGCTCCGGCGACGACCAGACCGTCGTTGGCTTTGCGAAGGAAACATTGCCAAGCCTGGAGACGCATCTGTCGCATGTGAAGATGGTTGTTGCCAAGCAGTAGGCCGTTTTAGCCGCGTCTGCGTTTGGATCTCTGTGGTTTTTTGCCTTCGGTGGTTTTGGCGAACCGTGCGAAGGCATTTTTCTGGAAACTAACGCCGCACCAGAGGGTTCTACGCTCAGCCAAAGTGAAGCGTGGGAGAGATTACGACTCTGGCGCTGGGTGAGGCCATGATATCGTTGCTGAGTATGGAGTTGTTGCCTTGACAGACAATCTGAGCAAGTACCGATCCAAACGTGATTTTGAGCAGACGCGCGAGCCAAGCGGAGAGATCGAGGTCAAGGCATCCAACCGTCGCCGCTTCGTCATCCAGAAGCATGATGCTACCCGCCTGCACTACGATCTCCGCATCGAGCTCGATGGCGTCTTCAAGTCCTGGGCGGTGACAAAAGGCCCATCTCTCGATCCGGGAGACAAGCGGCTTGCCGTCGAGGTCGAGGATCACCCTCTGGATTACGGTGACTTCGAAGGGACGATACCGAAAGGTCAGTACGGCGGCGGAACGGTCATGCTGTGGGATCGGGGCTACTGGGAACCAGAGGGCAACAAGACGCCCGAGCAGGCGCTGGCGAAAGGCGACTTCAAGTTTACGCTGGAAGGTGAACGCCTCCATGGAAGCTTCGTGCTGGTTCGGATGCGCAACGACCGCGACGGCGGCAAGCGGACGAACTGGCTGCTGATCAAGCACCGCGACGATTACGCTGTCGACGAGAATGGCGCAGCCATACTGGAAGACAACCAGACCTCCGTCGCTTCAGGCCGAACCATGGAGGCAATCGCCGCCGGCAAGGGCAAGAAGCCCAAGCCTTTCATGACGCAGGGCGAGACGGTCAAGGCAGACGCGGTGTGGGACAGCACCGAGGGTCTCGCCGCCGAGGAGCGCGAGGCTGGCACGAAAACTTCGGTCAAGGCGAAGGCGGCTCGACCAAAAGCAGCAAGGCCCTCAAGTGGTAAAACAACGATACCAAGCTTCGTCGCACCACAGCTTTGCGAGAGCTTGACCCGTCCTCCTGCTGGCAAAGGCTGGATCCACGAGATCAAGTTTGACGGCTATCGCGTCCAGATGCGCGTCGTCGGCGGCGAGGTCACGCTGAAGACCCGCAAGGGACTCGATTGGACCTCAAAGTGGCCGGCGATTGCAGAGGCGGCGTCGGCGCTTCCGGATTGCATTATCGATGGCGAGATCTGTGCGCTCGATGAGCAGGGCGCCCCGGACTTTGCGGCCCTGCAAGCGGCACTGTCAGAAGGGACGACGGACGACCTCGTCTATTTTGCCTTCGACCTGCTGTTCGAGGGCGACGAGGATTTGAGAGAGCTTCCGTTGACCGAGCGCAAGTCCCGTTTGGAAACCCTGATAGCCGATGCAGGCGACGATCCCCGCTTGCGGTTCGTCGAGCATTTCGAGACAGGTGGCGACGCCGTCCTGAAGTCGGCCTGCAAGCTGTCGCTCGAGGGCATCGTCTCCAAACAGGCAGATGCTCATTACGTCTCCGGCCGGACGAAGACCTGGGCGAAATCCAAATGTCGCGCCGGCCATGAAGTTGTTATCGGCGGCTACGCCAAGACCAATGGGAAATTCCGCTCGCTGCTTGTTGGCGTCTTCAGCGGCAAGCACTTCGTCTACGTTGGTCGTGTCGGGACAGGCTACGGCGCCAAGACGGTCCAGCAACTTCTGCCGAAACTTCAGGAGGTGGAAACCTCCAAATCTCCGTTCACAGGAATTGGAGCGCCGGAAAAGACAGAGGATATCGTCTGGCTGAAGCCCGAACTTGTCGCCGAGATAGAGTTTGCCGGATGGACAGCGGACGGTCAGGTCCGTCAGGGTGCGTTCAAAGGCTTGCGCGAGGATAAGCCCGCCGCAGAGGTCGAAGCCGAAGAGCCCGCAGCACCCTCGGATGCCGATGTTCCTGATCCTGAGACGGAAACGCCGCCGGCCAAACGCTCGCGAAAAGGCGCAAAGGCGGAGGTCATGGGTGTCATGATCTCGAGCCCCGACAAGGCGCTCTGGCCCGACGCAGGCGACAAACAGCCTGTGACCAAGGTTGATCTCGCGCAGTACCATGAAGCTGTCGGAGCCTGGATGATCGATCATATCAAAGGTCGGCCATGCTCGATCCTTCGTTGTCCTGATGGCATTGGTGGCGAACAGTTCTTCCAGCGCCATGCCATGCCGGGAACATCCAATCTTCTGGAACTCGTGACTGTCTTCGGAGACAAGAAACCCTATCTGCAGATCGATCGCGTCGAAGGACTTGCCGCCATCGCCCAGATCGGGGGGATCGAACTGCACCCGTGGAACTGCCTGCCTGATCAGCCCGAAGTTCCGGGCAGGTTGGTCTTCGATCTCGATCCCGGTCCGAATGTCGCGTTTTCAGCAGTCGTCGAGGCCGCGCGTGAGATACGCGACCGGCTGGAAGAACTGGGTCTTGTCAGTTTCTGCAAGACGACAGGCGGCAAGGGACTGCACGTTGTGACGCCACTCGCCGCAGGTCGAGGGAAGAAGCTGAGCTGGGACGAGGCTAAAGGCTTCGCGCATGACGTCTGCCAGGATATGGCGCGGGATAATCCGGATCTCTACCTCATCAAGATGGCGAAGAACCAGCGGGAAGGGCGGATATTCCTCGACTACTTGCGCAATGACCGCATGGCGACGGCGGTCGCGCCGCTGTCTCCCCGAGCACGTCCCGGAGCGACGGTGTCGATGCCTTTGAACTGGACGCAGGTGAGGGCTGACCTCGATCCAACGCGTTTCACCGTCAGGACAGCGCCGGGCCTGCTCAGGGCAAGCACGGCATGGGAGGACTACAATGAGGGCCACCGCTCGCTGGAGCAAGCTATCAAGCGGCTGAACAAAGCTCGCAAGGCGTCCGCCTGACGGCTCTCTATCGTGCCCTTGTTTCTGCGGCGACGGACTTCTTCAGAGCGTCCATAATGTTGATGACATTGCTCGGCTTCGAAGGTGAAGCGGGCGCCCTCGTTTTGTTTTTGGTGGGCTTCTTCTGCTGTTTCTTTTTCGCCTTGATGATGTCGAGCAGACGGTCCTGCACGGGATCGACGACCATCTTCGCATCCCATGGCTTCGTCTGCTTTTTGATCAGCTTTTGAATGAGAGGCATCATGTCGGCGTCCGGTTTTTCGTCCGCGATGCTGTCGAAGTAGCTATCTTCGTCGCGGACCTCGTCCCCATAGCGCAGAGTCCACAGGACAATACCCTTGCCACGAGGCTCCAGCATGACGGCGCGTTCTCGGCGCGAAATCACCAATCGGGAAATTCCAACCATGTCCTGCGACGCCATGGCGTCTCGGATTACGGCGAAAGCTTCCTGCGCGACCTTTTCACTTGGTGACAGGTAGTAGGGGGTGTCGAGCCAAATCCACTCGATCGTGTCGCGCTCTGTGAACGTCGAGATGTCGATCGTACGTGTGCTGTCGAGCGCGACATTCTCCAGTTCGTCTTCTTCAAGGACGACGTAGTCGTTCTCGCCGCGGGCATAACCCTTGACCTCGTTCTCCTCCTTTACGTCCTTGCCGGTGACGGAATCCACGTAGTGACTGACGACACGGTTCTGGGTGGCGCGGTTCAGGGTGTGGAAGCGAACCTTCTCACTCTCTGACGTCGCCGGCATCATCTGGACCGCGCAGTTGACGAGAGAGAGCTTCAGGTGGCCTTTCCAATAGGGGCGAACAGCCATGGCAATCTCCTCTTAACCTGCGCGGCGGGTGGGTGCCGTAGTAGCCTTTGCCTTGCCGGCAGCCTTCTTTGTTCTTGCAGTGTTTGTGCCAGCATTGGCGTTTGCGGCGGTCCGGCTGGATTTGGTCCTCTTGGAACCTAGGCCCGCGCTCTCGCGCAACGCCTGCAACAGATCGACGGCCTTCGCCGCAGGAGCAGCCTTCTTCTTCGGAAGCGAACGTCCTTCGATCTTGGCTTTGACGAGTTCCGTCACAGCTTCCTCGTACCGGTCGTCAAATGTGCTGGCGTCGAAGCTGCCCTTCTTCTTCTCGATGATCAGTTCGGCGATCTCGAGCAGTTCAGGATCGCTTTTAACGTCCGGTTGATCCTCGAACGCTTCCTGCGACGACCGGACCTCATAGTCGAAGTTGAGAGTGGAGGCGATGAGGCCCTTGCCATGAGGACGAATGAGCACGGTGCGCAGGCGGCGGAACAGCACCGTACGTGCAATCGCTGCGACCTTGGCCTTCTTCATGCCCTCGCGAAGCAGGACGTAGGCTTCCGTGCCCATCTTGTCCGGCGTCAGATAGTAGGGCTTGTCGAAGTAAACGGTGTCGATCTCGGAGCATGGAATGAAGGATTCGATCGCCAGGGTCTTGTCGCTATCCGGGACGGCGGCTGCGACTTCCTCAGGTTCGAGGACGATGTAGTGACCATTCTTCGTCTCGTAGCCCTTCACCTGATCGTCCTTCTCGACGGGCTCTCCCGTCTCGCCATCGATGAACTCTCGCCTGACCCGGTTCCCCGTCGCCCTGTTGAGGGTATTGAAAGCGATGCGCTCGGAGGCTGACGCCGCGGTGTGAAGCGCAACGGGGCACGACACCTCTCCGAATTTGATGAAGCCCTTCCAGTTTGCTCTCGGGGAACCCATGGCACGCGTACTCCTGACACAACCGTCGCGATTCAAACCGAATCGCCACGCGAATCGTTCCGGGCAAAATGAATCGTTTTTCAATGACTTAGCAGGGCGCGCCCGCCCGTTATGCGAGTCTCTCCTATGGTGCTGATTCGAATGCATCTTTCAGGCTCGCAGCGCGTTTGCCTCTGCAACCTGTTGAAAAAGGAGGTCTGTGATGACCAAGCGCGAACTGATCGATACCGGCACCGACAAGCGTTATGTCCGCCGCGACGAAGACGGGAAGTTCAAGGAGAGCGTCGACGTCTCCCGCTCGCTCTCGGCCGACGCACGCCATGATGCAAAGCACGATACGAAATCGGGCGAGGGCGACAAGGGCGACCGCAAACGCTGACCACTTGGATGAAGATCGCCACGTTCAACGTCAACGGCGTCAACGGCCGCCTTGACGTCCTCCTGCGATGGCTCGACGAGGCGAGACCGGACGTCGTCTGCCTTCAAGAGCTTAAAGCTCCCTCCAACAAGTTTCCTCGCAAGGAGTTGGAGCGCGCTGGCTACGGCGCGGTATGGCAAGGACAGAAATCGTGGAACGGCGTTGCCATTCTCGCGCGAGGTCAGGAGCCGCTTGAGACAAGACGAGGACTTCCCGGCGATCAGGATGACAGCCAAAGCCGCTACCTTGAGGCCGTCATCGACGGGATTATCTTCTGCTGCCTCTACTTGCCAAACGGCAACCCCGTTCCTGGGCCGAAGTTTCAGTACAAGTTGGATTGGTTTCGGCGGCTGCATTCCTACTCGGCCGAACTTTTGGAGCTCGGTGTCCCAGTCGCGCTCGTGGGCAATTTCAACGTCATGCCAACCGACCTCGACGTCTACAAACCGGAGCGCTGGATCGACGACGCACTGTTTCGGCCGGAGGTGAAGAAAGCCTACGCCGACCTGGTGGACCAAGGCTGGACGGATGCACTGCGGCACCTCCATCCAGACGACCGCATCTATACGTTCTGGGCATACTTCCGAAATGCATTCGCACGCGACGCCGGCCTCCGGATCGACCACTTTTTGCTCAGCCCGGATCTCGCCGACAAACTCGTGAGAGCCCAGGTCGATAAGCATGTTCGGGGCTGGGACCACGCCAGCGATCACGCGCCGGTTTGGATAGAACTGATTGAGAAGACAGCAAAACAAAGGAGAGAGAAATGATCGACGATTGGAAGCGCGAGGTCCGCGCCAGGCTGGAGGAATTGGTTGATGGCCTCGTGGTGAACGGCGTCAGTTACGAGGACGCCTGCAGTATGATCGTCGTGGAGGTCAACGCACTCATGGTGGCCCATGAGCACGATCCGGATCCCGCTGACGATGAAGCCGTTGATGAGCCGGCCAATGACTGGCCGGCGGCGGAAGAAAGACGATCTACCGAATAGAACGTGACGCGACCCCTCACCAATCTCCTTGAGGGGCCGCTTGATGCTTACTGGGGCGGCTGACCGTTCGACGCAGACATGCCGCCATCCACAGGCAGGTTGACCCCCGTCACGAAGCGCGCATCGTCGCTTGCGAGGAATGCGATTACGGCCGCAACGTCTTCGGGCTCGCCGGGTCCCTCAAGTGCGAACCGTTCGTTAAACTTCGCAATCAGCTTGTCGTCGTCCATCATGTCTTCGGTCATGCCTGTTCGTGTCAGGCTTGGGCACACCGCATTTACCCTGACGCCGTCTTTCCCGTGGTCCATAGCCATAGCCCGCGTAAGATTGTTCACTGCACCCTTGGCGGCGTTGTAGGCGGCCATGCCCCAGTCGCCGCCTATGCCGGACACCGAGCTGACGTTGACAATCGAGCCGCGCGACGTCTTCAGATGCGGGATCGCTGCACGGCTGGCGTAGAAGACGCCATCCACATCCGTTGCCATCACTCTACGCCAGTCGTCTGTCGTGAGGGTGCCGACGTCGCCTTCGGCGACGACACCCGCATTGTTGACGAGAACGTCCAAGCGTCCGAACTTCTCGACGGTGCGAGAAATCAGCTCCTTTACCTCGTCCTCATTCGACACGTCCGCCTCGGCGATCATAAATTGATCATCACGGAAAGGCTTGGCGACCTCTTCGAGCTTCGATCTCGTGCGGCCGACTAGTGTCACGACAGCGCCTTCGTCGAGAAAACGCTCGGCTGTCGCCTTACCTATTCCTGAGCCTGCGCCAGTCACGACGACGAACTTGTCTGCAAATCGCTGCATTGAAATCTCCTTGAGTGCGCAGTGGTGCATCCGCTCGAACGGGAGATATGCTGGGTTGTTCCCGATCCAGGGGCTCGGCCGTTTCGAGGGACACCGTGACCATAACGAGAATGTCAGTGCCGGTCTGGCAGCGAAGCGGAACGAACATTCGGAATGCAGGTTGATTGAATGCAACAGGAAAGCCCCATGACGTCGTCACATCTCGCGACCCTAGTCTCTCTTTTCATCATCCTTGTCGGCGCGACCTACCTCGTCGCGAATCCGGATCGAGTGTTGGCCGCGGACAGAGGAATCAAACTCGTGTCCCAGGCGGTCGACCCTGCTGGGAAGCCTTTGCAAATTGTGCAGGCGGAACGCACCCAGAAACAAACCGCCTCTCAAAAAGGAGTGGTTCGCGCCGATCATCTGGTGATCCTGTTCCACGGGATCCGGGGACGAGGGGCCGTTATGCAAGCGGTGGGAATTTCCTGGCAGGCGACGCTTCCGGACACGGCATTCGTCGCGCCTGACGCGCCGTTTCCGCATAGGTCGGGCGGTCGTCAGTGGTTCGCCGTCGATGACCAGATAATGCGCCCTGAGCGGATCGACGCAGCGCGTCGAGCGTTCGACGGCGTGGTCTCCGAGATCATCAAACGGGAAGGGTTCGAAAACGCGCTCGACCGGGTGGCCTTCGTCGGGGTCTCGCAAGGCGCCATCATGGCGCTGGATGCGGTTGCTTCGGGTCGTTGGAAGGTAGGATCTCTCGTCACCTTCGCCGGACTGTTGCCGTTACTGCCGACTTCGTCTTCTGTCGAAACGGAAATCTTTATGATGCACGGTTCTGCGGACAGGACCATACCATCCGCTGCGACGACCACTGCGGCGAACCAACTCAAAGCGGCGGGGTTTCCTGTGACGTCAAAAATCTATCCTGGCGTCGGTCACACGATCTCTTCGGAAGAAGCCCGAGATGCCGCGATCTTTCTTCGCGACCATTTCAAATAGGCGCTGACAAAAAGGGGAGGCGTCCAGGATCCATATTGGAAGTGCGCTACCGAAAAGCGCAGTATCTATGAGACGCATCCTTCATCGCACCATGCTCACCGTTTGAGCTTTCCTGATCATGTTGTAACCATGGCTTCGGCCAATTTCGGCAATGAGGATTCGGGAATGTGGAAGTCAGTTTTGATTGTCGCTGCCCTCGCGACTTTCGCCGCTGCGCCTGCAGACCCTGAGCAGTGCCGCGATGCGAAAGGCAAGTTCGTCAAATGCGAGACGACGAAGAAGAAGGTTCAGTGCAAGGATGCCAAAGGCAAGTTCGCCAAGTGCGGCACCGCCGGTGCCACGCCTGTGAACTGAGCCGAAATGGGGGATGGCGGCCTTCATTCGGGCTGCCATCAGCCTCTAGGGATTGCCGCCATCCTCACCTTCGTCGTTTAGATACAAGACCGGTAGGTAGGCGTTTTGCTCCAACCATTCTCTGACGATAACCCGCAGCATTTTTTTACGGCTGTAGCCGAGTTGTTGGGCGACGCTGCGTACGGCTTTTTCGATGTCGTCGCCTAACGTGGGGGCGGGAGGGCGCGATTCAGCGCGGCGGAAGGCATTCGAGCCGCCGTCTTGTCGCACATGGGCCTAGCCGTTGCTTCCGACTGGATGTTTGCGCCTGAACTGGCGCACGGCACCGTGCGGCGCGTCCTGGAGGACTGGGAACTTCCGGCGATCCATCTTTGGTCCGTCTTCCCGACTGGCAGGCTAGCAAGTGCGAAAGCCCGCGCCTTTGCTGATTTTGCGGGATCAATCGTTGCTGGGCAGAACATCTGATCGACAAAACCACGTTTCGTTTTGAGCAAATGACAGGTCAAAGCGAAGGATTCGATCGCACTTGGGTTGCAACCGCTTCGACACGCGCCTGCCGATCACTCGTAGTTCCTATGGTCATAACTTAGAGGAATAGCTAAGTAGGAATGCTCGACGGCGCAAAAGGCGGTCTCCTTTCAGAACCCATGTCCCGTCAATCCTTATCCCGACGCGCCTGCGTAACTCTCGCTACCTCGTGCTACTAGGTTCGGATCTTTATTTTCAATCAGCCGCCAAATGAATTTCAAATGGACACATATTGACTTTCAATTGGTCAATAATGCGTTGTGGCATTAGCGCCTAGTAATTCTCTCTAGGCTCCAGACGCGCCGTCCATCTATTCGATGCGGATGGCGGCCAGCGGCTCGAATAGGTCAGCGGACATAACGACAATCGAGAGAAGGACAACAGTCTGATTTCACATGCGCGAACAAGGATGAATATTAGAGAATAAAATTCCCTGTCGGACTTGTTTTGGACCAGGCAATATCAAACCGTGCGCGGATGAGTTGATTTTCCCTACAAGGTGCCGAGCTTACGGAAACGACCGCTAGCACTTGAGATCCCTGCGCTCCGGTGGGCACTATGGTGTTGTGTCCAGACATTGCTCCTTTTACTTTTCGCTCCCTGTCAACGACGTTAATCAGATGAACCAAACGCTTTTGAAGGTGTAGCAAGTTTTGCGCCAGTTCCTCTTGCGGTTGGCGGGATGCGGCGAGACACCAATAGGTTCCGCATCAAGGAGACCAGCGCGCTTGTGGTGGAGGCGTAAAGTCTGTTCGACTTGTCGAGCTCAAACAGCGACGAAACGTCAGCAGTCGACTCGACATCGCGAATGCGCACCATACTCCAATCCTGAAAGATGCGCTCCTCTGCAGCCGCCAGCTCCATCAAGATGACACGTCTGTGCCTAAGATCCCGGCAAATCCTCTCGAAGGTCGCTTCGAGTGGTCCGAGGGGACCTTCGAGCACCTGGACAAACAAACCTTTGGATGTGACCAGCGCGCCCGATAGCCCAACATTCTCATTTAGCTTGGCAGAGATCGCAACTATCTGGTCGATCTTGCGACCACAATCTTGCTCAGAGACCTGAAGCGAAGCTTCGCTTCGGTAAAGTAGCCTGTAGAGTGGCATGGTAATTCCTATGCTGCAGATTGCATGGCCTCTTTGAAGAGGGCACGAAGCGCGTTGCTGTCGATGGGGCGGCTGATGAGGTAACCTTGGATTTGATTGCAGCCTTCGGTGACAGTAAACGCTTGTTGCTCGGGCGTTTCGACCCCTTCGACGGTGACGGTCATCCCCAGCTTTACCGCCAGCGAGGTAACTGCCTGGATGATGGCAACTGAATCCCGGTCTTCTGGAACTTGCCTGACGAATGACTTGTCGATCTTGATCTTGTTGAATGGAAAACGTCGCAGGTAGCTCAACGAAGAATAGCCAGTCCCGAAGTCATCCATGGAGATACGCACGCCGAGCGCACGTAGAGCGTGAAGTGTTTCATAGGTGAGCGCTTCGTCCTGAATGAAGGCCGTCTCAGTAATCTCAAGTTCCAGCCTTGAGGCTGGCAGCCCCGTCTCTTCCAGTATCTGCATGACCCGTTCCGAAAGAGCGCTGTCGCGAAGCTGCACCGAGGAGAGGTTAACCGCAACCGTTAAATGTGGCGCCCAGCCTACCGCTTCTTCGCATGCAACGCGGAGCACCCATTCACCTAGCGGACAGATGAGACCGATCTCTTCCGCCAGGGGTATGAAGTCCATCGGGGCCACCATGCCTCGGTCTGGGTGATGCCAACGAACCAAGGCCTCTGCTCCCTGATAGCGACCGTCTAATGGATCGACCTGTGGCTGATAGTAGACTTCGAATTCCTCTCTTATTAAAGCGCGCCGTAGATCGAGTTCCAGCTGCTGTCGCGCATGAGCTTTATCGCTCATCTCGCGCTCGAAGTAACGGTACGTGTTGCCCCCCGATCCTTTGGCGGAATAAAGAGCCAGATCAGCACTTCTACTGATCAAGGATGGGTTATTTCCATCAATCGGGCTGACGGCTATGCCAACGCTGGCGGCGATATCGATCACAGAGCCGTTAATCAAGAACGGTCTTTCGAGAAGGTCGACGATCTTCTCGGCCACATTCTCCGCATCGGCAACGTCAACAATGACGGCAAATTCGTCACCTCCGAGGCGGGCGATCATCGCGCCGTTCGCGGCGCAGGCTGATAATCGCTTGCCAACACGCTTGAGCAATTCGTCGCCCATTGCATGGCCGAATGTGTCATTGACGAACTTGAAGCGGTCGAGGTCCAGCAGGATTAGAGCGAAGTGTTCGCTAGCTTCACAGGTTCTATCGCATTGAGACGACAGCCACTGATTAAACTGAAGCCGGTTCGCTAGCCCCGTTAGCGTGTCGGTGAAGGCGAGTGTCCTCATCTTCTGTTCGGTGCGAAGCCGGTCCCTTTGGTCTCGTATGGCGACCACGGTATGCTTCGAGCTACCGATCATCACGGTTTTGCATAGAAGACGGACAGGAATTTTGATGCCTTGCTGGTTGAGCAGACCGCCATCCTGCTCCTGGTGCTCTGATAGCGATTCTAGCGATATTTCGGGAAGTATCACTCCGATCGACTGTCCCGACAAAGCCTCCTGCGTGCATCCAACAAGTTTGGCAAGACTAGCATTCGCAGAGCAGATCATGCCCCCCTGGCAAATCGCCAATCCCTCCATTGCCAGGTCGGTTAGCTGCTTCATTCGCGTCCTGTCCCTAGCCAATTGCGCTCGTGCCGCTGTAGAAAATCGTAGTCCTAAAAGCGCGAGAACCAGCAAGGTAACGCTTACGGCCGCAACAATGGGAGCGATTACGCCAGGAGAGAGCGTTGATGGGGGCAGTCCAATGCGAGGATCAAACGTCAACCCCAGCGCAGCCATACCGTAGAAGTGGAGCAATGCAATGGCTCCTAGCAAAAGCGGGGCCGCAGCCTGCCGGAGTGCAGGTCGTTTCTCACCAGAAACGATGATCGCAAACGAAAACATCGGAATGGAGAAAATGAGCGATAAGGCAATTAGCTCGTAATCCCAATTGACGTGTCCAGTAACCAGATATGCGGCCTGTCCAAGATAGTGTAAGAGCGCGATACTCAGACCGAGAATGACGTCTGCAAACGCACGACGTCGTCGGTCGCGGCTCCCTATCGAAAGGCTGATGGCCAACCCGATACCGAAGATCGTAAATAATAGGGAGGTAAACGTTAGAATAGGATCAAACCCGGAGGGCATCCCGGGCTGGAATGCAAGAAGTCCAATCATATGAGTGGCCCAAGCCGTACATCCGGCAGCGATGATCGCTACCACTGCCCAGAGTTTACGCCCTTTTCCTTCAAGCCGGCTCGCGTGCCTCGCGAGAGACAGGGACGCGTAGACGCCGATAATGCAGACTGCCCCGGCAACCCAAAGCAAGCTATGGTCGTGGGCATCGCGCAGACATGTGAGTATGTTTTTCATTTCGAGGGCTCCTGGCGCGCAGAATAGTCCCTACAAGTAAACACGGTGGCCCAGTTAGATTGCACCATTTGGACGATCTTGATTGATACTTAAGGAATCATTTTTCTGCGCTGGCCATCGGGTGAGCGCATGGCTTTTCCCATAGGATAGCTGAACTGCCTCCATCTCCACCGGAACGTCGGCATAAGCAGAAAGGCTCAAGCGCAGGCTTATGTCCAACGAGTATCGACACGTTGAATTGCTGACGGGAGATGTGCGCCGCGGGCGGTGGACCACCAGGGTGTTTAATCCCGACCTTGGCAGGCGTTTGGCAATTGCCGATCGGTTCCTCAAAGAAATTTCGAAAGATATCTCGAACGACGACTTCGTTAAGGATATGAACGAGATCGTTCAATACGCTGGCTCAGTGGGGGAGTTGAACAAATAGCGTCGACAGATGACGGAGTTCGGCCGGATTTCGGACGACGTGAAACGCTCGGATTGCATCTTTTTCGAATTCCAGCGCTGTCGTCGGATTCTCGACATCAGCCTCGCGCGTGATAAAGCCTGGAGCCCATTGACACGAATGACTCGCAGCAACGTCGAACCACCAGATTGAAAGGCTGTTACGAATCTCTCAGAATATCCAGTGTCGTGTCGCGGCTATGAAACGATTGTCCGATCATTGGGCTTTGTCCACCGCCATTTGAATGGAGGCTGATATCTTCCGACAGCAATGCCAATAGGCGCTCTATATTCCCTTCCCGCGATGCGTCTTACGTACGTTGATACGGGCTCTGCTCGCGAGTTGTCGCGCGGGTCCACTGACCCCAATTGTAAACGCCGCATAGGAGCACCGTCCGCTTTCTCGACACTTACCGCTGATCAATGTGGCATGTCGAACGGGCGCTTGCAGGAACACTCCCAGTGCCGGATACTTGTTAGGTTCTCGCAGCAACGACTGCTTCTGCAATGCTTAGGAAATCGCCGGCTGAAACCTTGGTCGGCTCATAGGTTGTCTCTCCCTGATTTCTGGCGATAGCAAACTCATCGGTTACCGCACGGCGATGAACCACGACGGTGTCGATCGCCGGAAGGCACAGAACAAATTGTCCGAAATTACCGTTCATCAAGAAGGCTCCTTTGAACAAAGGATCGTTGGATGTGGGTAGCCACCACAGGTAGCCATATCCTAGACCTTCCTTGCTCTTGGTCTGCTCTGGCGTAAACCGCATTTCGGTGCTCTCGGCAATCCAGCTTTCAGGCACGATAGTTCTACCTCCCCACTTTCCCCCTTGCAGCATCAGCTGCCCAAGGCGGGCCATGTCACGCGCTGATAAGAAGAGATGGTAGGCGAGATAGCGCGACTGATTTCCGTAACCCATCATCCGCTGACGGTTGATGTCGAAATCTTCAAAGCCCAGTGGGTCCGCTAAATCCTCTTTCAGCGCCTGGAAAATGGTTTTTCCCGTACGTTCCTCGAAGATGGCACCAAGGACATTAAAGTCCCAGTTGTTGTAGAGGAAGACCGAGCCAGGTTTCGTCTTGCCGCGTTCTGGTGTGTTTTCGTTCCCGCCCGGGCTACCTGCTGCATGATAGACGCCGGAACTCGATGTCAGTAGGTCTTTAACCTTGGCGGTCTTTTCCAGCGGCAGAAGTCCCTCTTCTTCTTCAACGCCGATTTCGCCAATCGTCATATCGAGATCGATTTTTCCTTCCGCGACATAGCGACCGAACAGCATGGACAATATGCTTTTTCGAGCTGAAGCAAGGTAACTGACATCGGACAGATTGCCGTAGCGATAAACGATCTCTCCGCCCTGTGCCACCATCATAGACGTAGTGGCCATTGGGTAAAGCCTTGCTTCCATCTCCGCGAGTTTTGCCGACAACCAGCCTGCGGCAGCGACATCGCCTACGGTCGTCCATGGTTCCCGGTCAGCGATGCAAGGTGTCGCGTCCGCAGCCGACACGGTCTTTCCCACAAGGCTGACAGAGGCGAATGTCGATGCTGCGAGAACGGCACGTCTTGATAGAGTGGGACCTGCTGTCATTATAATTCTCCCAAGAATTTTCTGCTGTGTTGATTGCCGCTACCGTCAGTCATTGGCGCAGTTGAAGCTTGAAGCGCTCGCGACGTCGCCATCGCCTTTATATTTTGGCCAGCTTGGATATTCGCACAGTGGTCTGCTACGGCCTTTGGTCGAAGATTTTGTTGCGTCAACAACGACTGGATTGGACGGGGGCAAACCGTGTTCAACCCAATTGTCGAGCGCAGCGAGGTTATCCCAGGTCGGCGAGAAACGACCGCCGCCATGAGCCAGACCGGGTACAAGATAGAAGCGCATGAAATTTTTGACCTTGTCAGCGCCCATCCTGGCAACGACGGATTCAAACAACTTGGCATTACCCAACGGGCTTACACTTGGGTCGTCATTACCCTGAAGCCAGATGATCTTGCCGCCCCGTTCGCTGAAGGCAGACCAGTCTGTCCTCGTCGCACCGATTACGTCCGAAAGCTCAATGATGCGATCCTTGAGTCTTCCTGGCTCGCGGATACAGATGTCATTATTTCCTCCAAGCCGTCAGCTATTGTAATTGCCGACAGCACTCCTCTGCCTTGGACTTAACTGAAAAATCTCTCGTGTGTGAAATGCAAATAATAGGCATATTATTACGTTCTACGCATCAACGTCGCAGCCAATCGTGTTCACGGTGCGACCTACTAACTCGTGAGCTCTACTGTTTTTAAGAAAACTACCACGTCGGAATGAATGTCGTGGAAGCCGTTAATGACATCTACCAATTATGATCGCCGAGCCTGCTCAGCGCTGCTCGGACTCCTGACTTCGACCAGAGGCTCAATTCATCCTGGCGAACATCGAGGATAGTGATTATCGGTAATTCCATCCCTGATGGATCCGGTGGTACGAAGCGTCGTTATGTTTACTCTGCAACTTGCAGATCAAGTATCAAAAGGTCGCCTAGCCATCGTGCAATATAAGCATTGTGTTTCAGGCCTTGAATTCGCCGACATTGCAGTTCGAATTAAGAACTAAATCGATTCTCCGGAGACAGATTTATGGCGCTAGGCGCATCGCATCGCTTGCAGGAAAGCCTGGCAGCGGTCGAAACGATGACTCGTTTCGCGCTTGCTGTTCTTGCTCTCGCGTCCGGCGTATATACCTATCTGGGCGTGCGAAGTATTTTGGATGGCTCGCCCACAGCAGTCTTTTTTGCAGCGATCATCTACTCCGCCTCAGTCTCGGTCGGAATCTACGCCTTTTGGTCCTATATGGCGCGATTTTACCCGCACGTGACCAGCCGTTCTAGCCGCTCCGCGATGTTAGCTGTAATGGCGGTTGGCTGCGCGATGATTCTGGCTATGTCGAGCTGGCTCAATGCTGCAGCACTTGCAGGCTCAGCTGCTCTCGAACAGCATCTCGCGGAAACTGTTCAAGACTACACCGGAGATCTTGATCAGGCACACCAGAATGCTCTTGCAGCACAGAGTCTCTTGCCGGACATTCAACGCGCCAAAGAGCGTTTTGCCCAGCTTGCGGCGTCTGAACGACAGTCTGGAGCGCTGACGGGCACAACTGGTTCGGGCAGCGTCGTCTCGCTTCTGTCGCAGATGTCTTCGCAATTGAATGAACTGGAAAACGGCATCAATGCATCGAGGGAACAGGTTACCAGCCTGTTTGACGAGGGACAAAAGCGCCTCGAGACCATGCGCGCGCTTGTGTCGGCACCCGGTCTCGTAGAGCCACGGGCAGATAAGTTTTCGTCCGAAGCCGTAGCCCTCACTGGGGTCATCACATCGTTACAGCAAACCTCGATTGCTCCCTCAATTCGGCGCGCTGCCGACGACCTCTCGCTAGGTTTCATTGCGCCTATCGCAGACGGTGGCGAACAGGATCTCATCAACCGTCAAGACCGGGTTATGGAAACAATCCGCGCTTCGGTTGCAGCTCAATCGAAAGTGCTTTCCGATGCCGCAGACGAAATTTTGTCGCGCGCACCAGTAGCCGAGAGACGTTTCGTGCCGCTCTCGTCGGCAGAGGCTGTTCTGCGTTACGCTTCCGACTTCATTCCAGCATGGGCGGGGGCGATTTCCATCGATCTGCTACCAGGCGTCATGGTTTTCATCCTCGCTGTGGTGAATGGTGCGATCCGAAGGGAAGAGGCGGCCATGCCGTTCGCCGAAAGGGTCACTGTAGCAGAACTAATGCAGGCGCTCGCGATGCAAAAGGCGATTGCGGCCGAAGAAATGTCAGTAAGAGAGCTGCAGATCACGGAAGATGCCTCTGCTGAAACTCGGGACTGCGAGGAGGGTGAAGACACCAATAAGATCACAAGTATCGGTGTTAACAAGTCACCGCGCAAAGGTCCGACCACGTGAGACCAGTTGCCGCTTTTAAGGCCATGATTAGCTTGGACGACGGCATGCTGATGCGCGGCGCCTTCTACTCGCTTCTTGCGGCGGCGGCAACATTTGTGGTGCTTGACGTAAAGGACATGACCGAAGCCGAAGCTGCTCGACCCAGTCTTGAACCGGTGCCGGAGCTGCCAATTTTTCTCCCCCCGAAGGGTGAGCCAGGGGTCCGCGGCGCTCCTCCAGTCCAACCCTTGACCCCTGAGGAGGTGCTCCGCAAGCCAATGACATTTAGTCTTGTTAAAGGCGGAGTGCTGCATGCTGAAGGAACAATCGATCCCGGCGCAGCCGAACGCTTTTCCCGCGAAATCGAGGCTCGTGGTGAGTATATCAAAATCGTGTCGTTGGACTCACCGGGAGGGTCGGTCGATGATGCTCTAGCTATGTCCAAATTAATTCGGGAAAAAGCAATTGCGACCAATGTCGGCGAAAAGGCACTCTGTGCCTCGTCCTGCCCACTCGTTTTTGCTGGGGGCATTACGAGATCGGCAGCCAATAATGCCGTTGTGGGCGTTCATCAGGTTTTCAATGGCGGCATTGACCAGGGATCGCCGGAGCAAGCAATGTCTAGTGCTCAGGCCATCACTGCAAGAGTTGCGCGACACCTCGACGAAATGGGCATCGGCGCCGGTTTGTGGATCCATGCGCTGGAGACCCCACCTAACCAGCTCTATTATCTTTCGCCAGCCGAAATGTCCGAGTACCGCCTCACTACCGATGCGATAGGGGTAGTTGGAAGCGGTGATGGCTGACTTCTATCGTGCCGCTCCGCCTGACGTTTGGATCCGAGACTGTTCTGATCTCGAGAGCTCGGAGCCGGATCGTTATATCATCCTTCGCGAAACCCGGTTGCTTTATTCCACTTAGGAGTGTGCGCTTAAAGCTGTGGGCCTGAAAGCCTTTTCTCGTTCCACTCTCATTGATTCAACTTAATCCGATTGCCAACGATCCTCGCTTCAAGTGCCGAAGTCTATGGAGTTACAACGCGATAGAAACGCCCCGGAGCAGACCTTAGGCGCCCACACGCTGCTGGTAGCGCGTTGACGGTCGTTGGTAGCGCCTTATTAGTCGAGTGTAGTCGTTCTTCAAGAGCCTTCAGCACAGGAGGGATGGTCTGAAGGCGGCCTAAGTCAGCTTTTTGTCGGCGCCGTTAGTGAAGTCCAAAATAAATCTGATAGGTGCGCAATCGCTTAGGACGAGTGTCTCATCATGCCAGCTCTGGAAGCTTTGTGGTCGCGCGATTTATGTAGTCGACAAGGCCGCGGGCTGCAGCAAAGGATTTAACTGCTTCTTCTAAAAGATCCGGAGACATGAGCATCTGGGGTGAAACATCACGGCACGCCCCGAAGTTTTTGAGATTGAAAAAGTCGAGCGCGTCATGATCTTTCATATAAGGTTTGCCACTTGCATGGCGCCCGTCACTCAGACCGTTCGGAAAATAAGTTCGGAATAAAGCGCCTTCAACGATTCCTCGCCACTTACCTGTTTGACTCGAAATGGTCTGCCGTAGGATGCGAGCAAGGCGGGGCTGCGGCGATAATGCACCCCCGCCAACGTATGAATACGCGTGAGAAATACTCATGAAATAGGTCGCAGCCGAATTTCTAGATAGGGACACCCGGATTGTGATCGGAGCGACGCCCTTTGAAATCTGCGCAGTTGCCAGACACTTGCGCGCGTCGCGGTTTGCTTCGGCAATGCGGGGATCTAACCGTACCGCGCCTAGGAAAAGCGCAGATGCAAATTCACTTAAGTTTTGGCGCGCCAGTTTAAGACGAATACGGTTGTCGGCGAGCCACTCCGCTTCACCCTCCGCAGATGCTTCTGATAAAAACTGTAAAGTTTGCTGATCAATCATGAGGAAGCCTACGCACGTTTGCCCAATTTGTAACAAGTTTAAAAATACGAACATAAAGGGAACGAAATATGTCCGGCTTGGATATGTATCAGAGAATTTCTTCCTCTCGACCGTTGCTGCGCCGCTGGACAGAAGATGCCCCTCGAAAATCAGCCTCGACAGAGGGAGTTTTCGAAGACTGCGGCAGAGCATAAGGTGCGCAAATGGTGAAGTGCAGTGTGCAGTTAGGTTGAATGAAGCCGAACGAAGGCGTCTGCCGTCGGTCGCACGATTTTGTAGGAGGGGGCTAGCGACGCCGGCATTTTTCGTCCCGACCGTTTCACACAGTTACAGGTAGTCGGAAGAAGAGCCATTCAGGACCCCCCAATCTCCGCACCTCAAGGAAACACTGCCGGAGGCTCAGAGATCTCGCAACTTTATGCGTAATGTTTTGCCGAAGTGCGATAGAATTCAACGCTCGGAAAAGCGGGCAAAGTGTCGAACGCTGCCCTTTATTGGATGCGAGCTTGCGGCTTGAGCTTTTCAAAACTTGTTGTAACGATAGCTCTTGGCCAATCAAGGCCAGGAGTTTTTCAGCATGTGGAAGTCGGTTTTGATTGTAGCCGCACTGACGTCTTTTGCCGTCGCGCCAGCGAGCGCAGAGCAGTGCCGCGACGCCAAGGGCAAATTCGTTAAATGCGAGACGACGAAGAAGAAGGTTCAGTGCAAGGATGCTAAGGGCAAGTTCGCCAAGTGCGGCACTGCCGGCGCCATGCCTGTGAACTGAGCCTTGTTATAGAATGGCGGCCTTCTTGCGGTCGCCATTAACCACTAGAGTTCGGCTCCTCTGCATATTCGTTCCGATCAAAGACCGGCAGGTAGGGCATTGTGCCACAATTATTTTCTCAGAGCACAGCCATCGTTGGGGGTCGATTATAAAAGGGAAGCGTTTGGCATGCTGGCCCTGATCGGCGCCGGTTAGGGCTCGTTATCCTAGCGGCCACTTCCTGTTACCAGCGATCACGGTAGTCATATCCTCGTCGCCACTCACGTTCGCGTTCCCACGCTCGACGCTCTTGCCACTCCCGCCTTGCCTGGCGTTCCCGCCACTCGCGGCGCGCTTCCCAATCTCCGCGACGACCCCACTCGCGTTCGTAGCGCGGCGGGCCGTTCGGCCGGCAGAAGCCGCGTGGCGACAGATGATATCCACGACCGCAAGCGTAATCGACTGTCTGGATGTCTGTGGTGTCCGGCGCCAGAGGTTGCGCCAGGGGCATTGCATTCGCGCTTGCTCCCATCAGTCCGCTTATCAACAGCGCCGCGCCTAGAACTACATTGCGCATTTCAATCACTCCTCGTTGATGGAGTGATTTAGCTCTCGGTCCCGTGAACGGCGGCTGAATGAATAGTGATGGTTTTGTGGCGTGAGCGCGCGAAGTCTCACGTCGCTCCGTAAGCCTCTATGAACTCGACCTGCGAAACGTCACAGTCGGGATATATCCAGGCTTTCCAGTTGGAGATAATCCAATCACGGCTGACACCACTATCCTTGCTTTCGCTTTCAGCCGGCAAGTACACCAGGGGAATTCCCGCCTTGTACCCAGACGAGACCATCAAGCCGTACCGTCTTTCGTCAAAACCGGTCTCGAAGAGCATGAAGTCGACGCGTTCCTCATACGGATGTTTCGCCGGAAGCCTGAGAACGTTCCCGCGAAACAACGATGGCTGGTCGAGGTCGATAAGCTTCTGCTTTGGGAGCATGCCATTCCGTTCTATTTAGACTCTCTCGTAGCGGCTAAGCCTTGGTGCGGACATGCCACCACTTCCTCACAGGATGCTGACTGCATGTTCCTCCTTACAAAAGTGTGGCCTGAATGGAAACATCTTCGAGAGGCAGCAGCACCAAGCGTTCATCAGGCAAAGGTCGTTGAAGTGCTTTTGCCTCATCCCATGGCGCATTCATCCACACATCCACTTCCTCTCGCGTCGTCAACACTACGGGCATTGCCTTGGGATGGATCGGTTTGACGACGTCGTTCGGCTCGCAGGTTAGAAAGCCGAATAGCTCATGATTGCCGTCCCGCGGGTTTTTCATCGACCCGCGCACGCCAGGCCAATCGGTCCAGATGCCGGCGAAGAATGCAAGCGGCTCGCTGTTATTGATCGCGAACCATCGCTTCGTCTTTCGAGGCTTGGTGTCTTCCCACTCGCAGAACCGCGTCCACGGCACGATGCAACGGCTCTCCGGTTTTAACCATCGGCGCCAGTGCGGCGAGGCGACGTTGCGAATGTTGGTGACGCCTGTGTCTGGTCGATCGCCGAGAATGTTTGGCGGGGTGGGCATGCCCCAGGTGAGGCCGACAAGCTCGCGCGCTCCGTCACGGTTTCGGATGACCGGGGCAGGGCGATCCGGGTAGACTTCCACCTCTGGCTCAAGGTTCAGCCTCTCGCTCATCGCGCCGGCAATGTCTCGCATGGCTTCCTGGTTTGTTCGGACTTGATAGAGATTGCACATGCTTACCTCAACATTAAGTGATTGCGCGGTTGCTCTTGGTCTAACAAACTGCCTTTTGTCGTTCCTGTATCCCTGCGTGACAATCTATAAAGTGGTTATGCGTGGAATCAGCATTATCAGTTGTGGCTCTTGCGCAAGAACAACCAGCAACTTCGTCGCCCCTTGCGCCATCCGAGTACACAGATGATCAAAGCAATAGTTTCTGCCCTTACCCTAACGCTCATCCCAGCGATTGCGTCGGCGGACAACATTACTGGGCGGGCGTCCGTTGTGGACGGCGACACGATTGAGATCAACGGCGTGCGCATCCGCTTCGAGGGCATCGACGCACCTGAGAGCCGGCAGCTATGCGAGAATGCCGGCGGCAAACGTTACCGCTGCGGGCAAGTCAGTGCCAAGGCTCTCGACACCTTCCTTTCGCAATCGCGTCCAACAACGTGTACCGCGACAGGCAAGAGCTACGACAGGATCGTGGGGCACTGCGTTCGTTCTGACGGTGAAGATATCAGCGCTTGGATGGTTCGCAACGGACACGCGATCGATTGGCCGAAGTACTCGAATGCTCGTTATGCCAAGGATCAGGCAGAGGCACAGTCCGCACGTCTCGGTATTTGGGGTGGGAAGTTTGAAATGCCGTGCATCGCTCGCGGTGCTAGATGCGATTGACCGGAGACTGTAGAAGCTTAGCGATGAGCCTCGTCTGGTCGTAAATGGTCTCGATCGATCTGCGCTGCCTCGAATTACAAGCGCGCATTTTTTCATTCTTAGATACGCGCGTGTTGCGTCCTTCGTTACCGATAGGGACGGAACCCGTCCTCGTTGGAATCGCTATATCTCCACTGATCATAAGCGGAGGTTGCGAAATGTTGAGCAGACCGAAGCGTGCTGGGATCGTACCACACCAGTAGACCGCCAACCAAAACAGCAGCAAGCACCGCTGCGCCTATGAGCTTGCGAAGTATGAAGAATGCGAACCAGGCGGCAAGTATGGCGGCTGCCGCCGTCAGGAGCAGAGAATAGACGTCGTTTGGAATATAGCTTTCGATGATGTCCATCCAGCCGTTAAATCGCGCCGATTTGTCTGAAGCATGGCAGTGGTGAGATTCAAAAACACTCAACCAAATCCGTGCGCCACAATCTCGTGGCGCAGGCACATATTACTGGAGCCGGAAATTGACCAACGACAAGCGTCTCCCCGATGACCCGGAGCAGGTCCTTCTTCATATTTGGTCTGCTCTTGAAGGCGGTACAAAATCCCATGCCCCGTTCAACCTGCTCCAATTCGCAACAGTAGCCCACGATGGAAAGCCGTCCGTCAGAACGATCGTACTGCGGCAATTTACAAGAAGACCTGGAGAGTTGTTCTTCGTGACGGACGCCGGTTCTGCCAAGATGAGCCAGCTTCGGTCCAACAACCATGTGTCGCTGGTGGGCTACGATCCTGCAACATGGACTCAGATCAGGTTGTCTGGCTTGGCCAGTGTTTCGCACGACGAGAACGAGCGACTTGCGCAATGGAATATGTTGAGCACTCGTACCCGACGCTCGTTCTTACCCCGCGATGCAGGCTTTAGGGTAGACGATCAAGCGTGTGAGGAGGGCGCCGGCCCACAAATTCAACTGTCGGTCCCACCGGCGGCTTTCGCCCTGGTGAAGGTCACGCTTGTCAAAGTCGAGCTTCTGGATGTCTCCGATGAGGAGCATGTTCAATACAACTTCAACCGAGCAGATGGTACATGGTCGGGGAACAGATCGCGCGTCTAGTCATCTGCATCCAGCGACTGGAGACATCGAAACCTCATCTCGCAAAGGTCGCCGTCGGGATGGCATAGACGGTCACAACCCATGGCCAGGCGCCGGCGGAGCTTGGAGAAGCTCACGCTCGTGCCGAACTTCGCAACAACCGCCTTTCGTTCTAAGCTATCAACGCGTTCACACCGAATGCACTCGATTTCGATATTGGGCAGCCGGATGTCCTTCAGCGTGTAGCCGCGCTTGCTGTCGGGCGTCGGCGTGAATTTAGGCGTCTTGGCCACTATACCAACTCCCTTCGGTACCTCTGAGGACTTTGGATATCCACATCCCTCCATGACGAAAAAAATATTTTCTACGAAAGGTGCCATGTAGAATCTAGTTACGGTTTTGATTCGACTTCACGAATCTGCAGTGTTGCTAATCTTGAGCCAAGATTCCTTATTTTCAAGCGTCTTGACGCCGAACAAGATACGGAACAGAAGGGGAACAATCAAGTTCTAGCGACATGATGTCGTCCCTGTTCCACCGCGATTTCGGAAGGATTCGTAACCGATGTCGGCTGCCCGCGATCAAGTGATTACTGATCTGCGAGAGCGCATCTCTTCTATTCAAGGAGAGGGCGTGAAGAAGGCGGGGTGCCTACCTTTCGGCGTCGATGAGATCGACGAAATCCTTCCGGGAGGCGGCCTGGCGTATGGCGCGCTGCATGAATTCGCGGGCGGAGGTTCAGGAACTGTTGACGGAGCGGCCGCCGCGCTGTTCGCAGCCGGCATTGCCGCACGCACGAAGGGTCCGATCGTCTGGTGCCTGACGAGGCCGGACCTTTTCTTCCCCGCGCTCGCTCAGGCGGGGCTGCATCCTCGCAGAGTAATCTTCGTCGAAAGCGACAAGGAAGAGGACGTCGCGGCCAGCATGGAGGAAGCCCTTTCATTCGGAGGTCTTGGCGCAGTTGTCGGGGAAATGGTCAGACTGCCGATGGTCGTCAGCAGGCGCCTGCAACTCGTCGCAGAACGTACAGGCACCATGGCGCTTGTGGTCCGGAGGTGGCGAAGGCAGACCGAGGCTAGTGATTTCGGTCAACCGACCGCTGCCACGACACGGTGGCGCGTGGGTGTACTTCCTTCAGAATCGCTCCCGGTCCCAGGCATCGGGCGGCCTAGGTGGTATTTGGAATTGCTCAGGTCGCGTGCGGGCGAGTGTAGAGAGTTTTGCGTCGGAGCGTGTGATGAGCAGGGTCGTATCGATCTATTTTCCGGATTTGGCCACGGACAGGATCAGGAGGGACAATCCCTCGATACCGGATGAGCAGCCGATCGCCGTGATTTCCAGGAGTGGATCCAAGCGATGGGTGTCCGCGGCCGATGGCGCCGCAAGGAAGATCGGGGTCCGTGTAGGGATGCCTGCCGCGAAGGCGCAGGCAATCTTCCAGGGTCTCACATTGGTTGATGCTGACCCTGTCGCGGATGCTGTCGCACTCAATCGTATCGGTTTCTGGGCACTCGCGCACTATTCGCCGATCGTTGCAGTCGACGGCGTTGAAGGTCTCGTCATGGATACCGAGGGCGCGGATCATCTCCAAGGCGGAGAGGTGCCGATGACGACTGGCATCGTGAACACCTTCCTGTCCCGAAAACTGACGGCGAAGGTTGCCGTGGCAGATACCTGGGGAGCGGCCCACGCGTGTGTTCGGGCCATCAACCGCGATACGGTGATCGTACCTCGCGGTGAAATAGTGCGCGCAGTCGAGAAACTCCCGATCTCTCTTTTGAGGCTCTCCGACAAGATCGTCCAGGATCTCCGTGTTCTTGGCTTCCATTCGATCGGCGAACTCGTGAACACGCCGCGGGCGCCGCTGGCGCTTCGTTTCGGACCGGAAGTCGGTAGGAGACTGGACCAGATGTTTGGTCGGATGTCGGAGCCGATCGATCCCATAAGGACAGCGGATCTTGTCGAGGTCTCCCGTTCTTTCCAGGAGCCGATCGGAGCGGCGGAAACGATCGACAAATACGTCGGCAGGTTGGTGGTCCAACTTGTGGCAGAACTTGAGAAGCGCGGACTTGGCGCGCGAAGAACCGACCTCATCGTCCACAAGGTAGACAACACCATTCAGGCAATACGCGCCGGAACTGCAAAGCCCGCGCGCGACGTCGGCTGGTTGACGAAACTCTTCAAGGACCGGACCGAGAAGATAGAGCCGGGATTTGGTATCGAAAGACTTGTTCTTGTCGCCGTCGCGGCCGAACCATTAGTGGAGGAGCAGAAGGAATCGTCGCTTGTCGAGGAGGAGCACGGCGACATCACTCCGCTGATCGACATCTTCGCGAACCGTGGACAACGGGTATATCGCTTGGCGCCCGTTGCATCCGATGTTCCTGAGAGGAGTGTCCAGCGGGTCCCGGCTATTGCGGACGCCATGGAGGTTGGGTGGGTAAGCCATTGGCGGAGACCCGTGCGGTTGTTCGACAAACCGGAGCAGATCCAGGCGATCGCTCTCATGCCCGACTATCCGCCCGCCAGCATTACATGGCGCGGAAAGCGTCACCGCGTAAAGCGAGCCGACGGTCCCGAACGCATTTTCGGCGAATGGTGGATGCGGCCCACGGAACTGGAAGCCGTGCGGGACTACTTCGTCATAGAGAATGATGACGGCGAGCGCTTCTGGATTTTTCGCTCCGGAGATGGGATCGACCCGGAAACGGGCTCGCATAAGTGGTTCATGCACGGGATTTTCGCATGAAGTACGCGGAGCTTCAGGTCACGACGCATTTCAGCTTCCTTCGTGGAGCGTCGTCGGCGCATGAATTGTTCGCGACGGCAAAGGAGCTCGGCATCGAAGCCCTTGGTGTCGTCGATCGCAACAGTCTCGCCGGAATCGTGCGCGCGCTAGAGGCTTCCCGCGAAACTGGAGTGCGGCTGGTCGTCGGCTGTCGGCTCGATCTGCAGGACGGGATGTCGATCCTCGTCTATCCAACGGACAAAGCGGCATATTCGCGGCTTACCCGCCTGATCACTTTGGGGAAGGGCAGAGGCGGGAAGGACAACTGCATCCTTCATCTGGATGACCTTGCCGTTTACGCAGAAGGGATGGTCGGCATCCTCGTGCCGGACCTCGCCGACGATGTCTGTGCCGTCCAACTCAGGAAGATGAACGAGATTTTCGGCCGGCGAGCTCACGTGGCGCTCAGTCTTCGGCGACGACCCAACGACCAAATGCGGCTCCACGAGCTTTCGATTTTGGCGGCAAAGTTCAAAGTGAAGACGGTCGTCACCAACGATGTTCTCTTCCATAAGCCGTCCAGAAGGCAGCTTCAGGATATTGTCACCTGCATCCGCACGAGCACCACGATCGATGACGTCGGCTTCGACCGTGAGCGTCATGCCGACCGTTTCATAAAGCCTCCGGAAGAGATGCAGCGTCTGTTCCCGCGCTACCCGGAGGCGCTCGAGCGCACGATGGAGATCGTGAGCCAGTGCACTTTCAGCTTGGAGGAACTGACGTATGAATATCCCGAGGAAGCGCTGATTGACGGCATGGACGCGCAGCAGTCGCTGGAGCATTGCGTCCGCGAGTGCATCCCCGACCGATACCCGGAGGGACTGCCACAGAGTGTCCTACGAGCGGTTAGACACGAGTTGGATCTGATCAAGGAGATGGGGTACGCGCCCTATTTCCTCACTGTTTACAGCATCGTTCGCTTTGCTCGTTCACGAGGAATCCTTTGCCAGGGGAGGGGATCCGCCGCAAACTCTGCGATCTGCTACATCCTCGGCGTCACGAGCATCGACCCCGAAACCAACGATCTGTTGTTCGAGCGGTTCGTCAGCAAGGAGCGCAACGAACCGCCAGACATCGACGTCGATTTCGAACACGAACGTCGGGAGGAGATTATCCAGTGGATCTACAAGACCTACGGCCGCAATCGCGCGGCGCTTGTCTGTACGGTTACGCGCTACCGCGCCAAGGGAGCGATCCGCGACGTAGGCAAAGCTATGGGACTGCCGGAGGACGTGACCAAAGCCCTCTCGTCGGGGCTGTGGTCGTGGTCGGAGGAGGTGACAGAGCGCAACGTTCGCGAGCTGAACCTCAATCCCAATGACTACCGTCTTGTGATGACGCTTCGTCTTGCTCGAGATCTCATGGGTGCTCCTCGACACCTCGGCCAACACGTCGGCGGCTTCGTCCTGACGCGCTCACGCCTGGACGATCTCGTTCCAATCGAGCCGGCGGCGATGGAAGATCGCCAGGTTATAGAGTGGGACAAGGACGACGTCGAAGCCTTGCGAATGATGAAGGTTGACGTTCTGGCGCTCGGCATGCTGACGTGCATGCAGAAGGCCTTCGACTTGATCCGGGAGCACAAGCACGAAGATCTCGATCTTGCCAAGGTTCGGCAGGAGGACGGGGCGACATATGCGATGATCCGTAAGGCCGATACGCTCGGCACATTCCAAGTCGAAAGCCGAGCGCAGATGGCGATGCTGCCGAGGCTCAAGCCGAGAACGTTTTACGATCTCGTCGTCCAGGTCGCCATTGTTCGGCCAGGCCCCATACAGGGCGACATGGTCCATCCGTATCTCCGCCGCCGGGAGGGGAAGGAGGCTGTGGAGTATCCGACACCGGAGCTCGAGGCCGTACTTGGCAAAACGTTGGGCGTGCCCTTGTTTCAGGAGAGCGCGATGCGCGTCGCAATGGTTTGCGCAGGTTTCACCGCCGGCGAGGCTGACCAGCTCCGAAAAAGCATGGCGACTTTCAAGTTCACTGGAGGCGTATCGCGGTTTCAGACCAAGCTGATCAATGGAATGGTCAACAACGGCTACAGTCGCGAATTCGCGGAGAAGACCTTCTCCCAGCTCGAAGGGTTCGGCAGCTATGGCTTCCCGGAAAGCCATGCTGCATCGTTCGCGCTCATCGCTTATGCGAGCTGTTTCATCAAATGCCACTACCCGGATGCCTTCGCCGCGGCGCTCATCAATTCACAGCCGATGGGCTTCTATGCTCCGGCGCAAATCATCGGCGACGCCCAGAAGCATGGTGTCGAGGTTCGACCCATATCCGTGCAACATTCGCGCTGGGACTGCACACTAGAGGAAATCCCCGGCAGCAACCGACACGCCATCCGGCTGGGTATGCGCCAGGTTGCTGGGCTGGCAGCTCGGGACGCCGCCAGAATTGTCGCAGCAAGGATCGAACGGCCGTTCGAGAGCGTCGACGACGTATGGCGTCGATCGGAAGTCCCATCGGAAGCGCTTGTCCAGCTCGCCGAGGCCGACGCCTTCAGACCGGCATTCAACATCGAGCGGCGTGATGCACTCTGGGCGATCAAAGCATTACGAGACGAGCCGCTTCCACTGTTCGTGGCGGCGGCAGAGCGTGAGATGAAAACGGTCGCCGAGCAGCAGGAGCCGCAAGTTGAACTCAGGCAGATGACCGAGGGCCACAACGTGGTCGAGGACTATCAACACGTCGGCCTGACTCTTCGTGCGCATCCTTTGTCATTCCTGCGACAGGATCTCACCGCTCGCCGGATCGTCACATGTGCAGATGCGATGAATGCCCGTGATAAGAGCTGGCTCTGCGTTGCTGGGCTAGTGCTCGTGAGGCAGAAACCCGGATCCGCGAAGGGCGTCATGTTCATCACCATCGAGGATGAGACCGGACCAGCGAACATCGTCGTGTGGCCGTCGCTTTTCGAGAAACAGCGTCGGATCGTGTTGAGCTCAAGCATGATGGCGATCCACGGGAAAATCCAGCGGGAAGGGGACGTCGTTCACTTGATCGCGCGGCAGCTTTACGACCTCTCTGCCGATCTGTCATCTCTGTCGGACCGCGACACCGAGTTTCGGAATCCGAGTGGTCGTGGCGATGAGTTCGCGCATGGCTCTCATGGCGGCGGCGATGTCCGCGATAGGCCGAAGCCGAACAAGGTTCGTGACATCTATATCCCAGACCTTCACATCGACACTCTTAAGGTCAAGAGCCGAAATTTCCAGTAGGGTGATCTAGCCGTTTAATGGTCAGCCTAGTGAAGATGTCCACTGGGTCGGCGGTCCGGGCGTCTTTCCGTCCGGTAGCAGTCGGTGCAGGTGATCGTGAACGACGTCTGCACTGAATGGCTTTCTCCCGAAGGTTGCATCTTCCGGGAGATATCCACCTTGGGCACGATCTGTCCCGATGCGACTACGATCCCAAATTCCGGACAGGACCCTGCACATTTTTGGGCGAGATAAGCCGTCGAGCTTGCTCGGCGGCATCTGCACGTCGGTAAAAGGAGTTTTACGCTGGCGCACGCTGCTCCAGGATCGATATAGCTTGATCGAGCGTAGCCGCCTCCAGCACTCGAAATCCAGCGTCTTCGAGAATATCCGAAGCGTCCGTTCTTACAAGTGCATCGTCGTGATGACCACAGGCGTTCGTGCTAACGCGTGCTGCATGTACGAGGAGACATGTCCTGCCAGCCAGACCGCTCATAGGCCCGCCGGCAGAAAAGGCGCGCATCACGCGCCTTGATTTCGAGACCCGCCCATATGTACGCGCGGGACAAGATCAGTTCCCACTGGGGCTCTACTGAAGCGGTCGCGGTTGTTATCGAGGGGCGCGCGGTTCAGGCAGATGCGGCAAGCTGCGAGGCAAACTCGCGATAGCTGTGCAGCGGGCGGCCCAGGATTTGCGTCAGCCGCTCGACATCGCCAGCGTTCGGAACCATGCCGTGGCTGACGTAATGCTCAGCCATCAGGCGCATTTCATAGGCCATCCACTTAGGCATGATACTAGCGAGGTTTTGTTCGAAGCCGGATGGATCATCGCCGCCATAGACGACAGGGCGGTCCAGAACATCAGACCAGATGGCTGCGAGTTCCAAGCCAGTCAGCGTCTCCGGGCCGACCAGATTGATCGTCTCGCTCGGCAGTTTTTCCGCGGCGCGGTCGCGACGAAGGAGCTCGGACGCAGCAACTTCTGCAATATCTCTGGTGTCGACCATGGCAACACCCTTGCTCCCGATCGGCATCGGGTAGACAGCGTAATTGAAGATGACGTCTTTGATCATGACTTCGTTGTCGATGAAGTATGCCGGCCTCAGGATCGTGGCGCTAAAGCCCATCGCCTCCAGCATGCGTTCGGCGCCAAACTTGACGGCGAAGTGCGGCACATTCACTGCTCGGTCGGCATCGAACACCGAGAGGTAGACGACACGTTCGACGCCGGCTTCGCGCGCAACGTTCAAAGCGATGATGGCCTGGGTGAATTCATCGCCAGCGACCGCGTTCAGCAGGAACAGCGTGCGGACTCCATTGAAGGCGCGGCGGAGCGCGTCGATATCGAGCATGTCTCCCTGCACAACATCGACGTTCGAGGCAAAATTGGCCTTGGCGGGATCACGCACGAGGACACGGACATCCGCATTGCGTGCGATGAGCTGGTCAACGACATGGCGGCCGACACGGCCAGTGGCACCGGTTACAAGAATGGTCATTGGGGTTCTCCTTAGTTTACTGTGAACGACTTCGGTTTCGAAGACACCTCGACTATGGCTGGTTCACATTCAACCCAATAGACGCTAAAAATAGACACATCGTCTCACTGGTGGAACACTCATGGATTTGGCTGCCCTTGTTGATTTTGTCACCGTTGCCCGCCATGGCGGCTTCGGCCGCGCTGCCCGCGCTTCCGGTCGGCCGAAGGCAACGCTTTCGCGCCGGGTCGCTGAACTGGAAGCGAGCCTTGGCCTACGGCTGTTCGAACGCGGCTCACGGATGCTCAAGCTGACGGAGGAGGGGCGGGCGCTTCAAGAGCGGGCGGGTGCTCTGCTGATCGAACTGGACGAGACTGCTGCCGCTATAGCGTCTGGCGGAGACAGGCCGCGTGGCAGGTTGCGGATCAGCGCGCCATTGCTGTTCTCCCAAACTGCCATGGGCAAGCTGGCTGCCGGCTTCTCCCTCAAGTATCCAGAGGTGCGCATGGAGGTGACGACCGAAGATCGCCCTGTCGATATGGTGGAGGAGGGATACGACCTCGTTATCAGGGTGAACCCCGATCCAGACGAGAGCCTGTTGGGCCGCGCCTTCCTGCGTGACGGGTTGGTGGTCGTGGCGGCACCACAGCTCGCATACGACAGCAGAGCCACTGTGCCAGTCGTCATACGCGGCACGCCGGGTCAAACGAGGTCATGGACAATGAACACACCGACAGGGCAGCTCAGTCTTCAAATCGATCCCGTGCTCAGCCTTTCCTCTATGACCATGGTCCGCGATGCGGTGCGCATGGGCGTCGGCGCGGCGCGCCTTCCCCTGTCTTTGGTAAGCCACGATCTCGCTGAGGGGCGGTTGGTTCGTTGGGGAGATGTCGAAGGGCCGGAAACGGTGCTGTGGGCGCTCTACCCATCACGTCGTCTCCTCAGCGCGAGAGTGTCTGCATTCCTTGACTATCTCAAGCAAGCCTTTCCTCTGGGGACGGCCGATGAGCTAGCAGCCTATGTCGAGGAATAACTTTGAAGGCGTGACGCTTCTCGCCGGGGCGACATCAAAGGATCCGAGGTCGCGCTCTGGGCGCTTTATCCGTCGCGGCTTCTCTTGAGCGCGCGGGTCTCTGCCTTCCTCGATTTCCTGATGCAGGCTTTTCCCAAGGGAACACCTGAAGAGCTGGCCGCCTATATCGGTGGGTAAGGGTCGGACGCGTTAGGCCGCAGCAGCAACTGCGCGTGAATACGCCCCAGGCGGCATTCCCACATGCCGATTGAAGGCAACGCTGAAGGCGCTTGTCGATCCATAGCCGACGCGCTGGGCGATGTCGGCGATGGCAACATCTTCGCGGAGATATTCTTTCGCGAGCGCCATACGCCATCCGGTCGCATACTCCATCGGCGCGACGCCTACCTCCTTGCGGAAACGATCGAAGAAGGTTGAACGAGACATCGCAGCCTCCTGGGCAAGCGTCTCCACCGTCATGCTGCGACCCGGATCTGCGTGGATTCGGCGCAAGGTCGGCGCCAGCAGTGGGTCGGCCATGCCGCGCAGGAGACCCGGCGGTGCTTTGGCGCTTGCAACTGACCGCAATGCGTCAATGAACAGAACATCCAGCAGCCGATGAAGCACCATTTCGCGCGCAGCACGGTCGGCCCTCGTCTCGTCATTGATCATGCGGACCAGGGCCATCAGTCGTTCTTCCCCATGAACATGGATGACTTCCGGCAGCAGCGATACGAGAAGAGCCTTGTCATCCGAGCCGAACGTGCAATGCCCGACCAGTGCCTTGATTTCCGCCGGCGCTTCCGGGTCGCCGAGGCGAAAAACACCGGGGCTGGTTTCCATTCGCTGGGGAAGCGCGCCGCGTGGCGGCGGCTCCGTGCTGCTCATCGTAAACGAGAAGATCTTTGGGACCAGGACGAAGTCGCCCGCAGTGAGCACCATCGGCTCACGACCGGCAATCGTCATCAGGCAACGTCCTTCGACCACGGCGCAGTAGAACGGGCTTCCAAGCTCGGTGCGCTCAACAAGCCACTGACCGCCACCCGTCACAAGCTTTGAGATGGAGGGTCTTGCTTTCAGTAGGGAAACGACTTCGGAGACTGGATCGGTCATCTTTTCGGATTTCTGCTAAACAATATCGGATATACGCATATAGCAAGTCCGGATTATCGGGTCCATCTTCAGGCCAGTTAAATGTCAGGAGACGGAACATGCCAAAGATCCTCATCACCGGTTGCTCGTCCGGTTTCGGCCTCGCCATCGCACAGAAATTCTTGAACGCCGGGTGGGACGTCGTCGCCACTATGCGCACGCCGCGAAACAACCTTCTTCCTTCGGACGGCAGGCTCGAAATCCTGCCGCTGGATGTTACCAGCGCAGACAGCATTGCCGAGGCGGTGGAAGCCGCAGGCATAATCGATGCTCTTGTCAATAATGCAGGCGTCGGCATGCTCAATGTGCTCGAAGGCTCGGAGATGTCTAAGGTTCGCGAACTGTTCGAGACAAACGTCTTCGGCGCAATGGCGATGACAAAAGCTGTCCTTCCGCAGATGCGGTCCCGTCGCTCAGGCATCATCGTCAACGTCAGCTCTGCCGTCACGATCAGGCCGCTGCCAGCACTTTCGGTCTACAGCGCCAGCAAGGCGGCCCTCAACGCATTTACGGAGAGCCTCGCGCTCGAAGCGGCTCTGTTCGGAATCCGCGCCAAACTTGTTTTGCCTGGTTCGGCGCCGACAACCGGCTTTGGCAAGAATGCAGTCTCGCGCATGGGCATGGAAATTCCCGAGCCATATACCGCCTTCGTCGACGACTACATGACGAAGCTGCGTTCGGGCGCGCAAGTCACCACTGCGGAGGCGGTTGCAGAGGCCGTCTGGCGGTCTGTCACAGAGATCGACGCGCCGATGAAGATCCCCGCCGGGGCCGACGCGGAAACCTCATTTCGCGAAGCGGGTCATTTGCTCGCCTGATCATCGCCAATCGAAATCTACCTTTGAAGGTCTGGACCCATGAACAATCTGATCAATCTCGCAAAGCATATTCCGACGCCTGATGCCACTCTCACCGTGGCCTACACGCCGATCCGTCTTTCGATGTCGGGCCGCCAGCCGTTGGAACTGCGTCTGACCGCGCCCGCAAGCGGCGACAAGCTGCCGATCGTGCTGCTGTCGCATGGTTACGGCCCTTCCAACTATATCCCGTCAAAGGACGGCTATGCTCCCCTAGTCCAGTTCTGGGCGGAAAGAGGGTTCGTCGTCATCCAGCCGACGCATGCGAGTTCGCGGGTCGGCGGCCTGCCGTCAGATGAACCGGGCGCGCCGTTCTTCTGGCGCGAGCGTGTCGAGGAGATGAAGGCGATCCTGGACCAACTGCCGGAAATCGAGAGACAGGCGCCGGCAGTAGCTGGGCGGATGGATCATGCACGCATTGGCGCGGTGGGTCATTCCTTTGGCGGCCACACTGTTGGGCTCCTGCTCGGCGTACAGGTGGATGGGGAGGATTTTTCCGATCCACGCATCTCGGCTGGCGTTCTCCTCACGACGCCAGGACGCGGCGGCAAGGACATGACGCCTGAGAGTGCTGCCCGGTTTCCGTTCTTCGACGTCAATTTCTCGACCCTGACGACACTTAGCCTCGTCGTTTGCGGTGATATGGACAATCCGCATTTTACCATCCGCGGTCCTGAGTGGCATGCAGATGCATTCCACGATGCACCCGGCGCTAAGGCAATGCTGATGATGCACGGGGTCGGGCATGGTCTTGGCGGCATTGCAGCTCTCGACGCAAAGGAAACAGAGACTGAAGCACCAGACGTGCTGGAATTGACACGACGTCTTACGCTCGCCTGGCTTCAGACAGCGCTTGGCACGGACAAGGGCGCTTGGCCGAGAGCTTGCCTCGCACTTAAGGGTGAGGCCGCAACGCTTGCGACGGTTAGAGAGAAGCAGCTCTAGTCGCCGTGGCAGTTGGCTCGGTTGAAGCCGCGCCAATGATGAGAAACCGGGCGCCACGTGCTGGCGCTCAATGCACTCGACAACCCGAGCCTCCCGGTCCCGATCTACCCAACGCCGATCGAGGTCGAGGGGGAGGTAAGCCTCTCCCTCATCTCGTCCTGATCAAACCTAGACTGATCTGGAATGCCCCGCCCGCCATTGCGCGGCTCTCCAGGTCAGGGGTCACTTGTTCAGTGCATCCTTGAGCGCCTTGGCAGGCGCGAAGGTCAGCTTGTTGGAAGCCGCGATCTTCATGGCTTCGCCAGTTGCAGGATTGCGCCCTTCGCGCTCAGGCGATGCTTTCACTTTGAACTTTCCAAAGCCAGGGATCGAGGTTTCCGCGCCGGCGCTTGCTGCGTCGGCAATAGCGTGAAAAACGGCTTCGACGATTGCCTTGCCCTGAACCTTTGTCAGGCCGTTGTCGGCGGCGATCTTGTCGGCAATTTCATTGGTGGTAGTCATGGAAATATCCTCGAAAGTGAAACGATACCAAATCCGTGTCAGTTTCTGGCCTGCCTGTCATCAGGGACGAGGGCGGCATCGCTTACATCAGGTGGCTGTCCACAACTCGTTCCGATTTTTATCCGCCAGCGGCGTCTGCGAAGGACATTGAGGAACAGGCATACGGTCTCGCTTTCACTGTCGAAGAGATGGTCCATCTGCTGTCCACTCGTTCGATCTCTCCCTCCCCAAGGCCGCATAAGCGCGTCCTCTTCCAGACAGTGTCGGCTGGACAGTCACCGCGTAAATCCGGGCTTCTTTTGATGGGCGTTGAGCTTAACATCATGGTAACAGTGCCGTTCAAGCCTTCACTGCGGAATGGCTGATGAGCATCTTTCTTGTTCGTCGCGGCGAATCGATTGGTAACCTGGATGAACAGACTTCCGGCCAGTTTGGCGATCACATGGTGCTCAGGCCTGTTTTTTCGCTCGTGGCGTTATTTGTTGGAGGACCGGCGCAAATCGGGCCGCGATAAGGCGGTGCGTCTCAGCGTCGGGGTGCAGTCGATCCGGCAGCGGCAGACGCTCATGGTCCAACGCCCCGTATAGCTGCAGCCCATCGAAATAGTACATATTGGCGTCATCGCGAACCCGTTGCTCGACGATCGCTTTGAGATGTTCGCGCACAATGCTCAGATTGAGCTTGCCGGCGCGCGTTTCCTCCGGCTTGCCGAGGGCGACAAACGTCGTCTCGCCCTTGGCCAGGGCGTCGAGGTCAAACGTTCCTGGCCCTGGCGTCATCTCATGAATAGGACAATAAATCGGAGACACAACCAGGAGCGGCGTTTCGGGGTGTCCGTCCCTGATGGTATCGAGAAAGCCGTGCACTGCAGGGACGAAGGCACGAACACGCATCAGGTCAGCGTTGACAAGGTTGATGCCAATCTTGAGGCTGATGATGTCCGCCGGTCGGTCTCGTATGGCTCGGGCCGTGAAGGGATCGAGAAGGGCATTGCCGCCAAACCCCATATTCATCAGATCGAAGCCTGCGGCGGACGCGGCGATCGCCGGCCATATCCCGGTGGGCGAAGCAGCGTTCGATCCATGGCTGATCGAGCTGCCGTGGTGAACCCAGACGGGCTTTTCCGGGCTTGTTGACGGGACGATAGGAGCATTTGCTCTAAGCGCCCCGAGCTCGGTGACTTCGTTATAGGGCAGCCAGATTTCGACGCGTTTTTCTGTGCTTGGCAAATCGTCGAACCGTAGGGTCTGAGCACCCGCCGGTTCCCGAACCGTGGTTCCAGAAGCCATATCAAAGCGCAGGATGGCCGCGTCCCTGACGGATTGCTGGCAGTAAAGGTGACCATCAACACACAGGTCATAGATGCCCACCGGGCGAGGCGGCACGCCCACAATCTGTCGCCGCAAGGTCATGACGTCGAGCTCGATGGCGGTCGCTGCGGTGTCAAAAACCAGCCGGACGCCCGACGGCTCGGCTTCTACCATCGCCAGCGTGGAGTCTGAGCATTGCGCACGGGCCCGGGCGGGAAGCCGGTGAGGGAGCAGTCCGAACTCGGTGTGTTCAAGCTGAACGAAGCCGCGCAGAAGGGAAGGTTCTATTGGCACCGACGTGGTGAGTTGCGAGTTTGTCATCTTTCAAATGCTTTCAGCTATGTTTCTTTGGCCCGCCCAGCTTTGGAGCAGGCCATCGAGGCCTTCGACGTCGCGCTTCCATGAGAGTTCGGGCTCAGGGTCGCTGTGACTGAAGCTTCCGGCCAACTCTAGAAGGGAAAAGCCCAGGACGAACGAACCGATCAACCGGGTGGCGTGCACGCGATCCTCATCCCTCAACGAGTATCCGCGCAGCATCGCGTGATTGACCCGGGCCAGGCGCGCCCCGCCGCTGAGGGCCGCGCTTTGCGCATCGAGTGGATAGCGCGAGGCCTGGAACAGCCCTGGGTGCTGTCGCGCAAAGTCGCGATGTGTGTTGACGAGAGCAACCAGGGCATCCTTGCCCGCGCGGCCCGCTACCGCCTCTTCTGTCCTCTCGGCCAGAGAGTCGAGCGCTAAAAGGCCAACACCCTTTTTGAGCTCGTGTAGATTTGCCACATGTCCGTAGAGACTAGGTAGCCGGACGTCGAAGATTCGGGCAACGGCCGCTAGTGTGAGGCTTTCGAAGCCCTCGTCATCTGCAAGCCGACCCGCCGCGGCGATGATCTTGTCTTTGTTCAAACCGGCTCTCGCCACCATAACCTCTAAAACTAATACTGTTTGTGTATTTCCTAATATCATTAGTTTTGGCGTTGTGAAGCATGAAGTTTGTGGATTGCCGCATAACGGCGGCGTTTTGGGCTTCAAAAGGCCGGCGGGAACGTCAAGTGAGGTCAGATACAGCCCTAGCCGCCAATCGTGTGCCATTTGGGCAACCTAGAGGGCAATTTGCCCCGGAGCGTATGACATGCTTAACGGCGTTTCTAGTAAGGCGGAGGAGCTCTCGCTGAGAAGGTCGCCGGTGTGACACTGCCGAAATAGCCGAAGGCTTTCTTGGCCGCCGACGTTCGCCGTGATTAGTCCGGAGACTTCGTCCTGATTCAAAAACTTTACGGTGACGTTAGCCACAGAGATCGATTTTGGTTTTTGGAGCTAATTCCATATCTGCTCGGCGAGAGCCCGCGACGGCGGCGCTACGCCAGGCGGTTTAAGGGGTGAGTGAGTTCCCAACCGTATCCAACTCTCGAATATGTTGCGATATGGGCATTGTTGCGCGGAAATCGCGAAACATGACACTGGCGAGGAACTATTCCGCGCGGCGCCCATTCCGCTTTGCGAGGATAGTGTCGCATTTCTATCCGGCCCAACTGTCGCATTACTAAATGGGCGCTACAAAGTTATATCGCATAACATTTATTATGGAACTGATTCAATGGGTTAGCAGGAACTCCGTCTCAGAGCTTTCCTAGTAGCAAGCTTCTTGCTCATCTATCGGGATCGACAGTACGGCTCGAGAGCTACCAACACGGAAGATAACCGCATCGACAACATTGTTAGAATGTTCAGCCGAAGAGGAAAAGAATAGACGTGCGTATCCCTGCGATGAGCATGGACAGTATCGCTGATTTCACCCTCGTCGTGGTGCGGGTACGGCAAGATGGATTTTCACAGGACCTCAGAGTGGCTTTTCATGTACGAGAAGAGGATAAAGAGCGAAGCATTGACAACCCCGCACCTAGTTATAATGTTTTTGCAAATTCATTATAACTGGATCGATAATGAAACAGATTGACCTCGTTTACAGAACGGCATTCGCTGAACTCGCGCAGCGAACCTTCGATGCTCAGTTTAGGGCAGACTTCCCCCTTGAAGGTCGGTTTGTCTCCGTTCCGGTCAAGGGCCGCAATTACTGGTATTTTGATCTTCCTACCCCTGAAGGCAAGGACAAGCGGACATATGTCGGCCCACAGGATGATGCAGACATCACTAAACGGGTGCAAGCCCACAAGGAAGTGAAAGACGATATCCGGGAGCGGCGCAAGCTCGTCACTATGCTCCTGCGCAGCGGCGGGTTGTCAGCGCCGGATCGGTTCGCAGGTGAGGTGACCAAAGTCCTTGCCGATGCGGGGTTATTCCGTTTAAGAGCGCTCGTCGTCGGTTCCGTGGCTTTCAGCTGCTATGCCGGCCTTCTTGGTGTTCGACTCCCTAGTACCTCTATGCAAACAGGTGACGCTGACTTCGCGCAGGACTTCGCCATCTCGGCCGAAGTCAAGGACAGTCTGCCTCCGATCCTCGACCTCTTGAGATCGATAGACAGCACGTTCCGGGCAGTCCCCCACCAGGCCGACAAGGCAAAAATCGTTTCGTTTTCGAATTCGGTAAACTACCGGGTCGAGTTCCTGACGACGAACCGTGGATCGGATGACTACACGGGCAAGCCATCCCCTATGCCTGCACTTGGAGGCGCCTCTGCCGAAAACTTGCGGTTCTTGGACTTCCTGATTTACGAGCCCGTGCGGACCGTCTTGCTCCACCGGGAGGGCGTGAGCGTAAATATCCCTTCTCCCGAGCGGTATGCCGTGCACAAGTTGATCGTGGCGTCTAGGAGGCGCACAGACGTCCTTGGGCGTGCCAAGAGGGACAAGGACCTCGTACAGGCTTCTTTACTGTCCGAGGCGCTTGCCGAGACGCGGCAAAGCTATTTGCTAGCTGACGCGTACCACGAGGCGTGGGGGCGTGGAGAAGCGTGGCAGGAGGCTATCCGGTCGGGCCTTAGGTTAATGCCGGACCACGGCAAGCTGGCGTTGGCAGATGCCCTCGGAGTCACAGTAGATCAACTCGGTAACGGGTAGGTAAATCTAAGCACACGTCTGCAAACCATTGCCGCCATCACCCGGTAGCTGACGAAAGCCATGGCGTGGTTGATAGCGAAACGGAGAAGGCGACGACTTCGCCGTCAGGTACGAAATGGTGTCCGCTATCCTTCCCCAAGGACGTAGGATTTTGATGGTGCTGGATCGGCGATACGGTAGCGCCGTGTCCTGCCGGCGTACATACTACCGGGGAGGTGCTGGAATTTGCAGTTTTGTTCGACCATAACGCGTCTGCCACACTTACTGCCAATCCTTCAAATCAGTTGTCGCTCTTTTGCTGCCGCTGTTGCTTGAGCGAGGGATACGGCTCCCAGTGCCTCTTTCGCGTTTTGAATGACGAACCGCACGCCTCCATAGGAAAGGCCTTCCAGATCAGCTACGACAGAAATACTCTTGCCTTCGGCGATCCAACGCAGGCACCTTGTTTCTTTTGGATTTAGGCTTGCAGTCGTTGTTTGCGTCCGCGTGTGTTTCAGGCGGACATGAAGTTGCGCTACTGCTGTCGCTGCTAGAACCGGGTCGGTACCAGAGATGTCTGCTGGCACCTCGGATGGCGAATAAAGCGAAAACAGCGCTTGGTGGCCAAAACCGGTCGCAATCGGAACGGTCACGCCACTCCGGATACCCAGTTTTCTCGAAAGCCTCCGCATTGTTTTTGTCGTCTCAGTGGGATTTTTCTGTTTCCCCTGTTCCGACCATGAATAGATCACGCGTCGCCGCCTTGCATTTATGATCTCCGGGGATTGGAGTATTCGTCGCTGCCTCAGGAATGTCTCTTGCCACTCAAGAGGCAAATTCGTTTGGTAGTCGATTATTTCGCACGTAAGCTTGAGATAACAGAAATACGCAAAGCCCCCTTCCTGGGTCAGTTGATGCAGCCTTTCACATATCTGGTCTGCGTTACCTGGCAGCGCGGTCAGATCGAGAAGCTTCGTGAACCACGCATTCATGCCATGGCTCCGCGCAGACGGTGAAGTCTTGTTCTCATGATACATGCTGGATCCGTGGGTCAGCACTTAGAGATAGCTTCGCAGAGCCGTCGAACGTCCATTTCGTCATGGGACGCGGTAAGGCACACTCGAACCCCTGCCCTTCCCTTGGCGACTGTCGGAAAGAATATTGCCGAGGTGTAAAATCCATTGTCCAGCATTTGCCGCACGACGGAGACGGCCCGATCTTCTGACCCCAGATGGATCGTCCTGATAGGGAGCAATGCACCCCTTTGCTCCGTTTGCACCAAGTCGTCGAATATGGCGAGATTGGCTTGGAGGACCGCTTGTCGATGGGCCAACTCATCCGTTTGGTGAAGTAGAGCGGAGGCATTTGCAGCGCCAATCGCTGCGACATTGAGCGAGGCTGAAAAAGCATGCGCTATTGAGTATCGTCGGAACAGCTCTTCCTGCCGAGCTGTCGAGAGCATCAGAAGCCCTCCTGAAGCGCCGAAACCTTTGCCGAGAGACGCCGCTATGATTGTTCGTTCGTGCAGTTGTCCTGCCAACTGCGATCGTGCAAAACCTTCACCTCTTTTGCCCCAAATTGAAACTCCGTGAGCATCGTCAATATAGAGGAACAGGCCGTATCGATCTTGGAGAGTCCTCAGGTCAGCAATCGGAGCGCTACCGCCCATCGAATAAACTCCGTCACAGATATAAGCCACCGTTTCGTTTACACGACACAAGTCTTCAAGAGCGTTCATGTCGTTGTGAGAAATGGTCTCCACTCGTGTTTCGAGCGCAAGAGTTCCTTTGTGAAACGCCAGCGTTGCGTGGGCGTGACGGTCGAACACCATGAGGGGCTTTTTCCCCGATGTGAGATGTCCCGACGCGATGATTGGTAAAGCTCCCATGTTGGCCGCAAGCACAGTGGTGTAGGTGACAACGCGCGCTTGAAAAAGACTGGAGAGCCGTTCTTCCAGGTCAGCAAGAATCGCGAAATTAAGTCGGGTTCGCGCACAAGACCAGTGAAGGGCGCCATATCTTCGCATGGCCTCGATAGCACCTTCGATAAGCGTTGGATGGTTGTCCAGGCCGAGGTACGAGCACCTTACGAAATCGGTCACCTTTCGCACGGACTGGCCGTCGTCGATGATGTCCACCGTACGCCCTTCACCGGGGATGGCGTAGACTGCCATCAGGCCCTGATTATGCGCTGCTGAGAAATAGCTTTGCGCGTGATCGATGAGATCTCGGGTGTTGCGTGTGGGGTGATAAGACTTCTGTCTATCAGTGGTCATCGGTTCGCTCCTCCGCATTTTCAACATGCTGAGGAGCTTGAGCTAAAATCGATGTCGTTCAACGAACGGCATCGAAATGTTAAATGAAAGCTTTGCGACACCCGATTTCATATTTCGGTTGATGTCCGCCCCCCTTCTGGCATGTCGAACTCGATGGCATAGCCGTTGGTCCTGGCGGTCCGGATCACATTTCTACCTAGGGCAGTATGAAGTTGTCGTCTGAGACGACCGACGTGCACATCTACGGTGCGTAACTGCACATACACCTCGGGTGGCCAAGCGTTTTCTATCAGGTCTTTTCTACTGAACACTCTCCCTGGATCGCTCAATAGGCGTGACAGGAGTTTGAATTCGATTGGACCGAGATGCAGTGACTTGCCGTTCACAATTGCCTGTTTACGGCCATGATCAACCTCGATTGGCCAAAGTTGAGATGCTTCAACGGCCGACGGTCGATCGTGTTTGCTTCCGGGAGCGAAATTTATGCTTCTTAGAAAGGCGATGAGATGTGGCGGCCAGAAGGGTCGGACGAGGCACTGGTCCGCGCCCTCTCTCATCAGCGACATGTAGAGCTCCGTATTCCCATTAGGGATTGCAGCGAGAAGCGGGAGAGCTCTGGTGGCTTCCTTGGACTTTATCAACCGACAAACGCTGACAGCATCGTCGACTTCTGCGTCCAAGACGATGCCCGCAACTCCGCAGACTGACAATTTTTCTTCCAGATCTTCTCGATTGCACAAAAGAGCGCTGAAGCCTGCGCCGTTGAGAATATGTTTCAGGATGGTGAAATAGTCTGGATTGTTCGTGTAGACTGCTATCCTCGACCACTCAGTCGCGTTCTCGGCCATTGATATCCTCGCAAGCTTTATCCTGCACATCAATTTTGATGTCACAAAATCTTCGAAAATATCGCTTATGATATTCGATGACCTATTATAACTGTCAGAAATCATCTGAAAAATTTATATTCGGTTGAAACCGTCAAAAATTTGTGACATCAAAAACGCGACGTGTGTGTTGTGTTACTCAGCTAATATTCGAAGTCACGCTGCAAGGAAGCCAAGGGGCGAAAATACAGCGAATGCCTGTATCTCATTTATGAGCCAAAACGCCCGGCTTCATCCTAATTCCTGCGTCTGGGCGTAGGAGGCACAATGACATATTCGAGCTACACGGCGGGACATTCGCGCCGTGCCTACAATCAAGTCAACGACGCGCGTCTCAATTCAGCGGCTGACTTCGTTCGCGGCCTATTCGGTGAACAGGCAGCCACAGCTGTTGCGTTCTGCGCTCTGGATGCGCGACTTGACGGTGACGCAGAAGAATTCAGGTTCTGGACCGCCGTGTTTAAGAAGCTCACGACGTTAAACTAGGTTGGTGTGGCAAATTCCTGGGTTCTTGATCGACGTCGATATGACGATGCGACCTGTCGCTGCGGTTCGCTACAAAACTCAAACTGGTGGAGTTTGGCGTCACCGCAGCAGCGCCAATTGCGCATCAAGACGTGAAGAGCGTCGGCGAACTGCGTGAAATGACTATCCACTCGATGACGGCGTCGAGCACACGCGCGGCAGTAGCAAACTTATTTGATGAAGGCTAACGTACTGAACAACTTGCGATCAATGGCATTATTTGAGGACGTAGCCCTCTCCACGAATGGTCCTGATCAAGTCGCTCCCACATGAGCACAGCTTGTGCCTTATCCGACCAATATGAATATCTACAGTCCGCGGCTCGACGTTCGCCCCCGCGGGCCAGCAGGCATCAATAAGATCGTCACGGCTGACGACACGCTCGGTATTTTTGGCGAGATGCTGTAGAAGCCTGAAATGAAGCGGTGTAAGCTCAATCTGATAATTGCCGCGTTTCACCCGTCTTGCCGCAACATCTATCTGGACATCTGCAAAGCGAATTATGTCTGAGCCGCGTGAGCCGCCACGTTCAATTCGGTCACTGCGCAAAAAATCCAGAAGTTCTTGCGGTTCGAAAGGGCGGTTGATGACAAAGTCGAAGAGTTCATTTGCATTGTGAGCCAATCGCTCTTCGGCAAACGGGAAAGCGACCAGGTCCAAATGAGTTCGGTCAACTTGAAGCCGATTTGCTGCAGCCATGAGAGTACATGCGGGAAGTGCCAGTATGGCTGCGCCCTTACCTGCCATCGTCTTAGCCTTGGAGACTATCCCGTCGATGCTTGAGGCAATTTCCACCGTATGCTCTGCCTGCTGAAGCACGTATCGGAGTATGAGGTAAAGTTCAGGGTCGGTGGTGTGAACGATGATAGGACGCACTATCGCTGCTCCCAAAAGGCCTCAGGTTGGTACGAACTCGCCGCCGTTGACGTCCAAAATTGCCCCGTTAATGAAGTTTGCCTCTTCCGAAACTAGAAAAGCAACTGCGGCGGAAACATCGTCCGCCACCCCCAATCGACCTGCAGGGATGCGTTTCATTGCCTCGATATTCACAGGGCTTTCTGGCGACCCGGACATCGGAGTTATAATTCGGCCAGGAGCAATCACGTTTACGGTAACGCCTTTGCTCGCAAATTCGCTGACTAAAGCCCTCGCAAGTCCGCCCAGTCCAGCTTTTGAAACAGTATAAGCGACACCAGCGACTTGAGGTCTGGTGCGAGCTGCAAGCGAGCCGATCAGAACGATCCGACCGAAGCCTTTAATTGCCATCGGCCCAATCGTCGCTCGCGTGCACAAGAACGCTCCAGTCAAGTTCGTGGCAATGACCTCATCCCATTCGCCGACTTGTACGTCTCCGAACCTCATTGCATTACCATTCGCGTCTTTGGGGGAGATGCCGACACAGTAGACCATCGTATCGGCACTTCCCCAGACGGTGTTGACCTTCTGGCAGAACTGGTTGATCTCCCGTTGGGATTTGACATCCACTTTCTCGATCAGCGCCCTGCCTGAGGCAAGCGCTTCGGCCAAAGTGGAGCGCGCCACTCGCGACGCGCTCTCCGTATGTCCGAATGCGGCTACCCTGTAGCCAAGACCAAGAAGTCGTTGGACGATCGAGAGTCCGATCCCTGACGTGCCCCCTGCGACGATTACGGTCCTGCTCTTCCGGTCCTCGGTCATGCCGCGCTATCCATTTGTGCGAATAGGGACAACGCCGGATGGGCGCCGGGATCCGTTTTGACTTCAATCAAGAGCGGCGATGTCCGGCCTTTGATCCGCGCAAGTGCGTTGGTGAGCTGGTCCGGCCCGGACACGTGAACCGCTTCACACCCGCACGCGCGAGCAATGGCGCCGTGATCGACGTCGACGAAGTGGCACGCCGTCGTGTACGCCCCAAATTTTACGGTCTCTGCGTCTTTCTGGAAGCCAAGGATACCGTTGTTCAAGACGATGATCGTGATTGGGATGTCCATGCGCACAAGAGTCTCGATTTCCGCCCAGCTGTGAGCGAAGCCGCCATCGCCCACCAGCGCAACAACGTCGCTCGAGGGCGCGGCCACTTTCGCCCCGATAGCTAAAGGCACTCCCCAACCAAGCCCTGCAAGGCCCCGAGGCGTTATTATACGTGTCTGAGGAGATGAGATGCGTAATTGACCGATCACCCACATCGATGAGTAACTCGCGTCCGCGACGACCGTCGTATTCGGGCCGAGGAGCGTTTGAAGCTCCGCCATAACGCGCTCAGGCCTCATAGGAGTTTCTTCGCAGGCTGAGTAGACCTGCCGCTCTGCATTGAATGCTTCCCAGCATTCGCTGAGCTTCTTCTCGACTCCGTTCCGTGACTTCATCCGACCGCATGGATCGAGCGACTCTACTTTTTGCCGCAGAGCTTTGAGCGTCTCATGCGCGTCGCCAAATAGCCGGATTGCTTCGTAGTTTCGGCCAATCTCCTGTGGGTCAGCGTCGATGTGTATAATCGTTGCGTCCTGCCCATAGTGTCTCCAACTGTCGGTTCCGTTCTGGTTAGTTCTTGTGCCGACCAAGAGAACGAGATCCGCATTTTGAACGATTGGAAGCGTATGGCGGCCAAGTGACTTAGGACCCACCAACGACGCTAGAACGCCTCCAGAAAGGGGGTGAAATTCATCTACCGCCCCCTTCCCCATATTGGTTGTGAAGACTGGCAGAGAGCATCTGTCCTGCAGAAGCCTCAACTCATCGATCGCATTTGAAGTGATGACGCCACCGCCTGCTATGACGACGGGGTTGCGGGCTGCGGCGATCGCATGGGCGGCAATGTCGATCTGCTCGTCTGAAGGTCTGTATCGATCAAGTGGCCAATTACCGAGACTTCTGCGTCTCAGTCTCGTCTGCGTTGCCGAAGTCGCCCTCAGCAAATCAGCCGGAAGGAGGAGGGCGACAGGGCCTGGTCTTCCGGATGTCGCTGCCGTGAACGCTGCGTCCAGGTAATCGTCGACGCGTTCCGCTACATTGATGCGTTTGACCCATTTCGTGCAGGATTGAAAGAGGCTGATCTGATCGAGGTCCTGGAATGCGTTCCGGTCCGTCTGATCACGCTCGACATCTTGTACCAATGCGATGACGGGAACGCTTGCTTTCATCGCTTCCGCTAAGGGCGCTACCAGAAGGGCTGCGGCTGGGCCATTTTGAGCCGCAACAATTCCTACTTTCCCAGAACGACGGGCGTATCCATCTGCCATCGCTCCACCCATGTTCTCCTGCCGATAGGCGACTTGCCGGATGCCTAGTTTCTCGGCGGCGAGGATCACTGCTGACGGGAGGCTTTGACCGAAAATAAATTCAACTCCATGCCTCATCAGGCCTATGGCGATCTGCTCCGCAACCGTGCAGTTTGTAGTATTCGTCGTCATTATGCAGCCTCCCCGGCTTTGTTAGAATCGGAAGCTAAAAAGTCGTCAAAGACGGAAATGATCTGGTTAGCATCCGCTTCGCTCATCGGAGTAGAGAGCGAGGCTGCCGCTCCTCGTGGCAAAATGATGCCATGCGCTGCGAAATGGCGGTGCAGGCGGCTTAGTGTCTTTGCATCGTTAGACACGGCGTGCTCATGTCGGGAACTACTCGACGCTGTTGAACTGACATGGATGCGAAATAATGAAGCGGCGCCAGTCACGAAGAAAGCTGCGTCGTGATGGGCAATGCGTGACGCCAAACCGCCCCTGACGCGGTCGCCCAGCTCTTCGAGCCGTTCGAATGTGGCTCTCGTCAATGCCTCCATTGCAACCTTGCCCGCCATCATTGAGACAGGGTTCGCTGCAAAAGTGCCACCTTGTGGGAGTCCAGCAACCCCATTGTCACTTGCAAAGAGGTTCATGATCTCAGCGCGTCCACCGATCGCACCTATAGGGAAGCCGCCGCCGATAATCTTCCCCATCGTAATCAGGTCCGGTTCGAGACCGTATCGATGGGAAGCTCCGTGAAATCCTTGCCGCAAGTTAAGAACCTCGTCGGCTATCAGTACCACACCATGTTTCTTGGCCAGGAGGTTGGCGGTCTCAAGGAATTCGGGAAGCGGCTGCATAAGGCCGGCGCGGCTAGGCATGGGATCAATGAGAAGTGCCGCGAGACGATGCGCGTTCTCCTCCACTTTCAGTTTCAAATCCGCTACATTGTTAAAATCGATGACGATGACATCGTCGAGGACATAGCTCGGCGTACCGGTGAAGCTCGAAACCGGCATACCAGTAGCGGTTGTCTGTCCGGCTTCCGCCCAGTCGTAAGCGCCGTGATAAGCGCCGGCCAGTCGCGCAACAGCGGTCCGTCCCGTTGCTGCTCGCGCCGCTTTGATCGCAAACATGACGGCGTCGGTACCGCTGGTGACGAAGCGGATTTTTTCGACGGCAGGAATTCGATCAACAAGCAGCTCTGCAAGTTCGATCTCATGTTTCATTGGATTAGCGAAACATGTACCGCGGCGGAGTGCTGCGGCGGTCGCCTCAACGACGGGTGAAAATCCGTGACCATGGATGAGCGTCGTGAAGTTGTTGTTCAGGTCGAGAAAACGACGCCCATCGACGTCGGTTAGATAGGCACCTTCACCGAAATCGGCGAACACGGGGAAAGGATCCAGCTCAACCGTTGCCCTTGTCACGCCGCCTGGAAACACTGAGCGTGCGCGATCGAATAGTTTCTTTGATCGCTTTCCTCCGCTCGCTCGGACCGGCGCTACACTGCCATTTGATGTCATAATTTCTGTCCTCACCAAGTTAAAAGAACAGGTTTGTCTGCTCTTCACATTTTTGTTGCAACAAAAATACGAAGAGTCAATATGTGACATCAATCTTTAGGTGGTGTTTCAGACGGGTGCGTCTGGCGCTTCTCGCCTCAGTTTCCGGTAGCCGTCGCGGATATCGTTCTCAAAAGCGGCCCGCACGCTAATCGGGTCTCGCTCATTCAAGGCCTCGATCACCACGAGGTGATTGTGCACGCCGCTCCGGGTTTCTGCGAATTCAGGGTAGAGATTAAGGAGGGTTGGGCCGATTCGTACCCATAGAGATTCGATCATTTCCAGCAGGCCGCTCATGCCGCACAAGTTATATACCTCGAAGTGAAATTCTTTATTATGCCAGAGCGCGTCTTGATACCTGCCTTCTTGCAGGGAGGCATTGATAACCAACTGAATTTCTTCCAGTTTTCTTATGGTTTCTGCTGTTGCGTTTCGTGCGCCATATTCAGCAGCGGTGCCCTCTAGCGCGATCCGGGTAACCGTTATGTCCTTCAGCTGGTCGCGATTGATGGTCGGCACGACCAGCGTTTTGGGTCCTGAAAATACCAGAGCCGACTCTGTTATGAGTCGATTAAGGGCGTCACGCGCCGGCGTGGTGCTTACATCCAGCTCGGCCGCCACGCCTCGGACAGTGAACTTATAGCCAGGTGCGTAGTGCCCTCTGATCATTCGTTCGCGGAGAACGTCGTAAACGGCGTTCCCCTTACGCTGCGCCTGGGCAGCAACCTCACTCTCATCACGCGCACTAGCAGCCATTTTCCCTTGATCCTTGTTGACTCGTCAAATTTTTGATGTCACAAAAATCAAATGTGAAGTTAGTGCAAAGCCTATGTGACGCCAATTGCCGGTTTCTACCACGCTTTGGACGTCTCGTCGCCGGGGCTGTCTCGTTTTGACAAACTCGCTGATTCATAAGCCGATCTGCAGCTACGAGATGAGGAGGATACAATTTGATCGGGGAAGCCTTACAACTTAATCGCCTGGTGAAACGATACGATGACACGCTCGCCGTGGATGATTTGAATTTAACCGTCAACGCTGGTGAGTTCATGTCTGTGCTCGGTCCGTCCGGCTCCGGCAAGACGAGTATCCTGTCCATGGTCGCCGGGTTTGAGCGGCCGAGCAGTGGGGAAATCATAATCGGTTCGAAGGAGGTGACGCAGCTTGCTCCCAACGACCGCAACATCGGAATGGTGTTTCAGAAGTACGCCCTCTTCCCCCACCTGACGGTGAGACAGAACATCGCCTTCCCATTGAAATTGAAAAAAAGATGGAAGGAAACATGGAAGTCACGAGCAGACGAGATGCTTGAACTTGTTCAACTGGCATCATTTGCGGACAGACTTCCAGCTCAGTTGTCAGGCGGTCAACAACAGCGTGTTGCGGTCGCGCGCGCGCTCGCTTTCGAGCCGCCTCTTATGTTGATGGACGAGCCACTGGGAGCTCTCGACAAGAAGCTTCGAGAAGCCATGCAGATCGAGATTAAACGTATCCAGCAATCTGTCGGTGCGACAATCCTCTATGTCACGCACGATCAGGAAGAAGCTCTGACTATGTCGGATCGCGTCGCCATCATGAAGAGTGGAAGGGTGATGCAGATTGGCACCCCTATTGAGCTTTACCGATCGCCAAAATCGACTTTCGTCGCGGATTTCGTGGGGAAGATGAATTTTCTTGAGGGCGAAAGCTTCGCTAGGCAGGACGGCGGACAGGATATCCGTTTGTGCGAAAATATTACTCTCACTATGCCAGCCGACTACAGAAGTCAGACGGTTTCATCAGGCGGACAGGAGCGGGTCACAGTTGCCTTGAGGCCTGAAATGATTGGTATCGACGCACGCGAGGAAACAAAACCTAATCGAATTCCAGGTGTAGTAGAACATTCAATCTTCATGGGCGCCCATGAGGTCCTCACAGTCCGGCTTAGTCTGCCAGGCCGGCCAGCAGTCGAGGCGCAGGTTCCACACGTCTTTAGCGCAGCGCCCTTCAAGCCGGGGCAGGAGGTCGATGTCATAGTCGAACCAAATGCAATGTGTTGTTTTTCCGCTTCCGAGAGGTCCGCTGCATGAGGATCTTTCGAAACAAGTCACGTTGCTCGAGTTGGCAGAGCGTTTTTCTCGCACAGTCTTCGGCAACGACGTACTCTCATTTCACAGCCACGCTGTTGCTCTCGCCGTTCCTTTTGGTGATGCTCGCTGGTTTCGTTTATCCGCTCTTCAAATTGGTTGCTCTGAGCCTGCCTGATTTGAGCTTCTACCACTACATCAGGATTGCGGACGAACCGCTTTACCTAGCCGTTCTGCTTTCAACAGTCGCTGTCGCTGTTGCAGTTATGGGCGCTGCGCTTCTCCTTGGATTCCCTGTCGCGTATGCGATGACGCGCCTCAAAGGGCCATTGGCCACAATCGTAGCAGCCTGCGTTATCATCCCCTTGTGGACGTCCGTACTCATCAGATCATATGCCTGGATCGTGCTCCTGCAACGCAACGGCTTGATCAACGAACTACTTAATTCTGCAGGCATGATCTCAAGTCCTTTAAAGATGATTTACACCCAGGGTGCAGTCATCTTGGCAATGACGCATGTTCTGCTCCCCTTCATGATCCTTCCCATTTACGCTGCCCTGCGTGCAATACCGGAGCACTTCGTAAATGCGGCGCGAACCCTCGGGTCAGGACCTGTCCACGCATTCGTCAGGATTACAGTGCCCCTAGCGCTCCCTGGGATATTCGCAGGATGCGTCATGTGCTTCGTGCTGGCCCTCGGCTTCTACGTCACGCCAGCTCTGGTCGGTGGACCGGGTTCATTGATGATGGCGACACTTATAGGTCAGCAAACGACGGTGCTGCTGGATTGGCCCTTCGCCGCAGCGCTGTCCACTGTTCTGTTGGCGTTCACGCTGGCAGTCATCATCCTCTTTAGAAAGACGTTGGCACTTAGCAAAGGATTGACCAGTGGTATCTGACAACCTCAGCCTCGCCTCGCACGATCTGCTGACCAAGCAACCTCATTCTCATACTCCTACAAGAGCGGTCATGGGGACGATGCTTTCAGCATCAATCGTCACAGCAATACTAGTATTCCTCGTTCTTCCGACATTGCTGGTGGTTCCGTTAAGTCTGAATGATGGATCTTACCTAGAGTTTCCGCCGCGCGGCTTAACCCTGAAATGGTATCAGGCATATTTTGCTGATGCCGACTGGATGAGTGCCACTCGCTTTAGCTTGAAGATCGCCATTCTGACAGCAACGTTGTCCACGCTAATCGGAACTATGGCATCTTTAGCCATCTCGAAAAGCACCCTTCCTGGCAGGGAGTCGCTCCAGGCGCTCGCGCTCGGTCCCATGATCGTTCCGCATGTGGTCGTCGGTGTCGCACTCTATCTGGTGTTTTCGCCGCTACGAATGACTGGCACGACTGTCGGTTTCGTGCTTGCGCACACAGTGCTCGCTGTTCCGTATGTCGTGATCGTCGTCGGCGCTGCATTGCAGAAACTCGACACCACCCTCGAAATGGCGGCAAGAAGCTGCGGAGCAAGCCGCGTACAGGCATTCTTCTTAGTAGAATTGCCCATTATCGCCCCGAGTGTAGCGGCCGCCGCGGTCTTCTCTTTTCTCGCATCCTTCGACGATGCGACAGTATCGTTTTTCATCTCGGACATCGGAGGCAAGTCAATAGGAAGAAAGATGTTCGAGGACATCGACTTCAATCTCACACCTATAATAGCAGCTGCATCAACCGTGCTTATCGCGATTTCCCTTGTTCTCATGGCTTGCGCACAACGGCTAACAGCGAAGCGCTCGAAATAAAATAGTCAACAGCTCGAAAGGACTTCAAAATGACCCACTTCGGTCAGACGCCGAAGGCTTGCCCAATTGCGGTCGGATATTCGGTCGCAGTTACGCTGCTTGCCACAGTGCTCATGCCACTTTCCGCAGAAGGGGCTGAAAATGTTGTAATTGCCACAACAGGGGGAACTTACGAAAAAGTTTTACGTGAAGAATGGTTCGAACCCTTCACGAAAGCGACCGGGATCGAAGTAATAGCTGTTTCTGCTACCGACGCTGAAAAGCGAGCCAAAGCATCAGCAATGGTGCAAACCGGGAACGTGACTTGGGATCTGTTCTTAGAAGGAGAAATTCAGGCGGGATCCCAGCGCCACTTCGACATCACCGAGGATTTGACCGAGTTTTGTAAGCATTACACCCAAAACATCGATCTGGTCTCCGATACTTGTGCAAGAGGGGGCGCGCGTCTTCAGTCGACTGCGACGCTTCTAGCTTATAAGCCGAGCGAAGGCGGTGATAATCCTAAAAATTGGGCCGACATGTGGGATACCGAGCGGTTTCCTGGAGGAAGGGCGTTCCCCAACTTTGACGACCCTTGGCGGGTGTTGGCCGCTGCTCTGCTAGCGGATGGTGTCAATAAGGAAGACCTTTTCCCTTTGGACGTCGAGAGAGCTCTGCGGAAACTTGAAAGCATCCGCCCGGCGGTTGAGCTCTGGTGGAAGACCGGCGACCAGAGCGTTCAAGGCTTTCGAAACGGCGAGTACAGTCTCGGTCAGATTTGGCTGACAAGGGCGAAAGCCCTCCAGACCGAGGGCTTTCAAATTGGCTGGAGCTACGACGGCGCATTTTTGGTTGGCGACCGCATCGCGCTCATCAAGGGAGCAAAAAACCACGACAACGCTCTTAAACTCGTGGCTTTCTGGCTCGATCATCCCGAAGCTCAAGCGAAAGCCTGCGAGCGGCTTTCTTGTACGCCTCCTAGTCGCAGCGCCATCGGTATGATGTCAAAAGAAGCGCAAGAAGGGATGCCATCTGCGGAGGAGATGGACAGCAAGGTCATCACTCCCGATGCCGAGTGGATAAACGCAAACATGGGAGTGCTTGTTCAACGGTGGAACAGCTGGATCCGCTAAGCGCGAAACATGTCTCAAGGCCGAGAGCGGCTGTCCATTCCACATAAATACGGGCTCGAGTTGGCGAGATGTCACAGGGCACTCTCATCGAGCTTGCCCCCGCGACCCTCAAAAAGCCTACGACGGCTCTTCAGCGACGTGGAGCAATGTGTGTCGAATTGAGCTCTAGGACGGCTGTGGGCGAGATGATCGATGTGTCCGACGAGCCTTGAGCGCACGAGACAATCAAGTGCCGTCGTGGTGCTTTGTCCAGCTGCAGGACATCGCAAAGTTAAGGCCTGCAAACTCTCATCGAAATTTCCTCCCGCTATTAAAAGGCGGGAGGCCTCACCCAACAATCAGATCATTGTATTCGCAGCTGTGAGACGCTGCGCTTTCTAGGGAGCGACATCGTGGGAAACATTGACCTCGCATCGAAATTGGAAGATCCAAGCCTTTTTGTACAAAAGGCGTTCGTTGACGGCGAATGGATCGCGACCGGAAGCGGAGCAACATTCGATGTTCTCGACCCTGCGACGGGTCGTAGGATCGCATCGGTGCCAGCTCTCGATGCAGACGATCTTGAAAAAGCGATTCAGGCTGCCAGCCACGCGCAGAAGTCTTGGGCTAAGCTGACGGGCAAGCAACGTGCTTCAATGCTGCGCCAATTCCACGATCTTGTTGTGGCAAACGTAGATGATTTGGCGATCATTCTGACAGCTGAAATGGGCAAGCCACTCCAAGAAGCCCGGGGAGAGATTCTCTACGGCGCCGCTTACATCGAATGGTTCGCAGAAGAGGCAAAGCGTCTGAACGGCGATGTAATCCCGGCTCATCAGGCCGATAAGCGCATCCTTGTACTAAGAAGGCCAGTCGGCGTCGTTGGAGCCATCACGCCATGGAATTTTCCGAACGCGATGCTTGCCCGCAAGTTGGCGCCCGCCTTGGCAGTCGGCTGCTCGATTATCGCAAAGCCAGCCGCACAGACGCCGCTCTCGGCCTTGGCTCTCGCCGTCCTTGGCGAACGCGCCGGGATACCAAAAGGTATCTTCAATGTCGTCACTTCAAGCGACGCAGAGATGGTCGGACAAAGTTTCTGCGCAAATGAGTTGGTCGCGAAGATCTCATTCACCGGCTCAACCAATGTCGGCCGCATTCTGATGCGTCAGGGTGCCGATCAGATCAAGAAGCTCAGCCTTGAGCTTGGTGGTAACGCGCCTTTCATAGTGTTTGACGACGCCGACATTGACGCAGCCGTCGAAGGGGCTGTTGCGGCAAAATTCCGGAACGCAGGGCAAACCTGCGTTTGTGCAAACCGCATCTATGTCCAATCAAGCGTCTATGATGAGTTTGCGGCCAAGCTCGCGAAACGTGTTGACGCCCTCAAGGTCGGGAATGGCTTTGATGCTGGCGTAGAGATCGGACCTCTGATTGACGACAACGCGATGAAGAAGGTCAAGAGCCATCTCGACAACGCTCTGGCAAACGGTGCACGCGTGGTAGCCGGCGGTTCTTCAGTCCCAACCGGCGGGCAGTTCTTCGCTCCCACGGTGCTCGTCGGTGTCACCTCGGACATGAAAATTACTCGCGAAGAGACCTTTGGGCCTTTGGCTCCACTCATCTCGTTCGATACGGAAGAGGATGTGATCAGTTCGGCCAATGATTCAGAATTTGGACTGGCCGGCTACTTCTACTCGAAGGATCTTGCCCGCATTTTCAGGGTCGCTGAGGATATGGAGACTGGAATGGTTGGCGTAAACACAGGTCTTATCTCCACAGAATTGGCCCCTTTCGGGGGGGTGAAGCAGTCTGGGCTCGGACGCGAGGGATCGAAATACGGCATAGATGACTACACCGAACTCAAATACGTTTGCTTGGGTCTTTAAAGGCACCGGCACGTTGCCAACATAGGTTCTCAGTAAGGCATGGAGTCTATTTGGAGGCGGCGGGTAACCTTATGCTATGCCGGTCAAACGAGGTGCCAGACCGTCACGCTGCAGGCGGTTAGTCTACGGGTACTCGTGCAAACAGAATGGCCGGGCTCTCGCCGACAATGTCGACTCCGACCCGTGCAGGCTTCGTAGCGGACGATCTGCAGGATGGCTGCCGGCGCTATAGCTGTTCGAGGTTCAACTTGCTTCAGACCCAAACAAGGAAGCTGTCGCCACTCGTGCATAGCTGCGTTGCACAATAAATGTTGTTCGGCTGATCAAAAATCGGGCATAATGGCGTTAGTTGTTGCACATGGTGGTAGCCTCCCAGTTCCACCGCAGCAACTGTTCCCCTCTGGAGGTTCCAAATCTCCACACTTCATGGGCCGCGATTTCCGCTGGCCCATTTTTTTGTCTTTCGTTTGACTTTGCTGGCGGTCACGACCAGGCGATGACGCGATCGCGTTTGGTCAACCAACTCATTGTCGTTGTGAGCACCACGTCAGAAATGTTTCGGGGGCTGGCGCCTTCCCTCCGCGCCCTCTCAAACAGCGGGTCATAGGTTCAAGCCCCACATCACCCACCAACCTTTCCAAGCACTTAGCATTGGATTTAGCCGCAAAGCGGCTGGAATCACTCTCACACATGTCTCGCACAGTTTGAGAGGATGCAATGACTGTTTAGCGGCAATCTCAATGAGATTCGTATTGCCTCACTGGAGAATGCTCCCGGTCGGATAGCACATTGCCTCACCAGAATGCTCCCTATGCCCTGCTGAGTTCTGGTAGTTGTTCATCTTCGCCAGGCTCGTTTCCGAATATCATTTTATGCGCGCGATCGCGACGCCAGTCTTTCACCCGTCGTTGCACCGTGCGGATCAGTCCATCAGGATACTCACCGGGATAAATGCTTTGAAGTCGCTCCAGTAGCTCCCGGCCGGTTCTCCATGGCTCAGCTTCAAACCAACTGTAAAGATCACTCGTGACGTTAGCCAGCGGGTCAGGCCGCCGTCGCTCGCGTTTTATTTTTGGCTTTGCTTTCGCGGTCGGACGAACTTCGCCCGCCGTCCACGCGATACGCAGGCTCCGCAAAAAGCTCTCGACATCGGGAGCCTCGCTTGAGGGGTTCCCTGGTGCGCGATGTCGGCAAGCCGCTGTTGTCCTGCACGAATGTCGCGGAGGAGTGTCACAGGATCGAGTTGTTCGCTCATGCGCACCAAACGGTCGCGTACCTCCATTGACGTCCTTGAATCCGATAAAATTCGTTGATGTGGCGTCGCGGGGGAAGAATAGAGCTTCTTCACCATCGCTCCATATCGTTGCTTTTCGAGCAACTTAAAAGAGGGTTGGAAGAAGTTCACGAACAAGCGCACCGAACGGTAAAGCTCCGCAAGTGTAGCTGCAGCTTCAACACCCTCATACCGATGATAGCCAACAATGCGGCGGACGACCGATCCGTTTTTCTGCTCCACATGAGCCTGATCATTTTTGCGATATGGCCGACAGCGAGTGAATTCGATGTCTGAGTCAACGCAGTAGTCCCTGATCGTGTCGTTGATAAATACGCTATCGTTGTCTGTATCAAAGCCAAGCAGCGGGAACGGCATTACGCGGCGGAGCTCGGTCAAAACCTCCGTCAAGAGCTTCTGTTCGCGAACAAGCAGCGGCGCGCATTCGGTCCAGCCGGTCGCGATATCGGTAAGGACAAGGGTTTGAATAAAGCTGCCGCGTGCGTTGGGACCGGAGTGGGACACCAGATCAGCCTCGATAAAGCCAGGTGCGGGATCACCCCAGTCAGAGAATTTTCGTATTGGGATATTCCGCTTCAATGCCGATGAAGCAACGGAACGTCGACGTCGACGGCCGCCTGCTGTTTCGCGCACCTTTTTCAATGCACGGTCGATAGTAGCCGCACTCATCCGTAGCAAAAGTGTACGGACCTGATCGTCTAACTTTAAATGGCCGTGCTGTTCCATCGATGAAATCAGAATTGGCAGTAAGGGCTTCAATCGCTTACCACAGATTCGGTCGGAGGCCTCCCACAACACGACCAAAGCGTCTCGGGTTACCTCGTCATAAATCAGCGCTTGCTTTCGCGGCTGCGGTTGCCTGTCCTCTCCCCGCAACAGACGCATCGCGTGTTTACGATGCATCCCACTAATCGAAACGAACTGATCGAGGATCTCCGATTTTTCCTCCCTCTTTCCGGCCGCATAGCGCTTTGCCAGAGCAGCAACCAATTCCTTTTTCGTCGTCACGCTGATCAACCTCATCTGATTTGCTCCGCATCCACAAATGCTGGGAGCAAATCAGATGAGGCAACGACCAACAATCAGGGAGCATTTATTGCGAGGCAATGCGGCATCTCATCCTGATTGCCGCGCTACAGCAATGACCTCACATTCCGTTTTGGGTGACAAAGTTCGCGTCTACCGCCGCGCCAACAGCTCCCTGTGGCAATGCTCCACTTATCTCTACGGCAAAGAATGGCGCGTCAGCTCCAAGACCGACAGTCTGGCGCTAGCGAAGGAGTTTGCCGAGGACTGGTATCTTGAACTGCGCGGCAAAAGCCGCATCGGCCAGTTGAAGATGGAGCGAACGTTTGCGGATTCGGCAGGATAGAGTTCCGATTGAACGGGTTTAGACGAAGGTCTATAAGGCAGTTCTTAATCTGGAACCGTGAAGTTTTAGAAGGGTTGGGTCCGGATAGCGGCCCGGTTCGTCCTCCGTCTGTCAGTGTGACGTCAACGTGGATACACGCTGACGTGAAACGGAGAGCAACCGAAGAGAGGAAACATCGGTGTTACGCGCTTTCAGGGACAAGCGGCTGATGATCGTCACGGAAAGGCGGCTATTAACGCCGGCATCCGCTGCGCGGATCGTCGCCGCCGGTGCCACAATTGTGGGGCCGGGCTTGTCCTCCCGGGAGGTTCTGCGCGTGTTACTAACCGGCGATGTGGATGCGGTTATTATCGATATCGCGTTTGAAGAAAACGCCCTGGTGCATCTGGCCATGAAGCTGGAAGAAGCCGGGCTGCCGTTCGTGTTCGTGTCTGCGTTGCAGACAACCCCGCCGGGCTACGTGTTAAGCGATGACCTGATGGAGCTTAGGGAGATTGCCGACGCGCTTTTCGGTCCGCCTGCACCAGGGGTCACGTTTCACTGACCGGCTTCCGGTTCGGCGGATCCTTTTTTGTCAAGAAATACCCGTCCTTCCGTAATGCCGAACTTCTGAAGCGCCAAACGTCGCACGATCCGGAAGAGCTCGACGTCGACAGGCTCTTCGTCATCTTTCAAAGGATAACTTGCCATTGCCACCGCGATCGTCTTTTCGACGAGCTCAGTGGGCAAGTTCATCAGGTGTGAAGCGTTCAGCCCAGCGACCGAGCAGGCCGCGTAGCGGGAAATCATCAATATGTGTGATAGACGGGACCCGTTGCAGCCCTCCCCTGAACAGGCGGGAGCACGTAGTAACCCTCAGTCACTACCGCCTATGAACTCGGTTGGTAGCAATGTGGGCAGTGTACCACTTCTAGGTGGAGAGTCCACCTGTTGATGCCCAACCATCTTGTCACTCCTTAGTGGCAGCGTTCGCGTGCCAAGGGCTTGTTCCAATTTAAGGCGTGTAGGGGTCGCGGTATCCACGCCCTTCTACGTCTCATGGGGGCCGAGGGGCTTCGCCCCTTCTCTCCCCCAAACAGGTGTTCCGCCCAGCTTCCTCCACTGAGTTCCGTGCAGCCGGTTCCCCGCGAACCCCTGTTGTCCCCTTCAAACCCCACCGCTCACGCGGCCCCGGGAAGCAGGACGGGGCCTGTTTCCCTGTCCATTTCAATCAAGGAAAGGGATAAACCATGACAACCTCACAAACCGACCGTATCCGAGAACTGAACGATATCTTCCGCACGACGTGGCTCACGGGAAAGGTACTGATGACGTCGGGTGTTCGCAGCCTTCCAGAAGCGACGCAGTCGCGGATTGCAGAGGCGGTGCAGAACTTCAGCACATTCAATGCCGATAACGATCCGCATGGTGAGCATGATTTCGGGTCTGTCACTGTCGACGGGTTCAAGGTGTTCTGGAAGATCGATTATTACGACCTGAAGATGGAGTACGGTTCAGAAGACCCCGCCAACCTCGATATCACCAAGCGGGTACTGACCATCATGTTGGCCGAGGAGTATTAAGCTTATAACATGAACAGAGAGCGTGATGACCTCGCGCTCCGCCGTTTGTAGATCAAACTCATCCCATTCTGCCGATCCGCCCCCGCATCGCCGGGGCGGCGGCTTGCTTCAACGGGTTCTAGCAATTAGTTTTCGACATATGAGCGACGTTGAAGGTGCTACCCAACCGAACCTTCGTGACCTGGCCTGTGAAATTGGCCAAGTCCAAGTCTATTGGTGCTTTCTGGAAAACGAAATGCAACGTCTGCTGGATGAGGGCGGGTCGGCCCAAACCTTAGATAAAGGGCTTATTGTCTCGCGTTGGAAACGCCTGATGAAAACCGTCAGAGGCTCTGATCAGACCAAGATCAAAAGTTTGATAGAAGCGGTTGAAACCGTGGCGAGGATGCGCAACTTGCTCGCCCACGGCATTAAGGTAGTTAATGCCAATCCTTGGGAAGAGAACACGGCTTACGCGATTTGCCGAGAGCAGAATGGCACTGAGCACAAGCTAACCATCGACATGATCAAAAACCTCTCTTGCGACATCGAGAGAATAACTCTCTCACTTCGGCGGGTTGAGCGAGATATCCACGATGCTTGATTAATGTTGGCACCCTGTCAGTTTGGTGGTAATAATTACCACCATAAGCATATGGAGGTGAACATGGCCAATGTTGAGAAAATCAGCGTCTCGATGACGCCGCAGCATGCCGAGATTTTGCGAGACGCCGTAAAAAGCGGCGCTTATGCCAGTGGAAGCGAAGTCATTCGCGAGGCTATGCGCGACTGGTCGGCTAAATGGGCACAAAAGCGCGACGACATCGGCAAGCTTCGTGAGCTATGGGCGGAAGGCAAAGCGAGTGGCCCAGCGACCGAAGTTGATTTTGACCAGGCCCTCGACGAAGCACGTGCAGAGCTGACGGCATTCAAGAAGCATGACCGCTAAACTAGTTTGGACACCCCTGGCCCGCCAGGATGTGAAAAGCATTTATGTTGATATTGGCAGGGAACAGCCTAGAAGTGCCGAGCGGTATTTCGAACGATTCCGCTATAAAGCCGGGTTATTGGCTGAACACCCGCGTCTAGGCGAACGCCATCCCGAGATCTTTCCATCCGCCCGCATGCTTGTTGAGGCCCCTTACGTCATTCTCTACGAGACGACGCCGGATACCGATGACGGTGACGTTCTTACCGTGGAAATCGTTCGCGTGGTTGATGGTCGGAGAGACCTCCAGGCTTTGTTTTGATTGGTCTTTACCAACTTTGCAGCATAACCTCGCGTCATCGCCTGAAGAATAAGAACCGGTAAGGAGCAACGTAGATGCTTCGTAAATTCCGCAATCACAGCGAAAACCTATTGCAGAAGCAGATACGCCCCGCAACGGAGCGACATGGCGCTCAACTGCACGAGAAAGTCCGGGTTGCAGACATCGGTTTCGGGCATGGTGTTTGCGCTACGGGAACTGGCGGGTGGGGGCAAGCGTCCAGAAGGTGGCGGGCGACTTGGGATACGAGTCCACGACGGCCTTCATCGTCATGTTCAGGAAGGCGCTTGGTACCACCCCATATCGCTACTTTGCAGATCGGCCTTTGAGCCATGAACGCACATCTGCCTTGATAAATGACTCTGGATCCCCGCTCTCGGCTTGAAATCGCTCTCCATCGATAACATTTAAGGATCACTTCCCAATGAGCCGATGTCCTGCTCGCTGCAATCGCCGCGGCGTTTGACGTTCTCCCGGGATAAAGAAGAAGGCGCTCCCCTTTTGGGTTGAGCGCCTTTTTTTTGTCTGATGCGACCGCAAATGTGATGCTGCACCTTGACCGCACAGCCTTCGCGAATGAGATCTGCATTAAGAAACTTATGGAAACACATGCCTTTTTTTCTCGTGACGCAGACATCGCTGGTCGAAGCACAGGATGAGCAGGAGGCCGCTCAGATAGGCGTCGGCCGCCTCCGCTCCGGAGGACAGGTCACCGTCGCGGTCAAGTCGGATGAGACGACAATCACGCATGTCGTTGTCTCCTCAGTGGCCGAAGAGCCTTTCAAGCTCTCAAATTCCGGGCCCGCCGACCCACCGCCTGCTGCTGTTGCTATCGCAGAAGCTGGTCCTGCTTCAGCGGAAAGCAGGAGGCTGATCTTGAAGCGAATGCTTGCAGATGGTCTTGCCCTTCTCGGGCGCCGAACCTAGTCCCATCCTCGGGTTATGGCTGATGCTAGCAGACTCGTCTTCGAGCGTCGGTTCGAATCGAAAGTGAGGATCGAAAAATTGATCCTCCAGGCCGCGATTCGCGGATGCAGGTAATCGCACGAGGCATAGCGGGCAAGCCGGCCAATGTTCGAGGGCGGTCTCGTTTCCCCAACTGAAGCAAGCGGTGACGGCGGTGCGAGCGAGGTAATGGAACGGATGCCAGTGTGCTTGGGGAGAATGCCGAGGCACGCTATTGCAATATCCCTTTACGACAGGGTTCCCCGGCAACCCATCTGCGGCTCGATGAGGCATGTCTGACCGGAGACCGGCTGCGCCTCGATCGCCTTCCCGCAACGACAAGGCTCAGATTTCTTACCCCGGATCCCTCACGGGCTCCTCCTCGCCCACTAACAAATATGCGACTTGCCGCCCTCCATTGCGTTGCGGCCTTATCAGGTGCGGTCCGATCGTCTCCGGTCTTGTCGACTGCCATCGAGGCCGCGATGGGCGCGGCCCGAACACGCGAAAAGGAATACGACAATGGCTACCATCGGCAACTTCACCTCCACCGAAAACGGCTTCACCGGCTCCATCCGAACTCTCGCCCTGAACGTCAAGGCCCGAATCGCTCGGGTTGAGAACCCATCCGATAAGGGCCCACAGTTCCGTGTCTACGCCGGCAGCGTCGAGCTGGGTGCCGCTTGGCAGAGGACCTCCGAGCAGGGCCGCGACTACCTCTCGGTTAAACTCGACGATCCAAGTTTCCCGGCTCCGATCTACGCGACGCTCGCCGAGGTCGAAGGCGAGGAAGGCCTCCAGCTCATCTGGTCCCGCCCCAACCACGACTAATCAGAATCACGAGGCTCCGCCACTGGCGGGGCCTTCTTTCCTACCGAGGGATCAGAGCCTGATCAGGCATTGAGCCGAGTCCGGTTTTTGGTGTGGCACACGGTGAGCAGGAAGCTGGTCAGAATGCATGATTGTGTCAAGTGAGAGCGCCAGCCTCTAGGATGGGCAGTGCCCCCAATTTGCTTTACCCGTTTTTGAGGGCAGCTGCCGCAAATCGGCTCCCTCACTCCACAGATTTGCCGGTCGATGGCGCGATCCGTGGCTTGCCATCCCTCCCGGATTGGTCTGTCATAGTTCACAAAGGTCGAGGAGACGAACATGACCTACAAACTCGAAATCCAGATCCAAGACTACGGTCCTTTCTGACCAGGACGCGACGCTTGCGGCCATATCGGTCGACATCACAGCCAGGCCCCGCTTAAATCTCTTAGGTACCTTCGTTGATCAGCTTGAGCATCCTGTCCGTGGCGCTGTTGCCAAGCGCCGGCTCCACGAGCACCTTGGCTCGCCCACATCCGGCGTGCCGATTTTGGCGATCAAATCTTCTGGCGGGATTGCCAATTAGTATTTCTATCGACGACGCAGGCCGTACGCGAGACCGCAACGCATTATTGGAAATGGAGGCTTACCGGGGCTTTTGTCGCTCAAGTAAGCTGGATGTTGATTGACGTGTTGGAAGCTGAAAACGCCACGACCAACGTCAACAACGTCGCTCGGATTGATCTCGACGTTCTCCTATCAACACCCACTCCTGATCTTGTCTTCATCCTTGCCCTTCAAAGTCACGAGCCCTGTCATCTGCCCGCGGGCGCCTGATGGGCCACTGATGAGTAACCGCGACGCTTCTTCTGACGGAGAAGCTCGAAAAACAGATCGACGGCCTCCTGCTCAGTCTGGAAATGGTGACTCATCGTCTGGCCACGCGTTCCGATTCGACCCCAACGTCGCATCAGACAAGCTTCCCCAAACAGGTTTGGCTCGATCGACATCGCATAGAAGCGAGCCATGTTTCTCGTGGCGTCTGTGCGCTCAATATAGAGGTTATAGGGCTGGATGATCATGTCGGCATGATCGTGTTTCTCGGAATCTTCGTCCAACGACAGTTTTGAATCGCTCGAGGGTGATTGATTCATTTTCGTGATCTGGCGATGCAGTCGTGCTTGGCCGGTCCGCCTCCGGCGTACGTGTCTATGCGCTGTCGCGAACGAAGTCCCCGTTCGATCTTCGCTATTGGCCAAGCCATCAGCAACGCGGTGACGGAGGTCTTCGGCGGACTGACCGAAGGGGGTACCCGACCAGTAGACGGCTTTCTCAAGCAGAACGCCTCGGTCGGGGGCAGTCGGTCCCGGCTTCCGCTAATGCGGCGCTATGCTAAGCCTCCTGCGGCTGCCCGATAACCGACCGAAGCATGACGAGAATTCCCGAAATCACGCCCTGGCGGTCGTCGCTATGCTGATTTCTCCGATGCTCTTCATTTTGAATGGAGGGGCGCTGCGCGCGGCGAGAATCTGCTCTGCGCCACGCAAGCTTTCATATCGTTTCGCCGGAACCAGATGGCGCGACCGCACCTGAGCGGCGGGTTTCCTGCCGTAAAAACGATCTGCTCGTCAGCTCTCATCCGCAGCACTTCATACGGCTGGATGAGCGGCCGAGCGGCAAGCTGCTTTGACCGGGTCCGTGACGACCCGCGCGACTGGAAGCTGCGGCTAACCTGATCGATCTCGACCGTCGTCATGCCGCAGCGGCGAGAAATGTAGTCTGCCGTTTCCGGATCGTTGATGGCGGAAAAGCTGATCCAGCTCGCGCTCTCGAACCACTTGCTAGAGGCGTCGCGGCCGCCGTAGGTTTCGCGCAACTGGCCGATCGACTGGTAGATCATTGTCAGCGTGATGCCATACTTGCGGCCAGCATCCCGCGCGGTCTCCAGAATGCGCATATAACCGAGGCGGGCGACCTCATCCAGCAGGAAGAGCGTGCGCCCGTCCATCGCGCCATCGCGATTATAGATCGCGTTCAGGAATGAGCCGATCACGACACGCGCCAATCCGCTATGGGTCTCCAGTGTCTTCAAGTCAATGTTGATGAACACATCCGTCGTGCCGGATGCGATGTCCTCGGTTCGAAATGTCGAACCCGAGACCAGCGATGCATAGTTCTGGTAGGAAAGCCAGTGTGTTTCCTTGATGGCGTTGGCGTAGACGCCTGAGAATGTTTCCGGCGTCATGTTGACGAAACCGGCGACGTTCTCTTTCACGAAGTCCGAGTCCGAATTGTTGAAGATATCCTGCAGTCGCTGGCGAAGCTCCGTTTCGGGCTCTGATAGATTTCTGCGTACCTGGCGCAGCGTCTGTTGGTCCTTCGGCGTATGACCGGACAGGCAGACGTCAGCGATGATTGCGGTCAGGAGTTGCAAGCCTGAAGCACGGAAGAAGTCGTCGCGCACTCCGTACGCGCGACCGCTATCGCTCATGATCCATGATGCGACCGAGGCGATATCCTCCTCTTTGGTGCCGCCATACTGACCAATCCAGTCGAGGGCGTTAAAGCCGTTCGCGGGCGTGCGCGGATCGAGGATTCTGACGCGCCGGCCGCCGTCTTCACGATGTTTCGAGACCATGGGCGCGACCTCATTCGACGGATCGAGCACGACGAGCGAGCCGCCCCATTTCAGAGCAGTCGGGATTGTGACCGCAGTCGTTTTGAAACCGCCCGATCCTGCGAAGACGATACCATGCGAGGAGCCGAACGATCCGTCGAAACAAAGCAGGGGCGACTGGCCTCCAGCACCCCACGTCTCACTGTTATCTGCACGGAAGGAAACACCACTGGCACCGTCACGGTCGACGCGATACCGCTCACCGACGACGATGCCGCCGGTCGCCGGGAACAGCTTTTCGGCTCTGGCAAGTGTCATCCAGTCGGCCTCGCCGTGCAAAGCGCGTTTGCCAACGATGCGCTTTGGTGTAGCCCGCGCAAATGCGGCGTTGCCCACCATCGCCACCCGCACTGCAAAGCAGCCTGACATCAGTGCAGCGGCCGTGCCAATCATGGTCGAGGGATCGAGGTAGGATAGCGCGGACCTTCCGGCTGGGACCTGGGGTGAGAGCACTGCCAAGCGTATTCCTTCCCGCAAGCACGCCACCAGGATGACCACCGAATTGCCGATAGCGGCTCCAAGGCCTGCAGCGCGAATGCTCGCCGACCCAGCCGTTCCGAACAGGAAAATCAGGCCGAGCGCAGCCGCCAACATATAGGGTGCGGCGATCCCTACCCGTCCAAGACTGAGCCTTGCCGCTTCGGAGTTTCCTAACCCGGCAAGCCGCGTCTCAATGCCGGTCATCGCGAGCATGGCGGCGCTCATCATGGCGACAGGCAGAACGATGAAAACGATCCTATTCGCCTTCATTGCCGAACGCCTCCGCTCCTATCGCCGTCAATCGTGTTCGCTCCTTTTCGTCGGACTTCAGCCGCTTCTGCAGGTCGATCAATGCGCCGAGCAAAAGCGCCCGTTTCTCAAAACGAAGGCCGGCTTTGACGATCAGGCCGCCGAGCTCAATCTTGTCACGCGTATCTTTCTTCCGGGCATCGGACGTTGCGTTCCTGCTCATCCTTTCAAGCCTCACGATCGCTGCCCGAAGTCGCGCCAAACGAGAGCGCTTGTGAACGCCCGCTGCCCGTGGCCCTGTCCCCTGCCCCGTTCCGTCCGCTCGTGCCCGGCTCGCCTCCGCGAAAGCGTTTGGCCAGTTCATCGAACACTACCTGAAGCTCGCTCTCCTCGATTTCTAACTCGCCGAGGCCTGCCCGAAGTGCGATGCGACCAATACGCTCGGCCTCTCTCGTTTCCGCGTGCTTGAGCTGTTCCTGAAGCTTGGCGATTTCTTCGCGGATCTTGGATGATGGCTTTTTCATCTCTGGATTGTCCTCTGTTGCTGCATTACGTGGTTCACGCATCCAGAGTCCTTCAGATCGGCATGCCGATCTACTAGCAGAAATGCGAGTAGGCGGAGCCTACGCTTTTGAGCATCATCCCGACCGTTCGAAGGACGGATCCGAAGGGCGCAATTATACGTCGCTGATGCGACGCCATGCTTCTAGGCCCTGGCGGGGCCTTCCGCTCCTCTTGAACAAGTTGATTTCGTCGGGTTGAAGGAGCTCGTCCGGTAATGGCCGTTCCGCATTTCTCCGTCAGCATCGTTGCACGCGGTTCCGGCCGCAGTGCCGTGCTGTCGGCGGCGTATCGGCACTGCGCCAAGATGGAGTATGAACGAGAAGCCCGGACTATCGACTACACTCGCAAGCAAGGGCTGCTGCACGAGGAGTTTGTGATTCCGGCCGACGCACCTGATTGGCTGCAATCCTTGATTTCCGATCGATCCGTATCTGGCGCCTCCGAAGCCTTCTGGAATAAAGTCGAGGCGTTCGAGAAACGCTCCGATGCGCAACTCGCCAAGGATGTCACCATCGCCCTGCCAATCGAGCTTTCAGCCGAGCAGAACATCGAGCTCGTCAGGGATTTCGTGGCACGGCACCTCACCGCCCAGGGCATGGTGGCGGATTGGGTTTTCCACGACGCACCGGGCAATCCGCACATTCATCTGATGACCACTTTGCGGCCGCTGACCGAAGACGGTTTCGGTTCGAAGAAGGTGGCGGTTAGGGGACCGGATGGCAAAGCGCTGCGCAACGATAGCGGCAAGATCGTCTACGAGCTTTGGGCTGGCGGGCTCGGGGATTTCAATGCGTTTCGCGACGGCTGGTTCGCCTGCCAGAGCCGACATCTCGCGCTTGCCGGACTCGATATCAGGATCGATGGCCGGTCCTTTGAGAAGCAGGGCATTGAGCTGACGCCGACTATCCATCTTGGCGTCGGCACGAAGGCGATCGAGAGGAAAGCAGCCAGTGGGGATGGACCTGCGAGGGAAAAAGCTGCGCTCGAACGACTGGAGTTGCAGGAAGAGCGACGAGCAGAGAACGCGCGTCGGATCCAGCGTCGTCCGGAGATCGTGCTTGATCTTATCACCCGGGAGAAGAGTGTCTTCGACGAACGCGACGTCGCGAAGATCCTTCATCGCTATATCGATGATGCAGGTCTCTTCCAAAGCCTGATGACGCGCATCCTGCAGAACCCCGAAACCATCCGGCTTGATCGCGAACGCATTGGCTTCGCGACTGGGGTCCGTGCGCCGGCAAAATATACGACACGCGAACTACTCCGTCTCGAAGCCGAGATGGCTAACCGGGCGATCTGGCTCTCGCAGCAGTCGTCGCATGGCGTCCGGCCGACCGTGCTCGAAGCGACGTTTGGACGTCACGAACGGCTGTCCGAAGGGCAGAAGACCGCAATCGAACACGTTGCCGGTGGTGAGCGGATCGCAGCCGTGATTGGCCGCGCTGGCGCCGGTAAGACAACGATGATGAAGGCGGCGCGCGAGGCATGGGAAGCAGCCGGTTATCGTGTCGTTGGTGGTGCCCTCGCCGGCAAGGCGGCGGAAGGTTTGGAGAAGGAAGCGGGTATCGTTTCACGCACGCTTTCGTCCTGGGAGCTCCGCTGGAGCCAAGGTCGCGGGCAGCTCGACGATAGAACGGTCTTCGTGCTGGACGAGGCCGGTATGGTTTCGTCGCGGCAGATGGCGACATTTGTCGAAGCCGTCACAAAAGCCGGCGCCAAGCTCGTGCTTGTCGGCGATCCAGAACAGCTTCAGCCGATCGAAGCGGGTGCTGCCTTCCGCGCCATTGCCGATCGCATCGGCTATGCGGAACTCGAAACGATCTATCGCCAGCGTGAGCAATGGATGCGCGACGCGTCGCTCGATCTGGCGCGTGGCAATGTTGGCGAAGCCGTCTCAGCCTATCAGTCGAATGGCAAGATAATCGGCTTTGAGCTGAAGGCCGATGCTATCACCAACCTCATTGCCGACTGGAACCGGGATTACGATCCTGCCAAATCCACATTGATTCTCGCGCACCTGCGCCGCGACGTCCGCATGCTGAATCAACTGGCGCGCACGAAGCTCATCGAGCGCGGCATCATCGAAGACGGTTGGCCGTTCAAGACCGCCGACGGTGTCAGAAGTTTTGCTGCTGGCGACCAGATCGTCTTCCTGAAGAACGAAGGCTCGATCGGCGTCAAGAACGGCATGCTGGGCAAGGTGGTGGAAGCAGCGTCCGGGCGCATCGTGGCAGTGATCGGCGAGGGCGAACATCTGCGCCAGGTTTCGGTCGAGCAACACTTCTATAACAATGTCGATCACGGCTACGCCACCACAGTGCACAAAAGCCAGGGCGCGACGGTAGACCGGGTTAAGGTGCTGGCGTCCCTCTCGCTGGATCGTCACCTCACCTATGTGGCAATGACCCGTCACCGTGAAGATCTCGGTGTTTATTTTGGTCGCCGATCTTTCGCCAAGGCTGGCGGCCTGATCGAGATCCTGTCGCGCCAGAATTCCAAAGAAACGACCCTCGATTACGCTGGCGGCAGCATCTACCGGCAGGCATTGCGCTTTGCCGAGGCGCGCGGCCTTCACATCGTCAACGTTGCCAGAACCGTCGCGCGTGACCGTCTCGAATGGACGATCCGGCAGAAGCAAAAGCTATTCGATCTCGCCGGCCGGCTCACCTCCATCGGCACCAAGCTCGGCTTTGCCTCCTCGACGGCCAGCACAATTCTAACGTTAGCAAAGGAGAACAAACCAATGGTGGCCGGTATCATCACCTTTCCGAAATCGATCGATCAGGCAGTTGAGGACAAGCTTGCATCCGATCCGGCGTTGAAGGAGCAATGGGAAGAAGTCTCGATGCGCTTCCATCACGTCTATGCGCAGCCGGAAAGCGCGTTCAAAGCCGTCAACGTCGACGCGATGTTGCGCGAACAAGCAGTTGCCGAAAGGACCATCGCTAGGATTGCCAGTGAGCCTGAAACCTTCGGTGCCCTCAAGGGCAAGACGGGTCTACTCGCCAGCCGTGGCGACAAGATCGACCGGGACCGGGCGCTGAAGAATATCACGCCGCTCGCCGACAGCATCAGTGATTATCTCCGCCAGCGTGGCGATGCCGAACGGCGAAATCACGCAGAGGAGCTTGCGGTCCGCAGGCAGGTCGCGCTGGAGATCCCGGCCCTCTCGTCCAATGCGAAAAGCGTGCTGGAGCGCGTCCGTGACGCCATAGACCGCAACGACCTGCCCTTGGGGCTCGAATATGCGCTTGCCGACAAAATGGTGAAGGCCGAACTCGAAGGTTTCGCCAAGGCAGTCACCGAACGCTTCGGAGAAAGAACCTTCCTGCCCCTCGCAGCGAAGGACACAGCCGGTGAGACTTTCCAGCGCGTGACGTCCGGCATGAACGCCGCCCAGAAGAGTGAGGTGCAGCTGGCCTGGACCACGATGAGGACGGTGCAGCAACTGTCTGCCTACGAGCGCAGCGTGACAGCACTCAAACAGACAGAAGCACTTCGGCAGACAAGGTCTCAGGGGCTCACTCTCAAATGAAGATGCGTCATCGACACAGAGCGCTAGGGCGCATGAAACAGCTGGTCTGGTTCTATCGGATCAGCAGCGTCAGCCTGTTAACGCTTGGCCTCATTGTACTGCTCGGAGAGGCAGGTTTTCGGGTTAATCTTACACCGAGCGAGCCCCTGGGTTTGTGGCGGATTGTCAAGCCCAATCGTCCGATCTTGGTCGGAGATCTAGTCTTCATTTGCCCACCGGACACCGACGCGATGCGCAAGGCGCGGGCGCGGGGATATCTCCGCTTCGGGCTCTGCGAAGGCCTCGTCGCACCATTAATCAAAACGGTTGTTGCGACAGCGGGACAGGCGATCCAAATCAGTGACGTTGCGCGCGTCGATGGCCGCCCGCTCCCTCATTCGAGGGTTTCCCGCAGGGATGGCCAAGGGCGCGAGATGACGCCTTATGACGGTGGTGTCGTTCCGCCAGGCACAGTCTTTCTCCATTCCGAGTTCCCGGGTTCGTTCGACAGCCGGTACTTCGGTCCTTTATCGATGGATGGCATCCTCGGATTGGCACAGGAGGTCTGGACCTATGCACCGTGATTTCTTCCGAACGGGTCTCCTCTTCACATTATCGGCTGGCGCCGGATGGATCGGTTGGAGTGGTCACGCGCTCCTTCTCCCCGTTGCATGTGCCTTCCCCGTGCTTTGGTCCCTCGCACGGACGCGACTTCAGGCGGCCGGGATCTCCGCAGCGTATTTCCTCGCTGCATCGCGTGGACTACCGGGGGGCGTGGCGAACTTCTATGGTCAGGATATCTGGCCCGGACTCCTGCTCTGGTTTGCCGCCTCTTCCGTCTATGTGACAGTCCATTTGGTGCTCTGGACCAATCGCGAGGGCTGGCAAAAATCTTCGCGATACGTCGCCGCGTGTCTGGTGATGGCGGTTCCACCATTTGGCATTCTGGGATGGGCGCATCCGATCACCGCCGCAGGCGTTCTGTTCCCAAGGTGGGGATGGTGTGGTCTGATAGTGATGGCAGCCGGCCTCGCCGTCATGACAACCCGATACAGGCCGGCTGCAGCCATGGCCATGATAGGCTTCTGGCTCTGGTCCGCCGCTCAGTGGACGCCGCTAAACCTACCTGCGTCGTGGATGGGTGTCGGCCTCAAAATGGGCGCGTCTTTAGGACGCGAAGCTGGTATCAACCGGCAAAAAGAGCTGATCGACGTTGCTCTTGCCCAGCCGCCTGGCACAACCGTTGTACTGCCGGAAAGTGCTCTCGGTTTCTGGACGCCGACGGCTGCTCGCGTCTGGCACGAAGGGCTCGCCGGGACCGGTATCACCGTCGTCGCTGGAGCGGCACTCATTGATGGTCGCGGCTACGACAACGTGCTCGTGATGATATCCGCTGAGCAGACAGAGATTCTCTACCGGGAGCGAATGCCGGTGCCCGGATCGATGTGGCAGCCGTGGAGAGCCTGGATTGGTGGTGATGATGAATCTGGCGCGCGGGCACATTTCTTCGCGAATCCCGTCGTAGAGGTCGGCACTTCAAAAGTCGCGCCGCTGATCTGCTACGAACAACTCCTCGTCTGGCCAGTTTTGCAATCGGCATTCCACCGCCCCGACCTTATCATTGCAGTCGGAAACGGTTGGTGGACCGCGGGGACGTCGATCATCGACATTCAACGGGCGAGCAGCGAGGCCTGGGCCCGCCTGTTTGATCTTCCTCTCGTCATCTCATTCAACGTCTGAAACATGGAGTTTGCATGCTTGATGCTGCGTTGATCAAGGAATGTGCCGATCCTTCGTTGAAGCCTGTAATCGTCGAGCAGTTTGTCCAGGCGGTCGGTTCGGACGATCCGCTTGCCATAACGGTGAAGTCCGGTGGCCGTCTGATCCTCATTCCCAAACCGAAAACACCCGAGGAAGCGATCAAGATCGTCCGTGAGAACATTGCTGGCTCTATCGTGCGGGTTGGTCTCACCCAGATCCCGGCGGGCATTGGTCTGAAGCATGCTTCTGAATTGAAGGTCGATTTGGTCGAGCCCTGCGCCAATCTGCGGATGGGCACAGGGATGTTCGCCAAGATCCTCCGCATCGTTGCGAAGTGGTATGGAGATCCGACAAGCGAAGAGGTTTTCCCGCAGCTGTTCGATGACGCGATCAACGCCTGGCGAACCGGTAAGTTCGAGGGTGAGAGCGTGTTTCAAGCTGAGGATCCGGGTGGCGAGGTTGTGCAGCGTTCGGAGGTGACGACCGATAATACTGGCAATGGCGAAGATGCACTGGCTCAGAAGCCGGAGGACGCTAATATCCGGATTGATTTGAAGAGGATAGAGGATCGGATGTGACCATAATTAAGATTGGACGGAACTCGACTTTAAAACAGACGCTCATGTGTTGCAGGGCTCGGCAGCTAAGGCCGGTTCCCTAAGTCAGGTTAACTCTAGTTTCTGTAAGGCTGCGGGAAGACAATATCTTGATCTACTAAAATATTGAATTTGTAGCCTGGCCGGATCCTGATGGTAGGCTGTACATTAAGGGTCTTTGAAATTGTCTGCTCGGCCACTCTCCCGAAACTCTCGGCGAAATTCCGGCGTGCCGCATCAGAGGCCGTATCCTGTGTTGCCAGTGTCGAGCTTTCCGGCATCGACATATCGATCCCCGTGCCGATGATGGCAACAAGCGCGGCAGAGCCAAAGGTGCGCCAGAGGTGACGATCAACCTTGTCTTTAAAACCTCCATACCCCTCGGCATCCGTTCCGGACATGCTGCCAATCTGAAGTGTCGACCCGTTAGGGAAAATCAGGTCGGTCCAAACGACGAGTACCCGCTCCTGGCCGAATGATACCTTGGAGTCGTAGCGACCAAATAGCTTCGCACCCTGCGGGATCAGCAGCCTGTAGCCGGTGGCACTGTCGTAAACATTCTGGCTGACCTGCGCCGAAATCCTGCCCGGAAGATCTGAATTCAAGCCGGTAATCATCGTGGCCGGGATCACCGATCCACGCTTCAACTCGTAGGGCGAGAGCTGCGGCACCACTTGGTTCGGTAGGTAGCCAAGATCCTTGATGTCCTGATTGAAAAAGTCCTCCTTCGAAGTCTGACCGTTTTGATCGACATTCTGTCCGAGCAGACCGGACTTCATCGCGGGGCATAGAGATCGGATGCACTGTTCGTCGTGGCATTGAGAGGTTGACGGGTGTCCGTCCTGCTTTCGGAAGCGTTCTTCTGGATCTCGGAAACGTCAACCTTAAGCGGGGAATCGAGTGCAGTCGCGCGTGCCTGGAGGCTTGCCATCCTCTGACGCTGGGTTTCGCGAATGACTTGCTCGTCCTGTTCGCGCTTAAGCCGGGCCTTCCACTCGGCTTCCGGCTCAAGCTGCGATCGCCGTTCCGTCCGAATCTCGTTTCGCCGCTCCACCACAGGATCTCTCACCGGCTCGCGGTCGACGATTACGGGCGTCGGCTGAAATACTTCTCGTTGCTCCGGTTCGCCTATGATCCCGTCCGTCACGCCTCGTTTCAGTTGATCGCCAAATGTGGTCGCTGGTGTCTTGGAGGTAGTGTCGAGTTCGTTTCCACTGTTGAAGGAGAGACCGCGCCAAGACAGGCCGACGATCACAACGCCGAAGAAAAGAACGATGATGACGATCGCAACGATGATCGGCAGGCGATTGAGCCGCCGCATGGTTTGTTGCTCGTCGGTATTGCCCGCCGTGCCGAGCTGAAGCGATTGCGCCATGGTTGCCCTCCCCTCAGTTACGCTGCATGATGGAAAACGGACTGGCGGGCGTCGCGCCCGCTGACGTTGCTGTGTAGGCCCTGCCGAGCGAGATGGCCGGTGTGCTGACCCGGGCAAGGACCTGTCCGTCGAAACTGTCGATCGACCACGCAACCTCGACGGGCTTTTGATCCTTGCCTACTTTCCCGTCGGCGATGACCGTATATCCCCATCCCTTCAGCGCGGCCTCGAGAGCAGCGGCGTATTCCGAGGTGTCCTTGTCCATCTTGAGGATCGTAGTGCCGGCCGGCCCGACCTGTTCGGCAAGGCGGCTTGCCATATCGCCGGCGATAGCGCTGGCGGTGGCGCCAGTGACGGTAATCGGTGTGGAACTCGTAGTCAGCGTCTCATCCGCAGTCTGGCAACCGGAGAGGATGGCGGTTATAATGATCGCGGCAATGGTCTTGTTCATCGGTCAACCTCCCCGCCGGATCGTGATCTTCTGCTGGCGCCAGCCAACCCCGGAGACGAGCACGGCTTTGTCGACGGCGTAGTCGACGATCATCATGTCGTTCTTCATGCGATAGTTGACGATGCGGTTTTGCCCCCCGCTGACCACGAACAGCACCGGTGCATCCTGCCCGGAGATCGACCGGGGAAACTGGATATAGGTCTTGGCGCCGTCGGAATAGACGCGCTTCGGCCGCCAAGATGCTCCGCCACTGACCGAATAGGAGAAGTTCAGCTTGTCCGGAGCGGTTCCCGGAATGCCGCCGGTCTCAAGCCGCGCGTTGATGTCGGCCAGTTTGGTCGAGACGTCCTCCGGGTATTCGAAGCCGATCCGGGCCATGTACTGACTTGGATGGGATTTGAGCTGGATATGGTAGGTCCGCCGAGAGGTCGTGACGACCATCGATGTGACGAGGCCGGCCTCCGACGGCTTCACGATCAGGTGGATCGCCTGTCCGCCGGTTGCTCCAGACGTCGCCGGCTCGACCTTCCAACGGACAGTGTCACCGACAAGCACGTCTCGGACGATCTCGCCCCCTTGCAGCTCGATGTCGCAAACCTGAAGCGGTGAGCACACAACCGAGGGCTGGGTTTCGCCAAACAGAAAGATGACCTTACCATCAGGCCCGGTCGTCACGAGACCGGGCGTCCCCCGCCATTTGCGCGAGATGTTGGTCCCCTTCACCTCGTTCGACGTCATGCTCTGCGCCATCGCGCAGTCCGCAAGGACGAGTCCGGCCATGCAGCCGGCGGCCGCGATCAATCCTGTTCTGTGCATGTGAATTTCCCTGCCCTTAAAGCTGTGCGGTCCACTCGAAGTCCTGGACATAAAGACCGATCGGGTTGAGGCGGATGATCGCCTCGTCCTGTGGCGCGGTGAGCGCGACCGTCGCGATGCCGCGAAAGCGGCGCGTTCCGGTCTGCTTGCCCTTGCGATCGCGCTCGTATTCGGTCCAGTCGATCTGGTAGGTCTGGTTGGACAGTGCCACGATGTTGTTGACCTCAACGGCGACAGTCGATGTCTTGGCCTTTTCGAACGGCGAATTGGCGCGAAACCAGGCATTGATCTTCTGGGTCGAGGGATCGGACGTCCTGAGAAGCGCATAGGTCCGGTCGATATATTGCTTCTGAACCACTGCGTCGGGGGTGATCGACTTCAAGCTGGTGATGAAGTTGCCCAGTGTCGCGCGCACGACGCGGGCATCGGCATACTCGATCTGCTGGGGGAAGCCGGCTGTAACCGACGTGCCGAGCTTATCGACTTCAACGATGTAGGGCACCAGCTTGACCTGCGTGCTGAGATACATGGCATAGGTGAAGCCTATCACGGCCATGGATAGTCCAAGTATCCCCACTATTCGCCATGCCCGCGCGGACTGGACGTAGGATCCATATCGCTCCGTCCATTCCTGCCGCGCGGCAAGGTAGGGACTATCGGGCGGCCGGTTTGCTGCCATCGCGTGTCGCCTTTCTGATGATTACTTGTCGTTTCGTTCTGGCGGCATTTTGGGACCGCTTTGTCCGGTTCGGCTCTGATTGAGCTTGGCGTTGGCCAGCCCCATGATCGAACCGGCATAGGCTCCGGGCGAACCGATCGCCTTTTCCTTTGCGGCCAAGCCGGCTGCTTTACCAGCAGACGTGACCCCGGCTGCCGCGCCGCGAAATTCTGCACCGATCACAGAGGATCCTGATGCGCGTGCTGACTGAGTTGCAGTGGCTTCAGCGCGAAGAGCAGCAACCGCGAGCGACGCCGCGCCAAGTGCGAATGATGAAGCCTGTCCCCCATGGCGGATAGTTTCCATTCCACCTGTGACCGATGCCCCTTGAACGACGCCCTGAATGATGTTCGGGACATATACGGCGATGATGAAGACTACGACCGCGATCCCGGCGATCGCCAACGCTGTCTGAAACTGGTCTCCGACGTCGGGCCGGTTTGCGAGACCAATCAAGACCTCGGATCCGATCCGCGAAATCATGACCAGAGCCATGAGCTTCATGCCGACCGAGAAAGCATAGATCAGGTAGCGGACGGCAAAGTCCTTGGTGAACGATGAACCGCCAAGTCCCAGCATGATCATGCCGGCAAGCAGGCCAAGATACATCTCGACCATCACTGACACGAAGATCGCGGCAACGAGCGAGAATGCGATCACCGTTACGACCATCGAAAAAGCGGCCGAGATGGCAAGCGCATTGTCCTCGAACAGTCCGAACTGCACCTTCTCGGACATCTTGGTCGCAACGGCCAGTCCAGCATTGAACACATCCGCCGGCGAAGCCGTACCTCCACCAGCGCCGATCTGAAACAGGCTATCGACGACCGCCTTCGCGAAGGCCGGCCCCTGCGCGAGAACGAAGGCGAAGAAGCCCACGAACATGATGCGTCGGACCAGCTCAGCAAACCAGCTGTCGAGCGATGCGGCTTGAAGCGCCAGCCAAACGGCGGATATGCCGATTTCGATTCCGGCGAGGACCCAAAACAGGGATCTCGCCGCATCCATCACGGTGGTTTCCCAACCCTTAGCGGCAGTGGTGATCTCGTTCTGCAGCGCTGTCAGGACCGACCCCTCCTGCGCCATCGCGGGCTGGAACGACACGACGACGAATGCGACGAGCACCGCAATGCCCCTGATCTTGTTGAGCTCAGAGATCATACGATCACCACTCGATCCTCATCTTCTCGCCGCCCGACGTCGGGTATTCCTTCGTTGAACCGAAGAATTTTTCACGCCGCTCCTGCGCTTCCTGCTTCTCCGAGAGCATGAACCAGAGCCCTGTTGCTCCGAAAGAGATGATTATGACAACCATGGCCATGATCAGTTTCGTTCTCACCATTCCACCTTCATTTTCTCGCCGCCGGATGTTGAGGGCGCGGTCGACTTGAAAAATTCCTCCCGGCGCGCCTGGGCAAGATCCTTGTCCGACTGCTCGCTTTGAAGCCACGTGCCCATCATCGTCATCTGCTGGGAAACCAGGCCACGCAGCTTCTGCATCTGGGAAACCTGCTGGGCGGCGATCTGGTGTCCGACCTGGAGCGCCTTCATCTGGCCGTCGGCAGACTCCGACATGGATCGCAGCGAACTCATCGTGCCCTCCTCCGTGTCGAACTGATCCGCTGTGAGGCTCGCAGCCTTCAGTGTGCTGCCGATCGTGTCCCGGTTCGTGTCCGACCACGATTGATAGGTGTTCGAGAATGTCTCGGCGTTCGGCAGATCGGTCTTCAGGTCCGAATAGCTCTTGAACCGCTGTTGAAGGACATCGTCGGCATTGCCCATTGAGAATGAAATGCTTTGCCCCTGATCGACAATGCTGCGCAGACGGTTGAGATCGCGTTCGACCTGGCCCCAGATGTTGTCGGGTAGCCGTGCGGTGTTCTGCAGCATGTTCTCGTAGATCTTCAGCTGGTTCTGGATCTGCTCCGCCAGTTGGGCGATTTGGGTCAACTGATTGTCGACCTGAATGCCGGAGCTTTTCAGAAGGTCAATGAGCTGAGCATTGTTGGCAAGCTGCGTCCATTCGGTGGCAGCGCCTGTCGCAGATCCTGCGTGCGCGGGAGCAACCGGTGAAAGCACGATTGTCGCGGTCATCGTTATGATGATCCAGCTACTGGACGTTGAGGTGCGACGTGGCATCGTGAACTCCTCTCGATTGAAGCCAATGGGCAGGCCAATTCTGGCCATGTTCCGCCTTCAGCGCGCGTATCCGCTTCAGGTCTTCCTTTCCGGACGCACCGACAAAGCTCAAAGCCACCGGCCCCAGCGACATATCGAAAAGCCGCCGTCCGTCGGGCGTGGCGACGTAGTATTCGCGCTTCGGGATGGCACTAGAGACGATCTCGATCTGGCGTTCATTGAAACCGATCCGCTCATAGAACTCGCGGGTGCCCGGCTCTCGCGCGGCACCATTCGGCAAGCAGATCTTGGTCGGGCAGGATTCTTTCAGCACGTCGATGATGCCGGACCGTTCCGCGTCTGAGACCGATTGCGTCGCCAGAACGACAGCGCAATTGGCCTTGCGGAGAACCTTCAGCCACTCCCGGATCTTGTCGCGGAAAACGGGATGACCGAGCATCAGCCAAGCCTCATCCAGAAGTATTAGGCTCGGAGAGCCATCGAGCCGCTTCTCGATCCGTTGGAAGAGATAGGTAAGGACAGGTACGAGATTACGCTCGCCCATGTTCATGAGCTCTTCAATCTCGAAGCATTGGAACGCGCCAAGCGTGAGGCCGTCTTCTTCCGCGTCGAGAAGCTGACCCATCGGCCCGTCGACGGTATAATGATGAAGGGCATCCTTGATCTCTCGCATCTGCACGCCGCTGACAAAGTCCGACAGCGATTTTCCAGGTGCTGTCGCCATCAGGCTGATCTGGCGTGAGATTGCATTGCGATGGTTGGGCGTGATGGTGACGCCCTGGAGGGCGATAAGCATTTCGATCCACTGAGTTGCCCAGGCACGATCGCTATCGGTGGAAAGATCGAACAGAGGGCAGAAAGCAAGCGCTCCCCCCTCTCCGATCTGGTCATTGCCCATCTCATAGTGGTCGCCGCCGGCGGCAAGCGTCAGGGGAAGGAGCGAGTTGCCCTTGTCGAACGCGAAGATTTGCGCAAACTCGTATCGGCGAAATTGCGCGGCGATCAGTGCCAGGAGCGTCGATTTACCCGAGCCCGTTGGTCCGAAGATCAGGGTGTGGCCGACGTCGTCGACATGGAGGTTGAGACGAAACGGCGTTGAGCCCGAGGCCACCTGCATCAACGGCGGTGAGTTCGCCGGATAAAACGGGCATGGCGCCACCGGATTGCCCGACCATACCGAGTTCAGCGGAACGAGGTCCGCCAGATTGCTTGTGTTGATCAGCGGCTCACGGACATTGGCGTACCAGTTACCCGGCAGACTGCCGAGAAACGCATCCGTCGCGTTCAGGCTTTCAATGCGTGCGCCGAACCCCTCCGCCTGGATCAGTCGACGGATGGCTTCCGCCTTTTCCTGCAAGGTGTCGCGGTTTTCATCAAACAGGATCACGACCGGTGTGTAATAGCCGTATGCTACAAGCTGGGACGAGGCTTGAGCGATGGCGTCTTCGGTCTCGGCGACCATAGTCATAGCATCCTGATCGACCGATCTACTCTGCGTCTGGAACAGCTGGTCGAAGAAAGGGCGAACCTTTTGCTGCCATTTCTTGCGCGTGCGTTCGAGCTTCTGGCGCGCCTCTTCCGCATCGAGGAAGATGAACCGTGACGACCATCGATAGGTCAGAGGCATCAGATCGAGATTGTTGAGAATGCCGGGCCAGCTCTCGGCTGGCAGGCCATCGATGGCGACCACCGCGAGAAACCGGTTCTCGACCTTCGGCGTCAAACCATGCTCTAGCTCTGCCGTCACGAGCCAGTCGAGATACATCGGGACGTCGGGCAAGCGAACCGGATGGCTCTCCCCCGTGATACAAAATCGAACGAATTGCAGGAGGTCGTCGTAGCGTGCGATCCGTGTCCCACCTCTCTCGCGGACCTCGCGGGTCTGCATGCGGGCAATAGACAGGGTGTTGGTCAGATACTGTTCGAGTTCCCGGATCGCGTTGAGGAACACGAACAGGACGGTATCGGCGTAGGATTTCTTCCGGCTCTCCTCGTCCGAATAGATGTACTTGCTGAGCGCCGTCTTCCTCGACTCGAGCGGCCGGTACGTAAGAATGATCGCATGTTTGCTCTCGAAATGCCCCTGCTCGCGCTGGAAATGGGTCCGGCGCTCGGCATCGATGGCGCGGGTGACGGGATCTGGAAAATGGCACTGGGCCCGCGACGGATAATCAACGGTCGGCACGCGGACCGCTTCGACTTGGATCATCCAGCCTGTTCCCAGACGCGAGAGGATCGCATTGATCTGCCGGGATAGCTCGTTGCGCTCGTGGTCGGTTGCGCTTTCGGAGTCCGGGCCCGCGAAGTACCATCCGGCCATAAGGCTTCCGTCCTTCAAGAGGAGCACGCCGTCGTCGACCAGCCCGGCATAGGGAACGAGATCAGCGAACGAGGGGCCGGTCGCGCGGAAACGTTTGAGGGCAGCCATCGGGACACCTCTAGTATTTGCGCCACGGGGAAGCCGTTGGCCGATAGTGGGCTTTGTAGGAAATGTGACGGGCATAGACTTGCCGCATCAGCGGATCGGATTTGGCCATTAAGCGGAGTAAACCGACGATGACGATCCATACGGCCACGCCAAAGAGCACCGAGTAGACGGTCAGCACCACGAAAATCAAGATCACGGCTGCAAGTCCGGTGATCAGCACCAATTCGCGGTCGGCGCCCATCAAGAGGTTCGGTCGCGACAGCGCGCGATGGATGCGATTGCGTTGGAGGCTCACAACGCCCCCTCCCACGCTCCGTCCGAAACGACCTGCGTGACCCGCTCTTTAGGCATGCCGATCGACGCACCTGTGGCCCCAAACAGGCCGACGATCGTCGTCGCGCCGAGCAAGATGCCAGCGACCAAGACGACATAGACCAGCCTGCGAGCAAAATCATTGAGCTCACCACCGAAGATCAGCATCCCGCCGGCGATCGCCACGGCCGCCAATGCGATGTAGCCGGCGACGGGGCCAGTGATTGACTGCTGAATCTGTTGAAGCGGCCCTTCCCATGGAAGACTTCCTCCGGAACTGGCAAAAGCGGGGAAAGTAGCGAAAGCAATAGACAAGGCCATGGCGGCAAGCGCCAGGAGTGATCTCTTATGCGGCATCTCGGCTCTCCTCTGCGAAGGCTTCCGTCTCGTACTGGCCCTCTGCAAAGCGGGTTATGTGAACAATTTCGCTGATGCGCCGGCCTTTCGCGGTTCGCTCAATCGAAATGACCAGATCGACCGCGCCTCCGATAACCGCCTGCATCGGCTGGTGGCTGGCCTCGGCAGTCAGCTGCTCAAGGCGCTGAAGCGCGGAGCGTGCGCTGTTTGCGTGGATCGTTGCGACACCGCCCGGATGCCCTGTATTCCAGGCCTTCAGCATGGTAAGCGCCGCGCCATCACGGACCTCGCCCACGATGATCCGATCTGGTCGCAGGCGCATTGTGCTTTTCAGGAGACGCGACATGTCGACCGCGTCACTCGTGTGCAGGCTGACAGCATTATCCGCAGCGCACTGAATCTCCGCGGTATCTTCAAGGATGACCAAGCGGTCGTCTGGTGCCTGATCTACGATTTCTGCGATGATCGCATTGGCAAGTGTCGTTTTGCCGGAGCCGGTCCCGCCGGACACAAGTATGTTGAGTCGAGATGTCACGGCGTGCCGGATAATTCTTGCCTGGGCAGACGTCATCACTTGGCTTGCTACATAGGCATCGAGCCTAACGAGCTGGGACGCGCGTCGCCGGATCGTGAAGGTCGGCGCAGAAACGACGGGGGGCAGCAGGCCTTCGAAGCGGTGTCCACCCATCGGCAGTTCACCCGATACAATGGGACGCGCGTCATCGACTTCCGATCCGAGCAGATGAGCGATGCTGCCGATGACCGTTTCCGCGGCCTCTACGGTAATTGTGCCCGCTTGGAATATGCCGGATCCGAGCCGCTCGATGAAGAGTCTACCATCGGGGTTTGCCATTACCTCTACAACGTTGGGATCGCTTAAAGCGTCGCACACCTGGCTACCAAGAGCGTCTTCCAATTTCCGGATGAGGCGCGGCAGTGAGGAAGCGCGCATCATTGCTGCGGCTCACTTGAGGAATAAGTCGTGCCTTTCGCGTGCCTGCTGCTCAACTCGCTGTCCGTCATATGTCTGGCAAAGCTCCTCTCATGTGATTGGAGAAGGTTGCGATATGGCGGGTCGATCAATCCACTGGCAAAAGTGTTAGTGACCCGCGTTGATACGGCTTTTCTGAATTGGTGGCTGCGTATCTGCCGCTTAGGGAATTCAACGATATCGACCCTGGCCCGGCCGTAAGCTCGAGGTTGAGCCGGGCCGATCCCCTGTCGTTACGCAAGCATATGGCACCGACAATCATGATCTTCGTTGAATGAAGAGCACCCATTGCTGCTTTTGTTATTCGTCCCGAATCGGTGTGCCGCTTCATACTGAACTGTGGCGCTTTCGACTGACGTGAAATGGCGTCTTGCGGCGCAACTCACTAGCAAATGTGCTAGTAGCGGTTGCGTTATAAATTCTGGTTTAAGTGGTGCTAAGTTGCTGAATTGGAATGACGATACTCGATTAAAGCCACTCGCGCTATACTGGTGGATTAACGTTTCGTTAACGCTATAACGCTGGACGACAACGCAGAATC